>NZ_KE384450.1:0-220439 GCF_000425785.1 Pseudomonas taiwanensis DSM 21245
CGGATTGGCGACCAGATTCTCGTAATTGCCCCCGGAAACGCTGGTGATGCTGTTGGTGACTGGTGCGTGCCCTTGGTAGACGTCGTTGCTCACAGCACCGGTGGCCGTGCCGGAGCTTTGGCCGACTGGGATGGTGATGGTCTGGCCGTTGGCCAGGGTGACCACCACCGGACTACCGGTGACCGGTGCACCAACACACGCGGTGTAAATAATCGTGCCACCCTCGGCCACCGATGGCGTGGCGGTCAGGGTGACCGTGGTGGTGTCTTGAACATCGGTGACGGTGGTGCTCACCGGCGTCGGATTGGCGACCAGGTTCTCGTAGTTACCCCCGCTCACCCCGGTGATGCTGTTGCTGACCGGTGCCTGCCCTTGGTAGACGTCGTTGCTCACGGCGCCGGTGGCCGTGCCGGAGCTTTGCCCGACCGGGATGGTGATGGTCTGGCCGTTGGCGAGAGTCACCACGACCGGTGAGCCCGTCACTGGCGCATCGACCGTGGCGGTGTAGACGATCGTGCCGCTTTCGGCCACAAATGGGGTGGCGGTCAGGGTCACTGTCGATGTATCCCGGGTATCAGTAACGGTCGTCACCGCAGGTGTGCCGTTGATGGTGAGGTTCTCGAAGTCGCCGCCCGTGGCGCTGGTGATGCGCGAACTGACGACCCCGGCATCGATATAGCGATCATCGCTCGGCGCCGGCACGCTGACACTGCCTGAGGTCTGGTTGGCCGCGATGACGATGCTAACGCCATTGCTCAGGGTGACGGTGACCGCGGACTGGCCGGGGTTGCTGAGGGTCGCGGTGTAGATGATCTGGCCACCTTCGGCAACGTTTGGGGTTGCGCTTAGGGTAACCGTGGTCGTGTCCTGCACATCGGTGACCGTGGTGCTCACTGGCGTTGGATTGGCGACGAGGTTCTCGTAGCTACCGCCGCTCACGCCAGTGATGCTGTTGGTGACTTGCCCCTGCGATTGATACACATCGTTGCCCACCGGCACGCTGATCGTGCCGCTGCTTTGGCCAACCGGGACAGTGATGGCTTGCCCGTTGGCGAGCGTGACCACCACCGGACTACCCGTCACAGGCGCCGAAAGACTCGCCGTGTAGACGATGGTGCCGTGCTCGCTCACCGATGGTGTCGCAGTAAGAGTAACCGTGCTGTCGTCGGTCGAGTCGTTGACGACTGTCAGGGCAGGGGCCGGATTGACCTCCAGGTGTTCGAAGTTGCCTCCGCTCGCCGAGGTGAGGCTGGCACTGAGCGTCGTGCCGCCCTTGTACACATCGTTGGCGGTCTGCAGCGTTACGCTGCCACTGGTCTGTCCAGCCCCGATAGTGATGACTTGGCCGTTGGACAGCGTCAGTGTCACGGCCGTCTGCGCGGGGTTGCTCAAGGTTGCGGTATAAGTGACAGTCCCTCCCTCGGTGACCGCCGGGCTGGCAGTGAGGGTCGCGGTGGTGGTGTCCACCGTATCGACCACGCGCGTGGTGGCGGGGGTGCCATCGATGCTGACCGGCTGGCCACCTCCGCGGGTCCCGCTGATGCTCGCCGACACCGCGTGGTCATCGACATAAACCGTATCGTTGGCAGGAACCGCTACGCTCACCGAGCCGCTGGTTTGCCCGGCGGCAATGACGATGACCGCGCCATTGGACAGGGTCACTGTGAGGTCGCTGAGCGGTGCCTGGCCGACAGTGGCGACATAGACGATCGAACCCCCAGCCTCGCTGATCGAAGGAGTGGCGCTCAAGACTACGGCCGTGCCCGCAACAACTGGATCGGAAGGCGTCGTCGTATTCGAAGCCTGTAACCCTGCGAACTGCTCGAGGCTCAGCGCGTCGCTGAAGTCCAAGGGGCCGGTGGTATAACCCACGGTGGGTGCGACTGCGCCCGCAGTTGCCTCCAGCAGCACGAAGCTGTGTCCGCCACCGAGAGCGCCGCTACCGCCCGCGGCGCTTGGCCCGGCAGCGGTTGCCTCCAACGCAGTGGTCGGGTCGACACCAGCCTGGATCGCCTGCTGCAACTGTTCGACCGAGGGTGCTGCCTGCGCCGTTGCCTGGCTCAAATCGGTGCTGCTGTCTGGCGTTTCGGCGCTCCATTGGCTGTCACGCCCCAAGTCCACGTAGCGACCATCGGCCAGCTGCAAGGTGACGGCGCCACCCGGCCCGGTCAGCACTTGCTCACCCGCATACAGGCGGTCACCTTCGATCAGCAGGCGTCGGATGCCTTCTGGGGATACCGCGATGACTTGGCCAACTATGCTTTTGACGATGGCAACCACAGTGCTCATAGGGCTCTCCCGATAATCCCGATGCGTGTCTTCCATGACCGACCGATGGGTGAAATCAGCCGATGTCGAAGGTGCGGCGAAATGCAGTTAGTGTTTAATTATCAATGTGTCGAAGTCTTTCCCGTTCAAACGGCGGAACGTGGCGAACTATTGACTCCCCAGTCTCATCGCAGGACTTGGGCAATCTAATGTCATATCGTTAATTCGCTTGTTGCCAACTCTTACTTTTGTATTAGTTGGAATGTGAGCTCTTGGGCTTGGTGATCATTTAGTAACGACTTCCTGACCCGCACCCGGGTTGGTGCGCTGTATCTCAAGGGCGGCGATACCTTTTGTCATAGCGCTGTGTGGGCGATTTATATGTAACTTTTGGCTTGCGCCCATGGCGCCAGGCGTTAGTCTTTGAAGTAGTGTTGCCTGGCAACATGCGCCTGTACGAAATACTCAATGCACGCATGAACCTTTGGGTTGCCAAGGCGTCACCTGAAAGAACATCGGGCCATGGTTGACGGATTGTTACCCTCAACCACCAAGGAAGAGAGCGCCACGTGGAATCCGAAGTCGGTCGAGTCCAACTCAGTCACGATCCGCGTAGTCAGCACGACGATCCCCTGCTGGACTGTCTGCTGACCTTGTGTGTGTTGCATCAAAAGCCCGCCAGTCGGGTGATGCTGACCACCGGATTGCCACTGCCTGCCCAGCGCCTGTCCCCCGAGTTGCTACCCCGTGCCGCAGCCCGCGCCGGGTTGCAGGGGCGCTTGCTGCAGCGCAGGTTGGAGCAGATTCCCAGTATCGCCATGCCCGCCATATTGTTGCTCAAGGAGGGCCGCGCCGCTGTTCTGCTGGGCTGGGAAAACGCCGACACGGCACGCCTGCTGCTCAGCGAGAGCGACGGTGGCGAGGTCCTGGTCAGCCGCGAAGCATTGCTTAGTGATTACAGTGGCCGTGTGTTCTTCGCCCAGCCGCAGCACAAGTTCGATGTCAACCACGGCAACCTCATCCCACGAGCCCGCTCCTGGTTCCGCGATACGCTGCTGCGCAGCAAATGGCTTTACATCGACGCCATCGCCGCCAGCCTGGTCATTAACCTGATCGCTTTGGCCGCACCACTGTTCGTGATGAACGTGTACGACCGAGTCGTACCCAACCAGGCCACCTCCACCCTCTGGGTATTGGCGGTGGGCATCACCGGGGCCTATGTCTTCGACCTTATCCTCAAGGGATTGCGCAGCCTGTGCCTGGACCTGGCTGGCAAGAAGACCGACCTGATCATTTCGGCGACGCTGTTCGAGCGCATCGTCGGCATGGCGATGAAGTATCGCCCGGCGCGGGTCGGCAGTTACGCGCAGAACATCCACGAATTCCAAGGGCTGCGCGACTTCCTGGCCTCGTTGACGCTCACCAGCCTGATCGACCTGCCGTTCACCCTGATCATCCTCATGGTGATCGCGATCATCGGGGGGCACCTGGTATGGATTCCCGTCCTGGCCTTCCCGTTGGCCCTGGGTATCGGCTACGCCTTGCAGAAGCCCTTGATGGCAACCATGGAAAAGACCATGGCACTGGCCTCCGAGCGTCAGTCGAGCCTGATCGAGACCTTGGCGGGCCTTGACGCGGTCAAGGTCAACAACGCCGAAAGCGAACGTCAGTACATGTGGGAGCAGACCCTCGGCACCCTCAGCCGCCTGGAGCTACGGGTCAAGGTGCTGTCGGGTCTGGCCATGAACATCACCCTGTTGATCCAGCAACTGGCCGGGGTCGCGATGATCTGCGTCGGCGTCTACCTCATCATCGACGGCAGCCTCAGCATGGGTGGCCTGGTAGCCTGCTATATGCTCAGCGGCCGTGCGCTCGGACCGCTGGGCCAGCTTAACGGGCTGCTGGCGCGCTACCAGCAGGCGAAGGTGACCATGGCTGCCACCGACCAGATGATGGAGCTGCCTCAGGAGCGCAATTTCGAAGAGCGTCCGCTCAGGCGCCAGGTGCTGCAAGGCGCCATCGAGTTCCGTGGTGTTGATTTCACCTACCCCAACCAGCAGAACCAGGCACTGAAGAACGTCAGCCTTACCATTCGCCCAGGGGAGAAGGTGGGCATCATCGGACGCAGCGGCTCGGGCAAGAGCTCGCTGGCCAAACTCATCGTCGGCCTGTACGAAGCTTCCAACGGTTCGCTGTTGGTCGACGGGGTGGACATTCGCCAGATCGACGTCAGCGAACTGCGCCACAACATCGGCTACGTGCCCCAGGATATCCAACTGCTGGCCGGCACCCTTCGCGATAACCTGGTCAGTGGTGCCCGCTACATCGAAGACGAGATGATCCTGCAGGCCGCCGAGCTGTCCGGCGTGCATGAGTTCGCCCGCCTGCACCCCGATGGCTACGAGCTGCAGGTTGGCGAGCGCGGGCAGAACCTTTCCGGCGGCCAGCGCCAGAACGTCGCCCTGGGCCGGGCACTGCTGCTCAACCCGCAGATCCTGTTGCTCGACGAACCGACCGCGTCCATGGACAACACCGGCGAAGAGCGCCTCAAGCAGCGCCTGCAGGCGGTCATCGAAACCAAGACTGTGGTGCTGGTGACCCACCGCGCTTCGCTGCTGTCGCTGGTCGACCGGCTGGTGGTCATCGACCGTGGCCAAGTGGTTGCAGACGGTCCGAAAACCGCCGTCATGGATGCGCTGAAGAAGGGGCAGATCAGTGTCGCTTAGGCTCGATATCGGTCACCTCAAGGACCACCTGCGGCGTTACTTCAAAGGCTCGGATTCGCTCCGTGGGCAGCCGCTGCCCGAGGTCAACAAGGCGCTGATCGAAGATGCCCCGCGGGTGGTGCGCATGACCATCTGGGGGGTGATCACCTTCTTCATTTTCCTCATCGTCTGGGCCAGCTTCGCGCCCATCGACGAAGTGACGCGGGGCGAGGGCAAGGCGATTCCGTCGTCCAGGGTGCAGAAAATCCAGAACCTCGAAGGAGGTATCGTCGCCGAAATCTTCGCCAAGGAAGGGGAGATCGTCGAAGTGGGCGAGCCACTGTTACGCCTGGACGAAACCCGCTTCGCGTCGAACAAGGGCGAAACCGAGGCCGATCGCGTGGCCATGGCCCTGCGTGTCGAACGCCTGAGCGCCGAGGTTGAAGGCACGCCTCTGAACATCGACCAGAAACTGCGCGACGCAGCGCCCAGCCAGGCCGCGAGCGAAGAGTCGCTGTACCAGAGCCGACGTCAGCAGCTAAGCGATGAGGTGGGGGGCTTGCAGCAACAGTTGGTGCAGCGCCAGCAAGAGCTGCGCGAGTTCCAGTCCAAGCACGACCAGTACGCCAGAAGCCTGCAGCTGCTGCGTCAGGAAATCAGCATGTCCGAGCCACTGGTGGCCAAAGGCGCGATCTCCCAGGTCGAGATCCTGCGCCTGCGTCGTTCCGAGGTAGAAACCCGCGGCGAGGTCGATGCTACGGCCCTTGCCATTCCCCGCGCCGAGGCGGCGGTGAAGGAGATCCAGAGCAAGATCGAGGAAACGCGCGGCAAGTTCCGCAGTGATGCCCTGACCCAACTCAATGAAGCCCGGACCGAACTGAACAAAGCCACCGCTACCACCAAGGCGCTCGACGATCGAGTCAACCGCACCGTGGTCACCTCGCCGGTGCGTGGCATCGTCAAGCAGTTGCTGGTCAATACGATCGGCGGCGTGATCCAGCCGGGCAGCGACATCATGGAAGTGGTGCCGCTGGACGACTCCCTGGTCATCGAGGCCAAGATCCTGCCCAAGGACATCGCCTTCCTGCACCCGGGCCAGGAAGCCATGGTCAAGTTCACGGCCTATGACTTCACCATCTATGGCGGCCTGGAAGCCAAGCTCGAACAAATAGGCGCCGATACCATCCTCGATGAGGACAAGAAGACCACTTACTATCCCATTCGTCTGCGCACCGAGCGCAGTCACCTCGGCAGCGACGATAATCCGCTGCTGATCATCCCTGGCATGGTAGCCACGGTCGATATCAAGACCGGCAAGAAAACCATCATGAGTTACCTGCTCAAGCCGATCATCAAGGCGCAGACCGAGGCGCTGCGGGAGCGTTAGGCGCTGTGCAAGCGTCGGCGGAATGCGTTTGCGGGCGGCTGGCGAGATCTGGAATTACCGGCGAAATTTGACCTTGGTCACACAAATCGTTCGGCAAACGTGTGCGCCCGCGTCGTTACATATCATGTTGACACTACTTTTCCGAAGTGCTGTAGAATTGACGTCCTAAACCAAGCCTGCCTTCGCATATGTCGTTTTTTTGACGCCTCCTTTTCGTCATTAAGCCGCAGTTGCTCGTGTGCGGCTCTAACCCTCGAAATAGCTTCATCTAGAATTCAGAGTCAGAGTTTTGACGAAAAGCATTCCGTTGTTGGCTATTCCCGGATTAGGTGCCGAGCATAGTCAGTTTCATGAGCAAGGCCTGTATTGGTTGGCCTGTGACACCGCAGAAGACGCCACCACACTATGCCGGCAAGTCATCGAGGGCATGTCCGATCAGGGTCGGGCGGCTCTGATCGGTGACGGGCGTGGTGTGCGTGAGGTACTGGATGGGCTGGATGCGGCTCGCGGTCCAGCGGAGCTGGCACTGTACGAGGCCGAAGGCCAGGCTACCTTGCGCCTGCTCGATGACCTGCCCCGTATCGATATCCCCGGACGCGTTATCCTGGCCCTGGTACCCACCGACGTGTGGGAGGGTAGCAAGGTCGAGCGCTGGTGCCATGCGCTACGCCAGGCTGCCCTCAAGGATGGCGCATTGCTGCTGGTCGTCAGCACGGGGCAAAGCGTCTGGCTGGTGGAACGGCTTCGCGCGTTCAACCAGGCTATCGACGGGCTGGCACAGGTTTACCGTGGCAAAGGCGGCGTGCGGTACCTGCAGCATTTCTGGAGCAACATGCTCGGCGTGACGGGTACGCAGGACGTCGAGCTGGCGCGCCAGGAAGGGGGCTTCGCGGTTGCCGGTACCCTGCAATCGCTGCCTGATACCGGCGGCGATGAAATACTCTGCCTGGCCCAGCGCGAGGTGCTGGAAGGTGCGCCCGCGTTCTCCGAGCATTGGGAAGTGTTCGACAGTATCAGCGAGCTTGGCGCCAAAGCCAGTCGCGCCATCTCGGCCACCGTGATCTTCGCCATGGACGCTGGGCAGCGTCTCGATGTCCTGGCCCGTCAGCTGCATACCCTGCGCCAGTTGCGCGGTAATGCCCTGAAACTGGTCGTGCGCGAGATGGCCCCCACACTGCGCTATCAGGACGAACAGTTGCTGCTGGCCTGTGGCGCCACGCAGATCGTGCCGTTCGGTGCCAGCCTTTCGCGCTTCCTCACCATGGTCGACAGCATCCAGGGCTATGTCTGGCGCCGCAGCTTGCCAACCGATTTCGATGCCTTGCTTGCGCGCCTCCGCCCGCTCCCCGTGTGTGGTTTGGTTGCGCCCCGTACCTTCGCCGAGGCGGTGCAACAGATGTGGCATGGCGTGCGCAATGGTGAAATCGTCCACCAGTTGTTGGTGCTGCGCCCAGCGCCCGGCTTGAGTCCCTTGCAGGCGTGTTCGCGCACGGTGTTCCGCCGCGATGGCGACATAGCCTGTGTCGTGGGCGATGTGCTGTTCCTGTTCCTGTTCGCATGCCGCTCGGAAGGTGTTGAACAGGCGCTGGATCATATCTTCCAGCTGTCCTGGAAAGAGCTCTTCATCAGTCAGGATGTGTTGGTGGGTCTGGACAACCTGGCCACCCCGGCATTTCTCGACGAAACCATGCCGAAGCCTCCGCTGGCCGAATCGGTCGCCTTGCCATCGGCGCAGAAAAGGGCGGCCCTGGCGCCTCGTCAGATCGCCCTGCGTCAGTGGGGGGCAGTATGAATTTTGCGCAATTGCTGCAGGTCATTGGCCTCAGCGCACTGATGACCCTGCTGCTGGTTCTGTTCGTGATGCGTGTTCGCACCCTGGCGCTGGGCTGGCTGCGCCGTCATTTGCGCCCCCGCCACTTGCGACCGGTCGGTGTGCGCCGCCGAGTCGTGCGCCAGGATCCTGAACATGACTAGTTCGACACTCACCGCATCGGTACCCGCAGGCTGGCGCGGCCTGGGTGCCTGGAACCTGTATTTCCTGGCCAAGTTCCTGTTGGTCGCGCTTGGCATGCTCGACTTCCAGGCATTGCCGAACCTGCTGTTCGCGGCACTGCTGTTGGTACCGTTGCCGGGAAAGTGGCTGCGAATCGGTCGGCAGGTCGTCGCGATCCCGCTGGGTGCAGCGTTGTTTTATCACGACACTTGGCTGCCGCCGTTCCGCCGTCTGCTGGAGCAACCGGGGGTACTCGACTTTTCCTGGAGCTACCTGCTGGAGCTGATGGCAAGGTTCATCAATTGGAACCTGATCGGTGCACTGGTATTGCTGTTGGTGGGCTACCTGTTCCTGCGCCACTGGTTGCGCCTGAGCACCCTGAGCCTGGTCGGGCTCGCGTGGCTGGCCGTCGGCGGCCTGCCATCGCTGAACGTCGTGAGCAGCTCACCGACCCTTGCGGGAACCACCACGGCGGCTGCCAGTGCGCCCACGGCGGCGGTGGCTGACAATGCGACCCTCAATGCCTGGCTCGACCGCTTCTTTGCCAGCGAGCGCCAGCGGGTGACCTCATTCCCCGCTGTGAAAGAGGATGAGCAGCCGTTCGACTTACTGGTGATCAACGTCTGCTCGTTGGCGTGGGACGACCTCTCGGCCGTCGGCCTGCATGACAACCCGTTGTTCTCCCGGATGGACGTGATCTTCGATCAATTCAACTCGGCCACTTCCTACAGCGGCCCCGCCGCCATTCGTGTGCTCAGGGCCAGTTGCGGGCAGTCGTCCCATGCCGGCCTGTACCAGCCGGCTCCCGACCAGTGTCTGTTGTTCCAGAACCTCTCCAGGCTGGGCTTCCAGAGCCAGACCTTGCTCAACCACAGCGGCCGTTTCGACAATTTCATTGGCGACATCACTAGCCAGCACATGCCCCAACCTGGTTTCAGCACCGGCGATTTTCCAAGGGCGCTGGTCAGCTTCGACGGCTCGCCGATCGCTGGCGACCTGGATGTCCTGAGCGGATGGTGGGGCAAGCGCAAGGCCTCGGGAGAGCAGCATGTCTCGCTGTTCTACAACACCATCAGCCTGCATGACGGCAACCGCATGGTGACGGCCGACGGCGGTACACGCCCGGCTGACTATGCCACGCGGGCCAATCGCCTGTTCTCGGACCTTGGCAAGTTCTTCGATGAGCTCGAAGGCAGCGGCCGTCGGGTGGTGGTGGCCATCGTCCCGGAACACGGCGCCGCCTTGCACGGCGACCGCATGCAGTTGTCCGGTATGCGTGAGATTCCAACGCCATCGATCACCCACGTACCGGTCGGCCTCAAGTTCATCGGCATGGGCCAGCCTGCTCGTAGCGAGCCGCTCAAGGTCAGTTCGCCGACCAGCTTCCTGGCCTTGTCCGAGCTGGTGTCGCGCGTGTACGCAGGCCTCGGGGCTGGCCAAACCCTGGACTTGCCAAGCTTGCTGACAGACCTGCCGACCACCGAGCTTGTTTCGGAAACCTCCGGTGCCCAGGTCCTGAACTTCCAGGGCCATACCTACATGCGCTTGCAAGGCCAGCCGGATTGGCAGCCCATTCCCAAGGAGAGCCCGTGATGGCTGGTAAAGCTGACCCATCCGATCGCAGTGACGACATCGCTCAGCTTCGTCAGTTTCTGGACATGTCTACCCTGAGTTACCAGGACATCTCCATGATGGTGGGTGTGCAGCAGGCATTGCAGCGCTGGCCATTGCTGGGTGAAAGCTGCCGGGCTCGCCAGGAGCAGGCCCGGCATGATCGCGATCGTACAGTGCAGCCTGAGGCAGTCGTGCCATGATCAGCCTGGCGATGCACGGTTTGCGTGGTGGCCTCGGCCGCAGTGCTGTGCTTGCAGCGCTGGGTTATGCCCTGCGCGAATTGGGCGAGCGCGTGCTGTTGGTCGATCTGAGCCCGGATAATCTGCTGGGCCTGCATTTCAACCTGCCACTGGACCAGCAAGACGGTTGGGCACTTGCCGAACTGCAAGGGCGGCCCGTCGAAGAGCCTCTGTACGAAGTGCTCGATAGACTGTGCCTGATCCCCTTTGGCGACGTTGGCCACAGCCAGCTCAGGGGCCTCGAGGGTTACGACACGGCTGAGCGTTGGCGTCTGCGACAGGCCGTGCTGAGCAAGCATTTCGACTGGCTGTTGTTCGACCTTCCCCATCCTGTCAGTGCCGAGACCACCCGTGGTTTCGAGACGGACATGCGAATCTTGGTGGCCGAGGCCGAGATGGCAAGCCACGTCCTGCTCGGTCGCCAGCAGGTCGAGCGCTACGACCTGCTCATGGTCAATCGCTTCGACCCCGCGAGCAGCCTGCAGAGCGATGTATTGATGGTTTGGCGTGACCTGTTCCGCAACCGTTTGCCGATGCAGTTGGTGCACCGGGACGAAGCTTTCGTCGAAGCCTTCGCCTGCAAGGCGCCGGTGGGCCACTATGCACCGCAGAGCCTGGCATCCCGTGATGTGCAGAGCCTGGCGGTGCGTTGCCTGGCGAGGCGGCAAGCGTGAATCTGACGCCTCTTTCGGCCTACGACTACTTCACCGCTCGGGGCGCTCATCGCCCCGTCGCACTGCTGTTCACCCTGGGCGTATGGCTGGCATATCTGTTCCTGCGCCTTGAGTCGCCTGCCTGGCAAGCGTTGCTGGCTGAGCGTCAGCGACTGT
The DNA here is from genome assembly GCF_000425785.1 of Pseudomonas taiwanensis DSM 21245. Lineage (GTDB taxonomy): Bacteria > Pseudomonadota > Gammaproteobacteria > Pseudomonadales > Pseudomonadaceae > Aquipseudomonas > Aquipseudomonas taiwanensis. The sequence goes on from NZ_KE384450.1 coordinate 11,037, forward strand.
TTCCGCAGTTCGTCGGCAAACGGCCCACGTTGGGCGACCCGCTGCGCCTGTTGATCCAGTGCCTGTGGTTACTGCTCAGACGCGTACCCTCACCTCGCAATCCAGGCCGATTGGCGCGTGGTTTGACCGCCGTGGCGAGTCGCCTGCGTAGCGTGTGGCAGGGTATACGCCGTTACCGCGCCCGATTGGCCGAAACCATGATGCAGGTCCCCGCGCGCTTTCGAGACAGTGCCTTGCAGCACGATGCGGCCCAGCGCTTGCGCCGCTTGAGCGTTTTCGGCAGGCGCCTGTTCTATACCGTTCTTACCCTGTGCGCCGTGGCGCTGGCCCTGCTGTGCGTGACGGAGCCCTTCGGGTATATGGCGCAGTTGGTGTTCATTTTCCTGCTGTGGGGCATCGCCATGCTGGTGCGCTACATGCCAGGCCGATTCCCGACGCTAATGCTCATCGTGTTGTCGACGATCATCTCGTGCCGCTACCTGTGGTGGCGTTACACCTCGACACTGAACTGGAACGACACGCTCGACCTGGTCTGCGGTGTGATTCTGCTGGCAGCGGAGACCTACTCGTGGTTCGTCTTGATCCTGGGTTATATCCAGACGTGCTGGCCGCTGCAGCGCAAACCCGCAAGCCTTCCGCAGAACCCCGGACACTGGCCCACCGTCGACCTGATGATCCCCACTTACAACGAGGATCTGTCGGTGGTACGCACCACCGTGCTCGCCGCACTCGGCCTGGACTGGCCACGTGATCGCCTGCGCATCTATATCCTCGACGATGGCCGGCGCGACGCGTTCCGTGCCTTCGCCGACGAAGTGGGTGTGGGCTACATCGTGCGCCCCGACAACAAGCACGCGAAAGCTGGCAACCTCAACCATGCCCTTGGTGTGACCGAGAGCGAGCTGATTGCCATTTTCGACTGCGACCATGTGCCGGTGCGCTCCTTCCTGCAGATGACCGTTGGCTGGTTCCTCAAGGATCCCAAGCTGGCGCTGGTACAGACACCGCATCACTTCTTCTCGCCCGATCCATTCGAGCGCAACCTGGGCTCTTTCCGCCGGCGGCCAAACGAAGGCGAGTTGTTCTATGGGCTGATCCAGGACGGCAACGACATGTGGAACGCCGCCTTCTTCTGCGGCTCCTGTGCCGTCCTGCGCCGCACCGCGCTGGAAAGCATTGGTGGTTTCGCCGTCGAAACGGTCACCGAAGATGCCCATACGGCCTTGCGCATGCACCGCCAGGGCTGGACCTCGGCCTACCTGAGCATTCCCCAGGCCGCCGGGCTTGCCACCGAAAGCCTGTCGGCGCACATCGGCCAGCGCATTCGCTGGGCGCGTGGCATGGTGCAGATATTCCGTACCGACAACCCATTGTTCGGCCGTGGCTTGAGCCTGTTCCAGAGGGTGTGCTACGCCAACGCCATGCTGCACTTCCTTGCGGGTCTGCCTCGGTTGATCTTCCTCACGGCGCCCTTGGCGTTTCTGCTGCTGCATGCCTACATCATCTATGCGCCTGCCGTGATGATCCTGCTCTACGTGCTGCCGCACATGATTCATGCCAGCCTCACCAACTCGCGCATGCAGGGTAAATATCGTCAGACCTTCTGGGGCGAGGTCTACGAGACGGTGCTGGCCTGGTACATCGCACGCCCCACCACCGTTGCATTGTTTGCGCCGAAGAAGGGCAAGTTCAATGTCACGGCCAAGGGCGGGTTGATGGAGCAGGAGCAGTTCGACTGGCGCATTGCCCAACCGTACTTGGTCCTGGCGGCGCTCAATGTCGTTGGTCTCGGGTTCGCCGTCTGGCGCTTGATCACAGGCCCTGCTGCGGAAATCGGCACCGTGATCGTCAGTTCGCTGTGGGTGATCTACAACCTGCTGATCCTCGGCGCCGCCTGCGCGGTGGCTGCCGAAGTGCGTCAGGTACGTCGGGCCCACCGTGTACAGATGCACTTGCCGGCTGCGCTGCTGCTCGAAAGTGGCCACGGCTTCCCCTGCACATTGGTCGACTACTCCGATGGCGGCATCGGCCTGCAACTGGGCGACGGTGTGACGCCAGCCCCAGGAGCGCGTGTACGCTTGCTGTTGACCCGGGGCCAGCGCGAGTTTGCGTTCAATGCCCGGGTCACCCGAATCGTCGGCCGTCACCTGGGCCTGACCTTCGACGGCCTGAGCCTGCAACAACGTATCGACCTGGTGCACTGCACCTTTGCCCGTGCCGACGCCTGGCTGGGCTGGCAGGACAAGCATGAAGTCGATCGCCCGCTGCGCAGCCTCGGCGAGGTGCTCAAGCTGGGTGGCATAGGCTACCTACGGCTGGTCGAACACGCCCCGGGCTGGCTCAGCGAGCGTCTGCAACCAGTGCGTGAACTGGCGCGTTGGCTGGCCAGCTACATGCCACGCACACCACAACCCCTTCCATCCACGAATCTTGTTGACCGAGACGCATGATGACTCGTTACCCCGCGCGCACTTGGGGCCTGGCGCTGGCGCTGCTCGCCTCCCTGTTCCAGAACGCAGCTGTCGCCTCCGTAGCCCCTCTCGTTATGCCGGCCGAGCCAACGGTCCCCAACTGGCCGGTGATCAAGACGTTCGAGCAACTCGGCCAAGCCTCCGACAGCCTGTTGCTGGGTGTGCGCAACAGCGAAAACATCGAGTTCGGCGTGCGTCGGGATCGGCTGGCCACCGAGGCGGTCCTGCAACTGGACTACACCCCTTCGCCAGCGCTGTTGCCGAACCTTTCCCACCTGCGCGTCTACCTCAACGACGAGTTGATGGGCGTGGTTCCGGTAGAGAAGGATCAGCTCGGCCAGCGTGTGCGGCGTCAACTGCCTTTGGACCCGAAGCTGGTGACCGACTTCAACCGCGTTCGCCTGGAGTTCGTCGGGCATTACACCGACATCTGTGAAGACCCGGCACACAGCGGCCTGTGGTTGAACCTCAACCGCAAGAGCCAGGTGCAGCTGCGCGAGCAGGCGCTGGCTGTGGAAAACGACCTCGCTTACTTCCCGCTGCCGTTCTTCGACGCGCGCGACACTAGCAAGGTCGAGCTTCCGGTGGTGTTCGCCGATTCGCCGACGCTGGGTGAGCAGCGAGCGGCAGCGATCCTGTCGTCATACTTCGGCAGCAAGGCCGGCTGGCGCAAGGCGACCTTCCCGGTATCGTTCGACAGCCTGCCTGCCAGCGGCGACAAGCCCAAGCCGGCCATCGTGTTCGCCAGTAACGAACGGCGCCCGGCGTTCCTCGCCGACCTGGAGAAATTTCCGCCGGTAGATGGTCCAGTGGTGCAACTGATCGACCATCCGACCGATCGCTGGAGCAAACTGCTGCTAGTGCTTGGGCGCAACGACGACGACTTGGTCAAGGCCGCCTCGGCGCTGGCGGTGGGCACCGAATTGTTCCGCGGGTCTCGGGTCAAGGTCGAGCAGATGGCCGCCCTTGAGCCGCGCAAGCCATACGACGCGCCGAACTGGACGCGCACCGACCGGCCGGTGCGTTTCTCCGAGCTGCTCGATTATCCGGAACAGTTGCAGGTCAGCGGCTTACAGCCACGGCCGATTACCCTTGACGTGAACCTGCCACCGGACCTGTTCGTCTGGCGCAACCAGGGTATTCCGTTGCAGACCCTGTACCGCTACACACCGCCGGCCGTTACCGACGAGTCGCGCCTGAGCATCAGCGTCAACGACCAGTACATCACCAGCATGCCGTTGGTGGGTAACGATCGTCGCAGCAGTACGCTCGAAGAAATGCGCTTGAGCGTGCTGTCCACCGACAGTACTGCATTGACCGAGCAATCGTTGGTGCCCGCCCTGAAAATCGGTGCGCGTAACCGCTTGCGCTTCGATTTCAGCTTCGCCAGCACCCTGGGCAGCGCCCAGCGTGACCATTGCCAGACCTCACTGCCCGTTGATGTGCGAGCGGCGATCGATGAGAACTCGACCATCGACCTGTCCGGTTACCACCACTACATGGCCATGCCAGACCTGCGCGCCTTCGCCCGCAGCGGTTTCCCTTACAGCCGCATGGCCGACCTTTCCGAAACCGTGATCGTCGTACCGAGCACGCCCACACCGATGCAGGTCGGTACCTTGCTCGACGTCGTCGGCAGCCTGGCTGGGCAGATCGGTTACCCCGCGCTGAACGTCCGCCTGAGTGACAACTGGAGAAACGTCGCGGATGCCGACGCCGACCTGCTGCTCATCGGCACACTGCCCGAGAGCCTGCACGACGTCCCCAACCTCGGGCTGTTGCTCAATGCCCAGCGAGACTGGATGGTGCAGGGGCGTACCCTGGATGTACCGGGCAGCCAGCGCTTCGATAACGCGCCGGTTGTGCCCAATAGCCGCGTCGAAGTCAGCGCGCAGGCGCCGCTCGCTGCAATCACCGGTTTGAAGTCGCCGTTCCATGAGCAACGCAGTGTCGTGGCGCTGCTGGCCCGTTCCGACGCCGATTACGCCTTGTTGCGCGACGTGCTGGCGGACTCCGGCAAGCTGGAAGCCGTGGCCGGTTCTGTCGCGTTGGTGCGCACCAGCGGCGTCAGCAGCCAGTTCGTCGGTGAGCATTACTTCGTCGGTGAGCTGCCATGGTGGCTGTTGCTGTGGTTCCACCTGTCCGACTACCCGATGCTGATCGCAGTGATCGCTACCGTCAGCGTGCTGTTGTTCGCCTTCCTTCTGTGGCGTGCGCTGCGTTGGGCCGGGCGTCGTCGCCTGGGTGAGGCTGACTGAACATGCGTCGGCTGCTGGGAGCATTGCTGGTGATGTGCTTGCCCACTGTCGCGGCGGCCTCGACGGCTTGTCCGTGGCCGGCCTGGGAGCGTTTCAAGACCGAGTTGGTCAGCGAAGATGGCCGGGTGCTCGACCGCAGTGACAAACGCTTGGTCTCGACGTCCGAAGGGCAGAGCTACGCGTTGTTCTTTGCCCTGGTGGGCAATGATCGCCAAGCCTTCGCCAACGTGCTGCGCTGGACCAGCAACAACCTTGCCGAAGGGAACCTCGCAAGGCATCTGCCAGCCTGGCTTTGGGGGCGTAGCCCGCAAAACCAGTGGCAGGTGCTGGACAGCAACAATGCCAGCGATGCCGACCTGTGGATCGCCTACAGCCTGCTCGAAGCAGGGAGGCTCTGGAGCGAACCCGGCTATGGCCAATTGGGCCAGAGCATGCTCTGGCGTATTGCGGCACAGAGCGTCCGCAAGCTTCCCGGCCTGGGCGTCATGTTGCTACCCGCGGACTACGGTTTCGAGAGCGACAAGGGCTGGCGGTTGAACCCCAGCTACCTGCCACCGCAACTGTTCGACCGCTTCGCCCTGGTCGACCCGTTGTGGGGCGAGATGGCCAGTAACGTTCGCCGAGTCTGGTTGCAGGCTTCGCCCAAAGGGTTCGCACCGGACTGGCTGTTGTGGACTCCAGCGGCCGCTATCCGCCCCGACCCTGAGCATGGAAGTGGCGGTGACTATGACGCCATTCGCGTTTACCTGTGGCTCGGCATGCTGGCCGAGGGGGCGGCGCAGCGCGACGAGATGCTGCGCCATTTCGCACCGATGGCTGCGTTGACCCTGCGCAGCGGCCTGCCGCCGGAAAGCATCGATGCCCGCAGCGGTCAGGAAAGTGGCCATGGCCCGATTGGCTTTTCAGCGGCCTTGCTGCCACTGCTGGCCAGCATTCCGAATGGCCAGGTGGCCCTCGAAGCCCAGCGCAAACGGCTGCATGAGTCACCGGCCGAGCCGCAAGCGTATTACAACCAGGTCCTCGCCTTGTTCGGCCAAGGCTGGGACGAAGCCCGCTATCGCTTCGACAAAGAAGGTCGTTTGCTGCCTGCCTGGAGTGCACCATGTTCCGAATGATCGGCGTGCTGACGCTGAGCGCGTTGTCCTGTGCCGTGGCCGCTCAACCGAAGGACAGCGACGGGCAGCGCCAATGGCTGCTTGAGCAGGTGCGAATCGGCGAGGCGTTGCACCGTGACGATCTGGTTCATAACGCCCTGGCCAGGTTGCGGTTGTTGGAGCCACGAAACCCCGACGCGTTGCTCGCCGCGCTGAGCCTGGCGCTGCGTGAGCAAAAGCCGCAGGAAGCAGAGCAACTGCGCGAAAGCATAAGCCAAGTCGCTCCCGGCAGCCCCCAGGAGCGCCAGGCCAGGCGTTTGCTGCAACTGCAGCAGCCGGAGCAGGTGCAACGCCTTCAGCAAGCCCGCCTCATGGCCGTGACAGGGCGCTATGACGAGGCACTGGTTGCCTATGACCAGTTGTTCGCGGGCGAGCCCCCTAGTCTGGAGTTGGCCCTGGATTATTGGCGCGTGCGAGGAAACCTCGCCGGTCAGCGGCCGGACGCGATCGAGCAGTTGCAGCAACTGGATCGACAGTACCCGGGCAACGCCGGTCTACGGCAAACCCTGGCCAGCTGGTTGTTCAGTGAAGGGCGCAACCACGAAGCGCTGGCGGTGCTCGAACAGCTGTCCCGCGACCCAGCGGCACGCGACGCTGCCGCGCAGCGCGAATTCGACTATCTGTCCGAACAACCTGTGAGCGCCAACAGTGTCGCGGGCTGGCAGGCTTTCGCCCAGCGCTATCCCGCTTCGCCGCTGTTGCCACTGGCCGGCGAAAACCTCAAGCAGCAGCGCACCCTCGTGGCTGACCCTGCCTGGCAGGCCGGCCAGCGGGGCAAAGCGTTGCTCGACCAGGAGCAGAACGTTCAAGCCGAGGCACAACTGCGCCTGGCGCTGCGTCGTTATGCGGACGATGCAAGCCTGCACGGGGCGCTGGGCGTCGCATTGATGCGCCAGCGTCGCTATGCGGAGGCGAACACGTCATTCCGCCAGGCGGCGTCCATCGAGCAGAACACTCGCCTGATGAGCAAGTGGAAAGACCTTGAAGCGTCCAGTCAGTACTGGGGCCTGCTGCAGAAGGCAGACAGCTTGCTCGAGAAGCAAGACCTGCGCGGTGCTCGTGCACTTTACCAACAGGCGCGTCAGCAACGTCCTGAAGACGAGTTCGCCTTGCTTGGTCTGGCCGATGTGGCATTTGCCGAAGGCGATCTGGCCGGTGCCGAGCGGCAGTACCTGCAAGTGCGGCGAATGGTGCCGGACAATGAAAGCGCGGTGCGCGGCCTGATGCGTATCTATCAGGCGCAATCCACGGCCAAGGCCGAAGCCTATCTGGACAGCTTGCCAGCAGCGCAACAGGCCCAGTTCGCCAGCCTGCGCCGCAGCCTTGTCCTTGGCCGCCTGCGCGAGCAGGGCGACGCGGCCCTACAGCGACAGGACTGGATCACTGCCAGCCAAGTGCTGGGGCAGGCTGTCGAGCTCGCACCGGATGAGCCATGGCTGGTTTATCAACTGGCCAACAGCCTGCGCCAGCAAGGGCGTGACGGCGAGGCGGACGCCGCGTTCGCAAGGTTGCTGCAGCGCCAGCCAGCGGATCCGGCTACCCGCTATGCCCATGGCTTGTACCTTGAGTCCAGCGACCGTGATGCATTGGCTCGCAATACCCTGCAGGCTGTCCCGCAAAGCGCCTGGACCGACGATATGCATGCGCTGGACAAGCGCGTGCGTCGTCGCATGACCTTGGCGCAAGCTCAGCGCTTGCAGGAGCAGGGCCGTACCGATGAGGCGACCGCCGTTCTGGAAGCGGGTCTGGCCCACGGCGAGGGTGACCCCGACGACCTCCTGCTGATGGCTGACTGGGCGGCAGAGCGGGGCGAGCATGGCAAGGCCCGTGGCTATTACCAGCGTGTGCTGGACGTTCAGCCGCAGCGAGCCGAAGCGCGCCTTGGCGTGATGGAGAGCTGGGTTGCCGAAGGTGACCTGGCGCGTGTGCGACAGGCATTGGCCGCACAGCCGCTGCAACTGAACGATCAGGAGATCGACTCCCAGCGGCGCCTGGCGACCGTCTGGGTCGCATTGGGTGAGAAGGACAAGGCCGCCAGGCTATTGGACCGGATTGCCGCGCGGCAGACCCAGCCCGACCCATTGCTGCGCCGAGATGCTGCCCGCCTGGTCGCGGCCAAGGACCCTCAGCGGGCGCTGGACTTGTATGCCGCAGCGATGGCCGACGCGCAGTTGCTCAGCCGCTCGGCGGTATCGCCACGCGACGACCGCGCCCTGACCTTGGCCAGTCGCGCCAAGGACGCGGACGACTGGTTGGTGCGCAGCCTGCGCAGCGATGTGGATGAGCTGTACCGCCAGCGCAATACCAACGTCACCCTGATGCATGACTACGGTTGGCGCAAGAACGACGGCACTCCTGGTATTTCCAGGTTGAGCACCCAATCGACCCTGCTGCATGTCGATACCCCCTGGGAAGACGGTAGGGCGTTTGCGCGCGTGGAGCGCATCGGCATGGATGCTGGTTCGTTCGATCTGGACGAGAATGGCAACAACACCGCTGATTTCGGTACTTGCCAGTTTGTCGGCGTCACCCGTAGCGGGGCGCTATTGCCGACCTGCCGCCCGGGCTCGCAAACGGCCAATGGAGGTGTTTTGGCGCTTGGTTGGCAGAACGAGCGCTGGGGCTTCGACCTGGGCACTACCCAAGGGTACGAGGTCAATAACTGGCTGGGCGGCGCAATCGTCAACGGCGACCTCGGACAGGTCGGTTGGTCGCTGGCTGCCTCGCGCCGGCCGATGAGCAACTCGTTGCTGTCTTTCGCAGGTGCTCGCGACCCGGCTACCAACGTCCGCTGGGGCGGTGTTACGGCCAACGGTGCCACCCTTGGCCTGAGCTGGGACCAAGGTGGGGACCATGGCGTCTGGGCAAGCCTCGGGCACCACTGGCTGTACGGTGAGAACGTTGCCGACAACCAGCGTACCCGCGCGATGGCCGGCTATTACTACCGTGCGGTCGAAAAGGCGGACGAGCGCGTGCGGGTCGGCCTGACCCTGATGCACTGGCGATATGACAAGGACCTGGGAGGCTACAGTCTGGGCCAGGGCGGTTACTACAGCCCGCAGCGCTATGAGTCGATCGGAGTACCGGTCAGCTATGCCTGGCGCAACTACGATTGGTCGTTCCTGGTGGAGGGGTCGGTCAGTTGGTCCCGTGCCCACAGCGACAGCAGTCGTGTCTATCCGAACGAGAGCCTGAACCGCAAGTTGCTGGCGCGTTACGACATCATCGCGTCGAACATCGACGCCATGACCGAAGCCAGCGACAGCAATGGCCTGGGCTACCGCTTGCATGGGGCGTTCGAACGGCGCTTGAGCGACCGCTGGGCATTGGGCGGTGGGTTCGACTGGCAACACAGCGATGACTACGCACCCAGCCATGCGATGCTCTATGTGCGCTACATGTTCGAACCATGGCGAGGCAACCTGGCGTTACCGGTCACCTCACTGGAGCCCTACAGCGAGTGGCGCTGATGGGCATCCAGCGCTTGGGGCGATGCATGAACGGCTTCATATGGTTATTCGTTAAAGATATTTAAATTATTTTTCTTATGCCCTTATAGTCGCTCCCACTGCGTACCCGCCGACCAATCGGCGCGCCGCACGACTTGAACCCACACGGGAAAACCCCGTGCGTTTCTGATCGTCGCGCGCCCTGAAGTCGCGCACTGCGTGGGAGTGAAACATGTCAGCCGCCTCGAACGCCTTGTCGTCCATCGACAGCGCCCAGCCGCAATTCTTCGAAATCCGTCCATTCTCCGGTGCCGTGGGGGCCGAGATCATCGGCCTGGACTTGGCCAAACCAGTCAACGCCGAAGATTTCCAGCGCATTCACCGTGCCCACCTTGACCACCATGTGCTGGTGTTCCGGGAGCAACGGATCAGCCCCGAACAACAAATCGTCTTCAGCCGCCGCTTCGGCGAGCTGCAGATTCATGTGCTCAAGCAGTTCCTGTTGGCGGGCCACCCGGAAATCCTGATCGTGTCCAACATCGTCGAGGAAGGTCGCAACATAGGCCTGGGTGATGCTGGCAAGTTCTGGCACTCGGACCTTTCGTACAAGGAACTCCCCAGCCTCGGCTCGATGCTCCATGCCCAGGAGCTGCCCAGCGAAGGGGGCGACACGTTGTTCGCTGACATGCACAAGGCCTGGGACGCGGTGCCCGAAGCCCTGCGCAAGGTGGTCGAGGGCCGCAGCGCTGCACACTCCTATACCGCGCGCTACGCCGAGACCAAGTTCGAAGGCAACTGGCGTCCGACCCTGACCGCCGAACAACTGGCTCAAGTACAGGAGGTCATCCATCCGGTGGTGCGTACGCACCCGGAAAACGGGCGCAAGGCACTGTTCGTCAGCGAGGGGTTCACCACCCGTATCGTCGGCCTGCCAGAGGACGAAAGCCGTGACGTGCTGCAGCAGCTCTACGCCTTGAGCGTGCTTGAGCAAAACATCTACCGCCATCAGTGGCAGCCCCATGACTTGGTGTTCTGGGACAACCGCTCGCTGATCCACCTAGCCACCGGCTGCCCCGCACACCTGCGGCGCAAGCTGTACCGCACCACCATCCAGGGCGATGCCCCGTTCTGACGACTGAGGAACCACATCATGCGCAAATCCATCAGCCGCCTGGCGGCGAGCATCGGCCTGGGCGCAAGCCTGGTCATCGGCAGCCTCGCCGCACCCGCGGTAGCCCAGGCCGAAGGCAAGATCCGCATCGCCGAGCAGTTCGGCATCGTCTATCTGCTGTTGAATGTGGTGCGCGACCAGCACCTGATCGAGAAGCACGGCAAGGAGCAGGGCATCGACATCGAAGTCGACTGGGCCCAGCTTTCCGGTGGCGCCGCGATCAACGACGCGTTGCTGTCTGGCTCGGTTGACATCGCAGGTGCCGGTGTCGGCCCGCTGCTCACTGTCTGGGACCGCACCAAGGGCCGGCAGAACGTCAAGGCCGTGGCTTCGCTAGGCAACTTCCCGTACTACCTGGTCAGCAGCAATCCTAATGTGAAGACCATCGCCGACCTTTCCGAGAAGGACCGCATCGCGGTGCCGGCCGTGGGTGTTTCGGTGCAGTCACGCTTCCTGCAGTACGCTGCCGCGCAGCAGTGGGGTGACAAGGAATACAATCGCCTGGACAAGTACACCCTGGCCGTTCCGCACCCGGATGCCACCGCAGCCCTGTTGGCGGGTGGCACGGAACTCAATGGACACTTCTCCAACCCGCCGTTCCAGGACCAGGTGTTGGCCAACAAGAACGTGCATGTAGTGCTCAACAGCTACGACTTGCTAGGGCCAAATTCGCCGACCTTGCTGTTCGCCACCGAGAAATTCCGCAAGGACAACCCCAAAACCTACAAGGCCTTCGTCGACGCGCTGGCCGAGGCGGCGGACTTCGCCCAGAAGAACAAGGCCGCCGCGGCCGATACCTACATCCGCGTGACCAAGGCCAAGATCGACCGTGACGCGCTGATCAAGCTCATCGACAACCCGCAATACGAATTCACCGTTACGCCGAAGAACACCTACAAGCTGGCGGATTTCCTCTACCGCGTCGGTGCCATCAAGAACAAGCCGGAGTCGTGGAAGGACTACTTCTTCCAGGATGAACGCCCGCTGCAGGGGAGCTGATCGATCATGACCGCCCCATTGCCAGGCCACACGGCCAGCAACCTGAGCCGTGCCGACGCACCCGCCTTGCTGCAGGTGAATAATCTCAGTCTCGAATACCGCACGGCGCAGCGCGTGGTGCGGGCTACCCACCAGGTCAGCTTCGAAGTCGATCACGCCGACCGATTCGTTCTGCTCGGCCCGTCTGGTTGCGGCAAGTCCACCTTGCTCAAGGCCGTGGCCGGCTTCATCGAGCCCCAGGAAGGGCAGATCCTGTTGCAGGGCCAGCCGGTCAAGGGCCCCGGCCCCGACCGCATCGTGGTATTCCAGGAATTCGACCAACTGCCGCCGTGGAAGACGGTGAAGCAGAATGTGATGTTCCCGCTGCTGGTGTCTGGTCAGCTCAAGCGCGCCGAGGCCCAGGAGCGCGCCCTGCACTATTTGAACAAGGTTGGCCTGGCGGCATTCGCCGATGCCTACCCGCATACCCTGTCGGGTGGCATGAAGGCGCGGGTGGCCATTGCCCGGGCACTGGCCACCCAGCCCAAGATCCTGCTGATGGACGAGCCTTTCGCCGCGCTCGATGCACTGACCCGTCGCAAGATGCAGGAAGAACTGCTGCTGCTTTGGGAAGAGGTGCGTTTCACCCTGTTGTTCGTCACCCACTCCATCGAAGAGGCGTTGGTGGTGGGTAACCGCATTCTGCTGTTGTCGCCGCACCCAGGGCGGGTGAGGGCGCAAGTGCACAGCCATCAGTACGACCTTGGCAGCCTGGGGGCTGCCGATTTCCAGGCCAGCGCCCGGCGTATCCATCGTCTGCTGTTCGACGAGGCGGACGCACCCGAGCAGGCGGCTGACCTCGGCTTCAACGATATTCGCATCGCCTACTGACAGGAGCTCAGCCATGACCACTACACCTGTACGCCAGGAATACGAGGTGCAGCTGGAGCCGCTGCTCAGTGTGCCTCTTGAACGTCGACTGCCACTGGCCCAGCGCCTTTGGCAACTGGGCGGGTTGCGCAAGGTGGTGATCCTGATCGCCATCGCCGCCCTGTGGGAAGCCATCGCCCGCTACCAGGGCAATGACCTGTTGTTGCCGAGCTTTTTGCAAACTGCAACAGCGCTCTGGGACGGCATGTTCAGTGGTGAACTGCCAGCCAAGGTCGGCGTGTCGCTGGTGGTGTTGCTCAAGGGCTACGTGCTCGGCATCGTCCTGGCGTTCGGGCTGACCAGCCTGGCGGTATCGACCCAGCTCGGACGCGACTTGCTCGGCACCCTCACCTCGATGTTCAACCCATTGCCGGCCATCGCCCTGCTGCCCTTGGCCTTGCTGTGGTTCGGTCTGGGGGACAACAGCTTGATCTTCGTGTTGGTGCACTCGGTCCTTTGGGCGCTGGCGCTCAATACCTATGCAGGGTTCCTCGGGGTATCGGACACCTTGCGCATGGCCGGGCGCAACTACGGCCTCAAGGGACTGCGCCTGGTGTTGCACATTCTGGTGCCGGCAGCGTTGCCGTCGATTCTGTCGGGGCTGAAGATCGGCTGGGCGTTTGCCTGGCGTACCTTGATCGCGGCGGAACTGGTGTTCGGCGCCAGCAGCGGCAAGGGCGGCTTAGGCTGGTACATCTTCCAGAACCGCAACGAGCTTTACACCGACAAGGTGTTCGCAGGCTTGGCCGTGGTGATCCTGATCGGCTTGCTGGTGGAAGGGTTGGTGTTCAACACCCTGGAGCGGCTGACGGTGCGGCGATGGGGAATGCAGCGGTAGATGACGGTGCAAACGACCTTTGCCAAGCCGCGCGGCGGGAGCCCCCTCCCTTGGCGCGACTGGCTTTGGCCTAAAGGCGCTCAATCCGCATCGGAGTCGAACAACCGCTCCAGCTCCATGCGCGCCTCCTTGGCGGTCTGCATGACTTTTGCCCGGTCATCGCGCACCTGTCCCTGAGCAACCAGCACTTCTTCATCATGCTGGGTGAATCGTTCGATGCGGTCAGTGGCCTGCTCTTCGCTCAAGCCCAACCCAACCAGAGCGCGGCGTGACATTTCCAGGCTCGAGTAGAACGTCTCGCGAATCGGTTCGGCACCCACATCCACCAGCTTGTGCACATGCTGACGGTTGCGTGCGCGTGCCAGCACCTTCAGGTGGGGGTACAGACGCTTCACGCGTTCCGCCGTGCGAGTGGTGATTTCCGGATCATCTGTGGTGATCACGAAGTACTCCGCTTCGCCGACCTTGGCCGCGTGCAGCACTTCAGGACGCAGTGGGTCGCCGTAGAACACCGGAGCCTGCTCGAACATGCGCGTCATTTCGATGGCGTCCACCGACGTTTCCAGGGCAATGAATGGGATCTTCTGGGCCCGCAGGATACGCGACACGATCTGCCCCATGCGGCCCATGCCGACAATCACCACGCGTGGCGTACCAGCATCGATGGACTTGTACTGCTCCGGCACTTCACGCGGTGGCTGCGGGCGTTTCAGTGCCCGAGCGCAACCGAGCATCAGCAGCGGCGTGATGGCCATCGACAGGGTGATGGTCATCAGCAGCAGGTCGTAAGTCTGGGCATCGAACAAGCCCTGGTCCTTGCCGAGCTTGAACACCACGAAGGCAAACTCGCCACCCGCCGCCAGGACCATGCCCAGGCGCAGGGCGCTGGCGCTGTTCAGGCCACCGGCCAAACGCCCCACCCCAATCAACAGCACCAGCTTCACTGCCACCAGCAACAGTGTCAGGCCCAGCAGTACCAGCGGCATGTCCAGCAGCAGGCGCAGGTTAGCGCCCATGCCCACGCTGATGAAGAACAAGCCCAGCAGCAGCCCTTTGAACGGTTCGATTTGCGATTCCAGCTCGTGGCGGTACTCCGAGTCAGCCAGCAGCAGGCCGGCAAGGAAGGCGCCCAAGGCCATGGAAATACCGGCTTGCTCCATCAGCCAGGCGGTGCCGATGACCACCAGCAGCGCCGTGGCGGTGGACACTTCCGGCAGTCCGGTACGGGCCACCGTGCGGAATACCGGACGCAGCAGGTAACGACCACCGACGATCACCACGGCGATACTGGCAAAAACCTTGAGGCCATGTTCCAGACTGTCGCCGTGGCTGGTGTCAGGGCCGCTCGCGGCCAACAGCGGTACCAAGGCAATCAACGGGATGGCGGCAATGTCCTGGAACAGCAGGATGGCGAACGCCAGGCGGCCATGGGGGGCATTGAGTTGCTTGCTTTCGGCCAGGCTCTGCAGGCCCAGGGCGGTAGACGACAACGCAAGGCCCAGGCCCAGCACCACGGCGGCGGGCAATGACTGGTCGAAGCCATACAAGGCAATGGCACCGATGACCGCGCCGGTCAGCAGCACCTGTGCAGTACCAACGCCGAACACCGATTTGCGCATCAGCCAAAGGCGCCGAGGTGACAGTTCCAGGCCGATGATGAACAGCAGCAGGACGACTCCCAGTTCCGAGATGTGGGCGACGCTTTCGGTGTCGCGAATCAGGCCCAACGCCTGCGGGCCGATGGCCACGCCGGCCAGCAGGTAACCAATGACGGCGCCCAGTTGCAGGCGCTTGGCCAAGGGCACGGCGACAACGGCGGCGAGCAGGAAGATGACGGCGGTTTGCAGCAGGCTGCTTTCATGTGGCATAGGCTCGGACTCCATGAGCTGCCTGGGCAGCGAGGTACAGGGTGAATACGCATTTTGCGGACTGTGGCCGGGTACGACAATCCCGCGGCGAGGGGACAGATTGTCCCATCATGGAAGACAATCAATGCCCGCCAAACTGCGCCCGATACTGCGCCGGCGTCATGCCGATTCGCTCGCAAAATACTTTGCGCATGTGCCGGTCGCTGCTGAATCCGCATTGTGCCGCCACGACTTTCAATGGCAGGTCGCTCTCTTCCAGCAGCTTGCGCGCCCGGTCTATACGGGCATTCTGCAGGTACTGCATGGGTGTGATGCCGACTTCGCGCTGGAAAGCACGGGCGAAGTTGCGGCTGCTCATGGCCACCCGCTCAGCCATTTTCTGCACCGTGAAGGGTTGCTCGATATGGTCGACGATGTAGGCCTGAGCGCGGGCGATGGGGGTGTCGTCCCGAGGTACAGCTGCCAACAGCGGCCCATACGGCGTCTGCCCGCCCTGGCGATGGCGGGCTACCAGCAACACCTTCGCCACCTCCAGGGCAAGCGACTTGCCGTGGTCTTCCGCCACCACGGCCAATGCCAGGTCGATACCCGCGGTGATGCCGCCGGAAGTGATCAAATTGCGGTCCATGACGTAGATCTGCTCGGTTTCCACTTTCGCTTCGGGAAAGGCCCGGGCCAGGCGCTCTACGTAGTTCCAGTGAGTCGTGCATCGATAACCGTCCAGCAACCCGGCACGCCCCAGCAGGAAGACGCCCGTGCAGATGGCACCGAACCGTCTGGCGCTACGCGCCGCCTGGGGTAACCAGCGCTCCAGTGCGGGCAAGGCGACATCGTAGGCCCCCGGTCCACCCGGCACCAGCAGCAGGTCGACCGCCTCGGGCAAGTCTTCGAGGGGCGCATCGGCCAGGGCCTTCAACCCACAGGATCCGCGAATCGCGGCGTGCCCTTCGGCCACCGTGATCAAGCGATAGTGTCGATCCTCCGGTAAGAACCGGTTGGCGATGGCAAAGGCATCCAGCGGGCCGGTGACATCCAGCAACAGCACATCATTGAACAACACCATGGCCACGGTGCGGTGAGCACGATTTTCCTGCATGCCTTTCTCGCCTTGATACGGGCCCGTTCAGGGGCCGACTACTGAACACGAAACTCATCTTAGGTTATCGGTCTGGCAGGGAGGGCCAGTAGTGCAGGTTTAAGAACTATTAAGGTTCGGCTCAGGACTTTGTCATGCTCCGGGCGCGAGACTTTCTCCATTGAACAGGAGAGTCGCCATGCACCCGGACCCTTGCCCTCCCGGCGCCCTGACCCCCGCCCGCCTGCATCAGGCCAAGGAGCTGATGCTGCGCAGCTCGTTGTCGATCATCGAGATTGCCGGGGTGTGCAACCTCACCCGCAGTCACTTCTCGCGCGCCTTCAAGGTCACCACGGGTCTCTCGCCCCAGGCATGGCGTTTGCTGGCGCGGATGGAAAAGGCCAAGCGCCTGCTGGCCACCGAGGCGCCGATCACCCATGTGAGCCTGGAGTGCGGTTTTTGCGATCAGGCCCACTTCACCCGTGCATTCAGCCGTCTGGTCGGACAACCGCCCAAAGCCTGGCGTCAGGCAGCCAAGGCCGAGCCCCTCGGCGCACATCCTTAAGCCGAAAGTATCCGTCGGTATAGCCACATAGGGACAGTACCGGCCCCGTTCACCCAACCCAAGGAGTCACACTCATGAGCCAACCAGACTACAAGCGCCTGAACAAAGACGACGCAGTCGTACTGCTGGTCGACCACCAGACCGGCCTGATCTCGCTGGTGCAGGATTTTTCCCCCAACGAGTTCAAGAACAATGTGCTGGCCCTGGGCGATCTGGCCAAGTTCTTCGGCTTGCCAACCATCCTCACCACCAGCTTCGAGCAAGGCCCTAACGGCCCGCTGGTGCCAGAGCTCAAGGAAATGTTCCCGGATGCTCCCTACATCGCACGTCCGGGGCAGATCAATGCCTGGGACAACGAAGACTTCGTCAAGGCGATCAAGGCGACCGGCCGCAAGCAACTGATCATCGCGGGTGTAGTGACTGACGTCTGCGTGGCGTTCCCGACCCTGTCGGCGCTGGCCGAGGGCTTCGAGGTGTTCGTGGTGACCGACGCCTCGGGCACCTTCAACGAAACCGTGCAGCAGGCTGCTTGGGTACGCATGACCGAGGCGGGCGCGCAGATGATGAACTGGTTCTCGGTGGCCTGTGAGCTGCACCGTGACTGGCGCAACGATATCGAAGGCCTGGGTAACCTGCTGTCGCAGCGTATTCCCAACTACCGCAACCTGATGAACAGCTATGCGGCCCTGAGCGCCCGCTGACCTTACCCAGTCGCCGGCTAGCCGGTGGCTACGCGAGGGGAGGCTGGATCGGTACGCTGAATCTGATCCGGCATCCCCCCAGCTCCGACACCAAAGCTTGCAAGCGCCCGCCGTGGGCCTGCACCACTGAATTGCAGATCGCCAGCCCCATGCCCAATCCACCCGACTTGGACGTGTAGAAAGCCCCGAACACACGCTCCCGTTCTTCTGGCGCTATGCCTGGGCCGTTGTCATCCACGCAGATTTCCACCGTATCGCCCACCACTGTCGAGACAATGCGTAGCACGCCGTCACTGCGGTAACCCGCCAGGGCTTCCAGGGCATTGGTGATCAGGTTGTACACCAATTGTTGCAACTGCACCGGATCTGCCATGACGCTCACTGCCGCGTGCAATTGGGTACTCACCTGCACCCCACACTTGAGGGCATCGGCGGAGGTCAGGCGGACCACTTCAACGACTAGCTCATCGAGATTCATGGCCTTGCGCTGCATCGGTGACTGTTTGGCCAACGAGCGCAACGCCTGGACGATGTTCGCGGCCCGCTCGCTGTCAGCACGGATGTCTTCCAGGCCGGCGATGGCTTCGGCCAGGTCAGGCTCACCGCGCTTGAGCCAACGAAGGCTGGCCGCGGCGTTGGAGGCTATGCCCAGCAGCGGTTGGCTGATTTCGTGGGCAATGGACGCCGACAGTTCGTTCATCACCTGCAGGTGCGCGCTGCGGGCCAGTTCGGCGCGCGACCGACGCAGTTCGGCTTCCATCTGGGCGCGGGCCTGATTGTCCTCGGCCAGGCGTGTATAGAACTTGGCGGTCTGCAGCGACACCGCCGCCTGTGAGGCGAGGATTTCCAGCATGGCCAGACGCTGGCTGCCGAACAGGTTGGGCACCAGACGGTTTTCCAGGTAGACCAGGCCGATCAGCACGCCCTGGATCACCAGGGGCAGGCACAGCACGGATCGCGCGCCGCGGGCCTGAAGCTCCGGGCGAAAGGCTTCCGGGCAATCGTTCGCTGCGTCGTTGAGCGTCAAGGGCTTCTTGGTACGCATGGTGGCATTGATGATCGACAGTGGCGCCTGGGTCCTGAACGTCTGGCAGTCATCCAGCCGGACATGCAGGCCCGCGTCGTCGATATAGGACAGTGCTGCCATCTGGAACTCGGCACCGCTGACGATCAGCAGGGCACCATGGTCGGCACCGGAATGCTGGGTCAGGTGGCCCATCAGGGTTTCGATCAGCCCTTCGAGCAGCACTTCTTCGGACAGCGCTCGCGCGGCTTCGATGCCCACTTCCAGGTCCAGCCGGGCCTGGCTGGAGGCGCGGTAGGTTTCCTGCACCGGTTGAGTTCGCAGGAATGGGTGCAAGGTCTCCAACTGGCGGACCTTGCCTGTCGCACCCCAAATGTGGAAGCAGTCGCGTGCAAGTCGCAGGTGCAGGTTGGCACCGGAGATCAGGCCGCTGGGGATGCACACTTCGGCCAACTGTTCGTGGGCGAGCGCCTGTTCGTGAATGAAGCCGGCGGCAGTGGCGGCGATCTGGGCCTGGTCGAAGCAGCGTATGGCTGCCAGGCCGTCACCGTTAAGCTTGGCGATGACGCCTTCGATCAACAACAGCTTGTTACGGAACGTGATGGGGTTGAACTCGGCCCATTGCGCGAAGCGCTCGCGCAGTTCGTCCAAGGTCTTGCGTTTCATCTCGGGTGTGCCAGGCGCTTCTGGGCTGCCCAGCGCCAGACCGCGAAACAGCTGGTAGTCGGCCAGGTTGATATGCGCCGGGGCAGCCCAGGCATGTGTTCCGGCTTCGTCCAGGCTTACGATCGCCTGGCGTATATCGCCCAGGTAGAACGCGGACATACCGTTGAACAGCGCCTGGAAGAACCGCGTCGTTCGGGAGGTGCCGAGTTCGTGCGTGAGGGTCGCTGTCGTGCCTGACGTCAAGCCACTGCGGCAAGGTTCGGCAGTGCTCATGTTGGCAACGAAGTGTTGTTGCGCCAGGAGGATGCGTTCGATATCCCGATAGCCGTAACGGCGCACGGTGTCGAGGCCCTGTTCTACCTCGGCAGCGACTGTTTGCAGATGGTGGCCCATGAACAGCGAATCCGACACCAGGTGGTTGCAGGCATAGCAGGCCATGGCCAGGTCGCCGCTCAGGCGCGCCGAATCGATGGCTTCGAGTGCGGTGCGTCGGGCGAACTCCATCGGGGCGGTCCAGGCACTGACTTGGTCCAGCGCGAGCAGGGCGCTGGTCAGGTCGGCCTCGAACCCCTGTCGCTCGATCAACTTGAGCGCGGCCAGGCAGTAGGCGTGCCCATCATGATAGGCGGCGAAGCGTTCGGCATTCATGACCCCGAACCAGGCCAGCCCATAAGTGCTGCCAGGGGCCACGCCATATGCCAGGGTCAGCTCCATGATCTTGGCCAGGTGCAGGCAGCACAGGTCATCCTCCACGAAGAACGACGAAGAGAGCGTCGCCAGCAGTTCTATCGCGACGATCGCGTGCTCGGCTTCGGCCTTGGGCAGCGATTCGAGGCAGTGGCGACCTTGCTGCTCGATCAGGCCGCGTATCCGTGCATATTCGCTCTCGACCATGTGCCTATCGTTGCCGCGTGCCAGCGAGATACCCAGCAGACCAAGGCCTGTCAGGGCTGCATCGATGGCGGTTTCATAGTCGGAACGCAAAGTGTGCAACCGTGCCTCCAGCCGGTAGGCGCGGGCGTGCAGCAGGGGTGTGCTGGCGCGTTGTCGGCATTGGGCGATGTGTGCTTCGGCTTCGGGCATGCGCGACATCAGCATGTCGCACTCCGCCGCCAGGGCGGCGAAGGTGAAGGCCTTGGCCCTGTACGTTGCTGATTCGCAGCTTTGCCTCAGCAGGGCTTCACCGGCTGCCAGGTAGCTGGCGGCTTGCGCGTATGAGGCGTCATCGCGGGCCCGAAGCGCGGCGTCCTCCAGCATCGTCAGGAACGTTGAGTATTCATCTGCTTCGAAGGCCTGCAGGCTGGCGCGTTGCACCTGGTTGGCGATATCGAGCACGGCATTGTGCAGGTCGTCCTGCCAAACCTCGCGCATGGCCTTGGCGATACGTGCATGTTGCGCAGCTCGTTCGCACTCTGGGGTCAGTTCGTAGGCAGCTTGCATGACCCGGTCATGGGCGAAGCACAGGCCTTTCTGGCTGGGCAGCAGAAAGCCCGCGTCGACCAGTGCCTTTAGCCGTTCACCGAGACGGGGTACGCCGCAAGGCAGCGTCTTTTCAAGCAAGCGCTCGTCGCAACGGCCGCCTGCAGCACTGGCAAGGCGCAGCACATCGCGTTGGGCAACCGGCAGGCGTGTCAGGCGATCGACCATCAGGTCGGCGACGTTGTCGGCGTAGCGATGCTGCGACACGGCCTGTAAGGACCACGTCCAGCGCATGGTCTGGGTGTCGAAGGTGAGCAGGCCATCTTCGACCATGACCTGCAGGATCTGGTTGATGAAGAACGGGTTGCCGGCGGTCTTGGCGTGCACCAGTCGTGCGACCTGTATCGCCTCTTCGGGCGGCACATGGTAGCGCTCGCCGATCAGATCCGACACCGCCGCAACGGAGATCGGGCGTAGCTCGATGGTCGTGATGCGCACTTCCTCGGGGCGAGTCGGTAGGGCATGGGCGGGTGCTGGATCGTTGCGCCGGGCGAGGATCAACAACAGGCTGTCGGGCGGCTGCGCGAGCAGTTCTGCTAAAAGGTGCAGGGTTGCGCTATCGGCCCACTGCGCATCATCGAAAAACAGCACCAAAGGCTGGCCGGGCCGGCTGAACACCCCTAGAAACTCGACCACCGCCCGCAGCTCTTTCTGCATCGCAAGGCGGGTGGGTTTTTCCGGCAATTCCGCCATGGGCCCGATGATCAATTGCAGGTCAGGGGCGAGCTTGCCCAGCAGCCGTCCGCGTCCCTTGAGGCGACGCAGGATCTTGTGTCGCAAGGAAGCCAGGTCTTCGCTGTTCTTGGCCAGCAGCTGCGTGGCCAACGAACCCAGTATGTCCAGCCACGGCGCATAAGGCGCGCCTTGTTCCAGGCAGGTGCACTTGCCAGATGCCCAATACCCCTCGGCGTAAGTCTTCAGTGCGGCATGGACCAGGCTGGACTTGCCCATGCCGGTGGCACCGTTGACGAACAGCACTTGGGGCTTGCTGTCCCGGCGCAGGGCCCTGAACAGTAGGCCGATGGTTTTCAGCTCGGCCGTGCGTCCATGAAGTCGCTCGCGGGTGGGTGATATCGGTTCGGCGCAGCCAGGCGTGAAGTGATCGAGGGGCTCTTTGGCTGGGTAATGTCGGCGGCAATGGGCAAGGTCGATCGCCAGCGCCCGTGCACTCTGGTAGCGGGCATCGGGTTCCTTGGCCAGCGCCTTGTTCAGCACTTGGCTAAGTGCCCGTGGCACCTTGGCGTCGACTTCGCAGGCCGTTCTGGGCTGCACGCCAGCATGCAGTTGGCGCCAGTGCGACATGTCACGGCCTAGCAGAGGCAGTTCGCCCAGCAGCAGCTGGTAGAGGATTGCGCCCAAGGCATAGATGTCGCTGCGCCGGTCGCTGACGCTGCCATGGGGGCAGACCTGCTCTGGGGCGAGGTAAGCCCAACTGCCTACCGGTGTCTGCTGTTCGCCGACCAGCTCCGGTGGATCGGCATGGAAGCCGCCGATCTTCACGCCCAGGTCGTGCTGGACGAACACATGCTGAGGTTGCAGGGCACCGTGCAGCACGTTGCGCTCGTGGGCCTGAGCCAAGGCCGTGGCGGCGTTGGTCGCCACGTCGAGGAACGTCGATAGCGTGATCGGGCCAAGCTCCGCAAGGTCATTGATCGAGCGACCTGCCGGATAGATCAGCAACGGGCCTTCTGCGGAGCGGACGAAGGCTGAGGGAAGTACAGCCCATTGCGGGTCCAGCTGAAGGCGGTAGTTGCGTTCGAGGCGCCGGCAGGCGGCAGGGGCTGCGAGGGCCGCGCGAATCGCTACCCAGGCCTGTCCCGTCGCACTGTCGCGCAGACGGAAGTAGGTCAGGTCGCCTTCCTGCCCCAAAGGCGTGATGTCGCAGCGGCCCAGCCAGCCGTCGTCGATCGACTGGTCATAATCGATGGGCCTGTAGGCAAGGCGTTCATCGAGCATAAAGCACCCCTGCTAGCGACATCCAAGGGCGCGAGTATACGCAGCGCGAATGCCCCGCACGCTCTGGCTGGCCGGTTTGGCAGGATCGGGAACCATCTTGACCGTAATCGGCCCCAGGGTGGCGGCGCTGGCTTGTATAGTCCAAAGGCCAACCTATCCCTCGGGATAATTGTATGAATGTGGATGCTGGCCTAGATTGCACGGGGCTGCGCAACCGCCCGGACTCGCGAGATTCGAAAAGATCATGATCCGTATAGGCAATGCCCAGGTGTCGCTGGAGCGGCGGGAAGTGTTTCTGGACGGCAAACCGCTGCCCTTGGGTGGGCGTGCGTTCGAGGTGCTGGCGACGCTGATCCGGGCCAACGGCCGGGTGGTGTGCAAGGACGAGCTGTTCAGCCAGGTCTGGGCCGGCACAGTGGTGGAAGACAACAACCTGCAGGTGCAGATTTCGCTGCTGCGCAAAGCCTTTGGTGACCGGGGCCTGATCCAGACCGTTCCCCGCAGGGGTTACCGGCTGGCGGCGCAAGTGTCCAGCGATGTGGCTGCGTTGGCGCCAGGCAGATCGCCGCTTTCAGCCACTGCTGGGCCGCCGCAGGACGACATCGAAGCCGTGATGGTGCTGGTGGTCGATGACGACCCGTCGGTACGCACGGCCCTGGGCCGGCTGTTCCGTGCCGAGAATATTCCTCATCGGTTGTACGCCTCGGCGGAGGAACTGCTCGAACAACCCTGCGACACACCCTACGCCTGCCTGTTGCTGGACATGAACCTGCCGGCTGCCAGCGGCCTGGACGTGCAGCAGGCGCTGCGCAGGCTCGATGTTCCCTGGCCGGTCGTGTTCATGACCGGTTACGGCACCATCCCTATGACCGTTCAGGCCATGCGTGCGGGTGCTGTTGAATTTCTCACCAAGCCGTTCGATGAGTACGAGCTGCTGACGCTGCTGGGGTCGGTACGTGCGCGCGCCTTGGCGCAGGGGCGCAAATGGTGGGATACGCGTCAGGTCCGGGAAAAGTACCGGCGCCTGACCCAGCGCGAGCGGCAAGTGTTCTCGCTGGTGGTAGGGGGGCTGACGCACAAACAGATCGCCAAGACCATCGGTACCAGTGAAGTGACGACCAAGGTTCACAAGAAGAACATCATGAACAAGATGCAGTCGCGCTCGCTGGTCGAGCTGGTCGCCATGCACCATGTCATCGATGCCGGCCCCCGCCTTGAAGACCAGGGCGTTGCATGAGCGCAACGGTATGCATCGTCGATGACGATGCTTTCGTGCGCAGAAGCCTGGCCAACCTGTTGCGTTCGGCCGGCTTCGACACCTTGCTGTTCGGGTCGGGTGCGCAGCTGCTGGCTTCGCCCCAGGCGCGTGGGGCGGGGTGTGCCTTGCTGGACTTGAGAATGCCTGGACTGACAGGTTTGCAGGTCCAGGGCGAGCTGGCCCGGTTGGGTTGGCAGCTGCCCGTGATCTGCATGTCGGCGCATTGGGATGATGCGGCCTTGGAAGCTTCCCAGCGCAATGGCGCGGTAGCCTGCCTGGGCAAACCGTTCAATGAAGACGTACTGCTGAAGGCGGTCGAGGCTGCGTTGGCCTTGAACGTGCGTTGAACGTTCACGAGCCAGGCCGCCCAAGCGGCCTGTCCGTGCGCGTCGCCTCAATTCTGGTTGGCCAGGTTGGTGTTGGGTTGGCTGTAGCTCAAGGAGCGGACTTGGCCATTGCTGTCGCGGTAGGTCAGGGTGGCTTTAGTGGTGTGGCCTTGAGCGTTGGCTGGCGTTTGCACGGCGATCACCTGGGCAATATCCAGCGCCATGCCGTAATGGTAGGGCGTGGCTTCGACGGACTGGGCGAAAGCGCCGGTGCTGGTGACCAAGGCGAAGGTGGCGGCGGTGAGTGCTTTGCTGAGGGTCATGATCGTTCTCCAGGTTCAGTGAGGTGGGTGACGACTGCTTGCTGCCTGGAGTTAATATTGCGCTCAATTAATTAGCGCGCAAAATAAAATACCACTATGGCCTGCATTGACTTCGCCCATCGGCGAATCTGCACACGTCGATGAGTCAGGTGCCAGGGCGATACTGGAGGGCTTCGGCCAAATGAGCCCTGGCTATCGAGTCGGTTCTGTCCAGGTCAGCCAGCGTCCGCGCGACCTTGAGTAGGCGGTGCGCAGCCCGTAGCGACAGGGTCAGCCGTTCGCAGGCGCTTTCCAGCCAGGCCTGGTCAGCTGCAGTGAGCTCGCAGTGACGGCGCAAGCCATCGAGGTCGAGGAAGGCATTCGCGCAGCCCTGGCGGCGCTGCTGCCGTTCGCGGGCCTCAGCCACGACACGGGCGACCTTGGCGCTGGTGTCGCCACAGGGGTGGTTGTCGAGTGTGGTGGCTTCGCGCGCCACAGTCAGGTGCAGGTCGATGCGGTCGAGCAACGGGCCTGACAGTTTGTTGCGGTAGCGCTGGATCTGCTCTGTGCTGCAGCGGCAGCGGCCTGAGGGATCGCCGAGGTAGCCACAAGGGCAGGGGTTCATCGCCGCTACCAGTTGGAAACGGGCAGGGAAGCGCACTTTGTCCTTGGCACGGGCGATGACGATCTCGCCGGACTCCAAGGGTTCACGCAGAACCTCAAGCACCCGTCGCTCGAACTCTGGCAACTCATCGAGAAACAACACACCATGGTGCGCCAGCGTGATTTCGCCGGGTTGCGGCCGGCTACCGCCGCCTACCAGCGCAGGCCCGGATGCTGAGTGATGGGGGTGGCGGAACGGACGCTGCGGCCAGCTTTTCAGGGGCGTGTGCCCACTGATCGACTGGATAGCCGCGACCTCCAGGGCTTCGTGCTCGTCCAGCGGCGGCAGCAGCCCTGGCAAGCGACTGGCCAGCAAGGTCTTGCCGGTACCGGGTGGCCCGGTGAACAGCAGGTTGTGCGCGCCAGCGGCTGCCAGCAGCAGTGCCCGTTTGGCCGCGACCTGGCCTTGTACTTCGCTCAAGTCGGGGTAGGGCCGACTTTGCAGCAGCAGGCCATTGGCGGCATATGGCGGCAACACCACCTGGCCGTTGAGGTGGGCGACCAACTCTAGAAGGTGCCCCACTGCGTAGACCACCAGGCCACCCGCCAGACTGGCTTCTTCAGCGTTTTCCTGCGGGACCACCAAGGCCCGACCTGCTTCGCGCGCTGCCAGGGCGGCCGGCAGTATCCCCTGCACAGGCCGTAATTTGCCGGACAACGCCAGCTCACCCAGGCACTCGATGTCGTTCAAGGCGTGCACCGGTACCTGGCCGTTGGCGGCGAGTATCCCCAAGGCGATGGCCAGGTCATAACGGCCGCCATCCTTGGGCAGATCGGCTGGGGCAAGGTTCTGGGTGATACGCCTGGCGGGATAGTCCAGGCCGGAATTGACGATGGCGCTGCGTACTCGATCCTTGCTCTCCTTGACCGTGGTTTCGGGTAAGCCGACCAGAGTGAGATTGGGCAGGCCGTTGGCCAGATGCGTTTCGACACTGACTGCAGGTGCCTGCACGCCCACCTGGGCGCGACTGTGGACGAGGGCTAGGGACATGGACGCTCCGTTGTCGTTTAAGGCGCCGCATCCTGCGGCATCTGCCAAGCATAGTGAGCCGGCGCAGGAGAGGCGGCAGAAGAGTGCGTCGAGGTTTTGCAGGGTGGCCGAGCACCTGCCGGGCCACGATAGGTTGCCTGTGCCGTCGTGGCATTCGGCAGGCACAGCAATGTGCTCGAAGGAAAATCGAAATGAACCCTCACAGCTGGCCGGGACTCAATCGAATACATGCCAGCAGGAGAGTGCTTATGGAAATCGGAACGATCTGGATCATTGTCGCGGCCTTGGTCATCATCCTTGAGATCTTTGCCATCTGGCACATCATCGGCAGCGACCGGCGCGCAGAGCGCAAGATGCTGTGGATCGTGTTCGTGGTCTATGCACCGTTCCCAGGGTTGCTTTTCTGGGCCTGGCGGGGGCCGCGGGCGGTGAAGGGCAGGGCGGTGCTGCAGGAGAAATGATTGAGCGACCAGGATGAAATCCCTTGACCCGGTAGCGCAACGCCATGAGCAAGGCTCAGCAGGCTCTCTCTTAGGGCTCGCTATGCTCAGTTACTTGCTTGACCGCTTCGATCTTGAATGCTTTGGGGTTGCGTTGACCCGTCATGACACCTCCTGGGCCTCATCATGTGGGCCTGGAGTCTCCGAAAGTCAGGGCGTTTTAATCCGCAACTTAAGGATCCAATAATTTTGCGCAGGGCTTGCCAATGGCTTAGTGTTCAACGATCACTGACGTTGTCACCGGACGACAACGCGGCTTCGTCAAAATGGACTTACAAGGTAAAGCCCTGTGCAAACGCTCACTCGCACCCGTCAGGACATCCACGAACTGGTGCAGGCCAATGCATTTCCTGAACTCAACGATTACTTAAACGTTCTCGAAGCGCGCTGGTTGCAGGCGTCCCCTGGTGAGTGTCCTGCTTATCTGGAGGCATTCGAATGGCACCTGCAGGCCCGTTCGGGCATCCAGGGTGGCAAGGCTCTCACCCAGTTCCTCAAGGCCTGGATCCAGGCCTGCCCCAATGCCTATCACCCGCGGGTGGCCATGGGTTTTCACTGCCTTGATCGTGCCCGCCATGTACAGGGGGGCGATGGCACCGACGAAGTGAGCGAAGCGCGTTGGCTGGCGGCCGAGCAGGTCTGCGAAATCGGCGCGGTGCACCTGCTGCGGGCCATGGCGCTGTCCAACGTGCCGGTGGCAGCGGCCATCTGCATGCTGCACATGAGCGCGCATTTCCGTGAACCGGGGTGGCTGAACGAGCTTCTACATGGCAAGCCCGCACGCTACAGGCCCAGTGCCCACCCTGACGTGGAGATCCAGGAGGCAGCGGCACCGTTTCTGGTCCGATTTGGCTTCGCACCTTTAGTCGACCTGCCACAGTACCTGCCACCCTGCCTGGCCATGCGGTCTGCGCGCTGGGACGAAAGTGCGCAGCAGTATTGGCTGGGCCATGCTCTGCGCTGGTTTGCCGGCTGCTTCGAGGCGGTCGAGGCATATGCAACCTACCTGCTACCCCGTTGGGGTGGGAGCCTGCAGGCGCTCGAAGATTTGGTCAGCGGCCCGTTTTGCCAAGGTTGGGGGGACGCCCAACGTAACGCCATCCGCGCGCTGCAGTTCGAAGGCGACTTCCGGCTATCGGGCCCCCTGCAGTCTCAGGAGACCGGCCAATGGCAATGTATCTTCGACCACTGGTGGCCGCGTGAACTCAGGCCGAGGGAGCGTGCCATGCTTCTGGCACGACGGGGTACATGGCGCTGGCACACGTCGCGTGACCATGCCGGTGCCATGGACGACTTCGTAGCCTGTGTCGACCTGAGCCCTGACCACTGCTTCGAGCGCGGCGGGGCGCAGTCGTTCTACACCTTCGCCTGCCTGGTCGTGCAGCACGGCATGCAGGACGACAGGCAGTCGCTGCGCATCGCCATCGAGCATCTGTGCGAGAGCCGCATGTTTGCGGCCGCCTGTGCGCTGCGGGCTGTAGGGTGTCAGTTCGGGCTGTGGGGCTTTGTCCGGTCCCTTGAGCAGGCCCGCGAATGGTTGGAGGCCGCTGTAAACCGGCAATCGGAATGCCAAGGGCAGGGCTTCGACATGCAGGAAGTACCGCGTCTGTTATGGGCAGCCCGGTTGTACGAGCCCGCGCGTTTCTTCGACGAGCAATGTGCCGAATGCGGGCTGTCGGACGCTGCCATGCGCCTTCACGATCTGCATCGGGGAGGGCTGGAGGGCACGCCGGAATGCTATCTGGACGCCGGGGCCGCGCAGCGCTGGTTGATGCGTGCGCTGGCCTTGGGCAGCCCGCGGGCTAGCTACGAGGTGGCTTGTCGGCGCATGGCTGATGAGGACCTGAGTGAGCGCGGTGCGATGCTGTCGGTCAAGCGATTGTTGCTCGATGCCATGGGCCACGCGCAGACAGATGCCCATGCGCGGCTGCAACTGGGAAGCTTGTTGCGCCAGTTCGGTGAACCTGTCGAGCGCGAAGAGGCCGTCGGATACTTGCTTGAACTGGTACAGCACGAGGATCCCTGCATCGCCGGGCGTGCCTGCGCGCACATGGGGCTGGCCTGGATGCAGGGACACGGCACACGCAAGCAAAGCCGCTTCGCCGCCATCGAGTGGGTAAGCAGGGCGGCCGTGCTGCAGCCGGACGACCCGGAAGTCGAAGGTATCCGCAGCGCGATACTCAACTCGCACAACGTGTTCAGGACACTGCTCACGTTCTGCGGCGCAACGCTGTTTCGCGGAACGCTTTACCCCAACGAGTTACCGCCTCCGGCATCGACCGCCAGGCGCGAGCGCACGCGCGCCTTGGTGTAGAGCAAGGCCAGCAGGGCTGGCCGGGGGTTATTCCTGGGCGTTAGACGCCATGCGGGCTTCCAGCTCGGCGACCTGCTTTTCCAGGGCCTCCAGGCGAGCACGGGTGCGTGCCAGAACGACCATCTGGCTGTCGAATTCGTCGCGGCTGACCAGGTCCAGCTTGCTGAAAGCGCCTTGCATCAGCACCTTGAACTGGCTTTCCAGTTCGGCGCGGGGTTGGGCAGTGTCGCTGTTGAACAGGCGCGAGGCCTGGTCGCTCAGTGCGTCGAGAAAAGCTTTTGGCGCGAGCATGTTCGGCTTGTCCGGTAATCGTCGAGAAAGAGCGGCAGTGTAGCACGCGGGCGTTTGGCTGCTTCAGGGCGCCGTCGATCGCTGCCGAGCATGACCCAACAGAGGGCGGGGATGAACTGCTTGGGTTGCACGCTTTTTGCGCAGTGTGCGAGGGCTGCGCGCACCGAAATTGTGCATCTTTTTAGTGCTGGCGACTGGCCAATTCCGACTGTTTTACGCAACACGCTGTTTTTTGGCGGTTTATCGGAACTGGCAAGGTTTCTGCAAAGACCACTGCGAGCCATGCACTGATGCAGTTCCTTGTGACCAGGCAGTGCGCACGCGGAGCCGGAAGGTCTTGCGTCACAACCGAAACGTCAGTCGGTTGCAAGAACGAGCCGACGACGCGTTACAAAGCCAACCGCTGCGCTTAGACTTGAGACGGGTTTGTTTTCCTGGGGCAAGTCCACCAAATCGGGAGAGAGTTTCATGAAGCTAGTCACAGCCATCATCAAGCCGTTCAAGCTGGACGACGTGCGCGAGTCGCTGTCGGAAATCGGCGTGCAGGGCATCACCGTCACCGAGGTCAAGGGCTTCGGCCGGCAGAAAGGCCACACCGAGCTGTATCGCGGCGCCGAGTATGTCGTCGACTTCCTGCCCAAGGTGAAGATCGATGTCGCCATCGACGACAAGGACCTTGATCGAGTGATCGAGGCCATCACCAAGGCCGCCAACACCGGCAAGATCGGCGACGGCAAGATCTTCGTTGTGAATCTGGAGCAGGCGATCCGTATCCGTACCGGCGAAACCGATACCGACGCGATCTAAAGCGACAAAAAAAGCCTCACCAAACCCAACGCCCCAGGAGAAAACAAATGACTCTGCGTAAGATCGCAGGGCTAGGAGCCCTATTGTCCCTCGTAATGCCCGGTCTCGCCCTGGCAGAGGAGGCTGCCCCAGTGCTGAACTCCGGCGACACCGCGTGGATGCTGACCGCGACGGCGCTGGTGCTGTTCATGACCATCCCAGGCCTGGCCCTGTTCTACGGTGGCATGGTGCGTTCCAAGAACGTGCTCTCGGTGATGATGCAGTGCTTCGCCATCACCGGCCTGATGAGCATTCTCTGGGTCGTCTACGGCTACAGCATGGCCTTCGATACCACAGGTATGGAAAAGGGCGTGCTCAACTTCAATTCCTTCGTCGGCGGCTTCTCCAAGGCGTTTCTGAGCGGTGTCACGCCCAGCAACCTGACCTCGGCCGCTGCGCTGTTCCCTGAGGCAGTGTTCATCACCTTCCAGATGACCTTCGCCATCATCACCCCGGCGCTGATCGTCGGTGCGTTCGCCGAGCGCATGAAGTTCTCCGCCATGCTGATCTTCATGGGCGTCTGGTTCACCCTGGTCTATGCGCCGATTGCGCACATGGTCTGGAGCGGTGACGGCGCGCTGATGTGGGACTGGGGCGTGCTGGACTTCGCGGGCGGCACCGTGGTGCACATCAACGCCGGTATCGCCGGTCTGGTGGCCTGCCTGGTGTTGGGCAAGCGCAAAGGCTACCCAACCACTCCGATGGCACCGCATAACCTGGGCTACACCCTGATGGGTGCTGCCATGCTGTGGGTCGGTTGGTTCGGCTTCAACGCAGGCTCCGCCGCCGCTGCCAACGGCACTGCCGGCATGGCCATGCTGGTTACCCAGATCGCTACCGCCGCTGCCGCGCTGGGCTGGATGTTTGCCGAATGGATTGGTCACGGTAAGCCGAGCGCCCTGGGCATCGCCTCGGGTGTGGTGGCTGGCCTGGTGGCCATCACCCCTGCCGCCGGCACCGTTGGTCCGATGGGCGCACTGGTGATCGGCCTGGTCGCTGGCGTGGTCTGCTACTTCTGCGCCACCACCCTCAAGCGCAAGCTGGGCTACGACGACTCGCTGGATGCTTTCGGTGTGCACGGTATCGGCGGCATCATCGGTGCACTGCTGACCGGTGTGTTCGCAGCCCCGGCCCTGGGGGGCTTCGGCGCGGTCACCGATATCGGCGCACAGCTCTGGATTCAGGCCAAGGGCGTGATCTTCACCGTGGTCTACACCGCTATCGTCACCTACATCATCCTCAAGGTGCTGGACGTGGTGATGGGCCTGCGGGTCAACGAAGAAGAAGAGTCGGTCGGCCTCGACCTGGCTCAACACAACGAGCGCGGCTACAACCTGTAACCGCGACGCTGGAAAAACTTGCCCGGTTCGCCGGGCATTTTTTTGCCTGAAATTCGTCATTTCCAGCAGTGCAAACGGTTTATCGTTCACGTTCGCGACGTAGGGCGAATACTTACAAGATGCAGGGCATTCATGGTGCTTTGCTTTTTCTGCGAGCGCGCTAGAATGCGCGCCGAAGGGTGTTTGACGAGCAGTCCACACGCTTCGCCAGCCTTTGCTAGGCTTGCCAATAGCGTGTGGCCAGCAGGGTCCGGAAGAATTTGTCAGTCCCTGCCAGGAGTAGGGTCTGTTTGGTACCGCCTCCCATCAGGAGCGGGTGCCACAAGGGCAGTGGCCAACCCACGGCCAGTTGAATTTTCACTGGTGACAGCCGGTCTACGGCTGCGCACTGGTCTATAACTAACCTGCTTTTCGCAAGTCATGAGGTAGAACATGAGCGACGACGATCTGGAAAACGATGACCTCGAAGTAGGCGACGAAGACGAGGGTGATGAGGGCCTCGAAGCTGCGGCTGACGATGGCGCCGAAGATGCTGGCGATGACGACAGCAGCCCGGCACCCACTGCCAAGGGCAAATCCTCCAAGTCGGCTGTCTCGGTAGACGAGATGCCGAGCATGGAAGCCAAGCAGAAGGAACGTGACGCCCTGGCCAAGGCCATGGAAGAGTTCCTGGCCCGTGGTGGCAAGGTTCAAGAGGTCGAGGCCAACGTGGTCGCCGATCCACCCAAGAAGCCGGACAACAAGTACGGCAGCCGCCCTATCTGAGTGGCTGACGCAAAAAAGCCCGCCGTCGCTGCGGGCTTTTTTGTGGGCCGTGGTCAGGCCTGAAGGCGCGGGCGAGCGTCAGCGCCAGCGCGCGATCACGTCGGGCAACTGCGACAGTCGTTGAATTTCGGCATCCGGTGCGTTTTCTCCGGCCCAGGTCTTGCCCTGCGGGTTGAACCACACAGCGCGCAATCCAGCACGCTGAGCCCCGGCAATGTCATCGCCTGGGTGGTCACCGATATGCACCGCCGCGCTCGCGTCAACCTCGCCACGGCGCAGCGCTTCCACGAACGGTGCGGGGTCCGGCTTGCCGATGCCAAGGTCTTCGGCGCACAGGGCAAACTTGAAGTAGTCCGCCAGCCCCAGGCGGCTCACGTCGGCATTGCCGTTGGTCACCACTCCCAGGGTGTAGTGGTGACGCAGGATTTCCAGCACGGGCTGCACCTCGGGGAAAACCTCGACCTGGTGCCGCGCGTGCAGGAACACTTCGAACCCTTCGTTTGCCAGCTCCTGGGCGTGCTTTTCGCTGTAGCCGACTTCTTCAAGGGCATGGAACAGTACGCGCCGACGCAACGCGCTGATGCGGTGCTTGAGGCCTGGTTCGGCCGCCACCAGCCGCTCACGGATGGCGAACAGGTGTTCTACAGGCACACCGCCGAGGATTGGGGCATTGGCTTCGAGCCAGTCGCGCAGGACCACCTCCGCGCTGGCGATCACCGGCGCGGTGTCCCACAGAGTATCGTCAAGGTCGAAGGTGATCAGCTTGATGCTCATGAGTCTGTGCCTGTGCTGCGTTTGGCCCGAGGGTGGGCGCTGTCGTAGACCGCGGCCAGGTGCTGGAAGTCCAGGTGGGTGTAGATCTGCGTGGTGCTGATGTCGGCATGGCCGAGCATCTCCTGCACCGCGCGCAGGTCCTGGGACGACTCCAGCACATGGCTTGCGAAAGAATGGCGAAGCATGTGCGGATGCAGGTGTTGGCCAAGCTCGCGCTCGCCAGCGGCTTTTACCCGCATCTGGATGGCTCGTGGGCTCAGGCGGTTACCTTGACGCGTGATGAACACCGCGCCGTCGCGAGGGTTGCCGATGCCGCGCAGTCGATACCATTCCTGCAAGGCCTCACGGGCCTTGCGGCCTACCGGCAGTACGCGCGCCTTGCCGCCCTTGCCGAGCACTTGCACTAGGCCGGCGGCCAGGTCGAGGTGTCCGAGGTCGAGGTTGGTCAGCTCGGACAGGCGCAGGCCAGAGGAATAGAACAGCTCGAGAATGGCCTGGTCGCGGCGGGCGATGAAGTCATTGTCCACGCCTCCTTCCAGCAACTGCAGGGCGCGGTCGGTGTCCAGTACCTTGGGCAGGCGTCGCTCGGTCTTGGGCGGTGCCAGGCCGTTGGCGGGATCGTGCTGGCACAGGCCTTCACGGACCAGATAGCGATACAGTCCGCGCACCGCTGAAAGCAAGCGCGCCAGGCTGCGTGAGGATTGGCCATCGTGATGCAGGCGTGCGATCAGCTGTCGAAGCTGCTGGATCTGTAGTTCATTCCAGCTGGCGATGCCTTGGTTCTTGCAGTATTGGATGACCTTGGCGAGGTCGCGGCGATAGCCCAGCAGGGTGTGGTCGGACACTTGGCGCTCGTTGCGCAGGTACGCGCAATAAGCCTCCAGCTGGCGCTCCATCAGCGCACCGGGCGCAGGGTCTGGGTGACACGGGGAACCACGCGGCCAAGCACCTCAGCGATGTAGCCGAGGAACAGCGTACCGACACTACTCTTGTAGTGTTGCGGGTCACGGCTGCCGATTGCCAGGACCCCATGCAGCCCCTGGTATTCAAGGGCGGCCACGGCGCTGGAGCCGACTTCGTGACGCTGCTCCTCACCGAACAGAAAGGCCAGTTCGTGTTCGCGCAGGTTGCCGCTGACGGTCTTGCCACCGCCCAGCAGCCCGCCAATGGCCTGCTGGGCCTCGGCATTGCTGACCCAGCGTCCGACTGGGGCGACGTTTTCCCCGAACAGGATCAGGCTCACGAAGGGCACCTGGAATTCCTGGCGCAGGCTGTCTTCGACGGCCATCACCACTTCTTCGAGGCTGGCGGCATCCAGCAAGTCGAGGATCAGCCGACGGGTCTTGTCGAACAGTCGGTCGTTGTCCCGTGCCACGTCCATCAGTTGCGACAGGCGATGGCGCATCTCGATGTTGCGGTCGCGCAGCAGCTTGAGCTGACGCTCTACCAGCGACACGCTGTCGCCACGCTGATGCGGAATGCGCTGCTCCATCAGCAACTCATCGTGCTCGGCGAAGAAGGTCGGGTGGGCGCGCAAATACGTGACCACCGCTTCGGCATCGAGCTCGCTGGGTTGCTGGGGTACAACGTTAGGCTGTTCGGTCATGGCGGTTACTCGTTTAGAGACGAACCTGTCCTTCGTAGACACGCACGGCGGGGCCGGTCATCAACACAGGCTTGCCGGGGCCGGCCCATTCGATGTTCAGGCGTCCACCAGGCAGGTCGAGGGTGATCGGAGAATCCATCCACCCCTGACTGATTGCAGCGACCGCCGCAGCGCAAGCACCGGTGCCGCAGGCCTGGGTTTCCCCCGCGCCGCGCTCCCACACTCGCAGGTTGGCACGATGACGGTCGATGACCTGGAGGAACCCGGCATTGACCCGTTGTGGGAAGCGAGGATGATTTTCGATCTTCGGCCCCAGCTCATGCACCGGTGCCGTTTGTACGTCATCGACACGCAGCACCGCATGGGGGTTACCCATGGAGAGGGCGGCAATCGAATAATCGCGGCCGTCGACCTCCAGCGAGTAGCTCAGCGCCTGTTGCTCGGCGATGAAGGGAATCTCGGCCGGGATGAACCGTGGCGGGCCCATGTCGACGCATACCTGGCCATCGTTCTGCACGTCCAGCTCGATGATCCCGCCTTTGGTTTCGACGCGGATGCGCTTCTTCGCAGTCAGGCGCTTGTCCAGCACGAAGCGGGCGAAGCAGCGCGCGCCGTTGCCACACTGTTCAACCTCGGACCCGTCAGCGTTGAAGATGCGGTAACGGAAATCCACTTCCGGATTGTTCGGCGCCTCGACGATCAGCAACTGGTCGAAACCGATGCCGGTATGGCGGTCACCCCATTGCTTGGCGTGCTTAGGCTGGATGTGGGCGTGCTGGCTGACCAGGTCCAGGACCATGAAGTCGTTGCCCAGCCCATGCATCTTGGTAAAACGCAGCAGCATGGGCTCACTCCGGCAGCAGGCTTTCGCCAGCGTACAGTTCGGCGATGGTCTCGCGGCGGCGGACTTCGAAAGCCTGATCGCCGTCGACCAGGATTTCCGCGCAACGGCCACGGGTGTTGTAGTTCGAGCTCATGACGAAACCATAGGCGCCCGCGGACTGAACGGCCAGCAGGTCGCCCTCGGCCAGGTTCAGCTCACGGTCCTTGGCCAGGAAGTCGCCGGTTTCGCAGATCGGCCCGACCAGGTCATAGGCCCGGCCTTTGCCCTCGCGTGGCTTGACCGCGCTGACACCCATCCAGGCCTGGTACAGGGCGGGGCGGATCAGGTCGTTCATCGCCGCATCGATGATGGCGAAGTCCTTGTGTTCGGTGTGCTTGAGATATTCCACGCGGGTCAGCAGGACACCTGCGTTGGCCACGATGTAGCGGCCCGGCTCGAACACCAATGCCAGGTCGCGGTCGCCCACGCGCTCACGGATGGCTTTGATGTAGTCGGCCACCCGCGGTGGCTCTTCGTCACGGTAACGCACGCCAACACCGCCGCCCAGGTCCAGATGGCGCAGGTGGATACCACACTCGGCAAGGCGGTCGACCAGCACCAGCAGGCGGTCGAGGGCATCGAGGAACGGGTCGACGGTGGTCAGCTGCGAACCGATATGGCAGTCGACGCCGACCACTTCCAGGTTCGGTAACTGCGCGGCGCGCACGTAGATGGCTTCGGCATCGGCAATGGCGATGCCGAACTTGTTCTCTTTGAGGCCGGTGGAGATGTACGGGTGGGTACCGGCATCGACGTCCGGGTTGACCCGCAGCGAGACCGGGGCGACCTTGCCCATCTCGGCGGCCACCACTTGCAGGCGTTCGAGTTCGTCGGTGGATTCGACGTTGAAGCAGTGCACGCCGACTTCCAGTGCCCGGCGCATGTCTTCGCGGGTCTTGCCGACGCCAGAGAACACCACGCGATCGGCGCGGCCGCCCGCGGCCAGCACACGCTCCAGCTCACCGCCGGAAACGATGTCGAAGCCCGCGCCCAGGCGCGCCAGGACGTTCAGTACGCCCAGGTTGGAGTTGGCCTTGACCGCGAAGCACACCAGGTGCTCGACGCCTTGCAGGGCATCGGTGTAGCTGCGGTACTGAGCCTCGATATGGGCGCGCGAGTACACGTAGGTAGGGGTGCCGAAACGTTCGGCAATGGCCGACAGGGCCACGCCCTCCGCGAACAGTTCACCGTCGCGGTAGTTGAAAGCGTTCATCTGATTTCCTTACTGCTCTGGCGTCTGCTCGGGCTCGATTGGCTGCTCTGGCTGCTGCTCTTGCATTGGCGCAGGTTGAGCGTGCTGGTGCTGATGCGATTTGTGGCTGCCTTTGCCGTCCTTGCCTTCTTCAGGCAGGTACAGAGGGCCTTTCTGACCGCAGGCCGAAACGAGGCAGGCAACAGCGACCAGCGCCGCAAGTGAGGAAATCAGGCGCTTCATGGGTGAAATCCTTTGAAATAAGCAGTATTGCGACCGAGTATACCGAGCGACCAGCGGATTGCCTATGCAAGAGCCGGTCCGTCGGGCGGGCTATCCTTGTGTGCTGCCGGTGCCGGAAATCGCCTTGCGCAGGCACTGTAGGAGCCGGCTTGCCGGCGATGAGGCCAATGAAGGCCACGGCAAACCTTTGCATTCAACGGCAAGCGCCCGTATCTTGCCCGCCTTGCCTGTAAGCAGCCAATTTCGAGGTTCCTGCAATGAGTTTGAGCGAAGCGCGTTTCCATGATCTGGTCGACGCGACCCAACAGGCCCTGGAAGACCTGTTCGACGAGAGCGACCTGGACTTGGACATGGAGAATTCCGCAGGGGTGCTGACCATCAAGTTCGACAACGGCAGCCAGCTGATCTTCAGCCGCCAGGAGCCGCTGCGCCAATTGTGGCTGGCCGACCGTTCCGGTGGGTTCCACTTCGATTATGACGAAGAGAGCGGCAAGTGGGTCTGCGAGAAAAGCGAAGAGCTGCTCGGCGAGATGCTCGAGCGCATTGTCTGGGAACGGGCCGGCGAGAAGCTGGACTTCGACGAGATCTGACATGAGCGCCCAGGTGCGGCCGCCCAAGCCGCTGTACAGCAATGTCAGTCCCGCAGTGCCGTCGCCATGCATCAGCGTTTGCCGACTGGATGAGCACAAGGTTTGTACCGGCTGCCACCGCCATGTCGAGCACATCCGTGAATGGCGCTCGGCGGACGACGAACGGCGCCGGCAGATCTGCCGCGAGGCCCAGGCGCTGCGCGAGCAGGCACAGGCACATTGACCCCACGGGGTTGAGTATTTGCCCGTCTGTGGTAGTGTCGGGGTCTGCGTCGGTGACGCCAAAGCATCCACAAACCCCGCCCTTGGGCGGGGTTTTGCTTTATCTGTCCGATGAAAACAGCCTGTTCACAAGGAGCCTGACTGGATCATGAGCACCAAGCCTTCCCTCATCCTCACCCGATTGGACGTACAGCGTCTCGAGCGCCTGATCGACAGCCTCGACGAAAGTACCCCGGGTGTGCTCGCCCTCCAGGGCGAGCTGGACCGCGCCGAGCAGGTGGTCGGTCATGAGGAAGTGCCAGCCGGCGTGGTGACCATGAACTCCCGCGTGCATTGCCGCGAGGAGGCCAGCGGCAAGGACTACCACCTGACCCTAGTGTACCCGAAGGATGCCGGTGCTGACGGCAAGGTCTCGATCCTGGCGCCCATTGGCTGTGCGCTGTTGGGCCTGTCGGTGGGTGAGCAGATCGACTGGCCGGCGCCGGGTGGCAAGACCCTCAAACTGAAGCTGCTGGCAGTCGAGTACCAGCCGGAAGCTGCGGGCGACTTCGACCTCTGACGTTCATCGCGGCCGTTCAGGGCTCCAGGGCCGCCTGTAACTGTGCCAGGCCCTCGTTAAGCGACTGTTCCAGTTGGCGCTTGTAGCGCAAGTAGAGAATGGTCGACCCTAGTTCGTCGCCGAGCAGCTCCGAGAGGTCCAGGTCGGTGATGTAGCACCGGTACTGCCCGGCGCTACGACGCTGGCCGAGAATCTGTCGGGCGACCACGGCATACAGCTCATCGCCGTGGTCCAACTCGGAAAATTCCAACTGGTCGCAATAGAGCGTCACATGCACGTCGTTGTCAGTGCCTGCCTGAAGAATGGCCTGGACTTCGTAGCAAGGCTGATCGAGGCCTTCGTTCGGTGCGGGTCGTGGCTCGATGCCGCGTGCCTTGCCAGGCCCGGACGGCAACAGCTGCGCATAGTGGATTTGCAGCGGCACTTGCCTTGAGTAATCCAGGGGTAAGCGGGCATCACGGCGCATCACCACCGAACGCAGAAAACGCTGCAAGGGCAGCAATAGATGACGCTCGTCCTGCAGCGGCAGGCGTTGCTGCCACAGGGCGTTGTACTCGTCGAGCACATACAGGTCAGCCCAGCCATCGAACAATCGGTAGAACACCTGGATGCAGTCGGGGCGGCCTTGCTCGAGCACCAGTGGCAGATCGTGGTCCTGCAGGGCATTGGCGTCCAGGTACAGTGGGCTGTAAGCGCTGCGTTCCTCGCCCAGGTAATCGAGCACGGCCTCCTGGCTATCCAGCGTGACCAGGGCGACTTGGCCGGGTTGCAACTCCAGGGCATGCGTATGCTGTGCTACTTGCAGCAGGTAGCGATGGTTCTGGCCTTGATCGAGCAGCAGTTGCACCGTGTCGAAAATCTCTTCGACCCGCTGGCTGATGGCCTGGGCGCGGTTGTGGCAGAAACAGCGCACCCGCACCCGTGGTCGATGGCTGCGCTGGCCGAGTGTGTTGAGGAAGTCGCGTAGGCAACGCAGCAGCGCATGCTCGCCGTCGTAACGCTGCACCAGCACTTCGTTCCAGCTATTGAGGGTGATTTGGTCAACGGTCAGCACCAGGTTCTCGCGCACCCCGGCGTAGCTCAACGAGTCGGTGCGCTCGGTGGTCATCAGGATGTTCAGGTCACGGTGATGGCGCAGCGGGTCGACCCCGACGTTGACCAGCAGCAGAATTTCATCGGCAACGCTGGGTTGCAGCAGGCGCACCTCGCTGACACTGCCCAACGGCAGGGGGAGGCTCTGCTGCAGGCTGCCCAGCAGGTTGAACAGCTCGAATTCCGTCAGGTCGCTGACCCCAGGGTGCAGCGCCAGGCGCGTGCTGCTGTCGATGACGCCGTTGCGGTGGGCCCAGGTCAGCAGTTCGAGCAATTCGCGGCAGCGCTTGATCGGGCTGAAGTGTTCCCACTCGTGCACACCGAGATTGCCGTTGTACAGGCCCCAATGGTGGCTGCCAGGCTCCTTGCGATTGGGCGACTGGACCAGCGTCAGGGTGTCCTCGGCCAGGTCCGGGGCAATGCCGGGGTTGATTACCTCGATCTTGCCCGCCCGGCGCTCGAAGGCGGCATACAGGCGTCGGCCGAGCACGTTGAGGTCGCGCTGGTCAGCGCGGCTGCTGGCATTCTGGTTGTGTGCGAACTGGCTGAGGAAGCGGTAACTGTGGTTGAGTTCGGCAACCAGTTCGCGGCGTTCGAGGGCGACCTGGCGCACTTTCCACTGGCTACGGCTGTCGAGCATGGCCAGTTGTCGTTCGTCCCAACCCCACTCATCGGTCAGGCGCTGCAATAGCCGACGCTGCCAGCCACTGTTGCGTGAGCGGTCAAGTGTGCTGATTTTCTTGTTTACCTTCAGGTAGAGGCTGCGCCGCACCAGTTCGAGGCGGGCGGTTTCTCCCCGTTGCAGCAGATAACGCTCGATTCGCCGGTACACCATCACGTAGGGGTCCAGTTCATCGAGGTTGAGCTGATTGGCGAAGACAGATTGCTTGTAGTCCAGGCTCAGGCAGCGCCCGCTCGGGTGTTCACTGGCATAGACCTCGGTCAGCAGTAACTTGAGCAAGGATTTGTAGGGTGAGTCGATCCCCTTGAACAGCTGCCACAGGCCGGCGCCGACAAACTCACCGGGCGGAATGTGCGCCAGGTTGCCCAGGTCCAGGGCATCGGTGCTACGAATGAATCGCTTGGACAACAAGGTTTCGGTGTAGCCGCGATAGTTGTGTTCCTCATACACGGGCACGAGCCACCACAGCGGCGTACGTCCGGCCAACCAGATAGCGGTGCGGTAAAATTCATCGAGCAGCAAAAAATGCTGGGTGGTACCGCAATCGTCCGAGCTGAGCTGGCTGTCTCGCTGGCCCTGGGCGAAACCTTGCGGGTCGATCAGGAAGAAGTGCGCTTCGGCGCCCTGGCTGTCGGCCCAGGTTTCGAGCAACTGGCATTTGCGCCGCAGCTCCTGGAGCTGATGGTCGTTCAGGCCTGGTGCATGGCACACCCAGAGGTCCATGTCGCTCTGTTCGGCCTGGGCCAGGGAACCCAGGCTCCCCATCAGGAACAGGCCATGAATCGGCCGATGCGGGTTGCCCAGGCGCGTCTTGTACGAGAACGAGCGGGCCAGTCGTTGGCCCTCGGCGACCAGTTCTGCATCGGGCTCGAAGCCCGAGACACCGGCCGGTGTGCTGCCGGAGACATAACCGGGCAGCAACGGATGGTTGACGTGAAACAACAGCGGCAGAAGGGTCAGCACCTGTTGCTGGCGCGTCGAAAGCCCGTCCTTGGCGCGCTGCAGCCTGCCTTCGTTGACCTGCAGGAACCGCGCACGCAATTTCGCCAGCACCTTGCGGTCGATGCCTTCGTCCAGGTCGGGGCGGATTTCGTGGGGGTGGTTCATTCAGCGCTCAGAGCAGGCCAGGGTAGCTGCGGCGAGTTTAGCCTGAGTATCGCAGTCGGATAAGTCGAAAAGCGCAAAATTTGACGCCATTTTGCCAGCGCATGGGCCCCCACCAGCGGCGCGCCGCTGATGGGGCCCATGCCATCAGGCCGGTTGCGCAGTCTTGAGGATGGTCAGCAGCTGCTGGACACTCTGGGCGGCATCGAGCCCCAGGCTAGTCAGGTAGCCGCCGTCAGGCTGGTCGGTCAGTTGTTTGTCGAACAGCCGCTTGGCTGCCGCGACAAGGGCGGGCGACGCGTTGCTGTGGACCTTGATGCCTTCCTGATGGCTGTCCAGGTTGAACAGGGCGAGGACTTCCAATTCGGCGATCAGTTCGGGGGTGAAGGACATGGCGACTCCTGACTTCCAGACGAGGATGGCGGCACCGGCAG
Organism: Pseudomonas taiwanensis DSM 21245; assembly: GCF_000425785.1. Classification (GTDB taxonomy): domain Bacteria; phylum Pseudomonadota; class Gammaproteobacteria; order Pseudomonadales; family Pseudomonadaceae; genus Aquipseudomonas; species Aquipseudomonas taiwanensis. The sequence continues at coordinate 52,597 of NZ_KE384450.1, forward strand.
CGGTGCCTGATCCTGGAGTGTAGTCGGCTTATTCGTCGTCGCCTTGATACGCCTCAGGGGGAAGCTCCGGCAACGCGCGCAAGGCTGTTTCGTACCACTCACCGTCGAACGGACGGTCTTCATCGAGCATGTTGTCGATTTCAATGGCCAGCACATGGGCCATGAGGTTGAGGATGTCTTCGCGCGCGTAACCCACCAGGGTCAGCTTGTTGAACGTGGCCTTGGCAGCGGGCGGCTCGCCGCTTTCGATCTGGTTCTCGATAGCCTGGGTCAGCGTCGCTTCGGCGAACGCTTCTTCGTCGTCATTGTCGATGTCGGTGGGCTCGCTCATGGCGGTACTCCTGTAGTGGGGCGTACAGTTTGCCACGCCTTGGCTGGTCATGCCTGGCTGTTCAGTCTATAAAAGCCGGGCCAACCCCACACGGCCTGGAGGCTGTCAACCAATGCTCAAGCTTCATGGATTCTCGGTCAGCAACTACTACAACATGGTCAAGCTGGCGCTGCTGGAGAAAGAAATCCCCTTCGAAGAGGTGCCGTTCTTCGGCGGCCAGCTGCCCAATGCCTTGGCCATCAGCCCGCGTGGCAAGGTGCCGGTGCTGGAGACTGAGCACGGTTTCCTGAGCGAAACCAGCGTCATCCTGGACTACATCGAGCAGACGCAGGGCGGTAAGCCATTGCTGCCTGCCGATGCGTTTGCCCAGGCCAAGGTGCGTGAGCTGCTCAAGGAAATCGAGCTGTATATAGAGTTGCCCGCGCGTACCTGCTATGCCGAGTCGTTCTTCGGTATGGCGGTCGAGCCATTGATCAAGGAGCGTGCGCGCGCCGATCTGCTGGCGGGGTTCGCCACACTCAAGCGCAACGGGCGTTTCGCGCCCTATGTCGCGGGCGAGCAGATGACCATCGCCGACCTGATGTTCTGCTTCTCGGTGGACCTGGCTTGTGCCGTGGGCAAGAAGGTGCTGGGCATCGACTTCCTGGCGGACTTCCCGCAGGCGAAGGCGTTGCTGGGTCAAATGAATGAGAACCCGCACATGGCGCGGATCGTGGCGGACAAGGAGGCGGCGATGCCGGCGTTCAGGGAGATGGTGCGCAGCGGTAAGCGCTGAAAGCAATCGCCGGCAAGCCGGCTTCTACAGGTCGCACATCCACTGTAGGAGCCGGCTTGCCAGCGATCGAGTGCCTTAGCGCGAAGCCAGCAGGGCCTTGCCGCGCGCCACCGCAGCACGCACCTGGGCAGGTGCGGTGCCGCCAATGTGGTTACGGGCATTCACCGACCCTTCCAGGGTCAACACGGCGAACACGTCCTGTTCGATCTGGTCGCTGAACTGGCGCAGTTCGTCCAGGCTCATCTCGGCCAGGTCCTTGCCAGTGTCGACGCCGTACTTCACGGCATGGCCCACGATTTCGTGGCAATCACGGAACGGCAAGCCGCGGCGTACCAGGTAGTCCGCCAGGTCGGTCGCGGTGGAGAAGCCGCGCAGCGCCGCCTCGCGCATGATGGCATGGCGTGGCTTGATGGCCGGGATCATGTCGGCGAAGGCACGCAGCGAGTCGCGCAGGGTGTCGGCAGCGTCGAACAGCGGCTCTTTGTCTTCCTGGTTGTCCTTGTTGTAGGCCAGCGGCTGGCCTTTCATCAGGGTCAGCAGGCCGGTCAGGGCGCCGAACACACGGCCGCTCTTGCCGCGCACCAGTTCCGGCACGTCCGGGTTCTTCTTCTGCGGCATGATCGAGCTGCCGGTGCAGAAACGATCGGGCAGGTCGATGAACTGGAACTGGGCGCTGGTCCATAGCACCAGCTCCTCGGAGAAGCGCGACAGGTGCATCATGGCCAGGCTGGCGGCGGCGCAGAACTCAATGGCGAAGTCGCGGTCCGAGACGCCGTCCAGCGAGTTGCCGGCCACGGCCTCGAAGCCCAGCAGCTTGCAGGTCAGTTCGCGGTCGATCGGGTAGGTGGTGCCGGCCAGCGCCGCGCTGCCCAGGGGCATGCGGTTGGTGCGCTTGCGGCAGTCGACCAGACGCTCGTAGTCGCGGCTGAGCATTTCGAACCAGGCCAGCAGGTGGTGGCCGAAGGTAACGGGCTGGGCCGTCTGCAGATGAGTGAAGCCGGGCATGATGGTTTCGGCTTCGCGCTCGGCCTGCTCCAGCAAGCCCTGCTGCAGGCGGGTGATCTCGGCCAGGATCAGGTCGATCTCGTCGCGCAGCCACAGGCGAATGTCGGTGGCGACCTGGTCGTTGCGGCTACGGCCGGTGTGCAACTTCTTGCCGGTGATGCCAATACGATCGGTCAGGCGAGCTTCGATGTTCATGTGCACGTCTTCCAGGTCGACGCGCCAGTCGAAGTTGCCGGCCTCGATTTCAGCCTGGATGGTTTTCAGGCCATCGACGATGGCATCGCGCTCGGCATCGGTGAGGACGCCGACCTGCGCCAGCATGGTGGCGTGGGCGATCGAACCCATGATGTCGTGGCGGTACAGGCGCTTGTCGAAATCGACCGAGGCGGTGAAACGGGCGACGAAGGCGTCGACGGGCTCACTGAAGCGGCCGCCCCAGGACTGATTGGTCTTGTCGGTGCTCATGGATTCACTCATTGAAGGCGTGAACGAAAAAAGTGGCGCCGATGATAACAGGGTTGGGCTGGCCGCCGTAGGACGCCGGTCGAGAGAAATATCGAGAAAATACCCGCAGGCGGGGAGGCCAGCGATATTTGACGATTGAACGGCAGTGTTCCACGGACCGTCTACAGTTGGACAAAGGACTGGCAACGAATATGCCGGCCTAGTGAATCTTTGGCCATCGCACCGGTCTAGAGCGTGACCGCAGTGTCGCTCGAACCATACCTGTCTACGCTATACCTGTGCGAGACTCACTCAGGAATCCAGCGCAATTATGAATGTCCTGATCGTTGATGACGAACCCCAGGCCCGCGAACGCCTAACACGGCTGCTTGGCGAACTGGAGGGTTACACCGTGCTGGAGCCCAGCGCCACCAACGGCGAGGAGGCCTTGGCCCTGATCGAAAGCCTCAAGCCCGACGTGGTCCTGCTGGACATCGGCATGCCAGGCCTTGACGGCTTGCAGGTGGCCGCCCGCCTGTGCGAGCGCGAGGCTCCGCCGTCGGTGGTGTTCAGCACCGGCGACGATGAATACGGTAGCGAGGCGTTCAAGGGCAGCGCGCTCAGCCATGTGACCAAACCGATTCAGCCCCAGGCGCTGCGCGAGGCGCTGCGCAAGGCCGAAAAGCCCAACCGCGCCCAGTTGGCAGCGCTTACCCGACCGGGCAGCGAAGGGGGCGGCCCGCGCAGCCATATCAGTGCGCGAACCCGCAAGGGCATCGAGCTGATCCCTTTACCCCAGGTCATCTACTTCATTGCCGACCACAAGTACGTCACCTTGCGTCATGAAGCAGGCGAGGTGCTGCTCGACGAGCCCCTCAAGGCACTCGAGGACGAATTCGGCGAGCGGTTCGTACGCATTCACCGCAACGCGCTGGTCGCCCGCGAGCGTATCGAGCGCTTGCAACGCACGCCGCTAGGGCACTTCCAGCTGTTTCTCAAGGGGCTGGAAGGCGATGCCCTGACAGTCAGCCGCCGCCATGTCGCTGGCGTGCGCAAGATGATGCAGACGCTCTAAGCGCGTCTCGTCGGCAAGTCGGCTGCGACCACGCCCAAGCCGGCTTGCCGACGATAGCCCCGCAACAGGCAGCGCCAGACGAGCGATTGACCCGCATCTGCTAGCGAAGCCGGCGGAGCTGTTATCATCGGCGGCATTTCTCTGGTTCGGGGCGTTCCATGTCCACTCGCGAAATCCGCATTGCCACCCGTAAAAGTGCCTTGGCCCTGTGGCAGGCCGAATACGTCAAAGCCCGTCTGGAGCAGGCCCATCCAGGTCTGCTGGTTACGCTGGTGCCCATGGTCAGCCGGGGCGACAAGCTGCTCGACGCGCCTTTGGCGAAAATCGGCGGCAAGGGCCTGTTCGTCAAGGAGCTGGAAACCGCCTTGCTGGACAACGAGGCCGACATCGCCGTGCATTCCATGAAGGATGTACCGATGGATTTCCCCGAGGGCCTGGGCCTTTATTGCATCTGCGAGCGCGAAGACCCGCGCGATGCCTTCGTTTCCAATACCTTCGCCAGCCTGGAGGCACTGCCGGCCGGCAGCATCGTCGGCACCTCGAGTCTGCGCCGTCAGGCGCAATTGCTGGCGCGTCGTCCTGACCTTCAGATCCGTTTCCTGCGCGGCAACGTCAATACTCGCCTGGCCAAGCTCGACGCCGGTGAGTACGACGCGATCATCCTCGCCGCGGCGGGTCTGATTCGCCTGGGCTTCGAAGACCGTATCACCTCGACCATCAGCGTCGATGACAGCCTGCCGGCAGGCGGCCAGGGCGCGGTTGGCATCGAATGCCGCAGCGCCGACAGCGAGATTCATGCTCTGCTGGCACCGCTACACCACGTCGACACCGCTGACCGCGTGGTGGCCGAGCGGGCCCTGAACAAGCGACTCAATGGCGGTTGCCAGGTGCCCATTGCCTGCTACGCGGTGCTCGAAGGAGAGCAGTTGTGGCTGCGCGGGCTGGTCGGCCAGCCAAGCGGAGGTACCTTGCTGGTGGCCGATGCCCGTGCTCCCCGCTCCCAGGCCGAGACGCTCGGTGTTCGGGTGGCTGAAGACCTGCTGGGCCAGGGTGCCGAGGCAATTCTCAAGGAAGTCTACGGCGAGGCGGGTCACCCGTGAGCCCCTGGCGCCTGTTGCTGACCCGGCCCGAAGAGGACTGCGCGGCACTGGCGCAGAGCCTGCTTGCCGCAGGAATAGCCAGTAGTTGTCTGCCGTTGCTAGCGATCGAGCCAGTTGCGCTGGATGACGGTCGACGTCAGTTGCTGGCCGATCTGCACCGTTACCAGGCAATCATCGTGGTCAGCAAGCCGGCGGCCCGGTTGCTGCTCGAACGGTTGGCGGAGGTCGGCTTGCCCCTCCCGGAGCGCGGCTGGTTCACGGTAGGCGAGGCGACCGCTCAGGTGCTGCGCGAGGCGGGGGCGTACGTGACTTGCCCGCCACGGGGCGATGACAGCGAGGCCTTGTTGGCGCTCCCTGAATTGCGTGAAGCCATCGAGGCGTCTGCGCCGCGGGTTCTGATCGTTCGTGGCAAGGGAGGTCGCGAACTGCTCTGCGAGCGTCTTGGAGAGCAAGGTGCTAGTGTCGATTATCTGGAACTGTATCGTCGATGCCTGCCAGAGTATCCGGCGGGCACGTTGCTGCGTCGCATCGAAGCGGAACGCCTCAATGGGCTGATGGTCAGCAGTGGGCAAGGTCTTGAACATCTGCGGCAAATGGCGGGCGCCGACTGGGCCAAGCTCGCGCAACTGCCGCTGTTCGTGCCAAGCCCCCGAGTCGCCGAGCAGGCCAGGGCCGCTGGGGCTCAACAGGTTGTGGATTGCCGTGGCGCCAGTGCCGCGGCCTTGCTGGCAGCCGTGCAGCGCAGCGCTGCACCTGCCTCTTAAGGCGCTAAGCTCAGAGCGATGCGCCCCCATGCAAAGGATGGATACGTGAGCGAAACTGTCTTGTCCAACAATGATCAACCGTCGGCACAGGCGTCGGCGGATCCTGTCAGCACGACACCCACCAAACGTTCCGGTAATGGCCTGGCCCTGCTTGCTCTGCTGCTGGGTGCGGCCGGTGTGGCAGTGGGCGGCTGGGGTGTCTGGCAAGTGCGGCAGCTGCAAGGCAGCGAGCAAGGCCAGGGACAGCACCTGGAGGCACTGACCTTGCGCGCCGAGGCATTGCAGCAGCGCGAGCAGCAGATCAGCGCGCAGCTGGCCAGCCTGCCGGCAGCCAGCGAGTTGGAAGACCGCCGTCGTCTGGTGGCCCAGCTGCAAAGTGATCAGCAGCGCCTGAGTCAGCGTCTGGAGACCGTGCTCGGTGAGAGCCGCAAGGAATGGCGCCTGGCCGAGGCCGAGCACCTGCTGCGTCTGGCTACCCTGCGTCTGTCGGCGTTGCAGGACATCACCAGCGCCAAGGCCCTGGTCGAAGGGGCCGACGAAATCCTCCGCGAGCAGAGCGACCCGGGTGCCTTCGCGGCTCGCGAGCAACTGGCACGCAGCCTCGCGACGCTCAACAGCACCCAGCAGCCGGACCGCACCGGGCTATTCCTCAAGCTTGCCGCCCAACGTGAACTGGTGCAGCAGCTCAGTGCCCAGTCCCCAGAATTCGATAGCAACGCCGATGCGCTGGGCGCCTTGACCTCCGACGGCGATGGCGCCAGTCGCTGGTCGCAGTGGTGGGCAGAGATATCCAAGTATTTCCAGATCGACTTCAACGCCGATGAAAATGTGCGGCCCTTGCTGGCCGGGCAGTCGCTCAACCAGCTTCGCCTGGCCCTGAGCCTGACCATCGAGCAGGCCCAATGGGCGGCGCTCAACGGCGAGGCCAAGGTGTACGACCAGGCTCTGGACGATGCTCGCAGCGTGCTGCTGGCCAACTTCAATGCCGACAACCCACAAAGCAAGGCGATGCTCGAAAGCCTCAATGAACTGGCCGCACAGCCGGTCTCGGTCGTTACCCCTGACCTGAGTGAAAGCCTTGCTGCCGTGCAGGCCTACATCCAGCGCCGCCATCTGCCCGCCGAGGCTGAAGGGGGCAAACCATGAAGCGCGTCTACTTGCTGGCGGTGCTGGCCATCGTGGTCGCAGCAGCGCTGGGCATTGCTGTCGCCAAGCACAGCGGCTATGTGCTGATCTCCTACGGCAGCTTCCGCTATCAATCGGGGCTCTGGGCGGCTTTGGCAGCATTGCTCGTGATCGTTGCGCTGCTGTGGTTGCTGCGTTACCTGGTTGGCCTGGTGCTGACGTCTTCCGGTGTAGTCAACCCATGGTCGCGGCGCAATCGTAGTCGGCGTATCCGCCTGGCGGTCGAACAGGGTCAACTCGACCTCGCCGAGGGACGCTGGGCCAGTGCGCAGCGTCACCTGCATCGAGCCGCCGAGGCCGAGCGCCAGCCTTTGCTGTACTACCTCGGCGCTGCCCGCGCCGCCAACGAGCTTGGGCGTACGGAAGACAGCGACAACCTGCTGGAGCGCGCTCTTGAGCGTCAGCCCCAGGCTGAGTTGGCGGTGGCCTTGACCCATGCCCAGCTGCAGATGGACCGTGGCGACAGTGATGGCGCCCTGGAAACCCTGCTGGCGATGCACGAGCGCCACCCGCACAACGGCCAGGTGCTGCGTTTGCTGCAACGCCTGTATCTCGAGCGTGGCGACTGGTCGGCGCTGATCCGTCTGCTGCCTGAGTTGCGCAAGGGCAAGGTGCTGCCCGCCGATGAACTCGCCGCGCTGGAGCAACGCGCCTGGGGCCAGAACCTGAGCCTGGCAGCGACCCGCGGTGAAGATCCAGGCAGCGCGCGCCAGTCACTGGAACGGGCCTGGCAGCAACTGACCTCGGCACAGCGTCAGGAGCCGCAGTTGGTGCTGGCCTACGCCGAGCAACTGCGGCAGGTGGGCGCCCAGGGTGAAGCCGAGCAGGTGCTGCGCAACGCTCTGAAGCGCGAATACGAAAGCCACCTGGCCCGCCTCTACGGGCTGGTACGTGGCGATGACCCCGCGCGGCAGCTGCAAACTGCCGAGGGCTGGCTCAAGGCCCATCCACAAGACCCAAGCTTGTTGCTGACATTGGGGCGCCTGAGCTTGCAGAACCGCCTCTGGGGCAAGGCGCGCGATTACCTGGAGAGCAGCCTGCGGATGGAGCGCAACCCTGAAGCCTGTGCTGAACTGGCCCGTCTATTGGCAGGCCTGGGTGAAACCGAGCGCAGCAATCAGCTGTTCCAGGAAGGCTTGGGTCTGTTGGACGAGCGCCTCTTGGCCTTGCCGCTGCCGGAGAGCGTTCGCGCTTGACCGCCCCATGGGCCCGCGCCAAGGCGCGGGTTCACGGGCCGGGTAACTTATCTTCTTCTGTAAGCTGGTTCTGCAGTCCATTTCTTCGGAGTTTTCCTACTGCACGACTGGAAAATTCTCTGCTATTCAGCGACTTGTCACGCCTGTAGCGCCTTGAAACAAAGCGCGCGTTTCCTCTACCGTTTCAGGCCATGTCACTGACCCTGGGACTCTCACTGCCCATGCTGCCGGCCCGTTTGCGCACCTATTTCGTTCCTGCATGCCTTGCATCGTTGGCCGTGCTGCTGGCGTCTTTCCATCTGGAGCACGCGCTTGGGCTGGTTCCTTGCCCGCTGTGCTTCAGCCAGCGTCTGCTGCTTGGCCTCTATTCGCTCGCGGGCCTCTGCGCGGTGTTGCATTTCCCTGGGCCATCGGGGCAGCTTCGCTACTCACGGGCGATGCTCGCTTTCGCTGGCAGCGGGGCCTTGCTCGCCGGGCGGCATGTCTGGTTGCAAGGTGATGAGACGGTGCACGGTTGCCCGCTGCCGTTCCTGCAGGTGCTGGAGCGGTCCTGGAGCGAGGCTGCACGGCAGTTGCTGCTGGGAGGCCCTGACTGCAACTCGCTGACTTGGAGTTTTCTCGAGCTGACGCTGCCAGAATGGAGCCTCTTGGCCTTCCTGCTCCTGGCGGCGCTGCCCTTGAGCTGCCTGCTGGCGTATCGTTTCCGCACACTGAGCAAAGCTTGATCCAGAGCAAGGCCGACCCTGCAGCGCGACCAATGGTGCTGAGAAAGGGTATTAAACACTTGTATGAACTTTGTCCGCTGCGTACCTTGAAGCTCAGCACGCGCGGGAATAATCTCCCAGCACGCATACCGAAAACACAACTGCTCGATGCCGTCCTGCTGATGTCACCTTTGTGCTGCACGGTCGTGGTGCGAGGTGCAGCGGCATCTACCCAGAAGGGATGAGAACGCCATGCTCGATAGTTGTCAGAACGCTCAGGAACGCTGGGGTGGGGTTCACAAGCTGATCGACCGCTGGCTGAAAGAGCGCCAGGACCTGGTGCAGGCTTTCCGCAATTTGCGGGACGTCAAGCCAGCTTTTGCCGACAAGGACAAGAACCGCGATTTCTGCGCGATCCTGGTCGATTACGTTTCGGCGTGGCACTTCGAAGTGTGTGAGCAACTGGTCAGCGAGGCGAAGGCCTTCGGTGATGAGAAAGCGCTGAAGCTCGCCGAAGAAATCAACCCGCGGATCAACGACATCACTCAGATCGCCATCGCCTTCAACGACCACTGCGAAAAGGGCGAGTGCAAGGACACCGAGCGCTTTGCCGAGAAACTGGGCAAGCTGGGCAGCCTGTTGCACGAGCGCTTCGAACTCGAAGACTGCCTGATCGAAGTGCTGCATAACGCGCACAGCCAAGAGGATGTTGTCCAGGCCTGATGGCCTGGATCAGTTAGCCACCGACAGCAACTCGATTTCGAACACCAGTGGTGTGTAGGGCGCAATCAGATCACCTGCGCCCTCGGCACCGTAAGCTTTTGCCGAAGGGATCACCAAGCGCCATTTCGCACCTGTCTTCATGTGCGGTAATGCCACCTGCCAGCCTTCGATCACCGAGTCCAGGCTGAACCATTGCGGCTGCTGGTTCTGGTCGAACACAGAGCCATCCGGCAATCGGCCTACGTAACGCACCTGTACCTTGCCCCCGGCCTTGGGTTGAGCGCCTGTACCGCTTTGCAATTCACTGTAGAGCACGCCTTCTGGCAACTCGTGCACGCCAGCGCGTGCCCGTTCGTTGGCCATGAAGCGCGTTTCCACTGCCTGCAGTTTGTCCGCTTCAGCCTGCTCGACGGCGCTGCCTGCCTGTTCTTCATGCTGCTGGAGGATGGCCTGCATCCGCGCTTTGTCGAGCTTCAGCGGCTGGCCTTGATAGGACTGGCGCAGGCCTTCGATCAGGGCATCCAGCTGCAACCCGGGCATTTCCTGGCGCAAGCGCTCACCCAGGCTGGCGCCAAGGCTGTAGGCGAGATCCTGGTCGTTGGCAGGAGGGGTGTCAGGGTTGGCCAGGGCAGCGGTGGCCAGAAGGCAAAGGCCGAATAAAAGATGACGAGACATGCTCAACTCCTGCTCCAATGAGCGGGGAAGTATGCCAGCCCTGTTGTCGATGGATGTGTAAATATCAGCAACGATTTATTAAGCAACTACACTTGCACGGAGCTGCAAGATAACAACTTTGCCCAGGCATGCAACGCGGCGCCATCGATACTGTCAACATGCCCTAGCGGCGGTAGCAGCAGAAGCATAGTATGAGCCGCAATCTCGTCAGCCAGGAGGTAAACCATGTCGGCTAAGAAGAAGCCAGTCAGTACGCCGTTGCACCTGCTCCAGCAACTTTCGGGCAGCCTGCTCGAACATTTGGAAGACGCCTGCTCCCAAGCGCTGGCGGATGCTGAGAAACTGCTGGCCAAGTTGGAAAAACAACGCGTAAAGGCCCAGGAAAAACTGCATAACGGTCGCCTGAAGTTGCAGGACGCGGCCAAGGCAGGCAAAGCCAAGGCCCAGAGCAAAGCGCACAAAGCCATTGGCGAACTTGAAGAGTTGCTCGATTCGCTCAAAGACCGTCAATCGCAGACACGTACTTATATCCAACAACTCAAGCGCGATGCTCAGGAAAGCCTGAAACTGGCCCAGGGTGTTGGCAAGGTTCGTGAAGCCGTGAGCAAGGCGCTCGACCAGCGTGCAGTGGCCACTAAAGCCAAGCCTGCGGTTGCCAAGGCGCCGGCGAAGGCTGCCGCTAAACCAGCCGCTGCCAAATCTCCTGCCAAAGCGGCTGCTGCGAAAACCCCAGCCAGGACTGCTGCCGCCAAGCCAGCTGCTGCGAAAGCTCCAGCCAAGACTGCTGCCGCCAAGCCAACTGCTTCGAAAGCTCCAGCCAAGACAGCTGCCGCCAAGCCCGCCGCTGCGAAAGCCCCAGCCAGGACTGCTGCTGCCAAGCCCGCCGCTGCGAAAGCCCCCGCCAAGGCTGCTGCTGCCAAGCCCGCCGCTGCGAAAGCCCCCGCCAAGGCTGCTGCTGCCAAGCCCGCCGCTGCGAAAGCCCCCGCCAAGGCTGCTGCTGCCAAGCCAGCTGCTGCGAAAGCCCCAGCCAAGACTGCTGCTGCCAAGCCAGCTGCTGCGAAAGCTCCAGCCAAGGCGACTGCTACCAAGCCAGCTGCTGCGAAAGCCCCCGCCAAGGCAACTGCTGCCAAGCCGGCGGCTACCAAGGCGCCAGCCAAAGCCACTGCTGCCAAGCCAGCCGCTGCCAAAGCTCCCGTCAAAGCTGCTACCGCCAAGCCAACTGCTGCCAAGGCGCCAGCCAAGCCAGCCGTCAGCCAGGCACCTGAAGCCAAGCCGGCCTCACCCGCACCCGCGACCAATTCGGCCGCTCCCGCCCCATCGCCGGCACCTGTGAGTACTGCTGTTCAGGCGCCGTCCTCGGCGTCCTGAGTCCCTGCGGCCGCGACGCGCAATCGAACCAGCGCGTCGTGGCTTCGGGCCTGGTCCGGCACGAGCAGGGCCAGCCAATCCTCCGTACGCTCACCAGCGTCCGCGGGCCATTGTTGCGAACGCTGCTGCAAGCGTTCGAGCAGCGCCTTCTCTGCCTGCAGTTCCAGCCCCTTGACCTGTTCGCGCAGCGCCAGCAACTGCGGGTCGCTCGTCGCCGCTTCACGCCATTGCTGGCGAAGGTGGCGCAGTGGGGCCACTACCTCGCGTTGCCAGGGGGCGGCCAATTCACGCAAGGCACCCACGCGCGCGCGACTGGCTGCCACTCCACGTATTTGCAGCCAGGTGCCACACAGCAACAGGCAGACATCGGCCCCTGACGCTTGCAGTGCCAGGCAGGCCTGTTCCACACCAGGCCGGGCGTACAAAGCGAGGGCGTGATTCCATAGGTCGGTGTACATGATTCCACTCACGCCACGGGCCGAGGAAGCTGGTAGACTCCGCGACCATCATGATCAGACTATCCAACCTCACTTTACAGCGTGGTCCGCAGCGCTTGCTAGAAGGCGCCGAGATGACCCTGCACGCCGGTCACAAGGCCGGCCTGATCGGCGCCAACGGTGCCGGAAAATCCAGCCTGTTCGCCCTGCTGCGCGGTGAGCTATCGCCCGATGCCGGTGACTGCCAGCTGCCGGGCGACTGGCGCATAGCCCACATGCGCCAGGAGGTCGATACCCTCGACCGGGTTGCCGTGGACTATGTGCTCGATGGCGATGTCCGCCTGCGCAAGGTCCAGGCTGAACTCGCCGCCGCCGAGGCTGCCCACGACGGCACCGCGCTGGCGCGCCTGCACAGTGAGCTGGACAGCGCCGACGGCTATACCGCCGATGCCCGTGCGCGCAAGCTGCTTGCCGGCCTGGGGTTCACCAACGAGCAGATGGACCGCCGCGTAGGTGATTTCTCTGGTGGCTGGCGGATGCGCCTCAACCTGGCCCAGGCACTGATGTGCCCATCCGACCTGTTGCTGCTCGACGAACCGACCAACCACCTGGACCTCGATGCGATCCTGTGGCTGGAGGACTGGCTCAAAGGTTACCCCGGCACACTATTGCTGATTTCCCATGACCGCGATTTCCTCGACGCCGTGGTCGATCACGTTCTGCATGTCGAGCAGCGCAAGCTCAACCTGTACAAGGGCGGCTACACGGCTTTCGAGCGCACCCGTGCCGAACGCCTGGCGCAGCAGCAGCAGGCCTATGAGAAGCAACAGGCCCAGCGTGCGCACATGGAGAAGTACATCGCTCGTTTCAAGGCCCAGGCCACCAAGGCTCGCCAGGCGCAGAGCCGGATCAAGGCCCTGGAGCGCATGGAAGAGCTGTCGGCGGCACATGTCGATTCGCCGTTCGACTTCGTCTTCCGCGAGTCGGAGAAAATCTCCAGTCCGTTGCTGGACCTGTCCGAAGGGCGTCTGGGCTACGGCGACAAGGCGATCCTGGAAAAGGTCAAGCTGCAACTGGCGCCGGGTGCCCGCATCGGTCTGCTCGGCCCTAACGGTGCCGGTAAGTCGACCTTGATCAAGAACCTCGCCGGTGAGTTGCAGCCATTGGGCGGGCGCCTGGTGCGCGGCGAAAACCTGGCCGTCGGCTACTTCGCCCAGCACCAACTCGACTCCCTCGACGACAAGGCCAGCCCGCTGCTTCACCTGCAGCGGATTGCCCCGACCGAGCGCGAGCAGACGTTGCGCGACTTCCTTGGCGGCTTCGACTTCCATGGCGACCGTGTCGACGAGCCGGTGGTGAATTTCTCCGGTGGCGAGAAGGCGCGCCTGGCCCTGGCCCTGATCGCCTGGGAACGCCCGAACCTGTTGTTGCTCGACGAACCGACCAACCACCTCGACCTGGAAATGCGCCTGGCTCTGACCATGGCGCTGCAGGAGTTCGCCGGTGCCGTGGTAGTGGTCTCCCACGACCGTCACCTGCTCAAGAGCACCACCAACGATTTCCTGCTGGTGGCCGATGGCAAGGTCGACACCTTCGATGGCGATCTGGACGACTACAGCCGCTGGCTGGTCGATTACCGCCAGCGCAGCGCGCCGGTCAACAGCACGGTGGCCAACCCGGACAAGACCGACAAGAAGGCCCAGCGCCAGGCAGCAGCGGCCCTGCGTCAGCAACTGGCGCCGCACAAGCGTGCGGCCGAGAAGCTCGAGGCCGAGCTCAATCAGGTGCACAGCCAGCTGGCCGAAATTGAGACCGCGCTAGGCGATGGCGGACTGTACGACGCAGCACGCAAGGACGAGTTGCGTGACCTGCTGGGTCGTCAGAGCAAGCTCAAGCAGCGCGAAGGCGAGCTGGAGGAAGCCTGGATGGAAGCCCTGGAGACTCTGGAAAGCATGCAGGCCGAACTCGAGGCGCTGTCCTGATGGAGGAGCTGCGCTCGCTGTTGCCGGGGCAATGGATGGATACCTTCTGGCTTGGGCTGCAGATACTGCTGATTCTGGTCGTAGCGTTCGTCCTTCAGCGTATCGTGGCCCGTGGCCTCAGCCGCCTGGGCCAGCGTTACCCCTTGCCGCCGGAGCTGCTGATGCCTGTGCGTGGTGGTCTGCGCTGGCTGATCATGGGCAGTGCACTGCTGTTCGTGCTGGAGCGCATGGGGGTATCGGCGACGGTGTTGTGGACGGCGTTGTCCGGCTTCGTCGCCGTCGCTGCGGTGGCGTTCTTCGCCATGTGGAGCGTGTTGTCCAACCTGCTGTGTGCGGTGTTGATCTTCACCGTCGGGCCGTTTCGCATCGGTGATGTGGTCGAACTGGTCGATACCCTCGACAAACCTGGCGTCAAAGGTCGGGTGATCGCTATCAACCTGCTGTTCACCACGCTGATGGAAATGCCCGAGGCCGGTGGTGCGCTGGTGCAGGTACCCAATAGTCAGTTCTTCCAGAAGTCGGTACGTCGCTGGCGGGGAACCGAGGTGCAGTCCCTCCAGCAAGACGCTTCGGTCGAGGCGGACTGAGTTGTCCGAGGCGGCCGTGTCGTTGTGTTCCGGCGATACAAATCCTTCAGAAAGCACTGGTTATTTTTTCGCCAACACCTTAGCTTAATGTTTTGCAACAAATGTTCGAGCGAGGTGTGTGATGTCGATGGAAGTGTGGTTGGGCTTCTTTGCCGCGTGCTGGGTCATCAGCCTGTCGCCGGGTGCGGGGGCGATCGCCTCCATGTCCAGTGGGCTGCAGTACGGTTTCTGGCGCGGTTACTGGAATGCCCTGGGCCTGCAACTGGGCCTGATCATGCAGATCGCCATCATTGCCGCCGGTGTCGGCGCCATCCTTGCCGCCTCTGCCACCGCCTTCCAGGTCATCAAGTGGTTTGGCGTGTTCTACCTTGTCTACCTGGCCTATCGGCAATGGCAGGCGTTGCCGATGGACATGTCCGACGAGTCGGGAGTGCGCCCCATCGGTAAGCCGCTGAGCCTGGTGTTCCGTGGTTTTCTGGTGAACGTCAGCAACCCCAAGGCACTGGTGTTCATGCTGGCGGTACTGCCGCAGTTCATCAATCCGCACGCGCCGCTGCTGCCGCAGTATGTGGCGATCACCATAACGATGGTCACCGTCGACATGCTGGTGATGGCCGGATACACCGGATTGGCTTCGCGGGTGTTGCGCCTGCTGCGTACGCCGAAGCAACAGAAGCGCCTGAACCGCACCTTTGCCGGGTTGTTCATCGGCGCGGCGACTTTCCTGGCCACCTTGCGTCGTGCGCCGCTCTGATTGAGCGTGGGCTGCCGTGCAGCCCATCTCCTTGCACCGACCCGCGACTCGACCGTGTCTATTTCTGCCGGTCCATCAACCCCTTGAGCAGGTCCAGCGGCAAGGGGAAGACGATGGTCGAGCTCTTGTCTCCAGCAATCGTCCCCAGGGTCTGCATGTAGCGCAGTTGCATGGCCCCTGGCTCCTTGCTGAGCATCTGCGCGGCCTGCATCAGTTTTTCCGAAGCCTGCAACTCCCCTTCGGCATGGATCACCTTGGCCCGCCGCTCACGCTCGGCCTCGGCCTGGCGGGCAATGGCCCGGACCATCGACTCGTTCAGGTCGACATGCTTGATCTCGACGTTGGCTACCTTGATGCCCCAGGCATCGGTTTGCGCGTCCAGCACTTGGCGAATGTCCGAGTTGAGTTGCTCGCGCTCGGCCAGCAACTCATCGAGCTCATGTTTACCGAGCACAGCGCGCAGGGTGGTCTGGGCCAGCTGGCTGGTGGCGACGAGGAAATCCTCCACCTGGATGATCGCCTTTTGCGGGTCCAGTACGCGGAAGTACAGCACGGCGTTTACCTTGACCGAGACGTTGTCGCGGGTGATCACGTCTTGCGGTGGAACGTCGAGTACCACCGTGCGCAAGTCGACCCTGACCATCTGTTGTATCACTGGAATCAACAGGATCAGTCCAGGCCCTTTGACCTGCCAGAAGCGCCCCAGCTGAAACACCACACCACGCTCATACTCGCGCAGGATGCGAAACGCCGAGAGCAGCAAAACCGCCAGCAACATCAGCAGGGCACCGAAGCCCAATTGCATGAACATCATCATTCCCCTTGCGCCCCGGGTGCTGCAGCGCTCACATCCAGCATGACACCGTGACGGGCCATCACCCGGACGGACTGGCCGACTTGCAGCGGTGTCTTGCACTGGACTTGCCATTGTTCGCCCTGGGCCTGTACCGAGCCGCAGAACGGGTTGTCCGCCATCACTTGGGTAACCTTCACCAGGCTGCCGACCAGGCCGGCATCACCGCTGACCAGCGCCCGTCGTCGCGCCCTGAGGGCCATGCCCACCACGCCGCCGAGCAGCAGTGCCGAAGCCACTGCGAGCGTGACGATCAACGCCAACGGTATGCCGAAGCCAGGGGCGTCGGTATCCATCAGGATCACAGCGCCGACGACAAAGGCGACGATGCCGCCAAAACCGACCACGCCGAAACTGGGTAGGAACGCTTCGGCGATCATGAACGCAAGGCCGAGCAGGATCAGCGCCACCCCCGCATAGCTCACCGGTAGCAGCTGCAGGGCATACAGCGCCAGTAGCAGACATATCCCTCCCACCACTCCGCCTACCCCCGAGCCGGGGTTCATGAACTCGAACAGCAAGCCGTACACACCGAT
The DNA here is from genome assembly GCF_000425785.1 of Pseudomonas taiwanensis DSM 21245. Lineage (GTDB taxonomy): Bacteria > Pseudomonadota > Gammaproteobacteria > Pseudomonadales > Pseudomonadaceae > Aquipseudomonas > Aquipseudomonas taiwanensis. Next base: position 69,091 of record NZ_KE384450.1, read on the forward strand.
CATGATCAGAATGAGCGCTACGCTCGGGTTGGTGATGACCGCGAGCAGCCGGGTGCGCCAGTCCGGCAAGTGCTCGACAACGCGAGCTCCATCGGTTTGCAACGGGCGTGGCTGGTCAGCAGCCGTAAGTGTCTTGCCATCGAGCTGACGCAGCAGATCGGGCAGGTCACTGGCGACCAGGTCGACCACCTTCAGACGCAGCGCTTCACTGGCCGACAAGCTGACGGCCTCGCGCACGGCCTGCTCCGCCCAGGTCGCATTGCGTCCACGCAATTGCGCCAGGCCTCGAATGTAGGCCGCGGCGTCATTGACCTGCTTGCGTGCAAGAGCGTCTTCGTCACCACTGGGTTTGGCCTTGTCATCCTTGGGGGTACCTGGCGGCGCGCCGATTTGCACCGGCGTTGCGGCGCCAAGGTTGGTTCCCGGGGCCATGGCTGCCACATGGCTGGCATACAGGATGTAGGTACCAGCACTGGCGGCGCGGGCGCCGCTGGGGGCCACGTAACTGGCCACAGGGACAGGGCTCGCGAGAATAGCCTTGATCATCTGGCGCATCGCGCTGTCCAGGCCGCCAGGGGTATCCATGCGGATGACCACCAACTGCGCGCCTTGCTCATGGGCTTGTTCAAGGCTGCGAATCAGGTAATCGGCGCTGGCCGGGCCGATGGCATCGTCGATGCTCAGCAGCCAGACTGGAGCGGGCGCGGCAAGGCCGCTCTGGAAGGTGCCGAGCATCAGTAACAGACATAGCCAGCGCACGCAGCACCTGATCACCTGTCGTCACCTCGTCCACCTCTGTAAATGAAGTTTAGTCGTGCCTGTTGGGGTAAGGCCTAAACTTGGAGATTAGGGGCCGCGTCACCAAGGTATTTCGAAGCTGATCTTCAGCTCGTCGCGACGTAAGGCCGCTCCTGACAGAGACTTGGGGGGCGAACCGGAGGTGCATCATGCGTATGGCCAAGACCCTGCAGCAGCGCCTGGACCAGGCCAACTGCGATTACGACATCATTCCCCATCCACACTCCGCCACGAGCCTGGAATCGGCACGCACGGCCGGTGTACCCGCGGAACGGGTTGCCAAGTCGGTGATGCTTGATGACCGTCATGGCAACTACATCATGGCGGTGCTACCGGCCAACCGCCATTTGGACATGAGCAAGGTACGCATGTCCGGTGACTGGCAACTTACCCGCGAGAGCGGGCTACCGAGCCTCTTCGTCGATTGCGAGCGAGGCGCCGTGCCTGCGGTGGGCGATGCCTACGCTATAAAAATGCTCTTGGACCCCAACATCACCCGTCAAGGCGATGTCTACCTCGAAGCAGGCGATCACGATCACCTGATCCACATGAGCATGGAGCAATACCTCAAGCTCGTGCCGAGCGCCGAAGTGCGCGAGCTGTGCTGATGTTCTCAAACCAATGCCGGGCCGGCGTCGTGGACGGTCTGCCCGGCGCATGAGGAGGAATCATGGAAGCACCGATCCATCCATTCGCGGAATTGTTCAAGCAACTGGGTCTGCCGGACGATGCCGTGAGCATCGACCAGTTCATCGCCAGCCATTCGCCCTTGAAGAATGAGATAAAACTGGTGGATGCACCGTTCTGGACCGACGCCCAGCGGGCTTTCCTGCAGGACAGCATCATCGAAGATGCCGATTGGGCGGTCCCTTTCGACCAGTTGAACGAGGCCTTACGTCGCCCTCGTAAATAAAGCGCCGAGCGGCACCTGATGAGTGATTTGGCCGTTGCTATGCTCAGGAAAAACAAGAGGGGATAGCGCAATGAAAGATCCCTACGCGCCAGGCTTCTGGTGCTCCGTGACGATCCTGGGCACACTGACGGCCGGTTATTTCTACGGCATCCGCCATACCCAGCAGATGAACCAGGCGGTGCAGTTCCTCTATGCCGCCGCTGCGGTGACCGCGGCGGTTGCCCTGATGGGACTGGCCTGGATCGCCTGGCAGCAGTTGCACCTGAACAAGCGCGAGGTGGTTCAGGGGCGAACGTTGTTGACCATCTGGAACACCAAGGTTGCGCTGCGCCGTGTCGAGACTGTGTTCGACCGCTATTTCTGGGGTAGCTACTGGCACTCCGGGCGTACCTTCGAAGAGGTCATGGGCGAACTCAAGGGGACGCCACTGGAGCAGAGCCTGGATGCGCTCAAGCGCCAATGCCGGGCGCTCGACCGCGAAGTGCACGACCATCATCACCGCTGGCTTGCCAATGCCCGTGACCTGTCCAGCGTGGCGACGGCCATGGCCCGCGAGCGTTATCAGCTGGATCTGTGCGAGCCGTCTAGCACGGGCCATGGCAACACGGCAGTGCTGAATCGGGATCTTGAAGTGCTGGTGTACACCTGGTCGGCGCGCCTGCGCAGTTTCGACCATCAGCTGGACGAACTGGAGCGCGCTTACCATTGAATACCAAGGCGATCATTCGCCGCGGATGTATTGCTCCAGCTGCTTGATCAGGTTGGCCTGTTCGGCGATGGTTTCCTTGACCAGGTCACCGATCGACAACAAGCCCAGCAGTTCATCATTGCTGACCACGGGCAAGTGCCGCAGGTGCCGGTCGGTCATCAGGTTCATGCAGTACTCGAGGTTCTGCTTGGGCTCCACCGTGACCACCGGCGCGCTCATGATGTCGCGCACCGGCGTGGCAGCCGAAGAGCGGCCCTTGAGCACCAGCTTGCGGGCATAGTCACGCTCGCTGACGATCCCCACCACTTTGTCGTTCTCCACCACGGGCAGTGCGCCGACATTCTTTTCTGCCAGCAACTTCAGGGCGTCGAGCACCGAGTCGTCAGGGCCGATGGTGTAGACGGTCTGATGCTGGGACTTGGTCTTGAGGATTTGTTCGACGTTCTTCATACAGGCCTCTGCGGGTGGAAAAAGCGATCTGTCCGAGTAAATAAAGCATCCGGTACGAAGGCTTGCACGGCAATGCAGGAAACGGCATGGAGGCGATTGAAAAACGTCATGACGCGGCGCGCCTGTTTTCGGCCGGGCTCATTCGCGAGTGGCCTGTCAGGCGGCCAGAACGAAAAAGCCCCGGGAGTGATCCCAGGGCTTTTGATATGGCGCACTCGGCGGGATTCGAACCCACGACCCCTGCCTTCGGAGGGCAGTACTCTATCCAGCTGAGCTACGAGTGCAACGCGCACGCATAATACCCATCTGTGTCGATGACGTCCATCGCCTTGATCTGTGGCCATTTTTCCCCCAGTCGTCCGGCACCACGCTGTACCTGCAGGGGCCGGCTTGGCGGAGGTTGCACCGTGAAATTCCAGACGGGGTGTTCAACCGTTCGTTCTTTTTTTCGAACAGCCTATTGTCCAACACCCCAGCACCCGCTTAGCATTCGTTTGAGATTTCAAACGCTCCGTGCCACGGGCGCGCTTTTCAACAATCAACAATTCGGGAAGCCGACATGCAGCTCAAAGACGCTCAGTTGTTCCGCCAACAGGCCTTCATCAATGGTGAATGGCTGGACGCGGACAGCGGCCAGACCATCAAGGTGACCAATCCGGCCACTGGTGAAGTCATCGGTACCGTGCCGAAGATGGGCACCGCGGAAACTCGCCGCGCCATCGAAGCCGCCGACAAGGCCCTGCCGGCCTGGCGTGCACTGACCGCCAAAGAGCGCTCGGCCAAGCTGCGCCGCTGGTTCGAACTGATGATCGAGAACCAGGACGACCTGGCTCGCCTGATGACCACCGAACAAGGCAAGCCACTGGCCGAAGCCAAGGGCGAAATCGCCTACGCCGCCTCGTTCATCGAGTGGTTCGCCGAAGAAGCCAAGCGCGTGTACGGCGACACCATTCCGGGCCACCAGCCGGACAAGCGTCTGATCGTCATCAAGCAGCCGATCGGTGTCACCGCCGCGATTACCCCGTGGAACTTCCCGGCCGCGATGATCACCCGTAAAGCCGGCCCGGCCCTGGCCGCTGGCTGCACTATGGTGCTCAAGCCTGCTTCGCAAACCCCGTACTCCGCCCTGGCCCTGGTCGAGCTGGCCAACCGTGCCGGCATCCCGGCTGGCGTGCTGAGCGTCGTGACCGGCAGCGCTGGCGAAGTCGGCGGCGAGCTGACCGGCAACTCCCTGGTACGCAAGCTCTCCTTCACCGGCTCGACCGAAATCGGTCGCCAGCTGATGGAAGAATGCGCCAAGGACATCAAGAAGGTTTCCCTGGAGCTGGGTGGCAACGCCCCGTTCATCGTGTTCGACGATGCCGACCTGGACAAGGCGGTCGAGGGCGCGATCATCTCCAAGTACCGCAACAACGGGCAGACCTGCGTCTGCGCCAACCGTATCTACGTGCAGGACGGTGTCTACGACGCGTTCGCCCAGAAGCTGGCTGCCGCTGTCGCCAAGCTCAAGATCGGTAATGGCCTGGAAGAAGGCACCACCACTGGCCCGCTGATCGATGGCAAGGCTGTCGCCAAGGTCCAGGAGCACATCGAAGACGCCGTTGGCAAAGGTGCCAAGGTGTTGGCGGGCGGCAAGATCATCGAAGGCAACTTCTTCGAACCGACCATCCTGGTCGACGTACCGAAGACCGCTGCCGTCGCCAAGGAAGAAACCTTCGGCCCGCTGGCGCCGCTGTTCCGCTTCAAAGACGAAGCCGAAGTCATCGCCATGTCCAACGACACCGAGTTCGGTCTGGCTTCGTACTTCTACGCCCGTGACATGAGCCGCGTGTTCCGTGTTGCCGAGGCCCTGGAATACGGCATGGTGGGTATCAACACCGGCCTGATCTCCAACGAAGTGGCGCCGTTCGGCGGCATCAAGGCTTCCGGCCTGGGTCGCGAAGGTTCCAAGTACGGTATCGAGGACTACCTCGAAATCAAATACCTGTGCATCAGCATTTGATGTAAAGGCTTTACCTCTGCCAGCGGGGCGCGAGAGCGACGCCTCGCTGGTCTTTTTGACACTGCAGTACCTGGTGGCCAGGCCGTTCGCGACAGTCGATCAACGAATACTGATCGCGGGCAGCGCCAGCCACCCCCGAATAAGAGCGCCGTCAGAGTCGGCGCGAATGAGGGCATTATGAGCAAGACCAACGAATCCTTGATGCAACGTCGTGTAGCCGCCGTCCCACGTGGCGTTGGCCAGATCCACCCGATCTTCGTCGAAAGCGCGAAGAACTCGACCGTGATCGACGTTGAAGGCCGCGAACTGATCGACTTCGCTGGCGGCATCGCCGTACTGAACACCGGCCACCTGCACCCGAAAGTGGTCGCGGCCGTGCAAGAGCAGCTGACCAAGGTCAGCCACACCTGCTTCCAGGTCCTGGCGTACGAGCCCTATGTAGAGCTGTGCGAAAAGATCAACAAACTGGTTCCAGGTGACTTCGCCAAGAAAACCCTGCTGGTGTCCACCGGTTCCGAAGCTGTCGAGAACGCCGTCAAGATCGCCCGCGCCGCCACTGGCCGTGCTGGCGTCATCGCCTTCACCGGCGGCTACCATGGCCGCACCATGATGACCCTGGGCCTGACCGGTAAAGTCGTGCCGTACTCCGCTGGCATGGGCCTGATGCCAGGTGGCATCTTCCGCGCCCTGTTCCCGAGCGAGCTGCACGGTATCAGCGTTGACGACGCCATTGCTTCGGTCGAGCGTATCTTCAAGAACGACGCCGAGCCGCGCGACATCGCCGCGATCATCCTCGAGCCAGTACAAGGTGAAGGCGGCTTCCTGCCAGCGCCGAAAGAGCTGATGAAGCGTCTGCGCGAGCTGTGCGACAAGCACGGTATCCTGCTGATCGCCGACGAAGTACAGACTGGCGCTGGCCGTACCGGTACCTTCTTCGCCATGGAACAGATGGGCGTTGCGCCTGACCTGACCACCTTCGCCAAATCCATCGCCGGCGGCTTCCCACTGGCCGGTGTCTGCGGCAAAGCCGAGTACATGGACGCCATCGCCCCGGGCGGCCTGGGCGGCACCTATGCCGGTTCGCCGATCGCCTGCGCCGCGGCCCTGGCCGTTATTCAGGTGTTCGAGGAAGAGAAGCTGCTGGACCGCAGCAAGGCTGTTGGCGAGCGCCTGACCGCTGGCCTGCGCAAGATTCAGGAAAAGCACCCGATCATCGGTGATGTTCGTGGCCTGGGCTCGATGATTGCTGTCGAAGTCTTCGAGAAGGGCACTCACACCCCGAACCCAACCGCGGTAGCCCAGGTGGTTGCCAAGGCGCGCGACAAGGGGCTGATCCTGCTGTCCTGCGGTACCTACGGCAACGTTCTGCGTATCCTGGTTCCGCTGACCGCCGAAGACGCGCTGCTGGACAAAGGCCTGGCAATCATCGAAGAGTGCTTCGCTGAACTCGCTTGATGTGACCTGCGTCAGAAAAAAACCCGCTTCGGCGGGTTTTTTTTGTGCCAAGAAAACGCCGGTGGCGCTATGTTTGTCGGAGGACTTGCCTTGGAAGCTGCAACGGATTGCGTGTCAGGGATATTCAGGAGTTGGCCATGAACGCTGCAGACCCCACCCCACCTTGCGTATTGATTGCCGAGGGCGACCCTTGGGTGCGCGATATGCTCAGCGAAATGCTGCTCAGTGTCCGCTGCGATGCTCGTCTGCAAGTGTGCGCCGATGGCGCCCAGGCGCTGACTGCACTGTCCAGCAAGCCCGACCTGATCATTGCGGCCCGTGAGCTGGCAGGTGTCGATGGTCTTGACCTGCTGCGCAAGGTCCGCGCCAAAGGCCCGGAGTTGCCGTTCATTCTCATGAGCAACCGCAGCGACAGCGCCAGTGTGCGCGAGGCCTTGCCATTGCACCCCACGGCCTACCTGAGCAAACCACTGAACCTCGATAGCCTGCGCAAGCGCCTGGAAGCGTTGCTGTTGGAAGTTGGCGAACAGATCGCTTGCCCGGTTCAACCCTTGCAGCCGGGTATCACGCTGAGTGCCTTCCTGGAGCAGCGCCGTGCCACCGCTGATGGCGGCCCCCTGTTCGCTGACGTGGAGCTTGCGATCAAGCGAGCGCTGAATCCACAGGGGTTGGACCTGAAGGTGCTCGAAGCCGAAGTGCGTGACGATCCGCAAATTACCGCGGTGCTGATCGCCGCTGCCAACAGCGCCGCCCTGCACCGCGATGCCCCGGTGCAAACCCTGTTGCAGGCGTTGAACAAGCTGGGCAGCACGCAGAGCATGAACCTGATACTGGGTATGACGCTCAAGCGCAGCGCGCGCCTGAGCGACCCGTTGCTGGCGAGCCAGGCCACGCACTTCTGGAAGCTGTCGCTGCACAGCGCTGAGTATGCCCGCAGCTTGGCGCGCATGCTCGAGCTCGATGAAGAGCGCTGTTATTGCGCAGGCTTGCTGCATTGCCTGGGCGACCTGGCTGTATTGCGCTGCCTGCAGGAGTGGCGACTGGGGGGAGGCGCACTGGACGAACATCAGGTGCAGCAGTCGCTTGATGAGTTCGGTGCGGCGTTCGGCTCGGCGTTGCGCACCCGTTGGCGCTTGCCGCTGAGTCTGCGCGAGCTGATTGCAGCCATCTACCAACTGGGTGGGGGGGTGTACTCGCGGGAGATCCTGGCCATGAACCTGGCTGGGCAATTGGCGCGGTTGCCTGGGGACCAAGGGCTGGAAAAGCTGGCCAGTAGCAAGACCGCCCGCCTGCTCAAGGTCGGCTTGCCCGAGTTGAACCGGCTGCGCAAGTTGGACAGTGCCGAGGTGAAGCCGAAGGAGGACGTGACGGTTGAGGTGGCTGTAGCAATTGCTGATGAAGAAGAGCCCTCATCCAACGAGGGAGAGTCTCTGGCCTGACAAACCGGAGTCGCAGTACGGGCCAGGCGCTGGTGGCTTGCCGGGTCATCCCATCACTATCTGGTTCTTGCCTTGCCGCTTGGCCTGGTACATGGCCGCATCCGCCCGGGCGAATACGCTGTCCAGCGATGCATCTTCATCGGTCAGCCCGGTCAATCCCTGGCTGATGGTCACGCCATAGGTGTGATCGCCATGGGTGAAGCTCAATCGCTGAATCTCTCGCTGCAGGCGCTCGGCGATCTGCTCCGCCATCTGCGCCGTGCAGCCTGGAAACACCGCGGCGAACTCCTCGCCGCCAATACGCCCGAATACGTCGCCGCGCCGTAGAACGGCTTTGCCGCTATCGGCGATGCGCTGCAGGACTTGGTCGCCTTCCTGGTGGCCGTAGCTGTCGTTGATCTGTTTGAAGTCGTCGATGTCCAGCAGCAGGAAGGCCAGTGGTGTGCCAGCCTCGCGGGCACTGGCGAAGGCCTGGTTGGCACAGTCGAAGAAATGCCGGCGATTGCTGCTCTGGGTCAGCACATCAGTGGTGGCCAGGCGCTGCAGTTCGCCTTCCAATTGCTTCTTTTCGGTGATGTCCTCGGCGATGCCGACGATGATCACGCGTTGCTCGCCATCACGCTGCTGATTGATGTAGCACTTGTCGCTAAGCCAGCGTACTTGGCCGTCGGCATTGATGATCCGATACTCGCGGTCTTCCATCGAGCCTTTGAGCAGCACCTGGGCCAGACTGCGTTCGGCGTGCTCCAGGTCATCCGGGTAGATGCTGTCGCGCCACTCGTTGTAGTCGGCCAGCACCAGGCTGGCCGGTCGGCCGAAGATGCGTTCGTAGGCTGGGCTGACGTACAACACTTGACGGGCTTCCCAGTCGAAAGCCCACAGCACTGCGTTGACGCTGTCGAGCAGCGAGCTGAAGAGCTGCTCACGCTCGCTGAGGCGGGCGACTTCACCTTGCGCATGCAGCAGAGCCAGCAGGGTCTGGGCGGCTTCCGGTGGTTGGGATGAATGGTTGGGCTTGGCCATGTGCACGAAGCAGTTCTCGACATGAAAGCGTGCGGCCACAGACCGGCCTGCCACGCGGGCGATGTGCCGATTTGAGTTCAAGTGCTGGCGGGAAGTTCCAGGCAAACGCCCCGCTGGATGGGGCGTGCCGATCAACGGTTATCAGGCGCCGGTAGGGCGCAGGGAGTAGGTCTTGAGCTGCGCTGCGAAGTCGTGCAGCGCGTGGATACCACTGGCCTCGGCCTCATGCACCCAGTCCTTGATGGCGGCAAGCATGTCATGGCCGTTGGCGCTGGTCCGGGCCCAGATCTGCTGCAGGGCCAGGCGCTTCTCGTAGATGGTCTTCAAGGCCTGGCTATGGGCGAGCATGGACTCGATGCGCGCGTGGTGGCGATCTTCCAGCAAGCTGGTTTCCCGCGACAGCAGGCGTTTGGCGCGGCGGAAGTGGTGGCGCACCGAGGCGTCCACCTTGGCCAGCTCTTGCTTGACCAGCGGGCCGATCACCAGCTTGCGGTACTGAGCCATGATCTGGAAGCGGTTGTTGAGGATGGCCATGGCGGTATCCATGTCCAGGCTGGCCTTACCCTCGACCCGGTGGGCGATAGGCGCGACCCGTTGTACCTTGGCCAGGCGCAGCAGGCAGAACAGGCGGATCCAGGCCCAGCCCATGTCGAATTCCCAGCGCCTGACCGAAAGCTTGGCCGAGTTAGGGTAGGTATGGTGATTGTTGTGCAGTTCTTCCCCGCCAATGACGATGCCCCATGGCACCAGGTTGGTGGCGGCGTCGCGGCATTCGAAGTTGCGGTAGCCGACGGCATGGCCCAGGCCGTTCACCACGCCTGCGGCCCAGAATGGAATCCACATCATCTGAACTGCCCAGACGGTGATGCCGAGGGTGCCGAACAGCAGCAGGTCGATGACGGCCATCAGCGCGATGCCGCCCAGCTTGTAGCGTGAATAGAGGTTGCGCTCGATCCAGTCATCCGGGCAGTTCTTGCCGTAGATGCGCAGGGTCTCGGGGTTGCGCGCCTCTTCCCGGTAGAGCTCCGCACCTTTGCGCAGCACGGTGCCCAGGCCCTTGTAGACCGGGCTGTGCGGGTCTTCAGGGGTTTCGCACTTGGCGTGGTGCTTGCGGTGGACGGCGGTCCATTCGCGGGTATTCTGCGCCGTGGTCAGCCACAGCCAGAAGCGGAAAAAATGCTTGAGCGCACCGTTGAGCTCCAGGGCGCGGTGGGCGGAGTAGCGGTGCAGGTAGACGGTGACGCTGACGATGGTCACATGGGTCATCAGCAAGGTGATGGCGACCAGTTGCCAGGCCGACAAGTCGAGCAGGCCGTTGTACCACATAGGTTTGGAAACCCTCGAAAACAGGGAAGGGCCTGATTATCCCTTGGTAGGGAAATAAAACCAGTCACCCTTTCAGATAGGAAGTCACGACATGTTTCAGCCTTTATAATGCCCCATCCTTTTTCATGGGCTTTGCACCCGACATGTCTGTTTCTGTTCGCGACGCCTTGCGCATGGCTGCGCTCTACGTGGTGCTCTCGATCCTCTGGCTGGTGATGTCCGAGGTGGTGTTGCACAGTATGTCTGAAGACCCGCTGGCGTTGACCGTGGGGCGGCAGATCAACGTCGTGCTCTGGGTGCTGGTCAGCGCTGCGCTGATTTTCGTCTCCCGCGCCCGCCTGCTCAATTTCATCGGGATGGGCGCCCGCCTGCGCAGCGAGGACCGTGAGCGCTTGCGCATGGCGGCCGCGGTGTTCGACAGCACCCTCGAAGGTGTGTTGGTCACCGATCGTCAGGGCCTGATCGTGCACGTCAATCGTGCGTTCATGCGCATTACCGGCTATCAGCAGGACGAAGTGCTCGGCCAGCGGCCCAGCAAGTTCAAGTCCGGACGCCACGGCGCGCCGTTCTACCAGCAGATATACGCCACTTTGGCACAGAAGGGCGAGTGGAGCGGAGAAATCTGGAACCGGCGAAAAAGTGGCGAGATCTACCCGCAATGGCAGACGATCTGCGCTATTCGCGACGATGGTGGTGACCTGACTCATTATGTTGCCGTGTTCAGCGATATCAGTGCGATCAAGCATTCCGAGCAGGAGCTTGCCTACGTGGCTCACCATGATCCGCTCACCGGTCTGCCTAATCGTTTGCTGTTCAACGACCGTGCCGCCCAGACCCTGGGTGCCGCCCAGGCCAACAAGCGCGGTTGTGGGTTGCTGCTGCTGGACCTGGACCACTTCCAGAGCATCAACGACGGCCTGGGCCACACCATTGGCGATCAGTTGCTCAAGCTGGTCGGCGAGCGCCTGGTCGAAGTGTTGGGCAATGGCGTGACCCTGGCGCGCCTGGGTGGCGACGAGTTCGGCGTGTTGTACGAAAACTGTCAGCAGGTCGGCCAGGCCGGCAAGTTGGCTCAGCGCATCATCGAACGGATGCGCGAACCGTTCACCTTCGACGGCCATCGCCTGTTCATCAGCGCCAGCGTCGGTATCAGCCTGTTCCCCAACGATGCGCTGAGCGCAGAGCAGCTGTTGCGCAATGCCGACTCCGCGCTGTTCAAGGCCAAGAGCAACGGCAGGGCCTGCTATGCGTTCTATACCGAAGAGTTGACCGCTCACGCCCAGCATCGGGTGGAAACCGCCGGCGAGTTGCGGCGGGCCCTTGAAGAGCAAGAGCTGCGGGTCTTTTTCCAGCCAGTGCATGACCTGTTCACATCGAAAATGGTCGGGGTCGAGGCACTGGTCCGCTGGCAGCACCCTCAGCGTGGCCTGGTACCGCCAGGCGAGTTCATCCCGATTGCCGAGCGCACGGGGCTGATCGCCGAAATCGATGCCTGGGTGTTGCACCAGGCCTGCCGGCAGATGGTGCAGTGGCAGGTTGAAGGGCGGCAGTTGGCGTTCGTCGCGGTGAACATTTCCAGCCGCCTGTTCAGCCAGAACGACCTGTATCGGCAGGTGGCCGAGGTGCTGCACGAAACCGGGCTGAACCCGGCTTTGCTGGAGCTGGAGGTGACCGAAAGCGCGGTGATGGAGGACCCGGAGGTCGCCTTGGAGCAACTGCACCGCTTGCGTGAGCTCGGTCTGAACCTGGCCATCGACGACTTCGGCACGGGTTACTCATCGCTGCTGCGGCTCAAGCGCCTGCCGGTACAGAAGCTGAAGATCGACCAAGGCTTCGTCGCCGGCCTGCCGCTCGATGACGATGACATCGCCATTGTCCGGGTGATCATCGCCCTGGCCCGCAGCATGGGCATGCAAGTGCATGCCGAGGGCATCGAGCAGCCCGAGCAGGCGCGGTTCCTGCTCGAACAGCAGTGTCAGCTGGGGCAGGGGTACTGGTTCGGACGCCCAGTGCCCGCGCGGGATCTGCACTGGGGTTGATCCCTTTGCTGGCAAGCCAGCGCCCTATGGGAGCCGGCTTGCCAGCGAGACTCACCGCTTGTTCAACCCTTTCGCCAGCCGATCTCCACCCAGCTGGATCAGCGCCACCAACGCTACCAGCAAGGCGATGACGGTCAGCATGATCTGGCTGTCGAAGCGCTGGTACCCGAACCGATAGGCGATATCCCCCAGCCCGCCAGCGCCGATCGCCCCGGCCATGGCCGAGGAGTTGATCAAGGTGACCAGGGTAATGGTAAATCCGCCGACGATCCCGGGTAACGCCTCGGGCAGCAGCACATGCCAGACGATGTGCCAGCGGCGGCAACCCATGGCCTGGGCTGCTTCCACCAGGCCATGGTCAACCTCGCGCAGGCTGACTTCGGCAATACGGGCGAAGAATGGTGTAGCAGCGATGGTCAGTGGCACCACGGCTGCCCACACGCCATAGGTTGTGCCGACCACCAGGCGGGTGAAGGGGATCAGTGCGACCATCAGAATCAGGAACGGGATCGAGCGGAACAGGTTCACGAACGCTCCTGTCACCCGGTTCAGCAGCGGCGCCTCGAAGATTCCGCCCTTGTCGCTGGTGACCAGCAGCACCGCCAGGGGCACCCCTACCAGCAGCGCGATCAATGAAGACACACCGACCATCAGCAACGTGTCGAGCAAACCTTCCAGCAAGCGATCAAACCACATGGCCCAGCACCTCCACGTCTTCTGCCCAGAGGCAGGCACGCTCCAGCAAGTGGTGAGTGTCGTGCGGCGAACCCTGCACCGACAGGATCAGTTGCCCCAAGGCCTGCTCGCCGATGGTTTCCACACCGCCCTGGAGTAACCGCACACGACCACCCAGGTCATTGAACAGTTCGGAAAGCGCGGGCTCGCCGATGACGGTCAGCTTGAGGACCACTGCACTGTTACGTCCGGCCGGGGCCGACCTGAGACTGGCCTGCAGCGCTGCGGGAAGCTTGGCCTGCAATGGCGCCAGCAAGGTCCGTGTGACTTCGTGGCGGGGAGAGCCGAACACCTTCCAGACTTCACCCTGCTCGACAACTTCGCCGCGTTCGAGCACCACCACGCGATGGCAGATGTCACGGATCACCGCCATCTCATGGGTGATCAGCACCACCGTCAGGCCCAGGCGCAGGTTGATGTCGCGCAGCAGTTCGAGGATCGAGGCCGTGGTTTCCGGGTCCAGCGCCGAGGTGGCCTCGTCGCACAGCAGGATCTCGGGGTCATGGACCAGCGCCCGGGCGATGCCGACCCGCTGCTTTTGTCCCCCGGACAGCTGCGCCGGGTAGACATGATGCTTCTCGCCAAGGCCCACCAGTTCCAGCAACTCGCGTACTTTGCGCTGGCGCTCGGCCCTGGCCACGCCGGCCACCTTCAGTGGCAGTTCGACGTTCTGCCACACGGTCTTGGCCGACATCAGGTTGAAGTGCTGGAAGATCATGCCGATGCGTCGACGCAGCGCAACCAGGCGATCCTCGTCGAATGGGGCGATGTCCACCTGGTCGATCAATACCCGGCCCTGGCTGGGTTGCTCCAGGCGATTGATGGTACGCAGCAGTGAGGACTTGCCTGCGCCACTGCGTCCGATGATGCCGAAGATCTCACCGCGGCGGATGTTCAGGTCGATGCCCTGCAAGGCCGGTTGCGCCTGGCCGGGGTAGGTCTTGCCCAGGCCAATGAAGCGCACGTGGGCTTCATTGACGTCCGGGCGCAGGGCCTGCTCGCGTGACGGTGGTGGCGAGGTGTCGGTGATGGGCGCCTTGAAGGCGCGGGCCTGGCTCATGTCAGCCTTCCCAGCCGGCCTGGTAGAGCTTGCCGTGCGCCTTGTTCAGCGCCGCGCGCACGGTCGGCGAGTGCTGGTAGATGTCGACGAACTTGGCCAGGCGTGGGTCGTTCTTGGTTTGCGGACGAATGACGAACTGGATGACGTATTCCTTGTTCTCCAGGCCATCGAACAGCAGTGCCGAAGTGGCGTCGAAACTGTTGGCCAGGCGGATGTAGGCAGGGTAGCCCTGGACCAGGTCGGCATCGTCATAGGCACGCACCAACTGGACGGCCTCGACCTGGAGGATTTTCAGCTTTTTCGGGTTGGCGACGATGTCGTCTTCGGTGGCCTTGTAGCCAACGCCCGGCTTGAGGGTGATCAAGCCAGCCTTGGCCAGCAGTTGCAACCCGCGTCCGCTGTTGATCGGGTCATTGGCAATGGCCACGCTGGCGCCTTCGGGCAGTTCGGCGAAGCTTTTGTATTTTTTCGAGTACAGCCCGACGTTGTTGATGATTCCCGGTGCGTACGGCACCAGGTCAAATCCAGCGGCGGCCTTGGCGTTCTCCAGGAAAGGGATGTGCTGGAAGTAATTGACGTCGATGTCGCCGCTGTTGAGGCTGACGTTGGGTGCGATCCAGTCGCTGAACTCGATCAGCTTCACTTCCAGGCCTTGCTTGTGCGCCTCTTCCACGGCGGCCTCCAACGGAATCGCGAAGGCTGCGGTGGTGCCGATCTTCAGAGGCTCGGCGGCGAGCAGCGAGCTGGACAGGCCAAGGGTCAGGGCGATGGCCGCGACGGGCCGGAACAGTTTCTCAAGCATGGTGCAGGACTCCAGTCGGAGCAGGGGCGGTTGAGCGGTAATTCGAGCCAGGGTGGCCGTCGGGCAAATAGGGGTGAGCGCTGTCGAACAGCTTCTCGCGCAGGGTGCCCTCGGCGTAGGCAGTCTTGTAGCGGCCTCGTTGTTGCAGTTGCGGGACCACCAGGTCGATGAAGTCTTCGAAACTTTCCGGGGTGACGGTACGGGTCAGGTTGAAACCATCCAGACCGGTCTCGTCGATCCAGGCGATGAGCTGCTCTGCGACCTGTTCGGCAGTGCCGACCAGGGTCACGTAGCGTCCGCCCAGAGCGTGCTGCTGCAACAGGCGGCGGCGGGTCCAGGCGTTCTCCTGCAACTGGCGGGTGGCCGACTGGATGGCATTGCCTTTGCTGAAACCGATGGGCTGGTCCAGCGCATAGGCGGCGAAGTCGATCCCGGTGGAGGCCGCGAAGTGCGCTACACCCGCTTCGGGGCTGGCGTAGCGCAGGTATTCGGCATGCTTGGCCTGCGCCTGGTCTTCGGTGGGCGCGACGATCACGGTGATGCCCATGAACACCTTGATGGACTGGGGGGCGCGGCCGGCGACCTGGGCCGCTGCGCGCACCTTGTCGACCTGGGCGCGGGTGCCGGCCTTGTCCTGCCCGCTGATGAACACGCATTCGGCATGATTGCCGGCAAAGGCCAGGCCGCGAGGCGAGCTACCGGCCTGGAACAGCACCGGGGTGCGCTGCGGCGAAGGCTCGCACAGGTGATATCCCTCGACCTGGTAGAACTCGCCTTGGTGCCGAACTTTACGCACTTTGTCTGGCCGGGCGTAGATACGCTGTTCGCGGTCTTGCACCACGGCATCGTCGTCCCAACTGCCTTCCAGTAGCTTGTACAGCACCTGTAGGTATTCATCGGCCTGGTCGTACCGGCGGTCGTGCTCAGGCTGCTGCGCAAGGCCCATGGCGCGGGCGGCGCTGTCGAGGTAGCCAGTGACGATGTTCCAGCCGACCCGGCCATTGCTCAGGTGGTCGAGGGTCGAGAGGCGTCGTGCGAACAGGTACGGCGCCTCGTAGGTAAGGTTGGCGGTCAGGCCGAAGCCCAGGTGGCGGGTCACCGCGGCCATGGCCGAGACCAGCAGCAGTGGGTCGTTGACCGGTAGCTGGATGGATTCCTTGAGCGTCAGGTCCAGCGAACTGCCATAGATGTCGTAAGTGCCGACGATGTCGGCGATGAACAATCCGTCGAATAGCCCGCGTTCGAGCAGCTTCGCCAGGTCGGTCCAGTATTCCAGGGTCTTGTAGCGTGTCGAAGTATCCCGGGGGTGGGTCCACAGCCCGTGGTTGATATGCCCGACGCAGTTCATGTTGAAGGCATTGAGCAGAATCTGCTTGGCCATCAGATGGTCCCCCGGCGCGGCGGGTTCGTGTCGTTCAGGTAGTAGTTGCCGATGGCGTGGTACTTCCAGCGCACCGGGTCATGCAGGGTATGAACCCGGGCATTGCGCCAGTGGCGGTCGAGGTTATGTTCGGCGAGGGTGGCCTGGCTACCGGCCAATTCGAACAGCGTGGTGCCGGCGGCGAGGGAGATTTCGGTGCTGATCGCCCGTGCCTCGGCCACGGCGATCGACGCAGCGGCGACGGTGTCGGCGTTGCTGTCGTCGCGGGCGCGGTCGAGGTATTCCCCTGCGCGCTCCAGCAGGGCTTCGGTGGCGTGCAGGCGGATCGCCAGGTGACCGAAGCTTTTCAGGGTCAGCGGATCGTCAGTGGCTTTGTCGAGGCCGGAGTCGACCCAGGGCCGGCTGCGGGTGCGCACGAAGTGCAGGGCATCCTCATAAGCGGCGCGGGCGATACCGGTGTCGATGGCGGCATGAAGAATCTGGGCCAGCGGGCCGACGGGTGTCGGCCGCTCGAAGGCGCTGTCGAACGGCACCACGTCGTCGGCGCGCACGAACACGTTGTCGAACACCACCGAGCCGCTGCCGGTGGTGCGCTGGCCGAAGCCACTCCAGTCGTCGATCACCTGCAGCCCTCGGCTATTGGCAGGGACGAAGGCCAGGTGCTGAGTACCGTGCTCATCGACGACCGAGGTGGGGATGCGCTGGGCATAAAGCGCACCAGTGGCGTAGAACTTGCGGCCATCGATACGGAAACCTTCGCCATCGCGGGTGAGGCGAGTGGTGCGGTCGTGGGCGGTCTTGGTACCCAGTTCGGCCAAGGCATTGCCAAAGCGCTGACCTTTGAGAACTTCACCGTAAAGGCGTCTTTGCTGCTCAGTGCTGCCATTCACGCGCAGCACTTCCAGGGCGTAGAAGTGGTTTTGCGGGATCTGCCCAAGGGAGGCGTCGGCCTGGGCGATTCGGGCGATGACCTTGGCCAGCGTGACGTTGGATACGCCCGCGCCGCCGAAGGCTTTGGGCACGCTGATGGCCCACAGGCCAGAGCGGCTGAACAGATCGAGCTCGGCGTGGGGCAGGCGGCGTTCGCGGTCGCGCAGGGGGCTGTCCTGGCGCAGTTTCTGGGCAATTTCTTCAGCGACGGACAATGCCTGGGCATCGCTGGTGATGATCGATGTCGTCATTTTGTTCTCCGGGGTGGAGCCGCGTGCCACGCCATCGGCGACAAGCCAGCGCCTACAGGGCACCGGCGGTTCGGCGATGGGGGGCGAATCAGATCCAGGAATGCCGTGCAGGCAGGGTGCCGTTAAGGTGGTACGCGCCCACCGCGTGGTACTTCCAGCGCACCGGGTCATGCAGCGTGTGCACCCGGGCATTGCGCCAGTGGCGGTCGAGGTTGAACTCGGCGAGGGTGGCGCGGCTGCCGGCCAGTTCGAACAGTTTCTCGCTGGCCTGCAGCGAAATCTCGGTGGTCAGTACCTTGGCCTCGGCCACGGCGATAGAGGCACGGGCTGCCGCTTGGGCGTCGATCGGTCCGGCGTTGACCTCGTCAAGCACTCTGGCCGCCTTGCGTAGCAGGGCTTCGGCGGCGTGCAGCTCGAGTTTCAGGCGGCCGATGTCGGCGATCACATAAGGGTCGTCGCTGGCGCGCTCGACCTTGGCTTCGATCCATGGCCGGGATTTATCGCGCACGAAGGCGATTGCATCTTCGATCGCCGCTTCGGCGATGCCTGCGTCGATGGCGGCCTGGATCAGTTGCGACGCAGCCCCTTGAATGTTGGGGATGTCACGCTGGCGCCAGTTGTCGATGACCAGGTCGGCCTCCACCGGCACCTCGTCGAGCAGCACGGTGCCGCTGGCGGTGGTGCGCTGTCCGAAGCCCGACCAGTCGTCGACGATGCGCAGCCCAGGGCTGCCCCGGCGTACGAATGCCAGGCGCTGTCGGCCTTCGTCGTCCAGTGCCTTGACGGCAACCCAATGGGCGAACAGGGCACCTGTGGAATAGAACTTCTCGCCGCTGACGCGGTAGCCGTCACCTGTGCGGGTGATCCTGGCCTTGAGGGTCAGGGTATCCTTGGTGCCGCGTTCAGGCCCGGCATTACCGATACGCCAACCGTCGAGCACGCTGCGGAAGATCACCGCCTGCTGGGCTTCGCTGGCGGTCAGACGCAGCAATTGCAGCATGCCGAACTGGTTCTGTGGGATCTGCCCCAGAGCCGGGTCGGCGGCGCTGATCAGGCGGAATACCTCGGCGATGGTTTCGAAGGAAACGTCCGGGCCGCCATAGGCCTTGGGCACACTGATGCTACCCAGGCCGCTGCGGGTGAACTGTTCGATCTCGGCCCACGGCAGCTTGCGTTGCTGATCGCGGCGCGAGGCCTGCTCGCGAGCGATCGCAGCCAGTTCACGGGCGGCTTGCAGAGCTTCGGCGTCGGTACGCAGCACCTTGGCCGGCAGCAGCAGTGGCGAGCTGTCGAGGTCGCTGTGAAATTGGGTATTTGGCTGGCTGGACATCAGTGCCGCTCCTTGGCTGCACTCAATGCCCTGGCGTTGCGCACTGGGGTGATTGTGACCCTGACCATTCCTTACCTCACAAAATAGAAACGTCGCTTCAGCTGAACGCGACAAACATTTGTTGGTCCGGTGGTCCGGTATATATACCCTAATGGCTTATCAGAGGTTTATGAACTAACTCTTTGGAATATGCATAGAAGGCGGGGTGAAGACGGCGCAGGCCCTGAACGTAGAGCCTGCGCCGCCCAGCTGTTACTCGGCTTTCAGGCTTTTCACGCCTTCTGCAGTGCCCAGCAGCAGCAAGTCGGCGGGACGGGCCGCGAACAGGCCGTTGGTGACGACGCCGACGATCGCGTTGATCTGGCGCTCCAGCTCTACCGGGTTGGTGATCTGCAGGTTGTGCACATCCAGGATCACGTTGCCATTGTCGGTCACCACGCCCTCGCGGTACACCGGGTCGCCGCCCAGCTTCACCAGCTGGCGCGCGACATGGCTGCGGGCCATTGGGATGACTTCGACTGGCAGCGGGAAGGCACCCAGCACCGGCACCAGCTTGCTGGCGTCGGCGATGCAGATGAAGGTCTTGGCCACGGCGGCGACGATCTTCTCGCGGGTCAGGGCCGCACCGCCGCCCTTGATCAGGTTCAGGTGCGCATCGCTTTCGTCGGCGCCGTCGACGTAGAACTCCAGTTCGCTGACGCTGTTGAGCTCGTACACCGGAATACCATGGCCCTTCAGACGCTGGGCGGTGGCCTCGGAGCTGGCGACCGCGCCATCGAAGGCGGTCTTGTGCTGGGCCAGGGCATCAATGAAGAAGTTGGCGGTCGAACCGGTTCCGACGCCGACGACGCTCTTTTCATCCAGCTTGGGCAGAATGAAGTCGACAGCGGCCTGGGCGACGGCCTGTTTGAGTTGGTCCTGGGTCATGCGGGCTCCGAAAGGGGCAGGGCGGTTTCAAAGTTGCCTAGTATAACGGCTCGGGCGGCTTTGCTGTGGTCGCCCGACGTAGCGCTGGGGTAGACTCCCAGCCCTTGTCCCGCGGCCAGTGATGCTTTCCCGATGCTCGAACAGTACGTCAAGAAGATCCTCACCTCGCGCGTCTACGACGTTGCGGTCGAAACCCCGCTGCAGAGCGCCGGGCAGCTGAGCAAGCGCCTGAACAACCAGGTGCTGCTCAAACGTGAAGACCTGCAGCCGGTGTTCTCCTTCAAGATCCGCGGGGCGTACAACAAGCTGGCGCAGTTGAGCGCAGAAGAACTGGCCCGTGGCGTTGTCACCGCCTCCGCCGGCAACCACGCGCAGGGTGTAGCCCTGGCGGCCCGCGAGCTGGGCATCAAGGCCACCATCGTGATGCCCAAGACCACCCCGGAGATCAAGGTCGAGGGCGTGCGTTCGCGGGGCGGCAAGGTGGTGCTTCACGGCGATTCGTTCCCCGAGGCGCTGGCTTATTCGCTCAAGCTCGTGGACGAGAAGGGCTTCGTCTACATCCACCCTTACGATGACCCGCACACCATCGCCGGCCAAGGCACCGTGGCCATGGAAATCCTGCGCCAGCACCCCGGCCAGCTGGACGCGATCTTCGTGCCTGTGGGCGGCGGCGGTCTGATCGCCGGTATCGCGGCCTACGTGAAGTACCTGCGCCCCGAGATCAAGGTGATCGGTGTCGAGCCGGACGACTCCAACTGTCTGCAGGCAGCGATGGCGGCAGGCGAGCGCGTGGTGCTGCCCCAGGTGGGGCTGTTCGCCGATGGCGTCGCGGTAGCCCAGATCGGTCAGCATACCTTCGACATCTGCCGTCACTACGTGGACGAGGTGGTGACCGTCAGTACGGATGAAATCTGTGCAGCAATCAAGGATATCTACGACGATACCCGCTCGATCACCGAACCTGCTGGCGCATTGGGCGTTGCGGGCATCAAGAAGTACGTCGAGCTCAAGGGCGTGAGCGGCCAGACCCTGGTGGCCATCGATTCGGGCGCTAACGTCAACTTCGATCGTCTGCGCCACGTGGCCGAGCGTGCCGAGTTGGGTGAAAAGCGCGAAGCGATCATCGCCGTGACCATTCCCGAGCGGCCAGGCAGCTTCAAGGCCTTCTGCGAGGCCATTGGCAAACGCCAGATCACCGAATTCAACTACCGTCGCCACACTTCCGATGAGGCGCACATCTTCGTGGGCGTACAAACCCATCCGGAGAACGACCCTCGGGCGGCCTTGGTGCAGCATTTGAGCGATCAAGGTTTCCCGGTAACCGACCTGACCGACAACGAACTGGCCAAGCTGCACATTCGCCATATGGTCGGCGGCCATTCGGCAGGCGCCAGCGATGAGATCGTGCTGCGTTTCGAGTTCCCTGAGCGGCCCGGTGCGCTGTTCAACTTCCTCAACAAGCTGGGCGGGCGCTGGAACATTTCGATGTTCCATTACCGTAACCATGGCGCTGCCGATGGACGCGTGGTAGCCGGTTTGCAGGTACCGGAAGATGAGCGCCATTTGGTGCCGGCGGCCTTGGCCAAGATCGGTTATCCGTACTGGGACGAGACCGACAACCCAGCATACCGGCTGTTCCTGGGTTGAGCGGCTAAGCTAGACCTATCGCTCAAGGACGTGAAGACATGGAACACCTGACAACGCTCAAGACCCTGCACATCGTCGCCACCGCCCTGTTGTTGCTGGGTGCGCTGGGGCTGGCGGTCTGGACCATTGTGGCGCGCCGGCAGGGCGATACCCAGGCGTATGGCAAGCTGTTGCGCCGGCCGTTGGTGTTCGTCTGGCTGCTGATGGGGGTGTGCTTGGTGAGCATGCCGTTCAGCGGGTGGTGGCTGGTACACCTGGTCGGCTGGCCGCTGGGGCAGACCTGGCTGCTGGCGTCCAGCGTCATCTACACCTTCGGCGCGTTTGCCGTGTGGTGGTTGCTGGTGCGTCTGAATCGCCTGCGCAAGGCCGAGGTGGTGGGTTTGAAGTTCACCCTGGCGCTGGCGGTATTCAGTGGGGTGTGCTTGCTGTCCATCGCCGGGCTGATGGGGGCCAAGCCGATATAAGGCAGCTTCGCTGCGCTGGGGGAGCGGCTTTGTGTCGCGAAGGGGCCGCATAGCGGCCCTGTCGGTCTCAATCCCTGAGCGACAACACCTGCCACCCACGCCGCTCCGCCTCCGCCCGCAGTTTCGGATCCGGGTCCACGGCCACCGGCCGCTCAACCTGCTCCAGCAAGGGCAGGTCGTTCATCGAGTCGCTGTAGAAGCTGCTGCCCTGCAGGTCATAGCCGTTCTCCAGCATCCAGCGCTTCAGACGCGTCACCTTCCCTTCACGGAAACACGGTATATCGGTACTGCGCCCGGTGTACCGGCCGTCGATGATCTCGCATTCGGTAGCCAGCAGGGTGCGTACACCCAGGCGGCGGGCGATGGGTGCGGTGACGAACCGGTTGGTGGCGGTGATGATCAGCAGGTGATCGCCGGCCTCGCGGTGCTGGCGCAGCAGAGCCTCGGCCTTGGGCAGGATGATCGGCTCGATGCAGTCGCGCATGAAGTCGCGGTGCCATTCGTCGAGCTGGGCAGGCGCCGTGGCAGCGAGGATTTCCATGGAAAAGGCCAGGTACGCCTGCAGGTCCAGGGTGCCGGCCAGGTAGTCCTGGTAGAAACCGTCATTGCGTTGTTTGTAGGCGACCGGGTCAAGGATGCGCCGTTCGCACAGGTAGTCGCCCCATGCATGGTCGCTGTCGCCACCGAGGAGGGTATTGTCCAGGTCGAATAAAGCCAGGCGCATCGCGGTCACTCAGGTCTGCCACAAGGAAGCCCGCAGAATACGGAGTTTTCACCTCGCTGCACATAAGCTTGGTGGGCGCGTTGCTGCGCTCGTGAGCTTTGTGGAACAATGCGGTGACATGCGTTTGCGAGGTTGCTGCCGTGATCGACCCGGATGGTTTTCGCCCTAACGTCGGGATCATTCTCACGAATGATGCCGGGCAGGTGCTATGGGCTCGGCGGATCAACCAGGATGCCTGGCAATTTCCCCAGGGCGGTATCAACCCTGATGAAACGCCGGAAGATGCCCTGTACCGCGAGCTGAACGAAGAAGTTGGCCTTGAACGCGACGATGTGGAAATTCTTGCCTGCACCCGTGGCTGGTTGCGTTATCGTTTACCCCAACGCCTGGTACGTACCCACAGCCAGCCGTTGTGTATCGGCCAGAAGCAGAAGTGGTTCCTGCTGCGCCTGGTGAGTAACGAACAGCGGGTGCGGATGGACCTGACCGGCAAGCCAGAGTTCGACGGCTGGCGCTGGGTCAGTTATTGGTACCCGCTGGGCCAGGTGGTGACATTCAAGCGCGAGGTCTACCGACGCGCCCTGAAAGAGCTAGCACCGCGTCTGCTGACGCGCGACTGACGACGGAGTTCGACCCCGAGCCATGCTCAATACGCTGCGCAAGATCGTCCAGGAAGTGAACTCCGCCAAAGATCTCAAGACGGCGTTGGGTATCATTGTCTTGCGCGTCAAGGAGGCCATGGGCAGCCAGGTCTGCTCGGTCTACCTGCTCGACCCGGAAACCAACCGTTTCGTGCTGATGGCCACCGAGGGCTTGAACAAGCGCTCCATCGGCAAAGTCAGCATGGCCCCCAACGAAGGTCTGGTCGGCCTGGTCGGCACCCGCGAAGAGCCGCTGAACCTGGAAAACGCCGCCGACCACCCCCGTTACCGCTACTTCGCCGAAACCGGCGAGGAAAAATTCGCCTCCTTCCTTGGCGCGCCAATCATTCACCACCGCCGCGTGGTGGGGGTGCTGGTGATCCAGCAAAAGGAGCGCCGCCAGTTCGACGAGGGCGAAGAAGCCTTCCTGGTCACCATGAGCGCGCAACTGGCCGGGGTAATTGCCCATGCCGAGGCCACAGGCTCGATCAGGGGGCTGGGGCGCCAGGGCAAGGGTATCCAGGAAGCGCGTTTCGTCGGCGTGCCGGGCTCGCCAGGCGCTGCAGTCGGGCGTGCCGTGGTCATGCTGCCGCCCGCTGACCTCGAAGTGGTTCCCGACAAGGCGGTCGACGATATCGACGCCGAGCTCAATCTGTTCCAGAACGCGCTCGAAGGCGTGCGCGAAGACATGCGCAAGCTGTCCGCCAAGCTGGCCACGCAGCTGCGCCCGGAAGAGCGCGCGTTGTTCGACGTCTACCTGATGATGCTCGAAGACGCCGCCCTTGGCGGTGAGGTAACCGAAGTCATCAAGACTGGCCAATGGGCTCAGGGCGCGCTGCGCCAGGTGGTCGGCGAGCACGTCAGCCGCTTCGAGCTGATGGACGATGATTACCTGCGCGAGCGCGCATCCGACGTCAAAGACCTCGGTCGACGCCTGCTGGCTTACCTGCAAGAGGCCCGCTCGCAATCGCTGGTCTATGCCGACAATACCATCCTGGTCAGTGAAGAGCTGACCCCGGCCATGCTCGGCGAGGTGCCGGAGGGCAAGCTGGTAGGGTTGGTGTCGGTACTGGGCTCGGGCAACTCCCACGTCGCGATCTTGGCTCGGGCCATGGGGATCCCGACGGTGATGGGTCTGGTCGACCTGCCGTATTCCAAGGTCGACGGCATCGAAATGATCGTCGACGGCTACAAAGGCGAGGTGTTCACCAACCCCAGCGACGTGCTGCGCAAGCAGTACAGCGATGTGGTGGAGGAAGAGCGCCAGCTCGCCCAGGGCCTTGACGCTTTGCGCGAACTGCCCTGCGTGACCCCCGATGGCCACCGCATGCCGTTGTGGGTCAACACTGGTCTGCTCGCCGATGTTGCTCGTGCCCAGCAGCGCGGCGCCGAAGGTGTAGGGCTGTACCGTACCGAAGTACCGTTCATGATCAACCAGCGCTTCCCCAGCGAGAAAGAGCAGCTGGCGATCTACCGCGAACAGTTGGCGGCGTTCCATCCGCTGCCGGTGACCATGCGGACCCTCGACATCGGCGGTGACAAGGCCCTTTCATATTTTCCGATCAAGGAAGAGAACCCGTTCCTGGGCTGGCGCGGCATTCGCGTCACGCTCGACCACCCGGAGATCTTCCTGGTTCAGACCCGCGCCATGCTCAAGGCCAGCGAGGGCCTGAACAACCTGCGCATCCTGCTGCCGATGATCTCGGGCATTCATGAGCTCGAAGAAGCCCTGCACCTGATCCACCGGGCCTGGGGCGAGGTCCGCGACGAGGGCACCGATGTACCGATGCCACCGGTCGGCGTGATGGTCGAGATCCCGGCTGCGGTGTACCAGACCAAGGAGCTGGCGCGGCAGGTGGACTTCCTGTCGGTGGGCTCCAACGACCTGACCCAGTACCTGCTGGCGGTCGATCGCAACAACCCGCGTGTCGCCGACCTTTACGACTACCTGCACCCAGCGGTGTTGCAGGCGTTGAACACCGTGGTGCGCGACGCCCATGGCGAAGGCAAGCCAGTGAGTATCTGTGGCGAGATGGCCGGTGATCCGGCGGCGGCGATCCTGTTGATGGCCATGGGCTTCGACAGCCTGTCGATGAACGCTACCAACCTGCCGAAGGTGAAGTGGATGCTGCGCCAGATCAACATGAGCAAGGCCAAGGAGCTGCTGACCGAGGCCATGGGTCATGACAACCCGCAGGTTATCCACAGCTCGTTGCAGCTGGCGCTGAAGAACCTTGGGTTGGCGCGGATGATCGGCCCGAACAAGGCGCTCTGATTGATGTGTCCCTATCGCCGGCTAGCCGGTTCCAACGGCCTTCGGGGCCTGGCTTGCTGGCGATAGGCATCAGACTTCGAGGGTAACTTCCCCCAAATGCCCACCAAACGGGCCGAAACTGCGCTCGAACAGCCGTCTTCTGCCATGATCGTCCACGATCAGTACCGTACTGGCGCGTGTTCCGTAGCTCTGGCTGGCGATGAACACACTCGACAGCAACTTCTCGGTCGCCAGTCCCACACCCGTCTCAGGCAGTTCGCCATCCGCCGCGGGTTCGGCATCGGCCAGCAACGCCAGCATGCGTTGTGGGTCCGCTGATTCCAGTAACGCCTCCAGGCCGTTTCGCGCCTTCACCAGCTTCGGCCATGGCGTATCCAGCCCGGCATTGGACAGCCCATACACACCGGGGGCCAGCAGTCGGGGCTCTGCTTCGCGGGCATGCAGGTAACCCAGTCGCTGACCGTCACCGACCAGTAAGTTGAACCCCGAATACTGCCCGCTGCGGCTGGCGACTTGGTCGAGATACCCTTCGAGCCCCTGATCACCCTGCAGAAACGCCGCCACCAGTTCACCCCGGCTGCGCGCCCCCAGCGGCTGGCTAGGGTCGCGGATGTTGGTCAGCGCGGCGAAGCGCCCCTGGGGTCCCACGCCCAGCCAGGTGCCCCCGGCCTCCAGGTCGCGACCGGCATACACGCCGGGCGCATCATCCCAGCCCGCCAGGGCCAGTGCGGGACGGGCATAGAATTCGTCACGGTTGGCCGCGACGATCAGCGGCAGGGGGTGTCCGGGCCGCCAGGCGAATACGATCAGGCACATCGGTTGGGCCTCTGTGTTTTTAGCCACTCTACCCATTGCGGCCGTGTCGATCCATCCTGTCACAGACTTCACTAGAGCCCCGAGCCCGGCTTCCGTTACCATGCCGGATTGTTTTTCTTGGGGGCGACGAATGGAGTTCGTACTCTATCTGCTGTTGGGCGCGTGCGCCGGCGTGCTGGCCGGGCTGTTCGGCGTGGGCGGCGGCATCATCATCGTGCCGGTGCTGGTGTTCAGCTTCACCCTGCAGGGCTTCGACCCCTCGGTGCTGACCCACCTGGCGGTCGGCACTTCACTGGCGACCATCGTATTCACATCGATCAACGCCGTGCTCGAGCACCAGCGTAAAGGCGCGGTGCAATGGCCGATTTTTGCCTGGATGACCCTCGGCATCCTCATCGGGGCCGGTATCGGTGCCAAGACGGCTTCGCTCATCCAAGGTCCGCAGTTGCAGAAGATCATCGGTGTGTTCGCCCTGATCGTCGCCGTACAGATGGCCCTGGACCTGAAACCCAAGGCCAGCCGTGGCATCCCCGGCAAGCCCGCATTGGTCGGTGCTGGCGGTGTGATCGGCTGGGCCTCGGCCATTTTCGGCATCGGTGGCGGTTCGCTGACCGTGCCGTTCCTGACCTGGCGCAGCCTGCCCATGCAACAGGCAGTGGCGACCTCCTCGGCGTGTGGTCTGCCGATTGCGGTGGCCAGCGCCCTGAGCTTCATGTGGCTGGGCTGGCGCGAGGAACATTTGCCGGCCCATAGCCTGGGCTACGTGTACCTGCCGGCACTGGTCGGCATTGCCGTCACCAGCATGTTTTTCGCCCGCTACGGCGCGCGTCTGGCGCACAAGCTTTCGCCACGTTTGTTGAAACGCCTGTTCGCAGCACTGCTGTTCTGCGTCGGCCTCAGCTTTTTGATTTGAATCGAGAGGAAGTTCCATGCTGCCTTACCCGCAGATAGACCCCGTGGCCGTGGCCATCGGGCCGCTGAAAATCCACTGGTACGGCCTGATGTACCTGATCGGCATCGGCGGCGCCTGGCTGCTGGCTTCGCGCCGTCTGAACCGCTTCGACCCCACCTGGAGCCGTGAAAAGCTCTCGGACCTGGTGTTCTGGTTGTCGATGGGGGTGATCGTTGGCGGGCGCCTGGGCTACGTGTTGTTCTATGACCTGCACCAGTACCTGGCCAATCCGACGTTGATCTTCGAGGTGTGGAAGGGCGGCATGTCGTTCCATGGTGGCTTCATTGGCGTGATGTTGGCGGCGCTGTGGTTCGGCAAGCGCAATAACAAGTCGTTCTTCGAACTGATGGACTTCGTCGCCCCGCTGGTACCGATTGGCTTGGGCGCCGGGCGTATCGGCAACTTCATCAACGCCGAACTGTGGGGCAAGGCCACCGATCTGCCTTGGGCGATGGTGTTCCCACCGTTCAGCGACCCGGCCCAGTTGCCGCGTCACCCGTCGCAGCTTTACCAGTTCGCCCTCGAAGGTGTGGCACTATTCGTCATCCTCTGGCTGTACTCGCGCAAGCCGCGCCCGACCATGGCCGTTTCCGGCATGTTCGCGCTGTTCTACGGTATCTTCCGTTTCATCGTGGAGTTCGTGCGGGTACCCGACGCCCAGCTTGGCTACATCGCCTTCGGCTGGTTGACCATGGGCCAGTTGCTTTGCGTGCCGATGATCGCCGGCGGCATCTTCCTGATCTGGTGGGCCTACAACCGTAAACCGACGGCCAAGGCCACCGTTTGATTTTCACGGCAGGGGCGATCCCCCTGCCGTTCTTGTTACAGGTAAGCCATGAAACAGTATCTAGATCTGGTCCGTGACGTCATCGAGAACGGCACCTTGCAAGGCAACCGCACCGGTATTCGCACCATCAGCCTGCCGGGCGCCATGCTCAAGTTCGACCTGCAGAAAGGCTTCCCGGCCATCACCACACGCAAGCTGGCGTTCAAGTCGGCCATCGGCGAGATGGTGGGTTTCCTGCGTGGCGTGAAGAGCGCCGGTGAGTTCCGCGAGCTGGGCTGCAAGGTCTGGGACCAGAACGCCAACGAAAACGCCCAGTGGCTGGCCAACCCATTCCGCCAGGGGTATGACGACCTCGGCGAGATCTACGGCGTGCAATGGCGCAAGTGGCCGGGCTACAAGCGCGTTCCGCTGAGCAACCCGGCAGCGATCGAGATGGCTGAAAAGCAGGGCTTTCGCAGGATCGCCCAGGACGAGGAAGAGGGCCAGGCGTTCGTCATCCTGTACAAGGCCATCGACCAGGTGCGTCAGTGCCTGGACACCATCGCCAACGACCCGGGCAGCCGTCGCATCTTGTTCCATGGCTGGAACTGCGCCCAGCTGGATGAAATGGCCCTGCCGCCGTGCCATCTGCTGTATCAGTTCCACCCCAATGTCGAGACCAAGGAAATTTCCCTGACGCTCTACATTCGTTCCAATGACCTGGGCCTGGGAACGCCGTTCAACCTCACCGAGGGCGCGGCCCTGCTGTCGTTGTTCGGCCGCCTGACCGGTTATACCCCGCGCTGGTTCACCTATTTCATTGGTGATGCCCATGTGTACGAGAACCACTTGGACATGCTCAACGAGCAGCTCAAGCGCGAGCCGCTGGAAGCACCCAGACTGGTCATCAGCGACCGCGTGCCGGCGTTCGCCGAGACCGGCAAGTACGAGCCGGAGTGGTTGGAGAAGATCGAGCCGAGTGATTTCTGGCTGGAAGGGTATGAACATCATGCGCCGATGACGGCGCCGATGGCAGTCTGACGGCCCCATCGTCTGCACCGGCCTCTTCGCGGGCACTTCTAGTGCCCGTGACTGCGCCCCACGTGCGAATGCTCGGTTTCTGGCACCGACACCGCCCCGTTCACTTCCAGTTGCTGCAAGATCGCGCATTCGTTTCCCTGTGCGTTGCAGCGCTGTCGCAGTTCCACCAACTGTTCTTGCAACGCCACCAGGCCATCGATTCGCGCCTGCACATGCGCGATATGCTCATCGATCAGCGCATTGACGCTGCCGCAAGAACCTTCCGGGCTGTCGCGAAGGCTTAGCAGGCTGCGGATCTCGTCCAGGGTCATGTCCAAGGTACGGCAGTTGCGGATGAACGTCAGTCGCTCGACATGCGCCTGGGTGTACAGCCGGTAGTTGCCGTCCGTACGAGCGGGCTCTGGCAGCAAGTGCTCTCGTTCGTAATAGCGGATGGTCTCCACGGCGCAGTCGGTGGCTTTGGCCAGTTCTCCGATCTTCATCACGAAATCTCCAGCGTGTGGCTTGACCCTATAGTGGCTACAGGGTGTTCACTTGGCAACAGGCGCATTTTAAGGACGACCTCATGAACCAGCCTGTCAGCCACGAACACACGCACGACCATGCCCACGGCCAGGGTGGCGATAGCCACTGCCACGATTCCCATGCTCACAGCTGCTGCGGCGCCAGTGCTGCGCCCGCGTTCGTGCAATTGACCGAAAAGGCCAGTGATGATGCGCAGTTCAGCCGCTTTCGCATCGAGGCCATGGACTGCCCGACCGAGCAGACGCTGATCCAGGACAAACTGGGCAAGCTGGCCGGTATCGAGCAGTTGGAATTCAACCTGATCAACCGCGTGCTGGGTGTGCGCCACACGTTGGGTGCAACAGCCGACATCGAACGGGCCATCGACAGCCTGGGCATGAAGGCCGAGCCGATTGCTGCCCAGGACGATGCCACGCCAGCCACGCCACAACCGGCCAAGATCCGCTGGTGGCCTCTGGCATTGTCAGGTATTGCCGCGATCGCCGCCGAAATCGTGCACTTTGGCGCACTGGCCCCGGAGTGGGCAGTAGCCGCATTGGCGCTGGCAGCCATTCTTGGCTGCGGTCTGGGCACTTACAAGAAGGGCTGGATCGCCCTGAAAAACCGTAACTTGAACATCAACGCGTTGATGAGCATTGCGGTGACGGGCGCCGTACTGATCGGGCAGTGGCCCGAAGCTGCCATGGTGATGGTGCTGTTTACCATCGCCGAGCTGATCGAAGCGCGTTCGCTGGACCGCGCGCGCAATGCCATTGGCGGGTTGATGCAACTGACTCCGGACATGGCAACAGTGCAGCAGGCGGATGGCCAGTGGCGCGAGGTGGCGGTGCGTGAGGTGGCTCTTGGCGCGCGGGTTCGGGTACGCCCCGGTGAACGCATCGGCCTGGACGGTGAAGTGACCAGCGGCCGATCCAGTGTCGATCAAGCACCGATCACCGGCGAAAGCCTGCCTGTGGAAAAGACCGTGGGCGACAAGCTGTTCGCCGGCACCATCAACCAGGCGGGGGCGCTGGAGTTCCGGGTAACTGCTGCTGCCGGGCAGTCGACCCTGGCGCGGATCATCAAGGCCGTCGAGCAAGCGCAAGGCGCGCGCGCCCCTACCCAGCGTTTTGTCGACCGTTTTTCGCGTATCTACACGCCGGCAGTGTTTGCCATCGCCTTGGCTGTGGCACTCATCCCTCCGCTGCTCATGGCTGGTGCCTGGTTCGACTGGGTTTACCGCGCCCTGGTGCTGCTGGTGGTGGCCTGCCCGTGCGCCCTGATCATCTCGACCCCGGTGACCATCGTCAGCGGCCTGGCGGCAGCCGCGCGCAAAGGCATCCTGATCAAGGGCGGCGTTTACCTGGAGGGTGGACGCCATCTGGATTTCCTGGCCCTGGACAAGACCGGCACCATCACCCACGGCAAACCGGTGCAGACCGACGTCAAGGTGCTGGAACCGACGTTCGAAGACCGCGCACAAGCCCTGGCCGCCAGCCTGGGCGAGCGCTCTGACCACCCGGTTTCCCGCGCTATCGCCCAATACGGCAAGGAGCAAGGCCTGGCCATGAGCGAGGTGGATGATTTTGCCGCGCTGGCCGGGCGTGGCGTGCGAGGCACCATTGCCGGTGAGGTCTACTACTTGGGCAACCACCGCCTGGTAGAGGAGCTGGGGCTGTGTTCGCCCGAGTTGGAATCCCAGCTGGATGCGCTGGAACGCCAGGGCAAGACCGTGGTCCTGCTACTCGACCGCTCTGGCCCGCTGGCGCTGTTCGCCGTGGCGGACACCGTCAAGGACAGCAGCCGCCAGGCCATCGAAGAGCTGCATGGGTTGGGCATCAAGACTGTCATGCTCACGGGTGACAATCCGCATACCGCGCAAGCCATCGCCGCCGTGGTAGGGATAGACCGTGCCGAAGGTAACCTGCTGCCCGCCGACAAGCTGAAAACCATCGAAGCGCTGTACGCCCAGGGTCATCGGGTGGGTATGGTCGGTGACGGCATCAACGACGCCCCGGCCCTGGCCCGCGCCGAGATCGGTTTTGCCATGGCGGCAGCCGGTACCGACACTGCCATCGAGACTGCCGATGTGGCACTGATGGACGATGACTTGCGGAAAATCCCGGCCTTCGTCAGGCTGTCGCGCCACAGTGCGGCGATCCTCATGCAGAACATCGTTCTGGCATTAGGCATCAAGGCGATATTCCTGGCGATCACCTTCGCCGGCATGGCCACCCTGTGGATGGCGGTATTCGCCGACATGGGCGTGAGCCTGCTGGTGGTGTTCAACGGCTTGCGCCTGTTGCGCAAATAGAGGACATGCATGCTGAGTTCGGAGCTGAAAGCCTTCTACATGGTGGCCCGTCTGGGCAGTATCACCTTGGCGGCGAAGAAGCTTGGGCTCAGCCAGCCCACGGTCACCACGCAAATCCGTAACCTGGAAGGCCAGTACGCCGTGGAGTTGTTCTACCGTGGCGGGCGGCGCCTGGTTTTGAGCGAGGAGGGCGTGCGCCTGCTGCCGATGGTCAAGGCATTGCTGCAGCAGGAGGCCGACATCGAGTTCGAGCTGCGCAACAGCGGCCAAGCCCAAGGCAGCTTGCGCCTCGCGGCTACCGCGCCGTTCTACATTCTTGACCTGGTAAAGATCTACCGCGAACGCTTGCCGCAGGTGGAAGTCGCGGTGGAGATCGGTAACTCGCAGCAGGTACTGGAAATGCTTGAGGACTACCGGGTGGACATCGCCGCATCGTCGCAACTGGTAGAAGATCCGCGACTGGTTCGGCGGGTCCTGGGGAGCGATCCGCTGGTGGTGGCGGTGCACCGTAGCCACCCGTTGGCCCATCGCCAGACGGTATCGATCGAGGCGGTGGCCGGGCATTGCCTGCTGGTACGCGAGAAAGGCTCGACCACCCGCAAACTGACCGAGCAGATGATGCAGGAGGCGGGGGTGAAGGCCGGGGCACTGTTGGAAATCGGCAGCCGCGAGTCGATACGCGAGGCGGTGCTGCGCAATATCGGCATCAGTGTGATTGCCCGCCACGAGGTGCCGCACAACCCGGAACTGCGGGTGCTGGCGCTGGAGGATGCGCCAGTCATGCACGAGTACCTGTACTGCCTCAAGGAGCGGCGCCAGGCCAGGTTGCCAGCGGCCTTCCTTGGTGTAGCCCAGGAAGTGGCCGGTTCACGCTTCTGAGGATCTTGCAGGAGCGGTCGATACAAAATCTGCCTATGCCACTATCACCGGCTTTTGCCTGAAAGCCACAGAACCTTCGCACAGCATTCCTAGCATGGCCCCATCTCTTCGATGAGGCCCTGCCATGACCCCCACCAACTCCGGCGCACCACTGAAAGTGCGCAACATCCACAAGCGCTTCGGTGCCTTCACGGCGCTCAACGATGTTTCGCTGGACATCACCGCCGGCGAACTGGTGTGCCTGCTTGGCCCATCCGGCTGTGGCAAGACGACGCTGCTGCGTTGCATCGCCGGGCTGGAGCGTCAGGACCGTGGTGCGCTTTACGTCGGCGAGCGCGATATCTCCGAGCTGCCACCCCAGGCCCGAGACTACGGCATTCTGTTCCAGTCCTACGCACTGTTCCCCAACCTTACCGTCGAAGCCAACATCGCTTACGGCCTTGCTGGCAGTGGTCGCGAGCAGGTCCGCCAGCGGGTGGCCGAGATGCTCGATCTGGTAGGCCTTTCTGGCAGTGAGAAGAAGTATCCCGGGCAGCTCTCCGGTGGCCAGCAGCAACGGGTGGCCCTGGCCCGCGCACTGGCGCCGTCGCCATCGCTGTTACTGCTGGACGAGCCGATGTCGGCACTGGACGCCCGGGTGCGTGAGCACCTGTGCACCGAACTGCGCGAACTGCAACGCCAGTTGGGTATCACCACGTTGATGGTTACCCACAACCAGGATGAAGCCATGCTGATGGCCGACCGCATTGCGGTGATGAACAACGGCCAGGTCGAGCAGTACGCCACCCCGCAGGAAATCTACGACCAGCCGGCCACGCCGTTCGTCGCCGAGTTCGTCGGCCAGGGCAACTGGCTGCCATTCCAACGCCGCGACGACAGCCATGCCCTGGTCGGCGGCCTGGACATGCGTCTGGCGCCAGGTTCGGCCCAGGCCAGCAGTGGCCGGCTGTTCTGCCGCCCGGAGGCCATCACGGTGAACCCAGTGGTACACGAAGACAACGTGTTCCCCGCCAGGGTCCGCGAGATCACCTTCCTCGGTAACCGCTGCCGCATGAGCTTCGAACTCAAGGCACTGCCAGGCCATGCCCTGCTGGCCGAACTGACGCCCGAGGTGATGCCACGCCTGGGTTCGCAGGATATCTGGGTGGCGTTGCCACCGCAGAGCCTGCAGGTGTTTGCCTGAGATGGCCGTGCCAATGTCCCTGCCGCTCAACCAGGGCAAGGCCGCGCCGCGTGCTGGCGTCGCCCTGAGCGACCGGTTGTTCGTCGTCGGCGGCAAGAGCCTGCTGCTGATCCTTCTGGTGCTGGCCGTGCTGATGCCGCTGTTGGCGATCTTCTGGCGTGGTTTCAGTGGTGATGCGGGTCAGGGCGGTGGCTTGCTGGCGGCCCGTGAACTGTTCGCCAGCGACAACTTCCACTGGTTGCTGGGCAACAGCCTGTCGGTGGCCTTCACCGTCGCGGTCATCGTCGTGCCGCTGGCCTACCTGTTTGCCTTCGCCTTGCAACGCACGTTGATCCCGGGCAAAGGCCTGTGGCGAGGGATTTCGCTCTTGCCGCTGCTGGCCCCGTCGATGCTGCCAGCCATCGCATTGGTCTACCTGTTTGGCAATCAGGGCCTGCTGCGCGGGTTGTTCGACGACAACATCTATGGC
Source organism: Pseudomonas taiwanensis DSM 21245 (assembly GCF_000425785.1). GTDB lineage: Bacteria > Pseudomonadota > Gammaproteobacteria > Pseudomonadales > Pseudomonadaceae > Aquipseudomonas > Aquipseudomonas taiwanensis. The sequence continues at coordinate 103,336 of NZ_KE384450.1, forward strand.
TTCTGGGGCATCGTGCTGGGCGAGGCGATCTACACCTTCCCGCATGCGCTGATGATCCTGCTGTCGGCATTGTCGCTGGCCGATGCTCGCCTGTTCGATGCCGCCTCGAGCATGGGCGCCGGTCCGTGCCGGGCATTTACCAGCATCACCTGGCCGGCCACGCGCCACGCTGTGTTCGCTGCGTTCTGCCTGGTCTTTACCCTGACCATCACCGACTTCGGCGTACCGGTCGTGGTCGGTGGCGACTATCAGGTGCTGGCGCTGGAGGCTTACAAGGCCGTGGTCGGCCAGCAACAGTTTGGCCGTGGCGCGCTGATCGGCATGGTGCTGCTGCTACCAGCCCTGTTCAGCTTCAGCGTCGATGCCTGGCTGCGCCGGCGTCAGGGCCAGGCCATGAGTGGCCGTGCCCAGGTATTCGAACCCAAGCCGTCGCGTGGCCGCGATGCCTGCTGCCTGGCCATCGTGCTGCTGGTGTGTGCGGCATTGCTGCTGGTGATCGGCATGGCAGTGTACTCATCGCTGGTCACCTTCTGGCCCTACAACCTGTCGCTGTCGCTGCGTCACTACAGGTTCGAAGACACCGCCGGTGGCGGCTGGCTGGCCTATCGCAATAGCGTGACCATGGCCATTTGCACCGCGCTGATTGGCAGCGTCGTGATATTCACCGGTGCCTACCTGATGGAGAAGACCCAAGGCCAACGCCTGCTCAACCAAGCGCTGCGCCTGCTCAGCTTCATTCCCATGGCCGTGCCGGGACTGGTGCTGGGGCTGGGCTACGTATTCTTCTTCAACCTCAACGGCAACCCGCTGCATGTGTTTTACGGCGGCATGGGGTTACTGGTGGTGTGCACCATTGCCCATTACCTGACCACCGCGCAGATGACCGCGACCACTGCCCTGCGTCAGCTCGACGGTGAGTTCGAGGCGGCTGCGCTGTCGTTGAAGGCGCCGCTGTGCAAGCACTTCCTGCGGGTGACCGTGCCAATCTGCCTGCCGGCGCTGCTGGACATCATCCGCTACCTGTTCGTCTCGGCGATGACTACCGTGTCGGCCGCGATCTTCCTGTATAGCCCCGATACCCTCCTGGCCGCCGTTGCCGTGCTGAACATGGACGACGCCGGCAACGTGGGGGGTGCCGCCGCCATGTCCACCTTGATTCTGCTGACCAGTGCCAGCGCTTCACTGTTGCTGGCCACAGCCTCACGCGGCCTGCTGCGCCGCTCCCAAGCCTGGCGCCAACGCGCCGCGACCGCCTGACCTGTAAGGACCCAACCCATGTACAAGCACCTTGCACTTGCCGCAGCCGTTTCCGCCATGTTCAGCCTGCAGGCCTCGGCCGCGGGTACCCAGCTGATGGTTTACACCGCCTTGGAGGCGGAACAGCTCAAAAGCTACAAGCAGGCCTTCGAACGGGCCAACCCGGACATCGAGATCAAGTGGGTTCGGGACTCCACTGGCATCATTACCGCCAAGCTGCTGGCCGAGAAAGACCGTCCGCAAGCCGACGCGGTATGGGGCCTGGCGGCGTCCAGCCTGGCCATCCTCGACCAGAACGGCATGCTCGAAGCCTATGCCCCGAAAGACCTGGGCAAAATCGCCGCCAATTACCGCGATGCCGCCAACCCCCCTGCCTGGGTGGGCATGGACGTGTGGGCCGCGACCATCTGCTTCAATACCATCGAGGCCCAGAAGCAGGGCCTGAGCAAGCCGGTGAGCTGGCAGGACCTGACCAAGCCGGAGTACAAGGGCAAGATCGTCATGCCCAACCCCGCTTCGTCGGGTACCGGCTTCCTCGACGTGAGTGCCTGGTTGCAGACCTTTGGCGAGCCGCAAGGCTGGGCCTACATGGATGCGCTGCACCAGAACATCGGCCAGTACGTCCACTCCGGTTCCAAGCCGTGCAAGCTGGCGGCGGCAGGCGAGTTCCCGATCGGTATCTCGTTCGAGTACCCGGCCGTGCAGCTCAAGCGCCAGGGTGCGCCGCTGGACATCGTGTTGCCGAAGGAAGGCCTGGGTTGGGAAATCGAGGCGACGGCGGTGATCAAGGGAACGCCCAAGGCAGATGCGGCCAAGCGTCTGGCTGATTTCTCGGCAAGCCCAGCGGCCATGGAGCTGTACAAGGAAAACTTCGCCGTACTGGCTGCGCCGGGCATCGCCAAGCCGCAGACCGAGTTGCCGGCGGACTATGAACAACGCCTGATCAAGAACGACTTTGCCTGGGCTTCGAAGAACCGTGATCAGATTCTGGCCGAGTGGCGCAAACGCTATGACGGCAAGTCGGAAAAGGTGGCCCAGCAGTAACCACCTGCCCTTTCTCGGGCGCAGCGGTTTTGTCCGGGAAATGGCCAGCAACCCATCAAGCCAGGAGAAAACAGTCATGCCCACCCCAGCGCAGATCGTGGACAGCACCTTCGCCCTTTATGAGCGGCACGGCAGCGACGACTACATCGGCGAAGCCATCACCCAGCTCGAACACATGTCCCAGGCTGCGCAACTGGCCATGGCCGAAGGGTTCGACGATGAAGTCGTGCTGGCGGCGTTCTTCCATGACATCGGCCATCTGTGTGGCGGTGACGCCAGCATGGGCGGCTATGGGGTGGTTAGCCACGAACGTATCGGTGCCGAGTATTTGCGCCGCTGTGGCTTTAGCGAGCGCATGGCGCGGCTAGTTCAGTTTCACGTGGAGGCCAAGCGCTACCTGACCTTGCGGCAACCGGGGTATTACCAGCGGTTGAGCGAGGCGAGCCGGCGGACCTTGGAATATCAGGGAGGCGTGATGAGCGACTCGCAAGCCGATGCGTTCGAACGGGACCCGCTGTTCGACGTGAGCCTACGGATGCGGGAGTGGGACGAAAAGGCCAAGGAGGTCGGAGTGCCGGTGATCGACCTCCATGTGTTGAGGCAGAAGGCGCTGGCGCTGCTTTAAGGAATGGGCACTTGTGCTCGGCTCTTCGCGGGTAAACCGTTCCTACAGGTTCAATGCAACCCCTGACTGTAGGGGCGGGTTTACCCGCGGAGGGGCCAGGGCGCCTCTCAAAATTGCGAAACCAGCGCCTCCAACTGTTCCTGCCGTTCAGCCTGATTCAGCTTCGCCCCCGGATTGAGGGTCGACCATTGCGGGTGCGCCCGCGCCTTGCTCAAGGCTTCTGGCAACTTGCCCTCGCGCCAGGCCTTTTCATCCAGCTCACCCAGGCGGATGCTGTCTTGCGCGGCATGCCCGCGGTTGTCCAACGCCACCATCAACTGCTGCTGACGCAAGGCCAGCAAGCGTAATACCGTGTCGTCCACGGTCAGCTCGCGCTTGCCCTTGAGCTTGCCCATCAACCGCGACCCATAGTTGCGCGCGGTCTGTAGCGCGCCTCCGGCTATTGCCCCGGCCAATGCCGCCGCGCCCAGGGTGAGGCCGCCAACCAGCAAATCGACTCCGGCACCGGCTGCAGCGCCGGCAGCCACGCCGCTGCCCAGGCGAACACCGAGTAATTTCAAGGTTTCGGGGTTGAACAGATCGTCACCCCAGCGGCCATCCAGTAATGGAAGTTCGCCCGCATGGGCATCCTCACGGCGGAAGGCATACAGCTTCAACAAGGCTTCGACGCAACGCTGTTCACGTTGACGTATATCTTGTCGCAGCGCCTCTATGGCTCGGGCTTCGGCGGCCGGCTCGGCCGCGACACTGCGGCGGCAGGCGGCGCAGTCCAACAGCAGTTCGGCGATCAGACGTTTGCCGCTTTGCTGGCGAGCCAGGCGCTGTGCCTGCTGGTCGTCGATCAAGCGCTGCAAGGCTGGGCGGGCCTCCTCCAACAACAGGGCCAGGCTTTCGTACAAGCGGCGTTCACCGTCTTCGGGCGGGGCCACGCTATCGAACCGCACCAGTGCGTGCAGGCCCAGTCGGGCCAGGGCTTCACGCCACTGCGGTTCGCGGTGTTGGTGGCTGGCGACGAAGTTGAGCACGGGCAAAAGCGGCTTGCCACAGCCGGCCAACACCTCCAGTTCGTCTCGGTACTTGGCCAGCACCGGTTCGCGGGCGTCGATCACGTACAGACCGGCATTGCTGGCCAGCAACTGACGCAGGACCTTGGCCTCCTGCTCGAAGCGCTGGCGCGCTTCGCTGCCCTGAAGAAACCGTTCCAGTCGGGCCGGGCCGTCGAGGCGCTCGCCGGGGCGTTCCAGGCGCTCCAGGTAGTCGAGCAGGGCGATGGCATCTTCGAGGCCCGGGGTGTCGTAGAGCTCAAGCAGCGGCTGGCCATCCACGGACAGGCGTGCGCCTTCGACGTGGCGGGTGGTGCTCGGTCGATGGGATACTTCGCCGAAGCCGACATCGCGGGTGAGGGTACGCAGCAATGAGGTCTTGCCCACATTGGTGTGGCCTACCACGGCCAGTTTCAATGGCTCAGTCATGGCCTTGCTCCAGCCAGGTCAGGGGCGAAGTGTCGGCGTGTGGCAGGCCCAGGCGATCCAGGGCTTCATGCCAGTCGCCCAGTCGTTCGGCATCCAGTGCCTCGCCCGGTGCTGCTTGCAGCAGCCAGATGCGCGTGGCCCCGGCATTGCGTGCCAACTCGGCAAGCAAGGCGAGGCTGCCGCGGTCCGGCGAGCGGCGGGGGTCGCAGGCGACGGCCAGGCGGGCCGGGGGGAAACGGCTCAACTGTTCGAGCAGGCGGTTGCGCGACTCGCGGCTGTCGAGCACGCCAGCATCGGTGACGGCCTTGGGCAAGACGGGAGGCCAGGGGCGCTGGTCATCGAGCTCCAGCCCTACCAGCAGCGCGCCGCCATTGCCGCGCTGAGAGTGGCCCGCTTCGAAGTGCGGCAGGGTGTCGGGGGCAGCATCCTGCACACCGATACGCTCGCTACGAGGCATCAGCACTTCGCGCAGTTGCGCATAGCCTGGCAAACTCAAGTCCAGGGTCAGGCGTTCGCGACCCTGGCGCCAACGCCACAGGCAAAGCCCGGCCAGTAATAGCCGAGGGAGCAGGCCATAGACCAGCACCACGCCTAGCAACCAGCTGGCCCAGGCCTGACGAGCGACCTCCAGGGCCGGTAGTGTGTCGCCGCTGGCTCGAATCATGGTTTCGTCTGGCGTGGCGAAGCCCAGAAGCGAGGGCAGGGCACCCAGTACCTGGGTCAGGTGAATGAATGGCTCGGCGGCCAGCAAGGTGGTTTCCCAGACGAAGCCATAGCGTCGGGTGGCGAGCAAGGCGAGCAGCATCCCCAAGGCGCTTAGCATTGCCAGCAGCCATAGTCCGTGCACCAGCAGGCCAAGCAGCCAGCGATTCAGGCGTTGGCGTTGCAGCAGCACCATCAGGGCGGGCGCCAGATGCGCGGCCTTGGCATCGCGAGCGAAGCGCTCACTGAGCCAGAGCCAGAGGCGCCCAAGGCTGGCGCCATGTTCACCGCTCAGGGTGAAGCCAACAGCCCAGCCCACCAACATCAGCAGGTTCAGCCCGAGCAGGCTGCCCAGCGCCCAGAACACATTCACCGCCCGCTGGCCATCACCCAAGGCCGCCAGCGCCAGGCCAGCGCCGCTGAATACAGCCATCAGCAGCAGAGCCAGCAGCGCCAGGCGGGCGCCTTGCTTCCAGTGGTGCAAGGCAGCGGTCATGCCATCGCGCTCGGCAAGGAACAAGGCGCGGCGCTCGATGCGCACCGCCAGGTCGCCGCCTTGCTGGCGGGCGTGTCGGTTGGCTTCCTGGTCCTCCAGGGGGCCGGCGTGTTCCTCGCGCAGGCGCACCGCTTCGGTGAGCCAGCGCTTGTCGAGTTCGGTCGGTCCAGTCACAAGGTCTTCCATTGCACGGTTCAGGGCAGAAGCATAACCCACGGCGGGTTTGCTATCCTCGCCGGCATGACTACCTCACTCCCCCTCAGCCTGATCGCGGCGCTCGCCGAGAACCGTGTGATCGGCATCGACAATTCCATGCCCTGGCATCTGCCGGGGGATTTCAAGTATTTCAAGGCCACCACCCTGGGCAAGCCGATCATCATGGGGCGCAAGACCTGGGATTCTCTGGGGCGGCCGCTGCCGGGGCGCTTGAACATCGTCGTCAGCCGCCAACCTGGCCTGCAGCTGGCGGGTGCCGAGGTGTTCGCTTCGCTGGAAGCGGCGTTGGCCCGTGCCGAGCAGTGGGCGCGTGAGCAGGGCGTCGATGAGCTCATGCTGATCGGCGGGGCGCAGCTGTATGGGCAGGCGCTCGAAAAGGGGCTGGTCAGCCGGATGTACCTGACCCGGGTGGAGCTGTCTCCGCAAGGGGACGCGTGGTTCCCCGAGTTCGACAAGGCGCAGTGGGCTCTGCGCTCGAGCGATCCGCAACCCGCAGAGGGCCAGGGGCCGGCGTACCATTTCGAGGTCTGGGAGAAGGCCTGAGGGTTGGGCTTTCGGTCTTGTGACGGGGCTATGGCCTACACCCCCCCCCCTACATCAATGGCGGTGTAGGGGCGGTTCGCGGGCGATCAGCGCTATGAACGGCTCAGGAGTGACTCAGCTCTGCATGCTGATCACCTGCCAGCACATCCTTGTTGGTCTCTTTCAGTAGCTGACTGGTCACCACACCAGCAGTCATCGAGCCATTCACGTTCAGCGCCGTGCGGCCCATGTCGATCAGCGGCTCGACCGAAATCAGCAGCGCCACCAACTCCACTGGCAGTCCCATGGCCGGCAGCACGATCAGCGCCGCGAAGGTCGCACCGCCGCCGACGCCGGCAACGCCTGCCGAACTCAAGGTAACGATGGCCACCAGCGTGGCGATCCACAGGGGGTCGAAGGTGTCGATGCCCACGGCGGGTGCCACCATCACCGCGAGCATCGCTGGATAGAGACCGGCGCAGCCGTTCTGGCCGATGGTCGCACCGAACGAGGCGCTGAAGCTGGCGATCGACTGCGGTACGCCCAAACGGCGAGTTTGCGCTTCGATGTTGAGCGGGATGCTGGCTGCACTGGAGCGGCTGGTGAAGGCGAAGGTGAGCACCGGCCAGACCTTGCGCAAGAAGCGCAGCGGGCTGACGCCGGTCATGGCAAGGATGATACCGTGGACCACGAACATCAGGCCCAGGCCGATGTACGACACCAGTACGAAGCTGCCCAACTTGAGGATGTCCTCCAGGTTGGAGCTCGCCACTACCTTGGTCATCAGGGCCAATACGCCGTAGGGCGTCAGTTTCATTACCAGGCGCACCAGGCGCATTACCCAAGCCTGTAGGGTGTCGATGGCCGACAGGGCGCGCTGGCCTTTTTCAGCGTTGTCCTTGATCAGCTCGAGCGCGGCAAGGCCGACGAACACGGCGAAGATCACCACACTGATGATCGAGGTTGGTTTGGCCCGGGCCAAGTCGCCCACCGGGTTGCTGGGGATGAACGAAAGCAACAACTGCGGGATGTTGAGGTCGGCGACCTTGCCTGCATAGTCGCTGTGGATGGCTTGCAGGCGCGCGCTCTCTTGGGCGCCAGCTACCAGGCCCTCGGCGCTAAGGCCGAACAGGTTGGTCAGGGCGATACCGATCAGTGCTGCGATGGCCGTGGTCAGCAGCAGCGTGCCGATGCTCAGCACACTGATGCGACCCAGCGAAGAGGCATTGTGCAGGCGAGCCACTGCGCTGAGGATCGAGGCGAAGATCAGCGGCATGACGATCATCTGTAGCAAGCCAACGTAGCCGTTGCCGACCAGATCGAGCCAGCCCAGAGTGGCTTTGAGAACCGGGTGACCTGCACCGTAGACAGTGTGCAGCGCCAGGCCGAAGACCACGCCTAGCACCAGCCCCAGCAAGACTTTCTTCGCCAGGCTCCAGTCGGTGCGGCGGGTTTGTGCCAGGCCCAGCAACAAGGCCAGGAATGCCAGCAGGTTGAGTAACAGCGGCAGATTCATTGAAGCTCCAGGAAAAAGCAGAAGAGGCATCGCCTCTGTGAGCGATTGCGAACAGAAATGCTAACAGCCTGAAAACAAACGAATTTATATCTAAAAGTAATTTGGATAGTCGCTAATGGAATAACACTGTGTCGCTGGTGGCAATCAACACGGCGTTTGCAGCTGTGTGAAGGTCGTTGTGGGCCTGGGGTCTTGTTGCTTCCTGAACTAGTTTTCTTCGGTCATTTCAGGAGATCCGCACATGAAGTTCGCTCCGAAAGCTCTGGCCATCGGCCTTTCTTTGTTATTCAGTGTCGAAACCTGGGCCACCGAGCTCAAGCATTGGCCGGCCGAGGCGGCCAAACAGCTCGATTCGATGATTGCCGCCAACGCCCACAAGGGTAATTACGCGGTGTTCGACATGGACAACACCAGCTACCGCTTCGACCTTGAGGAGTCGCTGTTGCCGTTCATGGAGAACAAGGGGCTGCTCACCCGCGACAAGCTCGACCCTTCCCTCAAGCTGATCCCGTTCAAGGACACCGCCGAGCACAAGGAAAGCTTGTTCAGCTACTACTACCGCTTGTGCGAAATCGACGACATGGTCTGCTACCCCTGGGTGGCGCAGGTGTTCTCCGGGTTCACCTTGAAAGAGCTGAAGGTCCAGGTCGATGAGCTGATGGCCTTGGGCAAGCCGATTCCCAGCACCTATTTCGAAGGCGACCAGGTAAAAGCCATCGAGGTACAGCCGCCCAAGGTGTTCACCGGGCAGACCGAGCTGTACAACAAGTTGATGGAGAACGGTATCGAGGTGTACGTGATCTCGGCCGCCTCGGAAGAGCTGGTACGCATGGTGGCTTCAGACCCCAAGTACGGCTACAACGTGAAGCCTGAGAACGTCATTGGCGTGAGCCTGCTGCTCAAAGATCGTGCAAACGGCCAGCTGACCACCGCGCGCAAACAGATTACCGAGGGGAAATACGATGCCAAGGCCAACGAGGGCCTGGAACTGACGCCTTACCTGTGGACCCCTGCCACCTGGATGGCGGGCAAGCAGGCGGCGATTCTCACCTATATCGACCAGTGGAAGAAGCCAGTGCTGGTGGGCGGCGACACCCCGACGAGCGATGGCTACATGCAGTTCCATGGGGTGGATGTGAACAAGGGTGGAATCCACCTGTGGATAAACCGCAAGGCCAAGTACATGGACCAGCTCAACGGGATGATCTCGAAGAACGCGGCGGCGCAGGCCAAGGAAGGCCTGCCGGTGACGGCGGACAAGAACTGGGTGATCGTGACGCCGGAGCAGATTCAGTAAGGGGCAGACCCACTCCATCGCTGGCCAGTCAGCGCCGACAGAGGGTGACGCACCCTATGTCGAGGCCTTGGCAGGCAAAAAAAACCGGCGCACCAAGCGCCGGTTTTTTTGCCGCGGAGCCTTACAGCCCTTCGAGCATCGCTTTGTTGCGCACAGCACCCTTGTCGGCACTGGTCGCCAGCAACGCATAGGCCTTCAGTGCGGTAGTGACCTTACGGGGACGCGCTTCGACCGGCTTCCAACCCTTCTTGTCCTGCTCGACGCGGCGCTCGGCCAGCTCTTGGTCACTGACCAGCAGGTTGATCGAACGGTTGGGGATGTCGATCAGAATCTTGTCGCCATCGCGCACCAGGCCAATTGCACCACCGGCAGCCGCCTCTGGCGAGGCGTGGCCGATCGACAGGCCCGAGGTACCGCCAGAGAAGCGGCCGTCGGTGAGCAGGGCGCAGGCTTTGCCCAGGCCCTTGGACTTCAGGTACGAAGTCGGGTAGAGCATTTCCTGCATGCCCGGGCCGCCTTTCGGGCCTTCGTAGCGGATGATGACGACGTCACCGGCTTTCACTTCGTCGGCGAGGATGCCGCGAACGGCGCTGTCCTGGCTTTCGAAGATCTTCGCGGTGCCTTCGAACACGTGGATCGACTCGTCGACACCGGCAGTCTTCACCACGCAGCCGTCGAGGGCGATGTTGCCGTACAGCACGGCCAGGCCGCCTTCTTGCGAGTAAGCGTGCTCGACGCTACGGATGCAGCCTTCGGCGCGGTCGTCGTCCAGGGTTTCCCAGCGGGTCGACTGGCTGAACGCGGTCTGCGTCGGAATGCCCGCCGGACCTGCCTTGAAGAAGGTGTGCACGGCTTCGTCATCGGTCTGGGTGATGTCCCACTTGGCGATGGCTTCTTCCATGCTGCGGCTGTGCACGGTCGGCAGGTCGGTGTGCAGCAGGCCGCCACGGGCCAGCGAACCGAGGATGCTGAAGATGCCGCCAGCGCGGTGGACGTCTTCCATGTGGTACTTCTGGATGTTCGGCGCCACTTTGCACAGTTGCGGCACCTTGCGGGACAGGCGATCGATGTCACGCAGGTCGAAGGCCACTTCGGCCTCCTGGGCCGCGGCCAGCAAGTGCAGGATGGTGTTGGTCGAACCCCCCATGGCGATGTCCAGCATCATGGCGTTCTCGAACGCCTTGAAGTTGGCGATGTTGCGCGGCAGTACCGAATCATCGTTCTCGCCGTAGTAACGCTTGCACAGCTCGACGATGGTGCGGCCAGCGGTGAGGAACAGCTGTTCGCGGTCGGAGTGGGTAGCCAGGGTCGAACCGTTGCCCGGCAGGGCCAAGCCCAGGGCTTCGGTCAGGCAGTTCATTGAGTTGGCGGTGAACATACCGGAGCAGGAACCGCAGGTCGGACAGGCGCTGCGTTCATATTCGGCGACTTTTTCGTCGCTGGCCGACGAGTCGGCGGCGATGACCATGGCGTCGACCAGGTCCAGGCCGTGGCTGGCGAGCTTGGTCTTGCCGGCTTCCATTGGGCCGCCGGAGACGAAGATCACCGGGATGTTGAGGCGCAGGGCGGCCATCAGCATGCCGGGGGTGATCTTGTCGCAGTTGGAAATACACACGATGGCATCGGCGCAGTGGGCGTTGACCATGTACTCCACGGCGTCGGCGATGATCTCGCGGCTCGGCAGCGAGTACAGCATGCCGTCGTGGCCCATGGCGATGCCGTCGTCGACCGCGATGGTGTTGAACTCCTTGGCCACGCCACCGGCGCGCTCGATTTCGCGGGCGACCAGCTGGCCCAGGTCCTTCAGGTGCACATGGCCCGGGACGAACTGGGTGAATGAGTTGGCGATGGCGATGATCGGTTTCTTGAAGTCTTCGTCTTTCATCCCGGTGGCGCGCCACAGGGCGCGGGCGCCGGCCATGTTGCGGCCTTGGGTGGATGTCTTGGAACGATAATCAGGCATGAAGCACTCCTGGCGGCTGAATCAGGTCACAAAAAGGGGAGTGAGCTTCTCTTGTCCTTTGCGCCGCAGGCCGGTTGCCACTGGCACGGATGAGGCCGAAGACACTGCGGGATCGCCGCATGTTCGACCAGAGCTCATAAACCCGCCGGGGATGACTGGCGATGAATAGGTCGATTCTACACCGCTGGCGCCGCGAGGGAATGGCGATGTGTCTGGGCGGTGACTTTGACCGAATGGCCGGTCGTTTGTAGGACCGTTCTGAAATGCCTCCGGAGGGGCTGACACACCCAGCCTGGCTACCTATGATCCGCCGCGCCGCATGTGCGGCTTCACGAGAAATGACCTCAATGGACCTTCCCAGTTTCAGTTCGTACAGAACCTGCAAATTGGCACTGAGCGCGCCGTCGCCAGGGCTGCCGAGGGCTTGAGTCCGTATGACTGAGGTCTGCGGGCGCCTGGCGCGGCGTCTGGAGAACCTCATGCAACATCCAATCGATAACGACACCCTGCACCTGGACACCCGTGCAGCCCTCGAAGCAGAGCGGCGCGAAGCGACCGAAGACATTCACAAAGGCGCGTCGATCACCAATCATGTCGGCAACCTGCGGGATGCAACCCTTGGGCTGCTCTACCGCAAGCGCGTGCTATGGCTGGTGGTGCTGGTTTTCGGAAACCTGTTTTCCGGGGCTGGCATCGCGGCCTTTGAAGAAACCATCGCTGCCAACATCGCCCTGGTGTTCTTCCTACCCCTGCTTGTGGACAGCGGCGGTAATGCGGGGGCCCAGTCTGCAACGCTGATAGTGCGGGGGCTGGCGACCGGCGAAGTGGTCATGCGCGACTGGTGGCGGATGCTGGTCCGTGAGCTTGGTGTCGCTTTGGCACTTGGATGCACCATGGCATTGGCGGTGGCGTCGTTGGGCTTGTTGCGCGGAGGGCCGCTGATTGCCCTGGTGGTGGCCAGCAGCATGGTCGTGATCGTGCTGGTCGGTAGTCTGATCGGTATGAGCTTGCCGTTCCTGCTCAGCCGCTTCAGGCTCGACCCGGCCACAGCGAGTGGGCCGCTCATCACATCAATTGCCGATGCGGTGGGGGTGATGGTGTATTTCGGGGTTGCTTCGTTCGTTCTGGGCGTCTGAGACGCAGCGACCGATTCTTGAAAGGTCACCCATGGGCCAGTTCGAGAGCTGGCCCATGGGTGACCTTGGTTCTTTCAGGCTTTCATCAGCTGTTGGGCAGCAACCGGCACGTAATGCTCTTGATATAGCGGGTTTCGGCAATGGCCGGATGCACCGGGTGGTCCGGGCCTTGGCCGCCGCGTTCGAGCAGCTGCATGTTGCGGTCCAGGTGGCGGGCGCTGGTCAACAGGATGTTGTGCAGGTCGTCCTCGGGCAGGTGCATCGAGCAGGAGGCGCTGACCAGGATGCCGTCCTTGGTCAGCATGCGCATGGCCTGTTCATTCAGGCGGCGGTAGGCCGCTTCGCCGTTTTTCAGGTCCTTCTTGCGCTTGATGAACGCGGGTGGGTCGGCAATGATCACGTCGAAGCGTTCTTCGGCGGCCTTGAGCTCACGCAATGCCTCGAAGACATCGCCTTCGATGCAGGTGAGTTTTTCGCTGATACCGTTGAGCGCGGCATTGCGCTCCACGCCATCCAGGGCGAAGCCCGAAGCATCGACGCAGAACACTTCGCTGGCGCCGAAAGCGCCGGCTTGCACACCCCAGCCTCCGATGTAGCTGAACAGGTCGAGCACGCGCTTGCCCTTCACGTAGGGGGCCAGGCGTGCACGGTTCATGCGATGGTCGTAGAACCAGCCGGTCTTCTGGCCTTCACGTACCGGGGCCTCGAACTTCACGCCGTTTTCTTCCAGCGGCACCCAGTCCGGAACTTCGCCGTAGACGGTCTCGACGTAGCGCTGCAGGTCTTCTGCATCACGCGCGGCGGAATCGTTCTTGAACAGGATGCCGCTGGGCTTGAGCACCTGGACCAGTGCCGCGATGACGTCATCCTTGTGCAGTTCCATGGTGGCCGACGCCAGCTGAACCACAAGGATGTCGAAGAAGCGGTCGACCACCAGGCCTGGCAGCATGTCGGAATCGCCATAGACCAGGCGGTAGCACGGTTGCTCGAACAGGCGCTCGCGCAACGACAGGGCGACGTTCAGGCGATGCACCAGCAACGACTTGTCCAGCGGCAGCTTGGCATCGCGCGACAGCAGGCGGGCGCAGATCAGGTTGTTGGGGCTCAGCGCGACGATGCCCAGCGGTTTGCCGTTGGCTGCCTCGAGGACGGCCTGCTGTCCGGCCTGCAAGCCTTGCAGCGGGGTCGCATTGACGTCGACTTCGTTGCTGTAGACCCACAGGTGGCCGGCGCGCAGGCGGCGGTCGGCATTGGCTTTGAGGCGAAGGCTGGGCAGGGACATGACGTCGCTCCGGGAAAAAAAGAGCGGGATTATATCCTTTTGCTACGGGATCCGGGGCCAGGCGCGACAAAGTGGCGGCTGTACCGACAGGAATACGCGGCGCCGGCACGGTTCATCTGGGTTAGAATCCCCTCGACCTTCACGAGTGTGCACGTATGTCCCAAGAACTCAGCGCCGAGCAGATCCAGCAAGCCTTGCAAGGCATCACCATTCCGCCGCAACCGCAGATCATGGTCGATTTGCAGTTCGAGCAGTACATGCCTGACCCGGACCTGGAAACCATCGCCAAGCTGATTTCCCAGGACCCAGGCCTTTCGGGCGCCTTGCTCAAACTGGTGAACTCCCCGCAGTTCGGCCTCTCCAACAAGATTGGCTCGATCCAACGTGCGGTGAACCTGCTGGGCAGCCGCTCGATCATCAACCTGATCAACGCCCAGTCGATCAAGGGTGAAATGAGCGACGAAACCATCGTTACCTTGAACCGCTTCTGGGACACCGCCCAGGATGTGGCCATGACCTGCCTGACGCTGGCCAAGCGTACCGGTATCCAGGCCGTGGACGAGGCCTACACGCTCGGGCTGTTCCACGATTGCGGCGTACCGCTGATGCTCAAGCGCTTCCCCAACTACATGGATGTGCTTGAAGAGGCCTACGCCCAAGCCGGTGAAGAAACCCGCGTGGTCGATACCGAAAACCGGGCCTTCAACACCAACCACTCGGTGGTCGGCTACTTCACCGCCAAGTCCTGGCGCCTGCCAGAGCACATCAGCGGGGCCATCGCCAACCACCACAACGCCTTGGCGGTGTTCCGCGACGAATCCTCGCGCAATGCCCAGACCCAGCTGAAGAACCTGCTCGCGGTGCTGAAGATGGCCGAGCATATCTGCGCCTCGTATCGCGTGCTGGGTAATCAGGCCGTCGACCATGAGTGGAATGCGCTCGGCCCGCTGGTCCTCGATTACATCGGGTTGTCGGAGTACGACTTCGAGAACCTCAAGCAGACCCTGCGCGAGTTGGGGCACTGATTCATGCCTGAGTTACCAGAAGTCGAGACAACCCGACGTGGCATCGAGCCCCATCTGGTTGGCCAGCGTGTCAGCCGGGTAGTCGTGCGTGATCGGCGGCTGCGCTGGCCAATCCCTGAGGATCTGGACATACGCCTTTCGGGCCAGCGCATCCTCAGCGTGGAGCGACGCGCCAAGTACCTGCTGATCAACGCAGAGGTTGGCACCTTGATCAGCCACCTTGGGATGTCGGGGAACTTGCGCCTGGTCGAATTGGGGGCGCCGGCGGCCAAGCATGAGCATGTCGACATCGAGCTGGAATCGGGGCTGATGCTGCGCTACACCGACCCGCGCCGCTTCGGCGCGATGCTCTGGAGCCTCGACCCGTTCAATCACGAATTGCTATTGCGCCTGGGGCCGGAGCCGCTGACCGACCTGTTCGATGGCGAGCGCCTGTTCCAGCTTTCCCGCGGGCGCTCGATGGCCGTGAAACCGTTCATCATGGACAACGCCGTGGTGGTAGGGGTGGGCAACATCTACGCCACCGAGGCGCTGTTCGCCGCCGGTATCGACCCACGCAGAGAGGCGGGCGGCATCTCGCGGGCCCGTTACTTGAAGCTGGCCATCGAGATCAAACGGGTGCTGGCCGCAGCCATCGAACAAGGTGGCACGACGCTGCGCGACTTCATCGGTGGCGACGGGCAGCCTGGGTACTTCCAGCAGGAGCTGTTCGTGTATGGCCGAGGCGAACTGCCGTGCAAGGTGTGCGGGACGACCTTGCGAGAGGTTAAGCTGGGACAGCGGGCCAGCGTGTACTGCCCGCGCTGCCAGCGCTGAATTCCAAGGCTAGATCGCCGGCAAGCCGGCGATGGCGGCATCACGCTTTACCGGTGATCCGCCGGTACTTGGCCATCAGCTCATCATGGGTTTCTGGATGGGCCTCATCCAGCGGAATGCAATCTACCGGGCAGACTTGCTGGCACTGCGGCTCGTCGTAGTGGCCGACGCACTGGGTGCACAGATTGGGGTCGATCACGTAGATCTCTTCGCCTTGGGAGATTGCCTCGTTCGGGCACTCGGGTTCGCAGACGTCGCAGTTGATGCAATCGTCGGTGATGATCAGGGACATTGGGACTCCGGCCGGGGCTCACAGCCCGGGCATGTTCAACGCGGTAGGCACAATTGTGCCGCATTCGCGCCCGCAGTGCACGCGGGCGCGATGGTCAGGCGATGAGGGTTACTTCTTGAAGCGTTCGGTCAGGGCGTCGGCCACCGCTGGGTGGACGAACTTGCTGATGTCCCCGCCCAGCGCTGCGATCTCCCGGACCAGCGTCGAAGAGATGAACGAATAACGCTCCGATGGCGTCAGGAACAGGCTCTCGACATCGGGTGCCAGTTGCCGGTTCATGTTCGCCAGCTGGAACTCGTATTCGAAGTCGGACACTGCACGCAGGCCACGCAGGAAGACGTTGGCGTTCTGTTCCTTGGCAAAATGCGCCAACAGGGTGGAGAAGCCGATGACTTCGACATTGGGCAGGTGCTTGGTGACCTCACGGGCCAGCTCTACCCGTTGTTCCAGTGGGAACAGGGGGTTTTTCTTGGGGCTGGCCGCCACCGCGATGATCACATGGTCGAACAGGCGCGAAGCGCGTTCGACCAGGTCGCCATGGCCCTTGGTAATGGGGTCGAAAGTACCCGGGTACAACACTCGGTTCATCGCGTCATCCTGGCTGGAGTGCGTTGGGGAGTCGGATGGTAGCGCAGCGACTGCGCCCGGCCAAGTCGCGCGGCCGGAAGTTGGCACTATAGACAGAGGGGGCGCAGGTTGTCATGCGCCCTGTGCCAGCCGGGTAATCAGGGCATCGGTGAGCTTGGCGCTAATGGCGTAGACCGATAGCTGCGGGTTGGCACCGATGCTGGTGGGAAACAGTGAACCGTCGTGAATCGACAGGTTTTCCAGCTGGTGATGTCGGCCCAGGCTGTCGCACACCGCTTGGCGCGGGTCCTCGCCCAGCGCGCAGCCGCCCATGACGTGGGCGCTGCCAAGGCGGGTACGGAAAAGCTCCAGGCGCAGGCCATCGATCAGGGTCAGGGCCTGTTGCGGGTTGTCGACATAGCGGGCATCGCTATGTACGGGGGCTACCTGTCTCGCTCCAGCGGCGAACTGGATCTGCGCCATGCTTCGATAGGCCCGCCGCAGGCCGTCGCGCAGGTAGTCGGTGACGGGGTAGTCGAGCACAGGCGAGCCGTCGCCCCGCAGTTCCACTTCTCCCCCTTGGCTCTGCGGATGAAAACCGTCACGCAGCAACGCCAGCATGACATGGGTGTGGGGCAGGTCAGCCATGCGCTGGGCGTTCTCGGCGCCATACCCGCCCAGCAAGGTGCTGGCCAGGGCCGGGTGCAACGGTGGTACCTCCAGTTTGTAGCCCACAGGGCCGTCGGTACCGTCCTGCCACTGGAAGTGGTCGCTATAGATGGATTGCGGGGCGCCGTAATAAGGGTCGATGCGCGCGTCGAAGCGTGCTGCGCTGAAGTTCACCAAGTGCAGGAAGGTGCGTTTGCCCAGGCGCTTGTGCGGGTCGGGGGCTTGCGAGCGCAGCAGCAGGGCGGGGCTGTTGATGCCGCCGCCGGCGAGAACGAAGTGTCGGGCACGAACCGTGATCTGCCGGCCGTTGGGGTGCACTCCCTGAGCGTCGAGCGCCTGGCAGTGCAGTTGCACGATGCGTTCTCCGTTGTGTTCCAAGCGCACGGCCCGCGCCAGGTAAAGCAGCTCGCCCCCGTTGTCGAGGGTGGCCGGGATATGGGTCACCAGCATCGACTGCTTGGCATTGACCGGGCAGCCCATGCCGCAGTAACCCAGGTTCCAGCAGCCGCGCACGTTGCGTGGGATCACCGCCCAGCGGTAGCCTAGGCTTTCGCAGCCACGGCGCAAGACGTCATTGTTGGCATTCGGGGGCACGGCCCAGGGGGTGATTCCCAGTTGTTGCTCCACACGCTCGAACCACGGCTTCAGCACGTCCTCGGCCAGCCCTTTCACGGCATGTTCCCTGGCCCAGTGCGCCAGGGTCTGGGGCGGCGTACGGAAGCTGGAAGTCCAGTTGACCAGCGTGGTACCGCCCACTGCACGGCCTTGGAGGATAGTGATGGCGCCATCCTTGCTCATTCGCCCCAACCCTTCCTGATACAGACTGGCGTAGGCCTCATCCTCCAGCAGGTGGAAGTCGCTGCTGGTCTTGAGCGGGCCTTCTTCGATCAGCAGTACCTTGAATCCGGCTTCGGCGAGCATGTGCGCGCTGGTAGCGCCGCCCGCGCCGCTGCCGATGATGGCGATATCGGCCTGCAGGCTCAGGTCGTGCTCCAGACGCGAGCCGTCGTGGGTGATCCAGCCGCGTTCGAGGCCTTGACGAAACGGGTCGATGACAGGCATTGGCGATGCTCTTGTTGGGGGGTCAAATGTTCGGGGGGCCTGGGTAGCCGCACGCGGCCCAGGCTTCGGGCCGTTCGTACCAGGCCATCAGCAGCAGTTGCAGCAAGGATGAGTGGCCCATGCGTAGCAGGTTCAGCGAACTGTCCTGCCAGCGTTGCAGAAAGGCATTCACCTGCTGGGCGTCGGCCTGTTCCCAGCTACCCCAGATGCCTGTCAGTGGGCCGCGGGTGAGGGGCAGGCTCAGCACATCGAACAGCTGCCGGGTGAGCTTGAGCATCTCTGGCGACAATGCCGCCAACGTGTGATCGAGGCTGTGCAGCACCAGCTCCCGTGACGCTCGTGTACCCGCCAGCACCACGGGAATCAGGGCCTGAAGCACAGGCACATCGTCGTCTCGCAGCACCTGGAAGCCCGCCGCGGGCAATTGGGACGTGCAGCCGACCAGGCTGGTGGTGGCCAGAAACGCACTGGCGCCCAGGCTGAAACGCAGCAGATCGCGGCGATGCATGGGCGGCCCTCAGCGGATGAACAGCTTGTAGATCAAGCGCTGCACGGCTTTGCCATAGGGCGGGTAGATCAGTCGAGCCGTGTTCAGGCGCTGTTTGGCCAGCACTGCCTTGGCCTTGCTGAAGGTCTGAAACCCCTCCAAACCATGGTAGTGCCCCATCCCCGAGGGCCCGATACCGCCGAAGGGCAGGTCGTCCTGAGCGACATGCAGCAAGGTGTCGTTCAGGCACACGCCGCCCGAGTGGCTATGGCGCAGGACGTGCTCCTGTTCGCTGCGCTCGTAACCGAAGTAGTAAAGCGACAGCGGGCGCGGGCGCTGGTTGATGTAGCTGAGGGCGTCGTCGAGGGTGTCATAGGGCACCACAGGTAGCAGCGGGCCGAAGATTTCGTCCTGCATCACGATCATGTCGTCGTTCACACCCAGCAACAGGTGCGGCGGCAGGCGTCGGCCCTGCCGGGTTTCGTCCGGATACAGGTCGATGACCTGTGCCCCTTTGTGCCGGGCATCGTCCAGCAAGCCTTGCAGGCGTTGCAGTTGTCGCGGGTTGATGATTGCGCTGTAGTCGCGGTTGTCGGCAATCGTGGGATAGAAGCGTCGAACGGCGCGGCGGTAGGCATCGCTGAAGCCATCGAGCCGATCACGGGGCACAAGGACGTAATCAGGGGCGACGCAGGTCTGGCCAGCATTGAGGGTCTTGCCGAAGGCGATACGCTCGGCAGCGGCATCCAGCGGGACCGTGGCCGAGACGATGGCCGGTGATTTGCCGCCCAGCTCAAGCGTTACCGGCGTCAGGTTGTGGGCCGCGGCCAGCATCACCTGTCGACCGATGCTGGTGGCACCGGTGAACAGCAGATGGTCGAACGGCAGGCGGGCAAAAGCCTGGGCGACCTCGACCTCTCCCAGTACCACGCTGACCAGGTCGCTGGGGAACACCCGTTCCAGCGTTGTCTTGAGGGCCAGTGCGCTGGCGGGTGTGGCCTCGCTGAGCTTGAGCATGACGCGGTTGCCCGCTGCCAGGGCGCAGGTGAGCGGCCCGATGGCAAGGAACAATGGGTAGTTCCACGGCACGATCACGCCCACTACGCCCAACGGCTGGTACAACACCTGGGCCTTGGCGGGCTGGAAGGCGAGTCCAACCTTTCGGCGGCTTGGGCGCATCCAGCCGTGCAGGTGACGCTCGGCATGGCGCAGGCCCTGTACCGAGGGCAGCAGTTCCGCCAGCAGCGTTTCATCGGCACTACGGCCGTCGAAGTCGGTGTCGATCGCCGCGACCAACCGGTCCTGGTCCGCCAGCAGAGCCTCGCGCAGGCTCTTGAGCCACTGTCGTCGCTGGGCCTCAGGGGGCATGGGGTTGCCGGCGAATGCCTGGCGCTGGGCGGCGAACGTCGCCGCCAGGTCGGTGTCGGAATTCACGGGAGGCAAGGCGATGGACGAGGACATTTCGGCTCCGGCGCGGCTGAGAGTCTCTAGAGCCTATACTCTAATTCGTACGGTGGTACGAAAATTTCAAGCGGTGATCCGCTGCAATACACCGTAATATGCCCATTAATGGAAGCCCGCAGACTGGGAGCTGAGCATGGCCCCGCGCATAAAGACCCGAGAGCGCATCGTGCAGAGCAGCCTGGAGCTGTTCAACCAGCAGGGCGAGCGCAGCGTCAGCACCAATCACATTGCTGCATTCATGGAGATTTCGCCCGGAAACCTCTATTACCACTTCCCCAACAAGCAGGCGATCATCGCCCTGTTGTTCAGCCAGTACGAAGCGCTGGTGGACAGTTTCCTACGCCCACCCCAAGGCCGTGCGGCGACGGTGGAAGACAAGCGTTTCTATCTCAAGGCATTGCTGGCGGCGATGTGGAACTACCGATTCCTACACCGCGACCTGGAGCACCTGCTCGACAGCGACCCGGAGTTAGCCGCCCGTTACAGGCGTTTTTCCGAGCGCTGCCTGCGCCAGGGCCAGGCGATATACCGGGGCTTCGTCGATGCCGGGATCCTGACCATGGAATCGGCGCAGATCGAGTCGCTCACCATCAACGCCTGGATTGTGCTGACTTCCTGGGTGCGCTTTCTCAGCACCACTCGTGAACATTCCGCGCACCTGGGTGAAGAAGCATTCAAACGAGGTGTCTATCAGGTACTGGTGCTGGAGCTGGGGTTCGTGACCCGCGAGGCGCGCAGTGCCGTGGATGCGCTGTGCCAGGAATTCCATGTACCGTTCAACCAGGCCCTGGAGCCATGAACCAGGGCTTATCTGCCATTGTTCAGGAGACTGTCATGCCCTTAGCGCAATTGATCACCCCGCAGCAGCTGGCCGAGCGTCTGGACTCGCCCACGTTGGTGGTCCTCGATTGTCGTTTTGCCTTGGAAGATGTCGATTACGGCCAGCGCAGCTATGCCGGAGGTCATATCGCCGGGGCGCATTTCGCCGATCTGGAGCGCGATCTCAGTGGTCCGGTGACCAAGGGCAAGACGGGCCGTCATCCCTTGCCTGAGCCGCGCCGCCTGGTAGAGCGGCTGCGTGAATGGGGGGTGGACAATGACAGTGAAGTGGTGCTGTACGACGATGGACCGGGTGCGTTTGCCGCGCGTGCCTGGTGGCTGCTGGCTTGGCTGGGCAAGCGCGATGGCGTGTTCATCCTCGACGGTGGGCTCAAAGCGTGGCACGCCGCGCACCTGCCATTGAGCCTGGATCCTCCGCCCAAGCGCCAAGGGACCTTCACCGGCGAGCCGGACATGAAGTTGCTGATCGACGCCGGGCATCTGGCCAAGCGCTTGGGGAGCCCGGACCTGACCCTGCTGGATGCCCGGGCCTTGCCACGTTTTCGTGGTGAGGTGGAGCCGATCGACCCCGTCGCGGGGCACATTCCAGGGGCGCAATGTGCGGCCTTTACCGACAACCTGGGGGCGGATGGACGATTCTTGCCGGCAGAGCAGCTCAAGCAGCGCTATGCCGAGAAACTGGCGGGGCGTGAACCTGATCAGCTGGTGGCTTACTGCGGGTCGGGCGTAACGGCGTGCCACAACCTGTTCGCGCTGGCGTTGGCGGGGTATCCGTTGGGACGGTTGTATGCGGGGTCTTGGAGCGAATGGATCAATGACCCCGAACATGGCGTCGCTACAGGGGAGTGAGTCATCGGTTGCCGGGACTGTCGCCGGCAATGGCGCTACAGGCCTTCGACCAGCCACTGCGGAATCCGGCGCTCAAGGTAGTAACCCGGATTTCGCAGGCTGCCGTCGACGAACCCCACGTGCCCGCCACGGTGGTGTAACTCGAAGTGCGTTTGTGGCGCGAGTTCTTCGAGCCCAGGCAGGCTGTGGCTGGACACGAATGGGTCGTCGCTTGAGTGGATGATCAGCGTCGGAGTCCGGTTGGCGCCCAGAAAGTAGCGGCTCGATGAGCGCCGATAGTAATCGTGTGCGTCCTTGAACCCGTTCAGCGGCGCGGTAACCTTGCCGTCAAAGTCCCAGAAAGTGCGCAGGTTGCGCAGCGGTCCGAGCCGCGCCAACGCCTCAAGCCCTTCATCATGGCCACGGTCGCGGAAGTGTTTCTGCTTTTGCAGCACATAGGCGAGCATTTCCCGCATGAAATGTGCCTGGTAGACCTTCGAGAAGCCCTGCCCGATGCGGTCGGCGCACTGGTCCAGGCGAAACGGCACCGACACTGCCACCGCCGCCTCCAGCCCGCTGGCTGCGCCACTTTCGCCCAGGTACTTGAGCAATACATTGCCGCCGAGCGAATAGCCCACTGCGAACAGCAGCGAAAGCGGACGCTGGGCCCGCAGGTGGGCGACGATCTCGGCAAGGTCTTCACTGGCGCCTGAATGGTAGCTGCGCGGCAACAGGTTCGGCTCGCCCGAACAGCCTCGCCAGTTCACCGCCACGCTGGCCCAGCCACGCGCTTGCAGGGCACCCTGCAAGCCTTTGACATAGGGTGAGTGGGAGGACCCGGTCAGTCCATGCAGTACCAGTACCAGGGGGGCATCCGGCTGGTGCGGTCCATGCCAGTCAAGATCGATGAAGTCGCCGTCGGCCAGCCACAAGCGTTCACGGTCGCGTGGGAGCTCGGGCAGCTTGCGCCAAAGCGGCCCCCACAACGTCTGCAAATGAGGGTTGGACAGGCCGGCGGCCGGGCGGAAAGTGACGTTGAGGCTTGGCATGCTGGGCGGCTCGTGATGTGCCCACCTAGATTGCCATGAAACACCGCCACTGTATCTGCACTATTGGTCGGTGGACGGAAGATCGGGCAAGGGGCGTTGATCGGCGGTGGGGCCGACACTCACGAACACCCGGCGCGACCATTCGAGCCGGGTTTGCAACACCGCTCGAACCGCTTCCGGGGTCACTGCCTGCAGCTGCTCGATATAGAGGTTGGTGTGGTTGGCGGGCTGACCGTGTCGGGCTGCCCCGGCCAGGAGCGCGGCCAGTGTCTGGTTACCTGCCACGGCGCTCATGAACCGGCCGGCCAACTGATTTCTGGCTAGTTCGAGCTCCGCAGCGGTCGGCCCTTGAGCAATGAACGTTTCCAAGAGTTCTGCGACAAGTGACTGGGAGGCAGTGATGTAGGCCGAGGCGATTTCCCACTCGATGTTCAGCAATCCACCTGCTTCATGCGGCGTCAGCCGGCTGCTTGCGTCATAGGTCAGGCCACGTTTCAGGCGCAGTTCCCGGAGCAGCCTGGAATCCACCCCAGCCCCCAGCACTTCGCTTGCCAGTACAAGGGCCGGATAATCAGGGTCGTCTGGTCGAACGCTCATTGGGATGGCCAGCACCATCGCATTGCTGGCCCCCGCCAGCTCGACGTGTATCGTCTTGCTCGCAACCTGCGGCACCTCGGGAAGCTGAGCGGCTGCCCAGCCCTGAGGCAGTGCCTGGGTGATGCGCTGGACGATGGCTTCTGCTTGCTCACGGGTCAGGTCACCGACCATGGCGACACAGAGATTGTTGGCGCTGTAGGCGCGTCGATGAAAAGCCACCAGCTGATCGACAGTCGTCGTTTCGATGCCTTCTGGCGTAGTGCCCAGGGGATTGCCATAGGGGTGCCCGGCAAATAGATAGCGGTTGGCTTCCAATCGGGTGCGTAGCTGCGGCGTGGTGTGGCGCGATGCCTGGTAGGGAAGCAATTGCCCTTTCATTTTTGCTAACTCCGCAGAGGCGAAGGCGGGACTGGCGACCAGGGAGGTGAACAGTTCGATTGCCGGGTCGAGGACCTGCTCGGCGGTCAGGCAGCGCAGGGATACGCTCGAATGTTCGAGGCGGATGCTTGTCTTGACTTGCGCGCCCAGGCGCTCGATCTGGCTGGCGTACTGCGTGGCATCCAGCGCGGTGGTTCCCTTGTCGAGCATGTGCAGCGTCAAGGCGGCAACACCTGAAGTATCTCCATCGAGCGCGGTGCCTGCGTTGAAGTAGAGCATGAGGTCGACCATGGGCAGTTCAGGGCGGCGCACGAACCGTACTTGGGTGCCACTCTGCGTCCGCCAGGCTTGGACCTGGATGCGAATATCATCGAAATGGCTGAAATCCCGCCCTTGCACCGATTGCAGCGCAGTTGCATTCGAGTCGTTCATGGGCGCTCTTCCTCTTTCATGTAAGTAACGGTCAGCCGTTCATGGCTCAGGTAGCGATGGGCCACAGCTCGTACGTCTTCCGCAGTGACGCTTTGCAGAATCTCGGCCTCCCGGTCGAGCGAATGCGGATCGAGGCCGCTGGCGGCCATCTGGCCAATCGCACCGGCTTGCTCGCCGATGTCGTCACGGCCGAAGACGGTGTTCGCCAGCAGCCTTGCCTTTGCCCTCGAGATCTCCCGTGCCGTCGCGGGTGTTTGCCTGAGCAGCTCGATCTGCGCCCAGACGTGCTCCATCGCCTGTTCCGGCGAGGCCTGTTGCGGATTGTTGAAGAAGTAGAACGTGAGCAGGCTGTCACCTCGCAGCACATGCAAGTACTGCGAGCCCTTCGCATGCAGAATGTCGCGTTCGCGCATCAGACGTTGAACAAGGCGCGCGCCTCTGCCCTCGGTGAGCAGTTCGGGAATCAGCCGCAGGGCCAAGGCTTCGAGGTCGGAAGCGGCGGTCGACTGGCTCGGCACATTGAACGCCATGATCAGACCTTCACGCAGGCGAGGCAGGGTGATGGTCTGTGTGCGATGAACGGATGCGGTGGCTGGCTTCGGTCGTGCCTTGCTGGGCAGGCGGTTGGCGGGAATTGCACCGAAATAGTGCTCGACCCACCCGCGTAACCGATCCGATGTCGTGTCGCCGACGACCACCAGCGTTGCGTTGTTTGGGTGATACCAGCTCTGGTACCAGGTTCGGACAGCATCAGCGGTCATGTCGGCCAGATCCGGGGCGCGGCCGATGATGGGCGTGGCGTAAGGACCGCCCTGCAGCGCCAGTGTGTCGGCTTGCTCCAGAGCCTGAGCGAGGGGGCTGTTGTCCACTCGGGTGCGGCGCTCCGCCTTGACCACTTCGAGCTCGCGGTCGAAGGCCGCTGGTTCGAGCGTGGCGCTGGCCATGGAGTCCGCCATGGCCTCCAGAACGACTTCCAGGCGATTGCTGGGCAGGGTGACGGGAAAGTAGGTGGCGTCGTGCGTGGTGGCGGCGTTCGGTGACCCGCCGAGCGTGCTGATCAGCTTCGAGTATTGGCCGCCAGCAAGCTTGCTGCTGCCTTCGAACATCAAGTGTTCCAGCAGGTGAGACAGCCCGGAATGACCTGGCGGCTCGTAGCTGGCACCCACGTGGTACCAAAGCTGGGCGCTAACCAAGGGGGCACGGTGGTCCTCACGCAGATAGACCACCAGTCCGTTGGCTAGGACGAAATGCTGCAGCGGTGGCGCGCTGGTGGCAGCGGTGGATGTCAGAGTGGCCATGACCGAGTTGCTCCTGTGTGAAAGTCGAAACAGGAGCAGCTTGTTTGAATGGGGAGGCCCGTCTGCGTTACTTACTTATGGCGACGGGCCACAGGCCTCAGCCTCGCTGCCATAGGGCGTAATGCACCTGGCCGGTTTTCTTCTCTCGGTGCAGGCGCCAGTTGGCAGGCAATTGCAGGGTCGACGGGGCAGCTTCGCTCTCGGTATAGATCCACGCCTGTTCGCGCAGCCAGTTGCCTTGTTCCAGCAGATTGCAGGCGTTTGCCAGCAGGTCCTGGTGGAAGGGTGGGTCGAGAAACACCACATCGAACTGCTGCTTGGTCGGGCCTTGCAGGTAGCGCAGGGCGTCGGTCTGCAGGATCTGCCCGCGTGGGCAGCGCAGGATCTCCAGGTTGTTCTTCAGATTGCTGATGGCTGCCGGGTTGCTGTCCAGTGCCACGGCATCCTCCGCGCCACGGGACAAGGCTTCCAGTACCAAGGCGCCACTGCCGGTGAAGGCATCCAGCACCCGGGCGCCTTCGATGTAGGGCGCCAGCCAGTTGAACAGGGTTTCACGTACCCGGTCGGTGGTGGGGCGCAGGCCATCGCCTTCAGGTACCGCCAGGCGCCGGCTGCGCCACTCGCCGGCGATGATGCGCAGGTAGCCCTGGCCCTTGCTTTGGCCCTGGTTGGGGCGGGCGGGTGGGGTGGGTCTTGGCATTAATGCTCCGGTACGCCGAGCGGTGGCTCGGCGGGTTTATCAGTGGGGGCCGGCAGCGGCTTCTGCGCCACTTTCGGGCCAGCGGTGACGATAACCAATTTGTCGGCCGACAGGTGTTTGTTCATGGCCGCCTTGACCTGCTCGACGGTCAGGGCCTGGGACTGCTGCATGAAGTCCTCCAGCCAAGTCAGGGGCAAGTTGTAGAAACCGATAGCACCCAACTGGCCAACGATGCTCGCGTTGCTGGCGTTGGACAGTGGGAAACTGCCGGCCAGTTCGCGCTTGGCGTCATCCAGTTCCTGCTGCGTCGGACCGTTTTTCAGGTATTCGGCAAGGATGTCCTGGACCAGCTTTAGGGTGCCCTCGCTGAGTTCGGCGCGGGTTTGCAGGTTGATCATGAAGGGGCCGCGTACCTGCATTGGGCTAAACACGGAGTAGACCCCGTAGGTCAGGCCGCGCTTCTCGCGCACTTCGCTCATCAACCGGGTGCCGAAGGCCCCTCCGCCGAGGATCTGGTTGCCCAACGAAAGGGCTGGCCAGTCCGGGTCCTGACGGTCGATGCCCAGTTCGGCCAGCATCAGGTGAGTCTGCTTGGATGGGAAGTCGATATGGGTCAACCCAGCCTTGGGCTCCGCAGGCTCGGCGGGTTTCGCCAGCGCGGGGCCCTTGGGCAGGGCCGAGGACACTTGTTCGGCGATGGCTTCGGCCTCGCTGCGGCTGAGGTCACCAACCAGGGCTATGACCGCGTTACCGGCGGTATAGGCCTTGGCATGGAAGGCGCGAAGCTGTTCCAGCGTGATACCGGGCACACTCTGTGCCGTACCGTCGCTGGGGTGAGCATACGGGTGGTCACCATAGAGCTTGGCGAACAGGGCCTTGCCGGCGATCTTGCCAGGGTTCTGCTTTTCGTACTCGAAACCGGCCAGCAGCTGGTTCTTGATGCGCTTGAGAGCCTCTTCGGGGAAGGTCGGCTTGCCCGCCACTTCGGCGAACAGCTTGAGTGCAGGGTCACGCTTGTCCTTGGCACTCAGGCTGCGCAGCGAGGCCACTGCCATGTCGCGGTAGGAACCATTGCCAAAGTCCGCGCCCAGTCCCTCGAAGCCTTCGGCGATGGCGGTCACGTCCTTGCCGGCCACGCCTTCGTTGAGCATGGCGTTGGTCAGGGCGGCCAGGCCAGGGGTGTCGCCATCCTGGCTGCTGCCGGCGGCGAAGGTCACGCGCAGGTCGAACATGGGCAGCTCGCGGGCTTCGACGAACAGCACGCGGGCGCCTTCGGCGGTGGTCCAGTTCTGGATGTTCAGCTGACGCCGGCTTGGCGCCTTGCCGTCCAGATCGGCCAGCGATTGCAGAGTGTTTGCAGGGCGCGCCGCAGGAGGCTCTGCCTCGGACTGGGCCGGGCGCGCCAGGACAGCGGCCATCGCCACTACCAAGGCAATGATGCCCGTACCGATCAGCGTGTAGCGTGGTGCGCTGCGATCACTCATGAGCGGACTCCTCAGGCAGTACGTGGGCAACGCTCAGGCGTTCGCGGGTGAAATAAGTGCGTGCGGCGTTCTGCAGGTCTTGCGGTGTCACGCGCTTGAGCTCGTCCAGTTCGCTGTCGATCAGCTTCCAGGACAAGCCAACGGTCTCCAGTTGACCAATGGTGGTGGCCTGGCTGCTGATGGAATCGCGGTCGTAGACCAGACCGGCGATGACCTGGGCACGTACGCGCTCCAACTCTTCGGCGCTGGGCGGAGTGGTCTTGAGCTCGTCGAGCAGTTGCCAGATGCCTTTTTCCACTTCTTCGAGCGTTTTCTGCTTCTGCACGTTCGGAGTAGCCGAGATCAGGAACAGGCTGTCGCCGCGTGTGAAGGCGTTGTAGCTGGACGACGCGCCGGCGACCAATTCCTGGCCACGCTCCAGGCGTGCCGGCATGCGCGCGCTGTAGCCGCCGTCGAGCAGGGCCGAGATCAGGCGCAGGGCATGTACGGTGCGCGGGTCCTTGGCGGTGGCCAATCCAGGCACGTTGAACCCGTAGATCAGGCTTGGCAGTTGGGTGCGTACGTGCAGGGTCAGCTGGCGGTAGCCTGGTTTGGCCAACTCCAGCGGCAGCTTGGCCGATGGCACGGTGCGCTTGGGGATGCTGCCGAAATACTTCTGTGCCAGGCCCTTGACCTCATCGGCGGTGACATCGCCCACCACTACCAGGGTGGCGTTGTTCGGGGCGTACCAGGATTCGTACCAATGGCGGAGCTCCTCGACCTTCATGCGTTCGAGGTCGGCCATCCAGCCGATGGTCGGGGTGTGATAGCCGCTGGCCGGATAGGCCATGGCGCGAAACAGCTCGAACGCCTTCGAACTGGGTTGATCGTCGGTGCGCAGGCGGCGTTCTTCCTTGATGACCTCGATTTCGCGTGCGAACTCGTCGGCGGGCAGGCGCAGACTGGCCAGGCGGTCGGCTTCCAGCTCCATGGCCACCGGCAGCCGATCGCGGGCAAGTACCTGGTAGTAGGCGGTGTAGTCGTCGCTGGTGAAGGCGTTTTCCTCGGCACCGAGGTCCCGCAGGATGCGCGAGGCCTCGCCGGGTCCGATCTTGGCGCTGCCTTTGAACATCATGTGTTCGAGGGCATGGGACAAGCCGGTCTGGCCCGGTGTCTCGTAGCTGGAGCCAACCTTGTACCAGATCTGCGAGACCACCACCGGGGCGCGATGGTCCTCGCGAACGACCACTTTCAGGCCGTTGTCGAGGATGAACTCGTGGGTGGGTTGCACATCGGCGGCCAGGGCCGCGAGGGGCAGGCAGAGCGTGCCGAGCAACAGGCCAGCGGCGCGGCGGGCTAGAGCATTCATACGGTGTTTAACCTGTTCGGCGGCCCGCTGGGTTTAGCGTCAGTAGGCCAGGAGGTGCTAGGATACTGATCCGGTTGCCTGGCGACCATGCCTGTCGCCGTTCTGGCCTGCAGGACCTACGACAAAACATTGCGCATGAACCAGCCGGATTCAAAATAGTCTGTTCTGCGTTTAGAGAATTCCCGATGCGCCAAGTGCTGGCCCATCGCTACCCTGAGATAGCCGTCTTCCATGTTTGGTTCCAACGACGACAAAAAAGCGCCGGCCGAGGCTGGCGAGAAAAAAGGCCTGTTCAGCTGGTTTCGCAAGAAGCCGCAGCAACCTGTCGCCGAACAGCCACAAACGCCTGAGCCTCAAGCGCAGGAGCCGCAGGCCGCCGAGCCGGTAGCACCGCAGCCCGCCGTCGAGCAGCCTCCGGTCGCTCCGGTCGCTCCGGTCGAGCCGGTGTTGCCCGTGGTCGAAGCGTCCGTGCCCGAGCCGGTAGCGTCCCAACCGCTGCAGGCTCCGCAACCTGAGCCTGTGGCTTCCCAGCCCCTGCAGGCCGCGACGCCCGAGCCGGTCGCCTCCATGCCGCTGCAAGCGGCGCCAGTAGAGACTGCGCAGCCGGACGAGCCCGCGGCTCCGGTCAGCAACCTGGTGCTGCCGGTTGCCGAAGAGCCTGTGGCCTTGGTCCCGGACCTCGAACCGAAGGCGCCACCAGCCATCCCGGTGCGCCCCGCTGCGCAAACCCTGGCGCCTGCTGCCCCGGTCGCGGCTCCCGTGCCTGCATCTGCCCCGGCTCCGGTTGCGACCCCAGCACCAACGCCTGTCGAGCCCGAGCCCACCCCGGTCGTCGTCGAACAGTCCAAGCCAGGCTTCTTCGCTCGCCTCAAGCAGGGGCTGTCGAAGACCAGCGCCAGCATCGGCGAAGGCATGGCCAGCCTGTTCCTGGGCAAGAAGGCCATCGACGACGACCTGCTCGATGAGATCGAAACCCGCCTGCTGACCGCCGACGTGGGTGTCGAAGCCACCTCGACCATCGTTCAGAACCTTACCCAGAAGGTCGCCCGCAAGCAGCTGGCTGACGCCGATGCACTGTACAAGTCGTTGCAGGAAGAGCTGGCCGCCCTGCTGCGTCCGGTCGAGCAACCGCTGAAAGTCCAGGCCCAGAACAAACCCTACGTGATCCTCGTGGTCGGCGTGAACGGTGCGGGCAAGACCACCACCATCGGCAAGTTGGCCAAGAAGCTGCAGCTCGAAGGCAAGAAGGTCATGTTGGCCGCCGGCGATACCTTCCGCGCCGCCGCTGTGGAGCAGCTGCAGGTATGGGGTGAGCGCAACCAGATTCCGGTGATCGCGCAGCACACCGGCGCTGATTCGGCTTCGGTGATTTTCGACGCCGTGCAGGCCGCCAAGGCCCGTGGCGTCGATGTGTTGATCGCCGATACCGCGGGCCGCTTGCACACCAAGGACAACCTGATGGAGGAGCTGAAGAAGGTCCGTCGGGTGATTGGCAAGCTCGACGCCGAGGCGCCACACGAGGTGCTGCTGGTACTCGATGCCGGCACTGGACAGAACGCTATCAGCCAGGCCAAGTACTTCAATCAGAGCGTCGAACTGACCGGCCTGGCATTGACCAAGCTGGACGGCACCGCCAAGGGTGGGGTGATTTTCGCCCTGGCCAAGCAGTTCAACATTCCGATCCGCTTCATTGGTGTCGGTGAAGGCATCGACGACCTGCGCACCTTCGAGGCTGAACCCTTCGTCAAAGCCTTGTTCGCCGAGCGAGAGCACCCATGATCCGATTCGAGCAGGTTGCCAAGCGCTATCCCAATGGCCATGTCGGCTTGCATGAGCTGAGTTTCCGGGCGCGCCGGGGCGAGTTCCTGTTCGTCACGGGCCACTCGGGCGCGGGCAAGAGCACCTTGCTGCGCCTGCTGCTGGCCATGGAGCGTCCGACCAGCGGCAAGCTGATGCTGGCAGGCCAGGACCTGGGCCAGATCAGCAACTCGCAGATCCCGTTCCTGCGCCGGCAGATCGGCGTGGTGTTCCAGAACCACCAGTTGTTGTTCGATCGCACGGTATTCAACAACATCGCATTGCCGCTGCAGATTCTCGGGTTGTCCAAGGCCGAGATCGCCAAGCGCGTGGACTCGGCGCTGGAGCGTGTGTCACTGACTGACAAGGGCGAGCTGTTCCCAGCCGACCTGTCTACCGGTCAGCAACAGCGCGTGGGGATCGCCCGCGCCATCGTCCACCAGCCAGCCTTGCTGCTGGCCGACGAACCTACCGGTAACCTCGACCCACGTCTGGCCGCGGAAATCATGGGGGTGTTCGAGGACATCAACCGCCTGGGCACCACAGTTTTGATCGCCAGCCATGACCTGGCACTGATCGCGCGCATGCGCCACCGCATGCTGACCCTGCAGCGCGGTCGTTTGATCGGCGATGGGGAGGCCGGGCAATGAGCACTACACGTACACCGAAGGTGTCCGAACGGGTCGCACCCAAGGCTGCTGACCCTGCGCCAGCGAAGAAAAAGCCCGGCGAACACGACGATGACGGTCCGGATTTCCGCACCCTGCTGCACGCCTGGCTGGAAAGCCACCGCGCCAGCCTGGCCGACAGCCTGCGCCGCCTGGGCAAACAGCCGATCGGTAGCTTCTTCACCTGCCTGGTGATGGCCGTGGCATTGAGCATGCCCATGGGCTTGTCGCTGCTGTTGAAGAACGTCGAAAAACTGGGTGGCTCCTGGCAGCGTGCAGCGCAGATTTCGCTGTACCTCAAGCTGGATGCCGGCAGCAAGGCGGGGGAAGCCCTGCGTGACGATATCAAAGCCATGCCTGGGGTGGCCGATGCCCAGTATGTCAGTCGGGAGCAGGCGCTCGAGGAGTTCCAGCAGCAGTCCGGGCTGGGCGAGGCGCTGCGCGAGCTGCCCGACAACCCGCTTCCGGGCGTGGTGGTGGTGACCCCGACCGAAGTCGACAAGCCTGCTCTGGAGGCCCTGCGCCAACGTCTGTCCGAACTGCCTCGGGTCGAGGTGGCGCAGCTTGACCTGGTGTGGGTCGAGCGTCTGGCGGCGATCCTCAAGCTCGGCGACCGATTCGTCTTTGGCCTGGCCGTCATGCTGATTTCTGCGCTGCTTTTAGTAATCGGTAACACAATTCGTCTACATATTGAAAACCGTCGGGTCGAGATCGAAGTGATCAAGCTGGTCGGCGGCACCGACAGCTACGTACGCCGGCCTTTCCTCTACATGGGCGCCCTGTACGGGCTGGGTGCGGGCCTGCTGGCCTGGGGCATACTGGCTTTCGGCCTGAATTGGCTGAACGAGGCCGTTGTAGGGCTCTCCGGGCTGTATGGCAGTGATTTCGCGCTGGGGGGTGTGCCAGCGTCCGATGGTTTTTCGCTCTTGATTGGTGCGGTACTGTTGGGGTATATCGGTGCATGGATCGCGGTGGCCCGCCATTTGAACGAGCTGGCGCCACGATAGTTTTTTCGTGCCAGCATTGACATTTTTTTCATTTTGGAACTTGTACCGTCGTTCCGGGTCAATGTTGGCAGCGCTCACAAGGCGCGAGTTTTGAAAGTCGGAGGTTCTTGAATGACCACATCGTTGCAACCTGCCTATGCCCTGGTTCCTGGTGCAAACCTGGAAGCCTACGTGCACACGGTCAACAGCATTCCACTGCTGACTGTCGAGCAGGAGCGTGATCTGGCCGAGCGTCTCTACTATGAGCAGGATCTTGAGGCCGCTCGGCAAATGGTGATGGCCCACCTGCGTTTCGTGGTACACATCGCCCGTAGCTATGCCGGTTACGGGTTGGCCCAAGCTGACCTCATCCAGGAAGGCAACGTCGGCCTGATGAAGGCAGTCAAGCGCTTCAATCCGGAAATGGGCGTGCGCTTGGTATCGTTCGCGGTGCACTGGATCAAGGCAGAGATCCACGAATTCATCCTGCGCAACTGGCGCATCGTCAAGGTGGCGACCACCAAGGCCCAGCGCAAGCTGTTCTTCAACCTGCGCAGCCAGAAGAAGCGTCTGGCCTGGCTGAACAACGATGAAGTTCATCGTGTGGCCGAGAGCCTGGGTGTCGAGCCGCGTGAAGTGCGCGAGATGGAAAGCCGCCTGAGCGGCCAGGACATGGCGTTCGATCCAGCGGCCGAAGCCGACGATGACAGCGCCTTCCAGTCGCCTGCGCATTATCTGGAAGACCACCGTTACGACCCGGCTGTGCAGCTGGAGGATGCCGACTGGAGTGACAACTCCACCAGCAACCTGCACGAAGCCCTGCAAGGCCTGGACGAACGTAGCCGCGACATTCTCTACCAGCGCTGGCTGGCCGAGGAAAAAGCGACCTTGCATGAATTGGCGGACAAGTACAGCGTGTCGGCGGAGCGGATTCGCCAGCTGGAAAAGAA
Organism: Pseudomonas taiwanensis DSM 21245; assembly: GCF_000425785.1. GTDB lineage: Bacteria > Pseudomonadota > Gammaproteobacteria > Pseudomonadales > Pseudomonadaceae > Aquipseudomonas > Aquipseudomonas taiwanensis. The sequence goes on from NZ_KE384450.1 coordinate 136,601, forward strand.
CGCGATGAACAAGGTCAAGGCATTGATCACCGTCTGATCAAGCCTGCTTGCAGCGAAAAGCCGCTGTCCCGAGGAGGGGCAGCGGCTTTTTTGTGTGTTCGGATCCTGCCAATCGGCTTACGGCCTGCGGGAAGCGTCCAGCTGCATCAGGTAGCTGGGTCCGCCCAGCTGGCTCATCTGGCGGCGAATCCACCCGGCTCGGCTGGCCACATAGGCGCTCGGCCGGCTGGCGCTCCATTTGAGAGGGCTGGGCAGCACTGCGGCCAGTTGCGCGGCCTGCTGGCGGCTCAAGCGGCTGGCGTCGATGCCAAAGTGGTAGCGCGCCGCAGCCTGGGCGCCGAATACGCCTTTGCCCCATTCGGCGCTGTTCAGGTAGACCTCCAGGATTCGCTCCTTGGACCAGAACAATTCGATCAGCGCTGTAAACCAAGCCTCCAGCCCTTTGCGCAGCCAACTGCGCCCGGACCACAGGAACAGGTTCTTGGCGACTTGCTGCGTCAGGGTGCTCGCCCCGCGAATATTGCCGCCACGCTCGTTGTAGGCCAGCGCTGCCTGTATGGCGGGAATGTCGAAGCCCCAATGGCTGGCGAACTTCTGATCCTCGCCGGCAATGACCGCCACTTTGAGCTCATCGGAAATCCTATCCCATGGCTCCCAGTCACGCTGCAGGTCGATGGGTTCGCCATTGAACCAGGACTGGACCTTGCGTTCGACCATCAACGCCGTGCCTGGCGGCGGTACCCAGCGAAACACCAGCACCAGCACGACACTGCCGGCGGCGAACCAGAGCAGGGCGCGGGCGAAGCGGCGAAGGAAGGATGACAGCATGGTGATAGCTTGGCCGGACCGGTTGAACGGGCCATTATACAGACCCGATACAAGGAGTCGTCCCATGCTTCGCAGCTTCCTGATGCTCGCTGCCTTTTTCGGCTTTACCGGTGTCGCCCTGGGCGCATTCGCCGCGCACGGGTTGAAAAGCCGCCTGACGGCTGACTATTTGTCGGTCTTCCAGACTGGCGTCACCTACCAATTGGTGCATGCCCTGGCGATCCTTGGCGTGGCCGTGCTCTCGGCGCACCTGCCAGGGCGTCTGGTGGGTTGGGCGGGCGGTCTGTTCGCCGTGGGTATCCTGTTGTTTTCCGGCAGCCTGTATGTGCTTACCCTGAGTGGGTTGGGCAAACTGGGCATGATCACCCCCATCGGCGGTCTGTGCTTTCTCGCCGGTTGGCTGTGCCTGGGCCTGGCAGCCTGGCGTTTGGGTTGACCGAACGGTCCACTCTCACGACTAATGGTGTCCGCCGGCCTTGGGTTGAAGCGTCGATCAGCGCTAGAATGCGGGTCCCCAAAGCACAATGGTGGCCGTGCGCATGCGCATTCAACTGAACGGTGAACCTTACGAACTGCCCGCTGGCGAGAGCGTCGCGGCCCTGCTGACCCGCCTGGAACTGGCTGGGCGCCGGGTAGCGGTGGAACTCAACCTGGATATCGTGCCGCGTAGCCAGCATGACACCACGCTGCTCAATGACGGCGACCAGGTCGAAGTGGTCCACGCCATCGGTGGTGGTTAAGCCCGGTTTGGCAATTCACCTGCAAGTCCCGCAACCTTTTCCCGAGGAACAACGATGAGCAACGTTCGTAGCGACAAGCCTTTCACTCTGGCCGGACGTACTTTCCAGTCGCGCCTGCTGGTCGGTACCGGCAAGTACCGTGACATGGAAGAAACCCGCCTGGCCATCGAGGCCTCGGGTGCCGAAATCGTCACCGTCGCCGTGCGTCGCACCAACCTCGGCCAGAACCCAGGTGAGCCGAATCTGCTCGACGTGCTGCCACCGGATCGCTACACCATCCTGCCGAACACCGCTGGTTGCTACGACGCGGTAGAAGCCGTGCGCACCTGCCGCCTGGCGCGCGAACTGCTCGATGGCCACAACCTGGTCAAGCTGGAAGTGCTGGCGGACCAGAAGACCCTGTTCCCCAACGTGATCGAAACCCTCAAGGCCGCTGAAGTGCTGGTCAAGGACGGTTTCGACGTGATGGTCTACACCAGCGACGACCCGATCATCGCTCGCCAGCTGGCCGAAGCCGGCTGCATCGCGGTGATGCCGCTGGCTGGCCTGATCGGCACCGGCCTGGGTATCTGCAACCCTTACAACCTGCAGATCATCCTGGAAGAGTCCAAGGTTCCCGTGCTGGTCGATGCCGGTGTAGGCACTGCATCCGATGCCACCATCGCCATGGAAATGGGCTGCGAAGCTGTGCTGATGAACTCGGCCATCGCCCATGCCCAGCAACCGGTACTGATGGCTGAAGCCATGAAGCATGCCATTGTCGCGGGTCGGATGGCTTACCTCGCCGGGCGTATGCCAAAAAAACTCTATGCCAGCGCCTCTTCGCCGCTGGAAGGTCTGATCAAGTAAGAGCCCCTGATGACTGAATCGCAAGATACGCCGAGCACTGCTGACGGCGAAGCGCGCCCCCACCGCCGCATCAAGAGTTTCGTGATGCGCGCCGGGCGCATGACCGAAGGCCAGCAACGCGGCCTGGACCAGGGTGGCCCGTTGTTCATCCTGCCGCTGGCCGACAGCCCTGTGGACTACGACCAGGTGTTCGGCCGCTCGGCCCCGCGCACCCTCGAAATCGGCTTCGGCATGGGGCATTCCCTGCTGGAAATGGCTGCCGCTGCCCCTGAGCAGGACTTCATCGGTGTCGAAGTGCACCGTCCCGGTGTTGGCGCGTTGCTCAACGGCGTGCTGACCCAGGGCCTGAAGAACCTGCGGGTGTATGACTGCGATGCCATCGAAGTGCTCAACCGTTGCGTGGCCGACAACAGCCTCGACCGCCTGATGCTGTTCTTCCCCGACCCGTGGCACAAGGCGCGCCATCACAAGCGGCGCATCGTGCAGCTGGAGTTCGCCGAGCTGGTGAGGCGCAAGCTCAAGCCGGGTGGCGTGTTCCACATGGCCACCGACTGGGAACCGTACGCTGAGTACATGCTGGAAGTGATGAGCGCTGCACCGGGTTACCGCAACCAGGCCACCGATGGTGCCTACATTCCTCGTCCGCCAGAACGTCCGATCACCAAGTTCGAGCGCCGTGGTGAGCGCTTGGGGCACGGGGTTTGGGACTTGAAGTTCGAGAAGGTGGATTGATCGGCTGTTTCAGCCTTCATCTGCTGGCACTTGTAGGAATACAGGCGAAAAAACCGCCTTGAGAGAGGCGGTTTATGCAAGCGAAGGGACTGAGTATTCTTCGCTCAAGGAACTCACTGAAAACGCCCACTTGGCAACATCATCCTAGGCAGCCTAGGGTCAACGCTCAGAAACTTCCCGCAGAGCGTGTGTCTGGGGACCGTTTTGGCAGGTTCTAGCCCCGGCGATCAGCCACCACGCCAATCAATACCAGCACCACCAGAAGTACCGGTGCCAGCGCATAGTTGTTGAACTGGCCAAGCCCTTTCACCACCCATGGCGTGGCGTAGATCAGCGCCGCGCCGCTGCCAATCATCACCAGCAAGGCCATGAACGGCACACGCAGAGCGCCAGCCAGACCGCCCAGGCGTTGTTCCACCCAGCCTTTGATATCGGTGCCAAACAGCACCAGCAGGCAGCCTACCAGCGCCAGGGAGATTTCCGACAGGTTGCTGCGGCTCCAGCGAGAAACGGTCGCGAGCAGATCAAGTACCAGATCCATGGGTCATCCTTAGGTCAAGAAATACTGCAGCAGGTCATTGAGGAACAACTGGCCCCGCGGCGTGGCCACCAGTCGATCCGGTTCGACCTGCAAAAGGCCCTTTTGTTCGGCGGCGCTACGCGCATCGGCCAGCTGTTCCAGCGGCAGGCCGGTGCGCTGGGTGAACAGCTCGGCTTCAACGCCCTGGGTCAGGCGCAGGGCGTTCATCAGGAACTCGAACGGCAACTCGTCGGCTGGCAGTAGCTTCTCGCCGGCCTTGAACGGTTTGGCCAGGTTCAGGTAGTCCTTGGGCAGCCGGGTTTTCCAGGTTCGCAGGATGCGTCCGTCGGCGAAGGTCAGCTTGCCATGGGCACCTGCACCAATGCCGATGAAGTCGCCAAAGCGCCAGTAGTTGAGGTTGTGTCTGGCCGGTCGGCCCGGCTGGGCATAGGCGGACACCTCGTACTGGGCGAAGCCATTGCTGGCCATCAGGGCCTGGCCTGCCTCCTGGATATCCCAGAGAATGTCATCTTCCGGTAACTCGGGCGGCTGGTTCCAGAACACCGTGTTCGGCTCGACAGTCAACTGGTACCACGACAGGTGCGTCGGCCCCAGGTCGATGGCCTGGCGCAGATCGCCCAGTGCGTCTTCCAGCGACTGGTCAGGCAAGCCGTGCATCAGGTCCATGTTGAAGTTGTCGAAGCCTGCAGCCCGTGCCATGCCGGCAGCGCGGATCGCTTCATCGCCATTGTGGATACGCCCCAGTGCTTCGAGCTTGGCCGGCTGGAAGCTTTGCACACCGATGGACAGGCGGTTGATCCCGGTCTGTCGGTAAGCCTTGAACTTCTCCTGCTCGAAGGTGCCTGGGTTGGCCTCCAGGGTGATTTCGATATCCGCCGCGAACGGAATGCGCCGCTCGGCGCCACGCAGAAGGCGGCCTAGGGCGTTGGCGCTGAACAGGCTTGGGGTGCCGCCGCCGAAGAAGATCGAGCTGATTGGACGGCCTTGTACCGCCACCAACTCCTGGTCGAGATCGGTCAGCAGTGCGTCGACATAGGCTTCTTCCGGCAAATCAGGCCCGGCAGCGTGGGAGTTGAAGTCGCAGTAAGGGCATTTACGTACACACCATGGAATATGGATGTACAGCGCCAGCGGCGGTAGCACGGCGAAACCCGCCGCACCCGGCAGGTGCGGTCGGGTGGACAGCGTATCGGTCATGCCAGGCCCAGACGTTGACGCAGCAGGGCCATGGCGCGGGCGCGGTGGCTAAGCTGGTTCTTCTCTACAGGAGGCAGTTCGGCGCTCGAACAGTTGCGCTCCGGCACCCAGAACAGCGGGTCGTAGCCAAACCCATGTTCGCCACTGGCCTCGAACAGGATCTGTCCGTGCCACAGGCCTTCACACAGGATCGGCAGTGGATCGTCGGCATGACGCACAAGAGCCAGCACGCAGACGAACTGGGCGCCACGCTGCTCCTGTGGGACGTCTTTCAGGGCTTCGAGCAGCTTGGCATTGTTGGCTGCGTCGCCCTTGCCGTCGGCGTAGCGCGCCGAGTAGATGCCTGGTGCACCGCCAAGAAAGTCCACAGCCAGGCCCGAGTCGTCGGCCAAGGCCGGCAGGCCGGAGATGCGTGCTGCGTTACGTGCCTTGAGAATGGCGTTTTCGACGAACGACAGGCCGGTCTCTTCGGGTTCTACCTGGCTGAACTCGCCAATCGAGCGCAGTTGGACGGAGGCTCCAAGCATGGCTTGGAGTTCCTTGAGCTTGCCGGCGTTGTGGCTGGCCAATACGAGTTGCTGGAAATTCATCATTCGCCTGGGAACACTTCCTGGTTGAAGCTGAGTTTATGGCTGACGCCACCGGTTTCGACATTCACATCGAATGTCAGGGTCTCCGCCTGTTCGATCTTGAACTGGGCGATGTAGTACACGGCACCCCGGTCGGTGATTTGCTTGAACGACAACGGGCTGCTACGTCCGGTCAGGTCTTTCACCGTGCCGCTGACGACGGCTGTCGCTGGCTTGCTGGCCTTGAGTACGGCAATGTTCAGCACGCCTTGGTTCTTGCTGCGGGTAAGCCCGGTGGCGGCGGCGATTTCCGGTTGCAGCATGCTCGAGGTAAAGGCGCTGTAGTGGACCGTCACATCACCGAATACTTCCTTGCGATCGGGTTTGGCGGCATCGGCAGCCAGTACCGGCAGGGCCAGGCACAGGCTGATCAGGAACAGGGCGAGTCGACGCATGGTGCATTCCTCCGGTGGGCGTCAGACGGCCAGCTGGTGCTCCTGCAGGCCAGGGCTGCTAACGCGATAAATGCCGATTTCACCTAGAAGATTAGGCCAAAGCCGTCCACCCCACCCATTGCGGTGCAAATGGTCGACCGCCAGGCGGTCGAGAACCTTGGCGTGGCGTTCGCGGCACAGCTCTTCGAAGTCGGCGAAGGTGCAGAAGTGGATGTTCGGCGTGTTGTACCAGGTATATGGCATGAAGTCCGATACCGGCATGCGGCCTTTGGTCGCCAGGTACCAACGGCAGCGCCAGTGGCCGAAGTTGGGGAAGGTGATGATGCATTGGCGGCCCACGCGCAGCATCTCGTCGAGGATGCGGTCGGGGTATTCCACCGCCTGCAGGGCCTGGGTCATGATGACCACATCGAAGCTGTTGCTGGCGAAGTTGCCCAGGCCTTTGTCCAGGTCCTGCTCGATGACGTTGACCCCTTTGGCCACGCAAGCGGCGATGTTGTCGGCGTCGATCTCAAGGCCGTAGCCAGTGACTTGCTTGCGATCACGCAGCGAAGCCAGCAGCTCGCCATTACCGCAGCCCAGGTCGAGTACCCGGCTACCGGCGGGGATCCAGTCGTGGATGATTTCCAGATCGGCTCTCATGCTGTCCTCAGATGGCGATGCGGTTCATGTAGTTCGAGAAGCCCTGAATGTACCGAGGTGTCGGGATCAGGAAGGCATCGTGCCCATAGGGTGAGTCGATATCCAGGTAGCAGACGTTCTTGCGTGCGGCCATCAGGGCATCGACGATCTCCCGTGAGCGGGCCGGCGAGAAGCGCCAGTCGGTCGTGAACGACATGATGCAATAGTCGGCCTTGACGTGGGCCAGGGTCGCCGCGAGGTCGCCACCGTGGGCGGCGGCGGGGTCGAAGTAGTCCAGCGCCTTCGTCATCAGCAGGTAGGTGTTGGCGTCGAAGCGGCCGGAGAACTCTTCACCCTGGTAACGCAGGTAGCTCTCGACCTGGAATTCGACGCTGTGGAAGTCGTAGTTGAGCTTGTCGCTCTTGAGCTCGCGCCCGAATTTCTCACCCATCGAGTCATCGGACAGGTAGGTGATGTGGCCCACCATGCGGGCCAGCATCAGGCCGCGCTTGGGGATCACGCCCTGGTCCTGGAACGAGCCACCGTGGAACTCGGGGTCGGTGAGGATGGCCTGGCGAGCGACTTCGTTGAACGCGATGTTCTGCGCCGACAGCTTGGGGGCCGATGCGATGTCGACGCAATGGCGCACGCGGTCGGGGTAGGTGATGGTCCACTGCAAGGCCTGCATGCCGCCGAGGCTGCCGCCCACGACCGCGGCCCACTGCCGGATGCCCAGACGATCGGCCAGGCGCGCCTGGCTGTGTACCCAGTCTTCCACCGTGAGGACCGGGAAGTCGGCGCCATAAGGCTTGCCGCTGGCAGGGTTGATGCTGCTGGGGCCAGTGCTACCGTTACAGCCGCCCAGGTTGTTCAGGCTGACGACGAAGAAGCGGTTGGTATCGATCGGTTTGCCAGGGCCGATGCAACTGTCCCACCAGCCCGGCTTGCGGTCGGTGACGGCATGGTAGCCTGCGGCATGGTGATGGCCAGACAACGCATGGCAGATCAGCACGGCATTGCTCGCGCTGGCGTTCAGGGTGCCATAGGTCTCGAATACCAGCTCATAGCTGGCGAGGGAGCGGCCACAGGCCAAGGCCAACGGTTCATCGAACCGGGCAATTTGCGGTGTTACCAGACCGACGGAATCTTCGGGAAGGACAGTGGACATCGACCCTGCTCACGCTTGACGGAGGCGTAAGTCTAAAGAGCGCTACCCCTAGCGGCAAGCGAAGGCTTGCCGCCAGGTATCACCCAGGGTCAGATCATCCGCCACAGCTCTTGTGGCATGCCCGCGTAGGCCGCCAGCGGAGGCATGACGAACGACTGGACCACCTGGATGGCCAGGAAGGCGAAGATCGGCGAGATGTCCATGCCGCCAAGGTTCGGCACGATACGGCGGAACGGTGCCAGCACCGGCTCGCTGATCTGGTAGGCCAGTTCGGCGGCAGGGTTGTGGCTGTTCGGTGCGACCCAGGAAACGATCACCATCACGATCATCGCCACCCAGAAGATCTTCAGGAACAGCGAGGTGATACCGATGATCGCCCACATCAGCAGGTGCAGGATATCGCCGAAGGTCCCGTAGGTGACCATCAGCACGAAGCCCATCAGCAGTGCCTGGATGACCACCGACAGCAGCAGCGAGGATGTATCCAGGCCACCGACGCTGGGGATGATGCGGCGAATCGGCTTGAGCAGTGGCTGGGTAGCGCGCACCGCGAACTGGCACAGCGGGTTGTAGAAGTTGGCCTTGACCAGTTGCAGCACGAAGCGCAGCAGGACGATCACCAGGTACAGGCTGACCAGGGTCTGCACCACGAAAATCAAGGCGCCGGACAGTGCATTCATCAAAAGCTCCTTATTTGCCCAATTGTTCGGCCAGTTCGGCGGAACGTTTCGCCGCTGCTTCCAGCGCCTGTTCCACGATGGCTTCGAAGCCGTTTGCCTGGAACGACTTGATGGCCGCTTCGGTGGTGCCGGCAGGCGAGGTGACACGGCGGCGCAGTTCGGCGGCATCGACATCGCTGGATACGGCCATGTGTGCGGCACCCAGCGCTGTTTGCAGGGTCAGCTTGGAGGCGGTTTCGCGCGGCAGGCCGAGTTTTTCACCAGCGGCGGTCATGGCCTCAATCAGCAGGAAGAAATAGGCCGGGCCGCTGCCGGAAACAGCGGTTACCGCATCCAGTTGCTGTTCTTCATCGAGCCACAGGGCGATGCCAACGGCGGACAGCAGTTGCTCGGCCTGCTGGCGTTGCACGTCGGAGACTTCCTGGGTGGCATACAGGCCGCTCACACCCTGGCGCAGCAGTGCCGGTGTATTGGGCATGCAGCGCACAACCGGGCGCGGGCCGAGCCAGGCTTGCAGGCTGGCGCAGGTGATGCCGGCGGCGATGGAGACGATCAGTTGGCCTGCTTTGAGGTCAGGGGACAGCGCCTCGCAAACGGCCTTCATGACCTGCGGCTTGACGGCCAGGACGATCACATCGGCACCGTCGATGGCCTGGGCGTTTTTTTCGAAGGTTTCGATACCGTGCTCGGCCTGAACGCGGGCGCGGGTTTCGGCACCTGGGTCGCTGGCGCGGATCTGCGAGGCGTCCAGGCCCTGGGCGCGCAGGCCGCCGATCAGGCTGGCAGCCATGTTGCCGGCGCCGATGAAGGCAATACGTGTCTTGCTCATGTCAGGTCCTTGAGGGAAAGAGTGAGTAAAGCATGGAATCAGGCGGGGCCGTAATTGCGCGCGCCGAACAGGGCGGTGCCAATGCGCACCCAGGTCGCTCCCTGAGCGATGGCCGCTTCGAGATCGTGGCTCATGCCCATGGACAAGGTGTCGCAATCAAGGTCCAGGCCTTCCTGCAAACGGCGCAGGCTGGCGAAGGCCGCCTCCTGGGCTGCGCGGTCTTCGGTGGGTTCGGGAATCGCCATCAGGCCACGCAGGCGCAGGTTGGGCAGCGCAGCCACCGCCTTTGCCAGCGCAGGCAAGTCGGCCGGAGCGCAGCCAGACTTGCTGTCCTCGCCGCTGACGTTCACCTGCAGGCAGATGTTGAGCGGCGCTAGGCCGGCAGGCCGTTGTTCGGACAAGCGTTGAGCGATTTTCAGGCGGTCCACGGAATGTACCCAGTCGAAGTGCTCGGCGATGGCTTTGGTCTTGTTCGACTGAATGGGGCCGATGAAGTGCCAGATCAAGGGCAGGTCGCGCAGTTCGTCCTGTTTGGCCAGGGCTTCCTGCAGGTAGTTTTCGCCGACGTCGCGGACACCGGCGGCATGGATCTCGCGGATGGCACTGGCCGGTTTGGTCTTGCTCACGGCCAGCAGTTGGACGCTGGCCGGCTCACGGCCGGCAGCCCGTGCCGCGCTTTCGATGCGGTTGGCGAGGGCGGAAAGGTTGTCTGCTATGGTGGACATGGATCGCTGCCGTCGGCTCATGGGTCTGCGGCATTCTACCTGCTTGATGGTCTTTAGGGAGTCTCATGGACGTGACTGACCTCTTGGCCCGGGCGATGGCTGCAGGGGCGAGTGACCTGCACCTGGCCGCGGGCGACGTACCGCTGATTCGCCTGGATGGCGAGCTGCAACGCCTGGATCTGCCGCCGTTGTCGGCGACGGCGCTGCACGACGGGCTGGCGCCTTTGCTGGCCGAAGCGCAGTGTCGCCAGTGGGCGCAAGGTGATGAGCTGGACCTGGCGCTCGATCTCCCCTCGCTTGGGCGTATCCGCTTGAATCTGTTTCGCCAGTCGAATGGGCCTGCGGTGGCCATGCGGATCATTGCGCAACGAATCGCCACACTCGAAGCGTTAGGCCTGACAGAAGTGTTTCGAGCTTTTGCCCAACATACCGATGGCCTCGTCCTGGTAGGTGGGCCGACCGGTAGCGGGAAGTCCAGCACGCTGGCCGCGCTGGTCGACCAGCTCAATCGCGAGCGCTCGCTGCACATCATCACATTGGAAGACCCTATCGAAGTTATCCACAGTTGCCAGCGCAGCCTGGTCAACCAGCGCGAGATCGGACGCCACTGTCGTGACTTCGCCCAGGGGTTGCGCAGTGCACTGCGCCAAGACCCGGATGTCATCGTGATCGGCGAACTGAGGGATCTCGAAACGATTCGTCTGGCGCTCCGGGCTGCCGAGACGGGGCATCTGGTGCTGGCGACCGTCCATACCCGGTCGGCGATCAACAGCATCGACCGTCTGGTGGAGGTGTTTGCCGCCGAGGAGAAGCCGTTGGTCAGGGCCATGCTGGCCGAATCGCTGCGCTTGGTGGTAGCGCAGGTGCTGGTGAAACGAAGAGGTGGCGGCCGGGTGGCGGCGCGGGAAGTGTTGGTGGCGACGCCCGCTGTGCGTAACCTGATCCGAGAGGGGCGAGCGGCGCAGTTGCAGTCCGTGATGCAGTCGGGGGCGGCGGCGGGGATGAAGACGATGGAAGGAGCGATGGAGGCGTTGAGGGCAGAAGGGCTGATCGACGCGTTGTAGCGGCCTATTCGCCGACAAGCTGGCGCCTACAGGTTGTTGTGCGTTCTGCAGGTGCTGGCTTGTCGACGCTGAGGTTTAGCGCTTGGCCAGCGCCAATTGCTGCTGTTGCTTGGGCAAGACCCGCTTGGCCACTACATAGTGCTTCTGCCAGTAAGGTTTGCTCAGGGTGTCGATGCTCACACGCTTGCCGCGGCGCGGTGCATGGATGAAGCGGTCGTTCCCCAGGTAGATCGCCACGTGGTTGACGCGGCGGCTCTTGATGTTGAAGAAAATCAGGTCGCCTGGCTTGAGGTCGCTCTTCGCCACCTTCACGCCCTGGCCCTGAGCCATCGCATTGGAGGTGCGCGGCAGGTCGACGTCGGCCACATCGTTGAAGGCGTATTTCACCAGCCCACTGCAGTCGAAGCCCTTGGTCGGGCTGCTGCCACCCCAGCGATAAGGGGTGCCCAGGACATTGACTGCCCGGCTGAGCACATTGCTGCTCTGCTTGGGCGACATCGCTGCCACCGGCTGGTATTGAGCGTTGGCGACGTTGCTGGGACGCACGCGCAGGTTGGCCTGCTTGGTCGGCGCATGTTTCACCGTGGCATTGGTGGTGTAGCCAGTGAAACCGTTGGGAAGACGTTGCTCACGATTGGTGGCGTGGGCGGCCAGGGGCAATAATAGGCAGAGGGTCAGCCATGTCTTGAACAAAGGCGGCATAGTTGAAGCTCTTATGAATGTTTTGTGTGTGTTGGCGCGCAACTTTATAACAGCTTTTTGACCACGTTCTGATCCGTTGGTCGATTGTCATGCTGCCGTACGTCGGCCTGCGCCGAAAAAGTCACATTTTCCGTTAGAAAATTTTTGGATAACCCACGGGGGCTATGAATGAACAGTTATCAACAGGGGGCGCCGTTCCACGATACCCACAGCAAGGTACTCGGCTATCTGCTCTGGATTTTCGGCTTCACCGGGTCGCACCGCTTCTACTACGGCAAACCGATCACCGGGACGATCTGGTTCTTCACCTTGGGCCTGCTGGGCATCGGCTGGCTGATTGACCTGTTCCTGATCCCGTCGATGGATCGCGAGGCCGACCTGCGGTTTCAGTCGGGGCGGGTGGACTACAACCTTGCCTGGATCTTGCTGACGTTCCTGGGGATCTTCGGTGCACATCGCCTCTACCAGGGCAAATGGATCAGCGCGATCATCTACTTCTTCACCGGCGGGCTGTTCCTGTTGGGCGTGCTGTATGACTTCTGGACGCTGAACAGCCAGATCTCGCAGGTCAACGCCGAGCGCCGCTGATAGAAAAAAGGCCTTGTCGCGTTGGGCGGCAAGGCCTTTCTTCACTGGCGGGTTTGTCGCTGCTGCAGCAACAGGTTGCTGAAGCCAGCCCCTGCCAATTGCTTTTGGGCCACGGTCAGCTGTTCACGGTTGCTGAACGGCCCGACCAGCACGCGGTACCAGGTCTCTTCCTTGACTGTGCCGGACTCCACCTTGACCGCTTGGCCGAGCAGAATGATCTGCGCCCGCACCTTGTCGGCATCGGCCTGCTTGCGGAACGAGCCTGCCTGCAGGAAGAACTGGGTGGTGGCCGCAGGCTTGATCACTGGTGGTGCCGGAGGCGGCGTTTGCCCCATCAGGGCTGCCTGGGCGCGGGCGGTGTCGATCTTGGCGGCTTCAGCGGGTGTGACCGGGGTCACCGGCTGTGCCGGTACTGGGGGTGTCTTTTCCGGTACAGCCTCCGGTGGCACGATCACCTCGGACTCTGGCAGCAGGGTGTAGAAGTCGTACTTCGGTTTCACTGGCTGCTGTGGGGTGACCGGAGCCGTCTTGCTGGCTTCTGCCACCTTTTCTGGCTTCTGCTGTTCCGGCTTGGTGCGCTTGATGTCGCCGCCACCTGGTTCAAGCTTCATCAGGAAGACAATGAAGGCACCCACGGTCAGACCGACCGCCAGCCATACCCAGCCTGGGATCGGCTGCTTGGTCGGCGCCTGTTGACGGCTCGCGCCGCGCTTGGGAGCAGGTTTTTTCTTGGCAGCCAACTTACATGCGCTCCAGGGTTTCCAGGCCGAGCAGTTCCAGACCTTGTTTCAGGGTGCGGCCGGTCAGTGCGGCCAGGCGCAGGCGGCTTTGCTGCTGTTCCGGGTTCTCGGCAGCCAGGATCGGGCAGTTCTCGTAGAAGCTGGAGAACAGGCCGGCGAGGTCGTACAGGTAGCTGCACAGTACATGCGGAGTGCCTTTGTCGGCGACGTTGTTGAGGATTTCGCCGAACTGCGCCAGGCGTGCGGCCAGGTCCTGCTCGTGGGGCGCCTGCAATACGATCTTGCCCTCGACCTCGTCAAAGCCTTTGCCGAGCTTGCGGAAAACGCCGGCTACGCGGGTGTAGGCGTACAGCAAGTAGGGGGCGGTATTGCCTTCGAAATTGAGCATCAATTCGAAGTTGAAGCTGTAGTCACTGGTGCGGTGCTTGGACAGGTCGGCATATTTGACAGCGCCGATACCCACCACTTCGCCGATGTGGCGCAGATCGTCCTCGGCCAGGCTTGGGTTCTTTTCCTTGACCAGGGTGTAGGCGCGCTCCTTGGCTTCGGTAAGCAAGTCGATCAGCTTCACGGTGCCGCCGTCGCGGGTCTTGAATGGACGGCCATCGGCGCCGTTCATGGTGCCGAAGCCCATGTGTTCCATTCGCATCGGATGGCCGACGAAGCCGGCACGGCGGGCCACCTCGAACACTTGGTTGAAGTGCAGGGCCTGGCGCTGGTCAACGAAGTACAGGGCGCGATCGGCCTTGAGCACGTTGCTGCGGTAGCGCACTGCAGCCAGGTCGGTGGTGGCGTACAGGTAGCCGCCGTCGGCTTTCTGCACGATTACCGGCAGAGGTTCGCCTTCGCTGTTCTTGAATTCCTCGAGGAACACGCATTGTGCGCCCTGGTCTTCGACCAGCAGGCCCTTGGCCTTGAGGTCGGCGACCACATTGGCCAGGTCATCGTTGTAGGCGCTTTCGCCCATCACGTCGGCCATGGTCAGTTTGACGTTGAGCAACTCGTAGGTTTTCTGGCAGTGCGACAGCGAGATGTCCTTGAAGCGTGTCCACAGCGCCATGCAATCCGGGTCGCCGGCTTGCAGCTTCACGACCAGGCCACGGGCGCGGGTAGCGAACTCTTCGGATTCGTCGAAACGTTTTTTGGCGGCGCGGTAGAAGTTTTCCAGGTCCGACAGTTCGTCGCTGGTGATTGGGTTTTCTTCCAGATACGCCAGCAGCATGCCGAACTGGGTCCCCCAGTCGCCCACGTGGTTCTGGCGGATCACGTCATCGCCGAGGAATTCCAGCACGCGCGCGACACTGTCACCGATGATGGTCGAACGCAGGTGGCCGACGTGCATCTCCTTGGCCAGGTTCGGCGCCGACATGTCGATCACGACCTTTTCCGCCGGCCCCGCCTTGTGCACGCCCAGGTGGGCATCGGCCAATGCGGCGTCCAGGCGGTTGGCCAGGGCGTCGGTGTTCTGGAAGAAGTTCAGGAAGCCTGGGCCGGCGATCTCGACCTTGCTGATGTCGGCGCTGGCCGGCAGCGCATCGATCAGCTTTTCGGCCAGGTCGCGGGGCTTCATGCCCGCAGGCTTGGCCAGCATCATGGCGATGTTGCTGGCGAAGTCGCCGTGGGTCTTGTCCCGGGCGTTTTCCACCTGGATCGCCGGCGACAGCCCTTCAGGCAGCACACCGTCGGTGACGAGTTGGGTGAGGGCTTGCTGGATCAGCTGGCGAATGGTGTCTTTCATGGGGTTCTCTTTTCGACCGCAAGCGCGGTGGAGCGCCTGGATGCGCAGGTGGAAAAACTGGGCATTATCCGTTGCTGGGGCCGGGTTGCCAACCTTTGCGCGGCAACCTTAATAAAGGTCGACTGGATCGACATCCAGTGACCAGCGTACCTGACGCCCGCTCGGCATCTGCTCCAACACTAGCAACCAGGCGCTGATCAGTCGATGCAAGGGGGCGCGGGTGTTGGCCTGGATCAAGAGTTGAGCGCGGAAGCGTCCCGCGCGGCGCTCCATCGGTGCAGGCACTGGGCCCAACAGCTCGATACCAGGCAGGGCCTGCTCGGCAACCAGTCGCTCGGCTGCGGCGCACGCCTCGTCGAGGAAGCTTTCTGCCTGGCCCGGTTTGTGGGCTTCGGCACGCAGCAGGGCGAGGTGGGAATACGGCGGAAGGCCCGCCGTGCGGCGCTCGCTCAGGGCCTGTTCGGCGAAGGCGAAATAGCCTTGCTCGGTCAGTTGCACCAGCAGCGGATGATCGGCCAGGTGGGTCTGGATGATGACCTTGCCTGGCTCCTCCGCACGGCCAGCACGGCCTGCTACCTGGACGATCAACTGCGCCATGCGCTCGCTGGCGCGGAAATCGCCGGAAAACAATCCGCCATCGGCATCGAGAATGGCAACCAGGGTCACCCGCGGGAAGTGGTGACCCTTGGCCAGCATCTGGGTGCCTACGAGAATGCTCGGCTGGCCGCGCTGGATGGTGGTGAAAAGGTTGTGCATGGCGTCCTTGCGAGCGGTGCTGTCGCGGTCGACGCGCAGGATCGGGTAGTCCGGGAACAGAACCTTCAGGCGCTCTTCGGCCCGCTCGGTACCGGCCCCCACAGGGCGCAGGTCGACGTGATTGCACTGCGGGCACTGCTGCGGCAGGCGCTCGTCATAGCCGCAGTGGTGGCAGCGCAGGACACCGGAGCGCTGGTGCACGGTCATGCGGGCATCGCAGCGCGGGCATTCGGACAACCAGCCGCAGTCATGACACAGCAGGGTGGGGGCAAAGCCGCGCCGATTGAGGAACACCAGCACCTGCTGGCCGGCTTCCAGGGTCTGGCGGATGGCCTGCTGCAGTGGGCCACTGATGCCACTGTCCAATGGCAGGCTTTTCACATCCAGGCGCAGCATGCGCGGGGCGCGGGCGCCGCCGGCGCGCTGGTTCATGCGGAGCAGGCGGTAGCGTCCGGTCAGGGCGTTGTGCAGGGTTTCCAGCGAAGGTGTCGCGGAGCCGAGTACGATCGGGATGTTCTCTTGATGCGCCCGTACCAGCGCGAGGTCGCGGGCGTGATAGCGCAGCCCTTCCTGCTGTTTATAAGAGCCGTCGTGCTCCTCGTCGATGATGATCAGGCCTGGGTTCTTCATCGGCGTGAACAAGGCCGAGCGCGTTCCGATGATGATGTCGGCTTCGCCATCACGGGCGGCCAGCCAGGCGTCGAGGCGCTCGCGGTCGTTGACGGCCGAATGCAGCAAGGCGATGCGGGCATTGAAGCGTTGCTCGAAGCGCGCCAGGGTCTGTGGGCCCAGGTTGATCTCCGGAATCAGCACCAGTGCCTGCTTGCCGGCCTCCAGGGTTTCGCGGATCAGTTGCAGGTAGACCTCGGTCTTGCCGCTGCCGGTGACACCAGCCAGGAGAAAGGCGGCGAAGCTGCCAAAGCCCTCGCGCACGGTGTCGAAGGCCTCGCGCTGCTCTTCATTGAGCGGCAGTTCCGGCTGAGCCAGCCAGTGCTCATGCCGTGCCCCGGGCAGATGGCGGCGGACCTCGACCTGGACCAGGTCCTTGGCCAGCAGCAGGTCCAGGCTGTCCTTGTTCAGGTTGAGTTTGCTCAACAGGCTATGGGCCACGCCGTGCGGATGCTGGGCCAGTGTCTTGAGTGCATCACGCTGGCGCGGAGCACGGGCGATGCGTGGGTCTTCCAGGCGCGCGCCAGGGGCGACGTGCCAGAAGCGCTCCTGGCGCATCTCGGCCGGTTCACCCTGGCGCAGCAGGGAGGGCAGCGCCCAGCTCAGGGTGTCGCCCAAGCTGTGCTGGTAGTACTGGGCGGTCCACAGGCACAGCTTGAACAGGGCAGTGGGCACGGGTGAGACCGGGTCGAGCAGGGTAATCGCCGGCTTTAGCTTGTCAGCGGGCACTTCGCTCTGGTCGCAGACCTCCACCAGCACGCCGATGATTTCGCGCCGGCCGAATGGCACGCGAATACGCATGCCAGGCTCCAGTACCTGGCGCGCCATGCTCGCCGGTGCCCGATAGTCGAACAGGCGACGCAAGGGAGAAGGGAGGGCAAGGCGCAGTATGACGTCGGACACGCGGAAGGTCTCGGCAGGGTATTTCAACGAGTGGCGAGACTAGCAGACGACCGTCGGTGCAAGCGACAACTTGCGCTGACGCTGTGCTCTGGTATTATTCGCCGCCTAATTACGTGCGGTATTCAACAATTGGTGTTGGGTGGCGGCACGCAGCTCGAGGAAGTGACCATGAAAGCAGATATTCATCCGAACTACGAAGTAGTTGCAGTCACCTGCAGCTGCGGCAACAAATTCGAAACCCGTTCGACCCTGGCCAAGCCGCTGGCGATCGACGTGTGCTCCCAGTGCCACCCGTTCTACACTGGTAAGCAGAAAGTCCTGGACACCGGTGGTCGCGTACAGAAGTTCGCCGATCGCTTCGGTATGTTCGGTACCAAGAAGTAATCATGCGCATGGCGAATCCTTCGGGCTTCGCATTGCTGCAAAAAAAGGCGCCCCTTGTGGGCGCTTTTTTTGTGGGCGCGATGTGGCATTTTCCGGCTCTGGCGTTCTGCCCGCTGCCGGAAAACCCGCAGATGGTAGCCGTGCGACAGATCGTCGATGGCGATACCTTGCGCCTGACCGACGGTCGCAGTGTGCGTCTGATCGGTATCAATGCCCCGGAGATTGGGCGCCAAGGGCGCAGCAGTGAGCCTTACGCCGAAATGGCCAGGCAACGCCTGCAGGCGTTGGTCAAGGCCAGTGATGGCCGCGTAGGCCTGGTGCCGGGTGTCGAGGCAAAGGACAGGTACGGCCGCACCTTGGCCCATGTCTACGGCCGCAATGGCGACAATTTCGAAGCTCGTTTACTCAGCGAGGGGCTTGGCTATCGTGTCGCGGTCGCGCCCAATGTTCGCCTCGCCGGTTGCCAGCAGAGCGCCGAACAGGCAGCGCGTGCTTCCGGAGCGGGGTTGTGGCGACGTTCACCGGTGGTGCGCGGTGGCGATGTCAAACGGTCCGGGTTTGCCGTGATCGGCGGCAGAATCACCGGCATCGAGCGCAATCGCGGTGGTGTCTGGCTCGAACTCGACGATGCGCTGGTGCTGCAGGTTCCCGCTCGTCTGCAACGCAACTTCCCTTCGAGCTTCTTCGATAACCTCAAGGGACGCCAGGTCGAAGCGCGTGGCTGGGTGCTGGACCGTTCCCGCAAGGGGGGGCTTAAGCCAGGGCAGCGACGCTGGGTGTTGCCATTGACTGATCCGAGCATGCTGGAGCGCGTTTCACGGTGAAATAATTGTAGACATTTCGCTATCAGATTGTACACACTGGAAGCCGTATCCACCGTGGGTTGTAGCGTAAAGTCGTAGGCTAAAGGCCTTGACACAAGTGACTGACCAGTCTTGTGGCTCCCCGGCTCTTTGCGTATCCTCGGCGGTCCGTCAGAACAGTAAATAGCGGAATGCCCACCATGTCAGACCTGAAAACCGCCGCTCTCGAATATCACGCTCAACCTCGTCCGGGGAAACTGAGCGTCGAGCTCTCCAAGCCAACTGCCACCGCCCGCGACCTCGCCCTGGCCTACAGCCCAGGTGTTGCCGAGCCCGTGCGCGAGATCGGCCGTGATCCGGAGCTGGCCTACAAATACACCGGCAAGGGCAACCTGGTTGCGGTGATCTCCGATGGCACTGCCATCCTCGGTCTGGGTGACCTCGGCCCACTGGCGTCCAAGCCGGTCATGGAAGGCAAGGGTGTTCTGTTCAAGCGTTTCGCTGGTATCGATGTATTCGACATCGAAGTCGACTCCGAAAGCCCACAGGCGTTCATCGACACCGTCAAGCGTATCTCCATCACCTTCGGTGGTATCAACCTCGAAGACATCAAGGCGCCTGAGTGCTTCGAGATCGAGCGCACCCTGATCGAGCAGTGCGATATCCCGGTCTTCCACGATGACCAGCACGGCACCGCTATCGTGACTGCCGCTGGCATGATCAACGCCCTGGAAATCGCCGGCAAGAAACTCGAAGATGCCAAGATCGTCTGCCTGGGTGCTGGTGCCGCCGCTATCTCCTGCATGAAGCTGCTGGTCAGCATGGGTGCCAAGGTCGAGAACATCTTCATGATCGACCGTAGCGGCGTGATTCACGCCGGTCGTGACGACCTGAACCAGTACAAGGCTCAGTTCGCCCACGCCACCGACAAGCGCACGCTGGCCGATGCCCTGGATGGTGCCGACGTGTTCGTTGGTCTGTCCGGTCCGAACCTACTGAGCGCTGAAGGCCTGAAGTCGATGGCAGCCAACCCGATCGTGTTCGCGTGCTCGAACCCTGATCCGGAAATCTCCCCAGAGCTGGCCCACGCCACCCGCAGCGATGTGATCATGGCGACCGGTCGTTCCGACTACCCGAACCAGGTCAACAACGTGCTGGGCTTCCCGTTCATCTTCCGTGGCGCTCTGGACGTTCGTGCCAAGCGCATCAACGAAGAAATGAAGATCGCCGCCGCCGTCGCCCTGAAAGACCTGGCCAAGCTGCCGGTGCCGAAGGAAGTCTGCGAAGCCTACGGTGTTGAAGGTCTGGAGTTCGGCCGTGAGTACATCATTCCGAAGCCGCTGGATGCACGTCTGATCACCGTCGTTTCCGATGCCGTGGCCAAGGCTGCGATCGAATCCGGCGTGGCTACCCTGCCGTATCCGAAGCACTACCCGCTGAAAAGCGTGGATGAAGTGTTCAACGGCTGATCCAGTCGTAGCGATGTGAAAAAGCCCTGGCTCGCGAGAGTCGGGGCTTTTTTTCGCTTGAGTTTTGTGGGGGTGTAAATCGAGCGGCGCATCGCGAGCAGGCGCGATAAAAGGCGCTTGCGCGCATCTACCACTGACGTACTGGCCCGAAACAGACGTAGGAGCGAGCCTTGCTCGCGATGCGCCGCGCGGGCGGCGCTCGATTCACGTACCGCCGCGGCGCTAGGCAAGCACCCGAACGGGCTTAGAACAGATCCATCGGCGCTGCTTCATCCGCTGGCAGCGGGCTACCTGGCGCTGCGCCATTGCCCAGTTCATCCACCGAGGGCGGTGAGTCTTCGGCCTTGAACAGCTCGAAGTAGGCGTTCGGCGTGCTTGGCGAGGCGGCACGACCGCTGATGGGGTCGACCCGCAGGCTGAGAATGCCTTCCGGCTCGGCCGGCGCATGGTTGGGCTTGTCCTTCAGCGCCGCGCCCATGAAGTTCATCCAGATGGGCAGGGCCACGGTGCCGCCATATTCGCGGCGGCCAAGGGTTTCCGGCTGGTCGAAACCGACCCATACCGTGGTGATGTAGTCGGCGTTGTAACCAGAGAACCAGGCGTCCTTGGACTCGTTGGTAGTACCGGTCTTGCCTGCCAGGTCGGTACGGCCCAGGGCCAGCGCACGACGGCCGGTGCCTCGCTTGATCACGTCCTGAAGCATGCTGGTCAGGATGTAGGTGGTGCGGCCATCAATGATCTGCTCGGCAGCCACCGGTGCTTGTGGGGTCGGTGCGACCTGGCCGTAGCTGGACGGTGCTTCACCTGGCATCGCGGCCGTGCTGATCGGCTGCTCCGGCGCAGCCAGACCTGCATGGTCTTCGGCGCCTTGCGGGACGCGTGCCGGATTGGCGGTGAACAGGGTCTCGCCGTTGCGGCTCTCGATGCGCTCGATCAGGTAGGGGTTGATCTTGTAGCCGCCATTGGCAAAGGTGCTCCAGCCGGTGGCGATTTCCATGGGCGTCAGGGTTGCGGTCCCCAGCGCCAGCGACAGGTTGCGCGGCAAGTCCTGCTTGTTGAAGCCGAACTTGGCGATGTAATCGATGGTGCGGTCCACGCCCATCGCCTGCAGCAGGCGGATCGACACCAGGTTTCGCGACTTGTACAGGGCTTCGCGCATGCGAATCGGCCCCAGGAACGTGTTGGTGTCGTTCTTCGGACGCCAGACCTTGTCCAGGTACTCATCGACGAACACGATCGGCGCATCGTTGACCAGGCTGGAGGCGGTGTAGCCGTTGTCCAGCGCAGCGCTATAGATGAAGGGCTTGAAGCTCGAGCCCGGTTGGCGCTTGGCCTGCATCGCGCGGTTGTAGTTGCTTTGCTCGAACGAGAAGCCGCCGACCAAGGCGCGGATCGCGCCGTTGTAAGGGTCGAGGGTCACCAGAGCGCTTTGTGCGCCGGGAACCTGGCTGAACTTGAGCTTGCCATCATCCAGGCGCTGCAGGCGCACCAGGTCGCCGATCTGGGCGACATCGGCCGGCGATTGAGGCGCACGACCCTGGGAGTTGGTGTTGATGAACGGGCGGGCCCATTTCATGGTGTCCCAGGAGACTTCTTCTTCCTGGCCGCCACGGGTGAGCACTTTCAGGCCGCTCTTCTCGACCCGGGTAACGATGGCAGGCTCAAGCCCGCCCAGGGTGCGCTGCTTGTTAAGCTCTTGCAGCCAGGCTGCCTGGGTCTTGCCCGGGAAACGTGCCTCGGGGCCGCGGTAGCCGTGGCGCTCATCGTAATCGGAAAGCCCATTGAGGACGGCCTTGTTGGCCATTTCCTGCATGTCGCTCGGCACCGTGGTGGTCACCCGGAAACCTTCGGTATAGGCATCGCTGCCGTAGCGGCCAACCATCTCGGCGCGGGCCATCTCGGCGATGTAGGGTGCATTCACCTCGGGCGTCGGCACGTGGTAGCTGGCGTTCAACGGTTCGGCCAGGGCGGCCTGGTAGCTTGCCTCGTCGATTTTGCCGAGCTTGTACATGCGGCCGAGAATCCAGTCGCGGCGCTCCTTGGCGCGTACCGGGTTGGCCAGCGGGTTGAAGCGAGACGGAGCCTTGGGCAGGCCGGCGATCATTGCCATTTGTGCCAGGCTCACGTCACGGATCGACTTCCCGTAGTAAACCTGAGCGGCGGCCTCGATGCCGTAGGCGCGGTTACCCAGGTAGATCTTGTTGACGTACAGCTCGAGGATCTCGTCCTTGGTCAGTTCGCGTTCGATCTGCAAGGCAAGGAGGATCTCGTTGGTTTTACGCGAGAAGCTGCGCTCGCTGGTGAGGAAGTAGTTCTTCGCCACCTGCATGGTGATGGTGCTGCCGCCGGTCTGGATGTGCCCGGACTTTACCAGCTGGCTCGCAGCGCGCATCAGGCTGCTTGGGTCGACGCCATAGTGGTTGAGGAAATTGTCGTCCTCGGCAGACAGAAGCGCCTGAATGAACTGTGGGGGAATTTCCGCGAAACGAATCGGCGAGCGGCGCATTTCGCCGAACTCGGCAATCAGCTTGCCGTCGCTGCTGTACACCCTGAGCGGGATCTGCAACTGGATACTTCTGAGCGATTCGACCGAGGGCAGGCTGGGACTAAGATACAGAAACGCACCGCTCACACCGAGTACGAGCGCGCAGGTGACTGCGACGAGTGACCACCAGAAGAACTTCAGCAGGCGTATCAAGGCTTTTGGGTGTCCAGGTTGAGGAGTGAATTGCGCGTGGGTCCGGCGGACAAAAAACGCTGGGCATTATAAGCATTTTTCGTCTTTCCGGGTGACCGGCCGGGTGGCTTGCGCAACCGTCCGGCCCATCAGGCCAGGTTGTGGTCTGCCCATTGAAGCAAGGAAACAAGGATGTTTGGACGCTTCGGCAAGGATGCCGGTTCATTGTTGGGGGTGGAAATCACCTCGGATTCCGTACGAATGCTGCAACTTCAGCGGCGACGTGGGCGCTGCCAGGTGCTGGGGTGGGCCGTAGAGCCAATCGATCTGCCTTCGGTGGGCGAACAGCTGGCGGATTCCGAGCGGATCGTGTCGGCTTTGCGGCGGGCCCATCGGCGAACAGGCATTCGTCAACGCCAGGTTGCCATGGCCCTGCCGGCGAACCAGGTGATCTGCAAGGTGTGCCAGTTGCCCGCAGGTCAGTCTGAAACCGAGCTCGAAGCGCAATTGCTGCTCGATGCCGATCAATTGTTTCCCTTCCCGCTTGAAGACCTGGCGTTGGACTTTCAGATATTGGGTGCTTCTCCGGTGCAGCCCGGTACGCTGGACGTCATGGTGGTGGCTTGCAGGCAGAGCGCCCTCGACCCGTTCGAGGCGCTGTTCCTCGATGCCGGCCTGGTGCTTGAGGTGGTGGAGGTCGACAGCCTGGCCTTGCAGCGGATGCTGCCGAAGCCCGGTGCCGATGATCTGGCTTTGGTCCGGATCGAGAGGGGCAGTGCGACCTTGCATTACTGGCCCCAAGGCGCGTTGCCGCAACGCCGGGAGGTGCAGTTAGCGCCGCCCGCCACCCGGGAGCAGGTGCGCTGTGCCGTGCAGCAGCTGCTGGACGAGCATGTGTCGGTCAGCGACATTCTGGTCGCCAGTCATGCCCCTCCCGAGCCAGGGCTGTTCCCTGAGTGGCGGACGCAGCGTGTGGCCCCTTGCCGGCGACTTCCGCCAAGGCCTGGCCTGGGTAATTGCAGCGAGACGTTGGTCCTTGCCTATGCCCTGGCGTTAGGAGGTATGGGTCAATGCCGCGCCTGAACCTGCTGCCTTGGCGTGAACGGCATCGACAGGCCGCGCTCAAGCGATTCAAGGTCTCCTTGGTTGCCAGTGGGGCCCTGGCTTTGTGCCTGGTGATCGCGCTCGATCAGCTCGCTCGCCAGCGTGTGCAGCGTCAACTTGCGCTCAACCAGCACAAGGAGGCGAAGCTTGCCGAGTTGGGTGAGCGAATGCAGTTGCTTGAGGAATCCCAGGCGGCCCTTGCGTCACTGCGCGAACAGCTCCAGGCGCTGGAAGGGCTACGGGCGGAGCAAGGTGTCCTGCAGGCCGTGTTCGTCGATCTGGAACGCGCTATTGCGCAGGGCGTTCAACTGACCGAGCTGAAGCTCGTGGATGGGCGACTGCGGATCGTCGGGCTCGCGGGGTCTGGTGCGCTGCTGGCCCAGTTGCTGCGCGATCTGGAGCGCTCATCGGTGTTGCTCGATCTTCAGCTGCACAGGGTCAGGAGCGTGCCGGGTGGTGACGAATTCTTGCTCGTGGCTCAGGTGCGAGCGTCCTGGTCATGAGGAGGCTGCAGGCAGTGGACTGGCAGGGGCTCGTGGGGCGCTCCACGGCTTTCAGGGTGCTTGTGCCCGTCGGTCTGGCGTTGACGGTGCTCATGCTGGGTGGCTTGCTCAGGTGGCCGGAGCTGCGTGAGCGCCAAGGCTTGCAGCTGGCCAGGCACGCGCAGTTGGAGCAAGAGCATCGGTCCAGGGTCGGGCAGTTGCAAACGCTGGCTGGTGCGCAGGAGGCGCTCAGCGATGCCGAGCGGCGTTTGGATCAGGCGCGCTGGAGCCTTGCAGCCGGCGAAGGCATGAGTGACCTGCTCGATCGGTTGGTGACTTCCGGGCATACGCAGGGGTTGCACATCGAACAACTGGATGTGCTCGATCACGTCATGCAGGCCGGCTACCGCCAGACGCCTTTGAATGTGCAGGTGGTGGGGCGCTACTCGGTGGTGCGGCAATGGCTGGACGACTGGCTCGGCCAAGTGCGCCTGTTACGGCCCGCTGATATGACGTTGTCAGCGGTAGAAGGTCGCCCAGGGATGTTACGACTGCGCTTGCAAGTGCACACCTACCATGCCGAAGCGCCCGAGCCGGCCAATGAGTGGCTGGCCCAAATACCTGCAAAGGCCCAACCCCTGGCTCCAGTGGTCGATCCGTTTGCCGCGTGGTCGAGTCGTTCGCCTCGGGTCGGGCTGGAGGGCATGCCTCTGGCGCAACTGGAAATGGTCGGCAGTCTTGCGCGTGGACATACATACGAAGCCTTGTTGCTGGCTGCTGGGCAGCTGCACCGCGTGCGTGCCGGTGACCGGCTGGGGCGAGACGAAGGCATTGTGGTGCGAATCGACGAACGATCGACGCAAGTGCGCGAGCGCCTCTACCTGGGCGGCGCCTGGCAGGCGCGTACGGTTGTTCTGGCGATGCGCAAGCGCCTGGAAGAGGGGAGCAGGGAAGACGATGAAATGCCTGTTGAGGTGGATCGCGGCGGCGTTGTTGGTAGTCCCGCCGGTCATGGCGGCGCCTGACCGGGGGGAGCCGCTGTCGCTGAATTTCCAGGATGTGCCCGTGCGCTCAGTGTTGCAGGTGATGGCCGACTACGCGGGCATCAACCTGGTAGCCAGCGATGCCGTGCAAGGCAACATCACGTTGAGATTGCAGGATGTGCCGTGGGATCAGGCGCTGGAGCTGGTGTTGCGCAGCAAGGGGCTGGGCCGTCGCCAAGAGGGCAATGTGTTGCTTGTGGCGCCGGCCGCCGAGTTGGCCGAGCAGTCCCGGGGCGAGCGGATCGGGCAGGAGCTGGAGGCTCAGTTGCAGCCCCTGAGCCGGGCATTGCTGCCCATCCACCATGCCAAGGCTTCTGAACTTGTCGAGTTGCTCCAGGCGACCCTGGCGGACGACGGTATTCTGACCGGTCGCGGCAGCCTGGCGGTCGATGCGCGTACCAACACGCTGATCGCCCACCAGCCAGCCGATAGGCTGGCCGAATTGCGCAGATTGGTGGCCGAACTGGACGTGCCGCTGCGGCAAGTGGCGATCGAGGCGCGCATCGTCGAGGCCAATGTCGACTACGAAAAGAGCCTGGGCGTGCGCTGGGGTGGACCGCTGTATGGCGAAACGGCGCAGTTGGGTCGTGATTTGTTCGTTGACTTGGGGGTAGACAGGGCGACCTCCGGGGTGGGGTTGGGCTTGCTGCGCGCGGAAGTGCTGCTGGATCTTGAGCTCAGTGCCATGGAGAAAAGCGGCAACGGCGAAATCATCTCGCAGCCCAAGGTGGTGACGGGCGACAAGGAAACCGCCAGAATTCTCAAAGGCACCGAAGTGCCATATCAGGAGACCAGCAAGAGCGGCGCCACGTCTGTCGCTTTCCGCGAGGCATCGTTGTCCCTCGAGGTCACGCCGCAGATCACCCCAGACGGCAAGGTGATCATGGCAGTCAGAGTGACCAAGGACGAGCCGGACTACGTCAACGCCTTGAACGACGTGCCTCCGATCCGCAAGAACGAGGTCAATGCCAGGGTTCGTGTAGCTGATGGCGAAACGATAGTGATCGGCGGAGTCTATTCGACCACGCAAAACAAAGTGATCGACAAGGTGCCATTTTTTGGCGATCTGCCGTATGTTGGGCGGCTGTTTCGACGCGATGCATTACAAGAGAAAAAATCCGAGCTGCTGGTCTTCCTGACTCCGCGTATCATGAGTGACCAGGCGATTGCTGTGAGTCGTTGATTCTGTGCGAAATTTGATACTTGTGGGGCCCATGGGCGCTGGAAAGAGCACCATCGGGCGCCTGTTGGCCAAAGAGTTGCGCCTGCTGTTCAAGGATTCCGACAAGGAAATTGAATTGCGAACCGGCGCCAACATCCCGTGGATCTTCGACAAAGAGGGCGAACCGGGCTTTCGTGACCGTGAGCAGGCGATGATCGCCGAGCTCTGCGGCCTCGATGGCGTGGTCCTGGCGACCGGCGGTGGTGCTGTGTTGCGCGAAGCCAACCGTCAGGCCCTGCATCGGGGCGGGCGGGTCATCTACCTGCATGCGTCGGTCGAGCAACAGGTCGGCCGGACAGCGCGGGACCGGAATCGCCCGTTGTTGCGCACAGCCAATCCGGAAGCGACCCTGCGAGCCTTGCTCGAAGCTCGCGACCCGCTCTACCGTGAAATCGCTGACGTGGTGGTGGAAACCGACGAGCGGCCGCCACGCATGGTCGTGCTCGATATCCTGGAGCGCTTGCAGCAGTTGCCGCCCCGGTAAGCCGGGACTATTCTCGGCGTCCGGCGCCGAGGCGAGGTTCAACGTCACCGCGTGGGTCGCTCTACCGACGCCGCGCCAAAGTACATTGTGGGGATACATGCAGACACTAAAGGTCGACCTGGGTGAGCGTAGCTACCCGATCTACATTGGCGAAGGCCTGTTGGACCAGCCTGAATTGCTGGCACCCCACATTGCCGGGCGGCAAGTCGCCATCGTCTCCAATGAGACCGTCGCGCCTCTGTACCTCGAACGCCTTGCCAATACCCTGGGCGCCTACTCGGTGCTTCCTGTGGTGTTGCCGGACGGCGAGGCCCACAAGAACTGGGAAACCCTGCAACTGATCTTCGACGCGCTGTTGACCGCCCGCCATGACCGTCGTACCACCGTGGTAGCCCTGGGTGGCGGCGTGATCGGCGACATGGCCGGTTTTGCGGCCGCCTGTTACCAGCGTGGTGTCGACTTCATCCAAGTGCCCACCACCCTGTTGTCGCAGGTCGACTCCTCCGTAGGTGGCAAGACAGGGATCAATCACCCGCTGGGCAAGAACATGGTCGGTGCCTTCTATCAGCCCAACGCGGTGCTGATCGACACCACCAGCCTCAAGACCTTGCCCCAGCGTGAGCTGTCCGCCGGCCTGGCTGAAGTGATCAAGTACGGCCTGATCTGCGACAAGCCTTTCCTGGACTGGCTCGAACAGAATATGAAAGCCCTGCGCGCCCTGGAGCCTGCGGCCTTGACCGAAGCCATCCGTCGCTCCTGTGCGGCCAAGGCGGCCGTGGTCGGTGCCGACGAGCGCGAGTCCGGCGTACGGGCGACCCTGAACCTTGGGCATACCTTTGGCCACGCCATCGAAACCCACATGGGTTATGGTGTCTGGCTGCACGGCGAAGCCGTGGCAGCGGGCACGGTAATGGCCCTGGAAATGTCCATGCGCCTTGGCTGGATCGACCAGCCGGCGCGGGACCGCGGAATCCGCCTGATGCAGGAAGCAGGTTTGCCGGTGGTGCCACCACAGGAAATGACCCCGGCGCATTTCATGGAGCATATGGCGGTCGACAAGAAGGTGCTCGACGGTCGCCTGCGTCTGGTGCTGTTGCGCCAGCTGGGTGAAGCCGTGGTAACCGACGACTATCCGAAAGAGATTCTTCAGGCCACGCTGTCGGCGGACTACCGCGCGATCGTGGCCCAGCTTTGAGGTTGTGACAGCGCAATGACCAGTTTGCATGCCGATGAGGCGTTTCTCGACCATTACCAGTTGAGCCACGATCCGTTCGCGCCGCGTGTGCCCGGCTTCAAGTTCTTCCCGGCCCAACGCAAGCCGGTGCTCGGGCAATTGCATCACTTGGCCCGTTATAGCCATTTGATGCTGGTCGTCACAGGTCCTGTAGGCAGCGGCAAGACCCTGCTGCGCCAGGCACTGGTGGCCAGCACCAACAAACAGTCCGTGCAAAGCGTGGTGGTTTCCGCCCGCGGTGCCAGCGATGCCGCCAGCGTGCTCGGGCAAGTCGCGCAGTCGCTGAGTGTGGCCCAGCCGGAGGTGCAGGCTATCCTGTCCCAGGTGGTGCAGCTGGCGCTGACCGGGCAAGAAGTCTACTTGCTGGTGGACGATGCGGAACAACTCGACGAGTCGGCACTCCAAGCGTTGCTGGAATTGGCAGCGGGCATGCCGGAAGGGCGTCCGCATGTGTTCCTGTTCGGCGAGCCGTCCCTGATTGCCGGGTTGGAGGCAATCGAAGTCGAGGAAGAGCGTTTCCATATCATCGAGCTTGCGCCCTACAGCGAGGAGGAAACCCGCGAGTACCTGGAGCAACGCCTGGATGGTGCTGGCCGGGGCATCGAGGTGTTCACCCGTGAACAGATCGTCGATATCCATGAAAACTCCGACGGCTGGCCTGGCAACATCAACCAGGTCGCCCGCGATACTTTGATCGAAGCCATGATCGCCAGCCGTGGAACGGCCAAGCGACCAACCATGGGGTTCAAAATGCCTAAGAAACACGTGCTCGCGCTGTCCGCTGTGGTTGTGGTCGCCGTTGCGGCCGCGGTTCTGATGCCGAAGAAAAGCGACAAGGCGCCCGCCGAAGCCCCTGCCGCACAGGCGCAGTTGCCGTTGGGCGAAGGTCAGCCGGGGGCTGCGCAGTCGAACAATGGTGGCCCGGCCATCGAGTTCTCCGGTACGTCCCAGCCGATGCCGCTGCCGCTGGTAGGGCAGTCGCAGCCAGTGATGCGTGAGCCGCTGGCTCAGGCCGCGGGCATGGGTGAGGGTGAGGAAGGCAGCCCGGCTGGCGACACCGCGCTGCAACCGGGCACTCCCCCTACAGTGACGACCATCGCACCGCCCCAGGGCGTGGCTGCTGGCCCTGCGCCGACGCCCGCGCAACCTGTCACCACGGCTCCGGTGCAGCCGGTTGCGCCTGCGCAGAAGCCTGTTGCAACCCAGCCTGCCAAACCGGTTGCGCCTACCAAGCCAGCCCAGGCACCGACCCAGGTCGCTGCGGCCAAGCCGGCCGCCAAGCCGGCCGCCAAGCCGGCCGAAAAACCGGCAGCCGGTGGCAGTGGCAACAGCGGCTGGTACGCGGGCCAGAAACCTGGCAACTATGTGGTGCAGATCCTTGGTACCAGCTCCGAGGCATCGGCACAGGCGTTCGTCAAGGCGCAGGGTGGCGACTATCGCTACTTCAAGAAAAACCTGCAGGGCAAACCGCTGTACGTCGTCACTTATGGCAACTTCGCCAACCGCGATGCAGCGGTTGCGGCAATCAAGAACTTGCCAGCCAAGGTCCAGGCTGGTAAACCTTGGCCACGTACCGTCGCCAGCGTCCAACAAGAGCTGGCCTCGGCCCGCTGAAACCTTCCGGGCGGCAACACCCCGCCGCCCAGTTGCTGAGCGACCACTGACATTCGACTAGCCTGCTGCGCCTGAGCGCGGCAGGCTTTTCTGTCCCAGACTGCCGGCCACAAGCCAATCTTGCAGTCATGGCTGAAACGCTTCAGACTCGAGCCAGGCCGCTATCACGGCGCATGGCGCAAAAACATTCAAAATTGCGACATAAATTTTCAATGGTGAGACATGAAAATTTGTGAGTATCACTGTCGCTGTGCAACAATGGTTTTCCATGGCCACCGCAAAAAAGCTGGCGTTTGATCGGCGTGGATGGTAAGTGGTTGTACTAAAAAGAGATTTGCCTCCGGTTGAGAGGTGAACCTGGTGAGAAAGTGTCTATGAAAACAGGTCTGTACCATCCCGAAGAATTCAAGGACAACTGTGGTTTCGGCCTGATCGCCCATATGACGGGCGAGCCGAGTCACCACCTTCTGCAAACCGCCATGCAGGCGCTGACCTGCATGACCCACCGTGGTGGGATCAACGCCGACGGCAAGACCGGTGACGGTTGCGGTCTGCTCATGCAGAAGCCCGATCAATTCCTGCGTGCCGTCGCCCAGGAGCACTTTGCCGTCGAACTGCCCAAGCAGTACGCCGTCGGCATGGTGTTCTTCAACCAGGATCCGGTCAAAGCCGAAGCCGCCCGTGCCAACATGGACCGCGAAATCCTCGCGGCTGGCCTGAAGCTGGTTGGCTGGCGCAAAGTCCCGATCGACACCAGCGTGCTTGGCCGCCTGGCCCTGGAGCGCCTGCCGCAGATCGAACAGGTGTTCATCGGCGGTGAAGGCCTGAGCGACCAGGAATTCGCGATCAAGCTGTTCAGTGCCCGTCGCCGCTCGTCCGTGGCCAACGCCCATGATGCCGACCACTACATCTGCAGCTTCTCGCACAAGACCATCATCTACAAAGGCCTGATGATGCCGCGTGACCTTGCGGCGTTTTACCCAGACCTGAGCGACGAGCGCCTGCAGACCGCGATCTGTGTGTTCCACCAGCGCTTCTCCACCAATACCCTGCCGAAATGGCCGCTGGCGCAGCCGTTCCGTTTCCTCGCCCACAACGGCGAGATCAATACCATCACTGGCAACCGCAACTGGGCCATGGCCCGTCGCACCAAATTCGCCAATGACCTGATCCCCGACCTCGAAGAGCTTGGCCCACTGGTCAACCGCGTCGGTTCCGACTCCTCGAGCATGGACAACATGCTGGAGCTGATGGTCACCGGTGGCATCGACCTGTTCCGCGGCGTGCGCATGCTGGTGCCGCCAGCCTGGCAGAACGTCGAGACCATGGATGCCGACCTGCGCGCCTTCTACGAATACAACTCCATGCACATGGAGCCGTGGGACGGCCCGGCCGGCATCGTCATGACCGAAGGTCGCCACGCGGTCTGCCTGCTCGACCGTAACGGCCTGCGTCCTGCACGTTGGGTGACGACCAAGAACGGCTACATCACCCTGGCTTCGGAAATCGGCGTGTGGGACTACAAGCCGGAAGACGTGCTGGCCAAGGGCCGTGTCGGCCCGGGTCAGATCTTCGCCGTCGATACCGAGACTGGCCAGATCCTCGACACCGATGCCATCGACAACCGTCTGAAGTCGCGTCACCCATACAAGCGCTGGCTGCGTCAGCACGCCCTGCGTATCCAGGCGACCCTGACCGACGACCAGGGCGTGGCCAGCTACGATGCTGACCAGCTCAAGCAATACATGAAGATGTTCCAGGTCACCTTCGAAGAGCGTGACCAAGTGCTGCGTCCGCTCGGCGAGCAGGGCCAGGAAGCGGTCGGCTCGATGGGCGACGACACGCCGATGGCCGTGCTGTCCCAGCGCGTGCGTTCGCCTTACGACTTCTTCCGCCAGCAGTTCGCCCAGGTGACCAACCCACCGATCGACCCGCTGCGCGAAGCGATCGTGATGTCCCTGGAAATCTGCCTGGGTGCCGAACGCAACATCTTCCAGGAGTCCCCGGAGCATGCTTCGCGGGTGATTCTCAGCTCGCCGGTCATCTCGCCCGCCAAATGGCGTTCGCTGATGAGCCTGGAGCGCGAAGGTTTCGACCGCCAGCTGATCGACCTCAACTATGAGGAAAGCGTCGGTCTGGAAGCAGCCATCCGCAATATCGCCGACCAGGCTGAGGAAGCGGTGCGCAGCGGCAAGACCCAGCTGGTGCTGAGCGACCGCTACATCGCCCCGGGCAAGCTGCCGGTGCATGCCTCCCTGGCCGTTGGCGCGGTGCACCACCGCCTGACCGAGCAAGGCCTGCGCTGCGACAGCAACATCCTGGTGGAAACCGCCACCGCCCGTGACCCGCACCACTTCGCCGTGCTGCTGGGCTTCGGCGCCTCGGCTGTCTACCCGTACCTGGCTTACGAAGTGCTGGCCGACCTGATCCGCACCGGTGAAGTGCTGGGCGACCTGGACGAAGTGTTCAAGTACTACCGCAAAGGCATCTCCAAAGGCTTGCTCAAGATCCTGTCGAAGATGGGTATCTCGACCATCGCCTCATACCGTGGCGCCCAGCTGTTCGAAGCGGTGGGCCTGTCCGAGGAAGTGGTTGGCCTGAGCTTCAAAGGGGTCTCCAGCCGGATCAAGGGCGCGCGCTTCGTCGACCTCGAAGGTGACCAGAAGCTGCTGGCGGCCGAAGCCTGGAGCGCGCGCAAGCCGATCCAGCAAGGCGGCTTGCTGAAGTTCGTCCACGGCGGCGAATACCACGCCTACAACCCAGACGTGGTCAACACCCTGCAGGCTGCCGTGCAGCAGGGCGACTACGCCAAGTTCAAGGAATACACCACGCTGGTCGACCAGCGCCCGGTGTCGATGATCCGTGACCTGCTGAAGGTGAAGGTGGCCGACCAGCCGCTGCCGCTGGATCAGATCGAGCCGCTGGAGGACATCCTCAAGCGCTTCGACTCCGCAGGTATCTCGCTGGGTGCGTTGTCGCCAGAGGCCCACGAGGCGCTGGCCGAGGCCATGAACCGTCTGGGCGCGCGCTCCAACTCCGGTGAAGGCGGCGAGGACCCATCGCGCTACGGCACCATCCGCAGCTCCAAGATCAAGCAGGTGGCCACCGGCCGTTTCGGTGTGACCCCCGAGTACCTGGTCAACGCCGAAGTGCTGCAGATCAAGGTCGCCCAAGGCGCCAAGCCCGGCGAAGGCGGCCAGCTGCCAGGTGGCAAGGTCAACGGCCTGATCGCCAAGCTTCGCTATGCGGTTCCTGGCGTGACCCTGATCTCGCCACCACCGCACCACGACATCTACTCGATCGAAGACCTCGCGCAACTGATCTACGACCTCAAGCAGGTCAACCCGCAGGCGCTGGTTTCGGTCAAGCTGGTGGCTGAGGCGGGCGTGGGTACCATCGCCGCTGGCGTGGCCAAGGCCTATGCCGACCTGATCACCATCTCCGGTTACGACGGTGGTACCGGTGCATCGCCGCTGACCTCCATCAAGTACGCTGGTGCCCCGTGGGAACTCGGCCTGGCCGAAACTCACCAGACCCTGCGCGGAAACGACCTGCGCGGCAAGGTCCGGGTACAGACCGACGGCGGTCTGAAAACCGGTCTGGACGTGATCAAGGCCGCGATCCTCGGCGCCGAGAGCTTCGGCTTCGGCACCGCGCCAATGATTGCCCTGGGCTGTAAGTACCTGCGCATCTGCCACCTGAACAACTGCGCGACTGGCGTCGCCACTCAGAACGAGAAGCTGCGCAAGGACCACTACATCGGCACCGTCGACATGGTGATCAACTTCTTCACCTTCGTCGCCGAAGAGACCCGCGAGTGGCTGGCCAAGCTCGGCGTGCGCAGCCTCGGCGAGCTGATCGGCCGCACCGACCTGCTCGATGTGCTGCCAGGCGACACCGAGCGCCAGCAGTACCTCGACCTGACACCGCTGCTGGGCAGCTCGCACATTCCGGCCGACAAGCCGCAGTTCTGCGAAGTGGACAAGAACCCGCCGTTCGACAAGGGTGAGCTGGCTGAGAAAATGGTCGAGATGGCCCTTCCGGCGATCCGCGACCAGGCGGGTGGCGAGTTCGCGCTCGACATCTGCAACTGCGACCGCTCCATCGGTGCCCGCATCTCTGGCGAAATCGCCAAGCTGTACGGCAACCAGGGCATGGCCGACAAGCCAATCACCTTCCGTTTCAAGGGGACTGCGGGCCAGAGCTTTGGCGTATGGAACGCCGGTGGCCTGAATCTGCACCTGGAAGGTGATGCCAACGACTACGTCGGCAAGGGCATGACTGGCGGCAAGGTGACCATCGTGCCACCGGCCGGAAGCCCGTTCGAAACCCAACACAGTGCTATCGTCGGCAACACCTGCCTGTACGGCGCCACTGGCGGCAAGCTGTTCGCCGCTGGCACTGCCGGCGAGCGCTTCGCTGTGCGTAACTCCGGCGCCCACGCTGTTGTCGAGGGTACTGGCGATCACTGCTGTGAGTACATGACCGGTGGCTTTGTCTGCGTTCTGGGCAAGACCGGTTACAACTTCGGTTCTGGCATGACTGGCGGCTTCGCCTACGTGCTCGACATGGACAATACCTTCGTCGACAAACTCAACCACGAGCTGGTGGAAATCCAGCGGATCAGTGGCGAGGCGATGGAGGCCTATCGGAGCCACCTGGCGCGCGTCCTGGCTGAGTATGTGGAAGAGACCGGCAGCGAGTGGGGGCGTGAGCTCTCCGAGAACCTGGACGACTACGTGCGGCGTTTCTGGCTGGTCAAGCCGAAGGCGGCCAACCTGAAGCAACTGCTGTCCAGCACCCGTGCCAACCCGCAGTAAGAACAGCTGCAAGTGACGGCCCCGTGCGCGGGGCCCGTCGTGCTCAAGTGATCGTCTTGCAGCTTGCGGCCTGAGGCTTGCAACTGCGGTAAAGAGGTTTTGAAAAATGGCTGAACGTCTGAACAACGACTTCCAGTTCATCGAAGTGGGCCGCAAGGACCCGAAGAAAAAGCTGCTGCGCCAGCGCAAGAAGGAGTTCGTGGAAATCTACGAGCCCTTCAAGCCGCAGCAATCCGTGGAGCAGGCGCACCGTTGCCTGGGCTGCGGTAACCCTTACTGCGAATGGAAGTGCCCGGTTCACAACTTCATCCCCAACTGGTTGAAGCTGGTGTCCGAAGGCAACATCCTGGCCGCGGCGGAGTTGTCGCACCAGACCAACACCTTGCCGGAAGTGTGCGGTCGTGTCTGCCCGCAGGACCGTCTGTGCGAGGGTGCCTGTACCCTGAACGACGGTTTCGGTGCAGTGACCATCGGCTCGGTGGAGAAGTACATCACCGACACCGCTTTCGCCATGGGTTGGCGCCCGGACATGTCCAAGGTCAAGCCGACTGGCAAGCGTGTGGCGATCATCGGCGCAGGCCCGGCAGGCCTGGGTTGTGCCGATGTGCTGGTACGCGCCGGTGTGACGCCGGTGGTGTTCGACAAGAACCCGGAAATCGGTGGCCTGCTGACCTTTGGCATCCCTGAGTTCAAGCTGGAAAAGACCGTGTTGAGCAATCGCCGCGAAGTCTTCACCGGTATGGGCATCGAGTTCCGCCTGAACACCGAGGTAGGCAAGGACATCACCATGGAACAACTGCTCGCCGAGTACGACGCGGTGTTCATGGGCATGGGTACCTACACCTACATGAAGGGCGGCTTCCCAGGCGAGGACCTGCCGGGCGTGCATGACGCGCTGGACTTCTTGATCGCCAACGTCAACCGCAACCTGGGCTTCGAAAAGTCGCCGGAAGACTTCGTCGACATGCAAGGCAAGAAGGTGGTGGTGCTCGGTGGTGGTGACACCGCGATGGACTGCAACCGCACCTCGATCCGCCAGGGCGCCAAGTCGGTGACCTGCGCCTACCGTCGTGACGAGGCCAACATGCCGGGTTCGCGCCGTGAGGTGAAGAATGCCAAGGAAGAGGGCGTGAAGTTCCTCTACAACCGCCAGCCCATCGCCATCGTTGGTGAAGACAAGGTCGAAGGCGTGAAGGTGGTCGAGACCCGTCTCGGCGAGCCAGATGCCCGTGGCCGCCGCAGCCCCGAACCGATTCCGGGCTCCGAAGAGATCCTGCCGGCCGACGCCGTGGTGATCGCCTTCGGTTTCCGCCCGAGCCCGGCGCCGTGGTTCGAACAGTTCGATATCCAGACCGACAGCCAGGGCCGCGTAGTGGCGCCTGAAAAAGGCAAGTTCAAGCACCAGACCAGCAACCCGAAAGTGTTCGCCGGTGGTGACATGGTGCGCGGGTCCGACCTGGTGGTGACCGCCATTTTCGAAGGCCGTACCGCTGCCGAAGGCATCCTGGACTACCTGGAGGTGTGATCCTGGCCTGTCGCTGGTGCAAGGACTTTGCAGTCTTCGTAGGCGGCGACTTGCCGGCGACAGGGTCGTTAGCGACAGCCTATCAATAGTTTTGTATACAAAATCTATTGATCCAGGACATACCGATAGACAAAAGGCACGGCAAACAGCCGTGCCTTTTCTTTGTGCGTCTGAGAAAATGCCCGCACTTTTTTTCCGGATGCCGACATGACTGCCCTGAAGAACGATCGTTTCCTGCGTGCTCTGCTCAAGCAACCCGTAGACGTCACCCCGGTGTGGATGATGCGCCAGGCCGGCCGCTACTTGCCGGAGTACCGCGCCAGCCGCGCCAAGGCCGGTGATTTCATGAGCCTGTGCATGAACCCGCAGTTCGCCTGCGAAGTCACCCTGCAGCCGCTGGACCGCTACCCTCTGGACGCGGCGATCCTCTTCTCGGACATCCTCACCATCCCCGATGCCATGGGCCAGGGCCTGTACTTCGAGACAGGCGAAGGCCCTCGCTTCAAGAAAGTCATCAGCACCCTGGCCGACATCGAGGCGCTGCCGATCCCCGATCCGCAGAAGGACCTGGGCTATGTGATGGACGCCGTCAGCACCATTCGCCGCGAGCTCAATGGCCGCGTGCCGCTGATCGGCTTCTCGGGAAGCCCATGGACTCTCGCCACCTACATGGTCGAAGGCGGCTCATCCAAGGACTTCCGCAAAACCAAGGCCATGGCCTACGACAACCCCGAAGCCCTGCACCTGCTGCTGGACAAGCTGGCCCAGTCGGTGACCAGTTACCTCAATGGCCAGATCCTTGCCGGTGCTCAAGCGGTGCAGATCTTCGATACCTGGGGCGGTAACCTGTCGGCGGCGGCCTACCAGGAGTTCTCCCTGGCCTACATGCGCAAGATCGTCAGCGGTCTTGTTCGCGAGCACGAAGGCCGCAAGGTGCCGGTGATCCTGTTCACCAAGAATGGCGGCTTGTGGCTGGAAAGCATTGCCGAGGCGGGTGCCGATGCACTGGGCCTGGACTGGACCTGCGAGATCGGCGATGCCCGTCGCCGGGTGGGTGACAAGGTGGCCCTGCAGGGCAACATGGACCCGACCGTGCTGTATGCCAAGCCAGAGGCCATCCGCAAGGAAGTGGCGCGCATCCTGGCCAGCTACGGCAAGGGGAGCGGCCATGTATTCAACCTCGGTCACGGCATTACCCCGGAAGTCGACCCTGAGCATGCTGGCGTGTTCATCAACGCCGTCCACGAGTTGTCGGCGCAGTACCACAACTAAGCGTTCTTCCAGTGGCTGTCAGGTCGCAATGGCCTGACAGCGCCTGGTTAGGTTTTGCAGCCAGCCGCCAGACTTTTCCTATAGGGCGGTCTGGAGCGGTTCTCTAGTCTTGAGGCTTCGCCCGAACCCCTCACGTGCGCCTGGAGCCTTCATGCAAAACACATCCATCAGGCAAGTATCCACCTTCGGTCCTCCCTGTGTTCACGTCAGAGAGCTGCTGGCCTGGCCGCCTCAAAGACCGTGTCATGCATGAACGAAAGTATTGCTGGCAACGGATTCTGCTCCACTGGCTTTCCGCTGTATTGATTCTGTGGGTACTGCTCAGTGACCTTTGCGTCGCACTGATGGATGTAGAGCGCTCGACCTACGAACGCATCAGTGGTTTCAATGCGGCGATCTGCGTGCTCTATATTCCCCTGTTCCTGCTGCGTTGCCTGTTGTACCGGCTCTGCACCCAGCGCGAAGTCGGCCCCGCCGGTCAACCACTGAAATTGATGGTTTGCACGGTGCACGAGGCGCTCTACTTGAGTACCGCTGCCGTTTTGTTGTCCGGCGTATTGATGATCAGGCGCGAGGTCGATGTGCTCGGCTGGTTCATCGTTCCTGCGTTGCTGGACGATCCGCTGTGGCTGGATATCTGGTTTGAACTGCATCGTGTCTCCCGCGCACTCCTGACGGTCTTGTTGCTGGTGCATGTCGGCGCGGTCGTCGTGCAGGGCTATCAGGGACGTAACGTGCTGCGACGAATGCTGCCCTGAGTGGCTGATGCCCTCCTGAGTCCTGGTCTGGCCGGTGACGCTGCATCTTGCGATGTCGGTGGGGAGGGGCGTGTTCGCTGCCTAATGGTCCTCCCCAAACTCCATCAACAGGTTTGTTTACATGCTCATACGTTTTACTCGTCCGCTCCGGCGAGGTTTGACGCTGGTCGAAATCATGATGGTGATGGCGACGCTTGGCATGCTGGGAGTGCTGGTGATGCTCAGCCTCCTGGTTCTCCCCGCTCAGCCGAGTGTGTTCACGGTGCGGGAAGACCTGAAGTCGATCGCCTCGGCGCTGGAGGTGTATCGACTGGACAATGGCACCTATCCCACCACGGCGCAGGGGCTTGAGGCGCTGGTCAAATTGCCTACCCGGCCACCCCTGCCAAGATTCTGGGATGCCCAAGGCTATTTGGCGTCATTGCCAGCCGACCCCTGGGGCTCTGCCTACCAGTACGAAATTCCGGGCACGCGCTCGAACCTGGACTATGACCTGTTCTCTTGGGGCGCCGACGGTGAAGCGGGTGGGGAAGGGGAAAACGCCGACGTTGGCAACTGGGCCGAGTGAGCCCACCGCCGAGCGATTAAGTTTCGCTTCAGCAGTGCTCGCTACTCTGAGGCCATCGAAACT
Organism: Pseudomonas taiwanensis DSM 21245; assembly: GCF_000425785.1. Lineage (GTDB taxonomy): Bacteria > Pseudomonadota > Gammaproteobacteria > Pseudomonadales > Pseudomonadaceae > Aquipseudomonas > Aquipseudomonas taiwanensis. The sequence continues at coordinate 175,217 of NZ_KE384450.1, forward strand.
CAAACAAGGACTTACCCTATGAAATTCCGTTACCTGGCCTTCCTGCTTGTGCCTGTGTTCAGCACCGCTGCCCTGGCTGCAGGCTACACCGGCCCCGGTGCCCAACCTGTGATCACCGTGGCAGCGGCCAAAGAAGCCGCAGACGACACCCCGGTCGTACTGCAAGGGTTCGTGACCAAGAAGATCAACAACGACGACAAGTACGAATTCAAGGACAACACCGGCACCATCACCGTTGAAATCGACAATGAGGACCTGCCAGCAACGCCGTTCAACGAGAAGACCAAGGTAAAACTGACCGGCGAAGTGGAAAAGTACCTGATGAGCCGTGAGGTGGACGTGGACATCGTCGAGATCATCAACTGACTCGGTGCCTGCTGGGGCCGTTGCCCGGCCCTGGCTTCACGCTGTCTTGGTCGGCAATGTGCTCAGGTGCAGCGCCACCAGGAGTGCCACCGCCAAGAGGCTGCCGATGAACAGCCCGATTCCGTTCCAGCCCGCATGGTGCCAGAACACACCACCTGCCGTCCCGGCCACGCTCGACCCCGCGTAATAGCAGAACAGGTACAGCGATGATGCCTGCCCTTTCGCCTTCAGTGCCCGACGGCCGATCCAGCTGCTGGCCACCGAGTGCGCACCGAAGAAGCCGAACGTGAACACCAGCATGCCGAGGATGACCATCGCCAACGGGCTGAACAAGGTCATCAACAAACCGCTGGCCATCACCAGGATACTGGCCCAGAACACCTTGCGCCGGCCCAGCTTGTCGGCCAGCGCGCCTACCTGCGCTGAACTGTAGATACCCGACAGGTACACCACCGACAGCAGGCCGACCAGCGCCTGGTTCATGTGGTAGGGCTCGGCCAGCAGGCGGTAGCCAATGTAGTTGAACAGGGTGACGAAAGCGCCCATCAGCAGGAAGGCTTCGAGAAACAGCCAGGGCAGGCCTGCGTCTTTGAAGTGCATGACGAAGCCATCCAGCAGGTTGCGCGGGTTCATGGCCTGCGGGCGGAAGTTGCGCGATTCGGGCAGCACTTTCCAGAACACCACCGCTGCCACCAGGGCCAGGCCGCCAATGGTCAGCATCGCCGTGTGCCAGCTGACGAAGTCGATCAGGACGCCGGTGATCAGCCGCCCACTCATGCCGCCAATGGCATTGCCGCCGATGTACAGGCCCATGGCCAGGCCGATGTGCTGGGGATGGATCTCTTCGCTCAAGTAAGTCATTGCCACCGCTGCCAGGCCGCTCAGCGACAGACCGACCAGTGCACGGGTTGCCAGTACCCCTTCCCAGGTCGGCATGACTGCGCTGGCCAAGGTCGACAGTGCCGCGCACAGCAGCGCGAACACCATCACCGGCTTGCGCCCTATGCGATCGGAAATCGGCCCGGTGATCAACAGTCCGAAGGCCAGCATGGCAGTCGAAACCGACAACACCAGGCTGCTCTGCGCGGCGTTGATGGCAAACTCCTTGGAGAGCAGCGGCATCATTGGCTGCACGCAGTACAACAGGGCGAAGGTGGCGAAGCCACCGCTGAACAGGGCCAGCACGGTCTTCATGAAGGCGGGGGTGCCTTTTTCGATCCAGGTGTCGTTGAAGGTCGTCGGGTCAGGTTCGGTAGGCTGGGAAGCTACAGCTGTTTTCACGGACAGGTACCTCAAGCGCGATGAAAAAAGCATATAGCTCGCTAATGATTACATCCAATATATTGTTCGACCTATTTGAGATGTTCTGCGACTTGATTGGAGCCCTTCATGGAACTGCGCCATCTGCGGTACTTCATTGCCGTGGCCGAAGAACTGCACTTTGGCCGTGCCGCTCAACAACTGGGAATCTCTCAGCCCCCTCTGAGCCAGCAGATCCAGGCATTGGAACTCGAGTTGGGGGCGCGTCTGTTCGAGCGCACCAACCGCCGCGTCGAACTGAGCGAAGCAGGACGCCTGTTTCTCGAGGAAGCGCGTCAAGTGCTGGCCCAGGTCGAGAAGGCGGCCGATGTGGCGCGTCGGGCTCAGTTGGGTGAGCTGGGTGAAATGAAGATCGGCTTCACCTCGTCGGCACCGTTCACTTCGAAGATCCCCAAGGCCATCCATGCGTTTCGCCAGCGCTTTCCCGCGGTGCATCTGAACCTGAAGGAAATGAGCAGCCGCGATGTTGCCGAAGGGGTGTTCGATGAGTCGATCGAGGTCGGCCTGATGCGTCCGATGCCCTTACCGGACGGGCTGGTAGCCACCGAGCTGTTTCGAGAGCCGCTGGTGGCGGTGATCAACGCATCGCACCCCTTGGCCGTTGGCACCGAGCGGGGAGTGCACATCGCGGCGCTGGCCCATGAACCGTTCGTGTTCTTCCCGCGTAGCTATGGCAGTGGCCTGTATGCGCAACTGCTGAACCTGGCGCGCGATGCCGGGTTCAGTCCGCACTTCGCCCAGGAGGCAGGTGAAGCGATGACCATCATTGGGCTGGTTTCAGCGGGCCTGGGGGTGTCGGTGTTGCCTGCTTCGTTCCAGCGCATGCAGATCGAGGGCGTTGTGTATCGCACCTTGCTGGACGAGGGGGCGACGAGCGCGGTGTGGCTGGTGCAGCGTGAGGGTGGTGGATCGGTCATGGCCAAGGCATTTGCCGAGCTGCTGACGGGGTTGTTGATGGGATGAAGGGCTGGGTAAGGGCGCAGCCCCGGCAACCCGGCGCCCACTGCAGGGGCCGGATCGCCGGCGCTTGGTCAGCCCCAGCGACGGAAGATCAGCGAAGTGTTGACCCCACCAAAGGCAAAGTTGTTGTTCATCACGTACTCGTGGCTCATGGTGCGAAAACCGCCGGTCAGGTAGTCCAGCTCGCCACAGCGCGGGTCGATGCGATCGAGGTTGAGGGTATGCACGTAGCGGTCGCTGTTCATCATCTCGATGCTGAACCACGACTCCAGTGCACCGCAGGCGCCCAAGGTGTGGCCTAGGAAACTCTTCTGCGAGCTGATGGGCATGCGTGGGCCGAACAGGCTGCTGGTGGCCAGGGTTTCGGCGATGTCACCCTGTTCGGTGGCGGTGCCGTGGCCGTTGACGTAGCCGATGGCGTCGGGTGCCAGGGCGGCGTCTTCCAGCGCCAGTTCCATGGCTCGGCGCATGGTGGCCTGCTCCGGTCGGGTGATGTGCTGGCCATCGGCATTGCTGCCAAAGCCCACCACCTCGGCATAGATCTTCGCCCCCCGCGCCAAGGCGTGCTCCAGCTCTTCGAGCACCAGCATCCCTGCGCCTTCGCCAATCACCAGGCCGTCGCGGTCGAGGTCGTAGGGCCTTGGGGTCAGGTGCGGCGTATCGTTCTTGAGGCTGGTGGCGTACAGCGCATCGAACACCATGGCTTCGGTGGGGCACAGCTCCTCGGCACCCCCGGCGAGCATCATCGGCAGACGACCGTACTTGATCGCCTCGTAGGCATAGCCGATGCCCTGGCTGCCGCTGGTGCAGGCGCTGGAAGTGGGGATCAGGCGTCCGGTGAGGCCGAAGAAGATGCTGATATTGGCGGCAGTGGTGTGGGGCATCATGCGCACGTAGGAGTTGGCGTTCAGGCCGTCGGCCACTGCGTTCATCAGCATGTTGCCGAAGGTCTTGATCTCGTCGGTGCTGCCGGTGGATGAGCCGCAGGCTACCCCCATGCGTCCATCGCGGATGCTCGGGTCGTCGAGCAGCCCGGCGTCGGCCAGGGCGCGCTCGGCGCCAGCGACCGCCAGGCGCGAGACACGGCCCATGCTGCGCAGCTGCTTGCGGGTCCAGTGGCTGGGGACCTTGAAGTCATCGACCGGGCCGGCCAGGCGGGTATTGAGCTCTGCATAACGGTCCCACTCGTCCATGCGGCGGATCCCGCTGCGCTGGCTGGCGAAATGCCCGGCGATGGTGGCCCAGTCATTGCCCAAGGAGGTGATGCCGGCCATGCCGGTGACCACGACACGGCGCATCAGCACAACCCTCCATTGACCGCCAGGACCTGGCGGGTGATGTACGCGGCTTCAGGCGACATCAGGAAGTTCACCGCCCCGGCAACTTCTTCGGCCGTGCCCATGCGCCCGGCCGGGATCATCTTGAGCAACTCGTCCACGGGCACATGCTCGTCGAGCATGGCTGTGTCGATCAGGCCAGGGGCCACGCAGTTGACAGTGATGCGTCGTTTGCCCAGCTCGATGGCCAGCGCCTTGGCGGCGCCGATCAGGCCGGCTTTGGAGGCACTGTAGTTGACCTGGCCACGGTTGCCGATCAACCCCGACACCGAGGTGATGCAGACGATGCGGCCCGGCGCGCGGCGGCGGATCATGGGCATCGTCAGGGGATGCAAGACGTTGTAGAAGCCGTCCAGATTGGTGCGCATGACCTGGTCCCAATCCTCGTCGGTCAGTGCCGGGAACGCGCCGTCGCGGGTCAGCCCTGCGTTGCACACCACGCCATAGTAGGCACCGTGGGTTTCGACATCCTCTTCCAGGATGGTCTTGCACGCTGTGCGGTCAGCCACGTCGAATTGCAGCACCCGTGCCTGCTGGCCCAGAGCCCGGACCTCGGCGGCAACCGCGTCGGCTTCGGCACGGCCACTGCGGCAATGCAGCACCAGGTCGAAGCCTGCACGGGCCAGGCGCAGGGCGATGGCTCGGCCGATGCCGCGGCTGGAGCCTGTGACCAGGATGGTATCAGTCATGGGGGGACTCCTCTGGGTCTGCCTCGGCCAGATAATGGGCGGTTTGCGGCGGGCGATAGACATTCAGGCGCGCGGTGGCATGGATGCCGGGGCCACGCAGGTGGCACTCGAACACACCCATGCCGCTGTCATCTTCCAGTGAACGCAGGGCGTGAAGGTGCAGTTCGGTGCCCGCCGGGAAGTGTTCTACATCGCAGCTGTACTTGCGGGTGCCGAGCAGGAAACCCAACTCCACCGGTTGGCCTTGTCGACGCGCCCGGCAACCGGCGAAGGCGGCCACTGTCTGGGCCATCAGTTCGATCCCGAACCATGCCGGCAGGCTGCCGTCGGCGCGATTGAACAGGCCGCCGTGGCGCACGGTGGCGCGAGCATGAATCTGCTCGTCGTCGCAGCTGTCGACCTGGTCGATCAGAATCATGTCGCCAGCGTGTGGCAACAGCTCGGCCAGTGGCCAGGGGATCATGCGGTGTCTCCGAGAATCAGACTGACATTGTTGCCGCCGAAGGCGAACGAATTGCTCATCAGCCGGCGTGGGTGCTGCGCTGGCAGCCGTTGTTGGCCGTCGACGAGGTTCAGCGCTGCCAGTTCAGGGTCGCGCTGGCCATCCCACACGTGGGGCGGCAGCAGCCCCTCAGGGTTGTGCTCGCTCAGCGTCAGCCAGCAGAACGCGGCTTCGAGCGCGCCAGCAGCACCCAGGGTGTGACCGGTCATGGGCTTGCTCGACGAACACGGCAGGTCGGCGCCGAACAGTGCGCTGACGGCCAGGCTTTCCATGGCGTCATTATGCACCGTGGCGGTGCCATGCAGGTTGAGGTAGTCGATCTGCGTTGGGGCCAGGCCTGCATTGTCCAAGGCTTTGGCCATGCACTGCAAGGCGCCGGCGCCAGTCGGGTCTGGCGCTGATATGTGGTGAGCGTCGGAACTGGCGCCGGCCCCGAGCAAGGCGATGGAGGGGCCTTCGTTGTTGACTTCACGGGTCATCAGGAACAGCGCAGCGGCCTCACCGATATTGATGCCGTTGCGGTTGATCGAGAACGGGTTGCAGCGCTGCTCGCTGATCGCTTCCAGCGCGCTGAAGCCATTGAGCGTAAGACCGCACAGGCTGTCGACACCGCCGCACAGCACCGCATCGCAGATACCCTGTCGCAGCAGTCGGCGAGCGCTTGCCAGGGCGCGGCCGCTGGAGGTGCAAGCGGTGGAGATCACGTAGGCCGGGCCGCTCAGTTGCAACCAGTCCGCCAGGAAGTTGGCCGGTGCACTCAGGGCCTGCTGGGCGTAGCGGTAGTCGTCCGGAAAGTGCTGTTGCCGAAGGTAATGGGCAATGCCTTCGGTGGCTTCGGCGATTCCCGAGGTGCTGGTGCCCAGTATGACCGCCACCCGGTGTGCACCATGGCGTGCGATGGCCTGGCGGATGGCAGGCTCGATCTGCAGGGCGGCGCTGTACAGCAGTTGATTGTTGCGGCTGTGCTGGTCCGGCAAGGGCAGTACGGGCAGTTGGCCGGGCACGGCACCGACGGGAGGTCGGCGGTCGGGTATCCAGCCGTCCTCGGGCTGCACGCCCGAGCAGTCGCCTGCGAACAGGCGGGCGGCGACTTCGGCCTGGCCGTGGCCCAGCGCGCAGACCACGCCCAGGGCGTTGAGGTAGGCAGTCATGGCAGGTTCTCGCTGGGCAAAGGGGCAATTACATAACGCAGGCCCTCACCGAGGTTCAAGTCGAATCCATCGGCGTCTCGATAAGCGATGTGCCAGCGGTCTTCCAGCCAGCGTTGCCCGCGCTGTTGGCGAGCGCCGGGGTAGAGCGCCTGCAATTGCTCGCCCGGAGTCAGGGCGAACAGCACGGCGGCGAACAGCTCGCGCGCCGCTGGATTGGGCGGTAAAAGGCCATCCGCCTGCCAGCGCTGGCCTTCGAGCAACTGACGGGCCTGGGGAATGCCGAGCAGGTCGAGCAGCGACCAGCGCAGGTGGCCGTCTTCACGTTGAATCACCAGTAGCCAGTCTTGTTGCTGCCCGGCCTGTTCGCGCCGGACGTGCAACTGCTGCGGCAGGTCGAGCGTAGGCAGGTGTGCCGGCAATGGTGGGCGTGCGCTGCAAGCGCCCAGCAGCGCACAAAAGGCAATCAGCAGCAGCTGTTTCATGCGTGCTCCAGGGGTTTGGCCCATGGGGCCAGTATGAAACTGAACACCAGGCCCAGGCTTACCGCCAGGCCGAAATTGCTCACCGCCGGTGTGCTGGAAAGCGCCAGCAGACCGAACGACAGCCAGGTGGTGAGTGCGGCCAGCAGCGTGCCCAGCAGACTCACAGCGGCCCCGCCGATCTGCTCGTGCATGAGGATCGCGTAGTCGACGCTGATGGCGGTGACCAGCAACAGGCCGAACAGGCTGAACAAGGTCAGCGGTTGTCCCAGCCAACCCAGGCAGGCCAGGCTGCACAGGGCTGCCAGCAACGGCAGGGCGACGATGCGCAGGGCACCCCGCAGGCCGAATGGCAGCACCAGCAACAGCAGGATCAGCACGCACGACAACAGCTTGAGCTCGGCGGCGCTGAGCTGGGTGGCGGCGAATAGCTGGTTCAGTTCGCCGAGACGGTCCACCAGTTGCACCCCCTCCAGATCGTCGGTCTGCACACGCAGCAGCGCAGTATCGTTCAGGCCCTGCAAGCTGACGATGGCGGCCACCCCCGAGTCGGTCCGCCCCAGCCACAATGGCCGCCAGGCTTCGCCCAGCGGTCCCGCCAGTACCTGTTCGACGGTCAGTGTGGGTAGTTGCAGCAGGTGGTTCAGCTCGTTCTCCAGCGCCGCCTGCGGCACACCTAGCGCCTGCAGCGGTTGCCAATGCTCGCGCAGGACGGCCAGTGCCTGTCGGGTCTGCTGTTGTTCTGCCGGGCTTGCGACGATCTGGTCCAGGCTCATGTAGCCCTTGAGCTTACCCAGTTCGACCAGCTCGTCGAGCTTGGCGGACAGCGTCCCCAGGCGGTCGAGCAACTGCTGCGGGTCGTGGCCACGTACCAGGTAGAACTGGCTGGTGGGTTGGTAGCCGGTGATCCGCGCCACTGCCTGGGCTTGCGCCAGCAACTGGGGTGGGCTGCTGACCCACTGGCGGATGTCATTGCGGCTGTCGAGGCGCCACAGGCCGGCAGCGCAGAACAGCATCACCAGGACCAGCAGCACGGCACTGGGCATTTTGCGCAGCAGGCGTTCACGCCAGCGCATGAGCGTTTCGGCGACCTGTAGCGGCCAGTGCGCCGGGCGTAGTGCCACACCGTTCAGCAGGGCCGGCAGCAGGCATACCGCGCAGAGGTAGGCTCCGAGCAGGCCCGCGGCGGAAAACGCGGCAATCTGGGTCAGCGCCGGGAAGGGCGTGAACGCCAGGGCAAGGTAGCCGATGCAACTGGTCGCCAGGCTCAGGCTCAGGCCTGGAAGTGTCAGGCGCAAGGCGGGCCAGCTACGCCAGGGCTTGAGGCTCCAGCTCTTGGACAGATAGTGCAAAGGGTAGTCCACGGCTACACCAATCAGGCTCGAGCCCAGGACCAGCGTCATGACATGGATCTGGTCGAACAGCGCTACGCACACCACCGTCCCGAAGAGCACTCCCACCAGCACGGGAACGAAGGCCAACAGCCCGCGCCAGCGGCGAAACGCCAGCAGCAGCAACAGCAGAATGGCAAGGGTTGCGCCGCCACCGACCCAGGTGATTTCGCGGCTGGCTTGCTGTTGCCCGGCGGCGGCATACAGCAAGCCACTGGCGGCGACCAGTTGGGCGCCGGATTGCTCCGCTTGTTGGCGACTCTTGTCCACCAGGTCGGCCACTTGCAGCGGCAGGTTCAAGTCGAACGCATTGCCCTCGGTGCGTGCGCGCAGCAGCACCCAGTGCAGGCCCTCGGCGCTGGCCACCAGCGCGCCGCTGGCGGTATCCAGTTCTACGTTCGGCGGTTTCGGTTGGCTGGCCTGGATGCGCCCGGTCAGGCCTAGCCAGTCGTCCTGGCTGGGTACCAGGCTGAAACCGGTGAAGGGGTCGAACAGGCTTTGCACGCGCTGCTCGATGAAAACGTCTGGCTGGAGGCGCAGTTGCTGGCGGTCCTGGGGCGCAAGCATGGCCAGCCGCCCTTGCAGCAGCTGTTCGCGCACGGCGGCGAGGTCGGTTTGCAGGTTCCACTGCACCCTGCTGAATAAACCGCTGGCTTGCCACTGCGCGGCCAGATGCTCGGCGAGGGCGAGTGCCTGCTGGCGTTCGGTGTGGCCAACCAGCACCAGTATTTCGCGGTTGAGCGGCTCTTGTATGCGCAGTTCGGCGCGTTTGACCAGCGGGTCTTGGGTAGCGCCGGGCACCAGTGTCATCAGGTCGGCCGACATCGGCGCCCCACGGTGCCACTGCCAGCCAGCGACCGCGAGCACAATGAGCAACAACCCCAGGAAGGCGCGTGGGAGCAGGCGTTCAATCGGCAAAATCGCGGCGCTCCCTGTCGCTCAGGGCAGTCTCGGCGCTGCTTTCAGGCATGCGCAGGACGGTGCTGTCGCCTTGGGTTTCGCTGAGCTCGATGCGCTCGACGAACGAGCCACCGCTGATTTCGATGGCGCTGAATACCTGCTTGAGCAGCAGCGAGCGAGGCGTCAGGTGCAATGTCCAGTGCGCGGCATCGCCCGACAGGCTCAGGTCGAAGTCGCGTTGCAGGCCACTGCTGTCGCCCTGCAGTACGGCAAAGAACAGGCGGTTTTGTTCGGCTCCAGCGCTGCGGCTGGGCAATGTTTGCCAGCCGCTCGGATCGCGGCGGGCGATGCCGTCGGCGCGAATGCGGTAATCCTGGCGCAGCGGGGTTTGCAGCAGCCATAGCAGGCCGTGGTCGCGGGCCAGGATGAAGTGGCCCTTGCTCAGCAGTGGCTGGGGCAGGGCGCGCAGGTGCTTTTCCTGGATGAACGGGCCTTTGACGACTGCGGGCGTGCTGAGCTGTTTTTGCAGATCGTCCAGGCTGAATGCCAGGGTCAGCGGGCTGATGAACAGCAGGATGAGGACGGTGAGCGTGCACAACAGCGGGTGGACAGGGGTGGCGTGAGCAGGTGGCGCCGCGTCGCGCCTCTGTCGCGACGCAAGGCCACTCCCACGGAATCCGCGCAGTGGCTTCAGGCGTGTCGTGACGAGTCGATTCATGAGAGTACCTTGGCTACCGCGTCGAGCATCACCTGCGGCGAGGCCAGTTGCATCTCGCCGCTTTCCACATGTACGGCGACCTGCACGGTGCTGGCGCGGGTCATGCGCTCGCCCGTCTCGGCATCGCTGATCAGGTAATGGATCTTCAGGCGGTTTTCCCATTCCACCAAGCTGGCACGCACCTTCAGGCGCTGGCCGAAGGTGGCGCCGCGGATGTAGCGCAGCTGCAGGTCGATCACCGGCCAGATGTAGCCGCTGGCGTGCATTTGCAGGTAATTGTGCTCGAGTCGGTCGAGCAGCGCGCAGCGGGCCACTTCGAGGTATTTGACGTAGTGACCGTGCCAGACGATGTGCATGCTGTCGACGTCGAAGAAGGGTACGACGATTTCGCTGTCGACATGGAAGACGCCGGGGTTACGCATGCAACCTCCAGTGGCGCTGGGCGATGCGTTGCAGGCACAGGCGCAAGTCGCTTTCCAGGGCACGGTCTTCGACGACCGGAGCGAACTCCGCCACCAGCGCTTGATGCATCTGTGCCAAGGCTGGCGGCAACGGCCGTGCGTTGTCCTGGCGGCCACGCAGCCACACGCCCTGGTTGGCTGCCAGCAAGGCTGCGGCGGCGACCTGTTCGGTCAGCTCCAGCACCCGCAAGGCGTCACGGGCGGCGATGGTGCCCATGCTCACCTTGTCCTGGTTGTGGCATTCGGTGGAGCGCGAGAACACGCTGGCTGGCATGGTCTGCTTGAGTGCTTCGGCAGTCCAGGCGCTGGCACCGATCTGCACGGCCTTGAAACCGTGGTTGAGCATGGCTCGGTCGGCTTCGGCGCCGGACAGGTTGCTGGGCAGGCCATGGTTGTAACGTACGTCCACCAACAATGCGAGCTGGCGGTCGAGCAGGTCGGCGACGTTGGCGACCAGGGTCTTGAGGCTGTCCATGGCGAAGGCGATATGACCGCCATAGAAGTGCCCACCATGCAGCACCCGCTCGGCGTCGCCGTCGATGATCGGGTTGTCGTTGGCGCTGTTGAGCTCCGTCTCGATGAAGCCGCGCAGCCAGGCCAGGCTGTCGGCCAGCACGCCCAGCACATGGGGTGCGCAGCGCAGCGAATAGCGGTCCTGCAGACGATGCAGGGACGGTAACGGTGCGTCGATGGCGAGGTCCTGGCGGAGCCAGGCGGCAACCTGCATCTGTCCAGGGTGCGGCTTGGCGGCGAACAGGCGCTCGTCGAAATGCTCGGGGTTGCCTTGCAGGCCAATGACGTTGAGGGCGGTGATGCGCGTAGCCAGTTTCAGCAGGTAGTCGGCGCGGGCAAACGCCAGGCAGGCCAGGCCGGTCATCACCGCGGTGCCGTTCATCAGCGCCAGGGCTTCCTTGGGCCGCAGCACCAGTGGCTGCCAGCCCAGTTCGCGGTGCACGTCAGCGCTGCCACGGCGTTGACCTTGGTACATCACCTCGCGCTCGCCGGCCAACGTGGCCGCGACGTAGGACAGTGGCGTCAAGTCTCCGCTGGCGCCCACCGAGCCTTCTTCGGGAATCAGTGGGAGGATGTCGTGAGCGAGGAAATCACGCAGACGTTCGAGCAACTCCAGGCGCACCCCCGATACGCCGTGGCTCAGCGATCGCAGGCGGGCAGCCAGCACGGCGCGGGTTGCAGGGGCGTCCAGCAGGCGGCCCAGGCCACACCCATGGAAGGTGTAAAGGTGTTGTGGCAGGGCCTCCACATGCTCAAGCGGCACGGCGACCACGCAGGAGTCGCCGTAGCCGGTGGTTACGCCGTAGATTACGCCTTCCTTGTCCAGCAAGGTGTCCAGGAACCGCGCACCACGCGCGATACGCTCGCGGTACCGGGCATCGTCCTGCAGCCGCGCCGAGGCGCGGCACTCGGCCAGGGCCAGGATGTCTTCGATCGCCAGCGGCGACTCGCCGAACGTGACAGGTTCATGCGGATGCATCGTCATCGGTCTTCCAGAAGGGGTAGAAGTTGAACCACTGCAATGGCGCCTGACTGCAGTATTGGCCCAGGCGTTCGGCATAGCGTGAGGCCCACTGGGCAATCACCTGGTCACGCTGGCCGCGGCGCCACTGCAGACGCTCGGCGAAGGGCTCCAGGGTGATGCGGTAGCGGCCTTGGCGCTTCAGGCAGAACAGTAGGTTGACCGGGCAATCGAGCAGGCCGGCCAGCAGCCAGGGGCCTTGCGGGAATGGCGCGGGCTGGCCGAGGAAGTCCACCTCGACCGTACGTGTGCCGTGCAGCGGCACGCGGTCGCCGGCAATGGCCAGCCACTCGCCCCGCTCCAGGCGCTCGGAGAGTTGCAGCATCACTGCCGGGTCCAGTTCGCTGACCTGGATCAGTCGCAGGTTGGTCGCGCCGGCCTCGCCCAGCAGGCGGTTGAAGCGCTCGGCATGGCGGGTGTGGACCAGCACGTTCATGGTCACCTGCTCGCCGATTTCAGCCAAGGCGCGGCACACTTCAAGATTACCCAGGTGCGCACCCACCAGCATCTGACCGCGCTCGCCGCGCAGTTGCTGACGCAGATGAGCGGGGTCGACGATGTCGATGTCTTCCAGCCGCAGCCGGCCATTCCATACGTCGAGCTTGTCCAGCAGGGCGTCGGCGAAGGCCATGAACTGGCGAAATACCTGGCGTTGGCTGGGCGCTGGGGTTTGCCCGCCATTCCAGCGATGCAGTCGCTGCTGGTACTGCCAGGCACTGCGCCGGGCGCGGCGGCCGAACACGAAGAAGTAGGCGACGATGATGCGTATCAGGGGGCCGAGCACACGCCGGCCACACAGCCGCACCAGGGCGGCGGTCAGTTTCATCAGCCAGAAACTGCCACGCTCCTGCTGATCGGCCCAGTGTTGCGAAGGATTGCTGCTCATCCACGCCACCTGCGCCAGAGAATCAGCGGTGCGCGCAGCAGCATGCCGAAGAACAGCTTGGCGTGCATTTTCGAGATCAGCGCATTGTCATGGAACAGGCGAAAGTGCGACAGGCCGTCCTGCGGGTAATGGACCCTGGTCGGCAGCCAGCGCATCGGCTGGTCGCGCCACGACAGGCGTACGAGAATCTCGGGGTCGAAGTCCATGCGCCGGCCGAGTTTGACGCTATCGATCATCGCCAGGGTTGGCGGCAGCGGGTACACGCGAAAGCCGCACATCGAGTCCGGTATCTGCAGCGACAGGCTGTTGATCCATACCCACACGTGGGTGAGGTAACGGGCATACAGACGGCCCTTGGGCACGCTGGCGTCGTACTGTGGATAACCGCATACCAGCGCCTGTGGATAAGCCTGCGACTGCTCGAGGAAGCGGCGAACATCGGTCAGGTCATGCTGGCCGTCGGCGTCCACTTGCAAGGCATGGCTGAACCCCAGCCGTGAAGCTTCACGCAGCCCGGCCATGACCGCGCCACCTTTGCCCTGGTTGGTCGCGAGCGTGACCAGGTGCACGTCAGGATGCAGGGCCAGTTGGCGCAGCACCTGGGCGCAAGGCGCATGACTGGCGTCGTCGACCAACACGCAGGGCAGGCCCGCGTCAAGCAAGTCGGCCACCACTGCTGGAACGGCCAGTTCGTGGTTGTACACCGGGATCACCGCGCAAGGCTTATGCACAGGCAGTCTCCATCAGGATGCGGCCACTGGAGCAGGCCTGCCCGGCGCAGCTGTAGGCGAAATACAGTTTGCCGCGCTCACCATCCCAGCGCAGGTTCAGCACCAGTTCATCGCCAGGGCGCACCACATGCTGGAACTTGAGCACTTCCATGCCGGCGAAGCGGTAGCCCGGCAGCAGGTGTTCGCTGGCCAGGGCGATGGCCCAGTCGATCTGCACCACGCCGGGCAGCACCGGGGCTTCTGGGAAGTGACCGGCAAAGCATGCCAGGTCCACGGGGACGACCAGGGTCAGGTGCAGTTCATCGCCTTCATGGCGCTGCTCCAACACCTCAGGCGTCATGTTGCGCGGCGCCAGCAACAAGGCCTGGACGTCGGCCCGTGGCAGTTTGCCCTGCGCATTGAGCGGCAGTTGCCGCAGCAACCGCCAGCGTCGTGGCAGGGCCAAGGGCTCGCAATGCCCCGCCAGGTGCGCCCGCAGGCGCTCGACCAACGCCTTGCGGCCCTTGCTGCGCAGCGCGTGCAGGCCAGAGGGGGTCAGCACTACCAGCGCGGCGAGGTAGGCGCGGCCGTGTTCGACCATGCCCAGCCGGGCTTCACCGACCCAGGCGTGGGCGCATAGCGCCTGTTCGAGCATGGGCAGGGAGATGCGTTTCTCTTCCAGCTTGACGATGCGGTCGAGACGGCCGAGCAGATGGAAGCGCCCGTCATCGGCGAACGCGACGGCGTCAGCACTCTGCTCGACATGGCCTGCGGGTAAGTATGGCGAAGCGATGCACAAGGCGCCTCGTGCGTCCTGGCTCAGGCGTACATCGGCAAATGGCTGCCACAATGCTTCACCCTGACGCCAGGCAATACCACCTGTCTCCGAGCTGCCGAGGATTTCCGTCGGCCATTGGCCCAGACGCTGCTGCAGGCGATGGGCGGCGTCGGCCGGCAATTCACCGCCGGAGGAAAACACCTGGCGGACCTGGCCCAGGGCTGCCCAGTCGAGATTGTCGCCCATGCGCTTGAGCAGGGCCGGGCTGGCCACCCAGGCGAAGGCAGGATGGGCCAGGCTGGCGCGCTGCAAGTCTTCAGGGAAGGGCAATTGGCGCCGTTCGAAGCCGCGCCCGGCACACAGCGGCCAGAGCACGCGGAACAACAGCCCGTAGATGTGCTGGGTGGCGACACTGCCGACGATCCATGCATCGCCCAGGGTGTGGCCCCACAGTCGCTCCAGGGCCTGGACTTCATTGGCCAGCTGACGAAGACACTTGTCGATGCGCTTGGGTTCGCCGCTGGAGCCAGAAGTGCACAGGCTGATGCGGCATCGGTCCAGGTCGAGGTCGGCAGGCGTTAGCGGCTCGCCGAGCAAGGAGGCGAAGTCCAGGTCACCGGGCTGGTCGCTGAGCCACAGGTCTACCTGACTGTGCCAGCGCTCGCGGGTCGCCGGTTGCAGGTCCGAAGGCAGCAACACCTCGACATCGGCGCGCCAGGCACCCAGCAAGGCGGCGGCGAGTTCGGCAGCATCTTCCAGGTGCACAGCCAGCTGTTTCACGCCACGCTGGCGCAGGCCGCCGGCCAGGCGCAGTGCCTGTTGGCTCAACTGGGCATGATCCAGGCTCGGGCACTGGCTCACCTGGCGCGGCGCATCCAGCGGGCGCAGCAGGTGTTCGAGGTTGATCCAGTTCATGAGCGTCCTCGCACACGTTGTCTTACCCACCATTCGACCGCGAACAGCAGCCCCATTGCGGCATAGGCGATCACGCCGTTGTACAGCGTCCACCAGCGCAGTGGCGCCCACAGGGTCAGGCTCGCGGCGATCAGGCCGTTGATCACGAAAAACAGGCACCATACCTGCGTTACCTGGCGGGTGTAGTGCACCGCTGCCGGGGGAAGTTGCGGCTCCTGCAGACGGGCCAGGCGCTCGACCAGCGGCATGCCGTGCACCAGGCTGGTGCCGAACAGGACGAGCATGAAGGCATTGACCAGCACTGGGTACCAGCGCAGCAGCTGCTGGCTGTCGGACAGACCCAGGGCGGCGCAGAACGCCAGCGCCGCCGCGGCCATCCACACAGCGCCCGGGCGACGTGGCGTACTCAGCGCACGGGCCAGCCACAGGGCGCCAAGCAGCACGCCGAACTGCCAGGGGGCGAAACGGGCCATGCCGAAATGCACCGCGAAGGGATACAGCACGCCGGCCAGCAACAGGCCGAGGCCGATCAGTCGCTTCATGCCGCGGTGTTGACCAGGCGGTACACCGCTTCGACCACGTCATTGACGGTACGCACTGCCTTGAAGTCTTCGGCGGCGATTTTCTTTCCGGTCTGGCGCTTGATGTGGTCGAGCAGGTCGATGGCATCGATGCTGTCGATTTCCAGGTCCTGGTACAGGTTGGCATCGAGGTTGATGCTGGCGGGGTCGAGCTCGAACAGCTCGACCAGGGCGTCGCGCAGGGTATTGAAGATATCTTCGCGGGTTTGCATGGTGCAGTCTCAGGCAGCCTTACGGGCAGTGACGAACGCGGCCAAGGTGGCGACGTTACGGAAATGGTTGCGGGTGTCCTTGGCATCGGCGTCGATCTTGAAGCCATAGCGCTTCTGCAGTGCCAGGCCCAATTCCAGTGCATCCACCGAGTCCAGGCCCAGGCCTTCGCCAAACAGCGGTTGCTGGTCGTCGATGTCCTGCACGCCGATATCTTCAAGGCCGAGGGCGTCGATGATCAGTTGCTTGAGGTCACGGTGCAGGTCGTGTTGTGGATCGCTCATCTGTGGCGAGCTCCTTGAGGTAGTACTGATGCAGGTAGTCGTTCAGCTTGCGTGATGCTTGAGGCGCCGGCCCCTGTGTGGCGAAGGCCTGAGGGTCGATATCGGCGCCGACCGTGAGGGTGAAGTGCACGCGACGGCTGGGGATGCGGTACCAGGGTTCGTTCTTGGTCAGGGTGGTCGGGCTGACCTTGATGGTCACCGGCGTGATGATATTCGCACCCCGCAAGGCAATCGCGGCGGCGCCGCGATGAAAGGCCGGTACCTGGCCGGGCGGGGTGCGCGTACCTTCCGGGAATATGATCAACGGCTGTCCTTGGCGCAACACGTCCACGGCTTCTTCGAGCATGTCCATGCTGCCGTCGTTGCCAATGTACTGGGCCTCGCCGACCGGGCCACGGGTGAATGGGTTGTCGAACAGGCTGTGCTTGACCACGCAATTGGCCTGGCGCACCAGGCCGATGAGAAAGACCACATCGATCAGCGACGGGTGGTTGGCGATGATCAGCTGACCAGGGCGGCCCAGGCGTTCGGCGCCAATGACCTGGTAGGTCAAGACGCCAGCGCCCTTCATGAAGCGAATGAAGTGCCAGAACAGCCAACCGATGGTTTGCCGGGCACGCTGGCGGTGGCGTTCGCGACCGCCCGGCATACAGGCCAACAGGGGGAACACCAGCAGCCGCAGGCACAGGCCGCCGAGCCCAAATACGGCAAAGCTCAAGGCGGTGGCCAGCAGGCGCCAGTAGTAGGCATCGCGGGGGCGGTTCACGGCTGTCGTTGCCAGGTCCATACACGACGCTTCACGGTGTGGGTGACGGTATTCTGGTCGGTCAGCGAAGCACGCAGCCAGCTCAGGGCATGGGGCAATGCGGTGCCTTGGCCCGCCGGCGTCTGGCCCAGGGTGAGCTGCCATTGTTGGCCGGATGTCAGCAACAGGCCCAGGGCGTAGGAAAAGGGTACGTCGTCGATCCAGTTGCGGTAGGCCTCGGGTGGTCGCTCTTCGGTGATGATCAGCAGCACGGCCGGGGCGCCCTCGGCCAGCAAGGCCGCAGCTTCGATCACGCCCTGCTCGAAGCCATCCTGCTCGGCTGCCAGCGCGGTCATCTCGCTGGTTTCACTGCGCATGATCGACCACAGGCCGATCACCGCATTGTGCACCGACAGGCTGAACTGGGTGGGCGACAGCGGCTGTTGCTCGGCCAGCTCGCTGAGCATCGCGAAGGTCCGTGGGGTTTCTCCATGGCGCGAGACGAACACCAGCGGCAGTGCATCGTGGCCCTCGGCCAGCGGCCAGCCGACGGCAAATGCCATGCGGGCCAGCAGGCTCAGGCGACGGCGCTGCATGGCCGGCAAAAACGAAACATCGGGAGGCGGCCCGTCGCTCTGCGACGGCTGCGTGCCGTGTGCCCAGGCGTGCCAGTCGGCAGGTGTCTGCAACCCTGGGGACCAGGCGCGCCATTGGCTGATATCGAAGCTGATCACGATAGTGTTGACTTTCCGCCCTGAGGAACTTCCTTGTCGAGGGAATCACTCGAAACAACGACCTGACAGGGTTGGCGCAATCGCCGAGTGGCGCGCATTATCCCGGTGCTGGCGGCGTGTAGCAAATGTTGGTTAGCTGATTGCCATCAGACAATGGGCAGAGGCGATTGCGTCAAGTCCGACCGCGGGCTTGCGTGATTTCCGATGGACGGTATGAAGAGGTTGTCGGTCGCCGTTCGCTCAAGTTGAGCGAATAGGTGCTGGTCATTGCGCAGACGCCGCCACATACTCGGGCATTCGTTGATACACGGAGGTCTCTCATGCGGCGCGTGGTGTTCAATCAGAAAGGTGGCGTGGGCAAGTCGAGCATCGCCTGCAACCTGGCGGCAGTCAGTGCCAGCGAAGGTTACCGGACCCTGTTGATCGACCTGGATGCCCAGGCGAATTCGACTCAGTACCTCACCGGCCTCACCGGCGAGGACATTCCCATGGGCATTGCCGACTTCTTCAAGCAGAGCCTGTCCAGCGGCCCGTTCAGCAAGAAGAACAAGGTCGATATCTACGAAACGCCGTTTGACAACCTTCATGTGGTGACGGCGACGGCCGAACTGGCCGACCTTCAGCCCAAGCTCGAGGCCAAGCACAAGATCAACAAGCTGCGTAAGTTGCTCGACGATCTGGACGAGGACTACGAGCGCATCTACATCGATACGCCCCCTGCACTCAATTTTTATGCGGTTTCTGCGCTGATTGCCGCTGATCGCGTGCTTATTCCCTTCGATTGCGACAGTTTCTCGCGCCAGGCGCTGTATGGCCTGCTGGCCGAGATCGAAGAGCTCAAGGACGACCACAACGAGGACCTGGTGGTCGAAGGCATCGTGGTCAATCAGTTCCAGTCCCGCGCCAGCCTGCCTCAGCAGATGCTCGACGAACTGCTGGCCGAGGGTCTTCCGGTGCTACCGGTATATCTGGGCAGTTCGGTGAAGATGCGCGAATCGCACCATGCCAGCCTGCCGCTGATCCACTTGGAGCCACGGCACAAGCTCACGCAGCAGTTTGTCGAGTTGCATGACCTTCTTGAGGAAAATGGGTGATCTGCGACGCCTGCCAGAGCGAGCGCCGCCTGCGCGGCGCATCGCGAGCGAGGCTCGCTCCTACAGGCGTACGGCGCGGTATCGAGTCAAATCAAAAAGGCGGCCGCGCGCGACTGTTACAGGCATCATTGGCCCGAAACAAACGTGGCGAGCTTTGCTCGCGATGCGCCGCGCGGGCGGCGCTCGATCTCACAGCCGACCCTAAACCCCCTGGCTGCGCAGCCATTCCAGCAGTGTCTGCAGTGGAAACGCCCCGGCCTGGCGGGCGACTTCGCGGCCGTTCTTGAACAGGATCAGGCTGGGGATCGAGCGGATGCCCAACTGGCCTGCCAGGTTGCGGTTGGCTTCGCTGTCGAGCTTGGCCAGGCGGCAGCGGCCCTGAAGCTGGCGAGCGGCCTGTTCGAAGGTGGGGGCGAAGGATTTGCAGGGGCCGCACCAGTCCGCCCAGACGTCCAGCAGCAGTGGCAAGTCGCCTTTGATCTGGCTGGCATAGCTGCTTTCGGTGAGCGCGAAGGGTTTGCTCAGCAGCACGTCCTGTTTGCAACGCCCGCATTTGGGCGCGTCGCCCAGGCGGGCGGCGGGCAGGCGGTTGAGGCCGTTGCAGTGGGGGCAGGGGATCAGCAGCGGGTCGGACATGAGGGCTCCTTGGGTGTTTGTTCTGGCCTTGTCGCCGGCCGTGTGAATCAGGACGAGCAGCTGATTTCCAGGTGCTTGCCCCACTCAGGTGGCCGTTCGGCATAGGCCTGCATGCCGGGTTGTTCGTCGAACGGCCGGCTCAGCACCAGGTGCAGTCGCCTCACTTCACTGTAATCCCCCGCCTCGGCCGCTTCGATAGCTTTCTGCGCCAAATAGTTACGCAGCACATACAGCGGGTTCACCGCATGCATGCGTTCACGCCGTCCGTCGGCATTACCGGCTTCCCGTTGGCAGCGCGCCAGGTAGTCCACGCCCCAGGCATCGAAGCCGGCCAGGTCGACGAAATCGTCGCGCACCGCCTTCAAGGCATCGGCCACCGGTTGCTCGCCCAGCCTGCGGAAGAACAGGTTGTAGTCCACGCCACCGCTTTGCATACGCTGCAGCAGTCGTTCGACCAGCGCCAGGTCGTCATCCTCGGCAGTGGTCAGGCCCAGGCGCCGCCGCATCAGGTCCAGGTAATGTGCCTGGTACAACGGCAGGAACAATTCCAGCGCTTGTTTGAGCGGTTCCACCTCGATCACCGTGGTCAAGGCCTGGGCCAGCGCGCTGAGGTTCCAATGGGCGATAGGTACCTGGTTGCTGTAGCTGTAGCGGCCACGGTCATCGGAGTGGTTGCAGATGAAGTTGGCGTCGAAGTCGTCGAGGAAGGCGTAAGGGCCAAAGTCGAAGGTGATGCCGAGGATCGACATGTTGTCGGTGTTCATCACCCCGTGACAGAAGCCATAGGCCTGCCAGCGGGCGATCAGTTCGGCATTGCGCTCGACGATGGTACGGAACATCGCAAGGTAAGGCTGTTCGGCCTCGCGGCACTCGGGGTAGTGCTGTTCCAGTACATGGTCGAGGAGTATGCGCTGCTGCTCGGGTTGGCGGGTGTAGTAAAAGTACTCGAAATGACCAAAGCGAACGTGGCTTGGCGCCAGACGCATCAGCATGGCGGCGCTTTCGCGGGTTTCGCGCCACACTGGAGTGGTCGAACCTACCACGCACAAGGCTCGGCTGCTGGGAATGCCGAGGGCGTGCAGGGCCTCGGAGGCGAGGAACTCGCGGATCGACGAGCGCAACACGGCGCGGCCGTCGCCCATGCGCGAGTACGGCGTCTGGCCGGCACCCTTGAGGTGCAGGTCCCAGTGCTCGCCGGCATCGTTCAGTACCTCGGCCAACAGCAGGCCGCGGCCATCGCCCAGGCGCGGATTGTAGGAGCCGAACTGGTGGCCTGAATACACCATCGCTCGCGGGTCGGCTTCTTCCCACAGCTTGTGACCGCTGAACAGCTCGGCGAACAGCGGGGATTGGGCCTCTGTTGGGTCGAGGTCGAGCAGTGCCATGGCCGACTCGCTCGCCACTACCAGGCGCGGCTCGGCGATGGGCTCGGGCAGTACCTGGGTGGAGAACGCATCGCCCAGGCGGGCGAAGCGGTTGTCGAAGCTGAGTTGGTCGAGGGTTTTCACGGGCGGCTCCTGAGTGGGGTGCCTGGGGCCGCTTCACGGCCCAATCGCTGGCGAGCCTGCTCCCCACAGGGCAGTTGCAGGAGCGGGATCGCCTGTGATCGAGGGCATCGCCCTCGCAGGGATTGTGCACAGCATAAAGGATTCGAACCCACTCAGGCCGGTTGAGCTCCATCCGGTTTCGGTTGCTCCATCGGAATCAGCTGCTGCTTGCCACCCTTGGGATCTATCAGGAACACCTCGACCTGGCGTACCGAGATCTTGATGTTGTGTGCCTTGAACTCACGGTTGATGTAGCGGTTGATCTCATCCAGGGTCGGGTTGCGGTCGCCCAGGTCGCGCACATGCATGCGCAGTTCGTGGTCGAGCGAGCTTTCGCCGAAGTTGAGGAAGTACACGATCGGCTCAGGGTCCTTGAGTACCCGCGGGTTCTCATGGGCGCCCTTGAGCAGAATCTCACGGACCAGGTCCAGGTCCGAACCGTAGTCGATACCCAGCTTCAGGGTTACCCGGGTGACCGTGTCCGTCAGCGACCAGTTGATCAGCTGGCCGGTGATGAAGGTCTTGTTGGGGACGATGATGTCCTTGCGGTCGAAGTCGGTGATGGTGGTGGCGCGGATGCGGATCTTGCTCACCGTGCCGGACAGATTGCCGATGGTGATGGTGTCGCCGATTCGTACCGGGCGCTCGAACAGGATCATGATGCCGGAGATGAAGTTGGCGAAGATTTCCTGCATGCCGAAGCCCAAGCCAACCGACAGCGCCGCCACCAGCCATTGCAGCTTGTCCCAGCTCACGCCAAGGGTCGACAGCGTAGTCACGATACCGACGCCGACAATGGTGTACGACAGCAGCGTGGTGGTGGCATAGGCACTGCCTTGCGCCAGGTTCAGGCGTGACAGTACCAGCACCTCCAGCAAACCGGGCAGGTTGCGGGCGAGGGCGAAGGTAATGCCCACGATCACCAGCGCGCCCAGCAGGTCGCCCAGGCTGATGGGCACCATGCTGGCGTTGGCGCCGGTGCCGCTGGTGTATTCGTACAAGGTGAAGTTGTTCAGGTATGCGAACACCGAGATGAGGTCTGCCCAAACCCAGTACAGGCCGGCGATGAAACCACCGAGCAAGGCCAGTCGGATCAGGCGCAGGGACTGCTGGTTGACCTGTTCGATATCCAGGGTCGGCTCTTCGGTGACGACCTCGCCATCGAGGCCCTCCTTGGCCGCCGCACGTTTGCTCAGGGCACGCTGGTACGCCAGGCGCCGCGCGGCAACCGACAGGCCGCGCACGAAGGCGGCTTCGATCACCAGCCAGAACAGCAGCAGGTACAGGGTGTAGATCAGGCGATCGGTAAGCTTCAGGGCGGTGTAGTAGTAGCCGAAGCACACCGCCACGAACAAGGCGATGGGCAGGGCGGTGAAGGCAACCCCGACGGCCTTGCGGAACAGCGACGTGTCGCGGTGAGCAGGGCTACTCAGCAGCAGGCGGCTGAGCAACCAGGCCATCAGTGCGTAGCACGCCAGCACCACGCCGATGCCTAGCACATCGTCGGCCAGTGCCGAGGGCTGGTGCTCGGCGACCGCCACCACACCGACCAAAGCCAGCACCACGGAGCCCAGGCGGCGCACCCAGCCCCGCAGGAACTCGACCTGCGGCTTGTACCAGCGGAAGTGAATTTCCGCCACGCCACCCGGGGCGAGGATGCGGTAGGCGGTGTAGAACACAAGCCACGCCTGTGCCAGCTGCCACAGCGCCGCGCCGAGGTTGGCGTTCTGACCACGTGCATCGATCTGCAAGGCATAGCTGCACAAGGCCAGGCCCAAGCTGACTGGCATGGCAAGGAGGATGTTGATAAGGATGGCCTGCGGCGTGTGCCACTGGCTGTCGCGGCGGAAGTGGCCGATGTCCTGATGCACCTTGCCCAGGCGCTGGTAGAGGTACTTGCGTCGCCACAGCAGCCCGCCAATCACCAGCAGCAATGGCAGGAACAACAGCGGTCGCTGGCCCAAGCCGTCGGCCAGCTCCTTGAGGCCCGACCCCCAGGGCAGGCTGGCAACCTGAGCGGTGAAGCGCTCGGGTACGTAGCGCAGCCAGTCCCAATCCAGCGGCTTGTTGCTGGGAATCCAGAACATCTGCTCTTCGAGGGTGGTGCGCAGCCCTTGTGCGGTGCTGAGCAACTGCTTCTGGTTCAGTTGCAGGGTGATCGACTCATTGAGCAACGCCGACAGTTCGCGGTTCAAGCGTTCGAGCAGGTCGCTGCGGGTGATCGCCACTTCCAGCAGGGCCTTGCGCAGTTGCGGGGTGACGTCGTCCGGCGGCTGGTTGGCCAGCAGCTTGTCGACATAGCTCACCGGGCTGCTCATCTGCTCGCGTTGCTGGTTGATCTCGAACTGGTACAGGCGAATGTCGGCGATCTGGTCGGCCAGGTCGCGGTCGAGCTTCAGGTGCGGCAGTGCCTGCTTCTGCTTGTAGAGGATCTTCGACAGCAGCAGGCTGCCCTTGAGCACGTTGATCTGTTCATCCAGGGCTTGGTCGGCCTGGGTCAGGCTGTCGAGTTGCTGTTTGGTGCGCAGGTTCTGCTGGGTCAGCTCGTTGAGGCGGTCGGTGCTCTTGAGCAGATAGTCGGAGAGCTTGAGGTTGGCGGCACTCTCGTTGGCCAACAAGGTGCTGCCGCCAGCCTTCTGCGCCTCGATCGACTGCTGGGTGACGGTCTGCTGGGACTGGGCCAGGCGCTTGTCGTTGATCAGCGTCTGCAGGTCCTGGATTTCCTGCTCAAGGCGCGCTGCGCGTTCGATCAACAGGTCGTGCCGGGCGTTGCCCAGGTCTTGCAGCAAGCCGTTGCCGGCCAGCTCCTGGCGACGCAGCAGGGTCAGGGCATTGAGCGATGCCAGCTCGGCGTTGAGCTGGTTGCGTTGGTCGGCGTTGAGTGGCTTGCCGTTGTCCTTGCCGTTCTTGAGGCTGCTGTTGATCTGCTGGGTGCGGGTCTGGTTGTTGCTGATTTCGGCCTGGGCCCGCTCCGGCCGGGTCTGCGAACTGATGATCAGGCTGTTGGCTTCGGACAAGGCCTTTTGCAACTCGCCTTGTTGGGTGCTGCGCTCGCTGAGCAGTTGTTCAAGCTGAGGCACTGTGAAGTTGGCATAGCGCTGGGCCACCGGCAGTGGCTTGCTGTCCTTGAGCTTGGCCAGTTCGCGTTGGCTGTCGGTGGTTTCTTTCGGCGCTGTGGCCAGTTGTTGCTTCAGCGCAGTGAGCTTCTTCTCGCTGTCTTCCTTGCTGGCCAGCAGGCTCAGGGTCTGTTCGAGAACCTGCTGCAGGGCCTTCTGTTCGGCCTCGGGCAATTTGCGCTCGGCGATCTTGTCGAGGCTGTTCTGGATGCTGGCGGTGGTCGGGACCTCGGCCGCGGTGGCCGCGAACGAGAGGGACAGGCACAGCCCGAGCAGGGCTGCGCGAAGGTGCGCGCGCAGGGACATAGGCAGACTACATTGTGGATCGGGCAGAATCGGAGTTTAGAGGAACAAGCCCGGGCCGGGTCGGGTTCCTTCGGGGAATCTGACGCCGACTTTCTGGACATTGTTCCCGTCCATGGTCGCGACGGTCCAGATGGTGCCATGCCATTCGACCTGGTCGCCTACTACTGGAGCGCCTCCGACCTTCTGTCGGATGAACTGCGCCAGTGGCATTTTTGCGTCGAGACCATCGAGTTTCAGGCCGTAAAGCGCCGCCACCGCACCCAGTTCGGCATCGCCTTCGAGGACGAAGTCGCCGAAGAAGCGCAGGTCGAGGCCGCGCTGCGGCGCCTGGCTGAACAATTTGCCCAGGGCTGGAAGGTTATGTTCATGGCCAATCACGCAGAGCATGTCGCCGACTTCCAGCACGGTGCTCCCGGAGGGGTGCAGCAACTGCTCGCCCCTGAACAATGCGGCGATGCGCGTGCCTTCGGGCATCTTCAGCTCACGCAGGGCGGCGCCGATGCACCATTTCTCGGCGCCCAGGCGATAGACGAACAACTCCCACTCGCTGGTGAGGTGCACCTCCAGTGCGGAGCGGGAAATCGGCGCAGGGTCTGGCGGTACGGTGACCTTGAGCAGCTTGGCCATCCACGGCAGGCTGGTGCCTTGGACCAGCAGCGACACCAGGACGATGAAGAAGGCCAGGTTGAAGAACAGCTGGGCGTCCGGCAAGCCCGCCATGAGCGGAAACACCGCCAGGATGATGGGTACCGCGCCGCGCAGGCCGACCCACGAGATGAAGGCCTTCTCGCGGCCATGGAAGGCCTTGAATGGCAGCAGGCTGGCCACTACCGAAAGCGGGCGGGCCACCAGGATCATCCACAGCGCAAGGCCAAGTGCAGGCAGGGCGATGGGGAGCAGGTCATGAGGGGTTACCAGCAGGCCCAGGACCAGGAACATGCCGATCTGCGCCAGCCAGGCCATGCCGTCGAGCATGTGCAGAATGCCGTGGCGGCTGCGAATGGGTTTGTTGCCCAGCACCAGGCCGCACAGGTAGACGGCGAGGAAGCCGCTGCCATGCAGGGCGTTGGTCAGCGAGAACACCACCAGGCCGCCTGCCACCACGAGGATCGGGTACAGGCCACCGGCCAGGTTGATGCGGTTGACCAGTTGCAGCATCAGCCAGCCACCGCCCAGGCCCAGCAGGCCACCGATACCGAACTCGCGGATCAGGTGGGTCAGCAGGCTCCAGTGCAGGCCAGTCTGGCCGCTGGCGATCATGTCGATCAGGGTGACGGTGAGAAACACCGCCATGGGGTCGTTGCTGCCCGACTCGATCTCCAGCGTCGCCGTCACCCGCTCGTTCAGGCCCTTGCCGCCCAGCAGCGAGAACACCGCCGCGGCGTCTGTGGAGCCAACGATGGCGCCGATCAGCAGGCCCTGGATCAGGTTCAGGTCGAACAGCCAGGCAGCGACCATGCCCGTCAGGCCGGTGGTGATCAGCACGCCGACGGTGGCCAGCGACAGGGCCGGCCACAGGGCTACGCGGAAGCTCGCCACCCGTGTACGCAGGCCGCCATCGAGCAGGATCACGGCCAATGCCAGGTTACCCACCAGGTAGGCGGTCGGGTAGTTGTTGAAGATGATGCCGCCACCGTCCACGCCCGCGACCATGCCGACGGCGAGGATGATGACCAGGATGGGGATGCCCAGGCGCGAAGATAGCGAGCTGACCAGAATACTTGCGCCCACCAGCAATGCGCCGATCAGGAACAGGCTGTTGATGGTGCTTGCATCCAAAGGCAGGTACTCCGGGACATCGCGAGAGAAGGGACTTGCGAGAATGAACTAGCAGGTCGCGTGCCAACTGATTCTAACCTGATGAATTAGCAGGCTGTAAAGCGTTTCCGCAGATGAAAAAAAGGCACCGCGCAGGGTGCCTTTTCTGGTGTTGCAGGGGTGGGCTCTTTCGCGGGTTCACCCGCGAAGAGGCCGGGGCAGGTTCATGCCTGCTTCACCTCGCGCATCGGCTTGCCCTTCACCGGTGCACCATTGGCCACGTAGTACTTGGCGGTGCTGCGCGGCAGTGGCTTGCGGCCACGGATCTTGTCCGAGATCTTCTCGGCGATCATGATCGTGGTGGCGTTGAGGTTGCCGGTGATGATGATCGGCATGATCGACGCATCGACCACACGCAGGCCTTGCATGCCATGCACTCGGCCTTCGCCATCGACCACCGCCATGTCGTCGGTGCCCATCTTGCACGAGCAGGACGGGTGGAAGGCGGTTTCGGCGTGCTCGCGGATGAACTTGTCCAGTTCTTCGTCCGTCTGCACGTGCGCGCCCGGGCTGATCTCGCGGCCACGGTACGGGTCGAGTGCCGGCTGGGCCATGATCTCGCGGGTCAGGCGGATACCGTCACGGAATTCCTGCCAGTCCTGCTCGGTGGCCATGTAGTTGAACAGGATGCTTGGGTGCTGGCGTGGGTCTTTGGACTTGAGCTTGATGCGGCCACGGCTAGGCGAACGCATGGAGCCCATGTGTGCCTGGAAGCCGTGCTCCTTGACCCCGTTGGAACCGTTGTAGTTAATCGCGACCGGCAGGAAGTGGTACTGAATGTTCGGCCACTTGAACTCAGGGCGAGTACGGATGAAACCGCCCGCCTCGAACTGGTTGCTGGCGCCGATACCGGTGCCGTTGAACATCCATTCGGCGCCGATGGCCGGCTGGTTCCACCACAGCAGCGACGGGTACAGCGAGACTGGCTGGGTGCAGGCGTACTGCAGGTACAACTCGAGGTGGTCCTGCAGGTTCTCGCCAACGCCAGGCAGGTCGTGCACGACCGGGATGTCGAGGCTTTCCAGCAGGGCGCGCGGGCCCACGCCGGAGCGCTGCAGCAGCTGTGGCGAGGCGATGGCGCCGGAGCTGACGATGACTTCCTTGCGGGCGCGGGCTTCGACGCGCTCTTCGCTGTCGCCGACCAGGTAAGTCACGCCGATGGCGCGCTTGCCGTCGAACAGCACGCGGTCGGTCAGGGCATGGGTGACGATGGTCAGGTTCGGACGCTTCTTGGCCTGGTCCAGGTAGCCTCGGGCGGTGCTCGAACGGCGGCCTTTCTTGGTCACGGTACGGTCCATCGGACCGAAGCCTTCCTGCTGGTAGCCGTTGAGGTCTTCGGTGCGTGGGTAGCCAGCTTGCACACCGGCTTCGACCATGGCGTGGAACAGCGGGTTGTTGCCGGCCTTGGGCGTGGTGACGCTGACCGGGCCTTCGCCGCCGTGGTAGTCGTTCGGGCCGATGTCGCGAGTTTCTGCCTTGCGGAAGTACGGCAGGCAGTCCAGGTAGGTCCAGTCTTCCAGGCCTGGCAGTTCTGCCCAGCCGTCGAAGTCCATGGCGTTACCGCGGATGTAGCACATGCCGTTGATCAGCGAGGAGCCACCCAGGCCCTTGCCACGACCACATTCCATGCGGCGGCCATCCATGTGCGGCTCTGGATCGGTCTCGTAGGCCCAGTTGTAGCGGCGGCCCTGCAGTGGGAAGGCCAAGGCGGCTGGCATCTGGGTGCGGAAGTCGAAGCGGTAGTCGGGGCCACCGGCTTCCAGCAGCAGTACGGTGACGCCGGCGTCTTCGGTCAGGCGGGCGGCCAGGGTGTTACCGGCCGAGCCGGCACCGACGATGATGTAATCGAATTCTTGGGACATGGAAGTACCCTCGTGTTGGCGGTGATCAGGGAGCGGAAACGCCCGTGCTCATTGGCACGGGCGTGGCTAGACAGGGTTCAGAAAACCGAGTTGTAGCCGCCCAGCTCGACCTGGACCGACTTGATGCGAGTGTATTGAGCCAGCGAGCTGACGCCGTTCTCACGGCCGACGCCCGACTGCTTGTAGCCACCGACCGGCATTTCCGCCGGCGATTCACCCCAGGCGTTGATCCAGCAGATACCGGCTTCGAGCTTGTGGATGATGCGGTGGGCGCGGCTGATGTCGTTGGTGCACACGCCAGCGGCCAGGCCGTATTCGGTGTCGTTGGCGCGGCGGATGACTTCTTCTTCG
The DNA here is from genome assembly GCF_000425785.1 of Pseudomonas taiwanensis DSM 21245. Classification (GTDB taxonomy): domain Bacteria; phylum Pseudomonadota; class Gammaproteobacteria; order Pseudomonadales; family Pseudomonadaceae; genus Aquipseudomonas; species Aquipseudomonas taiwanensis. The sequence goes on from NZ_KE384450.1 coordinate 203,598, forward strand.
GTCTCGTAGGTGAGGATGCTCATCACCGGGCCGAAGATTTCTTCCTTGACGATGGTCATGTCGTCGGTGCAGTCGGTGAAGACGGTCGGGGCCACGAAGGCGCCCTTGGCGAAGTCGCCTTGGGTCAGACGCTCACCGCCGCACAGAACGCGGGCACCTTCTTCCTTGCCCTTGGCGATGTAGCCCAGGACGCTCTCCATGTGCGGGAAGCTGACCAGCGGACCGAAGTTGGTGTTTTCGTCTTCTGGGTTGCCAGCACGGATACGGGCCACGCGCTCGACGATCTTGGCTTCGAAGGCTGCCTTGAGTTCGGCTGGGATGAACACGCGGGTGCCGTTGGTGCACACCTGGCCCGAGCTGTAGAAGTTGGCCATCATGGCGATGTCGGCGGCCTTGTCCAGGTCGGCGTCGGCGCAGATGATCAGCGGCGACTTGCCGCCCAGTTCCATGGTCACTTCCTTCAGCGAGGAGCTGGAGGCGCTGGCCATGACCTTCTTGCCGGTGGTGGTGCCGCCGGTGAAGGAGACTTTCTCGATGCGTGGGTGCTCGGTCAGCCAGGTGCCGACTTCACGGCCGCTACCGGTCAGGACGTTGAATACGCCATCCGGCAGGCCGGCTTCGGTGTAGATCTCGGCCAGTTTCAGCGTGGTCAGCGAAGTGACTTCCGAAGGCTTGAAGATCATCGCGTTGCCGGCAGCCAGGGCTGGCGCGGATTTCCACAGGGCGATCTGGATCGGGTAGTTCCAGGCGCCGATACCGACGGTTACGCCCAGTGGCTCGCGGCGGGTATAGACGAAGGAGGATTCACGCAGCGGAATCTGCTCGCCTTCGATGGCCGGTACCAGGCCAGCGTAGTACTCCAGGACGTCGGCGCCGGTGACGATATCGACGTAGCGGGTTTCGGAGTACGACTTGCCGGTGTCCAGGGTTTCCAGCATGGCCAGTTCGTCGTTGCGCTCGCGCAGGATGTCGACGGCGCGGCGCAGGATGCGCGAGCGCTGCATGGCGGTCATGGCAGCCCAGACTTTCTGGCCGCGCTCGGCGCTTTCCACGGCTTTTTCGACGTCAGCCTGGGTAGCGCGCTGTACGTAGGCGAGGACTTCGCCAGTGGCCGGGTTGATGGCTTCGAAAGTGGCATCGCTGCCGGCGTCGACATAACCACCATCAATGTAGAGTTTTTGCGTTCCGAAACGGGCCATAGTGTCCTCGCAAGTGCAGTGTGTGGTTGGCTTTCGCGTCACGCTCCTGCCGGGTTGGCAAGTGCCGTGCGCGGTTGTTCAGCGGCCTGGTCGTCAGTGCCCAGGGTGTGCTGTTTAGCCAGTTGTAGATCCATGTATTCGTAAGCAATCCGTATCGCCTGATCGGTGTCGAATGCGTCACCCGACAGTGCTCCACGCAGCCACAAGCCGTCGATCAGGGCCGCCAGGCCGCGGGCTGCCTTGCGCGCATGGTAGAGCGGCAGGGCGCGGCGGAACTGGCAGCACAGGTTGGAGTACAAGCGGTGGTCATTGATCCGCTGCAACCTGTGCAAATCGGGCTGGTGCATGCTGGAAGCCCAAAAGGCCAACCAGGTTTTCATCGCCGGGCCGTTCACCTGGCTGGCATCGAAGTTGCCCTCGATGATCACTTTCAGGTGGGCTCGCGGGCTGTCGTCGGTCAGTGACTGGCGACGCGCCCTCACGCCTTCGTTGAGCATGCTCATGATGTAACCCATCGTCGCTGCGATCAGGCCGTTCTTGTCCCGAAAGTAGTGACTGATGATGCCGTTCGACACCCCGGCCAAACGGGCAATCAGCGCAATGCTGGCGTCCCCCAGGCCGACCTGATCGACCGCCTGTAACGTGGCTTCGATCAACTGCTGGCGGCGGATGGGTTGCATACCGACCTTGGGCATCTTGCTATCTCCTCAGGCCTGCGAGCAGACGACGGGCGGCTGACTCGGCGAAGGCCAGTCTATTTTGTTTTGATTGAACGTTCAATCAATAAAGAATAAGCTCTGCGACAATTTGTGCCATTGACAGTATTTCACACGGTCGAGAAGGCACGAATCGACACCCCAGGAAATCGTGTAACCCCCGGAATACAAGGCGTTGACGGGCTAGAGCGAAGCGAAAGACAGATTCTGCCAGACGGTCGACGACCTGCGGCAGGCCCTTGGAGCGGGCGGTGTGCTCTGTGACCAATGCGCGCACTTTCAGGGTGAGTGCACAGTCGGACACGGACCACCTGTCTGGTTTTTTGCAACGTTTCGATTCGGGATCACGGTTTCCAGGGTGCTTTTATAACACCTGACGCAGTGGGGCTATTGCACCAATTGCGCGGGAAAAGACTGATTAGCCTCCACAGCCGCACTGCCCGGAGCATTCGTGCAATGAGTTCTGCCTCCCTTACCAAACCCCCCGCCGAGAGGGTGCGGGTCAATCGCGTGGTGTTCTACACCTCCGCGCTGTTGGTCCTTGTTCTGACTGCCTTGCTGATCGCTGTACCCGAAACCGCCGGCCAAGTACTGGGCGTAGCCCAGAAATGGCTCACCCGTACCTTCGGTTGGTACTACATGCTGGTGATCTGCGGTTACCTGCTGTTCGTCGTTTACCTGGCTTTCTCCGATTTCGGAAAACTCAAGCTCGGTGGCAAGGACGATCAGCCCGACTTCAGCTACGGCGCCTGGGCCGGCATGCTGTTCTCTTCGGGTATCGGCATTTCGCTGCTGTACTTCGGCGCTTCCGAGCCGCTGGACCACTACTTCAACCCGCCGGAAGGTACGCCAGCCAGTCTCGAAGCCGCGCGCCAGGGCTTGCAGCTGACCTTCCTGCACTGGGGCCTGCATGGCTGGGCGATCTATGCGCTGGTCGGCCTGGCCGTGGGTTACTTCGCCTACCGTCACAACCAGCCGCTGGCATTGCGCTCGGCACTGTTCCCGCTGGTCGGTGAGCGTTGGGTCAAGGGCGCTGCCGGCAATGCCGTGGACATCTTCGGGATGTTCGTCACCCTGCTGGGTCTGGTGACCAACCTGGGTATCGGCGCGATGCAGGTATCGTCGGGCCTGGAGTACCTGTTCGGCATGCAACACAGCCAGACCAACCTGCTGATGGTGATCCTGGTGATGGCCGGCGTTGCTACCGTCGCTGCGGTATCGGGTGTCGAGAACGGTATCCGCCGCCTGTCGAACCTGAACATCATGCTGTTCAGCGGCCTGCTGATCTTCGTTCTGCTGGGTGGCCAGACCCTGCACCTGCTCAATGGCTTCGTGCAAAACATTGGCGACTACCTCAATGGCATCGTGCTGAAGACGTTCGACCTGTACGTCTATGAAGGCGAAGCGGGCAAGTCCGAGCGCTGGTTGGGCCTGTGGACCGTGTTCTACTGGGCCTGGTGGATTTCCTGGGGTCCATTCGTCGGCATGTTCATCGCCCGTATTTCCAAGGGCCGTACCGTGCGTCAGCTGGTCAGCGGTGTACTGTTGATTCCACTGGGCTTCACCCTGGCCTGGCTGTCGATCTTCGGCAACACTGCGCTGGACCTGGTGATCAACCAGGGTGCCGTGGAATTGGGCAAGACCGCGCTGGAACAGCCGTCGATGTCGATCTACCAGCTGCTGGAATACTTCCCTGCGGCCAAGATCGTGATCGGTGTGGCGGTGTTCGTTGGCTTCGTGCTGTTCCTCACCCCAGCCGACTCCGGCGCGGTGATGATGGCCAACCTGTCGTGCAAAGGCGGCAAGGTCGATGAAGACGCCCCGCACTGGATGGTGGTGTTCTGGTCGGTGGTCATCACCCTGGTAACCATCGGTCTGCTGTTCGCGGGTAACTTCGAGGCCATGCAGACCATGGTGGTTCTGGCAGGCCTGCCATTCTCGGTGGTGCTGGTGCTGTTCATGTTCGGCCTGTACAAGGCCATGAAGCAGGACGTTGCGGTTGAAAACGAGCGCGCCGAGCTGGCAGCCCGCGGCCGTCGCGGTTTCAGCGAGCGCTTGACTCAGCTGGATCTGCAGCCGACCCAAGCGGTGGTTCAGCGCTTCATGGACAAGCAGGTCAGCCCGGCGCTGAAAGAGGCGGCCACACAGCTGCAGAGCCTTGGCTTCGACGTGGAAACCCGTGTAGGCCAGTCGCGCAACATGATGGGTCTGCGGGTGATGATGGAAGAGGGCAACCCGTTCGTCTATGAAGTGAGCCTGGATGGCTACCTGGCCGCGCCGAGCGAGGCCCCCGTGGAGGGCGAACCGCAAGTGCGCCAACGCTTCTACCGTGCCGAGGTCTACCTGCACGATGGCAGTCAGGAGTACGACCTGATGGGCTTCGCGCCTGATCAGATCGTGCGTGATGTGCTCGATCAGTTCGAGAGCCATCGGCAATTGCTGGGACGCGTCTACAGCTGATGCGTATGAAAAAGCCCTGCTGCAATAGCAGGGCTTTTTGTCGGTGCTTGCAATAAGTAGCACCGCAGGCGCGACCCTGCGCGCAAGGCTTCCGGTCCACTCACCAGGAGGCCAAGGGCATGCCCAGTTTCGACACCCCGACATTCGACTTTCAACGCGCCGCTGCCCGGCAGTTCGGCGATCGCCCGACGCTGCGCCAGGTCGCGAGCGAACAACTGCTCAAACTGCTGCTTGCCGAGCTGCCGTGGCTGGCATCCGTACAGCCTGCATTGTCGTCCGCCGACCCATTGACGTTGGACAGTCCAGACCCATCGACCCCGTACTGGAACACCCAACCGTTGGTCGAGCGCGTTCTGCAGGCCATGCTCCAGACCCAGTCCATCGACCTGCAACCGCTTGATGGGCGCCATCATAACCTCGGGCTGATCGCACCTTATCGCTTCGCCGGTTCCAGCAGCGCGTACGACACCCGCCAGTTGCCGGACCTAGGCCCGGCGCTCGACGAGCTGATCGAGCGATTGCCGCAACATTTCTGCCAGGCTCAGCTCGACTATTGGAACGGTGTCGGCAGTGGTGCAAGCAGCCGAGACAGCTGGATGCAGTTGCTGTTGAAGACCGCGCTATTGCGTGGGTTGCCATTGCAAGGCCTGGATGCCCAGGAGCAGGCGTGCATACGAGGGCTGATTCGCGGTGGTGGCGATCAGCCTGACGTGAGCTTCGTGCAGGTCGAGTTATCCACAGGCTCGCGTAGCGTGAACGAAACCTTGGGTCATCTGCTGGTCACCGGCGAGTGGGATGAGCGGGAGGTCATCCTATGGTGCGCGCCTTCTGGGCAGGTGAGCAGTTTCGCCTCGATGAAGGCGTTTGCCGTGGCCCTGCGCAATGAACTGGCGCAGCGCTACAGCTTCGATGCCATGAGCTGGCAGCGATACAGGGTGGAGGGCAATGTCGCGGCGCAACAAGTGGTGCAGTTGCTGGAGCAGATGTTCGAACGGGTCCAAAGGGTGCGCTACGGGCGCTTGGCCGATGTGCCGGCGCTGGAACAGCTGTTCGCCCAGCTGAGCGACCCGGCGCAGTGGTTCATCAGCTACCTGGACGACACGCCTGCGGTCAAACCGCCACCGGGGCTGCTGACAAGCGCAGCCAATGACACGTTCCAATACCGCAATGCGTTGCTGCAGCTCGCTGTGGACCACTTGGATGCCGAAGGCGTGGCTGCCCTGGATGGCGTCATGAGCTTGCACGACTACACCCACCAACGACTGAGCGAGCAAATGCTCAAGGAGCATGGCGATGCCATGTCGCCGGATGAACTGCTCCTTGAATTCTACATCGCGTCGGGTATCCCCGGAGGATCGGCCACAGGAGCCGGTGGGGGCGAGCCTCTTGCCTGGGCGGGCGAAAAGACCTTGACCGAATATGCCATCGGCAAGCTTGGCTCGCTCAAGGACGCCTCGGTAATACGTATCCGTCATGCACAGGGGGCCACAGTACCCGCGTGGCTGAACGCCGAAGCGGCCAGGCGACTGGTCGAGCGCGTCGACATCGGCGGCACCTATCCTCGCTATGTAGCGCAAGTGCTGGATGATCCGCTGCAGCGGGACCGGCGTGTCCAACGGTTTGGCCGGGAATGGCGCAATGCCCTGCGGTTCAGCGCCCTGCAAGGCAAGCTGGACGGTAAGATCACCGATACTGGCCTGCAGTGTGTCGTCAACTTCTGCAATGGTCATGACGATCCGGACGCACCACGAATTACCCTGATGCCACTGACCTTCAGGCGCCAGCCCCAGTCCCGCCACGATGACACGGTGCGTGGCATGTACGTGTTGTTCTGCGCCGAGCCCACGCGGGTGCTGCTGTATCGTCCGTTGTACAGGCAGGACACACTGCGTGAGTATGCAAGCTTCGAGAAGTTGCTGGAACACGTGCAAACGTCCGTGCGATTGCAAGCGAGCGTACTCGACTGGTTGCAGCCGCAGGTTCGCCATATCTACGACAACGGCGGTTTCATCGAGCCGCATGTCGCCAGCATCGGCCTGGACCCTTCCAGCTTGCCCGAGCGACCGGCTCCGCCAGTCCTTCAGCCGGTGTTCTGGAATACCAGTCTGGACAACAAGCTTTACGACGCGAACCGTGATTTGCTGGTAGAGCTGGCCGACCAGCAGTCCACCTCCAATGCCGAGCGCCGCTGGGAAACGCTTTCACAAGGCGCTTGGCTGCTGTTCGATGTGGTCACGCTGGTGTTGCGCGGGCCTGTGGCCAGCGTGACGTGGATGGTGCAACTGCTAACGTCCCTCGATCACGATTTGCTTGCCCTTGAACAGGAAGGTGACTTCGACCGGTCTGCCGCCGTGGTCGATTTGTTGCTGAATCTGGGAATGGTCCTGTTGCATGCACGCCAACCCGGCGCTTTGCCTGAAGGTTTTGGGCAAATCCCTGACGCATTGGCTCTTGAAGGGCTGGCCGCGCAGAGCGGTGCGTTTCGCGAGATTTCCCTGGTGCCCTCAGAAGGGCCGGTAGCGATGGTCGGTGCACTGGGGGCGCTGCCCGACCGCCAGCTGGACTTCACCTGGCGGGGCAACCATGGTTTCAACTGGCTGCCACCTACTCAGCGCCAGGCGTTGCGCGCCATGCGCTCGGGCGTGGCGTTCGATTCCTCCAGCCTGCAGGCCAGCGGAGGTGCCGCGGGCCTGCACCTTGTCGACGGGCAGTTCTATGCCGTCATGAGCGCAGACGCCTACCCTGTGGAGGTGACGGCGCAGGGCGTGCGGGTAATCGACGGCAAGGGCGGTTACGGGCCCTGGTTAGTCCATGTGGATGGCGGCTGGCGAGTGGATAGCACGCTGCGCCTTGCCGGAGGCATGAAGAACAGTCGCTTGGGCAAGAACCTTGCCGCTCAATTCGAAGCGCTCAGGCACTCGGTCGAAGCGCTCGATAGTCAAGGCAAGGTCGCGATCAGTGCCTTCAGCCAGATCAGTCTGGACATCACCGAACTGCTGGAGAAGATCGACAAGCTCAAGGCGCTTCGCCAAGGTGCGCAGGCCACGCTCGAGGCTGGAGGCTCAGCCGACCAACGCAAGTCGACCGAGGCTGTCATCGAGCACTAAGACGCTCGGATCGCTCAATGGCAAGCGCAACTGCTCAGCAAGCGCCATGAATCGGTTCCTCACCTTGAGGTGGCCGTGCAAAAAGACAAGCAGATCAAGGTCAAGCTCGACGCCATGCTTGAACCGAAGTATTCCAACAGCCGCAGCCAGGCACTCGATAGTGCGATCCAGCAACACAGGGACAATGTCCTGAGCAGCCTCATCTATTACAGCGACTTCATCCTCAACGAACTGTGGAGCCTTGCTGACTACACCGAGTTGTTGGCGCTCAAAGCGGCAGTCGAAGGGCAGCCGCTGGTGCAGGTACAAGAACAGTACCTGGCCTATCTCGACAAGCTCAAGCGTGTCGCGGCAGTCCAGGATCGTATTCTGAGCGCCTATGAGGACCTCGACGTGTTGCTGGTCGAGGCTCCTGCCGATCTGGTCATAAGCATCGGCATGGAAGCCGTCACTCGAACCGCTGGTTCACTCATTCCCAAGCGAAAGTTCAGTACGGTGCAGTTTCGCTTTCACCATGTCCTGAATCTGGCCGACCTGGCGCTGAATCTGGGGTCTGTGAATGATCAGCACATCTTGCGTGGTTACCGGAAAGAATTGGCCGGGCATGAGTTGCGTAATGTGGCCGGTGCCCATGGTGAGCTTGATTTCGCCAATCTGCCGGTCGATGACCGCATAACCATTCTCCAGGATGCCTGGGATGGCTACTCCGAGGCGCTGCTCAACAGCGCGCGCATCGGCAGGGAAGGTGGTGCCTTGGTCAGGGGCGTGATGCTTGACCGCTACCGGACCGAACTGGAAAAACTCAAGGCAGATGCAGGACGACGGCTGGTGGACGCCGTCGAGGAGGCCGAGAAAGGCGTCGTGGCAAGCCAACGTAAAGCTTATCTGGCTACCACCAACTCTCAACGGGTGGTGCGTAACGGGAAGGGGCAGATACTCATCGGCACTGTGATCTCGGAGAACGGACAGGACGTCCTGGAGGTGCGGGAGCCATTCAGCGATACGCTGCTGGCCCGTTTCGATCGGGTGAATGACCGTTGGCAAGAGCGCGACTCAGAGCCAGTCTCTGCCGAGCCGGTGGTGCAAGAGACGGATTCGGCGATGCGCGTGCAGCGCTTGTTGGATGAAAATGCTCAGCTCTCGCGCAAGGCTGATGAATATGTCAAAAGCGACATCAAGGGAACGCGGCTGGCGCAACTGTTCGATGAACAAGTCGATAAGCTAGGCCGTGAGGTGGACTGGTTGACCAGGCAAGGTGCTAGCACCAGTTTGATCAAGGCATTGGAGGCTGCCTCCGACGAGCTGCGCGCGGAAAAGAACCTGAAGCTGATCAAACTCTACACCGAAACGCGTTATCCAACCGCCGAGGCGCTTCGCTTCCTGCATTCTCAGCAGCTGCTGAGAGTGCAGTACATGGGCCCGCGACAGGTCATGCGCAATGACAGTGCATTCGATGAGTACAAGATTATGCGCACCCAGGCGGGCGCTGCGTCTGGCAGGCCGTTGTGGGTGGCGCATTTTCACATGCGATCTGCGGACTCGCCGGCGCGGGATTTCACCCGAGGCCACCTCAAAACCTGGGCTCAGCGGCGCGTGAGTAGCCAGGAGGCCGCGCAGATGGGGCGTCGGGTCCATCGTGGCAGGCTGACCCTCGAGCAAGCCGAGGGCATCATCCCGTTCGATTGAAGCCTCAGCGGTTGCTGTAGCGGCCATGCTTGCCATGGGCAGGCATGGCCTGGTTGCTTCGTACGCTTATCATCTGGCGCAGTCCAATCAGGACAACACCTTCAGACTTCAGGCGAGGCAGCTCGCGCTCGAGCACTTGCAGGGTCTGTGGGTAAGGATGCCCGATCACCACGGCCGAGCCTTGGCGCTGCGCCAAGGCGACAGCCTGGTGCAGCTGTCCCTCGATCGCCTCCACGGTGCGTACGTCATCCAGGAACACATCCCGCGAGACATGCGCGACGTCCTGGGCCTGCGCCTCGGCTGCGGCCACGGTGGCGGCGCTGGTGCGGCTGTCGACGAAGAACAGATGGCGCCGTTGCAGCTCGCCCATCAGCCAGGTCATGGGCTCGCGTTGGGCGGTCATGCGGCTGCCCATGTGGTTGTTGAGACCGGCGGCATAGGGCACTTTGGCCAGGGCTGCATCCAGTCGACTGGCCAGTTCCGGCAACGGGGTGCCGGGGTGCCAGGCATAGGGGCCGGTGGCCGGATCCATGGGCATGTGCAGGATGACGGTCTTGCCTGCCTTATGGGCCTGGCGGGCGAAGTCGGTGGCATGGGGCGTATCGGGCATCACGGCCAGGGTGATCGGGCCGGGCAGGGCGAGGGTGCGGCTGTCGCGCTCGCTGCTCTGGCCTAGGTCGTCAATGATGATGCTGATGTAGGCCTTGCCGGCCGGTGCCGCTTGCGCGACCCCGGCCAACAGCCATAGCAGTGAGAACAACAGGTACCGCATGGGGGGCATCATTTACCCGAGGTGATGTTCAAACCTTTGAGCAGGCTCAGCGCCTGGCTCAGTTGGAAGTCATTGTCCTGCGGGCGCTCCTTGCGCTTGCCGCTACCGGTCGGACGGTCGGCGCCACCGTTACCGTTGCCCAGGTGGCCTTGCAGGTCGGCTTCCTTGAAGTTGTCATTGTCGACCTCTGCGGTGAGCTTGGCCGGGCGCACTTCGATGTCCGGCACGATACCCTGGGCTTGGATCGAGCGGCCATTGGGGGTGAAGTACAGTGCGGTGGTGAGCTTCAAGGCACGGTCGTTGGCCAGCGGCAATACGGTCTGCACCGAGCCCTTGCCGAAACTGTCGGTACCCATCAGCACGGCGCGTTTCTGGTCCTGAAGGGCACCGGCGACGATCTCCGAGGCCGAGGCGCTGCCGCCGTTGATCAGTACCACCAACGGCACGCCTTCGCTGGCGTCGGCCGGGTCGGCGGAGAAGCGCAGCTCGGAGTTGGCGATGCGGCCCTTGGTGTAGACGATCAGGCCCTTGGTCAGGAAGTGGTCGGCCACCTCCACGGCAGACTGCAGCACGCCGCCTGGGTTGTTGCGCAGGTCCAGCACCACGCCGCGCAGTTTCTTGCCGTTGTCCTTGCGCAGCTTGGCCAGGGCCTTGCCCACTTCGTCGCCGGTCTTGACCTGGAACTGGGTGATACGGATGTAGCCGTAATCGTTTTCCAGCAGCTGGCTCTTCACGCTCTTGACCTGGATCACCGCGCGGGTGAGGGTCACATCGAATGGGTTGCCGCCATCGCGAACCAGGGTCAGGGTGATCTTTTCGCCAACCTTACCGCGCATCTTGTCCACGGCTTCGGTCATGGTCTGGCCGCGAGTCGGTGCGCCGTTGATCTTCACGATCAAGTCGCCAGCCTGGACGCCTGCGCGCGAGGCCGGGGTGTCGTCGATGGGCGAGACCACCTTGATGAAACCGTCTTCCTGGCCGACTTCGATGCCCAGGCCGCCGAATTCGCCGCTGGTGCTTTCCTGCAGCTCCTGGAAGTCTTCCGGGCCCAGGTAGGCCGAGTGTGGGTCGAGGTTGCTGAGCATACCCTTGATGGCGTTCTCCAGCAGGGTCTTGTCGTCCACGGGTTCGACGTATGCGGCCTTGATACGGTCCATGACCTCGGCAAAGGTACGCAGCTCCTCCAGCGGCAACGGCGCCTTGGCCGTCACTTCGGTGGCCGGTACCGAGGCTGGCTTGGCCGGCTCGGCAGCGATGGCCAGGGGCGCGCCGACCACCAGGGCGATGGTCAGGGCCAGCTGGGTGAGACGTGGGGAGTGCAGCATGTCGAACGAACTCCTGATCCTGTAGGCGCTCCCTGCGGGAGCATCGGTGCGGTGCCGGGCACCGCGCCGTAAAAAAGTGAACTAGCCTCGGCACCACTGGGCTGGGTCGGTAGGACGACCCTGCTGACGGATGGCGAAGTACAAACCTGCGCTGTCCTGCCCACCGCTGTCACCCACGGTGGAAATGGCCTCGCCGGCCTTGACGATGTCGCCGGCGCTCTTGAGCAGGCTTTGATTGTGGCCGTACAAGCTCAGATAACCATTGCCATGGTCCAGAATGACCAGAAGTCCGGCGCCACGCAACCAGTCGGCGAACACCACGCGCCCGCCATGCACGGCGCGGACCTGGGTCCCGGGGCTGGCGCTGATCATCACGCCGTCCCACTTGGCCCGGGCATCGCTGCCTCGGGCATCGCCGAAGCGTGCAAGCAATCGACCATTGACCGGCCATGGAAGTTTTCCCCGTGCGGCGGAAAATGCACCGCCATAGCTTGCGCCATCGCTGGACACCATCGGGCCCAGGGTGGTGCGGGCCTTTTTCGCAGGCTCGGCATCGTCGCGCTCGCGGGCGGCGGCCAGGGCCTCCTGCTGACGGCGCTTTTCCGCTTCCTGCTGGGCCAGCAGGGCTTTCTTGCGCGCCTCCTCGGCCTCGCGGGCCTGGCGAGCCAAGGTTTCCTCGATGGTCTTGAGCACCTTGGCCAGGTCGGCCTGGTCCTGCTCGCGGGCCTGTAGTTTCTGGTCGCGGTCCTTCATGTCGCTGTTGAGCTTGGCCAGCACTTGCTGACGCTTGCTGCGCTCAGCCTCCAGGGCCTGGCGCTGGGTATCGAGGTCGGCGCGCTGGGTGAGCAATTGTTCCTGCTGGCGAGCGATGTCCTGTTCGACATTGGCCAGTTGGCGCAGGGTTTCGTTGAAGGCGCGCAGTTGCTCCATGCGTGCCTTGCTCAGGTAGTCGTAGTAGGTCAGGGTGCGCGCGAACTTCTCCGGGTTCTGCTGGTTGAGCAGCAGCTTGAGGTACTCCTCGCGACCGTTCTGGTAGGCCGAACGGGCCTGGATGGCAATCAGTCGCTGTTGTTCAGTGCGGGCGCTCTGGAGTTTTTTTTTCTCGGTATCAAGGCGCTCCAGCTCGCCCTCGGTCTTTTTTAGTTCTTGCTGCAGAGCCTCCACCTGCTTTTCGAGGTTGCCGATGTCGGTCTCGGTGCTCTTGAGGTCTTTTTGCACGCCTGATTTTTCTTCCTGGAGCTTGCCCAGCATCTTCTTGAGCTCGGCGATGTCCTGGCGGGTGGCGTCCAGTTGTTGCTGGGTCTGTGCGCGCTCGTCGGCGAAGGCCGGGCTGAGCAGGCAAGACAGGGCGAGGAGGATCAGGGCGCGAAGCATGAGGTTGGGCGTACCAAGGATGGAGACTGGCCTAGTATGCCCGCGCAAGCCTGCAAAAAAAACGCCTCACTGCCGGTGCAGAGAGGCGTTTGTCTGGAATTCATGTGCCAGGGGGCCGCAAAGCAGCCCCTGGGTGTCGATCAGGCATCGACCAGAATCGAGGTGCCGGTCATCTCCACCGGCTTTTCCAGCCCAAGCAGCTTCAGCATGGTCGGCGCCACGTCAGCCAGGACGCCGCCTTCGCGGACCTTGACGTTGCGCTTGCCGACATAGATGAACGGTACCGGCTCGGTGGTGTGGGCGGTGTGCGCCTGGCCTGTGCACTCGTCTTCCATTTGCTCGACGTTGCCGTGGTCGGCGGTGATCAGCGCCTCGCCGCCGACTTTATCCAGAGCCTCGACAATGCGCCCGACACAGCCGTCCAGTGCCTCGACCGCCTTGACCGCTGCTTCGAACACGCCGGTGTGACCGACCATGTCGCCGTTCGCGTAGTTGACCACGATCACGTCATAGCGCTGCTGCTCGATGGCTTCGACGATACGGTCGGTGACCTCGGGGGCGCTCATCTCCGGTTGCAGGTCGTAGGTGGCGACCTTCGGCGAAGGAATCAGGATGCGTTCTTCGCCTTCGAACGGCTCTTCGCGGCCGCCCGAGAAGAAGAAGGTCACATGGGCGTATTTCTCGGTCTCGGCGATGCGCAGCTGGGTCTTGCCCTGTTTCGCCAGATACTCGCCCAGTACGTTGTTCAGGCTGGCCGGGGCGAAGGCGGCGGGTGCCGGGATTTTGGCCGAGTACTGCGTCAGGCCGATGTAGGCGGCCAGTTTCGGCAGGCGGGCGCGAGGGAATTCGTTGAAGTCCGGCTCCACGAACACCCGGGACAGCTCGCGGGCGCGGTCGGCACGGAAGTTCATGAAGATCACGGCATCGCCATCTTCGACCTTGACCGCTTCGCCGATACGCGTGGCCTTGACGAACTCGTCGCTTTCGTCACGGGCGTAGGCGGCTTCCAGGCCAGCAACGGCGCTGTCTGCGGTGTACTCGGCAACGCTGTCGACGATCAGGTTGTAGGCGGCGCTGACGCGGTCCCAGCGGTTGTCACGGTCCATCGCGTAGTAGCGGCCGATCAGGCTGGCGATACGGCCCTTGCCGAGCTTGGCGAAAGTGGCGTCGAGCAGCTCGATGGAGGTCTGCGCGCTACGCGGCGGAGTGTCACGGCCGTCCAGGAAGGCATGCAGGTAGATTTTTTCAGCGCCACGTCGAGCGGCCAGTTCGGCCATGGCGATCAGGTGGTCCTGGTGGCTGTGCACGCCGCCGTCGGAGAGCAGGCCGAGGATGTGCACCGCCTTGCCGGCACCGGCAGCCTTGTCCACGGCGCCAGTGAGTACGGGGTTTTCGAAGAACTCGCCGTCGCGGATGGCTTTGGTGACGCGGGTGAAGTCCTGGTACACGACACGGCCAGCGCCGAGGTTCATGTGACCGACTTCGGAGTTGCCCATCTGCCCGTCCGGCAGGCCGACGTCCATCCCGGAACCGGAAATCAGACCATGCGGCTGACTGGCGCGCAGGCGGTCGTAGACCGGGGTGTTGGCGGCATAGATGGCATTGTATTCGGGGCTTTCGCTATGACCGAAGCCATCCAGGATGATCAGGACCAGGGGTTTGGGCGTGCTCGTCATCAATCAAACTCACGGTTGTTCAAAGATGATAAAGACACGCATTTTAGGGCAAATGCGCCATCAACGGCGAATAATCGTCCCGTTGCCCGACCGGCGCGGCGATGGTGCGGGATGAAAGTGCCTTCGCCGCCGGCCCGTCGGGCTTTGGTGGTCATAAGCGGCTGTGTATACTGGCCGGCATTTTCAATCGCGTGGAACACCCCAGATGGTTGCTAACCTGATTCAATTTGCGACAAACCACTACATCCTGGTGGCGATCTTCGTTGTCTTGCTGGTCGCCCTGTTGGTCAACGAAATCCGTCGTGGCGGGCAGAGCCTGAGCAACGGCCAGTTGACCGCACTGGTCAACGCCGAAAAAGGTCTGGTCATCGACATTCGTCCGGCCAAGGAATACTCCACCGGTCACATCGTCGGCGCGCTGAACATCCCCCAGGACAAACTGGTCAACCGCATGACCGAGCTGGAAAAGCACAAGGCCAAGACCCTGATCGTCGTCGATGCAATGGGCCAACAGTCCGGCACCATCTGCCGCGAGTTGCTCAAAGCTGGTTACACAGCCGCCAAGCTCAGCGGTGGCGTTTCCAGCTGGAAAGCCGATAACCTGCCCCTGGTGAAGTGATATGAAGCCCGTCATCGTCTATTCCAGCGACTACTGCCCCTACTGCATGCGCGCCAAGTACCTGCTCGAGAGCAAAGGCGTGGAGTTCGAGGAAATCAAGGTCGACGGCAAGCCGCAGGTACGCGCCGAGATGAGCCAGAAGGCCGGCCGTACTTCGGTGCCGCAGATCTGGATCGGCAGCACCCACGTCGGTGGATGCGATGACCTCTACGCCCTGGAGCGTGCCGGCAAGCTCGACGCGCTGCTGGCGGCCTGATTTGCATTGCATTCAAAAACATTAGGATAAGGATCTGCCATGACTGACCAACAGACCAACGGCGCAGCAGAAGACAACAGCCCTCAGTTCTCCATGCAGCGCATCTATGTGCGTGACCTGTCGTTCGAGGCCCCGAAAAGCCCGCAGATCTTCCGCCAGCAGTGGGAGCCGAGTGTTGCCCTGGACCTGAACACCAAGCAGAAGGCACTGGAAGGCGACTTCCACGAAGTGGTGCTGACCCTGTCGGTTACCGTGAAGAACGGCGAAGAAGTGGCCTTCATCGCTGAAGTCCAGCAGGCCGGCATCTTCCTGATCAAGAACCTGGATGCGGCGTCCATGAGCCACACCCTGGGCGCTTTCTGCCCGAACATCCTGTTCCCTTATGCCCGTGAGACCCTGGACAGCCTGGTCACCCGCGGTTCGTTCCCGGCGCTGATGCTGTCGCCGGTCAACTTCGACGCCCTGTACGCTCAAGAAATGCAGCGTATGCAGGAAGCCGGTGAAGTGACCGTGCAGTAATCGCTGCCCACGAAAAAGGCGACTTCGGTCGCCTTTTTTTATATTCGCGTGCCGTGCTGATCGCCGGCAAGCCGGCGCCTGCAGGGACTGCGATGGTTCTCCGAACGCCGTAGGTGGTCGATCAACTCCCGGCAAACCCGTTTTGTCGCCACGCCTCGTACACCGTCACCGCCACGGTATTGGACAGGTTCAGGCTGCGGCACCCAGGCCGCATCGGCAGGCGCAGGCGTTGTTCGGCTGGCAGGCTATCCAGCACCTCGGCCGGTAGCCCACGGCTCTCGGGCCCGAACAGGAACGCATCGCCCGGCTGGTAGGCCACTTCGTGAAAGGGGTGCGAGCCTTTGGTGGTGAAGGCGAACAAGCGGGGATTGCCGAGGCTCTCCAGGCATCCGGCCAGGCTCTCGTGGCGTTTGAGCGTGGCATACTCGTGGTAATCCAGCCCCGCCCGGCGCAGGCGCTTGTCATCGAGCTCGAAGCTGATGGGTTCGATCAGGTGCAGGTCGCAACCGCTGTTGGCACAGAGGCGAATGATGTTGCCGGTATTCGGCGGAATTTCTGGTTGAAAAAGGATGACGTGAAACATGCACGGCTCCAAGCGTGAAGATGGCGAGCATTCTACCCCTGAACCGGACCTGCGTTCGAAAGGCTTCCCACGGGTGATGCTCTCGTTGGCGATCATCGGTCTGATGGTCGGCCTGATGATCGGTAAGTTGACCACCCCTGACCAGCGTGTGCTGGAGCAGGTGGAGGTGGTGCAGGACGGGCTGGACCTGTGGTTCAACGAAGAACCCAAGCTGCATGGCGAGAACGTGGAGGGAACGGTCGCGTTGCTTTTCGAGGCTGAGGGCAAAGCCCAGCGAGGCCAGTTGAGCCTTCAGGGCAAGCCAGTGGGCTGGCGTTTACAGAAGCGTGATGAAGGGCTGCTGCTGACCCTGGTAGCCGCGCGTCCCCTGCACGGCGAGTGGGCCGGTGCAGAGGACGCCGGACGTTGGCGCGTGCAGGTGAGGCTGCACGAATAAAAGAGGGGATTCCCGGCCTGCCTGTACCGAGGTCCCCGAAGGGTGATGCTACGGCATGTAAAAGAGGGGATGTCTCGGCCTGCCTGTACCAAGGTCCCCGAAGGGTGGAGCTAC
>NZ_KE384450.1:220544-455682 GCF_000425785.1 Pseudomonas taiwanensis DSM 21245
GCGTGTAAAAGAGGGGATGTCTCGGCCTGCCTGTACCAAGGTCCCCAAAACTGGAGCGACTGCGAATAAAAGAGGGGTTCACCCGGCCTGCCTGTACCGAGGCCCCCGAAACTGTAGGTACAGGTCTTATTGCAGATGGCGTGCCAGTTTTGAAATACCCGGAAACAGGCGGGTTTAGGGTGATTTGGCCGACTTTTGAGGGGGTTTGTGCCTTAGCAAGGTGCAGCGGGCACAGGATCGGTGCAGGAAGCCTTACCGAGTTCAGTCAAGGGCGCTTGGGTTTTAGTGTCGATATCGGCATTTGCCATCCATCGAAACGGAGATGAATCATGAGCGAAGACAAGCAGCCCACCACCGTGGAGCAGGCGATGAAGATCCTGGATGATCTGTCCCAGCTGGGGAAAGTCGAAGAGATCGGGAAGGGCGGCCAGCAGTCGCTGGCGCTTCTGGTCGATAAGCTCCTGGGTGTCCGTGGGGCCTTCGACAAGTGGCGGGCCAAAGCCCAAGCAGAGTAATTGATCCAAATGCTGGTCGCCCTACACCACTGGCCTGCCAGATTGGCCGGTGGTGCAGGGCAGCGACGGGTTTGAGGATTGGGACTTAACCTTCCTCGTCTCCATCGTCATCCGCGGCATCGACATTCATGCCCAGTTCCTTGATCTTGCGGGTCAGCGTGTTGCGACCCCAGCCCAGCAACACCGCGGCATCCCGGCGACGGCCAGCAGTGTGCTTGAGCGCTGTCTCGATCATGATCCGCTCGAAACTGGGCACCGCGCTGTCGAGCAAGTTCGACTGCCCGCGTGCCAGTGCCTGGTCGGCCCACTGACGCAGGGCCTGCTCCCAGTTGGTCACCGGGGCGGCGTCCTGAGGCAGGTTGAGCAGTTCAGGGGGCAGGTCGCCAATCAGCACTTCGCGGCTGGATGCCATCACCGTGATCCAGCGGCAGGTATTTTCCAGCTGGCGCACGTTGCCCGGCCACGGCAGGTTACGGATGAACTCCTCGGTCTCAGGCTTCAGCAGCTTCGGCTCGACCGCCAGCTCCTGGGCCGCGCGGCCGAGGAAATGACGAGCCAGGGCCGGAATATCTTCACGACGGTCCGCCAGGCGCGGAATGTGGATACGGATCACATTCAGGCGGTGGAACAGGTCTTCACGGAACTTGCCAGCCTGTACCAGGGATTCGAGGTTCTGGTGCGTCGCGGCGATGATGCGCACATCGACCTTCACCGGAATATGGCCGCCGACCCGATAGAATTCGCCATCGGCCAGGACCCGCAGGAGACGGGTCTGGGTGTCGGCGGGCATGTCGCCGATCTCGTCGAGGAACAGCGTGCCACCGTCGGCTTGCTCGAAGCGGCCACGGCGCAGGTTGGCCGCACCGGTAAATGCGCCTTTCTCGTGGCCGAACAGTTCCGATTCCATCAGATCCTTGGGAATGGCCGCCATGTTCAAAGCGATGAACGGCGATGCCGCTCGCGGACTGTGGCGGTGCAGGGCGTGGGCCACCAACTCCTTGCCGGTACCGGATTCGCCGTTGATCAGTACGGTGATGTTGGAGTGGCTGAGGCGGCCGATGGCGCGGAATACCTCCTGCATGGCCGGCGCTTCGCCGATGATTTCCGGCGTGCGCGCCAGGCTTTGCGGAACATCCAGTCCCTGCTGCTCCTGTGCGTGCTGGTTGGCCCGCTTGACCAGCGAGACTGCCTCGTCCACGTCGAACGGCTTGGGCAGGTACTCGAAGGCGCCGCCCTGGTAGGACGCCACTGCGCTGTCCAGGTCCGAGTGGGCCGTCATGATGATGACCGGCAGGCGTGGGTGCTGTTCGCGGATCTGTGCCAGCAGGTCGAGGCCGCTGGCACCCGGCATGCGGATGTCAGAGATGATCACATCCGGTTGCTGGCGGGCCAGCCGGCTCATCACGCCATCGGCGCTGTCGAAGCTCTGGGTGGCCATGCCTTCCTGTTGTAGGGCTTTTTCCAGGACCCAGCGAATGGAACGATCATCGTCGACGATCCATACGGTTTCACTTCGGCTCATGAGGCAGTGGCTCCTTGTTCCAGGGGCAGGAAGATCGAGAAAGCGGTATGGCCGGCATGGCTTTCGCACTCGATCAGGCCCTGGTGCTGGCTGATGATGTTCTGGGTGATGGCCAGGCCCAGCCCGGTACCGTCCGGGCGTCCACTGACCATGGGATAGAAGAGGGTGTCCTGCAGTTCCGCCGGAATGCCTGGGCCGTTGTCGATGATCTCGACCCGGGCGACCAGGCGGTGGCGCACATGGCCGATGGTGAACTGACGCACCGCACGGCTGCGCAGGGTGATGCGGCCAAGGCGCAGTTCGTTCTGCGAGCTGATCGCCTGCATGGCGTTGCGCACGATGTTGAGCACCGCCTGGATCATCTGCTCGCGGTCGATCAGTACGTCTGGCAGGCTAGGGTCGTAGTCACGCACCAAAGTGATGCAACCCTGGCTTTCGGCCTCCACCAAGCTGCAGACCCGCTCCAGCACCTCATGGATGTTGGTCATGGCCAATGACGGCAGCTTGTTCGAGCCGAGCATCCGGTCGACCAGATTACGCAGGCGATCGGCCTCTTCGATGATTACGTTGGTGTAGTCGCGCAGTCCGTCATCGGGCAGTTCGCGCGATAGCAACTGCGCCGCGCCGCGAATGCCGCCAAGGGGGTTCTTGATTTCATGGGCCAGGCCGCGCACCAGCATCTTGGTGGTTTCCTGCTTGCTCAGCTGGGCTTCTTCCTTGGTGATGCGCAGCAGTCGGTCACGCGGGTGCACCTCCAGCAGCAGCAAGGTATTGCCCAGGTGCAGGATTGGCGTGACGGCATAATCGACGGTGATGGTCTGGCCGGTCAGCGACGTCAGTTGCGCCTCGCGCTTGGTGAACGGGTGTGCCTGTTCCACCGCCTGGCGCAGCGAATTGAGCGCTTCGGTCGATTCGGTGAACAGCTCGCTGATGAACTGCCCGTGGCTGCGCTGACCGCTGACTGCCAGAAGCATTTCGGCAGCCGGGTTCATGTACTCCAGACGCAGCTCCGAATTGAGCAGGAGCGTGGCCGTGGTCAGGTTGTCCAGAAGCAGACGGTGCTGTGCATCGCTGATGGTCATAAGGCGTCGGTGACCTCTTTTTGCGCTGGCGTATCCTTGGCCGTGCCAGGGATGGGGGCGCTATGGATCCGCTGATGCCAGGAAAATGCAAGAAACAAACCAAAGCTCCGAAAAGAAGCGGTATTCCGTGACAAAGTCCCGAAATTGCGCTTATTCGGATCAAAAAGCGGTGGTTTAACGTTTCAAGTGACCTTTTTTGGGCTGCAGCGTGGGGCGTCGATCATTGTTGCGCACCAATATAGAGCATAGCGATGGTCAGGACTTCACGCACAGCTGCGCCGTGGCTCGGACCAGCGCTATGTGCCGTAGCGGATCATTGGTGCGTTGTTGCAGTGCGCTAGCCAGCTTTTTCGGGCAGTCACGCATGTCGAGCAGGTCAAAACGGCGGAGCTCGTCCAGCAAAGTCGCTTGAAGCGTGTCCAGCCGTGGGCGAAGTTCGTGCACGAGGTCGCGGGATGTGCTGGTGGGCTGACTGCCCAGGGCATTCCAACGATCGATCAGCGTGTATTGAACGAGCTTGTTGGCTTCGATCTGGTCGCTGAAGAATGCCGCTGCGCGAGGTGGATCGAGGTCGTAGTCGGGCGCATCCTGGCGGACCTTGGCCAGGACTTGCTGCTCGCGTTCAGGGGCTTGGACCGGTAGCGTGAGTTTCCATTTGTGCGTCGCGACCGAAACAGCAAGGTCCAGGCGGTGTTCGATGGCGGTGAGCAACGGGTCGAATTCGGGCTGGGTGGGCGAGGTTGCGCGGCAGCCGTTAAGGGCCAAGGCCAAGCACATCATGGCGGGGATAAGGCGCATGTTGATCTCCTTTTCGTGGAGACCTGAGTGTGGCCAGTCTGCGGGCTTTCACTTGTAGGAAGCTGCTGATAGGTCTGTGCGTAAACAAAAACGGCCTTCGTATGAAGGCCGTTTCTGGTGATTCAATCAGCGCAGCGCGCCGATGTCATCAAACGCTGTAGTACAGGTCGTATTCCAGCGGGTGAACGAAGGTACGGACCTTGATCTCTTCTTCCGATTTCAGCTCGATGTAGGCATCGATGAAGTCGTCGGAGAACACGCCGCCCTTGGTCAGGAACGCACGGCCATTGTCCAGCTCTTCCAGAGCTTCCTTCAGGCTGCCGCAAACCTGCGGGATTTCCTTGGCCTCTTCAGGCGGCAGGTCGTACAGGTTCTTGTCGGCTGCATCGCCGGGGTGGATCTTGTTCTGGATACCATCCAGACCAGCCATCAGCAGGGCGGCGAAGCACAGGTACGGGTTGGCAGCTGGGTCCGGGAAGCGCGCTTCGATACGGCGGGCTTTCGGGCTGGAAACGTAAGGGATACGGATCGAGGCCGAACGGTTACGGGCCGAGTAGGCCAGCATGACCGGCGCTTCGAAGCCAGGTACCAGACGCTTGTAGGAGTTGGTCGCCGGGTTGGTGAAGCCGTTCAGGGCCTTACCGTGCTTGATGATACCGCCGATGAAGTACAGGGCGGTGTCGGACAGGCCGGCATAGCCTTCGCCCGAGAAGGTGTTCTTGCCGTCTTTGGAGATCGACATGTGAACGTGCATGCCGGAGCCGTTGTCGCCGTACAGCGGCTTCGGCATGAAGGTAGCGGTCTTGCCGTAGGCATCGGCAACGTTGTGCACGCAGTACTTCAGGGTCTGAACTTCGTCAGCCTTGGTGACCAGGGTGTTGAAGCGCACACCGATTTCGTTCTGGCCGGCAGTGGCCACTTCGTGGTGGTGAACTTCGACGACCAGGCCCATTTCTTCCATGGCGTTGCACATGGCGGTACGGATTTCGTGGTCGTGGTCGCACGGCGGAACCGGGAAGTAGCCGCCTTTCACGGCAGGGCGGTGGCCCTTGTTGCCGCCTTCGACGTCCTGATCGGTCATCCAGGAGCCTTGCTCGGAGTAGATCTTGAACATCGAGCCCGAGATGTCGGACTTGAACTTCACCTGGTCGAAGATGAAGAACTCAGGCTCCGGGCCTACCAGTACGGTGTCACCGATACCGGTCGACTTCAGGAATTCTTCGGCACGCTTGGCGATGGCGCGTGGGTCGCGGTCGTAGCCTTGCATGGTGGACGGCTCGATCACGTCGCAGACCAGGATCAGGGTCGGCTCTTCGGTGAACGGGTCCAGGACGGCGGAGGAGTCGTCCGGCAGCAGGATCATGTCGGAAGCTTCGATGCCTTTCCAGCCTTCGATCGACGAGCCGTCGAACATCTTGCCAGCTTCGAAGAAGTCGTCATCCAGCGCGTCGCGAGCGGGCATGGTGACGTGGTGCTGCTTGCCTTTGGTGTCCGTGAAACGCAGATCAATCCACTTGACGTCATGATCTTTGATGAGTTGAACCGACTTCGACATGTTGTCCTCCGGATGGTCTAGGGCGCTTAGCCGCTGCCCTGGAAAAAGGGTGTCGCCGGGCGCGCATAGTCGGCCAAGCTTACCTGCCTCACAAGAGAGCAAATTGCATGCCAGTGCCCAAAAATGGCGAGGGCGGGATAAAAGGGGGCGTTTACGGGCATCTGGCCGGCGTCTGGCGTACAAAAGTGCATCTTTTGAGGGCGCTTTCTGGTGCTCGCGCACCAAATATGTGCGTGTCGTGGTTTTTGTGGTGCGCCTGAGGTCGCACCGCCCGCGCGGCGCATCGCGAGCAAGGCTCGCTCCTACATTTGTTTCTGGCCTATGAGGTCTGTGGGATCTACGCGCGAACGCCTTGGTGCCCGGCACGATATCGCGGCGTACACACAAGGCGGTCGCGCGCGCCTGTCATTGACGTTAGTGGCCAGGAACAAATGTAGGAGCGAGCCTTGCTCGCGATGCGTCGCGCGGGCGGCATTCGATCTCACAGGCAGCGGAAAACCCGCCCCCGGCATCCCCTCCCAAACGCGCTGACCAAAAGTTGGTCAAAACCTGAGCAATATCCGCTATAATTCGCGCCCCTCATTTTCGGCAGGCCCTGCGCGCGCTGTTAACCAATGAAACTTATCGTCAAAGTCTTCCCAGAGATCACCATCAAGAGCCGGCCGGTGCGCAAGCGTTTCATCCGTCAGCTCGGCAAGAATATCCGTGTCGTGCTCAAGGACCTGGACCCTGAGCTCGCGGTCGATGGTGTCTGGGACAATCTCGAAGTGGTCACCCGCATCGAGGACGAGAAAGTCCAGCGCGAAATGATCGAGCGCCTCACCTGCACGCCGGGTATCACCCATTTCCTGCAGGTCGAAGAATACCCGCTGGGCGACTTCGACGATATCGTCGCCAAGTGCAAGCAGCACTTCGGCCACCTGCTGGCCGGCAAGCGTTTCGCCGTGCGCTGCAAGCGCGGCGGCCATCACGATTTCACCTCGATGGACGTTGACCGCTACGTCGGCAGCCAGTTGCGTCAGCAGTGCGGCGCCGTCGGCATCGACCTGAAGAACCCGGAAGTGCTGGTGCGCATCGAAATCCGCGATCAGCGCCTGTACGTCATTCACAACCAGCACAACGGCATCGGCGGCTACCCGCTGGGTGCCCTTGAGCAGACCCTGGTGCTGATGTCCGGTGGCTTCGACTCCACCGTGGCGGCCTATCAGATGATGCGCCGCGGCCTGATGACCCACTTCTGCTTCTTCAACCTGGGCGGCCGTGCCCACGAGCTGGGCGTGATGGAAGTGGCCCATTACTTGTGGAAGAAGTTCGGCAGCAGCCAGCGCGTGCTGTTCATCAGTGTGCCGTTCGAGGAAGTGGTCGGCGAGATTCTGAACAAGGTCGACAACAGCTACATGGGCGTGACCCTCAAGCGCATGATGCTGCGCGGTGCCGCGCGCATGGCCGAGCGTCTGGAAATCGATGCGCTGGTCACCGGCGAGGCGATTTCCCAGGTTTCCAGCCAGACCCTGCCGAACCTGTCGATCATCGATTCGGCTACCGACAAGCTGGTACTGCGTCCGCTGCTGGCCAGCCACAAGCAGGACATCATCGACACGGCCTCCCAGATCGGCACCGCCGAGTTCGCCAAGCACATGCCCGAGTACTGTGGCGTGATCTCGGTGAACCCTACTACCCATGCCAAGCGTCACCGCATGGAGCATGAAGAGAAGCAGTTCGACATGGCCGTGCTTGAGCGCGCCCTGGAGCGCGCCAAGTTCATCTCCATCGACCATGTGATCGACGAGCTGGGCAAGGACGTCGAAATCGAGGAAGTGGCGCAGGCCTTGCCTGGTCAGATCGTCATCGACATCCGCCACCCCGATGCCCAGGAAGACGAACCTCTGGTCATCGACGGTATCGAAGTCCAGGCCATGCCGTTCTATGCGATCAACAGCAAGTTCAAGCACCTGGATGCCAACCGCCAGTACCTGCTGTATTGCGACAAGGGTGTGATGAGCCGTCTGCACGCACACCATCTGCTCAGTGAGGGACATGCCAATGTGCGTGTTTATCGTCCGACATAAGACGCCAGGGCTGTATGGCGGCAGCATCCGCCATCGCCCTCCCGACAGCCGGCCCCGCTGAGCCTTATGCCTTACATATTGGCCGCCTAGACTGGGCGGCAACCCGAATCCTCTGATCGAGATACAGTTGTGATCGAAAATCTGCGTAACATCGCCATCATCGCCCACGTTGACCATGGTAAAACCACCCTGGTCGACAAACTCCTGCGCCAGTCCGGCACCCTGGAGCGTAACGAGCTCAACGACGAGCGCGTCATGGACTCCAACGACCAGGAAAAAGAGCGCGGTATCACCATCCTGGCGAAAAACACCGCCATCCGTTGGAACGACTACCGCATCAACATCGTCGACACCCCCGGCCACGCCGACTTCGGTGGCGAGGTTGAGCGTGTCATGTCGATGGTCGACTCGGTGCTGCTGCTGGTCGATGCCCAGGACGGCCCGATGCCGCAAACCCGCTTCGTGACCAAGAAGGCCTTCGAAGCTGGCCTCAAGCCGATCGTCGTGATCAACAAGGTCGACCGTCCGGGCGCGCGTCCTGACTGGGTACTGGACCAGATCTTCGACCTGTTCGACAACCTCGGCGCCACCGACGACCAGCTGGACTTCCAGGTTGTCTACGCCTCGGCCCTGAACGGCATCGCCGGTCTGGACCACACCAACATGGCCGAAGACATGACCCCGCTGTACCAGGCCATCGTCGACCACGTTCCGGCTCCGACCGTTGACGTCGACGGCCCGTTCCAGATGCAGATCTCCGCGCTGGACTACAACAGCTTCCTGGGTGTTATCGGCGTAGGCCGTATCGCCCGTGGCCGCGTCAAGCCGAACACTCCGGTCGTCGCCATCGACACCGAAGGCAAGAAGCGCAACGGCCGTATTCTCAAGCTGATGGGCCACCACGGCCTGCACCGTGTCGACGTCGAAGAAGCTACCGCTGGCGACATCGTCTGCATCAGCGGTTTCGACGAGCTGTTCATCTCCGACACCCTGTGCGACATGAACCACGTCGAGGCGATGAAGCCGCTGACTGTCGACGAGCCGACCGTTTCGATGACCTTCCAGGTCAACGACTCGCCGTTCTGCGGCAAGGAAGGCAAGTTCGTCACCAGCCGTAACATCAAAGAACGTCTGGACAAAGAACTGCTGTACAACGTTGCCCTGCGCGTCGAAGAAGGCGACTCGGCTGACAAGTTCAAGGTTTCCGGCCGTGGTGAGCTGCACCTGTCGGTACTGATCGAAACCATGCGCCGTGAAGGCTTCGAGATGGCTGTAGGCCGTCCTGAAGTGATCATCCGTGAGGTGAACGGCGTCAAGCAGGAACCGTACGAGAACGTCACCATCGACATCCCTGAAGAATCCCAGGGCAAGGTCATGGAAGAAATGGGCCTGCGTAAGGGCGACCTGACCAACATGGCGCCGGATGGCAAAGGCCGTGTTCGTCTGGAGTACAACGTCCCAGCTCGCGGTCTGATCGGTTTCCGTAACCAGTTCCTGACCCTGACCAACGGTGCAGGCATCCTGACCTCGATCTTCGATCGCTATGACACCATGAAGCCTGGCCAGATGTCCGGCCGTCTGAACGGTGTTCTGGTTTCGATCGAGACCGGCAAGGCCCTGACCTACTCGCTGGAAACCCTGCAGGCTCGTGGCAAGCTGTTCATCGAGCACGGCCAGGATATCTACAACGGTCAGATCATCGGTCTGAACAGCCGTGACAACGACCTGGGCGTCAACCCGACCAAAGGCAAGAAGCTCGACAACATGCGTGCTTCGGGCAAGGACGAAGTCATCGCCTTGGTTCCGCCGGTTCGCCACACGCTGGAACAGGCCCTGGAATTCATCCAGGACGACGAGCTGTGCGAAGTCACGCCGAAGTCGATCCGTCTGCGCAAGAAGATCCTGGACGAAGGCGAGCGTACCCGCGCTGCCAAGAAAGCCAAGGCTTGATCGTCTAGCTTGAGTTGAAACGAAAACGCCCCCGGTCGAAAGGCCGGGGGCGTTTTTGTTTGCCTGCTGTTCCTGAGAGAACAGGGCAGGCAGGCGATCAGCGGGTTGTGGCCTTGGGCTTGTAGGCGCAGTACCCCGGGCGAGGCCCGACCTTCGGATGGTTCCGGCAGGTATCCGGTCGCTTGTCATAAATGGTGCACAGCCGGCTCTTGCGATCCAGATAGAGGCAATCGTCGTTGCTCATCCGCGTCAGGGTGAAAATGCCTGACTTCTGGTTGAAACGCTCGATGATGCCGTCTTTCTGCAGGCGTTTGGCGATGTTCTTCGGCGGCTCGTCCTTCTCGAACTCGTCTACCACGCCGATGCGGATCAAGTCTTTGATCTTCACTTCAACCGGCAGGGTGCAGCAGGTCGAATGGCAGCCCCCGCACATGTGGCTGGCATAGCGCTGCCAGGTTTCCAGGCGGTCTACTTCGGCCGCGGCAATCAGGGTCGTTTTCATCGTTTTTTAAGAGGTGAATCACGGTCTTGGGGCGCGCGATCATACCGGAGTTGTTCAAATTGTGAACAACCTTTTGCCGGAATCGTAAAGCGGGCATGAAAACTGCGAACAGGTGCTGTCACTCCTTGTCGAAGGGTCTAGTCTCAACACTCTCCCTCCGCTTTCGTCAACTTGCCCGAGGATGCCGCATGTCCCAGGAACCCAAAGCACGTGACGCCGAGGTGGCCGAGTTCCGTGCCGCTGTACTGGCCAAACTGACCTATGCGGTCGGCAAGGACCCAGAGCACGCTTTCGACCATGACTGGTTCGAAGCCATCGCCCTGGCTGCCCGCGACCACATGGTCGAACACTGGATGGATCACACCCGTCGCGCCTATAGACGCAGTCAGAAACGGGTCTATTACCTTTCCCTGGAGTTCCTCATCGGTCGGCTGCTGTATGACAGCCTGAGCAATCTGGGCCTGCTGGACATTGCCCGTGAAGCCTTGGAAGGGCTGGACGTGGACCTGGAGCGGATTCGCCTGCTGGAGCCGGATGCAGCGCTGGGCAACGGTGGCCTGGGCCGGTTGGCGGCGTGCTTCATGGAGAGCATGTCGACCCTGGGCATCGCGGCCCATGGCTATGGCATTCGCTACGAGCATGGCCTGTTCCGTCAGGCGGTGGTCGATGGCTGGCAGCAGGAACAGACCGAGAACTGGCTGGATTTCGGCAACCCCTGGGAGTTCGAGCGGGCAGAGGTCATCTACCCGATCAGCTTCGGTGGCAGCGTCGAGACGGTACACGATGCCAATGGCCAGCAGCGCCAGGTATGGTGGCCGGGCGAAACGGTGCGGGCGGTGGCCTACGATACGCCGGTAGTCGGCTGGCGTGGCGCCAGCGTCAATACCTTGCGGCTATGGCGTGCCCGGGCGCTGGAAGAGCTGCATTTGGAGCGCTTCAATGCGGGCGACCACCTGGGCGCGGTGGCCGAAGTGGCAAGGGCCGAGAGCATTTCGCGGGTACTGTACCCCGCGGACAGCACCGAGGCCGGCCAGGAACTGCGGCTGCGTCAGGAATACTTCTTCGTGTCCGCCTCGCTGCAGGATTTGCTGCGCCGCCACCTGAACATGCACAAGGACTTCCTCAACCTGCCTGATGCGGCCGCCATCCAGCTCAACGATACCCACCCCTCGATTGCCGTGGCCGAGTTGATGCGGCTGTTGGTCGACCAGCATGAAGTGCCTTGGGACAAGGCCTGGGAGCTGACCGTCGGCACGCTGGCCTACACCAATCACACGTTGTTGCCCGAGGCACTGGAAACCTGGCCTGTGGCCCTGATGGAGCGCATGCTGCCACGGCACATGCAGATCATCTATCTGATCAACGCCTACCATATCGACGCCTTGCGCGCCAAAGGCCTGCACGATTTCGACGTGCTGCGCGCGGTCTCGCTGATCGAGGAGGACAATGGCCGCCGTGTGCGCATGGGCAACCTGGCGTTCCTCGGTTCGCACAGCGTCAACGGTGTTTCGGCGCTGCACAGCAAGCTGATGAAAAGCACCGTGTTCGCTGAGCTGCACAAGCTCTACCCGCATCGAATCAACAACAAGACCAATGGCATCACCTTCCGCCGCTGGCTGTATCAGTCCAACCCGCCGCTGACCGCGATGCTGGTCGAGGCGCTGGGGCCAGAGCTGTTGGATGACCCGGAAGGGCGCCTGGCCAATCTGGTGCCTTTCGCGGACAAAGGCAGTTTCCGCAAGCAGTTCGCCGCCCAGCGCCTGCACAGCAAGCGTGCGCTGGCCAGCATCATCCAGGACCGCCTGGGGGTGACGGTCAATCCCGAGGCGCTGTTCGACGTGCAGGTGAAGCGTATCCACGAGTACAAGCGGCAATTGCTCAACCTGCTGCACACCGTGGCGTTGTACCAGGCGATGCGCGCCGAGCCCGGTACCGCGTGGGTGCCACGGGTGAAGATCTTCGCCGGCAAGGCGGCAGCCAGCTATCACCAGGCCAAGCTGATCATAAAGCTGGCCAATGACATCGCCCGTGTGGTCAACAACGACCCGACCGTGCGCGGGCTGCTCAAGGTGGTGTTCCTGCCCAACTACAACGTCAGCCTGGCCGAAAGCATTATCCCGGCGGCAGACCTTTCCGAGCAGATCTCCACAGCCGGGTACGAGGCGTCGGGCACCAGCAACATGAAGTTCGGCCTCAACGGCGCACTGACCATCGGGACCCTGGACGGCGCCAACGTGGAGATGTGCGAGCAGGTCGGTGCCGACAACATGTTCATCTTCGGCCTGACCGCCCAGCAGGTGGAGACGCGGCGCCGTGCCGGGGACTTCGGTGCCGGTGCCGCCATTGCCGCCTCCACGCGCCTGAGCGACGTATTGCAAGCAATCCGCAGCGGGGTGTTCTCGCCAGACGACCCCTCGCGCTATGCTGGGCTGATCGATGGCCTGGTGGCCCATGACCGGTTTCTGGTATGCGCCGACTTCGACGCCTATTGGGATGCCCAGCGACGGGTGGAGGAGTTGTGGCACAAGCCGGAGGAATGGTGGCGCATGGCGGTACTGAATACGGCGCGAATGGGCTGGTTCTCGTCTGACCGGACCATACGCGAGTACGCCACCGAAATCTGGAAGGCGCTGGATTGATGCAAAGGGGCCGCGACGCGGCCCATCGCCGGCTATTCGGCACCTGCCGTAAGCTCGCGCGGGAGACGGCTTGCCGGCGACCGGCCCCGACCATTGGCAGGGCGGTGGCTGAACTCAAGGCAGCAAGATGAGTCTCTTTGCTCGCTAGCATTGAACACTCCCTGTAAACTGCGGGGGTTTTCTCCCCCTATCCTTTCGGAGCCATACATGTCCCGCGTTACCCTGAGTCGCTATCTGATTGAGCAGACCCGCAGCAACAATACCCCTGCCGATCTGCGCTTCCTGATCGAAGTGGTGGCGCGTGCGTGCAAGGAAATCAGCCACAACGTGTCCAAGGGCGCCCTGGGTGGCGTGCTGGGTAGCATGGGCACTGAAAACGTGCAGGGCGAAGTACAGAAGAAACTGGACGTCATCTCCAACGAGATCCTGCTCGAAGCCAACGAGTGGGGCGGTCACCTGGCCGGCATGGCCTCCGAGGAAATGGACAACGCCTACCAGATCCCGGGCAAATACCCCAAGGGTGCTTACCTGCTGGTCTTCGACCCGCTGGATGGCTCGTCCAACATCGACGTCAACGTCTCGGTCGGCACCATCTTCTCGGTACTGCGCTGCCCGAACGAGTACCTGAGCCAGAACGAAACCCTGAACGAAAAAGCCTTCCTGCAGCCAGGTACCCAGCAGGTCGCCGCCGGTTATGCCATCTATGGCCCGCAGACCATGCTGATCCTGACCCTGGGCAATGGCGTCAAGGGCTTCACCCTGGACCGCGAGCTGGGCAGCTTCGTCCTGACCCACGAAAACATTCGCGTACCGGAAAGCACCGCCGAGTTCGCCATCAACATGTCCAACCAGCGTCACTGGGAAGCCCCGGTTCAGCGCTACGTGGGCGAACTGCTGGCTGGCGAGACCGGCCCGCTGAACAAGAACTACAACATGCGCTGGATCGCCTCGATGGTGGCCGACGTACACCGCATCCTGACCCGTGGTGGCCTGTTCATGTACCCGCGCGACGCGCGCGAGCCGAGCAAGCCGGGCAAGCTGCGCCTGATGTACGAAGCCAACCCGATGTCCTTCATCATCGAGCAGGCGGGTGGCGCTTCCACCAACGGTTACGATCGCATCCTCGATATCCAGCCAGAAAGCCTGCACCAGCGCGTGTCGGTCATCCTGGGCTCGAAGGAAGAGGTCGAGCGCGTTACCGCTTACCACAAGGAGTAAGACATGCTCGCACCTTGGCAGCCGTTGCTGGAGTGGTGGTTCGGTTGGGGCACCAGTCCCCAGGCCGTGGCTGACGAGAAGAGCACGTTGTGGTTCGGCAAACACCACGACGGCGAGGCTCAGGCGCTGTTCGGCGAGCTCGTCGAGCAGGCCTTGGCCGGCGGCCTCGATGAATGGCAGCAAAGCCCGCAAGGCTGGCTGGCCCTGCTGATCCTGCTGGACCAACTGCCGCGCATGATCTACCGCGACACGCCGCGCGCCTTCGACGGCGACCGGCGTGCCCAGGTGGTTGCCATGCAGGGGCTGCAGAAGGACTGGGATTACCAGCTGCTGCCTATTCAGCGGGTGTTCGTGCTGCTGGTGCTGGAGCATGCCGAGGTGCTGGACTGGCAGAACCTGTGCGTCGAGCGTTACCAGATCCTGCTCGATGAACAGCCGGAGGCGAACCGCCGGTTGTTCGAAGGGTTCCTCGACTATGCCGAAAAGCACCAGCGGGTAATTGCCCGGTTCGGGCGTTTCCCGCATCGCAACCTGGTGCTGGGGCGGCCGAGCACCAGTGAAGAGATGGACTTTCTGCTGGAGCCTGGGTCCAGGTTCTAGCGCCGTGCGCCGGCTCCCACAAGACGCGTAGGAGCCGGTTTGCCGGCGATGCGGCCCGCCATCTCAGATCCGGAAACTCCCCACCAGCTGTTTCAACCGCTCCACCTGGTGTTCGAGGTCGGTGCAGGCACGCAAGGTGCTCTGCAGGTTTTGCACGCCTTCCTGATTCAATGCATTGATCTCGGTAATGTCGACGTTGATCGACTCCACCACGGCAGTCTGTTCTTCGGTAGCGGTCGCGACCGACTGGTTCATGCCATCGATTTCCCCAATGCGCTGGGTCACGCTGCTCAACCGTTCACCCGCCTGATTGGCGATGCCAACGCTGTGGTCGCTGTGCTGTCGGCTCTGGTTCATGGTGCTGACCGCCACCTGCGCGCCGGCCTGCAGCTCTTCGATCAGGCGCTGTACCTGCTGTGCCGATTCCTGGGTGCGATGGGCCAGGTTGCGTACCTCATCGGCCACCACGGCAAAACCACGTCCGGCCTCGCCCGCGCGAGCAGCTTCGATCGCGGCGTTGAGCGCCAGCAGGTTGGTCTGCTGGGAAATACCGCTGATCACATCGAGAATCTGGCCGATGTTCGCGGTGTGTGCGTTCAGCGTTTCGATGTTGCCGCAGGAGTCGCTGATGCGCGCCGACAGCTGGTTCATCACCTCTATCGTGCGACCAACCACCTGGTGGCCATCCTCGGCCAGGCCTCGTGCTTCGCTGGAATGCTGCGAGGCCAGCGCCGCGTTCTGGGCGATTTCCTGGGCCGCGGCACCCAGCTGGTTGATGGCCGCGGCCACGCTGCTGGTGCGGCTGGACTGCTGGTCGGCATTGTCGATCGAGGCATTGGAGGCCGACACCACCTGTGCCGCTACCGCATTGACCTGGCCAGTGGCCGAGGCGACTTCGCGGATGGACTCGTGGATTCGCTCGACGAAGCGGTTGAACGATTTGCCGAGGCTGCCGAATTCGTCCTGAGCATGAATGGTCAGGCGGCGGGTCAGGTCACCTTCACCTTCGGCGATGTCATGCATCGCGCGTCCCATCAAGTGCAGTGGCTCCATCAGCACGCGTATCAGCAGGCTCAGCAGGCCAATGATCACCACCACCGCAATCAGGGTCGCGACGATGGCCGAGGTGCGTAGCTCGCCCAGCATGGCGAAGGCCGCGTCTTGGTCGAGGACCAGTGCCACGTACCAATCAGCAGAGGGTACGCCGTCGACATGGGTGAAGCTGATGAACTGCTTGCGCCCGTCCAGCTCGACCTCCTGCAGGCCGCTGGTGGTGCGCGGCGGAGTGCCTGGATAGACGTCGGCCAAGGTCTTGAGCGCAAGTTCGGCCTTGGGGTGGATCAGGATCTTGCCTTCGCCGTTGACGATAAATGCATGCCCGCGGCCATCGAAGTCCAGGGTGTTGATCAGGTTGCTGATGGTCTGCAGGTCGGTGTCTACGCCGCTGACGCCAATCAGCTTGCCAGCCTGTTGCACCGGCGTGGCCAGGGTGATCACCAGCTTACCGGCGGATGCCGAGATGTAGGGTTCGGTGACGATGGTCCGGTTGGCGGCGCTGGCGGCCTTGTACCAGCCTCTTGCACGAGGGTCGTAGTCGGCGGCGCGGTTGCCGACCGGTACCGACTGCATGCTGCCATCCTGGCCGCCGAAGTAGGTGAGTTGGAAGTTGCTGCCATACACCGGCAGCGACAGGCTGCGGTCGAGGCTGGCCTTGCCAGGGCCGTCCAGCGCGACTTGCTGGGCCAGCGAGTCGAGCAGTTGGATGCGGCTGTCGAGCCAGTTGTGGATGTTGCCCGCCGTCAGATTGCCCAGGTCCCTCAGGGTAGCTTGCGTATCGCTGCGCAGCGACTGACGTTGTCGGTAGTCGTTGAACAGGACGAAACAGGTGAAGGCGACCGCTACCACGAGGGCGGCGGCCAGCAGAATCTTGTGGCTGAACTTCAGGTTCTTGGTCATGAATACGGTCTGCGCAAGGCAAGTCGGAGGGAGAGGGTGTGGCAATCCGCCACAGCGCCGCTCGCTGTGTCGACCTGGCGCAAGGAAACCTTAATCGTTTGCGCAGCGCCAGCCGACCGACGGTGCATGTGTAAAGGGTGGCATCCAGGGAACCAGGGAGGGTTTTTCCCGTCGAAGGACACTGCAGGCCACTCGCCTGCACCTACTTGTCCAGGAGTGTCCCTTCATGTCGTTGCGTTCCCTCGCCCTGTTGTCCTTGTGCGTCGTCCTGACTGCGTGCAGCAAGATCAATCAGGAAAACTATTCCAAGCTCAAGGCCGGTATGAACAAGGCCGAGGTCGAGCAACTGCTCGGCACGCCCACCGAGTGCTCTGGCGCACTGGGCATGAGCAGCTGCACCTGGGGGGACGAAAAGAGCTTCATCAGCGTGCAGTACGCAGCTGACAGGGTTCTGATGTACTCAGGGCAGGGTCTCAAATGAAGCGTCTGCACCTGCTGCTGGGTCTGTGCCTGGTGATGCTGCTGGGGGGGTGCGCCACGTCGGCCAACGACCCGCTGGCACCAAAGACCGCAGGCAACGTCGACCTCAAGCGTTACCAAGGCAAGTGGTACGAGCTGGCCCGACTGCCAATGCCTTACCAGAGCGAATGTGCCCAGTCAGAGGCCCATTACAACCTCAAGCAGGATGGCTCGTATGGCGTGCTCAACCGGTGCCGGACAATGGGCGACGAGTGGTTGCGCGCCGAGGGGCATGCCAACATTCAGGAGCCTGGCCATACCGACAAGTTATGGGTGGAATTCGATAACTGGTTCACCCGCCTGGTACCGGGTCTGACCAAGGGCGAGTACTGGATCCTGTACGTGGATGACCGTTACCGCACGGCAATCGTCGGCAGCCCGGACCGCAAGTACCTGTGGATTCTTTCGCGCACGCCGACCTTGCCGGCCTGGGAGCGCGAGAACCTGTTGTCCAAAGCCCGGCAGCAGGGTTATGACACCAGTCGCTTGATCTGGCGCACGGCCGACAAGCAGATCGTGCAGATGCATTGATGCCAGCCTCCTCGCCGGCATCCAGCTCCTCGTAGGAGCCGGCTTGCCGGCGAAAGGGCCATTTCTCGACACGTCATCCCAACAGCTGCCGCAACACCTGTGCGAACGCCCGCGCGCTTTCCTCTTCCTGGGCATGTCGCCCCTGACGCACTACCCACTGACCATTGACCATTACATCCCGTACCTGACGATCTCCACCGGCAAACAGCCAGCGGTTCAGAATGGCGTCGCCATCGGCAGTGGCGATGTACGGGTCCTGCCCGTCGAGCACGAGCCAGTCGGCCCGTTTGCCCCGTTCCAGGGTGCCGATGGTCTGGCCCAGCGCCTGGGCCCCGCCGCTTAGCGCTGCGTCATACAGCGTACGTCCCACCATCGGCTGGCGTTCACCATGCAGACGGTTGCGCCGCTGGTCCCGCAGGCGCTGTCCGTATTCCAGCCAGCGCAGTTCTTCCACTACGCTCAGCGAGACATGGCTGTCCGAGCCGATGCCCAGTCGTCCACCTTCAGCCAGGTAATCCACCGCCGGGAAGATGCCATCACCCAGGTTGGCTTCGGTGGTCAGGCACAGGCCTGCGACGGCACCGCTGCGGGCCATGGCCGCCACTTCATCGGCAATGGCGTGGGTGGCATGTACCAGGCACCAGCGCGGGTCGACGCTTACGTGCTCGTACAGCCACTGCAGTGGGCGCAGGCCGCTCCAGGCCAGGCAGTCATCCACTTCTTTCTGCTGTTCGGCGATGTGGATGTGAACCGGGCACTGCTGATTGGTCGCTGCCAGCACCTGGTCGATCTGCCCAGGGGTAACCGCACGCAAGGAGTGGAAGCACAGGCCGAGCTGCTGCGCGGGTTGGGCCGCCAGGACAGGGGCGAGCTGTGCCTGCAGGGCCAGGTACTGTTCGGTGGTGTTGATGAAGCGGCGCTGGCCTTCATTGGGGGCCTGGCCGCCGAAGCCTGAATGGCTGTAAAGCACGGGCAGCAAGGTCAGGCCGATACCGCTGCTGGTGGCGGCGGCGCTGATGCGCCGGGACAGCTCGGTGGGGTCGGCGTAGGCCTTTCCTGCCTGGTCATGATGGACATAGTGGAACTCGGCCACCGAGGTATAACCGGCCTTGAGCATCTCGATGTAAAGCTGGCGGGCGATGACGTGCAGTTGCTCCGGCGAGATCTTGCCGACCATCCGGTACATCAGCTCGCGCCAGGTCCAGAAGCTGTCGTTGGGATTGCCGGCCACCTCGGCCAGGCCTGCCATGGCGCGCTGGAATGCGTGGGAGTGCAAGTTCGGCATGCCCGGCAACAGCGGCCCGTGCAACCGTTCGGCGCCCTCAGCGCTGGCATTGGCTTGCACGTCTGTCAGGTGGCCATCGACAGCGACCTCCAGACGGACATCGTTAGCCCAACCGTTGGGCAGGAGGGCGCGTTCGGCGAAGTAGGCGGGCATGTGGCGATCCTGTTATTGTTCAGCTTGTATATACATATACAGCCGTTTGCCTGCCGGGTAAACTCCGGCAAGCTACCGCTCAATCAATTCGCACAAGGACCAAACGCCGTGCCGACACCTCCTGTCTCCACGCTGGTCGCCCAGATGGGCGAAGGGCCGGCGCCGCTGTATGCCCGGGTCAAGCAGATGATCGTCCAGCAGATCGAAAACGGCAGCTGGCCGCCACACCACCGGGTTCCCTCGGAAAGCGAGCTGGTCAGCGAACTGGGCTTCAGTCGCATGACCATCAACCGCGCCCTGCGCGAGCTGACCGCAGAGGGCTTGCTGGTCCGCATGCAGGGCGTAGGTACCTTCGTCGCCGAACCCAAGACCCGCTCGGCACTGTTCGAAGTCCATAACATCGCCGACGAAATTGCCGCCCGGGGCCACCAGCATAGCTGTCAGGTGATCACCCTTGCCGAAGAGGCGGCCGGTTCCGAGCGGGCGCTGGCCCTGGACATGCGCGAAGGCCAGCGGGTGTTCCACTCGCTGATCGTGCACTACGAGAATGGCGTACCGGTGCAAATCGAGGACCGCTATGTCAACGCTGCCATCGCCCCGGACTACCTCAAGCAGGATTTTACCCGGCAGACCCCGTATGCCTACCTGTCCCAGGTTGCGCCACTGACAGAAGGCGAGCATGTGGTCGAGGCCATTCTCGCCGAACCCGATGAGTGCCAATTACTGCAGATCGAGCGTGGCGAGCCTTGCCTGCTGATCCGTCGGCGTACTTGGTCCGGTCGTCTGCCCGTGACCGCCGCTCGGTTGATTCACCCCGGTTCCCGTCATCGCCTGGAAGGACGTTTCAGCAAATGAGCCAGCTGCAGTTGTTACGCGCACGGGACTACCCGCGCATGCCTTGGAAGAACGGTGGCGGTTTCACCGAAGAAATCACGCGCGATGCGGGTGATGGCCTGGACGGTTTCGGCTGGCGCCTTTCCATTGCCGACATTGAAGCATCCGGCGGATTTTCCAGCTTCGCCGGCTACCAGCGGATCATCACCGTGCTGCAGGGTGACGGCATGCGCCTCAGTGTCGATGGCGTCGCGTCACGGCCATTGTTACCGCTCGATGCGTTCGCCTTCGATGGCCAGAGCCAGGTGAGTTGTCACCTGCTGGGTGGGCCGATCCGTGATTTCAACCTCATCTATGCCCCCGAGCGTTACCGTGCGCGCCTGCAATGGTTCAACGGCAGTACCCGGCTGTTCAGTGCTGCCGGCACTGTGTTGGTGTTCAGCGGGCAGGCGCAACTGCAAGTCAGTGTCGGTGGCCAGCCTGTGGATAACCTCGACCGCTATGACTGCCTGCACCTGAGCGGTAATGAGCGCCTGATGGAACTGGCGATCACTGGCTTGTGCTGTGTCATCGAACTGAGCGACGTTTCCCGGTAACGCACTGCGATCGCACAATTTGTTACCGAATGCCCCAGGGTGGCGCAATGCCGCCTTGGCCTGAATCCTCTACCGCAACGCCTCCCCAGATTTTTCTCACATCCCGTAACCCTTGAATGACGTGGCTTTCAAGCAGCCGCGGGGCCGCTGTCGCGCGCTGGGAAAAGTGACTTGGCAATTCAATTGCATATGCTTGTATGTACAAGTAAAGCCAAGTGCGCGAAAGTGGATAGGCCGTCCCTCTCGCGTTTGACCCAACGCACCACTGGCCCGCCGATCACGTCGGGTTTGGATAGATCGCTCAAGGAGCACTTTTCGTGACTGACAACAACTTGAACAAATTCCGTGACGTCGAGATCCGCGCCCCGCGTGGCAACAAGCTGACCGCCAAAAGCTGGCTGACCGAAGCGCCGCTGCGCATGCTGATGAACAACCTCGACCCACAAGTGGCGGAGAACCCCAAGGAGTTGGTGGTATACGGTGGTATTGGCCGCGCCGCGCGCAATTGGGCGTGCTACGACAAGATCGTCGAGAGCCTGACCAACCTGAATGACGACGAAACCCTGCTGGTGCAATCGGGCAAGCCGGTCGGTGTGTTCAAGACCCACGCCAACGCCCCGCGTGTGCTGATCGCTAACTCCAACCTGGTGCCGCACTGGGCCAACTGGGAACACTTCAACGAGCTGGATGCGAAGGGCCTGGCCATGTACGGCCAGATGACCGCTGGCAGCTGGATCTATATCGGCAGCCAGGGCATCGTTCAGGGCACCTATGAAACCTTCGTCGAAGCAGGCCGCCAGCACTACAACGGCAGCCTCAAGGGCAAGTGGGTACTGACCGCCGGCCTTGGCGGCATGGGCGGCGCCCAGCCGCTGGCCGCGACCTTGGCAGGTGCCTGCTCGCTGAACATCGAATGCCAGCAGAGCCGCATCGACTTCCGCCTGCAGACCCGCTACGTGGATGAGCAGGCCACCGATCTGGACGATGCCCTGGCGCGCATCGCCAAGTACACCGCCGAAGGCAAGGCCATCTCCATCGCCCTGCACGGCAACGCCGCCGAGATCCTGCCCGAGCTGGTCAAGCGTGGCGTACGTCCGGACATGGTCACCGACCAGACCAGCGCCCACGACCCGCTCAACGGCTACCTGCCAGCCGGTTGGACCTGGGAGCAGTACCGTGATCGCGCCCAGACCGAGCCCGCCGCTGTGGTCAAGGCCGCCAAGCAGTCCATGGCCGTGCACGTCCAGGCCATGCTCGACTTCCAGAAACAGGGCATCCCGACCTTCGACTATGGCAACAACATCCGCCAGATGGCCAAGGAAGAGGGTGTGAGCAACGCCTTCGACTTCCCAGGCTTCGTGCCGGCCTACATCCGTCCGCTGTTCTGCCGGGGCATCGGCCCGTTCCGCTGGGCGGCGCTGTCCGGCGACGCCGAGGACATCTACAAGACCGACGCCAAGGTCAAGGAACTGATCCCGGACGATGCCCACCTGCATCGCTGGCTGGACATGGCCCGCGA
Organism: Pseudomonas taiwanensis DSM 21245; assembly: GCF_000425785.1. Taxonomy (GTDB): domain Bacteria; phylum Pseudomonadota; class Gammaproteobacteria; order Pseudomonadales; family Pseudomonadaceae; genus Aquipseudomonas; species Aquipseudomonas taiwanensis. Next base: position 242,388 of record NZ_KE384450.1, read on the forward strand.
ACGCATCAGTTTCCAGGGCCTGCCGGCGCGTATTTGCTGGGTTGGCCTGGGTCTGCGCGCGAAGTTGGGCCTGGCGTTCAACGAAATGGTACGCAGCGGCGAACTGTCGGCACCGATCGTGATTGGCCGTGACCATCTGGACTCGGGTTCTGTATCGAGCCCCAACCGCGAAACCGAAGCCATGCGCGACGGCTCGGATGCGGTGTCCGACTGGCCGCTGCTCAACGCCCTGCTGAACACCGCCAGTGGCGCCACCTGGGTGTCGCTGCACCATGGTGGCGGCGTGGGGATGGGCTTCTCGCAGCATTCGGGCATGGTAATTGTCTGCGATGGTACCGACGAAGCCGCCGAGCGTATCGCCCGCGTACTGACCAACGACCCGGCCACTGGCGTGATGCGCCATGCCGATGCGGGGTATCAGATTGCGATTGATTGCGCCAAAGAGCAGGGGCTGAACCTGCCGATGATCACTGGCTGACGGGCCCTGAGGCTGCTGTGCAGACCATGGCCGGTACGCCGGCTCCTACAGGTACGGTGTTGAGCCCTGAGGGAGCCGATTTGCCGGCAATGGTCCGTCACGTGGCCTCGTCCCCCTTTTTCGAGCCCTGCCGATTTCCACTTTCAAGTTTGGGAGCGTCACGCAATGAAAACCAACAAGACCCTGCTCGCCTCGCTGTTCGCCCTTGGTCTGCTCGGTGCTGCCGGTAGCAGCCAGGCCGCGGGCTGGTGTGAATCCGGCAAGCCGGTGAAGTTCGCCGGGCTGAACTGGGAAAGCGGCATGCTGCTGACCGACGTGATGCAGTTCGTGCTAAAGCACGGCTACGGCTGCGAGACCGACAGCCTGCCCGGCAACTCCATCACCATGGAGAACGCCCTGGGCACCAATGACATCCAGGTGTTCGCCGAGGAGTGGGTAGGCCGCAGCGAGGTCTGGAACAAGGCCGAAGCCGCCGGCAAGGTGGTAGGTGTCGGCGCCCCTGTGGTGGGCGCGCAAGAGGGCTGGTACGTGCCGCGCTACGTGATCGAGGGCGATGCCAAGCGCAAGCTCGAAGCCAAGGCGCCAGACCTGAAGAACGTCGCCGACCTGGCCAAGTATTCCAGCGTGTTCAAGGACCAGGAGGAGCCGAGCAAAGGCCGCTTCTACAACTGCCCTGCCGGTTGGACCTGTGAGCTGGACAACACCAAGATGCTCAAGGAGTACGGCCTGGAAAGCAGCTACACCAACTTCCGTCCAGGTACTGGCCCGGCACTGGATGCTGCCGTGCTGTCGAGCTACAAGCGCGGCGAGCCGATTCTTTTCTACTACTGGACCCCAACCCCGCTGATGGGCCAGGTCGACCTGGTCAAGCTGCAAGAGAAGGAAGGCGTGGACAAGTCCGTGACCATCAAGGTCGGTCTGTCGAAAGCGTTCCACGAGCAAGCCCCCGAACTGGTCGCGGTGCTGGAGAAGGTCAATCTGCCGATCGACCTGCTGAACCAGAACCTGGCGCGCATGACCAAGGATCGGATCGAATCGCCAGAACTGGCCAAGACGTTCCTCAAGGAACATCCTGAAGTTTGGCAGTCCTGGGTCAGCACGGATGCCGCCAAGAAGATCAACGCGGCGCTCTGAGCGTCCTCAGCTGATGAGTGGAACCTATGTTTCCTGACAACCTGACATTCTCCATCGCCGACTGGGTCAACGGCTGGGTCGACGCCCTGGTGACCAACTACGGCGATGTGTTCCGGCACATTTCCGACACCCTGCTATGGGCCATCGTCAGTCTCGAAGGCCTGCTGCGTGCCACACCCTGGTGGCTGATGCTGGGGGTGGTGGCGGTCATCGCCTGGCACGCCACCCGGCGTGTACTGCCGACCTTGGTGATCACCGGCTTGTTGTTCCTGGTCGGCGCTGTCGGCCTCTGGGACAAGTTGATGCAGACGTTGGCACTGATGCTGGTCGCCACCGTGATCTCGGTGCTGGTGGGCATTCCGCTGGGCATCCTGTCGGCGCGCAGCAACCGCTTGCGCGCAGTGTTGATGCCATTGCTGGACATCATGCAGACCATGCCAAGCTTCGTGTACTTGATTCCGGTGCTGATGCTGTTCGGCCTGGGCAAGGTGCCGGCGATCTTCGCCACGGTGATCTACGCCGCGCCGCCCCTGATCCGCCTGACCGACCTGGGGATTCGTCAGGTCGACGGTGAAGTGATGGAGGCCATCAACGCCTTCGGCGCCAACCGCTGGCAACAGCTGTTCGGCGTGCAGTTGCCACTGGCATTGCCCAGCATCATGGCCGGCATCAACCAGACCACCATGATGGCGCTGTCGATGGTGGTGATTGCCTCGATGATCGGCGCCCGGGGGCTGGGCGAAGACGTGCTGGTCGGTATCCAGACCCTGAACGTCGGCCGCGGCCTCGAAGCGGGTCTGGCGATCGTCATTCTCGCGGTGGTGATCGACCGCATTACCCAGGCCTATGGCCGGCCACGCCACGAGGTGAGCAAATGAGCACGCAGGCGATCAGCAAGATCGAGGTGAAGAACGTCTTCAAGATCTTCGGCGACCGTGCCGAGGAAGCCTTGCAACTGATCCGCAACAAGCAGGGCAAGGAGCAGGTGCTGGCGCAGACGGGTTGCGTGGTCGGGGTCAACGACCTGTCGCTATCCATCGGCAGCGGCGAGATCTTCGTAATCATGGGCTTGTCCGGTTCCGGCAAGTCGACCCTGGTGCGCCACTTCAACCGGCTGATCGACCCCACCAGTGGGCAGATCCTGGTCGATGGCGAGGACATTCTGAAATACGACATGGAAGCATTGCGCGAGTTTCGCCGGCGCAAGATCAGCATGGTGTTCCAGAGTTTTGGCCTGTTGCCGCACCGCAACGTGCTGGACAACGTCGCCTATGGCCTGAAGGTGCGGGGCGAGAGCAAGCAACTGTGCGCAGAGCGCGCTCAGCAGTGGATCGAGACCGTCGGTCTGAAGGGCTACGAGAAGAAGTATCCGCACCAGCTGTCGGGCGGCATGCGCCAGCGCGTCGGCCTGGCCCGGGCCTTGGCGGCGGACACCGACATCATCCTCATGGACGAGGCGTTCAGCGCCCTGGACCCGCTGATCCGCGCTGAAATGCAGGACCAATTGCTCGAACTGCAGAAAACGCTGCACAAGACCATCGTGTTCATCACCCATGACCTGGATGAAGCCGTGCGCATTGGCAACCGCATCGCCATTCTCAAGGATGGCCGCCTGATCCAGGTCGGTACGCCGCACCAGATCCTTCACAACCCGGCCGACGAATACGTCGACCGTTTTGTCCAGCGCCGCGCGGTTGCGGTATGAGGAGCGCCATGTCGCAAGCTGAAACCGTCGTCATCACTGGCGCCCCGGTGCGCTGGCAGGACATCGCCGCCGTCGCCCGCCATGGCGCGCGCCTTGAGCTGGCACCTTTGGTGTGGGCGCGTATCGACAACGCCCAGGCCATCGTGCGGCATATCGTCGACAGTGGTGAGCGTGCCTATGGGGTCAACACCGGCCTCGGCGCGCTGTGCAACGTATCGCTGCAAGGCGAGCAACTGAGCGCGCTGTCGCGCAACACCTTGCTCAGTCACGCCTGCGGCGTGGGGCCGGCGCTGCCCGATGAGCAGACCAGGGCGATCATCTGCGCCGCCATCGTCAACTACAGCCATGGCAAGTCCGGCCTGCAGCGTGGCGTGGTCGAAGCGCTGCTTGCACTGCTCAACCACGGCATCACCCCGCAGGTGCCGTCCCAGGGTTCGGTGGGCTACCTGACCCACATGGCCCATGTCGGTGTGTGCCTGCTGGGTATCGGCAGGGTCAGCTATCGCGGGCAGGTCGTGGAAGCCGCCCAGGCCCTGAGTGCCGAAGGGCTGGAGCCTGTCCAGCTGGGTGCCAAGGACGGCCTGTGCCTGGTCAATGGCACGCCGTGCATGACCGGCTTGGCCAGCTTGGCCGTGGACGATGCCAGCCGCTTGCTGCAATGGGCCGATGTGATCGGGGCCATGAGTTTCGAAGCGTTGCGTGGTCAGATCGCCGCCTTCGACCCCGAGATCATCGCCCTCAAACCTCATGCGGGCATGCAGGTGGTGGGTGCGAATCTGCGCGCCTTGCTCGAAGGCAGCGAAGTGATCGCCACCAGCAAGGGTATCCGCACCCAGGATGCGCTGAGCATTCGTTCGATCCCGCAGGTGCATGGCGCTGCCCGTGACCAATTGGCCCACGCGGTGCGGCAGATCGAGGCGGAACTCAACGGTGCCAACGACAACCCGTTGCTGCTGGGCACGCCGGACGATTTCCGCGTGGTCTCTCAGGCCAACCCCCACGGCCAGTCGGTGGCCATGGCGGCGGACCTTCTGGCAATCGCCATGGCCGAGATCGGCTCGATCGCCGAGCGCCGTCTGGACCGTCTGGTGAACCCGCATGTCAGCGGCCTGCCGGCATTCCTGGTCAGCGACCCTGGAGTCAACTCGGGCATGATGATCGCCCAGTACGTCGCGGCCTCGCTGTGCGCACAGAACCGTCAGCTGGCGCAACCGGCGGTGCTCGACAACTTCGTCACCTCGGGCTTGCAGGAAGACCACCTGAGCCTGGGCACCAACGCCGCCTTGAAGCTGCACCAAGTCCTGGAAAACTGCACGCAGATCCTCGCCATCGAGTACCTGCTGGCAGCTCAGGCCTTCGAGTTTCTCAAGGAGCAGCGCTTCGGCGTCGGTACCGACGCTGCCTGGCGCCTGCTGCGCAAACAGGTTCCGGCCTACCTGCAGGATCGTTGGCTGGCACCGGACATCGCCTGTGCCGCAGCCCTGCTCAAAGATCCCCGGTTGCCGCAGCCTGTGCTGTCGGCGCTGAACTGAAAATAACAAGGAGCCAGCACATGGAAGCTTTCAACCTCGTTCCCGGCAGCCTGACTTTGGCCCAATTGCGCCGGATCCACCATGCACCGGTTCGGCTGACGCTGGACCCAAGTGCTGACGCTGGGATCGACGCCAGCGTCGCCTGTGTCGAGCGCATCATCGCCGAAGACCGCACTGCCTACGGCATCAACACCGGTTTCGGTCTGCTCGCCTCGACCCGTATCGCCAGCCACGACCTGGAGAACTTGCAGCGCTCGCTGGTGCTGTCCCATGCAGCCGGCATCGGCGCGCCACTGGACGATGCCATGGTGCGGCTGATCATGGTGCTGAAGATCAACAGCCTGAGCCGCGGTTTCTCGGGCATCCGGCGCAAGGTGATCGATGCGCTGATTGCCTTGGTCAACGCCGAGGTCTACCCGCACATCCCGCTCAAAGGGTCGGTCGGTGCTTCCGGCGACCTCGCACCGCTGGCGCACATGTCGCTGGTCTTGCTGGGCGAAGGTAAGGCGCGCTACCAAGGTGAATGGCTCCCCGCCAACCAAGCCCTGGCTGTGGCGGGCCTCGAGCCGCTGACCCTGGCTGCCAAGGAAGGTCTGGCGCTGCTCAACGGCACCCAGGCCTCCACCGCCTACGCCTTGCGCGGGCTGTTCCAGGCCGAAGACCTGTTCGCCGCGGCCATCGCCTGTGGTGGGTTGACCGTGGAAGCCGCGCTGGGCTCGCGTGCACCGTTCGATGCCCGCATCCATGCGGCGCGCGGCCAGCCTGGACAGATCGACACCGCAGCCTGCTTCCGTGATTTGCTGAGCGACTCGACCGAAGTGTCGCGCTCGCACCAGAACTGCGGCAAGGTCCAGGACCCGTACTCCCTGCGGTGCCAGCCTCAAGTCATGGGGGCTTGCCTGACCCAGTTGCGTCAGGCAGCGCAGGTGCTGGCAGTGGAGTCCAATGCCGTGTCCGACAACCCATTGGTATTCGCCGAGCAGGGCGATGTGATTTCCGGTGGCAACTTCCACGCCGAACCGGTAGCCATGGCCGCGGACAACATCGCCCTGGCGATTGCCGAGATCGGTGCGCTGAGCGAGCGCCGCATCTCGCTGATGATGGACAAGCACATGTCCCAGCTACCGCCGTTCCTGGTGGAAAACGGCGGGGTGAACTCAGGGTTCATGATCGCCCAGGTCACCGCTGCCGCATTGGCCAGCGAAAACAAGGCCCTGTCCCATCCGCACAGTGTCGACAGCCTGCCGACCTCGGCCAACCAGGAAGACCATGTGTCCATGGCGCCGGCCGCTGGCAAGCGTCTGTGGGAAATGGCCGAGAACACCCGGGGCGTGCTGGCCATCGAATGGCTGGGCGCCTGTCAGGGCTTGGACCTGCGCGAGGGGCTGAAAACCTCGGTGAAACTGGAGCAGGCGCGCCAGGTGCTGCGCCGCGAGGTGCCGCACTATGACCGCGACCGCTTCTTCTCGCCGGACATCGAAGTGGCCAGCGCCTTGTTGGCTGAAGGCAAATTGACCGCGCTGTTGCCGGCCGGCGTGCTGCCAAGCCTCTGACAGGAGTACCCATATGAGAACGCTTTGGCAGCACTGCCACGCGGCAACCATGGCCCAAGGCAGCTACTCGATCATCGAGGACGCGGCCATTGTCAGTAGCGCAGGGCTGATCGAATGGATCGGCCCGCGTGGCGAACTGCCGACGCTAGAGATCGACCGCACGGTGGACCTGAACGGCGCCTGGGTCACTCCAGGCTTGATCGACTGCCACACCCACGCCGTGTTTGGCGGCAATCGCAGCGGTGAATTCGAGCAGCGCCTGCAAGGCGTGAGCTACGCCGAGATCGCCGCGCAAGGCGGCGGCATCGCCAGTACCGTGCGGGCCACACGTGCAGCCAGCGAGGACGCGTTGTTCGCCAGTGCCAGGCAGCGAGTCCAGGCGCTGATGCGCGATGGCGTGACGGCGATCGAGATCAAGTCCGGCTACGGCCTGGACCTGGCCAACGAACGCAAGATGCTGCGCGTCGTGCGGCGCTTGGCCGAAGAGCTGCCGGTGGCCGTGCGCGCCACCTGCCTGGCGGCCCACGCCCTGCCGCCGGAGTATGCCGGCAGGGCGGATGACTACATCGCCCACATCTGTGACGAGATGCTGCCTGCGCTGGCCGAGGAAGGGCTGGTGGACGCCGTGGATGCCTTCTGCGAACACCTGGCGTTCTCGCCCGACCAGGTGGAGCGGGTGTTCATAAAGGCGCGCGAACTGGGCCTGCCGGTCAAGCTGCATGCCGAACAGTTGTCGTCACTGCACGGTTCGAGCCTGGCGGCACGCTATCAGGCGTTGTCGGCAGATCATCTGGAGTTCATGACCGAAGACGATGCAATTGCCATGGCCAAGGCCGGCACGGTGGCCGTCTTGCTGCCAGGCGCCTTCTACTTCCTGCGTGAAACCCAACTGCCGCCGATGGATGCCCTGCGCCGTCATGGCGTGAGAATCGCCCTGGCCAGCGACCTCAACCCCGGCACCTCGCCTGGGCTGTCGTTACGGCTGATGTTGAACATGGGCTGCACGCTGTTTCGCATGACGCCGGAGGAGGCGCTGGCAGGGGTGACCCTGCATGCCGCCATGGCGTTGGGCCTGGGGGCCAGTCACGGTTCGCTGGAGCCTGGCAAGGCGGCGGACTTCGTCGCCTGGCGGATCGAGCGCCCCGCCGACCTGGCCTACTGGCTCGGGGGGGACTTGCCCAAGCGTATCGTGCGCATGGGTCACGAGATTTCCAATTGAGCGAGACGAGATGGACAAGGTACTGAGTTTCCACCAAGGCACGCTGCCGTTGCTGATCAGCATGCCCCATGCCGGCCTGAAACTGTCTGCCACGGTGCGTGATGGGCTGGTCGATCAGGCCCGCAGCCTGCCGGATACCGACTGGCATATCCCCCGGTTGTACGATTTTGCCCGTGAGCTGGGTGCCAGCGTCGTAGCGGCGGAGTACTCGCGGTTTGTCATCGACCTGAATCGTCCCGACGATGACAAGCCCCTGTACGCTGGTGCTACCACTGGCCTTTATCCGGCCACGCTGTTCGACGGCGAGCCTCTGTTCAAGGACGGCCTGGCGCCCAGTGGCGAAGAGCGCAAGACCTACCTGGAGCGAATTTGGCGTCCCTACCACGACACTGTCCGTCACGAGCTGGCGCGCCTGCGTGAAATCCATGGCTACGCCCTGTTGTGGGATGCCCACTCGATCCGTTCGGTGATTCCGCACTTGTTCGACGGCACGTTGCCCGACTTCAACCTGGGGACCTTCAACGGCAACAGTTGCGATGCTCAGCTGGCCGAGCGGCTGGAGAAGGTTTGCGCCGAGGCCAAGGGTTACACCCACGTTCTGAATGGGCGTTTCAAGGGCGGGCATATCACCCGTCACTACGGTCAGCCGGCCTCGCATGTCCATGCGGTGCAGCTTGAGCTGGCGCAAAGTACCTACATGGAGGAGGTGGAACCCTTCGCCTACCGCGAAGACCTCGCAGCGCCAACCCAGAAGGTGCTGAGGCAATTGCTCACGGCGATGCTCGATTGGGGGCGTGGACGCTACCCTGGCTGATGGCCGGGTACGGCCTGCGCAGTGCCGTGGAGCAGTCTGCGCAGGCTGGCCTGGTGAGGTGGGTGGCGGCTACGCGCTTGTCGAGCGTGGTCGGCGATCAGGGTTTGCAAAAGCGGTGAGTTCACGGATCAGCCGTGATTCGCGAGCTTTCTTGCTGCGATCCAAGGCTTCGAGCGCTTCGGTAAGGGTGCTGAGCGGGCTGTCGGCATGTTGCTCCGACAGTTCGGTTACCTGGGCGCGATAGGTGTTCTCGATATCGGCGAACCGTTCGGCGTGGGTCAGGCGCAGGTGTTGCACCCAGCGCTCGTTCCCTTCGGCGAAGTGCAGGAAGTCCTCGCCCAGTTCGCCACGCTGTACCTGCAACTCCGCATCGGTCAGTTCCTCGATGCTGGCGTTGATCGCATAGCGCAGGCTGTCCACGGGTTGGCCGAGTTCCAGGGGGACGTTCAACTCGCGCAGGTAGGTCAGGCGCACCTCCGCTTCGTCCCTGTCGCCGGTCTCCCGCTTGGCCACTTCGTCCAGCGTGTGCAGGCGATACAGGCGTCGTACCTCCCGGTACAGGTTGGCCTCGGAATCGACCCCGTCGATCTGCAAGCGTTGGTTGGCCATGTAGAACTCGATGTTCTTGAAAGCCAGCAGTGCCCCGTCATGGCAGGTCTGGCTACCGTTCTCCTGGGGCAGGGCTTCCCTGGCCTGGAGGTTGAACAACACCAGGTCGTCCGGGTTGAGCAAGGCCTGGACCAGCACCTTGCGCACCCGCTCGCAGAACGCCAGGCGAGTGCTGCCGTTCTGGTAAGACGCGGTATTTTTCAGGCGACCCACCAGCATCAACAGGTCGTTTGCCGCGCCGGATGCTTCGAGTTGCTGCCAACAATCGCTCATGGCCTGATTTTCGACCTCCGATGCCAGCAGCCAGTCGTCCAGGCGTGGCTCATCGCTGAGCGTGTCGAGCACGGGCGAATGGAAATGGCCGAACCAATCGCCGTCGTCCGAAGAGTCTGGAGCATCCATGGCGAAGGTAAAACTGCGCTGACTGTCCGAAGACAGCCGGGCACGGTAGACCGTTTCGTCGGTCAGTGGGTTGTTCAGCAACAGGATCGAGCTGATGGGAAGGTCGCTATCGAGGTTGGCCAGGACATTCGCCGGCAATTCGGTGAGGCGGTTGTCACTCAGGTCCAGCATCTCCAGGGGAAGCAGACTGTCGACCCAGCTGGGCCAATGCCTCAAGCCCATCTCGTTCAGGTCCAGTCGACGCAACGAGCGCAGGGCCGGCGGCGTGGTGGTGATCTGGCCCATCCGGTTACCGCTGAGGTCCAGTGTATCGAGGCTGTGCAGGCGCCCAAGCGTATCGAGTACGGCCTGGTCGATCTCCAGCCCCGAGTTGCGCAGTGCGAGTTCGGTCAGGTTGGGCAGACGCAGCAGTGCCGACGGCAGTGTCTGCTGTGCCTGGAGATAACTGTCGACGGTCAGGCGAGTGACCTGCGCGAAGCGGCCTAGCAGTTCGCTCAACTGGTTGCTGGTGCCTCTGACGCGCTCCAGTGTGAGGCTGCGTACCTGGTCTGTGAAGAACGCGGGCAAACGCCTGGGGAAATGTTCCAGTGAAATGCCCTCCAGGCGCAGTGGCGAGCGCGTCAGGCCGATCTCTTGGTTGTGCCAGAAATCGGACAGGGCCGTTGCGATGCGCATTCGACTGGCCATTACCGCCTGACTGAGGATAGCGGTCGAGCTGGAGGCATTGACGTAGTTATCGATAAGGTCGCGCAACTGCTGCCGCCGCTCCAGCAGCAGCGCGAGGTGGGCCCTGAAATCGGCGGTCTGGTCCATTTCGAAGCGGGCTGCGCGACCATCTTCGCTCAGCAGCACACGTTGCATCTCGTCCTCGAAGATCTGGTTGCCCTGCAAAGAGAGCTGGGCATGCTCGGCGACGCTGACGCGGTTGCTCAGGAGCAGGTTGGGCAACACCCTGATCTGATTGTTGCGCAGGGAAATGTGACGTATGTGGCTGACGGCGTTGTAGCCCAGGCCGCGTGGCCAATGGTCCAGGTTCATATTGTCCAGGCCGAGGTAATCCAGCGTCAGTTCGTCGAAGCTGGGTGGGTATTCCTCCGACAGCCGATTACCGCTCAGGTCCAGGCGTCGCAGGCTCGTCAGTGTCATCAGGCTGTCGATGTCCGTTGCCGACAGCGACAGGTTCTGATGGGTAAGGCTGAGCGATTCGAGTGAATGAACGTGCTGGGCAATCAGTGGCAGGCTGAACTGGAACGGAGAGGGCGGCGCATCAGGTCGATAGGCGCGGCTGATGTCCAAGGTCCTCAGGTTCGAAAACTGTCGCAGCAGGTTGTTCAGTTGTGGCGCGTGCCGAGTCCAGCCTTCGAAGGCTTCGGGTGATGTGTCGACCAGTTGCAGGTCGGTAACGCCCTCGGTGAAGAACTCCGGCAAATTGAGCGGGAATTCGAGCAAGGACAGGCGTTCGAGCCGCAGCGGCTGACTGGCCGGAGCAAATGCACTGTCGTACCAGTACTGCGAAATGGTGCTTAGCAGTCGCTCCAAGTGATCAGCCGGCTGATGGGGCATGCGTTCGGCCAGTCGCCGCCATTGCCCGAGGCTGCTGTGCAACTGATTGCGCTGGCCCATCAGGTTTTGTAGCAGGTCGTTGATCGAGGTGCGTGTCATGCCTCGGCTTTCCAGGGCGGCCAAGGTCTGTTCGGCAGGCCTGGGGACTGGTGCGTGAAGCCCTATCTGGCGGATGGCGTTGAGCAACGTTTGCCGGGAAATGCTGGTGATGCGAGGGCGAGTGCCACCCAGCGGGTAGCCGATGCGGCCATCCGCCAGGCGCATGGGCGAGCGAAAACCTGGACGCACAGGCTGCATTCCCAGCACCTTGCGCAAGGCCGCACGCGTTAATGGAGTGCCTTGCTGAACCAATCGTTTGAGCGCCTGCCCATGCGTTACGCCCAGCGCCTGGCGCTGCGTGGGTGCAAGCACTTCGAATAGAGCCCCGTACAGTGAGCCGTGAGCGAAAATCGGTTGGTCGAGGCTGTCACTGTCCACCACGACGTAACCGGTGTGCGTGCAGATGATCGTTTTGCGTCCCGACGCATCATGCGGGCCAATGCTGTCGGCCTGGGTCGGTGAATGCAGGCGCTGCTCCAGGGTGATAGCGATATCGGGTGACCAGCCAGGCAGGCCTTCCAGGGTGTGCAGGACCAGCAGGTCGGTATCCCAGTTGCGCACATTCTCCAGGTACAGGCCTTCATAGGCGCGATTGAGCCTTACCTGCTGTTGCAGCAGGCGGGCCTCTTCGGCGAGGCGCCGAGGGATTCTTCCCGTGCGCAGCTCGGCCAGTTCGTCCGGCACGACGTTTTGCAGCAGCTCTTCGATGACCGGCTTCGGGAGGTTCGGGTAGCGCGAGCGGACAGTATCGGCGCCGGGGAAGACGCTGACGGGTTGCTCCAGGTACTGCGCCTGGAATGCGGCATGGATGTGGCCGGGCTCTGTCAGCGCGGGCTGCTGGGTGATCGACTGGTACAACTCGAAGCGGGTCATCGAGTCTTGCAGGGGCCCCGGCAGTCGGTGCTGCTCGATGACTGTCCGTCGCAGGACATCTTCATCGGTACCACTCACACGCAGCAGGCGCACCGCTGTCCGATCATCGAACCTTGTGCTCAGGTGGCTGGCGCGGCGGAACAATGCCAGTTCCTGCCATTGCTCGGGGCGGTCCAGGGGATGCAACCAGGCGCCCGCGCCATTATGACGCAGCGGTGGTTCATAGCTCAAAGGACGGACGGGGTGAACGAGGCGATATTCATTCTGGGGAGGTGACTGTTCGACCCTGTAGGTTTCGCCGTCGATGGGTAGCCAGGTCTTGCCGTCATGGTGGTACAGACCGGCCTCGTCAGGTTCGAGGCCGGCAGGCAGCACAATGTCATGAGCGAACGGCTTGAGGTCTGGCTGCCACAGGCGAGTATCGCCGTCGGGCAGGGTGACAGGTTCGAGCGCTTCGATGAACGAAGGCGTTTCCACCGAAATACGCTCGATGGCGGGCGTGCCATTGGCTCCGCCCGTTGCGCCCAGCACGCCTAGGAGAGCGACGTTTTCCACCACGTCCAGCAAATAGTCGAATGCTTGATCCCGGTCGCCGTCTGCCCAGCTCTCGACGCCTTCGTACACTTCGTAACTCAGTTGGATGGCCGAGAGGCCCAGCATCAGCGCGCCCAGGCCGGGTACGACGAACGCACCGATATTCAGTGCGGTGAATGCCAGTTGCTCGAAATAGGCACGCCGTTTCTGCGCACTTTTCTGGTCCTCGAACGCAGTCGGTACGGCATGGAACAGCGCGTCATCCTTGAACCGAAGCTGTTTCTGACGGGCCAGTTCATCGGCGAGCGGACGGGTGATCGGTTGCAAGGTGACCGGGACCCAGGCGTCGGGGTCGCGTACCCGCTGGGCCTGGCCACCCTGATGCCCCGGCTTCGGGGTGTACGTGGTCCAGTCGATCGGTTGCAGGCAATCGCGCAGCCTGGTGATGAACGTGGCGCTGTCGCGAGCCGCTACGGCCTGCTGCAGGTGGCGCACCTCCATGGCCCACAATTGCTCCCGCAGATGCGCCTGAGCCTGGTGTACGCCAGCATGGGCCTTCAAGGGTATAGGCGCGCCTGGCAGATAGGTGAGCAGAACGTCCTGGTAGGGCAGGGTGGTCGCGTCGTACCACAGGAGCTGCTCTGGGGACGGCACGACACCGATGACCAGCGCGCCAGTAAGCGGTATTTCAAAAAGGTTGAGGAACGCGCATCGCAGGTAGCCACCCTGGTAGTCGCCCTGGCCATGATCGACGAAGGCCAGAAGGGCTTCATGCAAGGTCTGGTCGATCAGCTCGCCGAGATAAGCCCTATGGATCTCGAGGCGGAACGCCGATTGCTCCGCCGCTGCGAGGGCTGTCGAAGCGTCCTGGATCAAGGCCTGGTATTGGCCGCCAATGTCCAGTTCGCGCACCCGCGCAGCGAACGCGTGTGGCGCAAGCCGCACAGGGTTGCCAGTCGGTTGAAGCCCCTGGAAAGCGTTGCTGTCCAGCACGCTGGACACCAGCGTTTCGCCATCGAGCCCCCCAGGCAGCGCTTCGGCTGCTTCAAAATTCTGCAGGGCACAGTGCAGCAAGGACTGCGTCGCAAGCCTGAAGGCCCGCTGGGCGCCAATGAGCGGATCGCCATTGACGGGCGCCTGGTAGGCTTGGGCCTTGCTTGCGTTGAACAGAAAGGTCTGGGTGACATCCAGGTCGAGGTCGAATCGCGTTTTCATTGCCGCCGTCAGCTGTTGCCTGGCGAACTGCTCCAGGTCGGGCAAGGACTCGAAGTGGGACCGTGCCTGCGCCTGTGCGGTTCGGTAGACCTCATAGTCGCGGGCCAGGCGGCGTGCGACCGTCGGTTTGCTGGCGCATGCTTGCAGGAAACCGTGTGGCGCGTCTTTGATCGCCGCACGCATTTGCTCGAACGTGTGTGGCGCAGCGCTGAGCATCCAGGTGGGGAGCTTGGCGAGGATAAGGTCGTGGGGATGAAGGTGCTGGTGGTTATCCAGCGGCAAGTCGCTAAAGGTGGTCATTCGGGCGCCTCGTTCGGTAAAGCGCCGATGCTAGGGACCGCTGTTCTGCTCAAGCACATAACATGATCTATCCATAGACACATGCTCAAAGGCCAATTCAGGTTTATGATGCCCAACGGCAGATTAAATCCTCACACGGAGTGCGTAATGCAGACCCTGTACCCGCAGATCAAACCCTACGCCCGGCACGATCTGGCCGTGGAAGCGCCGCATGTGCTGTATGTCGACGAGAGCGGTTCGCCAGAAGGTCTGCCGGTGGTGTTCATCCACGGGGGGCCAGGCGCGGGCTGCGATGCCCAGAGCCGTTGCTACTTCGATCCCAACCTGTATCGCATCATCACCTTCGACCAGCGCGGCTGTGGCCGCTCCACGCCTCATGCGAGCCTGGAGAACAACACCACCTGGCATCTGGTCGAGGACCTGGAGCGCATTCGCAAGCACCTGGGTATCGACAAGTGGGTGCTGTTCGGTGGCTCGTGGGGTTCTACCTTGGCCCTGGCCTATGCCCAGACCCACCCCGAGCGGGTCCACGGCCTGATCCTGCGCGGCATTTTCCTGTGCAGGCCGCAGGAGATCGAATGGTTCTACCAGGAAGGTGCCAGCCGCTTGTTCCCTGACTACTGGCAGGACTACATCGCACCGATTCCGCCGGAGGAGCGAGGTGACTTGGTCAAGGCCTTCCACAAGCGCCTGACCGGCAACGACCAGATCGCCCAGATGCATGCCGCCAAGGCGTGGTCCACCTGGGAGGGTCGCACCGCTACGCTGCGCCCGAATCCGCTGGTGGTCGATCGATTCTCCGAGCCTCAGCGGGCGTTGTCGATCGCCCGCATCGAGTGCCATTACTTCATGAACAACGCCTTCCTCGAACCGGACCAGCTGATCCGTGACATGCCGAAGATCGCCCACTTGCCGGCGGTGATCGTGCATGGTCGCTACGACGTGATCTGCCCGCTGGACAACGCCTGGGCGCTGCATCAGGCCTGGCCGAACAGCGAGCTCAAGGTCATTCGCGATGCCGGTCATGCCGCTTCCGAGCCGGGTATCACCGATGCGCTGGTGCGTGCCGCCGACCAGATGGCCCGCCGTTTGCTTGATCTGCCACTGGAAGAAGCATGAAGGGGTTGTTGCAACGGGTACGCGGCGCAAGGGTAGAGGTAGCGGGCGAGATCGTCGGGGCCGTCGACCAGGGTTTGTTGGTGCTGGTGGCCGTCGAACCTGGGGATACCCGCGAACATGCCGACAAATTGCTGCACAAGCTGCTCAACTATCGGGTGTTCAGCGACGAGCAGGGCAAGATGAACTTGTCCCTCAAGGATGTAGCGGGTGGTTTGCTGCTGGTGTCCCAGTTCACTCTGGCCGCCGACACACGAAGTGGGATGCGTCCGAGCTTCTCGACAGCCGCTTCACCTGCCTTGGGCGCCGAGCTGTTCGACTATCTTTTGCAGCAAGCCAAGGGCCAGCACGCCGATGTGGCCAGCGGGCGCTTCGGTGCCGACATGCAGGTGCATCTGGTCAATGATGGCCCCGTAACATTTATGTTACAAATATGAGGTCGAAAAACCCCTTGTTTGTAGGAAAACAAGGGGTTTTGTACGATAAATAGTTGCTCCAGCCTGATGCGTTGTAACGCGACCTGCTGGATAATCGCGCGCTGCGTGGACCTGCGTTCGCAGGTTCGTTTTACTCTGACTTGAGCATTGTCTGGATCCGTCTGGGGAATCATTGCGCCCTTACGGGGTCCGAACAGTGCTCGCCAACCCGGCATTGGTCGCTGGCCGTTGGTTTCATGATCTGTTTTCGGCGAGGGTTGCTCGTGATTGTTAGTCCCCATAATGCATCAAGAATCCCCGGCAATCGGTTGCGCAAGGCTCTGATGGCCAGCGTGGCGCTGGTTGGCCTGATGAGCGCGGGCCAGCTGTGGGCATTCAATCTTGACGATGTTGCAGCCAAGGCAAAGGATCTGGCCGGCCAGAAGTACGAAGCACCGAAAAGCAACCTGCCTGCGGTTTTCCGCGACATGAAGTTCGCCGACTACCAGAAGATTCGCTTCCTGCAGGAGAAAGCGGAGTGGGCCACGGACAAGACCCCCTTCAAGCTGTCCTTCTATCACCAGGGCATGCACTTCGACACCCCGGTGAAGATCAACGAAGTCACCGCCACCAAGGTCGAGGAAATCAAGTACGACCCGAGCCGCTTCGAGTTCGGTGACGTCCCGCATGACCCGGAAACCACCAAGAACCTGGGCTACGCCGGTTTCCGCGTGCTGTACCCGATCAACAAGGCCGACAAGCAGGACGAGATCATGACCCTGCTTGGTGCCAGCTACTTCCGCGTTGTGGGCAAGGGCCACGTGTACGGCCTGTCGGCCCGTGGCCTTGCCATCGACACCGCGCTGCCGTCGGGCGAGGAGTTCCCGCGCTTCACCGAATTCTGGGTCGAGAAGCCGAAGCCTGCCGACAAGCACCTGGTGATCTACGCCCTGCTCGACTCGCCACGCTCCACTGGCGCCTACAAGCTGACCCTGCGTCCGGGCACCGACACCATCGTCGACGTCAAGTCGCGTGTGTTCCTGCGTGACCAGGTCAGCCGCCTGGGCATCGCGCCGCTGACCAGCATGTTCCTGTTCGGCCCGAACCAGCCGTCGAAGGTCCTGAACTACCGTCCGGCCCTGCACGACTCCGAAGGCCTGGCCATCCATGCCGGCAACGGCGAGTGGCTGTGGCGCCCGCTGAACAACCCGAAACACCTGGCTGTGAGCAACTTCAGCATCGAGAACCCGCGTGGTTTCGGTCTGATGCAGCGTCAGCGCGCGTTCAGCGACTATGAAGACCTCGACGACAACTACCAGAAGCGCCCAAGCGCCTGGATCGAGCCCAAGGGTGACTGGGGCAAGGGTACCGTCGATCTGGTCGAGATCCCGACCGCTGACGAGACCAACGACAATATCGTGGCGTTCTGGAGCCCGGAAAAGCTGCCCGAGCCAGGTAAGCCGTTCGAGTACGACTACCGCCTGCACTGGACCATCGACGATGCCAAGTTCCAGGCCCCTGAGTTG
The DNA here is from genome assembly GCF_000425785.1 of Pseudomonas taiwanensis DSM 21245. Lineage (GTDB taxonomy): Bacteria > Pseudomonadota > Gammaproteobacteria > Pseudomonadales > Pseudomonadaceae > Aquipseudomonas > Aquipseudomonas taiwanensis. Next base: position 259,476 of record NZ_KE384450.1, read on the forward strand.
GGCTGGGTCAAGCAGACCCTGCGCTCCACGGGCGATGTCAAGCAGTCCAACCTGATCCGTCAGCCTGACGGCAGCGTGGCCTTCCTGGTCGACTTCGCCGGCCCGGCGCTGGCCAGCTTGCCGGAAGATACCCCGGTGCGTAGCCAGATCAGCGTTGGCGACAACGCCGAGGTGGTCGAAAACAACCTGCGTTACAACCCCGAGACCAAGGGCTGGCGCCTGACCCTGCGCTTGAAGGTCAAGGAAGCCAACAAATCCACCGAAATGCGCGCGGCATTGGTACGCGACGTTCCGGTCGAGCCGGCCAAGGATGCCAAGCAGGACAAGGCTGCCGCCAAGCATGCCAAGGCTGAGAAGGCCGCCAAGACCGAACAGCCAGCCAAGGCCGAACAACCTGCCGCCGATGCGGCGTCCACCAACGGGACCCCGGCCACCACCGAAAAAGTGCTGACCGAGACCTGGAGCTATCAGTTGCCTGCCGATGAGTAACTCAAGCGCACGGCCAGAGTCGCTTCGCGAATACCTGGCCCATCTACCACTGAGCGACGAGCAGCGTGCGGAACTCGCCAGCTGCACATCGTTCAGTGAGCTGCACCAACGTCTGGCGGCCAAACCGGCCGCCGACCCAACCGAGGCCGTGCAGGCCTCGGTCGGCCCGCGCCTGACCGTGGGCAGCGCCGCCGAGCTGGAAGACGCCGAGATGCTCAGCGTCGACGGCAGCGGCCGCCTGTGCCTGAAGATCGCCCCGCCGATCAAACGCACCAAGGTGGTGCCCGAGCCGTGGCGTACCAACGTACTGATTCGCATGTGGCGGCGCATGACCGGCCGCACCAACGCGCCGCAGCCGCCCAAGCGCGAGCTGCCGCCTGCGCGCTGGCGCACCGTGGGCTCGATTCGCCGCTACATCCTGCTGGCCTTGATGATCGGCCAGACCATCGTAGCCGGCTGGTACATGAAGGGCATCCTGCCTTACCAGGGCTGGTCGTTCGTCGACTTCGACGAAGTCGTGCAGCAACCGCTCTGGGATACCGTGGTGCAGGTTTGGCCCTATGCGCTGCAGACGTCCATCCTGATCCTCTTCGGCATTCTGTTCTGCTGGGTATCGGCAGGCTTCTGGACCGCGTTGATGGGCTTCCTCGAGTTGCTCACCGGGCGTGACAAGTACAAGATTTCGGGCAGCAGCGCTGGCAACGAGCCGATTGCCCCCGAAGCGCGCACCGCTCTGGTGATGCCAATCTGCAACGAAGACGTGCCGCGGGTGTTCGCCGGTCTGCGCGCCACCTTCGAGTCGGTGGCCGCCAGCGGTAACCTCGACCGCTTCGACTTCTTCGTGCTCAGCGACACCAACGACACCGACATCGCCGTCGCCGAACAGCAGGCCTGGCTGGACGTATGCCGCGAAACCAAGGGTTTCGGCCGCATCTTCTACCGCCGTCGCCGTCGCCGCGTGAAGCGCAAGAGCGGCAACCTCGACGACTTCTGCCGTCGTTGGGGTGGCGACTACAAGTACATGGTCGTGCTCGACGCCGACAGCGTCATGAGCGGCGAGTGCCTGAGCAGCCTGGTGCGCCTGATGGAGGCCAACCCCGACGCCGGCATCATCCAGACCGGGCCGAAAGCCTCGGGCATGGACACCCTGTATGCACGTCTGCAGCAGTTCGCCACCCGTGTATACGGCCCGCTGTTCACCGCCGGCCTGCACTTCTGGCAGCTGGGCGAGTCGCACTATTGGGGCCATAACGCGATCATCCGCATGAAGCCGTTCATCGAGCACTGCGCCCTGGCGCCGTTGCCCGGCAAGGGCGCCTTCGCCGGTGCGATCCTGTCCCATGACTTCGTCGAAGCCGCGTTGATGCGCCGCGCCGGTTGGGGCGTATGGATCGCCTACGATCTGCCGGGTAGCTACGAAGAGCTGCCGCCGAACCTGCTCGACGAGCTCAAGCGTGACCGTCGCTGGTGCCACGGCAACCTGATGAACTTCCGCCTGTTCCTGGTCAAGGGTATGCACCCGGTCCACCGCGCGGTGTTCCTCACCGGCGTGATGTCGTACCTGTCGGCGCCGTTGTGGTTCCTGTTCCTGGTGCTGTCGACGGCATTGTTGGCGACCAACACGCTGATGGAACCGCAGTATTTCATCGAGCCGTACCAACTCTACCCGCTGTGGCCGCAGTGGCACCCGGAGAAGGCTGTTGCGCTGTTCTCCACCACCATCGTGCTGCTGTTCCTGCCCAAGCTGCTCAGCGTCATCCTGATCTGGGCCAAGGGCGCCACCGAGTACGGCGGTCGCATCAAGGTCACCCTGTCGATGCTGATGGAGATGCTGTTCTCGATGCTGCTTGCCCCGGTGCGGATGATCTTCCATACCCGCTTCGTGCTGGCCGCCTTCCTTGGCTGGGCCGCGACCTGGAACTCGCCGCAGCGTGACGACGACTCCACCCCATGGAGCGAGGCGGTGCGCCGCCATGGCCCGCAGACTTTGCTGGGTATCGCCTGGGCGGCGCTGGTTGCTTGGCTGAACCCCAGCTTCCTGTGGTGGCTGGCGCCGATCGTCGGCTCGCTGGTGCTGTCGATTCCGGTTTCGGTGATCTCCAGCCGTACGCGCCTGGGCCTGGCGGCCAAGGACGAGAAGCTGTTCCTCATCCCTGAGGAATACGCGACGCCACAGGAACTGCTGGCGACCGACCAGTACACCCATGAAAACCGCTGGCACGCCCTGCACGATGGCTTCGTGCGCGCGGTGGTCGACCCACGGCAGAACGCCCTGGCTTGCGCCATGGCCACGGCCCGTCACGGGCAGGCTGCGCCGATCGAGGCGTTGCGTGCCGAGCGTGTGGCCAAGGCGATGGAGGTCGGGCCCAAAGGACTGGATCTCACTACCCGCCTGGCCCTGCTGAGCGACCCGGTGGCGCTCACCCGCCTGCACGAGCAGGTGTGGGCCGAGCACAACGCAGCGTGGATCGACGTGTGGCGTGCTTCGATCAAGAACGACCCGCATTCGCCGCTGTTGCCGCTGCACCCGGAGAACGAAGGCCAGCCGGCGCTGGTCGGCGCCTGATCGGGCCTCTTCGCGGGTGAGCCGCTCCCACAGGGTATTCAACGTCCCTGCAGGAGCGGGTTACCCGCGAAGCGTTTCGGGCCCCACCGATTTTGGCCAACAAAGTCCCCCCCGGCTCTAGGTCCCAGAGCCGCCATGCGTTAGCATCCTTCTCCGATATTCCGCATAGGCCTGTAAGGCCGTGCCAACAATAAGATTCGATTATTTTCTTGCTAGGGGACCTGGTGATGATCAAGAAATACCTCTCGCGACTGCTGGTCGGTGTCACCGCCCTGGTCGCCGTGACGGCGGCCCAGGCTGGCGCCATCGATGACGCGGTCAAGCGTGGCACCCTGCGTGTGGGCATGGACCCCACCTACATGCCGTTCCAGATGACCAACAAGCGCGGCGAAATCATTGGTTTCGAAGTCGATATCCTCAAGGCCATGGCCAAGTCCATGGGCGTCAAGCTGGAGACGGTCTCCACCGCCTATGACGGGATCATCCCGGCCCTGCTGACCGACAAGTTCGACATGATCGGCAGCGGTATGACCCTGACCCAGGAACGTAACCTGCGCCTGAACTTCAGCGAACCCTTCATTGTCGTGGGCCAGACCCTGCTGATCCGCAAGGAGTTGGCGGGCGAGATCAAGTCGTACAAAGACCTGAACAACGAGAAGTACCGCATTACCTCCAAGCTTGGCACCACCGGTGAGATGGTCGCCAAGAAGTTGATCAGCAAAGCCAAGTACCACGGCTACGACAACGAGCAGGAAGCGGTGATGGACGTGGTCAACGGCAAGGCCGACGCCTTCGTCTATGACGCGCCTTACAACGTGGTTGCGGTGGAGAAGGCCGGCGCTGGCAAGCTGCTGTTCCTCGACGAGCCCTTCACCTACGAGCCACTGGCTTTCGGCCTGAAGAAAGGCGACTACGACAGCATCAATTTCATCAACAACTTCCTGCACCAGATCAAGCATGACGGGACCTACGATCGTATTCACGACAAGTGGTTCAAGAACAAGGACTGGCTGAAGGAAATGGAATAAGGCCAGGCCACAAGCCCAGGCTTTGACCCCGACGCGCAGGCAAACCCTGCGCGTTCGCATTTACGGAAGTACCCTCGTGATCAAACACAAGAAAGCCCAGTGGCCCTGGCATGCGCTGACCGCGCTGGTCCTGGTGGGCCTGGCGTTCAGCCTGTACCTGGCCACCTCGATGATTTCCTACGAGTGGCGCTGGAACCGCGTGCCGCAATACTTCGCCTACCAGGCCGAAGAAGCCCAGCGCGCCGCCAGCTACGGCACGGTCCAGGACATCGTCGTTTCCGGTGACACCGCGCGTGTCACGCTCAAGGACGAAAACGGCGACCAGCAGGTGCTCGACGTGGCCAAGGACAGCCTGCAACTGAGCCGCGGTGACGATGTCTCCGAAGGCGATCAGATCGGTGTGACCCGTCACTGGGCAGCCGGTCCTCTGGCGTGGGGCTTGTGGACCACGCTGTGGATTTCTGTGGTTTCCGGGGCACTTGGCCTGGTGATCGGCTTGTTTGCCGGATTGTGCCGGCTTTCCAGCAACCCGACCCTGCGCGACCTTTCGACGGTCTATGTCGAGTTGGTGCGCGGTACGCCGCTGTTGGTGCAGATCTTCATCTTCTACTTCTTCATCGGTACGGTGCTCAACCTGTCCCGCGAATTCGCCGGGGTGGCGGCCCTGGCGCTGTTCACCGGCGCCTACGTCGCCGAAATCGTCCGTGCCGGCGTACAGTCGATCGCCAAAGGCCAGAACGAAGCTGCGCGCTCGCTGGGCCTGAACGCCAGCCAGTCGATGCGTCACGTGATCCTGCCTCAGGCATTCAAGCGCGTGCTGCCGCCCTTGGCCGGGCAGTTCATCAGCCTGGTCAAGGACACCTCGCTGGTTTCGGTGATCGCCATCACCGAACTGACCAAGAGTGGCCGCGAGGCCATTACCACCTCGTTCTCGACCTTCGAGATCTGGTTCTGCGTGGCAGGCCTTTACCTGCTGATCAACCTGCCGCTGTCGCACCTGGCCAGCCGGCTCGAGCGGAGGCTTGCGCAAAGTGATTGAAGTTCGTGACCTGTTGAAAGTCTTCGACACGCGTGGCCAAGTGGTGCGCGCGGTGGACAAGGTGACCACGCACGTGGCCAAGGGCGAAGTGGTGGTGGTGCTGGGCCCTTCGGGGTCGGGCAAGTCGACCTTCCTGCGTTGCCTCAACGGCCTGGAGCACTTCGACGACGGCCACGTGGCCATCGACGGCCTGCAGCTGGACGACCCGAAGACCGACATCAACGCCTACCGCCGTGAAGTCGGCATGGTGTTCCAGCATTTCAACCTGTTCCCGCACATGACCGTGCTCGAGAACCTGTGCCTTGCCCAGAAAGTCGTGCGCAAGCGTGGCAAGGCCGAGCGCGAGGCCAAGGCCCGGGCATTGCTGGAGAAGGTCGGGATCGCGCAGAAAGCCAACGAGTATCCGTCCCGGCTCTCGGGCGGCCAGCAGCAGCGGGTGGCGATTGCCCGGGCGTTGGCCATGGAGCCCAAAGTGATGCTGTTCGACGAACCGACCTCGGCGCTTGACCCGGAAATGGTCGGTGAAGTTCTCGATGTCATGAAGACCCTGGCCCAGGAGGGCATGACGATGGTCTGCGTGACCCACGAGATGGGCTTTGCCCGGGAAGTGGCGGATCGGGTGCTGTTCTTCGATCACGGCAAGCTGCTGGAAGATTCGTCGCCAGCGGAGTTCTTCGCATCGCCTAAGGACCCACGGGCACAGGCGTTTCTGCGGCAGGTGCTGTAACTGCGGGGCGCGTGATGCAGGTCATGCGCTTGCCGGGGGTGCTTCAGCGTTTATCCGACCAAGCGCCGCCCTCGCGGCGCATGGCGAGCGAGGCTCCTACGTTCGTTTCTGGCCAATTGACAGAGGCGCGCGCAGTTCGCGCAGGGAAAACTGGCCCGAAACAGCCGTAGGAGCGAGCCTCGCTCGCGATGCGCCGCGCGAGCGGCGCTCGATTCACGCAACACCTCAAGACTCAAGACCGGCGCCGCAACCTCTCAAAGGCTGAACCGCCCCACCATCCCCCTCAGCTGTCGCCCCAACTGCTCCAGCTCACCACTGGACGCTGCGGTCTGCTCGCTCGCCGTACTGGTCTGGTCCGACGCATCGCGGACGTTGATCACGCTGCGGTTGATCTGCTCGGCCACCACGCTCTGTTCTTCGCTGGCCGTGGCGATCTGCTGATTCATGCCCTGGATACTCGAGACGGTATCGGTGATTTGACTCAACGCACAACCTGCCTTGCGACTCAACTCGACGCTTTGCTCGGTCAGGAGCTTGCTGCTGTCGAGCAGTGTGGTGACCTCATCGGTCCCGCTGTGCAGGTTCTCGATCAGTTGCTCGATTTCTTCGGTCGATTGCTGGGTGCGCTGGGCTAATCCGCGCACTTCGTCGGCGACCACGGCAAAACCGCGACCGGCCTCCCCAGCGCGGGCCGCCTCGATGGCCGCGTTCAGCGCGAGCAGGTTGGTTTGCTCGGAAACCGACTTGATCACATCGAGAATGCTGCCGATCCGCTCGCTTTCTCCGGCAAGGTGCTGCATGGCGGCCAGGCAGCGGTCCATTTGCCCCGCCAGTTGCTCGATGCGACCAATGGCTTGCGCCACCACCTGATCGCCCAGCTGTGCCTGGTGATCGGCGTTGGTGGCCGCCAGCGAGGCCTGTTCGGCATTCTGTGCCACCTCTTGCACGGTCGCGCTCATCTGGTTCATGGCCGTGGCCACCTGGTCGGTTTCCTCGCGTTGCTGATTGATCCGTTGCTTGGTGTCTTCGCTGCTGGCAGCCAGCTGTGTCGCGGCCTGGGACAGGTGGCTGACGCCCTGGTCGATACCGCCGATCAGCTCACGGAGGCTGATGGTCATCTCGCGCATGCTCGCTTGGAGTTGCCCCATTTCGTCGCGCCGTTGTACTGGCTCCAGTTGACTGAGGTCGCCACGGGCGATGCGTGCAGCCAAGGCCAGGGTCTGGCGCAGGGGTTGGGTGATCTGCAAGGTGATCAACCAGCCGGCCACCACGCCCACCACCAAAGCCAGCATGGCGACGCTAGTAAGCAGCGAACGGGCCGCCAGAGCCTCGCTGTCTCGCTGCTCGATCTTTCTCTGGCTCAGTTCCAGACTGGTGGCGCCCAGCTCATCGCCCATTGTTTCCATGCGCTCCTGCAGTTGCTCGACAGCCAGGGCAGCGTTGCGGTATTCGTTCAAGCTGGTCCGGTACTTGGCCAGTTCGACGCCGGGCTGCTCTCTCAATGCGCGGGATAGCCCTAGGGGAGCAAGGCCGACAAGCAACTGGGCGAGGCCTTTGTCGGCCGCATCCAGTGCTGAGTCCCCGACCTTGGCGAAGTCACTGAGCGGCGAGAAGGTGTAGGCCGGCATCTGGCTCTGCTGGTTGGCCCCATCTATGTGCCGGCCAAGCGTGTCCATCAGCCCCAGTACGCTTGCTTGCTGGCTGTCGGCAGGCATTTTCAGCAAGGCCTGGGTCTGTAGCTCGTCGATTACCTCGCTGAGTGTCTGCTCCTGCATCGCCATGGCCTGGCGTAGCGTCTGGCGGCTCTCGACCGTGCGTTGCAGGGTGGCGAAATCCTCGCGCAGACGCTGCAACTGCTGCAGCTTCTGCGTGAGCATCTGGCGTGAGGCATCCACGCCACTGCGCTGATGCAGGGTGGTCAGCATGCTTTCGAGTTGTTCGAGTATCTGCCCGATGCGGGCCTTGCTGGTGTCGTCGCTGAGGACACGGTAGGTAATGCGCTCGGCGCGCAGGTCCTTGACCAGGTCGTTGATCAGGCCGATTTCACTGAGCTGTTCCGAGCGCTCGATGGCGCCGTCCAAGGCGGTCCAGCCGGTGACGGTGGTGGTCAGGGTAAGCAGCAGGACCACGGCGAAGCCCATGGCGAGCTTCGCGGCGACGCTGATGTTGCCGAGCTTGCGATTGAGGTAGCCGAACATGTTGAGTCTCCGTGCGATTGAGAGGGGGATGAGGGCGCATTGCCAGCATCACACCTCTGCCAATCGGCAGCGGAGCTGTAGGACTTGACCTGAAAATCAGGTAGGAAATTTCACCGCAGCATGCAAGAAAATTCTGCCTGTACTGGCCTCCGCACGGGACTACCCCCGAAGAGGCCAGTACAGGCGCCCCCCGGGCAGCCTAGAGCCTGAACCGCCCCACCAACCCTTGCAGGTGCGTACCCAGGCGTGCCAGTTCCACGCTGGAGCTGGCTGTTTCCTCGCTCGCCGCCGAGGTCTGGTCGGAGATGTCCCGCACATTCATCACGCTGCGGTTGATCTCCTCGGCCACGGCGCTTTGCTGCTCGGCAGCCGTGGCGATTTGCTGGTTCATCGCCTGGATCGACGACACGGTGCGGGTGATGGTCTCGAGCGAGCTGCCGGCACGGCGGGTCAGTTCGACACTGCTGTCGGTGAGTCCGCGGCTGCTGTCCATGACGTTGGCCACGCGCTCGGTGCCACTTTGCAGGCCGGCGATCAGCTCTTCGATCTCTTCGGTCGACTGCTGAGTGCGCTGGGCAAGGCTGCGTACCTCGTCAGCGACCACGGCGAATCCGCGCCCGGCTTCGCCTGCGCGGGCCGCTTCGATGGCGGCGTTCAGGGCCAGCAAATTGGTCTGCTGTGCCACCGACTTGATCACGTCCAGCACGCTGCCGATCTTGTCGCTCTCGGCCTTCAACTGGTTCATGGCTTCGCTGGAATTGACCACCTCGTTGGCCAGACGCTCGATCTGGGCAATGGCTTCGCCGACCACCCGATCACCCTCACGGGCCTGCTGGTCGGCCATGACTGCCGCTTCCGACGCCTGCTCGGCGTTACGCGCCACTTCGTGAACAGTGGCCGACATTTCGTTCATGGCCGTCGCAACCTGGTCGGTCTCGACCTTCTGGTTGCTGACCCCGGCGCTGGTCTGTTCCGTGACAGCCGACAGCTCCTCGGCGGCACTGGCGATCTGGGTGACGCCGTCGCCTATACCGCCGATCAGCTCTCGCAGGCTCTTGGTCATGCGCTGCATGGTCGCTTGCAGTTGGCCAAGCTCGTCGCGGCGATCGACCGGCAGATCGTGGCGCAGGTCTCCATCGGCCACGCGCTCGGCGGCGGTCAGCGTATTGCGCAGCGGAATGATGATTTGACGGGTGATGACCCAGGCGGCCAGCACGCCCAACAGCAGAGCCAGGCCCGTTGCGGCGGCCAGCATCATCTTGGCCTGGCGAGTGCCGGCATTACGCACGTCAGTCTGCGAAACCGTCATTGCCTGGCTGGCCTGCAGCAACACCGTGCCTTGCTCAGCCATGCGTTGCAGGGCCTGTTCGCTGGCCGCCTGGGCAGTACCGAACTGGCTGACCGCATCGCGGTAGCCCGCCAGCGCGGTGGCTGCGTCGTCGAGGCTGGAGGCGTGTTCGGCGCCCACTTTGGCAGGCAGTGCCTTGAGTTCGGCCATGGCCTGGTCGATAGCTTGCAGAGCGGTCTGCTGGAAGTCGGCATTGCCGCTGTAGGTGTAGCCCCGTACCTGGAAGCGCGCTTGCTGCAGCAGGGCGCTGACTTCAACGGCGTACTGGTACTGGTTGATGTCGCCGCCTTGCAGCAGGCGCTGCTGGACCTTGCCGATCAGGTCGGCAGCCTTGTCGGCACTGTCACCCAGCACGCTGCGGCTGGCTTCGCGGCGTTGGCTGGACTGCTTGAGCTGGTTGAAAGCCTGCTGGTACTGGCGAACGGCTTCCTGTTGTTGTTCCAGGCGCTGGCGATCGACTGGCTGTTCGATCTGGCCGAGCATCAGTTGCACCTGGCGCTCCAGGTTCGTCAGGGACTTTTCCAGCTCGCCGATGGAGGTCTCATCACGTTTGCGCTCATAGTGCTGGCGCGCGATGCGTAGTTCCTGGGTGTACTGGTAGATCACGGAAATATTGCCTAGCTTGTCGCCACGGTCGATGACGCTGTCCAGGCCTTTCCAACCGGTCAGCGTGATAGCCAGGGTCAGCAGCAGCACCAGCCCGAACCCCAGCCCCAATTTGCGATTGACGCTCATATTTCCCAGCGATTGGGCAAACCAACGGTACATGATCGACTCCCCGGTTAACTCGCAACACGGATTATTGTTGTGTTGTTAAACCATCGGCCTGCGCGGAGGAAACTTGATGGGCAGAAATATCTGACTTAACTGTCAGAATATTCGCGATAACAGTGCAGTGACGGCAGTTTCGACTCGCAGGATGCGGTCACCCAGTTGCACAGGTGTCAGCCCGGCCTTGCCCAAGAGCTCGATTTCATAGGGAATCCAGCCGCCTTCAGGGCCGATGGCCAGTGTCACGGGGCCTTCGACAGCGCGTGGGCACGCCGGGTAAGGGCCAGGATGACCGACCAGGCCAAGGGTGTTTTCGACGATGGCTGGCAGGCGGTCTTCGACGAACGGCTTGAAGCGCTTCTCGATGATGATCTCGGGCAGCACCGTGTCGCGGGCCTGCTCAAGGCCGAGGATGAGGTTTTCGCGGATGCTGTCGGGGTGCAGGAAAGGCGTTTGCCAGAAGCTTTTCTCGACCTTGTAGCTGTTGACCAGGACCAACCGGGGCACGCCAAGGGTGGCAACGGTCTGGAACAGCCGGCGCAGCATCTTCGGCCGTGGCACGGCCAGCACCAGGGTCAATGGCAGCTTGGCCGGTGGCGGCTGGTCGAAGCTGACGTCCAGCTCCGCCTGGTGTTTCTCCAGGCGGACCACTGTCGCTTTGCCCATCAGGCCACCGATACGTCCGACGCGCAGGGTATCCCCCACCGCGACCCGGTGGATCTCCTGCATGTGGGTGAAACGGCGGTCGGCCAGGACGACGCGGTCGGCCGAAACGAAGTCGGCCTCCTCCAGTAACAGCAGGTTCACGATTGCGTCGCTGGCGGTTGGTCGTTGTGGTCGTCTGCGGCTTCGTTCTCGTGGCCGCGTTTACGGATCAGGCTGCCACACAGCACGCCGATCTCGAACAGCAGCCACATGGGGACCGCCAGCAAGGTCTGGGAGAAGATATCCGGTGGCGTCAGGACCATGCCGACCACGAAGCAGCCGATGATCACGTAGGGGCGGATCTTCTTCAGGTACTTCACGTCGACCACGCCGATCCACACCAGCAGCACCACGGCCACTGGGATCTCGAAGGCGACGCCGAAGGCGAAGAACAGCGTCATGACGAAATCCAGGTAACTGGCAATGTCCGTCATCATCGACACGCCTTCCGGCGTGGCGCTGGCGAAGAAACCGAAGATCAGCGGGAACACCAGGAAATAGGCGAAGGCCATGCCGGCATAGAACAGCAGGATGCTCGACACCAGCAATGGGATAGCGATGCGCTTTTCATGGCGGTACAGCCCTGGCGCGATGAAGCCCCAGATCTGCTGGAGGATGAACGGGATCGCCAGGAACAGCGAGACGATCATGGTCAGTTTGAACGGCGTCAGGAACGGCGAAGCCACGTCGGTGGCGATCATCGTCGCATTGGCTGGCAGGTGTTCGCGCAGCGGGGCCGAGACCAGGGTGTAGATCTGCTGGGCGAACGAGAACAGCCCGGCAAAGATCAGGAAGATGACCGCCACGCAGCGCAGCAGGCGGGTACGCAGTTCAGTCAGGTGCGAAACCAGCGGCATCGGCTGGTCGTGTTCCGGATTTTCGCTCATGGGGCTCGCGGCGGTTGGGGCTGTTCGGACGTTTCCGGCGCACCGCCGGAGGTTACAGGCGTTGTCGCGGCTGCGGCGGGCGGTTGGCCAGGCGCGGCGGTCGGCGGCTGAGCGGGCGGCGTCTGTGGGTTGAGGATGCGCCGTGCTTCCTGCTCCATCTGCAGGATGTGCTCGTTGTGCAGCTGGCGGCGGATGTCGTCGGCGCCGATTTCACGCTCGACTTCCATCTTGATGCTGTTGAAGCTGCGCTTGAGGCGGCCGATCCACAGCCCAGCGGTACGGGCGGCGCCGGGCAAGCGCTCGGGTCCGAGCACCAGCAGGGCAACCAGGCCGACGAGCAGCAACTCGCTGAAGCTGATGCCGAACATGGGTCAGTCTTTCCGTTGCGGCTCTTGGACCGGCTGGGCCTGGCCCTCGATGGTCTGGCCCTGAGCTTGTTGCGGCGCGCTTTGCACCGGCGGCACGGGTTGGGCTGGGGGAGGCGTCTGTTCGGCTGGCTTGTTCTCTTCTTCGTTCATGGCCTTGCGAAAGCCCTTGATCGACTCGCCAAGGTCGCTGCCGAAGTTCTTCAGCTTCTTGGTGCCGAAGACCAGGACTACGACGACCAGCAGGACAATCCAGTGTTTCCAGTCAAAAATACCCATTTCGTACTCCTGAAATTTACAGGTACAGCGAAATTGTCTGGCAGCGCGGTCCCTGTGGGAGCGGTTTCACCCGCGAACACCGGCTAAGCCGGGCGATGCACCGCGTTGCACTCTTCGCGGGTAAACCCGCCCCCACGATAGGCGCGCCAAGCGCCCTCGAAAACGTATCAGGCAGAAGGCTGACGCGCGGCCTTCTCGTCATGCCCGGAAAGACCGAAACGGCGCTCCAGCTCATCGAGCACCGCTTGCGGATGCTGGCCCAGCGCACTGAGCATCACCAGGCTATGAAACCACAAGTCGGCGGTTTCATAGATGACATCGCTGTAATCCTTGCTGACGGCAGCATCCTTTGCAGCGATGATGGTTTCGACGGACTCTTCGCCAAGTTTCTCAAGGATCTTGTTCAGGCCCTTGTGGTACAGGCTGGCCACGTAAGAGCTGTCGGGGGCCGCTTGCTTGCGTTGCTCAAGCACTTCGGCCAGGCGGTTCAGGGTGTCGCTCATGTCAGTGTCCTGCGCTGTAGATGGCGTGCGGGTCCTTCAGGACCGGGTCGACGGTTTTCCACTGGCCGTCTTCGTAGACGCGGTAGAAGCAGCTTTCGCGTCCGGTATGGCAGGCGATATGGCCCAGTTGCTCGACCATCAGGATGATCACATCGGCATCGCAGTCCAGGCGCATTTCGTGCAGCTTTTGCACATGGCCCGACTCCTCGCCCTTGCGCCACAGCTTGCCACGTGAGCGCGACCAGTAGATAGCGCGTTGTTCGGCGGCGGTCAGGGCCAGCGATTCGCGGTTCATCCAGGCCATCATCAGCACGCGTCCGGTCTTATGGTCCTGGGCGATTGCCGGTACCAGGCCATCGCTGTTCCACTTGATCTCGTCCAGCCAGTCTTTCATCGTCGACTCCAAAACCGGGCCCGCGCCTGTGCCGAGCCCTTTGCGCTAGTGTGCCAGCCAGCCACGCTGCTGGCTATTGGCGCACGATCAGGTAAAGCCCCGCGGCCAGCATCAACCAGGCCGGCCAGGCGACAGGGGCGGCCAGGCTGGCAGTCTCGGCAGCGCCCACCGCCAACACCGCGCCACCGCCGAGCAGTCCCGCACCGAGCAGGCGCAGCGCCCAGCGGTCGCCCTGGCGACGACGCTCCGGCAACTGCGGATCGTGCAGGTGCGGTTGTGACAGGCGTTCGAGCAAGTCGCGGGTCATGTCGGCCAGGTGCGGCAGTTGCTCGACCTGGCTGTGCAGGTTGCCCAGAACCGCCTTGGGGCTCATGCGCTCGCGCATCCAACGCTCCAGGTACGGCTTGGCGGTGCTCCACAGGTCCAGGTCCGGGTACAGCTGACGGCCCAAGCCCTCGATGTTGAGCAAGGTCTTCTGCAGCAGCACCAGTTGCGGTTGCACTTCCATGTTGAAGCGCCGTGCGGTCTGGAACAGGCGCATCAGTACCTGGCCGAAGGAAATGTCCTTGAGTGGCTTCTCGAAGATCGGTTCGCATACGGTGCGGATAGCTGCTTCGAACTCATTGACCTTGGTGTGCGCCGGTACCCACCCAGAGTCGATGTGCAATTGCGCGACACGGCGGTAGTCACGCTTGAAGAAGGCGATCAGGTTGCGCGCCAGGTAGTCCTGGTCCTCGGCGGTGAGGCTGCCGACGATGCCGCAGTCGATGGCAATGTACTGCGGGCTCCACGGCTTGACCGTGCTGACGAAGATGTTGCCTGGGTGCATGTCGGCATGGAAGAAACTGTCGCGGAACACCTGGGTGAAGAACACCTCGACACCCCGTTCGGCCAGCATCTTCATGTCGGTACGCTGGTCGGCCAAGGTCACCATGTCGGTCACCGGTACGCCATAGATGCGCTCCATCACCAGCACCTTCGGGCGGCACAGGTCCCAGTAGACCTGGGGCACGTACATCAGCTCCGAGCCCTCGAAATTACGCCGCAACTGGCTGGCATTGGCCGCCTCGCGGAGCAGGTCGAGCTCGTCGTAGATGGTTTTTTCGTAATCGCTGACCACTTCCACCGGGTGCAGGCGGCGCGCATCGGCCGACACCCGTTCGGCGCCCTTGGCGATCAGGAACAGCCACGCCAGGTCCTGGGCAATCACCGGCTTGAGGCCGGGGCGTACCACTTTGACCACCACCTCTTCGCCGGTTTTCAAGCGCGCGGCGTGCACCTGGGCCACCGATGCCGAGGCCAGGGGCTCGACATCGAAGCGACTGAACACATCGCTGACCCGGGCGCCCAGTTGCTCTTCGATCAGGGCCACGGCCTTTTTCGGGTCGAAGGGCGGGACACGGTCCTGCAGCAACATCAGCTCGTCGGCGATGTCGGTGGGCAGCAGGTCGCGGCGGGTGGAGAGCAACTGGCCGAACTTGATGAAGATCGGCCCCAGGTCTTGCAAGGCCAGGCGCAGGCGCGCACCACGGCTGAGCTCGGAAGGCTTGCGCGGCAGCCAGCGCCAAGGCATCAGCAGGCGCAGGCTCATCAGCCACCAGGGCAGGGGCAGGTCGAACAGCAGGTCATCGAGGCGGTAGCGGATCACGACGCGCTGGATGCGCAACAGACGGCGGACGGCAAGCAGCTTCATGCTTTATCGCTGGTATCAAGGGTTCGGGAAAGGCGCTGGAGGCGCGCCTCGAGGCGTTCGATGTCGACTTTAAGGGCGTCGAGCTCGCTGAAGGCGGCTTCGGCTTCGCGCTTGCCCACGAGGGTGCGCGACTCTTCGGCCAGGTACTCGGACAGGTTCTGGCTGAAGCGGGTCAGGCCTTGGCGGGTCCAGCGCGCGCGCAGACGAAGGTGGCCTGCGAGCAGCGAGGTGGCCACTGGTCCCAGCCAGCGCGACAGCTCGAACTCCCAGTCCAGTTCCAGGTCCTGCAGCACCCCGACCAGGTCGAGCAGCACGGCACTGTCACCATGCAATTCGACCTGTGGGCTGTGCAGCACGGCGTTCTTGTCTTTGGCCAGAGCCAGTTGGGCCAGGCTGCCCGCCGGGGCGCGAAGGCTGCAGTCGACCTCGCCCTCCCAGTGGGCTGCGAGCATCAGGCCTTCCTCGTCCGGCAGGATGAATACCTGCAGGGCGGGTTGGCGACAGTCGATTTCGATGACCTTGCCTTCCAGCGCAGCCAGCCGCGGCAGGGCGGTGCTGTCCATGCGCAGGACGCGGTTCAGGCCATGTTCGACGCTGGCGAGCAGCCCGGCCAGCAACATCAGGGCTTGATTCCCCGGTGCACGGCAACGATACCGCTGGTCATGTTGTGGTAGGTGACGCGGTCGAAACCGGCATCGACCATCATGGCCTTCAGGGTTTCCTGGTCGGGGTGCATGCGGATCGACTCGGCCAGGTAGCGATAGCTCTCCGAGTCGTTGGTGATCAGCTTGCCGGCCAGTGGCATGAAGGCGAACGAGTAGGCGTCGTAGGCCTTGGACATCAGCTTGTTGGTCGGCTTGGAGAACTCCAGTACCAACAGGCGACCACCGGGCTTGAGCACGCGCAGCATCGAACGCAGGGCTTCGTCCTTGTGGGTGACGTTACGCAGACCAAAGGCAATGGTCACGCAGTCGAAGTGGTTGTCGGGGAACGGCAGCTTCTCGGCATCGGCCTGGACGAACTCGATGTTGCCGGCAACACCACGGTCGAGCAGGCGGTCGCGGCCGACCTTGAGCATCGATTCGTTGATGTCGGCGAGCACCACCTGGCCGGTAGGGCCCACGAGACGGGAAAACTTGGCCGCCAGATCGCCGGTCCCGCCAGCGATGTCCAGCACGCGGTTGCCGCTGCGCACGCCCGACAGCTCGATGGTGAAGCGCTTCCACAGGCGGTGCATGCCGCCGGACAACACATCGTTCATCAAGTCGTACTTGGCCGCCACCGAGTGGAACACCTCGGCGACCTTCTTCGCTTTTTGGCTTTCAGGCACGTCCTGGTAGCCGAAATGGGTGGTGGGTTCGGCGTGTTCGCCTTTGCGCTGGTCGTTCATATCGCTTCACCGGAAAAAATTACCGCCATTCTAGGGCGAACGGGCGGATTTGTCTTGGCGGGGTGTGCCTGGGGGAGGGGACGGGCATAATGGCGAGCATGTCTCATATCCAGGATCGTCCCCATGACCCAGATCAGCGTTGAACGCAAGCACTCCCTCGGCCGCGAAGCCGCCCGCGCCAAGGCCCAAGCGCTGGTGGAAAAGCTGTCCCGCGAATACGACCTCAAGGCCAACTGGAACGGTGACCGCGTCGATGTGACGCGCAGCGGCGCCAATGGCAGCGTCCATATCGGCGAGGACACCATTCGGGTCGAACTGAAGCTGGGCATGATGCTGTCGATCATGGGCAGCACCATCAAAAGCGAGATCGAGCGGGCGCTGGACAAGGCGTTGGCCTGATTCCACGGCCAGGGCGGTGCCCTCGCCAGTACCACCGCCCCACCTTAGGGTGAAGATTCTAATTTCACCCCCTACCTTATGCTCAAGCCCACCCCCCATGGGCTCATCCTCCCTCCACTCATGAGCATGAGGTACAGAGCATGGCCAAAGTGAACGTGAAGAAAAAGGACGAAGTCCTGGGTACCTTGGGCGAGGTACGCGGCTACGCACGCAAGATCTGGCTGGCGGGCATCGGCGCTTACGCCCGTGTCGGCCAGGAAGGCTCCGATTACTTCAAG
This sequence comes from Pseudomonas taiwanensis DSM 21245, assembly GCF_000425785.1. Classification (GTDB taxonomy): domain Bacteria; phylum Pseudomonadota; class Gammaproteobacteria; order Pseudomonadales; family Pseudomonadaceae; genus Aquipseudomonas; species Aquipseudomonas taiwanensis. Next base: position 276,535 of record NZ_KE384450.1, read on the forward strand.
GAGCTGGTAAAAGCCGGTGAAGGCGTCGAGAAACGTGGCAAGAAGCGCATCGACAAAGAGCTCGATGCCGCCAACAGCCACATCGACGAGGCCACCGAGGAAGTGAGTCGCGTACGTGGCAAAGTCGAAGTTCAACTCGACAAAATCGAAAAGGCCTTCGACGCACGCGTCGGTCGCGCCTTGAATCGCCTCGGCATTCCGTCTAAACATGACGTTGAGGCGCTGTCCATCAAGCTTGAACAGCTTCATGAGCTGCTCGAGCGCGTCGCGCACAAACCATAAGGAGAGCAGGATGGCTGGCAAGAAGAGTACCGACAAAGAAAGCAGCTCCTGGATCGGCGGGATCGAAAAGTACTCCCGCAAGATCTGGCTGGCAGGCCTGGGTATCTATTCGAAGATCGACCAGGATGGCCCCAAGCTGTTCGACTCGCTGGTGAAGGACGGCGAGAAGGCTGAGAAGCAGGCCAAGAAGACCGCTGAAGACGTGGCGGAAAGCGCCAAGTCCACCACCACCTCGCGTGTGTCCGGCGTCAAGGACCGTGCCTTGGGCAAGTGGAGCGAGCTCGAGGAAGCCTTCGACAAGCGCCTGAACAGTGCCATCTCGCGTCTGGGCGTGCCGAGCCGCAACGAGATCAAGGCCCTGCACCAGCAGGTGGACAGTCTGACCAAGCAGATCGAGAAACTGACTGGTGCGTCCGTCACCCCGATCTCCTCCCGTAGCGCGGCCAGCAAGGCTTCCGCAACCAAGACAGCGGCCAAACCGTTGGCCAAGGCTGCTGCCAAGCCTGCGGCGAAAACCGTAGCTGCCAAACCCGCCGCCAAGACCGCTGCAGCCAAACCAGCAGCTGCCAAGCCAGCAGCAGCCAAGCCAGCAGCGAAGCCGGCTACCAAGCCTGCGGCCACCAAGCCTGCTGCCGCGAAGAAACCGGCAGCGAAGAAGGCCCCGGCCAAACCGGCCGCCGCTAAGCCAGCAGCACCCGCTGCGAGCGCTGCTCCGGCCGCTACCGCCGCTCCGGCGCCTGCTGCCACTGCGGCCAGCAGCACGCCGTCGGCGCCGCTGAGCGTGGTCGGCCAGGCCTGATACCGCGCCGTGCCATCGCCGGCAAGCCAGCGCCTACACCTGAACCGTAGGAGCCGGCTTGCCAGCGATCGCGTCAACCCTTGTGCTCGCTTTCATCCTTCCAGATACCGCACCGCCAACTGTTCCGCCGCCACGCGCGCGGGTGGCTGCAGATGCGGCGCCACTAGCATCATCACCTGGTAGACCACGATCCCCACATCGCCTTCCCGGCCTAGTACCCGCTGGTAATCCAGCGAACACATCAAGGTCAGGGTGATCTGTTCCACCAGTTGCCCCAGCGCCTGCGTTTCGCTGACGACCTGCCCCTGGGCCTTGAGGCTGGCCAGCAAGGCAGCGAGCGTGCGCTTGAGGGCATTGATCAGGCTGCGGATGCCACGGGCCAGCTTCGGCAGGCGTCCGATCAGATTCGACAAGTCTTGGAACAGAAACCGGTACTGGGCCATGCGCTCGACGATCAGGTGCAGGAACAGCCAATAGTCCTCGGCGTCCAGACGTACATCCAGCGGAGGATCGAGCAGCGGCAGCAGTTCCTCTTCGAAGCGCTCGAACAACCCAATCACCAGTGGCTCCTTGCCATGGAAGTGGTAGTACAGGTTGCCGGGACTGATGCCCAGTTCGTTGGCGATCTCAAGGGTCGAGACATTGGGTTCGCCCTGCTGGTTGAACAACTGCAGGGCGCATTCGAGGATACGGTCGCGGGTCTTCATCCGGTCAAGGTGCTCAGCGTGCCAGTACGTAGCTGCCTGGCGCGGGGCCCAGCGGTGGATAGGTGCTGTTGCCTAGCTCCAGGCGCGGGGCCTTGAGCGGGCCGGAACGCGGTGTGATCCATTCCAGCCACAGCGGCCACCAGCTGCCATCGCTGCGCTTGGCGTCATGGAACCAGGCGCGAGGGTCGCTGGAGAGCTTTGGGTTGTCCAGGTAGTAGGACTTGGGGTTGCCAGGCGGGTTGATGATGCTCTGGATGTGCCCGCTGTTGGCCAGCACGAAGCGCCGCTCGCCCCCCAGCAGCAACGCCGATCGGTACACCGCGTCCCACGGGGTGATGTGGTCGTTGCTGCCAGCCACGGTAAAACTGTCGAGATCGACCTGCTTGAGGTCGATGGGCGTGCCACACACTTCCAGCCCCGCAGGGTGGGTCAGTGGATTGTGTTTGAAGAAGTCCAGCAGGTCGCCATGCAGCGCGGCGGGTAGGCGCGTGCTGTCGGCGTTCCAGTAGAGGATGTCGAAGGCCGGTGGGGCCTTGCCGAGCAGATAGTTGTTGACCCAGTAGTTCCAGATCAGGTCGTTGGGCCGCATCCAGGCGAAGATCCGCGCTACCTCGGCGCCATCGAGGACGCCACGTTGGTACGAGCGGCGTTTGGCTGCCTCGATGGTCTGCTCGTCTGCGAACAGGCTGGCCGGGCTGTCGAACTTGCTGTCGAGCAGGCTGACCAGGTAAGTCGCGCTGCGTACCCGGCGCAACTGATGCTTGGCTTGCAGGTGGCCCTGCAACGCCGCCATGGTCAGGCCACCCGCGCAGGCGCCCATCAGGTTGGGGTCACGGTTGCCGCTGATACTGCGGCAGGCATTGAGCGCTTCTTCGACGGCCTGGACGTAGGTGGACAGCCCCCATTCGCGGTGGCGTGGGTCGGGGTTGCGCCAGCTGATCATGAATACCTGCAGACCATTCTTGAGCATGTACTGGACGAAGCTGTTGGTCGGCCCCAGGTCGAAGATGTAGAACTTGTTGATCTGCGGCGGCACCACCAGTAGTGGCCGTGCATGCTGCTTCTCGCTCATTGGCTTGTACTGGATCAGCTCCAGCAGCTCATTGCGAAACACCACTGCGCCCGGGGTCGAAGCCAGGTTGCCGCCGACTTCGAAGGCGCGTTCGTCGACCTGGCGTGGCAGACCGTCGTTGTGGCGCAGGTCGTCGAGCAGGTGGGACACGCCCCTTAACAGGCTTTGGCCGCCAGTATTGAGCAGTTCTTTCACCGCCAGCGGGTTGAGCAGCGAGTTGCTTGGCGCCAGGGCATCGTTGATCAAGGTGAACAGAAACTGCGCGCGAGCCCGGTCGTCATCGGACAGTGAACTGTCTTCGATCCAGAGGCGGGTTTGCTTCTGCCAGGCCAGGTAGGCTTGCAGGCCACGACTGTAGAGCGGATTCTGGCTCCAGGTCGGATCGCTGAAGCGGTTATCGCGGGGGTTGGGCTGGTTGGGCGTATCGCCGAGCATCACCCGTCCCAGCTGGCCACCCAAGGCCAGCAGGTGGCGTGCGGTATGCAGCGGGTTGCGCAGGCCATGGCGCCCGACATGGCGCAGGGTGGAAATCAGGTCGCGACCACGCAGGCCGACGATGGCGCTCTGCACGTTCATGCTGCTCACGGGAGCGTGGATCGTCCCTCTTTCCGGTTTCTCTTTCATGTCAACACTCCCTCGTTGAACCGTTCTCACCTTCACGCCGTACAAACAAGAGCGCAGCGCGCTGCTCAGCCACCAGAGGCGGGCCGAGGGTGCATGACTGCCCGTTGGCGTTCTTCGTGGAGGAACTTCATGATGATCGGGGCCACGGCTTCTGCCCGTGTAATCAGGAACAGGTGGCCATCGTCGATTATGTGTAGCTCGGCGTTGGGAATTCGCCAGGCCAGCAAACGCATGTTGATCAGCGGGATCAGTGGGTCGTCGTCGCCTGCCAGTACCAGCGTGGGCTGGCTGATCTTGTGCAGCCAGTGAATGCTGGTCCAGCCAAGCCCCGCGAACAGTTGCCAGTAGTAGCCCATCTTGCCGCCGGAGCGAACCTTGGCGGCATGGTGCATGGCCAGTTCAGGGTCGCGGCGAAAACCGCCGCCGTAGATCAACGGTGCGATGCGGATTACATGGGAAGGCTGCACGTAGCGCCGGGGACTGGCCATCATCCACAACACCTTGGGCTTGCCTGGCACCATCACCGCGCCCGCGGCAGTCGCCGCCAGCACCAGTTTCTTGCAGCGCTCGGGGTAGTCATGAGCGAATTGCTGGGCAAGCGCTCCGCCCCAGGACACTCCGATGACGTTGACTTGGCCATAGTCGAGGTAGTCGAGCATGCGTGCGGTAAGCTTGGCCAAGCCGGGAAAGCGATAGGGGTGGCGTGGGGTCGACGAACCCCCGACGCCGGGCACATCGAAGGCGATGACTTCCAGGTCTGGGTCCAGGGCCTCGATGAACGGAAACACCAGTTCCAGGTTGGCACCGATGCCATTGAATATCAGCAACGGCGTCAAGTGCGGCTTGCCTGGTCGGACGGCGGTGCGGATGGACTGGTTGTCCAGCTCGACAGTCCTGAATATGTAAGGTTGCGGCATGCGCGTGACTCTGTGGTGAAAGTAGCGCCGTGGCTCACCGCTCGGTGGCCACGGCTGTGCAACTTAACGTTCGTGGACGTAGGTGCCTGGCGATGCCTCCCCGGCAGCGTAGGTGCGATTGCCAAGGCGCGTCGGTGCTTTCTTGAGCTCGCCTGCACGCTCGCCCAGCCAGCTTTGCCAGTGCAGCCACCAGGAGTCGGCGTGCTTGGTGGCGTTTTCCTGCCAGGCCAGTGGGTCGCCGGGGCGGTCGGCACCGGTCATGAAGCGCGCCTTGGGGTTGCCCGGCGGGTTGAGAATGCTCTGGATATGGCCGCTGCTGGAAAGCACGAACTCGATCTTGCCACCGAACAGATGCGCCGAGCGGTAGCATGACTGCCATGGCGTGATGTGGTCGGCAGTACCGGCAAGGCTATAGATATCGCATTTGACCTGTTTCAGGTCGATGGCTGTGCCGCACACTTCCAGCGCGTCGGGGCGGGTCAGCGGGTTGTTCTTGAACATCTCGATGAGGTCGCCGTGGAAGGCGGCCGGCAGGCGCGTGGTGTCGTTGTTCCAGAACAGGATGTCGAACACCGGTGGCTCGTTGCCCAGCAGGTAGTTGTTGACCCAGTAGTTCCAGATCAGGTCGTTGGGGCGCATCCAGGCGAAGACCTTGGCCATGTCGCTGCCTTCGAGCACGCCGGCCTGGTAGGAGTGGCGCTTGGCCGACTCGAGGGTCTGCTCGTCGACGAACAGCGCGACCTGGTTGTCCACCGTGGTGTCCAGCACACTGACCAGCAAGGTCAGGGCATTGACCTTCTTCTCACCCAGTGCGGCGTAGTGCCCGACCAGCGCGGTGCAGGTGATGCCGCCGGAGCAGGCGCCGAGCATGTTCAGGTCCTTGCTGCCGGTGATCGACAGCACGGCGTCCACCGCCTCCTTGAGCGCATCGATGTAGGTCGACAGGCCCCATTCGCGCTGGGCCTTGGTCGGGTTGCGCCAGCTGATGATGAATGTCTGCTGCTGGGAGCGCAGGCAGAAGCGTGCCAGGCTCTTTTCCGGGCTCAGGTCGAAGACATAGAACTTGTTGATCTGCGGCGGTACCACCAGCAGCGGGCGACTGTGCACCTGTTCGGTGATCGGGCTGTACTGGATCAGCTCCAGCACGTCGTTGCGGTACACCACCGCGCCCTCGCTGGTGCCGAGGTTCTTGCCCACTTCAAACGCCTTCATGTTCACCTGGCTGGGCATGCCGCCATTGTGCACGAGGTCCTTGGCCAGATTGGACAGGCCATCGAGCAGGCTCTTGCCGCCGGTTTCGAAGAAGCGTTTGACTGCTGCCGGGTTGGACAGGGTATTGGTCGGCGCCATCGCTTCGGTCATCAGGTTGATGACGAACTGGCCGCGACTGATGTCTTGCGGGGACAGGTCGCTTTCACCGATCCAGTCGTGCAGCTCCTTGCGCCAGGCCAGGTAGGTCTGCAGGTAACGACGGTACAGTGGGTTGTTGCTCCAGGCCGGATCGGTGAAGCGACGGTCGTCGTTCTCGGGTTTCAGGGCGGACTTGCCCAGCAACACGTTTTTCAATTCCAGGCCGAAATGCGCCACGTGCTTGGCACTGTGCAGGGGTTGGCGCACCGCCTGGCGCAGTACGGTACGAGCAGAGCTCAGCAGGTCCTTGCGGCGAATGCCGATGACCGGGTTCAACCCCAGGGTGTTTTCCGAGGCTTGCCGCTGCAACTCATCGTTGTTCTTGTTACTCATCTACGACGCTCCGTTGTCCTGAGACGCGTACCGGTTTTCCGTGACAGGTGCACGGACGACAGCCCGGTACTACTACTCGGTTGACCAGTGATAAGGAACAGCGGTACTGCGACCGGGTGCGTGTCGGTGATGAGCTGCGGGGATTCTGCGTGTGAAGACAGCCTGCTTTCGCTCGCGACCTCTACAACAACCAGCCTCTCCCCCGAACGCATGAATAGCGATGCAGGGAACTTGCCAGCTCCATTGGTTACCCGACTTTCATGTAATGCGCAAGACAACCCGTAGCGGGTCGTCACTAAGGCATTCAAGCAGATGAGATTAGAAAATGCGCTCTAATGCGTGCGGCCATTGAGCTAGAGCATCAGCTTGACGACGGATTCCGAGGGATCGCGGGATTTTCCGGCCTTGTGCAGTTCATCCAGGTACTCGGCCCAGAGTTGTTCCTGGCGCAGGCACAGTTGCTCGAGGTACTCCCAAGTGAACAAACCGCTGTCATGCCCGTCGTCGAAGGTCAATTTCAGTGCATATTGACCCGCCGGTTCCAAACCGACCAGACCGACGTTGATCTTGCCAAATTGCAAGATGGGATTGCCGTGGCCCTGGACCTCGGCGGAGGGGGAGTGCACCCGCAGGAATTCGGCAGGCAGGTGGTAGACCTCGTCGGGGCCGTAGGTGAGGCTGAGGGTTTTCGAAGCTTTGTGCAGGTTGATGGCGGTGGGCAGGCGGGCCATGGGGCGAATCTCTCGGACGCGGATATCGCTAGCTTCCAGCTTCCGCTGCAGGGATTCAAGGGCCCATTCGCGGCTAAACCCACCGCCACAGGCTCACGGGTGATCCTATGGCGGCGGGTTTAGCCTTGATGCAGTTGCCAGTCTTACAGGATGTAGCGCGACAGGTCTTCGTTCTGCGCCAGCTCACCCAGGTGGCCATTGACGTAAGCTGCGTCGATCTTGATCGGCGTCTCGTCATGAGCGCTGGCCAGATCGCCAGCACTGAACGACACCTCTTCGAGCAGGCGCTCGAGCAGGGTGTGCAGGCGACGGGCACCGATGTTCTCGGTCTTCTCGTTGACTTGGTAGGCGATCTCGGCCAGGCGCTTGATGCCGTCGGCGGCGAACTCGATGTTCAGGCCTTCGGTTTTCAGCAGCGCGGCGTACTGCTCGGTCAGCGATGCGTGCGGCTCTTGCAGGATGCGCTCGAAGTCTTCCGGGGTCAGCGCCTTGAGCTCCACGCGGATCGGCAGACGGCCTTGCAGCTCGGGCACCAGGTCGCTTGGCTTGCTCAGGTGGAACGCACCTGAGGCAATGAACAGGATGTGGTCGGTCTTGACCATGCCCAGCTTGGTATTGACGGTGCAGCCTTCGATCAGCGGCAGCAGGTCGCGCTGCACGCCTTCACGGGACACATCGGCACCGCCGACGTTGCCACGCTTGGCCACCTTGTCGATTTCGTCGATGAACACGATGCCGTGCTGTTCGACCGCTTCCAGGGCCTTGGCCTTGAGCTCTTCCTCGTTGACCAGGCGGCTCGCCTCTTCGTCGCGCACCATCTTAAGCGCTTCCTTGACCTTGAGCTTGCGCGACTTGCGCTTGCCCTTGCCCATGTTGGCGAACAGGCTTTGCAGCTGGTTGGTCATCTCTTCCATGCCCGGCGGCGCGGCGATTTCGACGCCCATGGAGTCAGCCACTTCGATCTCGATTTCCTTGTCGTCCAGCTGGCCTTCGCGCAGGCGCTTGCGGAACAGCTGGCGGGTGTTGGAGTCGGTGCTGGTCTGTGCGGCCTCTTCGGCGAAGCTGCTGACACGGGCTTGCGGCAGCAGTGCGTCGAGGATGCGATCTTCGGCAGCGTCTTCGGCGCGGTGGCGCACGCGGATGATCTCTTGCTCGCGCAGCATCTTCAGGGCGGCATCGGCCAAGTCGCGGATGATCGATTCGACATCGCGGCCCACATAGCCCACCTCGGTGAACTTGGTAGCTTCGACCTTGAGGAACGGCGCGTTGGCCAGCTTGGCCAGTCGGCGGGCGATTTCGGTCTTGCCGACGCCGGTAGGGCCGATCATCAGGATGTTCTTCGGGGTTACCTCGGCGCGCAGCTCGGCGGGCAGCTGCATGCGCCGCCAGCGGTTGCGCAGGGCGATCGCCACGGCGCGCTTGGCGTCGTCCTGGCCGATGATGTGGCGGTTGAGTTCGTGGACGATCTCGCGGGGGGTCATGGACATGGTCAAAACGGTCCTTGGGCGGAGTGGTTCAGTGTGGAAAAGCCCCATCACCGGGAGGGGGCGCCAGAACAACTGATTACTCGGCCAGGTCCTGCTCCTCGATGGTCAGGTTATGGTTGGTGAACACGCAGATGTCGGCGGCGATGTTCAGGGCGGATTCGGCGATCTCGCGCGCCGAAAGGTCGGTCTTGTCCAGCAGGGCGCGGGCTGCGGCCTGGGCGTAGGCGCCGCCGGAACCCATGGCGATCAGGCCATCTTCGGGTTCGACTACGTCGCCGTTGCCGGTGATGATCAGGGAGGCGTCCTTGTTGGCGACGGCCAGCATGGCTTCCAGGCGGCTCAGGGAGCGGTCGGTACGCCATTCCTTGGCCAGCTCGACGGCGGCGCGGATCAAATGGCCTTGGTGCTTTTCCAGCTGGCCTTCGAAGCGCTCGAACAGGGTGAAGGCGTCGGCAGTGGCGCCAGCGAAGCCCGCGATGACCTGTCCGTGGTACAGGCGGCGCACCTTCTTGGCATTGCCTTTCATCACGGTGTTGCCAAGGGATACCTGGCCGTCGCCGCCCATGACGACTTTGCCGTTACGGCGGACAGAAACGATGGTGGTCAAGGGGAGAGTCTCCACGCAGCGGGGCGAAAGTGCCTGATGCAGACTCATATGGGGGTGTGGGGAAGGATTTCAACCGCGGGGGATGAATGGTCAGGCTTGGCAGGTAGGCCTGTGTCGGATCATTCGCGGGTAAACCCGCTCCTACAGGTCTTGCGCTGCCCTTGAAAACAGCCGTGTCCCAGTAGAAGCGGGTTTGCCCGCGAATGTCTTGACTCAGGCCTCGTGGCAGAGGTGCCCATCGACCAAGGTATAACGCACCGCACCCGGCAGGCAGTGGCCGATGAACGGACAGTTCTCACCCCGGGAGAACCACTGTTCGCCAGCAACCGTCGACGCTTTGGGATCGAACAGCACCAGGTCGGCCGCGCCGCCTGCTTTGAGCTCACCGGCCGGCAGGCGCAGGGCTGCAGCCGGGCCACTGGTCAGGCGAGCCAGCAGGGTCGGCAGATCCAGCAGGCCGTCGTCAACCAGGGTCATGGCCAGTGGCAGCAAAAGCTCGACGCTGCTGATGCCTGGCTCGGTCGCGCCGAAGGGGGCCAGCTTGGCGTCACGTTCGTGGGGTTGGTGGTGGCTGGAGATCGCCTGGATCACCCCCGACTTGACCGCCTCGCGCAGGCCATCGCGGTCAGCGGCGGTGCGCAGCGGCGGTTGTACGTGGTACAGGCTGGAGAAATCTCGCAGCGATTCGTCGGTGAGAATCAACTGGTACAGTGCCACGTCAGCGGTCACCGGCAGCCCCAACTGCTGCGCCTGGGCGATCAGCCGGGCGCCGCGGGCGCTGGTGATCTGGGTGAAGTGCGCACGCACGCCGGTCTGCTCGACCAGCAGCAGGTTGCGCGCCAGGGCAACGGTCTCGGCGGTTTCCGGGATGCCCGGCAAGCCGAGGAAGCTGGCCATGGCGCCTTCGTGAGCCAGGCCGCCTTGGGCCAGGTCGCGGTCCTGGGAGTGGAACACCACTGTCAGGTCGAAGGTGGCGGCGTACTCCAAGGCACGAGCCAGGGTGCGGTTGTTGGGGATTTCCTTGAGGCCGTTGCCGAAGGCTACGCAACCGGTGTCGCGCAGGGCCACCAGCTCGGCCAGTTGCTCGCCTTCCAGGCCTTTGGTCAGGGCGCCGATGGGGTAGACCTTGCTGTTGCCTGCCTCGCGCGCGCGGTCGAGGATCAGTTCGGCCACCGCCGAAGTGTCCAGCACTGGGCGGGTTTGTGGCGGGCAGCACAGGCTGGTCACGCCGCCAGCCACGGCCGCACGGGTTTCACTGGCAATGTTGCCTTTGCGGCTGTAGCCCGGTTCGCGCAGCGAAACACCCAGGTCTACCAGGCCGGGCGCGGCGACCAGGCCGTCGGCCTGGATCGTGCGGCTGGCGCTGAAACCTGCCGGTGCCGCCCCGATGGCAGCGATGCGGCCACCGTCCAGGTGCAGGTCGGTGACCTGGTCCAGGCCAGTCTTGGGATCGATGACCCGGGCGCCGAGAATACTGATGGTCACTGGGCGTTCTCCTGGTCGAGTTGACGTTGCGCGTTCTGCCCGCTCATGGCCATGGACAGCACGGCCATGCGCACGGCGATGCCGTAGGTGACCTGATTGAGGATCACCGAGTGTTTGCCATCGGCCACTGCCGACTCGATTTCCACGCCGCGGTTGATCGGCCCCGGGTGCATGACGATGGCGTCGGGCTTGGCGGTGGCCAGACGAGCGGTGGTCAGGCCGAACAAACGGTAGAACTCGCCTTCGCTGGGCAGCAGGCCACCGGCCATGCGCTCGCGCTGAAGGCGCAGCATGATCACCACGTCGACATCCTTCAGGCCTTCGGCGAGGTCGGTGTAGACCTTCACGCCGTATTGCTCGATGCCGATCGGAATCAGGGTTTTCGGGCCGACCACGCGGATGTCCGGGCAGCCCAGGGCCTTGAGCGCCAGCATGTCGGAGCGGGCGACCCGCGAATGCAGGATATCGCCGACGATGGCCACCGAAAGGTTCTCGAAGCTGCCTTTGTGGCGGCGGATGGTGAGCATGTCGAGCATGCCCTGGGTGGGGTGTGCATGGCGGCCGTCACCGCCGTTGATCACCGCGACATCCGGGCAGACATGCTCGGCGATGAAGTGGGCGGCACCGGAGTCGGAGTGGCGTACGACGAACATGTCGGCGGCCATCGCTTCGAGGTTGCGCAGGGTGTCGAACAGGGTCTCGCCCTTGCTGGTCGAGGAGGTCGATACGTTGAGGCTGATCACGTCAGCCGACAGGCGTTGGGCAGCCAGTTCGAAGGTGGTGCGGGTTCGGGTGGAGTTCTCGAAGAACACGTTGCACACGGTCTTGCCGCGCAGCAAAGGAACTTTCTTGACGGCCCGGGCGCCGACTTCCAGGAAGGAGTCGGCAGTGTCGAGGATCTCGGTCAGCAGTTCGCGGGGCAAACCGTCGAGCGAGAGGAAGTGGCGCAGCTGGCCCTGATCATTGAGCTGCAGCGGGCGCTTGGCGTCGAGTGGCGTCATCGCGGGGGACTCTTAAAGGGCGGAAGCGGTGGCGAGGTCCTGGCGCTCGAGTGCGAGCGGTGCGGGTCCGGTCAATTTTACCCGCTCATTGGGGGCCAGCGACAGGGTGGCACCGAGCACGTTCGGACGGATCGGCAGTTCACCGGCGTCGAGATCGACCAGGCAGACCAGTGTCACGCTGGCCGGGCGGCCGTAGTCGAACAGTTCGTTGAGGGCGGCGCGGATGGTGCGGCCGCTCATCAGCACGTCATCGATCAGCACCAGATGCTGGCCTTCGACCTCGAACGGCAGCTCGGACGGCCGCACCTGCGGATGCAGGCCGTTCTGGCTGAAGTCGTCACGGTAGAACGAGACATCCAGGGTCCCCAATGGGCTGCTATCACCCATTTCCTGCTGCAGGGCCTGGGCTACCCAGACACCGCCCGTGCGGATGCCGATGAAGCGGGGTTCGGTAATGGCGCGGCGGGCCAGATGGGCGCGAAGATCGACAGCCATCTGCCGGATCAGCTCGGCGGGGTTGGGTAGGCTCATTGCGTGCTCCTTGGGAGGGCGCCGGGTTGGCCCGGCGGCAAAGCGGATTTAAGTGTTGGCCTCCAGCCAGCCTTGCAGCAGCAGGGCAGCGGCGATGGCATCGACCGGGTTGTCGCGGTAGCTGCCGTGCCGGCCGCCACGGGCCATCTGCTCGCCTTTGGCTTCAAAGGTAGTCAGGCGTTCATCGTGGGTGTGCACGGGCAGGTTGAAGCGGCCATTGAGGCGGCGGGCAAACTTTTCAGCACGCTCGCTCATGTCGCTGGGCGTGCCGTCCATGTTCAGCGGCAGGCCGACGACGATGGCGTCGGGTTTCCATTCCTTGATCAGCTTCTCCACCTGGTTCCAGTCCGGTACGCCGTTCTGCGCCTTGAGCACACATAGCTCGCGGGCTTGTCCGGTGATCACTTGGCCCACTGCCACGCCAATTTGTTTACTGCCGTAGTCGAAGCCCAGCAGCAGGCGAAGTTCGGCCATCAGGCGTGGCCCGCCTGGCTGGTCAGCAGATTGAGGTTGATCCCCAGGCTGGCGGCGGCGGCATCAAGCCGCAGGTCGCTGGCCAGGCCAAAGATGATCTCGGGGTCGAAGGGGCAGTTGAGCCAGGCGTTGTCGGCCAGTTCGGCCTCCAGCTGGCCAGCTTCCCAGCCCGCGTAGCCCAGGGTGATAAGGCTCTGTTTAGGGCCCACCCCGGCAGCGATGGCCAGCAGCACGTCCTGCGAAGTGGTCAGCGACAGGCCGTCGAGGGCGACGGTGGCCTGGAAGCTGCATTCGTTGGTGTGCAGGACGAACCCTCGGTCGGTCTGCACCGGGCCGCCTTGGTAGATCGGCACCTGCAAGGTGCTGGCCGGTGGCTCCTCGTCCGGGCGCAACTGCTCGAGAATGTCGGCCAGGTTCAGCTCCTGAGGTCGGTTGACCACCAGGCCCATGGCGCCATTGGCGTTATGCTCGACGATGTACGTGAGGGTCTGGGCAAAGTTCGGATCGGTCATGTGTGGCATGGCGATCAGGAACTGGTGCTTGAGGTAGCTCGGAGTGAGGGTTTTCATGGGAGATAGTGTGGCGCCAGGTGGCGAGACTGACAAGGTGCTCTGTATGTCGGGAGGTTTTTGGCGTTTGTGGGATTGGGCGCCGCTTGTGCGGCGCATCGCGAGCAAGGCTCGCTCCTACGAGGGGGGAGCGGTGTCGGGTGCAAGTTATGCTGGCGTGACTGGCCCGGAACAAGCTGGCGTTTGTGGGATTGAGCGCCGCTTGTGCGGCGCATCGCGAGCAAGGCTCGCTCCTACGGGGAGGGGCGGGTGCTAATTACGCTGGCGTGACCGGCCCGAACAAAGCGTAGGAGCGAGCCTTGCTCGCGATGCGCAGCGCGAGCGACGCTCGATTCACGCCCCACCACAAGCCCCAGACCGTACCCTCTCGATCAATTACTGGACAGCCGGTCCCCACGGGCAAATCGCCAGGTCCGAATGATCTCCAGTCGATCGAACTCCGCCAGATCCCCGGTAAACGGCGCAAACGGCGCAGCCAGCCGCACGATTCGTTGCGCCGCCTGGTCCAATACTGGCTGTCCGGATGACTCCAGCACCAGCACCTCGTACAGCGAACCATCGCGGTTGATCGACACCATCATCCGCAAGTTGCCGTAGATCTGCTGCCGGCGCGCCTCTTCGGGGTAGTTGAGGTTGCCCACCCGTTCGACCTTCTTGCGCCACTCCTCTTTGTACCAGGCGCCCTTGTCGCGCATGGTCGAGGCCGCGTTGAGCCGGTGGATGCGCGGGCGTTTGGCATACAGCTGCTGCTCGTGGGACAACTCGGCCTCGAGGCTGGCGATCTGGCTGGACAATTGCGAGCTGTCGAAGTCCGGTGCGGGCACCGCAGGCTTGGGCTGCGGTTTGCTCTCCTTGGGCTTGGGCTCGACCTTCTGCGGTTTGGGCGCCTTGGTGGCCACTGCGGATTGTTGCGGCGCCGGTGGTGGCTCCACGTCAGGCTTCGCCGCTGGAGGAGGGGTGACCTTGTTGATCTTGCTGTCCTGGAACGGTGCAACCTCGGTGGTCTTCGGGACCGCCTTTTTGTCCAGGGTACCGCTGCCTTGCTGGTCGTTCTGTGCCTGGAAGTCGGCCTTCTCCGGCGGCTTCTCGCTCTTGAAGGTGGCCAGGGTGATGTCCATGGTGTGACGGATCTGCGCCGGTTCGACGGCGCTGAAGCCCACACCAAGGATCAGCGCCAGGTGAACCAGGGCAGCCAGGAACAGGGTGAAGCCAAGCCGGTCCACCGGGCGAACGCGGGGTGGCAGCAGGTCGGCGGGGATGTCGGCAGGCAGCGTCATCAGGTATCCAGCAACCGCGGGGCGGGGCAGCAGGTCAGTTGTAAAGGACCGGCATCATACCCCACTCCGCGTATTTGCCGCGTGTCGGCGGTCAGCGCGTCTTCAACTGGCGATCAATGGCGTCCATCAGCTTGCCGCCGATGTCCGTGTTGTAGGCCGCATCGATCTCGCGGATGCAGGTCGGGCTGGTGACGTTGATTTCGGTCAGGTAGTCGCCGATCACATCCAGGCCGACGAACAGTAGGCCCTTCTCTCGAAGGGTCGGGCCCACCTGGGCGGCGATCCAGCGGTCGCGCTCGGTCAGCGGGCGGGCTTCGCCACGGCCGCCGGCGGCCAGGTTGCCACGGGTTTCGCCACTGGCCGGAATGCGCGCCAGGCAATAGTCGACCGGCTCGCCGTCGATCATCAGGATGCGCTTGTCGCCGTCCTTGATCTGGGGCAGGTAGGCCTGGGCCATGATCTGCTGGCCGCCGTGCTGGGTCAGGGTCTCGAGGATCACCGAGAGATTGGGGTCGCCCGGGCGGTGGCGGAATACCGAAGTGCCGCCCATGCCATCCAGTGGCTTGAGGATCACGTCGCCATGGGTGGCCGCGAATTTGCGCAGGATGTCGGCGCGACGGCTGACCAGGGTCGGGGCCATGCACTGCGGGAATTGCGTGGCAAAGAGCTTTTCGTTGCAGTCGCGCAGGCTTTGCGGGCGGTTGACCACCAGCAGGCCGTCACGCTCGGCCTGCTCCAGCAGGTAGGTGCTGTAGACGAACTCCATGTCGAAGGGTGGGTCCTTGCGCATCAGCACCACGTCCAGATCGGTCAGCGCGCTGTCCTGCTCCTCACCCAGCTCGAACCAGCGGGCCGGGTCGGCGAATACCTTCAGTGGGCGCATCTGCGCACGGGCCTGGCCTGCACCCAGGTACAGGTCACGCTGTTCCATGTAGAACAGGCTCCAGCCACGGGCCTGGGCGGCCAGCAGCATGGCCAGCGAACTGTCCTTCTTGTAGGAGATGGACGCGATGGGGTCCATGACAATGCCGAGGCGAACGCTCATGGGGTGGTTCCTCTTGGCGGCCCGAGGCCGCGATGGATCGAAAGAAAAGTGGCTCAGGGTGGCGCCGGGAACGCGGCTGGTCAAGGGGCGCGGCAGATGGAATGGCCTTGCGGAGTATGCTAAAAGTGCAGCTGCAAGCACTTTGTGGCGTCTGTGTCGCAGCGGGCGCACAGCCCATCGCCGGCAAGCCTGCGCTCACCGTGTAGGCGCCGGCTTGCCGGCGATGGCCGCACCACTTGCAGCTAACTTCCACTGGTAGGCATTTATGGAACAACCCCTGAAGGTGATGGTGATCGACGATTCACGCACGATCCGCCGCACCGCGCAGATGTTGCTCGGCGAAGCGGGCTGCGAGGTGATCACCGCCAGCGACGGCTTCGATGCCCTGGTCAAGATCGTCGACCACCAACCGCAGATCATCTTCGTCGATGTGTTGATGCCGCGTCTGGACGGGTATCAGACCTGCGCCGTGATCAAGCACAACAGCGCCTACAGGGACATCCCGGTCATTCTGCTGTCGTCCCGCGATGGCCTGTTCGACAAGGCTCGCGGCCGGGTGGTCGGCTCGGACCAGTTCCTGACCAAACCCTTCAGCAAGGAAGAGCTGCTCGACGCGATCAGGGCGCATGTCCCTGGTTTCGCCGCGCCCGAACAACACGCACCCTGATCGCGCCCGCCATGGCGCCGTTTTCATTGTCCTGATGGGGAACCAGCATGGCCCGAGTTCTGATTGTCGACGATTCGCCGACAGAGATGTACCGATTGACCGAGTGGCTTGAAAAACGCGGCTACCAGGTGCTCAAGGCCAACAACGGTGCCGATGGTGTCGCCTTGGCCCGCCAGGAAAAGCCCGACGCGGTGCTGATGGACATCGTCATGCCAGGCATGAATGGTTTCCAGGCTACCCGGCAGCTCAGCAAGGACCCGGAAACCAGCGCCATCCCGGTGATCGTGGTCACCACCAAGGACCAGGAAACCGACCGCATCTGGGCCACGCGCCAGGGCGCCCGTGACTTCCTGACCAAGCCCGTGGAAGAAGACGCACTGATCGCCAAGCTCAAAGAGGTGCTGGGCGCTTGACCACCCGTCCGCAAGGCGCGTCGCTCACCGCTTTCGAGCTGTTGCTGGACATAGACCGGCGCTGCCGTTTGCTGGTGGCTGACCAGCCACCGCAGGATACCCGCCTGCAACAGTGGAGCGGCATCGGCTTTCGCATTGCCGGACAATGGTTCGTAGCACCCATGGGCGAAGTCGCCGAAGTGCTGCGTGAGCCGCGCAGCAGTCGGGTGCCGGGCGTGCAGCCGTGGGTATGCGGTGTGGCCAATCTGCGTGGCCGGTTGCTGCCGGTCATGGACCTGAGCAGCTTTTTCGGCCTCGGCCCGGCGGCTCCGGGCAAGCAGCGTCGGGTCCTGGTGCTGGACCACGAAGACCTCTTCGTTGGGCTGTTGGTCGACGAGGTGCTGGGCCTGCAGCACTTCGCCTTGAGCAGCCTTGAACTGTCGCCGCCCCAGCCGTTGCTGCGTGCTGCGACGCGTTTCGTCCAGGGGCATTTCCCCCGCGAGCGCAACTGGGCGATTTTCAGCCCCTTCGCCCTGGCCCAGGCCCCGGGCTTTCTCGATGTGGCGTTATAGGACCTTCGAACGTGAACAAGCCGGCCACCAGTGTCACTCCGCCCCCAGTGACCCAGCGCACGCGCAGCAGCGCGCAGATCACCGTGTTGTTCGTGGTGTTGATTCTGTCGATCATCCTGCTGTTCGCCAATTTCGCCTACCTCAACACCCAGTCCAACCACGACAAGCAGTACATCGGTCATGCTGGCGAGTTGCGCGTGCTGTCCCAACGCATCGCCAAGAACGCCACCGAGGCGGCCGCCGGGAAGGCCCTGGCTTTCAAGCTGCTGTCCGATGCACGCAACGACTTCGAGCGGCGCTGGAGCTACCTGCGCGAAGGTGACAAGTCCACTGGCTTGCCTGCAGCGCCTGTCGCGGTGCGCGACGAGATGGAGGCGGTGCGCCAGGACTGGGAAAACCTGCGCAAGAACACCGATACCATCCTGGCCAGCGAGCAGACCGTGTTGTCGCTGCACCAGGTAGCGGCAACCCTGGCTGAGACCGTGCCGCAGTTGCAGGTCGAGTACGAAAAAGTCGTGGAGATCCTGCTGCAGAGCGGCGCCCCGGCCAACCAGGTGGTGGTCGCCCAGCGCCAGTTGTTGCTGGCCGAACGTATTCTCGGTTCGGTCAACACGGTGTTGGCGGGTGATGACACGGCCGCCCAGGCTGCCGACGCCTTTGGTCGCGATGCCAGCCGGTTCGGGCAGGTGCTCGAAGGCATGCTCGGGGGCAACCCGGCGATTCAGGTCACGCGCGTGGAGGACGCCGATGCGCGGGCGCGGTTGGCCGAAATTGCCGAGCTGTTCCAGTTCGTGGCCGGTTCGGTGGACGAAATTCTTGAAACTTCGCCCGAGCTGTTCCGCGTGCGCGAGGCTGCCAGCAACATCTTCAGCCTCTCGCAAACGTTGCTGGACGAGGCCTCGCACCTGGCCAACAGCTTCGAGAACCTGGCCAGTGGGCGCACCCTCGACACCGTCGGCGGTTACGTGCTGGGTCTGCTTGCACTGGCCTCGATCATCCTCATCGGCCTGGTGATGGTGCGGACAACGCATCGGCAGTTGCAGGAAACAGCAGAAAAGAACGAGCGCAACCAGCAGGCGATCATGCGCCTGCTCGATGAGATCGAAGAACTGGCCGACGGCGACCTGACCGTGACGGTGTCGGTGACCGAGGACTTTACCGGCGCCATCGCCGACTCGATCAACTATTCCGTGGACCAGCTCCGCGATCTGGTCGCGACCATCAACCACAGCGCCGAACAGGTCGCCGCGGCGGTGCAGGACACCCAGAACACCGCGCGCCAGCTGGCCAAGGCTTCGGAGCATCAGGCCGAGCAGATCAGCGAGGCGTCGCTGGCGGTGGGCGACATGGTCGAGTCGATCGACCGGGTATCGGCCCATGCCTACGAGTCGGCCAAGGTAGCCGAACGGTCGGTGGCCATCGCCAACAAAGGCAATGAGGTGGTGCACAACACCATCAACGGCATGGACAACATCCGCGAGCAGATCCAGGACACCGCCAAGCGGATCAAGCGGCTTGGCGAGTCCTCCCAGGAGATCGGTGATATCGTCAGCCTGATCGACGACATTGCCGACCAGACCAACATCCTTGCCCTTAACGCGGCAATCCAGGCATCGCTGGCGGGCGAAGCCGGTCGCGGCTTTGCCGTGGTCGCCGACGAGGTGCAGCGCCTGGCGGAGCGCTCCTCCTCGGCAACGCGGCAGATCGAGGCCTTGGTACGCACCATTCAGGCCGATACCAACGAAGCGGTCATCTCGATGGAACAGACCACCGCCGAAGTGGTGCGCGGCGCGCGCCTGGCGCAGGATGCCGGGGTAGCACTGGCTGAGATCGAAGGCGTGTCGCAGAACCTTGCCGAGCTGATCCACAGCATTTCCGATGCCGCCCAGTTGCAGACGTCGTCGGCTGGTCAGATTTCCCACACCATGGCGGTGATCCAGCAAATTACCGCGCAGACCTCCGCAGGCTCTGGGGCGACCGCCGACAGTATCCGCCACCTGGCTCGCATGGCCAGCGAGATGCGTCGCTCGGTGTCCGGCTTCACCTTGCCGGCACCTGCCGAGCCACGCTGAGGAGTTGTCCATGGCGTCTGCCGCAGTCACCCCCGAACGTCACGATACGGTTGCCCTGGCCTGGACCAAGGCAGCCATCCTCGATTGCCTTGGTCAGGCCCGCCAGGCGCTGGAGCGCTTTGCCGGGGAACCGGGCGACCTGTCGATACTGGCGTTCGTCGTCGATAACCTGCACCAGGTTCATGGTTGCTTGCGCATGCTTGAATTGCGGGGCGCGGCCCACCTGGCTGAAGAATTGGAGCTACTGGCCAGGGCCTTGGCCGAAGGCCAGGTCAGCCCACGAGGAGAGTGCCTGGGCGCGGTGTTCCGGGGCCTGGAGCAGTTGCCCTCCTATCTGGAGCGGTTGCGCGGTGCGCGCCACGACTTGCCCTTGGTGATGTTGCCCTTGCTCAACCAACTGCGCACCTGCCGTGGTGTAGGCCCGCTGGCCCAAGGCAGCCTGATCGGCGGCGCCGCCGAGCGCTTCGCCGGGGCCGACGACCTCGCCAACCTCGACCTGTCGCTGGGCAACTGGCGCGAGCAGATGCAGGCGGGGCCAGGGCGCGATGCCCTGCGCTCGGTGGTGACGGCGTTGTGCGATGACCTGATGCGCATCAAAGAGCGCCTGGACCATTTCGTGCGTGGCGACCGTCAGCACAGCGAGCAACTGGAAGACTTGCTGGCGCCCCTGCGCCATGTCGCCGACACCTTGGCGGTGTTGGGTTTCCAGCAACCACGACGGGTGATCATCGACCAGGTTCTGGCCCTGCAGGCACTGGCGCTCGGCGAGCGTGCAGCGGATGACGCCGTGCTGATGGATGTGGCAGGCGCGTTGCTGTACGTCGAAGCCACCCTCAACGGCATGGTCGGGCCACTGGAGGAAGGCGGCCAGGGCGGGCTGCCTGGCTCGGACCTGGCCGAAATTCGACAGCTGGTGCTGAGCGAGTCGCTGTCAGTGGTGCAGCAGGCCAAGGACCTGATCGGTGACTGCCTGGAATCCGGCTGGCCCCGGCAACGTCTGCAGCCCCTGCCAGGCTTGCTGCAGCAGGTGCGCGGCGCGTTGTCGATGCTCATGCTGCCGGTTGCCGCCGAGGTGTTTGCCGGCTGCGCAAGTTACGTCCAGGGGTGGTTGCAGCACCTGGACGTCGAACCGCCAGCGGACGAGCTCACGCACCTGGCCGAAGCACTGAGCGCTGCTGAGTGCTACTTGCAATGGCGGGTGGCCGATCCATTGGCCGATGGCCAGCCCTTCATCGACATGGCCCGTGCCAGCCTGGCGGCATTGGGGGTGCAATGCACGCTGGTCGAGACTGGCGCCGACTCGTCGGCCGGAAGCGACGGCATCGACGACGAACTGCGCCAGGTGTTCCTTGAGGAAGCCGGCGAATTGCTGCCGGACATCGAACGGCATTGGTTGCGCTGGCGGGCCGACAACCACCTGCGTGAAGCCTTGATCGAAGTGCGCCGCGCCCTGCACACGCTCAAGGGCAGTGGGCGCATGGTGCATGCCGAGGCGGTAGCGGAGCTGGCCTGGGGCGCCGAGCATTTGCTCAACCGCGTGCTGGAAGGGCGCATCGCGCTGGTGCCGGAGGCCGTGGTGACGTTGCAGCGGGTATTCGTTCACCTGCCCGACCTGCTGGCCGACTTTGCGGCAGGGCAGTTGCCACAACTGACCGAAATCGAACAGCTGGCGAGTCACCTGCACGTGCTGGCCGAGAACGATGCACCTGCCAGCACCGAGGTCGAGGGTCTCGACCCGCAACTACTGGACATTTTCCGCAACGAGGCACAGGGGCACCTGGCTTGCCTGGACAGCTTCCTGCAGGAGGCGGCCGGCCACGACACCCCGGTGAGCGATGCCCTGCAGCGTGCCTTGCATACCTTGAAAGGCAGCGCGGCCATGGCGGGTGTCATG
Source organism: Pseudomonas taiwanensis DSM 21245 (assembly GCF_000425785.1). GTDB lineage: Bacteria > Pseudomonadota > Gammaproteobacteria > Pseudomonadales > Pseudomonadaceae > Aquipseudomonas > Aquipseudomonas taiwanensis. The sequence continues at coordinate 297,483 of NZ_KE384450.1, forward strand.
CCGATCGCCGAGCTGGCCACCGCATTCGACCGGCTGGTTCGTGAATACAAGGGGCATCAGTTGCCGCTGCAAGTCGCCGAGCTGCAATGGCTGGAAGCAGCGCGCACCTTGTTCCACCTTGGCCTGGCCCAGCTCGGCAGTACGCCGCTGGCGGCCATTGCCGGTGCGGCGCAATTGATAGAGCAGGTCGGGCAAAGGGTGGACGAGCGCCTGGCCACGCTGCATGAAGACCCCCAGCATGGGCGTCGAAGCAAACGGGATCCGCAATTGATCGCCAGTTTCCTGGGGCAAGGCATGGACATCCTGCTCGATGCCGAGTCGCTGCTTTCACGCTGGCAGGAGCACCCCGGCCAGCGGCAGGAACTGGACACCCTGCTGGATGAACTGACCACCCTCGGTCACGGCGCGCACTTGGCGGACCTGTGGCAGATGGATGATGTCTGCGAGGCGCTGCTGGATCTTTACGGGGCAGTGGAAGAGGGCAGCCTGGTTGCGGATGCGCGCTTCTTCGCCCAGGCCCAGCAGGCCCACGAGGCGCTGCTGGACATGCTCGACGAAGTGGCGGCGGGGCAGGAGGTCACGGCCAGGCCGGAGCGGATCGATGCGTTGCGCAGCCTGCTGGCCGAGGCCCTGGCACCGGATGCCACCGGCCTGGTGGGCCGCGATTCGGTCAAGCCTCTGCCGCCCGCCGTGGACCTTGAAGACCCGGCGTTGGCGCAACTGTTCCTCGAAGAGGCGCGGGACATCCTCGACAGTGCCGACCAGGCCTTGGAGCAATGGGGTCAGGAACCGGACAATCTTTCCACGCTCTCGTCCCTGCAACACGACATGCAGACCCTCAAGGGGGCTGCACAAATGGCTGCGGTCGGCGCGGTCGAGCGGCTGGCCCAAGAGCTTGGCCTTTTTTACGAGGCCCTGGTCGACCGCCGTCTTGGCTCAAGTACCGGGTTGATCGCTTTGCTACGGCGGGGCCACGCGGCCCTGGGCGAGATGCTCGACACTTTGCGCCAGGGCCAGCCGCCGTCTTCGGCGGTCGACTTGTTGGGCGAAATGCGCGAGGTGCGCCACGCGCCGCCACCGCCCAGCAGCGAGGCGATTGTGGAAGAGGCGGACAGCCCGGGCGACAAGGAACTGCTGGAAGTCTTCCTGGAAGAGAGCTCGGACATCGTCGAAAGTGCCGCCGAGGCCCTGGCGCGCTGGCAAGCCGACCCGCGCAGCAGCGTCGAGGTGGATAACCTGCTGCGTGACCTGCACACCCTCAAGGGCGGGGCACGCATGGTCGAAATCGCGGCCATCGGCGACCTGGCCCATGAGCTGGAGTTCCTCTACGAACTGCTGGCCGCCGGGCGTCTGCCACCCAGCCCGCCATTGTTCGCCTTGCTGCAAAACTGTCACGACCGCCTGGCGCACATGCTCGATGCCGTGCGCCTGGGCCAGCCGTTGCATGCAGCCACGGCGCTGATCGACTACATCCGTAACTTCAGCAGTGCGGCCCTGACCGACAGCGCTGCCGGCCAGGCCCCGGCCGACGCGACACCGGCCGAAGCGCCCGCCACGACGCCCGAGCGGGCAGCGGGCGATATGGTCAAGGTCGATGCCGAGTTGCTCGATGAGCTGGGTAACCTGGCCGGCGAGCATTCGGTGATTCGCGGGCGTATCGAGCAGCAGGTCAACGACGCGCAGTTCGCGTTGAACGAAATGGAAACCACGCTGGAGCGCATGCGCGATCAACTGCTGCGCCTGGACATCGAGACCCAGGGGCGGATTTCCAGCCGTCAGCAAATCGAGGGCGATGCCTACGACGACTTCGACCCGCTGGAAATGGACCGTCACTCCCAGTTGCAGCAGCTGTCGCGGGCACTGTTCGAGTCGGCCTCCGACTTGCTCGACCTCAAGGAAACCCTGGCTCAGCGCGCCCAGGAGGCCTACAGCCTGCTGCAGCAGCAGGCACGGGTAGCCAGCCAGTTGCAGGAAGGCCTGACCGCGACCCTGATGGTGCCGTTCGAGCGGCTGGTGCCGCGCTTGCAGCGAGTGGTACGGCAGGTGGCGACCGAGCTGGGCAAGCAGGTGGAGCTGGTGGTCGGCAATGCCGAAGGCGAACTGGATCGCAGCGTTCTGGAGCGCATGGTAGCGCCCCTGGAACATATGCTGCGCAATGCCGTGGACCATGGTCTGGAGTCGCGTGAGGCACGCCTGGCCGCTGGCAAGCCGGAGCAGGGCACCATTCACCTGAACCTGCTGCACGAAGGCGCCGACATCGTCATCGAAATGACCGACGATGGTGCCGGTGTGCCGTTGGAGGCGGTGCGGCGCAAAGCGATCAAGCGCGGGTTGCTGGACCCGCAAGCACAATTGAGCGATCACGAAATCCTGCAGTTCATCCTGCGCCCAGGTTTTTCCACGGCCGAGAAGATCACCCAGATTTCAGGGCGCGGACTGGGCATGGATGTGGTCCATGAAGAGGTCAAGCAGCTGGGCGGCTCGATGAGCATCGAGTCGGCCCAAGGCAAGGGCGCGCGTTTCCTGATTCGCTTGCCGTTCACGGTGTCGATCAACCGCGCTCTGATGGTGCACCTGGGGGAAGAGCAGTACGCCATTCCGCTCAATACCATCGAAGGTATCGTCCGCGTGCCGCCAGCGGAACTCGATGCCTGCTACCAACTGAGTTCGCCTCGCTATGTGTACGCCGGCCATGCCTACGAGCTGCGTTATCTTGGCGAGTTGCTGCAGGGCGTGGCGCGGCCCAGCTTGCTGGGCCAGAGCGTGCCCCTGCCGGTCTTGCTGGTTCATTCCCAGGAGCAATCGTTCGCCATCCAGGTCGACAGCCTGTCACCCAGCCGTGAGATCGTGGTGAAGAGTCTGGGCCCGCAGTTCGCCGCAGTGGCGGGGCTGTCCGGTGCGACCCTGCTCGGTGACGGCCGCGTGGTGCTGATTCTTGACCTGCTGGGCCAGCTGCGGGGTCAGCAACGGCGTCTGGCACGCCTGCCGGGAGGCAGCGATGCGCAGCGCCAGGCATTTGGCCCCGCGCCACGACGGGCGCTGCTGGTGATGGTGGTGGACGACTCGGTTACCGTGCGAAAGGTCACCAGCCGCCTGCTGGAGCGTCACGGCATGAGCGTGTTGACGGCCAAGGACGGTGTAGATGCCATGACCCAGCTCGAAGAGCATCGGCCCGATGTGCTGCTGCTGGATATCGAAATGCCGCGCATGGACGGTTTCGAGGTGGCCACCCGCATTCGCCGCGACGAGCGCCTCAAGGACCTGCCGATCATCATGATCACCTCGCGTACTGGGCAGAAGCACCGTGATCGGGCGATGGCCATCGGCGTCAACGAATACCTCGGCAAGCCTTATCAGGAGTCGGTCCTGTTGCAGAGCATCGCCCACTGGAGCCAGACCCATGCTTGAACTGATCGCAGGTCAGCGCAGCAGCCTGACCGGGTTGCTGCTGCCCCTGGGGGACCGCACCTTGGTATTGCCCAACGTTGCCGTGGCCGAGTTGCTTGGCCGACGTTCGCTGCCGTGCGAGCGCAACGCGCTGGCCTGGCACCTGGGCTGGATCGACTGGCGCCAGCAGCACTTGCCGTTGATCGGTTTCGAAGCGGCCTGCGGCGGCGAAACCCCCTGTGGCGAACGCGCGCGCATCGTCGTGCTCAATGCCTTGGGCGACACCGGGCTGCGTTACCTGGCGTTGTTGCTGCAGGACATTCCCCGTTCGTGCAAGCTCGACAGCCAGCTCAACTATGTGGATGTGGCGCTGGGCAGCCTGGAGCTGGCAGCGGTGCAGGTGGGCGAGCAGGTGGCGCGGGTGCCGGACCTGGTGGCGCTGGAGCGGTTGGTGCGTGACGCGCAACTGCAACCTGTCGCCAGTTAGCATGTGCTTTGGCTGGCCCCTACACACAGCGAGTTGTAGAAGCCGGCTTGCCGACGATAGAGTCGGAATCGACCAAGACAGGAACCCTGCCCACCTCAGGAGGTCTGTGTTTGCATGTATTACGGTGAACGCTTCAACGCCTGGACGCATCTGGTCGGTGCTGTGCTGGCCTGCATCGGCGCCATCTGGCTGATCGTGGTAGCGGGCCTGCAGGGCGACCCCTGGAAAATCGTCAGTTTCTCCATCTATGGCAGCACATTGCTGCTGCTTTACAGCATTTCCACTCTCTACCACAGCACTCGTGGACGGGCGAAAGTGATCATGCGCAAGCTCGATCATCTTTCGATCTACCTGCTGATCGCCGGCAGCTACACGCCATTCTGCCTGGTCAGCTTGCGGGGGCCTTGGGGCTGGACCCTGTTTGGCGTGGTCTGGGGCCTGGCGGTGATTGGGATGCTGCAGGAAATCAAGCCGCGTTCCGAAGCTCGGATCCTGTCGATCGTCATCTACGCGGTGATGGGCTGGATCGTCCTGGTCGCGGTCGAACCGTTGTTGCGCAGCCTGGGTGGCGCCGGCTTCGCCTGGTTGGCGGCCGGCGGGGTGTTCTACACCGTGGGCATCATCTTCTTCGCCTTCGACAGTCGCTTCCGCCACTGGCATGGCATCTGGCACCTGTTCGTGATCGCCGGCAGCCTGATGCACTTCATTGCCGTGTCGTTCTACGTGCGTTAGAAGTCGCCCCACAACTGCTGTGCCACCGACAGCGCCACCACCGGTGCAGTTTCGGTGCGCAGCACCCGTGGGCCGAGCCGGGCGGCGTGGTAGCCGGCGGCTTTTGCCTGGTCGACTTCCGCTTCGCTCAGGCCGCCTTCCGGGCCAATCAGGAAGGCCAGGCGCGTCGGTTTGGCGTGGCGGGTCAGAGGCTCTGCTACCGGGTGCAATACCAGCTTGAGGTCGGCTTCGGTGCTTTTGAGCCACTCGGCGAGGGTGACGGGAGGGTGAATGATCGGCAGGGTGGATCGGCCACATTGCTCGCAGGCGCTGATCGCCACCTGGCGCCAATGGGCCAGGCGCTTGTCGGCGCGCTCGTCCTTCAGGCGCACTTCACAGCGTTCGCTGACGATTGGGGTAATCTCGTTCGCCCCAAGCTCGGTGGCTTTCTGAATCGCCCAGTCCATGCGTTCGCCTCGGGACAAGCCCTGGCCGAGATGAATGTGCAGTGGCGATTCGGCCTGCCCAGGCAGAGCCTGGTCAAGGCTGACGCGTACGCTTTTCTTGCCCACCTCCAACAGTTGGCCGAGGTACTCCTGGCCGCTGCCGTCGAACAGTTGCACGGCATCGCCAGCCGCCATGCGCAGCACGCGGCCAATGTAGTGGGCCTGCGCTTCGGGCAGGTCGTGCTCGCCTGGGCTCAGGGGGGCGTCTATGAAGAAGCGGGACAGTCTCATGGTTCTGCTCGGAGTATTGAGGGTACGAATCTCCCGGTGGGAGCGGCGAAATGCGAGGTCAGCCCGGATCACGGAAGCCAGGGTGGAAATCAGCCGGCACCGCGACACTCACACTGTCGCGCGTGGCGATGTCGATACCTTCGCTGGCCACGTCGGCAAGGAAGTCGATCTGCTCAGGGGTGATCACGTACGGCGGCAGGAAGTACACCACGCTGCCCAGCGGGCGCAGCAGTGCGCCGCGTGTCAGGGCATGCTCGAACACTTTCAGGCCGCGACGCTCTTGCCAGGGGTAGGCGACCTTGCCGGCTTTGTCCTGGACCATCTCGATGGCCAAGGCCATGCCGGTCTGACGGATTTCCGCGACATGCGCGTGATCGGCCAGGTGCGCAGTGGCACTGGCCATGCGCTTGGCCAGGGCCTTGTTGGCTTCGATGACGTTGTCTTGCTCGAAGATGTCCAGGGTCGCAAGTGCCGCTGCGCAGGCCAACGGGTTACCGGTGTAGCTGTGCGAATGGAGGAAGGCCCGCAGGGTCGGGTAATCGTCGTAGAACGCCTGGTACACGGTGTCTGTGGTCAGGCACGCGGCCAACGGCAGGTAGCCGCCGGTAAGGGCCTTGGACAAACACAGGAAGTCCGGACGTATGCCAGCCTGTTCGCACGCGAACATCGTCCCGGTGCGGCCGAAGCCGACGGCGATCTCGTCGTGGATCAGGTGCACGCCATAGCGGTCGCAGGCTTCGCGCAGCAGTTTGAGGTAGACCGGGTGGTACATGCGCATGCCGCCGGCACCCTGGATCAGCGGTTCGATGATAACGGCCGAGAGGGTCTGGTGGTGCTCGGCCAGGGTTTGCTCCATGGCCGCGAACATGTTGCGCGAGTGCTCTTCCCAGCTCATGCCTTCCGGGCGCAGGTAGCAATCCGGGCTAGGCACCTTGATGGTATCGAGCAGCAGCGCCTTGTAGGTTTCGGTGAACAGCGGCACGTCGCCCACCGACATCGCGGCGATGGTCTCGCCGTGGTAGCTGTTGGTCAGAGTGACGAAGCGCTTTTTCGCCGGCTTGCCGATGTTCTGCCAGTAATGGAAGCTCATCTTCAACGCCACTTCGATGCACGATGAGCCGTTGTCGGCGTAGAACACCCGGTCGAGCCCGGCCGGTGTCATGGCGACCAAGCGCTCGGACAGCTCGATGACCGGCTGGTGGCTGAAACCGGCCAGGATGACGTGCTCCAGCTGGTCGACCTGGTCCTTGATGCGCTGGTTGATGCGTGGGTTGGCGTGACCGAATACGTTGACCCACCAACTGCTGACGGCGTCCAGGTAGCGCTTGCCTTCGAAGTCCTCGAGCCACACACCTTCGCCGCGTTTGATCGGGATCAGCGGCAGCTGCTCGTGGTCTTTCATCTGGGTGCAGGGGTGCCACAGGACCTTCAGGTCACGTTGCATCCACTGATCGTTGAGGCCCATCGGCGCTTCTCCTGGCATTGCAGCTTGGTTTGACCGCGTAAGCCTAAGCAATGCCGCCGGGCACGACAACCGCTGCCGTCAGATGGCGACAGGTGCGCGTCCAGGCCCGCTTGGGCAAGGTGCTGAAAATCGTGTGCTGGCGAGACGCAAAAACAAAAATGTCAGTTGGCAAAGGCACTTGATATCACTGAGCTGGCAGGGTCTGCAGACCTGACGTATTCTTAACGCATCTCCCTCGGGGCATCCCTGCCTCTCCCTATTCTGTTGCTTTTAACTCGGAGTTCGCCGATATGGCCGCTGCTTGGGTGCGCCTGTGCGCGTTGGTATTGATTGGTGTGTCCAGCGGTGCCGCGCTGGCAAAGGACAAGACACCCTCGGCAATCGTGGTGGGTGGCGGCCTGGCAGGCCTGACCGCCGCTTACGAGCTGCAGAACAAGGGCTGGCAGGTGACTCTGCTGGAAGCCAAGTCGGGCATGGGTGGTCGCTCGGGGCTGGCCACCAGCGAGTGGATCGGCAACAGCAAGGCCCAGCCGGTGCTGAACCAGTACCTGGACCGTTTCAAGCTTGAAACACTGCCCGCGCCAGAGTTCGTTCGTACCCCTGGCTACCTGATCGACGGCGAGTATTTCAGTGCCACGGACCTGGCCGCCAAGCAGCCGGCCACCGCCGAAGCCATCAAGCGCTACGAGAAGACGCTCGATGATCTGGCCCGCTCGATCGAGGACCCGCTGAACCCGCAGGCAACCAGCACCCTGTTCGCTCTGGACCAGATCAACGTCTCCACCTGGCTCGACAAGTTGCAGTTGCCGACCACTGCACGACAGTTGATCAACCAGCAGATCCGTACCCGCTATGACGAGCCGTCGCGTCTGTCGCTGCTCTACTTCGCACAGCAGAACCGTGTCTATCGTGGGGTCAGTGACCGCGATCTGCGCGCCGCCCGTCTGCCCGGGGGTAGCCCGGTCCTGGCGCAGGCTTTCGTCAAGCAGCTCAAGACCATCAAAACCAGCTCGCCGGTGACCTCCATCGTGCAGGACAAGGACGGCGTGACGGTCAAGGTCGGTAGCGTCGGCTATCAGGCGGACTACCTGGTGATGGCCGTGCCGCTGCGTGCCCTGGCCAAGATCCAGATGACCCCAGGCCTGGACAGCCAGCACCTGGCGGCCCTCAAGGGCACCAACTATGGCTGGCGCGACCAGCTGATGCTCAAGTTCAAGCAGCCTGTGTGGGAAAGCAAGGCCCGGATGTCGGGTGAAATCTTCAGCAACGCTGGCCTTGGCATGCTGTGGATCGAACCAGCGCTCAAGGGCGGTGCCAACGTCGTTATCAACTTGTCCGGCGACAATGCCCGCCTGTTGCAGGCATTTGGCGACAAGCAGATGGTCGACCAGGTACTGATCCGGTTGCACGCGTTCTATCCAAAGGCCCGTGGCTCGTTCTCTGGGTATGAACTCAAGCGCTACAGCACCGACGCCAACACTGGCGGCGCTTACTTGGCCTATGGCCCAGGCCAGATCAGCAAGTACTGGCGCCTGTGGGAGCGTCCGGTGCAACGCATTAGCTTCGCCGGCGAGCACACCGATGCATTGTACCCAGGCACTCTCGAAGGCGCCCTGCGCAGTGGTCAGCGTGCTGCCAGCCAGGTTCAGGACCTGCTGGCAGGCAAGTCGTTCGACCCGGCTAAAGCGGCGCCGGTGGCTGCAGCTGCGGCAACCGGTGCTGTAGCGGCCAAGAAGGAGGGTGGGTTCTTCTCGCGTCTGTTTGGCGGCGGCGACAAACCCGAAACCAAACCAGCAGCCGTTGTGAAAACAGATGCGGTGGCTCCGGCCCCGGCCCCGGCCCCTGTCGCCACCCCTGCGCCGACCCCTGTAGCAGCGCCTGCGGTCGTGGCCAAGGAAGAGCCGGCCAAGCCTGCCGCTACCAAGGCCACCCCGGCCAAGCACGCCCCGGCGCACAAGCCGGCAGTCAAGCAGGCGCACAAACCTGTCGAGGCGAAGAAGGCTACGGTCAAATCGGAGCCGGTCAAGAAAGCGGTAAACAACACCCAAGCGAAAGCTGACTGAAGCCCGCGTACCGGCTCCTGCACGACCTGCAGGAGCCGGCCTGTCGGCGCTGAGTCCGGCACTGACAAGCGATCCCTCCCCGACTATTGTTAATGTTTCCTTAATAGGAAACGTTCACAATCGGCATCGGAATTTTCGATTAATCGAAGCAACTTTTTGTGCTTTTCTTCGATACGTTACGCGTTAGTCTGTGCACAGCTTTCACGGGGGAACACGTCGACATGCAACTGCGCAACTCACCCGCTCGTTACGGCGCGGTCAGCATCTTTTTGCACTGGGGCGTGGCCCTGGCGGTCTTCGGGCTTTTTGGCCTGGGCCTGTGGATGGTCGGCCTCGACTACTACAGCCCATGGCGCAAATCCGGCCCTGATCTGCACAAGAGTATCGGTCTGGTGCTACTGGTGGTGATGGTATTGCGTGTGGTTTGGCGCTTCATCAGCCCACCGCCTCCAGCGCCGGCCAACCATGGGCCGCTGACGCGTGTAGCTGCCAAACTGGGCCATCTGGCACTGTACCTGGGGCTGTTCGCGGTGATGATCGCCGGTTACCTGATCTCCACCGCCGATGGCGTCGGTATTCCGGTGTTCGGCTTGTTCGAAGTGCCGGCTCTGGTCAGTGATTTGCCCGACCAGGCCGATCTGGCTGGCGAGATTCATCTCTACCTGGCTTGGGCGCTGGTGATTTTCGCCGCCTTGCATGGCCTGGCAGCGCTGAAGCACCACTTCATCGACCGTGACGCGACCCTGACCCGCATGCTGGGCCGCAAAGCTTGATTCTCAACCTCAATTGCAAAGGAAAGAAAGGATGTTGAAAAAGACTTTTGCCGCTCTGGCGCTCGGTACCGCTCTGATCTCTGCTGGCCAGGCCATGGCCGCCGAGTACAAGATCGACAAGGAAGGCCAGCACGCGTTCGTCGACTGGAAGATCAGCCATCTGGGCTATAGCTTCATCCACGGCACCTTCAAGGACTTCGACGGTAACTTCACCTGGGACAGCGCCAAGCCTGAAGCCAGCAAGATCAATGTCGACCTGAAGACCGCCAGCCTGTGGTCCAACCATGCCGAGCGTGACAAGCACATCGCCAGTGCCGACTTCCTGGATGTGAAGAAGTATCCGCAAGCCAAGTTCGTCTCCACCAGCGTCAAGTCCACCGGTGCCAAGACTGCTGACGTGACTGGCGACCTGACCCTGCACGGCGTCACCAAGCCGGTCACCTTCAAGGCTGTGTTCAACGGCGAAGGCAAAGACCCATGGGGCGGTGAGCGTGCTGGTTTCAACGCCACCACCACGCTGAACCTGAATGACTTCGGAATCAAAGGCCCAGGCCCTACCTCGCAGACCCTTGACCTGGATATCAGCGTCGAAGGTGTGAAGCAGAAGTAATTCGCGCTAGCAATGAAAACGCCGCCCAATGGGCGGCGTTTTCATTTGTAGCCGAACGATCAGCGATTGCGGGTCAGCAGCGCAGGGCGCTCACCACGCGGCCGGCTCGGCAGCTCTTCCAGTTGTTCCGGCGTTGGGTAGCGGTCGAGCTTGGATTCCTTGCGGATGATCACCGGCTGATGCTGCGGTTCGCGCGGACTACGCACTGCCGGTTCCTGCCGTGTGTTGTCGCTGCGACCGGCCGAGCGGTTACGACCACCCGCGTTACCATCACGGCGCGCACCGCCACCTCCACCGCCATTGTTGTTGCGGGGCGGGCGTTTCTCGCCGCTGGCGCCGCGTTGCTGGCCGCCATTTCGGCCTTGGCCCTGGCTGCCGCCGTTGCTGCGCTGTCCCTGACCTTGCTGTTGACCCTGGCCTGCGGCGCCTGGGCGACGGTTGCGGCCCTGGTTCTTGGCGTTTTGGTAGGGGCTGACGTAGTCGGCACGGTTACCGAAGTTGTCGATCTCGTCATCCAGGAACTCTTCTGGATCACGGTCGGCAGGTACTTTCGGCACAGCGTTGGTGCTGGCCTGCTGCTGGCGAGGCTTCTTGTCGCGTTGCTTGCGCTGCTGTTGCTGGCGCTCGCCGGACTTCTCCTTGTCAGCGGGTTTGTCGGCGGCCTGTTGCTTGGCCTTGCCTTTGTCCTTTCCCTTGTCCTTGCGTCCGCCACTGCCTTCCTGGCCTGCTTCGCCACGGGCCTGCTGGTTGCGACCACCACGGCCATTGTGCTGCTGACGCTCACGGGTTTCTGGCTTCTCGGCTTCGACCTTGCTGGCATCGAAGCCCATCAGGTCGCCGTCCGGGATCTTCTGCTTGGTGACGCGCTCAATGCTCTTGAGCAGCTTCTCTTCATCAGGAGCGACCATCGAGATCGCTTCGCCCGAACGTCCGGCGCGGCCGGTGCGGCCGATACGGTGGACGTAGTCTTCCTCGACATTGGGCAGCTCGAAGTTGACCACATGGGGCAACTGGTCGATGTCCAGGCCGCGGGCGGCGATGTCGGTGGCGACCAGTACGCGAACACTGTTGGCCTTGAAGTCAGCCAATGCCTTGGTGCGGGCGTTCTGGCTCTTGTTGCCATGGATCGCCGCGGCGGTGAGGCCGTGCTTTTCCAGGTATTCGGCCAGGCGGTTGGCGCCATGCTTGGTACGGGTGAAGACCAGCACTTGTTCCCAGGCGCCGAGGGTGATCAGGTGAGCCAGCAGTGCGCGCTTGTGGCTGGCGGGCAGACGGTAGACGCGCTGTTCGATTCGCTCGACCGTGGTATTCGGTGGTGTGACCTCGATACGCTCCGGGTTGTGCAGGAGCTTATCGGCCAGGTCGGTGATGTCCTTGGAGAAGGTAGCCGAGAACAGCAGGTTCTGGCGCTTGGCCGGCAGGCGGGCAAGGACTTTCTTCACGTCATGGATGAAGCCCATGTCGAGCATGCGGTCGGCTTCGTCGAGCACCAGGATTTCCACATGGGATAGATCGACACTGCCTTGGCCTGCCAAGTCCAGCAAGCGACCCGGGCAGGCGACCAGGACATCGACGCCCTTGGCCATGGCCTGAATCTGCGGGTTCATGCCGACGCCACCGAAGATGCAGGCGCTGACCAGGGAAAGGTCACGGGCATAGACCTTGAAGCTGTCATGGACCTGGGCCGCCAATTCGCGGGTTGGCGTCAGAACCAGCACGCGAGGCTGGCGTGGGCCATGGCGTTGCGATTTGTCGGGGTGGCCACCCGGGAACAGGCGCTCGAGGATCGGCAGGGCAAAACCGCCAGTTTTGCCAGTACCTGTCTGGGCGGCGACCATCAGGTCGCGACCTTGCAACACGGCGGGAATGGCCCGCTGTTGCACCGGAGTCGGCTGGGTGTAGCCCGCTGCCTCGATAGCGCGGACAAGAGCCTCGGAGAGACCGAGGGAAGCAAAGGACATGGGCAATCCTGTTCTCGTGGGGGCTGGGCCCGTTGGGATATTCTGCCTGGCGCGACGGGCATCGGCGGGATGCGATCGCGTCCGGTCCAGCTGGGCTTTCACTGCGCATCCGGGCAGCGGAGGGCGAGCGCGAAGGGGCGTCGTTACCGATCAGGATGCCTGTTGCGAGGCCGAGCGTCCGGGCGTGAGCCGGGCGGGAAGGCCCGAGTATAACAGAGCTATCGCTGCGTGCTGCGTTCCTGCTGCTCAACGGCGCCAGGAATATTGCCGAAGTCGTCGGAGTAGCGGTTGTTGATCGCCGCGTAGGCCGGTTCCTGCTTGAAGCGTTGCAGCTCTTCGGAGAAATGCCTGGCCAGGTCCTCGCGCCCAGGTTTGCGGGCCAAACCCAGGTATTGCGCCTGGCGACTGATCATCAGTGGCAGCTCCTCGACCTGCCGTTCGAGCCCCAATTGCTTGCGGAGATAACGACCGACCCGGCGGTCGGTCACCAGCAAGTCGATGCGGCCGAGCATCAATTTGCCGAAGTTGGCCTCATGGGTAGGGGCCGCCTCCCGGCGAAAGTAAGGCGATTCGCTGAACGAGGCGCCGTAGGAGTAGCCGGGCGAAGTGCCCACCGTCAGCCCGGTCAGGTCTTCCAGGCGGGTGACGGGGTGGCGGCGCACGCTGGCTTGGAACAGGACGAACTCGACGTCCGACATAGGCTCGTCGGGGTAGACCATGTACGGTTTGCGCGATTCGGTCTCGAAAATATCCATCACCCCGTCGGCCAGCCCTTGCTCGACCATGGCCAAGCACCGTTTCCAGGGTAGGAACTGCCATTCGACATCGAAGCCCAGTCGCTTGAACACTTCGGTGGTGACTTCGTAGTCGATGCCTTTGGGCTGGCCGTCGTGCTGGTACACGTACGGCGCCCAGTCGTCGGTGACCAGGCGCAAACGTTCACCCAAGGCCAGAGGGCTCAGGCAGGCGAACAACAGGAGGCACAGCAGGCGGGCGACGTCATGCATGGCCGCAGATTACGCGCTCGCTTAGGCCAAGGCCAGATATCGGCGCGCCAGTTCAGGTCTGCGGGACGTCGAGCAGGTGGCCCTCGATTTCCTTACGCCGGCCACCGAGTGACAGACGCATGCCCGGATGGCGCAGGCAGCGGCGCAATTGCTCGGGCTCCATGCGGCCCTCGCGCGCCACATAGTTCTCCAGGGCTTTGTCCCACCAGGCCGGGGCGCAGGCCCGGTCGAACTCGTTGCCATACGGGTAGCAGCCGTACAGCAGTTCTCGGGCGAACTGGCGTTCCTGGCTCGGCAAGGTCAGCGTCAGTGCCTTGTAGCCCAACCGGTGCAGGGCTGGCGGGCGCGGCAGTCGGTCATTGACCTGCAGCACGTCGGCCCGGGCCGCCTCACTGAGTGGTTCATCGGCGTGCTTGCGCAGCCAGGCCTGGATCTTGGCGCGGAACTGCTGCTTGCGGCTCCAGTAGTGGTGGATCACATCGGTGCACTCGGCCAGCGCGAGGGTGCGGTGGGCGGCCACTGCAAGGCAGAACTCTTCGAGTGTGTAGGCGGTGGGTGCCAAGGGATAGAACTCGTCCATCATGGCAATGGAGCGGTCCAGTATCTGAGCATCAGCCTGGGTCAGGCCGATGACTCCGGAGTTGACCATGCGCGTCTGATCGTCAGCCAGTCCGCGTTGGCGAAGTATGGCGTGAAGGCTTTCGTACAGCACGGCCTTGCGGTTCGCGCCGTAGGGCGCGCCAATGAAGTTGCACAGCAACTGGCCTGGCTTGACGCGTTCGAACAGGCGCAGCGGCGAGGTGCGGAAGAACGTATCGGTGTCGATCAGTACCGCCAGCGGATGCTGTTCGAGCACTTGGCGCAATAGCACGTGCTTGCTGCGAAAGTGATAACCATGGGGAAGATTCCAGGCCGTGCGCGTCGCAGCGTCCAGCACGTGGACGTTGACGGGCAGTTTGCCGTAGGGCGCCGGGTTGTCGGTGTAGACATGGATGTCAACGGCGGCGCCAGGCGTTTCACCCAGGTGAGTGAGGGCGCTGACGATGCTGAAACAGGCCTCTTGGTGATAAGTCACCGGGCCGAACGCGAGGTAGATGAGCTGCGAGCGTGCAGGCGACGGTGTCTGCATATCGGGCAAACCTGGCTGTCCACAGGGATAATAAGGCTTTAGTGTAAGACTAAAGCCTTAATTGTTCCTTAAACAGATGTTTCCAAGTTGTTTCAGCGAGGCAGCTTCAGGTTGTTCCAGATAGCCAGACTTGGCTCGGCCTGGTTCAGGGTGTAGAAGTGCAGGCCCGGTGCGCCGCCTTGCAGCAGTTGTTCGCACATGCGGCTGATCACGTCTTCGCCGAAGGCCTGGATGCTGGCGGTGTCATCGCCATAGGCTTCCAGCTGCTTGCGGATCCAACGTGGAATCTCGGCGCCGCAGGCGTCGGAGAAACGGGCCAGCTTGCTGTAGTTGGTGATGGGCATGATGCCCGGCACTACAGGGATGTCCACGCCCATCTTCTGTGCGCGCTCGACGAAATAGAAGTAGCTGTCGGCGTTGAAGAAGTATTGGGTGATGGCGCTGTCGGCACCGGCCTTGACCTTGTGCACGAAATTGGCCAGGTCGTGTTCGAAGTTGCGTGCCTGCGGATGCATTTCCGGATAAGCGGCAACTTCCAGGTGGAAGTGATCGCCGGTTTCCTGGCGGATGAACTCGACCAGATCGCTGGCGTAGCGCAGCTCGCCGCTGGCCATGCCCATGCCCGATGGCAGGTCACCACGCAGGGCGACGATGCGCTTGATGCCGGCGGCCTGGTACTGGTTAAGCAGGGCGCGCAACTCGTCCTTGCTATCGCCGACGCAGGACAGGTGGGGGGCGGCCGGTACCTTAACTTCGCTTTCCAGCTGCAGCACGGTATTGAGCGTGCGGTCGCGGGTCGAACCACCGGCACCGTAGGTGCAGGAGAAGAAGTCGGGGTTGTAGCTGGCCAGCTGGCGGGCAACGCCCATCAGTTTTTCGTGGCCGGCATCGGTCTTGGTGGGGAAGAACTCGAAACTGTAGCGGCGTTCTTGTGACATCTCTCGTTCCTTCAGCTGCCAGCGCCAGGCGGGCAACTGCAAATAAAAGCCAGGGCGGTTTGGGCCGGCCTGGCTCGGGCATCGTTGCGAAGCGTTGCCTGCAAGGGCCAGGCAAGGTGCCTGGCCCTTGGGCCGCTGATCAGTAGCGGTAGGCGTGCGGCTTGAACGGGCCTTCGACAGTCACACCGATGTACTCTGCCTGCTGCGGGGTCAGCTGGGTGACCACGCCGCCGAAGCCGCGGACCATTTCCAGGGCCACTTCTTCGTCGAGTTTCTTCGGCAGCACTTCAACGGTCAGGCGCTCGGCTTTCTTGGCGGCTGGCAGGTCGGCGAACTTCTGCTCGAACAGGAAGATCTGGGCCAGTACCTGGTTGGCGAACGAACCATCCATGATGCGGCTTGGGTGGCCAGTGGCGTTACCCAGGTTAACCAGGCGGCCTTCGGCCAGCAGGATCAGGTAGTCGTCGTTGTGCGGGTCGAAGGTACCAGCGCCGGTGCGGTGGATCTTGTGGACCTGTGGCTTGACCTCTTCCCATGCCCAGTTCTTGCGCATGAAGGCGGTGTCGATTTCGTTGTCGAAGTGGCCGATGTTGCAGACCACGGCACGCTTCTTCAGGGCCTTGAGCATGTTGGCGTCGCAGACGTTGACGTTACCGGTGGTGGTGACGATCAGGTCGATGCGGCCCAGCAGGTCGGCGTTGATGCCAGCTTCGGTACCGGTGTTGATACCGTCCTTGAACGGCGAGACGACTTCGAAGCCGTCCATGCAAGCCTGCATGGCGCAGATCGGGTCGATTTCGG
Source organism: Pseudomonas taiwanensis DSM 21245 (assembly GCF_000425785.1). Classification (GTDB taxonomy): domain Bacteria; phylum Pseudomonadota; class Gammaproteobacteria; order Pseudomonadales; family Pseudomonadaceae; genus Aquipseudomonas; species Aquipseudomonas taiwanensis. The sequence continues at coordinate 313,552 of NZ_KE384450.1, forward strand.
TGACCTTGACGATCATGCCTTCCTGGCGCAGGGACTGGGCCGAGCCCTTGCCCACGTCACCGTAGCCGATCACCAGGGCTTGCTTGCCCGACAGCAGGTGGTCGGTGCCGCGCTTGATGGCGTCGTTCAGGCTGTGACGGCAGCCGTACTTGTTGTCGTTCTTGCTTTTGGTGACCGAGTCGTTGACGTTGATCGCCGGGACTTTCAGCTCGCCCTTGGCCAGCATGTCCAGCAGGCGGTGCACGCCAGTGGTGGTCTCTTCGGTCACGCCGTGGATTTTCTCCAGCATGGCCGGGTATTTCTTGTGCAGGATTTCGGTCAGGTCACCGCCGTCGTCCAGGACCATGTTGGCATCCCATGGCTGGCCGTCCTTGAGGATGGTCTGCTCGATGCACCATTCGTATTCCTGCTCGGTTTCGCCTTTCCAGGCGAACACAGGGATACCGGCGGCGGCGATGGCCGCGGCAGCCTGGTCCTGGGTGGAGAAGATGTTGCAGGACGACCAGCGAACTTCGGCACCCAGGGCAACCAGGGTTTCGATCAGCACGGCGGTCTGAATGGTCATGTGGATGCAGCCGATGATCTTAGCGCCCTTGAGCGGTTGCTCAGCCTGGTACTTGCGGCGCAGGCCCATCAGCGCTGGCATTTCCGATTCGGCGATGATGACTTCCTTGCGGCCCCAGTCGGCCAGGGAGATGTCGGCGACCTTGAAGTCGGAAAAACCTGCAGGCGTGTTTACAGCGCTCATTGAGAGCCTCCATTCGTAGTGTGCGAATGGGCGCCGTTGTGCGTTGAGCGTCCGCGTCGCGGACAACGCCCCAACCGAGCCTGACAGGCCGAGCCTGCTGCAGCGCCCCTCGGATGGGTGGCGGGCATGGCGCCACAGTGGGCGACCATGTTAAACGGCAGGGATTATAGCCTTGGCTGTGTGACACACCCAAGGCTTTCTGTCGATTAATCGCGACGATAGTCGATGTTCAATGGAGCGCCGGCGGCCGCTCTGCCATCATTACTCCACGTTAGCCAAGCAGGTCAGGAGTACCGATGAACTTTCACACCCGCAAATGGGTAAAGCCCGAAGACCTCAACCCCAATGGCACCCTGTTCGGCGGCAGTCTGCTGCGCTGGATCGACGAGGAGGCGGCGATCTACGCCATCGTGCAGCTGGGTAACCAGCGCGTGGTGACCAAGTACATGTCGGAGATCAACTTCGTCAGCGCCTCGCGTCAGGGCGACATCATCGAGCTGGGCATCACCGCCACCGAATTCGGCCGCACATCCATCACTCTCAAGTGTGAAGTACGCAACAAGATTACCCGCAAGATGATCCTCACCGTCGACAAGATGGTCTTCGTCAACCTGGGTGAGGACGGGCTGCCGGCGCCGCACGGGCGGACCGAAATCAAGTACATCCAGGACCAGTTCCCGGATACCGCTGTCGAGTAAGCGTCGCCCAAAGGTAGGAGCCAGCCTTGCTGGCGAACCAAGCACCACGGTGCATGGCGCCGGCTGTGCTGGTGTTCGCCGGCAAGGCCGGCTCCTACGCCGCGTGTCATTCGGCCGGTTGGCTCACCTTGCGCACCATCTTGCCGACCGTCAGACCCTGCACCAGGATCGACGACAGCACCACGATGTAGGTGATCGACAGCAACAGGTCACGCTCGTCGCCCACCGGCAGCGACAGTGCCAGTGCTACCGACACCCCTCCACGCAGGCCGCCCCAGGTCAGCACGCGCACGGTCCCCTTGGGCACGCTTCTCCAGCGGCGCAGCAGGACGATGGCCGGTGCCACGGTCAGCAGCCGTGACAGCAGTACCGCAACCGCCAGCACGCCGCCTGCCGCCAAGTGCAGCCAGTTGAATGGCAGCAGCAACAGTTCCAGGCCGATCAGGGCGAACAGCAGGGCGTTGAGCATGTCGTCGATCAGTTCCCAGAAACCGTCCATGTAGCGACGGGTCATGTCGTTCATCGCCAGGTTGCGCCCCAGGTTCCCGATGATCAGGCCTGCCACCACCATGGCGATGGGGGCCGAGACATGCAGTTCGTAGCACATCGCCGAGCCACCAATCACCAGCGCCAGGGTCAGCATCACCTCGACCTGGTATTGCTCGACGCTTTTGATCATCCGGTAGGTGGCATAGCCGATCAGTCCGCCAAACAACACGCCACCCACGGCTTCGTGAACGAACAGCATGGCGGTTTCAGCGACGCTCGGCGTCTCGCCCATCTGGATGATGCCCAGCAGCACGGTGAACACCACGACCGCGGTGCCGTCATTGAACAGCGACTCGCCAACGATGGTGGTCTTCAGCGGTTTGGAGGCGTTCGCAGTACGTAGTGCACCGAGTACGGCAATGGGGTCGGTCGGTGAAATCAGTGCGCCGAACAGCAGGCAGTAGATCAGCGGCACGTTCCAGCCGAACAGGGCGAACACCCAGTGGGCGAGATAGCCGATGACGAAGGTGGCGATCAACACGCCAAGGGTGGCCAGCAGGCCGATCGGCCAACGGTAGCTGCGCAGGTCGGTGAGGTTGACGTGCAGTGCGCCGGCGAACAGCAGGAACGACAGCATCCAGTGCATCAGCAGGTCGTTGAAGTCGATCTGGTTCATCAGCCCTTCGACGCGCTCTTCCAGGCCAGGAAAGCCAATCAGGCTCAGGCCCTGCAGCATCAGGGAAAACAGCAGAGCAGTCACCATCACGCCGATGGCGGGGGGGAGACCGATGAACCGGTAATTGACGTAAGTGAGGAGGGTGGTAAGGCAGATAAACGCTGCAACTAGTTCAAGCATCCCAAATCCTGTGACGGTGGCTTCCAAGTCGTAACCCGAATGGCTCGGGCAGTTCTTTGATGGCCTGGCGCGGGGTTCGGGACACATACTTTGACCGGATTCTTTCGAATCGTTCCCGATATGGACTGTTGCACTGCCTAGATTCCATAGCAGCCGGTCTGCCGGCGATGCGGCGCACAGGGCGCCTCAATCGCTATATATTCACAGGCTTGAAACGTCACAAGGATACAAGGCGTGTTGGCAACATCCCTGGTGCTGGTCGCCGCCCTGCTGCATGCGACCTGGAACACCCTGATCAAATTCAGTGGCGAGCGACTGCTGGTCATTGCCAGCATGGATGCGGTGGCATTGGTCTTTGCGGTGTTGGCGGTAGCCTTCGTCGCGTTTCCTCCGGCTGAAATCTGGCCATGGCTGCTGGCGTCGGCCCTGGCCGAGCAGTTGTACCGTGTCCTGCTGATCAAGGCCTACCGGGTTGGCGACCTGGGGCTGGTCTATCCTCTGATGCGTGGCTTGTCGCCGCTGGTGGTGCTGGGGCTAACGCTGGCATTCGCGGGCGAGTCACTGAGCCAGCAGCAGATCATCGGTATCTTGCTGATCCCCTGCGGCATGGCGTGTCTGCTCTGGCAGGGCGGCGGCGGTGAGCGGCTGCCGTGGTCGATGCTGCCAGTGGTTGCACTGATCGGCTTGTGTATCGGTTGTTACACCTGGTTCGACGGGCAGGCCGTAAGGCTCTGGGGCAAGCCCTGGGACTACCTGGTCTGGCTGACGTTGCTGAGCGCCTGGCCCTTCCCGGTCCTGGCGTGTGTGGCCCGGCGGCCGCAGTTTGCGCTGTTTTGGCAAACCCAGTGGCGGCTGGGGTTGGCGGTGGGTTTGTGCGTGCTGTTCAGCTATGCATTGGTGTTGTGGGCCATGCACCTGGGGTCGGTGGCCGAAGCTGCCGCGCTGCGCGAACTGAGCGTGATTCTGGTGGTGCTGCTTGGCATGCGCTATCTCAAAGAACCTTTTGGCGGCCCGAGACTCCTAGCTTGCGGGCTGGTCCTGGCTGGCATGCTGGTGATGAAGCTCTAACCCCGAACTCGAACAAGGAGTCCTGAACATGACCGTTGCCCTGTGGTGCATCCTGATCGCGCTCGTGCTGCCACCGCTTTGTGCCTTGATCGCCAAGACGAGTGGTCGTTTCGGCCTGAAGGATAATCACGACCCGCGCGGCTTCCTCGACACATTGTCGGGTTTGCCACGTCGTGCCCATGCTGCGCAGCAGAACGGGTACGAGGCATTCCCAGCGTTTGCGGCGGCGGTGCTGGTGGCCGATATCGTCGGCAATGCGGAGCAGGTGACCCAGGATGTGCTGGCGGTGCTCTACATCACCAGCCGGCTGCTGTACATCATCTGCTACCTGGCAGACTGGGCTGCCCTGCGTTCGCTGGTGTGGTTTGCCGGGTTGGGCCTGATCGTTTCGTTCTTCGTGGTATCGATCTGAGTTGAAGTGGCGCTCATCGCCGGCTTGGCGGCGATGAGCCTGTGCAACCTCAAGGCACTTTAGGCACCTCAGGCAGCGGCTTGTCCTTGGGCCAGAGCATCCAGATCTGTCCCTGCTGCTTCATGTTACCGGCCAGTTCACCCGCTTCGGGCCCAGTGCCCCAGAACAGGTCCGCGCGCACCTCGCCGGTGATCGCGCCACCGGTGTCCTGAGCGCCCACCGGGCGTACCACGGGGGAGCCATCAGGGCGAGTGGTAGACAACCACAGCAAGCTGCCCAGCGGGATCACCTTGCGGTCGATCGCCACGCTGTAGCCAGCGGTCAGCGGCACGTTGAGCGAACCACGCGGCCCTTCGTTGCTGTCTGGGCGGGTGCTGAAGAAGACATAGCTGGGGTTGCTGGCCAGCAGCTCTGGCACTCGTTGTGGGTTCGCTTGTGCCCAGGCGTGGATGCTGCCCATGGTGACATCTTCTTTCTTCAATTGGCCTTGTTCGACCAGCCAGCGCCCAATGGGGCGATAGGGGTGGCCATTCTGGTCGGCGTAACCCAGGCGCACCTGTCGGCCATCTTCCAGCTGGATACGGCCCGAACCCTGGATCTGCAGGAACTGCAAGTCCATCGGGTCGGTCAGCCAAGCCAGCACTGGCGCTTTCACGCCATCGCGGTTGATCACTTCGGCCGTGTCATAGGGCTTGAGCACGCGACCGTCGAGCCGCCCGCGCAGGCGCTTGCCCTTGAGCTCCGGATAAACGCTGGCCAGGTCGACCACGATCATGTCCTCGGGAACGCCGTACACCGCGACCCGTGCTGCGTCGGTGCGCTCCAGGCTGCCGGGGTAGACCGGCTCGTAGTAGCCAGTGATCAGGCCGGTGGCGTTGTTCTCGGCCGAGCGCAGCCCCAGTACTTGCAACTGCTGTTGCAGGAAGGCGCGGATCTGCATCGCGTTGTCAGGCACTTTGGCCGCTGCTTCGCAGGTTGCAGCCCAGACAGGGTCGCGCTTGAGCTTTTCGCAGCCGTTGCGCCAAGCCTGGAAACCGGCCCGCAGGTCACTGTCGCTGACGCTGGGTAAGTCGTTCCAGGTGGCGGGGGCGTAGGTGGCAATGGCGTGGGGTTCGGGTTTGGCGTTCTCACCGCCGTTGCAGCCGGCCAGCAGGGCCAGGGCAGGCAGCGCCCAGGCGAGGTGGCGCAGAGCAGATTTCATGGCTGAATCCTTGAGGGGAGGCCTTGGAGCTTCCCTTGTTTTTCGTAAGGGTATTGGTCTTTGTCGAGCAGGCGAGGATACTGTCGGCCCTTTCCTTCTGCCAATGTGACCGTGATGTTCAAATGTTTCACAGCCCTGCTGCTGATCAGCCTGGCCCTGGTGGGCTGCGACCGTGTCGATCCTAACTCACCTTTGGGGCAGCGCAAGGCGATCTTCAAGCAGATGCTCAAGACCAGTGAGGATATGGGCGGCATGTTGCGCGGACGTTTGCCGTTCGATGGTGTGAAGTTCGCCGACGGGGCGGTGAAGCTCGATGGCCTGGCTCATGCGCCGTGGCAGCATTTTCCCCAGGTCAAGGATGAAGGTGACAGCAGTGCCCGGCCTGAAGTCTGGGAACGACAGGCGCGCTTTCACGACCTGGCGATGCAGTTGGAAGGGGTGACGGGCGAGTTGGTCGATGTTACCCGTAAGCAACCGCTGGATGCGGCAAGTCTGAAAGCGCCGATGGACAGGGTCGAAGCGGCTTGCAAAGCCTGTCATACGGAATTTCGTAACCATTGAGGGAGGGCGCCTCTCCCGAAGGTTCAGGGGAGGCGATGGGCGGGTCAGCGGTCCAGTTGGTCCACGGCTTCCTGCAGTTCCTTGCGGGACTCGGCAAGCTTGTCCTTGCGCTTGTTGATTTTTTCCGCGTCGCCTTTGGCTTCGGCCTTCTTCAGGTCCTTCTCGCGTTGCGCCACTTCATGGCGCGCATCGAGCACCTTCTGTTCGCGCTCTTTGCGCAGGCTGGCATCATTGCAGTTCTCAACCCCGCGCAGGGCTTCCTCCAGGCCCGCGACCTGAGCATCGTTACCGTGATCGCGGGCAATTTTCAGCTGATTCTCGATGGCGCTGCGCTTGGCGGCGCAGCCGGTCAGGCCTTCGTCCGGTTGAGCGGCCTGTACGGCGGTGGCCGCAAGGCCAAGTGTTGCCAGCAGGACGAGGGTGTGAACGCGTTTCATGAGGGCCTCCTTGACGGGGCGGGGCAGCAAAAGTTGGGGGAAATCCTGCCTTGGTTTTGCGGATTTATAAACCCTTGTTGGTTTTTCTAGCCCAGACAAAGATTTTTCCTACATGTTTTTAGGGGGTTCTTTGTTGAGCGGACCCGTCACCGATCATGAAACCGCGAATACCCGCCGCGCTCAGTCGAGCGGCTATGGTTTGCAGTTCATCGTCCACGAAAAAGGCGGCGAGCTGCTTCGATCGGGTGTCACCGATGCCTGGCAAGGCTTGCCAGTCCCTGGCGGACCTACCCGCCAGCGTTTCCCAATCGCCATCAAGTGCCAGGTTGCCCGGTGCGGGTATGCCGAGGCCGCGCAGCCAATGGGCAAAGGGGCGTGATCGGCCAGCTTCGAAGCTGTGCTTGAGCTGGCGGGCGCTGGCATGGCTGATGCCCGGAACTTCGGTCAATTGCTCCGAATCCAGCGTCAGCCAATCCGTCAAAGTGCGTACCTTGCCGCCCTGGACCAGGCGGCGCCAGGTGCCGGGGCCTACACCAGGCATGGCCAGCCCATGCTTGCCACTGAGCCAGGTGAGCCTGGCGATGAATTGCTCTTCGCAATCGTGGCTTGCTTGCCAGCAGCTTCTGGTGTGATACCGATCGGGCGTGGGGGATGCCACGGGTTGCCGCGCCAGGGCGCGGTGCACCACCTGCTCGAAGCGTGGAATGGTCAGTCCTGCCAGGCTGATCGCTACCTGGTCTCCCGGGCGTACGTCGAGTGCCTGCCAGCGAGCCAGTGAGCCCAGACTTACCTGGCTGATCATCCGGTCATCCAGGCGTATGGGCTGCAGTTGCAGCACAGGAGTGACCTTGCCCGTGCGCCCGACACGAAAGCGTACTTCGCGAACCGAGGCCAGCGCTTGCGAGTAGGGGTACTTCCATGCGGCGATCCAGTATGGCGCCTTGGCTTGCCAGCGCTCGGCGGGCGGTCGGTTGTCCTGGCGCAGAATGATGCCGTCGGTAGCGAAGGGCAGAGGGGTGCGGTACCAGTGTTGCCTCCAGTGGGCGGCATCGCTCGCTTGAACGATAGCCTTGCTGAAGCGTTGGCTGTCCGGAAACCCCAGCGCAGCCAACTGCGCCATGCGTTCGACCTGGGTGGACGGCCCATGAGGCCAGTCCCACACGAACAATCCGATGCTGGCGCCTTGTTCGGGTGAAAGCTGCTGACGCGCCAGCAGCCCTGCGACGGTCCCTCGGGCATTCATGCCACCGGCCTTGGCCTGAACGTGCTCTTCGAGGCGGTGGTACAGCTCTCCCTGCAGCACCAGGTCGATGGTTTGGGGTAGCTGCCGGGTGATCGACCCCAGATGCGGGATGTGGCGGCTCCAGTCATGGCCGTGGATGCCATCGCCCCGGCTCAGCAGACGGACCAGTCGACCTTGCCGGTAGACCAGCGAGACGGCGACCCCGTCGACCTTGGGTTGCACCCAAACGTCCGTCTTCCCAGTCAGCCAGCGTTCGGCCTCGGTGTTGTCGCTCAACTTGTCGACGCCGGTGTGGGGGACCGGGTGCGGGATCGGCCCTCGTGCACTTGCCAGGGGATTTGCGTGACCGGCGAGGCCGAAGCAGGTTTCCAGGTGTTTCAGGCGCAGGCGGCTCTGGTCGTAGATGTCGTCAGCGACTTCGGCCTTGCCCAGGCGATGGTAATGGTCATCCCAGCCGGCCAGGGTGCCGCGTAGCTGGGCGATTTCGGCCTTGGCTTGTGAGAGTGGCCAGTCATGGCATGGCGCGGCGAAGGCCCCGCAGGCTTGGAACAGCAACAGCGAGAGCAGCAAGCGTTTGAGTGGCATGGCCAGCATCCTTGCATGGCGGGTGGAGCCCTCAGCCTAGGCAAGTACGGGGTCCGCTGCGGTGAACAGTTGTCAGTGCATATGTCATGAAAAAGCCCCTGCCGATCACTCGGCAGGGGCTTTCATTTCACCGCTGTAGGAAAATTACAGCCCGGCAGCGTCACGCAGCGACTGGGCGCGGTCGGTACGCTCCCAGGTGAAGGTGGTGAAGGTGTCGTCGCCGACAGTCTTCTGCTGCGGGGTACGGCCGAAGTGACCGTAGGCGGCGGTTTCCTGGTACATCGGGTGCAGCAGGTCGAGCATCTTGGTGATCGCGTATGGACGCAGGTCGAAGCACTCGCGCACCAGCTGGATGATCTTGTCGTCGGAGACCTTGCCGGTACCGAAGGTGTTGATCGAGATGGAGGTTGGCTGGGCTACGCCGATGGCATAGGACACCTGGATCTCGCAGCGCTCGGCCAGGCCGGCGGCAACGATGTTCTTGGCCACGTAGCGGCCAGCATAGGCGGCGGAGCGGTCGACCTTGGACGGGTCCTTGCCGGAGAACGCGCCACCACCGTGACGGGCCATGCCGCCGTAGGAGTCGACGATGATCTTGCGACCGGTCAGGCCGCAGTCGCCCACCGGGCCACCGATGATGAAGTTACCGGTCGGGTTGATGTGGTACTGGGTGCCTTTGTGCAGCAGCTCGGCCGGCAGGGTGTGCTTGACGATCAGCTCCATCACCGCTTCCTGCAGGTCTTTCTGCGAAACCTCAGGGTTGTGTTGGGTCGACAGCACCACGGCGTCGATGCCGACTACCTTGCCGTTCTCGTAGCGGCAGGTGACCTGCGACTTGGCGTCCGGGCGGAGCCATGGCAGCAGGCCGGACTTGCGCGCTTCAGCCTGGCGCTCGACCAGACGGTGCGAGAAGCAGATCGGTGCCGGCATCAGTACTTCGGTTTCGTTGCTGGCATAGCCGAACATCAGGCCCTGGTCGCCAGCGCCCTGGTCTTCAGGCTTGGAGCGGTCAACGCCTTGGGCGATGTCCACCGACTGCTTGCCGATGATGTTCATCACGGCGCAGGTGGCGCCGTCGAAGCCGACGTCGGAGCTGTTGTAGCCGATGTCGATGATGACTTTGCGCACCAGGTCTTCCAGGTCGACCCAGGCAGACGTGGTGACTTCGCCGGCGATGATGGCGACACCGGTCTTGACCAGGGTTTCACAGGCTACGCGAGCGTACTTGTCCTGGGCGATGATGGCGTCCAGGACCGCGTCGGAAATCTGGTCGGCGATCTTGTCCGGATGCCCTTCGGACACGGACTCGGAGGTGAAAAGGGAATATTCGCTCATCTCGACGGGTTCCTAAAATTTACCGATGGTGAGTGTCGCCAGCCGTCCGCTGGAAATGTCGGACCTGAATCTGGAAACCGTTACGCAAGCCTACATAGAGGCTGTCCCCGGGTGTCAGCCCGGCAGCATGGGCCCAGCGGGCCAGGTCGTCCTGCTCGAAACCTAGCCAGAGGTCGCCGCAGGCTTCCCGCGCCCAACTCTGGTCATGGCTGCACAGCTCGGTGACCAGCAGGCTGCCGCCGGCCTTCACCCGTTTGGCCAACTGGCACAAGGCCTGGGCCGGGTCGCTGAAATGGTGCAGGACCATGTTCAGCACAACGCAGTCGGCTTCCACATCCGTTGCACCCAGTGCATCGGCCAACTGCAGATTTACATTACCCAGGCCTTGGCGTTCGCAGACCTGGCGGGCCAGCTCGAGCATGGTCGGGCTGTTGTCCATGGCGGTGACCTGAGTGAAGCGCTGGGCCAGGTCTGGCAGGAAACCGCCGTCCCCTGGGCCGACTTCCAGGGCCGTGGCCGTGGGCGTGAAACTGAGATTGTCCAGCAGTGCCAACAGGCTTTCGCGGTACTGGGGCAGCCCCGCGATCAGGTCTTGCTGGGCGCGGAATTTTTCTTCCACCCGCAGGAAGAAGTCCTGGCTGGTGGCGGCGCGGCGTTGTTGCACCTGCGCGATTCGGGCCAGCACGTCTTCTGGCAGGGCCAGGTCGTCGACTTCTTCGAGCAGCGCCGCATGCAGCCGGCCGCCTGGGCGAAGGCCGTCGGGCAAGGCGCGGCGGTAGAAAATGGCATTGCCTTCGCGACGGGTGGCCACCAGTTCAGCCTGGGCCAGCACTTTCAGGTGATGGCTCATGCCCGACTGGCCGATGTCGAAAATCTGTGCCAGCTCCAGCACCCCGAACGAGTCGCTGGCCAGTGCGCGCAGGACATTCAGGCGCAGCGCGTCGCCACTGGCCTTGCACAGGGCGGCCAGGGTGTCGCTTCGCTGAATGGAAATGGGCTGCGCACGTAGGTTCATGACGCGGCAGTCTAGACAGGCAGGGCTACCCCCGCAATAGCAATATCAAAAAGTTTTGATATTGGGTGATGAGCGGAGCACGCACCCAGCACCACGTGAGCCTGCGCAAGCGGGTTTACCCGTGATCAATCCACCGCCGCTCCCTGTGTTTCCCCCGAATTGGAGGCCAATCACAGGAAAAATGCCCGACTGCGACCATCCGTCATTGCCCCCGAGCCCGCCTGTGGGCGAAAATGGCCGCCTTTTTTCGTTTCACTACCTATTCAAGCCCCAGGAGATTAGCGATGCCCAGCCGTCGTGAGCGTGCCAACGCCATTCGTGCCCTCAGCATGGATGCCGTGCAAAAGGCCAACAGCGGCCACCCAGGTGCCCCCATGGGCATGGCGGATATCGCCGAAGTGCTTTGGCGCGATTACCTGAAGCACAACCCGAGCAACCCGAAATTCGCCGACCGCGACCGCTTCGTGCTGTCCAACGGCCACGGCTCGATGCTGATCTACTCGCTGCTGCACCTGACCGGCTACGACGTCACCATCGATGACCTCAAAGGCTTCCGCCAGTTGCACAGCCGCACCCCGGGCCACCCCGAATATGGCTACACCCCAGGCGTCGAGACCACCACTGGCCCACTCGGCCAAGGTATCGCCAACGCCGTGGGCTTCGCCCTGGCCGAAAAGGTCCTGGCAGCCCAGTTCAACCGTGAAGGCCACAACATCGTAGACCACCACACCTACGTGTTCCTGGGCGATGGCTGCATGATGGAAGGTATTTCCCATGAAGTCGCCTCGCTGGCCGGCACCCTGGGCCTGAACAAGCTGATCGCCTTCTATGACGACAACGGCATTTCCATCGACGGCGAAGTGCACGGCTGGTTCACCGACAATACCCCGGCACGTTTCGAAGCGTACAACTGGCAGGTGATCCGCAACGTCGACGGCCATGACGCCGACGAAATCAAGACGGCCATCGAGACCGCTCGCAAGAGCGACCGTCCGACCCTGATCTGCTGCAAGACCATCATCGGCTTCGGCTCGCCGAACAAGCAGGGTAAAGAGGATTGCCACGGTGCCCCGCTGGGCAACGATGAGATCGCCCTGGCCCGCAAGGAACTGAATTGGAACCACGGCCCCTTCGAAATCCCTGCCGACATCTATGCCGAGTGGGATGCCAAGGCCGCTGGCGCCAAGGCAGAAGCCGACTGGAACCAGCGTTTCGACGCCTACGCCAAGGCCTACCCGGAACTGGCGGCCGAGTTCAAGCGCCGCGAGAGCGGTGAGCTGCCGGCTGACTTCTCCGAGAAAGCCCAGGCCTACATCAACGAAGTGGCTGCCAAGGGCGAAACCATCGCCAGCCGTAAAGCCAGCCAGAATGCCCTGAACGCATTCGGCCCGCTGCTGCCGGAGTTCCTGGGCGGTTCGGCCGACCTGGCCGGCTCCAACCTGACCCTGTGGAAAGGTTGCAAGGGCGTCGAAGCCAACGATGCCAGCGGCAACTACGTGTTCTACGGTGTGCGCGAATTCGGCATGACCGCCATCATGAACGGCGTTGCCCTGCACGGCGGCCTGGTACCTTACGGCGCGACCTTCCTGATGTTCATGGAATACGCCCGCAACGCCGTGCGCATGTCGGCACTGATGAAGCAGCGCGTCATCCACGTCTATACCCACGACTCCATCGGTCTGGGCGAAGACGGCCCGACCCACCAGCCGATCGAACAACTGACCAGCCTGCGCAGCACCCCGAACCTCGACACCTGGCGCCCGGCCGACGCGGTCGAATCCGCCGTGTCCTGGAAAGCTGCCCTGGAGCGCAAGGATGGCCCATCGGCGCTGATCTTCTCGCGTCAGAACCTGCAGCATCAGGACCGCGACGCCGACCAGATCGCCAACATCGCCCGTGGCGGCTACGTGCTGAAGGACTGCGCCGGCGAGCCTGAACTGATCCTGATCGCTACCGGTTCGGAAGTCGGCCTGGCCACCCAGGCACACGCCAAGCTCACCGAGCAAGGCCGCAAGGTTCGCGTCGTCTCGATGCCGTGCACCAGCGTGTTCGATGCCCAGGACGCGGCTTACAAGCAGTCCGTGCTGCCGGTCGAAGTCGGTGCGCGTATCGCCATCGAAGCCGCCCATGCTGACTTCTGGTACAAGTACGTCGGCCTGGAAGGTCGTATCATCGGCATGACCACCTACGGCGAGTCGGCTCCGGCCAGCGCGCTGTTCGAAGAGTTCGGCTTCACCCTGGACAACATCCTGGGTACCGCCGAAGAGCTGCTGGAAGACTGATACAGGCGTAAGGCGAGGGCATAGCCCTCGTTTCGCGACACAAGGCCGCTCCCACAAGGTTACTGCACGTGCGGTCCCTGTGGGAGCGGCCTTGCGTCGCGATGGGCCGCAACGCGGCCCCAACCGCCATCATGCGTTAGCGAGCCAACGAATGTCCCACCTGCGTCCCTACAAAGTTGCACTCAACGGTTACGGCCGCATCGGCCGCTGTGTCCTGCGCGCACTGTTCGAACGTGGGGCAACGGCCGGTTTCGAGATCGTTGCGCTCAATGACCTGGCCGACCAGGCCAGCGTCGAATACCTGACTCGTTTCGACTCCACCCACGGGCGCTTCCCCGGCGAGGTGAAGGTCGATGGCGACTGTCTGCATATCAATGGCGACTGCGTGAAGGTAATGCGCAGCGCCACGCCGGAAGGCGTCGACTGGGCGGCACTGGGCATCGACCTGGTGCTGGAGTGCTCCGGCGCCTACCACACCCGTGCCGATGGCCAGCGTTTCCTGGATGCCGGCGCGCCACGGGTATTGTTCTCTCAACCGATGGCCAGCGAGGCGGACGTGGATGCCACGGTGGTCTATGGCATCAACCAAGACTGCCTGAGCGGCAATGAACGCCTGGTGTCCAACGCCTCCTGCACCACCAACTGCGGCGTGCCTCTGCTGCGGGTGCTGGACCAGGCTTTCGGCATCGAGTACGTGCAGATCACCACCATTCACTCGGCGATGAACGACCAGCCAGTGATCGACGCCTATCACCACGAAGACCTGCGCCGCACGCGCTCTGCCTTCCAGTCGGTGATACCGGTGTCCACCGGTCTTGCTCGTGGTATCGAACGCCTGCTTCCGGAACTTGCCGGACGAATTCAGGCCAAAGCGGTACGCGTGCCGACCGTGAACGTGTCGTGCCTGGACATCACCCTGCAGACCGCCCGCGACACCAGCGCGGCCGAGGTCAACCGGGTGCTGCGAGAGGCGGCGCTGGATGGCCCGCTGAAAGGCTTGCTGGCCTATACCGAGCTGCCGCACGCCAGCTGTGACTTTAACCATGACCCGCATTCGGCCATCGTCGATGCCAGCCAGACCCGTGTTTCAGGCCCACGCCTGGTCAACCTGCTGGCATGGTTCGACAACGAATGGGGGTTCGCCAACCGTATGCTCGACGTAGCCGAACATTTTCTGCACGTCGTACACCCAACCCGCACCAAACAGCCCTGAAGGACTGCATTCATGACCGTGTTGAAGATGACCGACCTCGACCTGCAAGGTAAGCGCGTTTTGATCCGCGAAGACCTCAACGTCCCTGTGAAGGACGGTGTGGTAGCCAGCGACGCGCGTATCCTGGCAGCGCTGCCGACCATCAAGCTGGCCCTGGAAAAGGGCGCGGCGGTAATGGTTTGCTCGCACCTGGGCCGCCCGACCGAGGGTGAGTTCTCTGCCGAGAACAGCCTCAAGCCAGTTGCCGACTACCTGAGCAAGGCGCTGGGCCGCGAAGTGCCGCTGGTGGCCGACTACCTGGACGGCGTCGAGGTCAAGGCGGGTGATCTGGTGCTGTTCGAGAACGTACGCTTCAACAAGGGCGAGAAGAAGAACGCCGACGAGCTGGCGCAGAAGTACGCCGCCCTGTGCGATGTGTTTGTCATGGACGCCTTCGGGACTGCCCACCGCGCCGAAGGCTCGACCCACGGTGTCGCCAAGTTCGCCAAGGTCGCCGCTGCCGGCCCGCTGCTGGCTGCCGAGCTGGATGCCCTGGGCAAGGCCCTGAAGGCCCCGGCCAAACCGATGGCGGCCATCGTTGCCGGCTCCAAGGTGTCCACCAAGCTGGACGTGCTGAACAGCCTCAGCGCGGTCTGCGACCAACTGATCGTCGGTGGCGGCATCGCCAACACCTTCCTCGCTGCCGCAGGTCACCCGGTTGGCAAGTCGCTTTACGAACCGGACCTGGTCGATACCGCCAAGGCCATCGCCGCCAAGGTCAGCGTTCCGCTGCCCGTGGACGTGGTGGTTGCCAAGGCGTTCGCCGAGAGCGCTGAAGCCACCGTCAAGGCCATCGCCGACGTGGCTGCCGACGACATGATCCTGGATATCGGCCCACAGACCGCTGCCAACTTCGCCGAGCTACTGAAGTCGTCCAAGACCATCCTGTGGAACGGCCCGGTTGGCGTGTTCGAGTTCGACCAGTTCGGTAACGGCACCAAGGTACTGGCCAAGGCCATCGCCGACAGCGCCGCCTTCTCCATCGCAGGTGGCGGTGACACCCTGGCGGCCATCGACAAATATGGCGTTGGCGCCGATATCTCCTACATTTCTACCGGTGGCGGTGCGTTCCTCGAATTCGTCGAGGGCAAGGTCCTGCCTGCCGTGGCAATCCTGGAAGAACGGGCCAAGGCCTGATAGAGAAGGCGCCTGGCAAAGGGAGCGACCGGATGGTCAAGCAATTGCCTGTGATGATCCTTGCCGGACTGCTGGGCGCATGCTCCAGCAGCCCGTCCTCGGATGCCGAAGGCCCGCAACCGCCCAAAGGCGGTTGCTACCAGTCTGAATGGCAGGCCGAGACCGTGCCGGTGATCAACAAGCGCCTGGGGCCGACCGGCCTGGAAAAGTACGACGACGAGCATCAGCGCAAAGCGCCCGGCTGCCCTTGATCGGGTGGCAGGCAACCTGACGGGTATTTCGTGGTCTGCGTGATGAGGAGCCGGCTTGCCGGCGATGGGCTGCAATGCAGCTTCAAGCGGAGTAATTTGATGAAAGCGCTGCTGGCCTCGATGGCCCTGGCGACACTGGCAGGATGCTCACTGCTGCAACCGGCGCAGCCCGCGCCGACGGACAACTGGACCCGTTGGGTCTGCGACACCCAGACCGAAGTCCTGTGGCGTTTCGCTGATGCGAAACGGGATGAAGTCGACGTACGCCTTGGCGGCGGTGACCAGGTCTACCGGCTCAAGTCCGAACCGGGTGCTTCCGGCGCGCTGTACAGCGATGGCGTGCTGGCCTTCCACACCAAGGGCGAAGAAGGCCTGGTGTACTGGGTGGCGACGAACGATCTGATTGGGCGGGGCTGCAAGGCACCGTGACTGGCCGGGCCGCGCTGGCGGCCCACACTACTTGAACAGCAACCGCCCCTGCGGCAGGCTTGCACGAAACAAACGACGCTTGTCGGGAGAGAGATACACAATGGCACTCATTAGCATGCGCCAGATGCTGGACCACGCCGCCGAGTTCGGTTACGGCGTTCCGGCTTTCAACGTCAACAACCTCGAGCAGATGCGCGCCATCATGGAAGCGGCCGACAAGACCGACTCCCCGGTGATCGTCCAGGCCTCGGCCGGCGCCCGCAAATATGCCGGTGCCCCTTTCCTGCGCCACCTGATCCTGGCGGCCATCGAAGAATTCCCGCACATTCCGGTGTGCATGCACCAGGACCACGGCACCAGCCCTGACGTCTGCCAGCGCTCCATCCAGCTGGGCTTCAGTTCGGTCATGATGGACGGTTCGCTCAAGGAAGACGGCAAGACTCCGTCCGACTACGAGTACAACGTTCGCGTCACCCAGCAGACCGTGGCATTCGCCCACGCCTGCGGTGTATCGGTAGAAGGCGAGCTGGGTTGCCTGGGCAGCCTGGAAACCGGCCAGGCCGGTGAAGAGGACGGTGTGGGCGCCGAAGGCATCCTGGACCACAGCCAGATGCTGACCGACCCGGAAGAAGCCGCTGACTTCGTCAAGAAGACCCAGGTCGATGCCCTGGCCATCGCCATCGGTACCAGCCACGGTGCCTACAAGTTCACCAAGCCGCCAACCGGCGACATCCTGGCCATCGACCGCATCAAGGAAATCCACAAGCGCATCCCGAACACCCACCTGGTGATGCACGGCTCCTCCTCGGTACCTCAGGAGTGGCTGAAAGTGATCAACGAGTACGGCGGTGACATCAAGGAAACCTACGGCGTGCCGGTCGAAGAAATCGTCGAAGGCATCAAGTACGGTGTACGCAAGGTCAACATCGACACCGACCTGCGCCTGGCTTCCACGGGTGCCATCCGTCGCTACATGGCTCAGCACCCGAGCGAGTTCGACCCACGCAAGTTCTTCGCCGAAACCGTGAAGGCCATGCGTGACGTGTGCATCGCCCGTTACGAAGCCTTCGGCACTGCGGGCAATGCCTCGAAGATCAAACCGATCTCCCTGGAAGGCATGTTCCAACGTTATGCCAAGGGTGAGCTGGCCGCCAAGGTCAACTGATCCGGCTGCTGCGTAACCCGAAAAGCCCGCATTCGATATGCGGGCTTTTTGTTTGTGCAAGGCTTGACCGGCTTCCCAGGCCTTGCTCGACTTTTTGCTGGTGGCGGGTTGACCGTTAGTCGGCTACCGTCCTAGTTGATGGCGCTTAGCCATTCCTTGCATTGCGCGTTTGGTCATCAAGGCTAGAGTTCATAATCGGATCCAATTGGATTCGAAGGCAGTCTTACAAGAGAAGCAGCATGGATGGCGCTCATACTCAATTGCCGGATGGCAACTCGGTTTTACTGGTTGTAGACGACTACCCGGAAAACCTCATCAGCATGCGGGCGCTCTTGGCCCGCAAGGATTGGCAGGTGTTGACGGCGAGCTCGGGGATGGAAGCCCTTAGCGCGTTGCTCGAGCACGATGTCGATTTGGTGCTGCTGGACGTTCAGATGCCGGAAATGGACGGCTTCGAAGTCGCCCGCCTGATGCGCGGCAGTCAGCGCACGCGGCTGACGCCGATCATTTTCCTGACGGCCAACGAGCAGTCCGACGAAGCCGTGCTCAAGGGGTACGCCAGCGGCGCCGTGGACTACATGTTCAAGCCGTTCGACCCGCAGATACTCAAGCCCAAGGTCCAGGCTTTGCTCGACCAGCAGAGTAACCGGCGCATGCTCCAGCGCCTGACCCGGGAGCTGGAGGCTGCCAGGGCGTTCAATGCCTCGATTCTGGAGAATGCCGCCGAGGGCATTCTAGTGGTGGATGCTACAGGCATCATCAGTTTCGCCAACCCGGCTATCTCGCGGCTGTTGCAGGCGCCGGTCGAGCAATTGCAGGGCGTGTCCGTACTGGACTTGGTGCAACTGCCCAATGTCAGCCTGTGGGTCGATTCAGAGTTCTACCAGGCCTACCTGGCACGGCGGATTTTTCGTGTGCATGACGCCCAGCTGCGTACCCAGACCGGTCAGTTGGTACCGGTGGCGCTGTCGTGCGCGCCACTGCCCGCCGAGCAGCAGGCCATGGTAGTGACGGTGCTGGACATGTCGGTGGTGCGCAACCTGCATCAGCAGCTCGAATATCAAGCCGTGACCGACCCCCTCACGGGCCTGCTCAATCGTCGCGGCTTCTATCAGGCGGCCGACGCGGTGCTGATGCGTAACGAACACTCGGACAAGTGCCAGGCGCTCATGTACATGGATCTGGACGGGTTCAAGCGCATCAATGACTCCCTGGGTCACGACGCCGGTGATCGTGTGCTGCGTTGGGTCGGCGAGCAGCTCAAGGACTGCTTGGGTAATGAAGCCCTGCTGGCACGCATGGGGGGCGATGAATTCACCGCGCTGTTCGACGGGCTACCGTATCCGGAACAGGCCGGGCGTTTTGCCGAGCGACTGCTCGAGCGGATGTCCAGCTGCCAGCATATAGATGATCTGGACCTGAACCTGGGGGTCAGCATCGGGATCGCCACGTACCCGGACTGCGGTGCCAGCGTCGAAGGCCTGCTGCGGGCCGCCGATGTGGCGATGTATGCAGCCAAGCGAGCCGGACGTCAGCAATACCGCTTCTATGATCAGGAGCTCAACGGCCGAGCACGTTCGAGGCTGATGCTCGAAGACGGTGTCCGCGCTGCCATCGAGGAACGCGCCTTCACCCTGGTGTATCAGCCCCAGGTCAGTTTCGCCGACGGTCACCTGCGTGGTTTCGAGGCATTGTTGCGCTGGCAGCACCCTAGTGTCGGCGATGTGCCGCCGGGGCTGTTCATTCCATTGCTGGAAGAGGCCCGGTTGATCAACCGCCTGGCCAGTTGGATCTATCGTCAGGGCGTGTCCCAGCGCCGGGCCTGGCGTGAACACTTCGCGCCGGACGTGGTACTGGGTATCAGCCTCAGTCGCGCACAGTTTTCCATGCCCAGCCTGGTGGACGAACTGCAGCGGGTAATCAACGAACAAGGGCTGAGCCCGTCGCAGTTGGAGGTCGAGGTCGCGGAGACTTCGCTGATGTACAACATCGACGAGGCGGTCAAGCAGGTCAATCGTTTGCGTGAGCTGGGTGTTCGGGTAGCCCTGGACGACTTTGGCGCAGGCGATTGTTCGCTGCGCATGCTGCGCGACCTGCCAATAGATACCTTGAAGATCGACCGTCATCTGGTTGCACGACTGCCGGACTCCGCGGTTGATGCAGCCCTGGTGCGCAGCGTGATCGCCTTGTGCGCGGACTACGCCATCACGGTCATCGCCGAAGGCGTTGAAACCCCGGCCCAGGCAGCTTGGCTCAAAGCCAACGGTTGTGCGTACGTGCAGGGTTTCATCGTCGCCCACCCGATGACGGCAGCGGATGCCGGGCGCTTCCCGACAATTTTCCCCTGGCCGAGGCTATGATTGGCTAAACTCGCCCTTCGTTCCGCCATACCCTGTGCCATGACCGCATTACGCTACTTGCAAGCCTACCCGCCGCACCTGCAGGCGCAGGTGCGCCAGATGATCGACAGCAACCGCCTGGGCGATTACCTGCAACGCCGTTACCCTGAACGTCACGACATTCAGAGCGACAAGGCGTTGTACGGTTATGCCCAGGATTTGCGTCAGCAGTACCTGCGCAGTGCGCCGAGCCTGGACAAGGTGTTGTTCGATAATCGTCTGGACCTCACCCACCGTGCGTTGGGGCTGAACACGGCGGTGTCGAGGATCCAGGGCGGCAAGCTCAAGGCAAAGAAGGAAATCCGCATTGCCTCGCTGTTCAAGGAGGCTGCGCCACAGTTCCTGCGCATGATCGTGGTGCATGAGCTGGCCCATCTGCGGGAGCGGGAGCACAACAAGGCGTTCTACCAGCTCTGTCAGCACATGGAGCCGGACTATCACCAACTGGAATTCGACCTGCGCGTCTACCTGACCTATCGGGAGCTGCAGGGCAATTGTTAAGGACCAAGCGGCATGGATGTGAGCAAGACCAAGAGCAGTTTCTATCGTCGTCTGTATGTGGCCTGGCTGATCGATAGTCAGACAGCCACCAGCGTACCGGCGCTGATGGAGGCCACCGGTATGCCACGGCGCACGGCGCAAGACACCATTGCCGCGCTGGCCGACCTGGATATCGTCTGCGAGTTCGAGCAACAGGAAGGTGCGCGCAACCATGCCGGGCATTACCGCATCCATGACTGGGGGGCCATCGACAAGCAGTGGATCATCCAGCACCTGCGGCAGATCCGTGAAGTCTTGGGGTACCCTTGACCGCTGTGGCGCGAGCCCCCTTGAACAGCGCAAGGCCGTCCTCCAGATCGCATCCATACGCCAGGAATTTGCAGATGTCCGCTAATCGGCAGGCTCTATCCCCTCGTTTCAGTAATTACGCCGCCATGGCCGATGGCGTTGCTACCCTGCTGTTCCCCCATGCCGAAGTCGTGGTTCACGACCTGCGCAGCCAGACCGTGGTGCATATCGCCAACAACATCTCCAAGCGCCAGCTGGGGGATGATTCGGCGCTGGATGACCTGCCCGCCGAACTGGACCCCTCGGCGCCCCTGGGGCCCTACGAAAAGCTCAATTGGAATGGCCAGAAGATCCGCTCCATCAGCAGCGTGATGGTCGATGAGTCCGGTCAGCCGGAAGCGCTGCTGTGCATCAATTTCAACATCTCGGTGCTCGAGCAGGCCAAGCAGGCGCTGGACCTGTTCTTCCAGGCCAGCCGCTTGCTGCCACAGCCAGAAGCACTGTTCCGCGACGATTGGCAGGAGCGGATCAATACCTTCCTGCACGCCTGGCTCGCGGACAAGGGGTTGAGCCTCGGCAGCCTCGACCGTGACCACAAGCGTGAGCTGGTGCAGGCCCTGCATGGACAAGGGGCTTTTCGTGGCAAGAGTGCCTATGACTACGTGGCCAATGTCCTGGGCATGGGGCGGGCGACGGTCTACAAGTATGTGAAGCTCATGCGGGAAGCGTGAAGGCAGGTCTCCAGCGACAGGCGATGCTTGCTGTTTGTAGATAAATATTCTACGGTGGACGAATATTCTATTAGTGGCGGCACTGTGGCCGCCTTTCACCCCGGAGAACCCGTCCATGGAAATCAACGATGCCGAGCTCGACGCGCTGTTTCTGTCGATCTTCCAGGCCCATCAGGCGCTACGCCCGCAGGTACCCGTCACCCCGTTGCTCCCCAGTGCTGGGTTGTCCGCGCTGACCGGCTGTAACGTTCTTCTGAAGTGCGAGCACTTGCAGTGCACGGGGTCGTTCAAATTCAGGGGGGCCAGTAACAAGCTGCGGCTGTTGGATGCTCAGCAGCGTCACCTCGGGGTAATCGCCGCGTCCTCGGGCAACCATGGCCAAGGCCTGGCGCTGGCTGGCCAATTGCTGGGGGTGCCCGTCACGGTCTACGCCAGCAGCGAGGCATCGCCGGTGAAGATCGACGCCATGCGCGCGCTGGGTGCCAATGTCCAATTGCTGGATTGCGACCCGCTTGAGGTCGAGCTCGAGGCAGGACGCCGGGCAAGGCAGCAAGGCAAGCCGTTCGTCTCGCCGTACAACGATCTGGAGGTCATCGCCGGGCAGGGCACCATCGGCATGGAATTGCTGGAGCAGCATTTCGACCTGGATGCAGTGTTCGTTGCCGTCGGTGGCGGGGGGATGATTTCCGGCATCGCTGCCGCGCTGCATAAACTCAAGCCGTCGGTGGAGGTGATCGGTTGCTGGCCGGTCAATGCGCCGACGCTGCAGCGCTCGCTGGTAGCGGGACGGATCATCGAGGTCGAAGAAACCGACACGCTCTCGGACGGCACCGCAGGCGGAGTCGAACCCGACAGCATCACTTTCGGCCTATGCCAGCGGCTGCTGGACAGGACCGTGCTGGTCAGCGAGCGTGAAATCAAGGACGCAATGCGCGATGTCGCCTCCCATGAACGCTGGATCATCGAAGGCGCGGCAGCGGTCGCTCTGGCGGGCATGAAGCAATTGGCCAAAGACTATCAAGGCAAGAAAGTCGCGGTGGTGCTGTGCGGGCGCAACATCCAACTGGAGCAATACCTGGAGGCGATCGCATGAACGTCTTCGACAGGCACCGCATCGAACAACATCTTGACCTGGGCGTGGCCGAGCGTTGGCTCGAAGAGGGTTTCATCGCCTATTCCCAGGGAAAGGTCCAGGCACCCCCGGTCCAGACCTTCGTTTTTGCCCAGTCCAATGGTGACTGTTGCATCAAGTCGGCCTACGTGGAAGGCAGCGAGACCTTTACCGTCAAAGTGTCCACCGGCTTCTACGACAACCCTGCACGAGGATTGGAGAGCAATGACGGCTTGATGCTGGTGCTCTGTGCCCGAACCGGTCAGCCGCTGGCGTTGCTGGCGGACCAAGGTTGGCTGACCGGCATGCGTACAGCATTGGCCGGGCGGATCGTCGCGCGGCGGATGGCACCCGCGAAGGTCGAGGCGATCGGGATTCTTGGGACTGGAACCCAGGCGCGAATGCAACTGGCGCAACTCATGCCCGTTACCACGTGCCGCGAGGTGAGTGTGTGGGGGCGCAGCGATGCGGGGCTGGCTGCCTACCGGGATTACGCCCAGGCACTGGGGTTCGACGTGCGGGTGGAACGTGAGCCCAAGGCGGTCGCCGAAGCGGCCAACCTGATCGTCTGCACCACCCCGTCTCGTGAGGCCTTGCTGCAACGTGAATGGATACGGCCCGGTACGCACATCACTGCGTTGGGCGCCGACACGTCCGGCAAGCAAGAACTCGACCCAAGGCTGGTAGCCAGTGCCGACCGCATCGTGGTCGACTCGATCCGCCAGTGCAGTCAATATGGCGAGGTGTCCCACGCCTTGCAGGCTGGCTTGATGAGCCCGGCCAGGCTAGTGGAAATCGGGACTGTGCTCGCCGGTGACGCCATCGCTCGCGAAGATGAGGGGCAATTGACCGTGGCGGACCTGACCGGTGTCGCGGTTCAGGATGCGCAGATCGCGCGCTGTGCCTTCGAGTCGCTGCGTGGCTGAGAATCAGGCCTCGCAATGAGGCCTGAACATTACGCCCAGTCATGGCGGCATATCGTAGACCAAAATAGAGGCTATTTGACATCATTGCCCGCTATCGCTTACCTCTCCCGATGTGTAACCTGCAAGTCCTGTAGTTGCGAAGACCGCCTTCAATAGCGTGAGCCCTCTACTACAAAAGGACTTGAGCATGCGGCCACTGCTGTGCGTTCTGGGGTTACTGGGAGTGTTGCTGGCCATGCCTGCCGTGGGCCAGGAGAAGTTGCGGCTGGTAGCCGACAACTGGCCTCCGTTCACCGACAGTGGCATGCCAGGGGGGGGATTAGCCACCCGCATCGTCACCACGGCGTTCGCCCGCGCAGGCTACGACAGCGAAGTGGAAGAGGTGCCTTGGGCGCGGGCACTGATGGGGGTCGGGGAGGGGCGCTATGACGTCCTGATCGACGCGTGGTACACCGACTCACGGACGCAGATTGGCCACTTTTCCAAAGCCTACCTGACCAACCGCATTCGTCTGCTCCAGCGTAAGGGAAGCAACGTGCGCTACCAGCGTCAGTCGGATCTGTATCCCTACAGCATTGCCGTGGTACGCGATTATGCCTATTCGCCGCAATTCGATGGCGACAGCCGTCTGAACAAGGTGACTGTACGAAACTTTTCCACTGCCTTGCGCATGCTGGCCGCAGGACGGGTTCAGCTGGCGGTGGAGGATGAGTACGTTGCCCGCTACAACCTGCAGCGTGAATCTTCGAAAGTGCGCGATGAAGTCGAGTTGGTCGAGCCACCACTGGGGGAGAACAGCCTGCACATTCTGGTCAGCCTAAAAAGGCCCGACCATCTGCAGATCGTCGATCGTTTCGAGCACGCCATCGCAGCGATGAAAGCCGATGGCAGCTATGCCCGCCTCATGCACCAGTACGGCTTCTGATCCCACCCTCTGAAACCGGCGTGCCGGCGATAGGGTGTACAGGTCAATCAGCCCGGTGCACCCTCCTTGATCAGATGCGCCGCCAGCGTTCGCAGCGGCCCCAGTTGCCGGCAGATCAATGCCAATTGGGTCTGTACCAACCGCTGTTGTTCATCCAGCTCTTCCGGCATCTGCTCCAGCGTGTTGGCCAAGGCCTCTTCGGTATCGCTATGGATCGGCACCGGCAGTCGCGCCGCCAGTCCGTTGGCGATTTCGTCCAGGCTGCTGGCCAGGCTCTGGCCGGCACCTTCGATCAACTGCTCCTGAACTTCGGTCGGCAGCGTCGTATCGCGGTGGGCACCCAGCCCGGAGAGGTAGCTGAGCAAGGTATGCGACAGCACCAGGAAACGGAAACCGACATCGGCCTCTTTGCGAAAGTGCCCAGGCTCCATCAGCATGTTGGCCAGGGTAGTGGACAGCGCCGCATCGGCGTTGTGAGCATTGCGCCGCGCCAGGCGATAGGCCAGGTCATCGCGCTTGCCATGGGCATACTGCTGCATGATCTGGCGCAGGTACGCGCTGGCGCAGGTCAGGGTGTTGGCCAGCGCCTTGTTCAGGTTACGGCCCTGCCAGTCAGGAAGGAACAGGAATACCGCGAGAATGGCGATCAGGCTACCCACCAGGGTATCGAACAGACGCGGCAGGAACAGCCCGTAACCGTCGCCGATCTGGTTGAAGCAGAACAGCACCATCAGGGTGATCGCAGCGGTGGCCAAAGTGTAGCGGGTCGTGCGGTTGACGAAGAACACCACGCCGGCGACCACGGCGAACATTGACTGGATGATCGGGCTGGGGAACAGGTCGAACAACGCCCAACCCACCGTGAGGCCGATGGCTGTGCCGATGACCCGCTGCACCAGTTTGCGCCGCGTGGCGCCGTAGTTGGGCTGGCAGACGAACAGCGTGGTAAGGATGATCCAGTAGCCCTGGGTCGGGTGAATCAGGTGCACCATGCCGTAGCCGACCGACAGTGCCAACGGCAGGCGCAGGGCATGGCGGAACAGCAACGAGGTGGGCGTAAGCTGCGTCCGCAGGCGGTTCCATACGTCCTTGAGGTTGCGTGGCGAACGGTCGAGCAGGCTGCTGTCGCTGGCGTCGGCAAGGCTGTCCGGGTTGCTTGCCGCCCCTAGAAGCCGGTCAAGGGTGGCAAGGTTGGCCGCCAGCGCACGCAATGAGCGCAGCAGCCCACGCCAGGCCGGGTTGCTCTGGATGCGCAAGTGCTCCAGTGAGGCGTTGAGGTCTTCCAGTGCTTCGGCAAAGCCAGTGTCCAGGACGAAGGGCTGGCGCAGGCGGATCGAGCGCGACAGCTCCTGGCACGCCGAACCCTGCTGGCGCAGCAGGCGCTGGCAGCGGAACATGACGTCACTGTGGAAGAACGCCTCGGCCAGGGCATTGTAGGGGTAGTGCGAGGCGCTGACCCGCTCGTGAATGTCTTGTGCCAGGAAGTACAGCTTCAGGTAGCGGCTGAGCTTGGAGTTCGGCTGGCTGTTGCCTACCCGGTGCAGAATGATTTCCTTGGCTGCGTTCAAGGCCGCTACGACCTTGCCGTTCTGCTGGGCCAGTTCCAGCCGCCGGGCCTCCACGTCGAGGTTGCGGATGGGCTCGAACAGATTGGCCTTGAGCTTAAGGTAGTGCCCCAGTTCACGGAATAACTTGGCCAGACTCTGTTGCACCGGCTGGTTGGAAAACAGTGCCTGCCACAAAACCGACAGCAGACCATACCAGGCGGCGCCTGCCACCAGCAGCAGTGGTTCGTGCCAGAAATCGGTTACCTGGCCGCCGCGCTGGTCCACGCCAATCATGGTGTAGACCGAAAGAATCAACGTTGCCGAGGCGATCGCGCCGTAGCGCTCGCCCAAGGCGCCGAGCATGGTCAGGCTGAAGGCTGCCAGGGCCAGGGCTGCGGCGAAGATCCAGGGATAGGGGAACAGCAACTCGACCGACAGGGCGGCGATGGCGAAGCACGCCAGGGTAACCGCCAGTGCGCTGAGACGGCCCTGCCAACTGTCATCGGTTTCGGCCAGGGCGCTGGCGATGATACCGAGGAACAGCGGGATCAGCAGTGCCATCTCGTCTTGATACCAGCACAGGGCCATGCTGCCGGTCAGGGCGATCGTTACCCGAATGCTGTAGCTGAACTTGTCTTGGCCCCACAAACGACGCAATGAATGGCGGAACGAGCTCGATGACATGATGGCCTTGGGCAGTGATCGAATGAATACCTTTCGAGGCCGGGCAATCGGGGCCGTTCACATCAGCCCCGGAAAACCGGCACTCCGCGCACAGACCAGCAAGAAGCGTTCCGTGCTGCTGAATGGATTCTACTCTACACGAACTGCGCCGCGGCGTTAGCAGATGCCCAAGCCCATTGGAAATTGAAGCCGCCCAGGTGCCCGGTCACGTCCAGCACTTCTCCGATGAAGTAAAGACCTGGGCTCTTGAGCGACTCCATGGTCTTGGACGACACCTCTCGGGTGTCCACGCCGCCCAGGGTTACCTCGGCGGTGCGATAACCCTCGGTGCCGGCGGGCACCAGTTGCCAGGCCGACAACTTGTCGGCGATCTGGCCAAGCTCCGCCGGGGTGTACTGCTTCATGGGCTTGGACTCGAACCACTGCTCGGCCAACAGGTTGGCCAGCTTGCGGGTGAAAACTTCACCAAGCACGGTCTTCAGTTCGGCGTTGGCGCGCTCGGTCTGCTGTTGCTGCAACCATTCCAGCGCGTCGCGATCCGGCAGCAGGTTGATCTCGACCGTGTCGCCGGCTTCCCAGAACGACGAAATCTGCAGAATTGCCGGCCCGCTCAGGCCGCGGTGAGTGAACAGCAGGTTCTCGCGGAAACGGGTGCCGTTGCAGCTGGCGGTGCAGTCCAGCGAGGTGCCCGAAAGCTCGCTGCACAATGCCTTGAGTTGGGGCTCGGTGATGGTGAATGGCACCAAGCCGGCGCGGGTCGGCAGTAGGGTATGGCCGAACTGGCGGGCCACCTGGTAACCAAAGCCGGTGGCGCCCAGTGTCGGGATCGACAGCCCGCCCGTGGCGATCACCAGCGACTGGCAGGCGAACGGGCCGGCGCTGGTCTGCAGCAGGTAACCCTGCTCGGTCTTTTCGATGTGCTCGATGCGCGTTTCCATGCGCAGTTCGGCACCCGCTTCATCGCACTCGGCCAGCAGCATGTTGAGGATGTCGCTGGACTTGTTGTCGCAGAACAGCTGGCCGAGCTTCTTCTCGTGGTAGGGCACGCCATGCTTGGCCACCAGTTCGATGAAGTCCCACTGGGTGTAGCGGGCCAGGGCCGACTTGCAGAAGTGCGGGTTCTGCGACAGGAAGTTGGACGGCTCGGTGTACATGTTGGTGAAGTTGCAGCGCCCGCCGCCGGACATGAGGATTTTCTTGCCTGGCTTGTTGGCGTGGTCGAGCAGCAACACACGGCGGCCTCGGCGGGCACTGAGCTGGGCGCACATCAGGCCGGCGGCGCCGGCGCCGAGGATGATTACATCGGTGGAATGCACGGTGTAAACCTGTCGGTATGAAACACGGAACCCTATGGCAGCGGGTTGACCCGCGAATACGGGGGTGCATTCGCTGGCGCATTCGCGGGTCAACCCGCTCCCACAGGATAGGCGTTTGGTTTTAGAGGATGCGAACCTTCAGGGAGCGTCCCTTGATCTTGCCGCTATTGAGCCGCTGCATGGCCTGCTTGGCCAGAGGACGCTCCACCGCCACGAACGCCTGGAAGTCGAAGATGGCGATCTTGCCCACCTGCTTACCCGGAATTCCGGCGTCACCCGTCAGCGCACCCAGGATATCGCCCGGGCGCAGCTTGTCCTTGCGGCCAGCCGCGATGCACAGCGTGGTCATTGGCGGAAGCAACGGCTCGCCGCCCTTGTGCTTCAGGCTGTCCAACTGGTCCCAGCGCAGCGGGCTCTTCTGCAGGGTCTCGATGGCCTGGGCGCGGTGACCTTCAGCCGGGGCCACCAGGCTGATGGCGATGCCTTTCTCGCCAGCACGGCCAGTCCGGCCGACACGGTGCACGTGGATTTCCGCGTCGCGGGCCAGTTCAACGTTGATGACCATGTCCAGGCCGTCGATATCCAGGCCTCGGGCGGCCACGTCGGTGGCCACCAGTACCGAGCTGCTGCGGTTGGCGAACATGGTTAGCACCTGATCGCGATCACGTTGCTCCAGGTCACCATGCAACGCCTGGGCGACGATGCCTTTGGCGGTGAGGTGGGCGACCACGTCTTCGCATTGTTGCTTGGTGAAGCAGAACGCCACGCAGGACTGCGGGCGATAGTGGCCCAGTACACGGGTGACCGCCTCCAGGCGCTGCTGTGGGTCGATCTCGATGAAGCGCTGCTCGATCTGGTTGTCGGCGTGCAGGCTCTCGACCTTCACTTGCTGTGGCTTGCGCATGAAATCGGCAGCCAACTGCTCGATGCCTGCCGGGTAGGTGGCGGAGAACAGCAGGGTCTGACGGCGCGACGGGGTCTTGCCGATGATGCTGGCGATGGCGTCGAAGAAGCCCATGTCGAGCATGCGGTCGGCTTCGTCCAGCACCAGGGTGTTAAGGCCGTCGAGCACCAGGGTGCCCTTGTCCAGGTGCTGCTGCACCCGGCCTGGCGTGCCGACGATGATGTGCGCACCATGCTCCAGCGAAGCGATCTGCGGGCCGAGCGAAACACCGCCACACAGGGTGAGGATCTTGATGTTGTCCTCGGCACGGGCCAGACGACGCAACTCCTTGGCCACCTGGTCGGCGAGCTCGCGGGTCGGGCATAGCACCAGGGCCTGGCAGCCGAAGTAGCGCGGGTTGATCGGGTTGAGCAGGCCAATGCCGAAGGCGGCAGTCTTGCCGCTGCCGGTCTTGGCCTGGGCGATCAGGTCCTGGCCCTTGAGAATGACCGGCAGGCTCTGGGCCTGGATCGGCGTCATCGAGGCGTAGCCGAGGGCGTCCAGGTTGGCCAGCATGGCAGCGGACAACGGCAAAGTGGCAAAGGCGGTGGTTTCGGTGGTCACGAGGCGGGCCTGCGGTGCGAAGCGAAAAATGCCGCACAGTCTACCAGCCTCGTGGCCATTCGCCCTACGAATCCATGTGGGCTTCCTGACGACGGGCACGCCTTCCGTCAGTCGGGGCCAGTTGCAGGAAGATCGCAGCGGCCAGCATGGCCATGATGCCAACCGTCAAGAACGTGAGCTGGAAGGCGCCAAGTGTCGTTTCCACGCCTTCGGCGCTGCCCGCCGCGGTGAAGCCGCCAAGCAGGGCGCCAGCGCAGGCTACGCCCAGGCTCAGCGACAATTGCGCGACCACCGACAACAAGCTGTTGCCGCTGCTGGCGCTGGCGTCGTCCAGGTCGATCAGGGTCACCGTGTTCATGGCGGTGAACTGCAACGAGTTCACCGCGCCGAGCAAGGCCAGTTGCACCAGCAGCAGGGCATAGGGCGTCTGCTCATCGACCAGGCCCAGGCTGGCCAGGAGCATGCCCAGCAGCAGCGTATTGCCGGTCAGCACGATGCGATAGCCCAGGCGCTCGATCATCGGTCTGGCGACCGACTTGGCCACCATCGCTGCGGCGGCCAACGGAATCATGCTCATGCCGGCCTGGGACGGCGAGTAGCCTAGAGCGACCTGCAGCAGCAACGGCACCAGGAAGGGCAGGGCGCCGCTACCCAGGCGTGCGAACAGGTTGCCAAGGATGCCGATGGCGAATGTACGCACGCGGAATAGGCTGGGCGAAAACAGCGGCTGTGGGTCGCGCCCGGCGCGCAGCCAGTAGGCGGCCAGGCAGGCCATGCCGGCGAACAGCAACAGCATCACCCGCAGGTGCGGCAAATGCAGCTCGCCCAGGCCCTCCATGGCGATGGTGATCAGCACCATCGCTGCGCCGAACAGGATGAAGCCGGGCGTGTCGAAGGAGGTACGCTCGGCGCCGCGCAGGTCGGGGATGAACTTCCACACCGCCAGGCAACCGATTGCCCCTACCGGCAGGTTGAGCAGGAAGATCCAGTGCCAGCTCAGGATTTCTACCAGCCAGCCGCCCAGGGTTGGGCCCAGCAGCGGGCCGAGCAGGCCGGGGATGGTGATGAAGCTCATGATCCGCACCAGCTCTGAGCGCGGATAGGCACGCAGCACCACCAACCTGCCGACCGGCAGCATCAGCGCGCCCCCCAGGCCTTGCACGACGCGGGCGAAAATCAGGAAACCCAGGCTGTTGGCGGCGGCGCACAGCAGCGAGCCGAAGCTGAACAGCAAGATGGCGCTGAAGAAAATGTGCTTGGTACCGAAACGGTCGGCGATCCAGCCCGAGGCTGGAATCAGCAAGGCCACGGTCAGCATGTAGGAGATGATCACGCCCTGCATGCGCAACGGGTCCTCCTGCAGCGAGCGGGCCATGGCCGGCAGGGCGGTGTTGAGGATGGTGCCGTCCAGGGACTGCATGAAAAAGGCGATGGCCACCACCCAGGGGATCCAGCGGGCGGTGACGGGGTCCATCGGTGCACGATCAGGCATGACGTCCTCTTTTGTCTGTGCCGGCCGCTTCGCGGGCATACCGGTAATGCACCGGATGCTGTGCACTACCCTCAGGTACGGGCTTGCCCACGAAGAGGCCGCTAATGCCTATCACAATGTCAGGGTCAGGCTTTTGACCAGCGCCCCTGGTAAATGACTCGACCCGGTACTGCGCTGTCCATAGGTGCTGGTCGACAGGATCATTTCGCGCTCGCGGGTCAGGTCCTGCAGTTGGCTACCCAGCAGGTTGAACAGGCTGTCATCGAAACGCATGGTGCTCACCGGTCCCTGGATCTTGCCGTCTTCCACCCAGAACGTGGCGAAGCGGGTCAGCCCGGTCATGCGTGCTGCCGGCAAGTCCGAGTAATTCAGGTACCAGAGGTTGCTGATGTACAGACCAGTGCCAAGCCGTTGGAGAACCTCCGAGCGGGACAGGTTTCCTGCAGCCATGCTCAGCGCGCATGGCGATTCATGGCTGTCGGCCCCATTGGCCACCCCTTCGAACTCGGCTGCACTGCGCGCACTGATCAGCCGCTGCAACGCCTCGCCTTGCTGGATCAATGGCACGTCCATGCGCGGCGAGCCCTCATCGGAAAATGCCGGGCTCAGTGAACCGCTGACTTGCTCCGTGAAGCTGACCAGCGGACTCAGCCTGGCATCCCCGTTGTAAAGGCGCTGCAAGGGGCTGTTACCGGTAGCCAGGGCCTGGGCCGAAAAGCCTCCCCAGCACAGCATGCTGGCGATTTCGTCCATGGCGGCGGGCGCCAGGTAGGCACGGTAGCTGCCAGGTTCGAGGTTAATCGCTGGGCGACCGAGGAAGCCCAACTGCTCGCGTGCCTGGCGCAGGCGGGCGGTGAAGTCATCGGCGCTCCAGACCTGTCCTGCATAGTTGGACTTCACGGCCTGGCCGTTTGCGTGGAACAGGCTCCAGTCGAAGTTGAAACTGTTGGCCTGGTGCCAGCCGAAAGCCCCGAACGAGCTGGCAAAACCTCGGTAGATCGGCCCGGCGGCGTAGATGCCGACCAGATCCAGGTCGCCGGCCTCCCGGTCAAGCAGGGCCAGTACTTCGCTCAGTTCCGGAAGTGACTGCTCCTGCAGGCTGTGGCTGTTCCAGGCGTTTTCGTCCAGGCGCAGGTAGGGGTCGACTGCCAACAGTGGCAAGGTCTGGCGCAGTTGTGCGAGAGCGTCGAACAGGCGCTGTTGGTCAAGCTGGGCGTCACCACTCAACGTCACGTGCTGTTCCGCCTGGCGTCCGTCGCGAATCAGCCGCATCTGCGCGCTGGCCTGGCTGACTTCGCCGGCCTGGCGCACCCTGGCGTGGTTGAAACGCACGAATTGCGACTGCTCGGCGCCATAGCCGAGCGTGAACTGCTCGCCCGGTTGCAGGGCGCTGCGCACCGCGCCGACCAGGGCTTCGAAAGTGCGTTTCATCAGGCGTCTCCCCCGAATACGTCGATCTGGCGGAATACGCAGGCTGGCGAAGCATGGCCGACCCGTACCACTTGGTTGGGTTCGCCCTTGCCGCAGTTGGGCGTACCGAGAACCTGGAAAGTACTACGGTCGCCGACCGCCGAGAGGTTACGCCAGAACTGCGCGGAGATGCCGCGGTAATTGGGGTTCTTGACGATGCCCTTGAGCTCGCCGTTCTCGATCAACTGGCCCCATTCGCAGCCGAACTGGAACTTGTTGCGTGCGTCGTCAATGGACCATGAGCGATTGGTGCGCATCAGGATGCCATGCTCGATGCCCTGGATCAGTTGTTCGAGCGACTGGTCGCCTGGCTCGATGTTGAGGTTGGCCATGCGGTCGATGGGTGCGCGGTTCCAGCCGCATGCCCGGCTGTTGGCCACGCCATCGAGGCCGGAGCGGAACTGCGACAGGGCGCCGCCCAGCGGGCGCAGCAACAGGCCGTCGCGAATCAGGAATTGCTTGCTGGCCTCGGTGCCGTCGTCATCGAAGCTGTAGCTGGCCAGTTCTTCGCCGATGGTGGGATCGAAGGTCACGTTCAGCAGCGTCGAGCCGTATTGCAGGTGACCGAAATCAGTGGTCTTGACGAAGCTGGTGCCGGCGTAGTTGCGTTCGTCACCCAGGATTCGGTCCATTTCCAGCGGATGGCCGATGGACTCGTGAATCTGCAGCATCATCTGGTCAGGCATCAGCAGCAGGTCACGTGGCCCGCTGGGGGTATTGGGCGCCAGCAGCAATTGCAGCGCTTCATCGGCAACACGGCGGGCCGCGCCAACCAGGCCGCAGCGCTCGATGATTTCGAAGCCCCCTTGCTGGCCAAAGTTCTCGCGGCCCAGGCTCCGGCTTTGGCTGTCCTGGCCATCGCTGGCGGTCACGCTCAGCCCAGGGAACAGGAAGCGTTGGGCATGGCGCAGCTCGGCACCGGCAGAGTTCAGGAAGGTTTGCTCGACCAGGCTAAGGCCAAGGCTCGCCTGCCAGTCCACCAGGCGGCTGTCCTTGGGTACGCTGGCCGACTCGTCGGCGAGCAGATCCAGGCAGTCGGCAAGGCTCGGCAGCGACTGGTCGTAGTTGGGCGAGATGTGATCGTGGCGTGCGCAGGCGACTGGTTGTTCGCGCAGGTCGAGCAGGCTGTGCGCAGCAATTTGCCGGGCCAGTGCCTCGGCCTGCTCCAACG
This sequence comes from Pseudomonas taiwanensis DSM 21245, assembly GCF_000425785.1. Taxonomy (GTDB): domain Bacteria; phylum Pseudomonadota; class Gammaproteobacteria; order Pseudomonadales; family Pseudomonadaceae; genus Aquipseudomonas; species Aquipseudomonas taiwanensis. The sequence continues at coordinate 346,784 of NZ_KE384450.1, forward strand.
CCCGCTGCAGGCCCACCTGAGACAGGTCGGCGGTGGCCGCGTAGGCCTCGACGCCATTGAGCCGGACGCTGAGCATGGCACCTTCGTCCTGGCTGAAGAGCGGCGGCTCGGCCACGTTGCGACGTACGGAAAGTGACTGGTGCGACTGCTTTACATGACGCAGGGAAAACAACTCGGCCGTACTGCGCAGCGCGGCGAAGCGCTGACGCAGCAGGGCGCCGGAATCGAACATGCGGAAACCTCCGTTGGCACGGTGGCTCCCCCTAGAACCACCCGTCTTGCATGGCGAGGCAGGTGTCGTCGCGTGCCTCGAGCAATGCCAGGTCATTATGGCAGGGCGGCAGTTCCCAGGTCAGGAAATAACGAGCGGCTTGCAGCTTGCTGAGCCGGCTCACGCCGCTACAGCGCAGAGAAAAGAGAAAAGCCCTACGCGCTATCAGGAATTGGCTGGCTAACCTTTTTTGTGGAGTGGGAGCTTGATGGATTTTTGATCAGTTGGTGTCCACATGATACTTCTGATTCCTCGCTCGAAAGCGGACGTTCACTGTTCATTTCGCTTCGAAACGCCTTTCTTTGCCGTTTATCGTGTGTCCGAATCCTTGTTAAGGCCGGACGATTTGCCGGGGCTGCATGAGCTAATCCAAGAGTGCGGATTTTCACCCCATGAGTGCTTATTTGAGTACGCCAAAAATATCACTCTAAAAAAAGTCGGTGATGGTGATTGGTTGCTAGCGTGTTCAGAGCCAATCAGTCCATTCAAGCCTAAAAGGGCTGAGTTTTGGCCCCTGCACAGCTCTCATGGCCAAGATTATTTGGAGTCAGTGACAGACAGTGCACGGGCAGAGGTTTTTTCAGCAGGATCGAACCCAACGGAAACCAGCGGGCCAGGAAAGTGGTTGTTAAAAGTGATCGATAATGATGCGTTGTGGAACATATTGGCAATAGCCTCGAATAGAACCGGCACGATTGCCAATGAAGGAAGTATGTTTTTTTCGGATGGTAAGGACTGGGCAAATACTAGCCGTACACTCACACATGAATGGACTAGACTGGCGGATGACGAGCAGCACTTCGAGTCGGGCTCTGCGGTTTACCGTTATGGCACTCTGAAAAAAACGGTTCAGAAGTATGTGGAGTCGGATGACAATTGGGCGGTGAAAGGCCTGTCATGGTATTGGGTGCCGGTGACGCCCAATATTATTTTCGAACGGAAGCATTAAATGGATGAGAGGGTAGCGAGGAAGTACGTGTGGTGGGGATGGGGCGCCTTGGATGCACTGTATATGTTGAACTATGTGGCGAAGAGTGTGCTGCAAGATCGGCTCCCCTTTTTCTCAGACGCGCTGAGTGCGTTGAGGATCATTGATGATCACGGCAGCTATGCCGCTGTATTCATAACGCTGGGGTGGTGTTTGCAGTTGTCCATTGCTGCAAGTGGTATCTTGCTCTTGCGCAGGAGTCGGTGGGGTGAACGCTTGGTTTGGCTGCAGTTGCCATTTAGGTTATTGCTGTTCGTACCTTCTGCATCGGTGCTGTTTTATTATATGGCTCCTCATTTTTCGCAGGGCTCAGTTGTAGGGATTGCACTTGTGGTTGCTAGCGAGCTCGCAAAGGTCTGGAGCCTGTGGTTTTTCAAAGAATCTGCACCCTCCACAGGAAGCATCACATAACGGGGAGTCGAGTTGGTATGAGCCACCGTGTTCTCGGTGGCTCCCCCTTTAGAACCACCCGTCTTGCATGGCGAGGCAGGTGTCGTCGCGTACCTCGAGCAATGCCAGGTCATTATGGCAGGGCGGCAGTTCCCAGGTCAGGAAATAACGAGCGGCTTGCAGCTTGCCGAGGTAGAAGTCGCGGTCCGCTTCGGTGCCCTTGATCAAGCCCAGCTCGGCATGAATTGCCTGCTCCAGCCAGCGCCAGCCAATGACGCAGTGGCCGAAGGCCTTGAGGTACAGCGCCGAGTTGGCCAAGGCTCCTGCGACCTTGCCCTGGGCCAAATCGCCGAGCAAGGCAAGGGTCACGGCTTGCAGCCGATTGACCAGCTGCTCGAGAGGTTGGCGCAGCGCGTCGAGGCTCGGGTGGTGGCTGGCGCGCTCGGCAGTGGCGGCGATCAGACGGACCAGCTGCTTGAGCCCGGAGCCACCGTTTTGCGCGAGCTTGCGGCCCAGCAAATCGAGTGACTGGATGCCGTGGGTGCCTTCGTGGATCGGATTCAGGCGGTTGTCGCGGTAGTACTGCTCGACCGGGTATTCGCGGGTGTAGCCGTGGCCGCCGAGAATCTGGATGGCCAGTTCGTTGGCCTTGAGGCAGAACTGCGAAGGCCATGACTTGACGATGGGCGTCAGCAGGTCGAGCAGTTCGTGGGCCTGGCGGCGTGCTGCGTCGTCGCTGGCGGTTTGAGTGTCATCGAACAGCCGCGCGGCATACAGGCCGAGGTCGAAGGCACCCTCGACATAAGCTTTCTGTGCCAGCAGCATGCGCCTGACATCAGTGTGAGCGATGATCGGCACTGCCGGGCTCTGAGGATCTTTGTTGTCCGGTAGTCGTCCTTGTGGCCGCTGGCGGGCGTATTCCAGTGAGTACAGGTAGCCTGCATAACCCAACATCACCGCACCCATGCCCACGCCGATGCGAGCTTCATTCATCATCTGGAACATGCACGCCAGGCCTTGGTGTGGCTGGCCGATCAGGTAGCCGACGCACGCGCCGTTGTCACCGAAGTTCAGTGCAGTGGACGTGGTGCCGCGCCAGCCCATCTTGTGGAACAGCCCGGCCAGCAGTACATCGTTGCGCGCGCCGCGGCTGCCATCTTCGTTGACCCGGTACTTGGGCACGATGAACAGCGAGATGCCCTTCACTCCGGGGGGCGCATCCGGCAGTTTGGCCAGGACCATGTGCACGATGTTTTCCGACAGTTCGTGATCGCCGCCGGAAATGAAAATCTTGTTGCCCTTGATGCGGTAGCTGCCGTCGCCAGCAGGTTCGGCGCGGGTGCGGATGTCGGCCAGCGACGAGCCCGCGTGGGGTTCGGTCAGGGCCATGGTGCCGAAGTAGCGGCCCTCGATCATCGGCTGGAGGAACAGGCGTTTCTGTTCCTCGGTGCCGAAGCTTTCGATCAGGTTGGCCGCACCCATGGTCAGGAACGGGTAGGCCGTGGTGCCAGCGTTGGCGGCCTGGAAATGGGCGAAGCAGGCCTGCGAGAGCAGGCTTGGCAGCTGCATGCCGCCCACTTCGAAGTCACGGTTGGCGTTGAGGAAGCCGGCTTCCAGAAACGCATCGACGGCCGGTTTCACGTCCGGGATCAATTCCGCGCGGCCATCCACGTAGCGCGGCTCGTGCTCGTCGCCTTTGCGGTTGTGTGGGGCGAAGAACTTTTCGGCGATGGTACGGGCGGTGGTGAGCGCCGCGTCGAAAGTCTCGCGGCTGTGCTCGGCGAAGCGCGGGCGCTGGGTCAGGGCCTCGGCGTCGAGGACTTCGTAGAGTTCGAAGGCAAGGTTGCGTGGGCTGAGCAGGGTCTCGGGCATGGTGGCGGTCCTTGGACGGGCTTGGGGCGAGTCTAGGGCTGCTGTTTTGGTAGGGACAGGGTTATTGGTATTGGTGATATGGGAGAAGAAGGCGGAGCGGCAGCTGGATGGAAGGCGTGATGGCGGGCAGGTGCTTGTCGTTGGTTTGGCTGGGGTCTTGAGATCGAGCGCCGCCCGCGCGGCGCATCGCGAGCAAGGCTCGCTCCTACGGCTGTTTCGGGCCAGTAACGCCAGTGGCAGACGCGCGCGACCGTCTTGTTTGGACGACTCGATATCGCGCCGTTCACCAAAGCGGTCGCGCGCCAATATCACAGGAATAATTGGCCCGAAACAAACGTAGGAGCGAGCCTTGCTCGCGATGCGCCGCGCGGGCGGCGCTCGATCTCACGGCCACTGCAACGCCAACGTCGAACCCCCCTGAAGCATCGCCATATGCATTACCTGAACGCCAGCCAAAAAAAAAGGAGAGCCTAAGCTCTCCTTCCTTTTCGCATCAGCCCAATCAGCCAATGGTCATCAAGCTGGCGTTACCGCCCGCCGCTGCGGTGTTCACACTTACCGCGCGCTCGATCACCAATCGCTCCAGCGCAATCTGATGGTCGCCGCTGGACAGCCCGTGAACGCCGACGATCGCACCGGCACGCTTGGCCACCTGTTGGCAAATGCCGCGCAGCTGGTCCGAGTCGCCATGATGGAGGACTGCATCGAAGGCCACTTCGTCCTTGTTCCAGTCAGCCACCAGCTTGACCTTGGCCTGCAGCTCTTTCGGCAGGCGGGCGCGCAGGCTCTTGGCCGGTTCGCCATCCTGGAACACCGCCGAGCTGCCGACCGCCAGCACTGCAGCCAACTGAGCCAGCAGGTCCGCTTCGTTGTCCGCCAGGCACAGCACGTGCTCGCGTGGCAGGATGGTGTAGCTGTTGCGCTCGCCAGTCGGTCCTGGCAGGACGCGGGAGATACCGCTTTGCGACTGCGCGGCGAACTGCTCGCAGAGGGCGGCCAGATCGCTCAGCTGGTTGCTGTCTGCCCAGGCCTTGAGGCTGTGCAGCGGCTTGGTCAGCTGTTCGTGCAAGGTGCGGTCCGGCTTGCCTTCGCCATCCTGATGCTGGAAGTGACGGGCAATGGCATCGGCCGGACGGGTCGACAGCAGGCGATACAGGTACAGCGGGCCGCCCGCTTTCGGGCCGGTGCCGGACAGGCCTTCGCCACCGAATGGCTGTACACCCACCACCGCGCCGACGATGTTGCGGTTGACGTACATGTTGCCAGCGTTAGCGGTCTCGACCACCTTGGCGATGGTCTCGTCGATACGGGTATGCACGCCGAGGGTCAGGCCATAGCCGGAAGCATTGATCTGCTCGATCAGCTGGTCGAGGTTGCGGCGGTTGTAGCGCACGACGTGCAGCACAGGACCAAAGATCTCGCGCTTGAGCTCGTCGAAGCTCTCCAGTTCGATCAGGGTCGGCATGACGAAGGTGCCGCGCTTGCATTCCTCGGCGTTGGCGATGGCGACCTGGTAGACCGAGCGACCTTTCTCGCGCATACCCTGGATGTGCTTCTCGATGCCAGCCTTGGCCTCGGCGTCGATCACCGGGCCGATGTCCACGGCCAAGCGGTCCGGGTTGCCCAGGCGGCTTTCGGCCATGGCGCCCTTGAGCATCTCGATCACGCGGTCAGCGGAGTCTTCCTGCAGGCACAGGACCCGCAGGGCCGAGCAACGCTGGCCAGCACTGTCGAAGGCCGAGGACACCACGTCGATCACCACCTGTTCGGTCAGGGCCGAAGAGTCGACGATCATTGCGTTCTGGCCACCGGTTTCGGCGATCAGCGGAATTGGGCGGCCCTGATTGTCCAGGCGACCGGCGACGTTGCGTTGCAGCAGGCGAGCAACTTCGGTGGAGCCGGTGAACATGACACCCTTGACGCGCTCGTCACCGACCAGGCCGGCGCCGACGGTTTCACCGCGGCCTGGCAGCAGTTGCAGCACGCCTTCCGGAATGCCGGCTTCCAGCAGCAGACGCACGGCCTGGGCTGCGATCAGCGGGGTTTGCTCGGCCGGCTTGGCCAGCACCGGGTTACCGGCAGCCAGCGCCGCGGCCACTTGGCCGGTGAAGATCGCCAGCGGGAAGTTCCACGGGCTGATGCACACCACCGGGCCCAGTGGGCGGTGGGCGTCGTTGCTGAAGTCGTTGCGTGCCTGTACTGCGTAGTAGCGCAGGAAGTCCACCGCCTCGCGCACTTCGGCGATGGCGTTGGCGAAGGTCTTGCCGGCTTCGCGGATGAGCAGGCCCATCAGCGGCTGGATCTCGGCTTCCATCAGGTCGGCGGTGCGTTCGAGGATCGCCGCGCGTTCGGCCGGTGGAGTGGCCTGCCAGATCGGCCCGGCATTGAGCGCGCACTGGATGGCGTTGTCTACGTCGGCAACCGTGGCTTCCTGAACGTGACCGACCACGTCACGATGGTCGGCTGGGTTCAGTACCGGCGCGGCAGTGCTTTCGCTGGCGGCGCAGGCCAGCAGCGGGGCGGCTTTCCAGTCGTTGTGAGCGGTGGCCAGCATGGCGCAGGACAGCGACGCCAGGCGATGTTCGTTGGCCATGTCGATACCGGCGGAGTTGGCTCGCTCGGTGCCGTACAGATCACGCGGCAGCGGGATGCGCGGGTGTGGCAGGCCGATGCTGCCTTCCTGAGTGGCCATGCGCTCGATGCTGGCGACTGGGTCGGCGACCAGTTCCTGGATCGAGATCGAGTGGTCGGCAATGCGGTTGACGAACGAGGTGTTGGCGCCGTTTTCCAGCAGACGACGTACCAGGTAGGCCAGCAGCGTTTCGTGCGTACCGACCGGTGCATAGACGCGGCACGGGCGGTTGAGCTTGCCTTCGGAGATCTTGCCGACAACCTGCTCGTACAGCGGCTCGCCCATGCCGTGCAGGCACTGGAACTCATACTGGCCCGGATAGTAGTTCTGGCCGGCGATGTGGTAGATGGCCGACAGGGTGTGGGCGTTGTGGGTGGCGAACTGCGGGTAGATGGCTTCTGGCACCGACAGCAGCTTGCGGGCACAGGCGATGTAGGAAACGTCGGTGTACACCTTGCGGGTATAGACCGGGTAGCCTTCCAGGCCTTCCACTTGGGCGCGCTTGATCTCGCTGTCCCAGTAGGCGCCTTTCACCAGTCGGATCATCAGGCGGTGACGGCTGCGCTTGGCCAGGTCGATGACGTAGTCGATCACGTACGGGCAGCGCTTCTGATAGGCCTGGATAACGAAACCGATACCGTTCCAGCCTGCCAGCGACGGCTCGAAGCACAGGCGCTCGAGCAGGTCGAGGGACAGTTCGAGGCGGTCGGCTTCTTCGGCGTCGATGTTCAGGCCGATGTCGTACTGCTTGGCCAGCAGGGTCAGTGACAGCAGGCGCGGGTACAGCTCTTCCATCACGCGCTCGTACTGGGCGCGGCTGTAGCGTGGGTGCAGGGCCGACAGCTTGATGGAGATGCCCGGGCCTTCATAGATGCCGCGGCCATGGGAGGCCTTGCCGATCGAGTGAATGGCTTGTTCGTAGGACGCCAGGTATTTCTGCGCATCGTGCTCGGTCAGTGCGGCTTCGCCGAGCATGTCGTAGGAATAGCGGAAACCTTTGGACTCGAAACGGCTGGCGTTGGCCAGGGCTTCGGCGATGGTTTCACCGGTGACGAACTGCTCACCCATCAGGCGCATGGCCATGTCGACGCCCTTGCGGATCATCGGTTCGCCGCTCTTGCCGATGATGCGGGTGAGCGAGGAGGTCAGGCCGGATTCGTTGTGGGTGCTGACCAGCTTGCCGGTCAGCAGCAGGCCCCAGGTGGCGGCATTGACGAACAGCGACGGGCTGTTGCCCAGGTGCGGCTGCCAGTTGCCAGTACTGATCTTGTCGCGGATCAGGGCGTCGCGAGTGCCTTTGTCAGGGATGCGCAGCAGGGCTTCGGCCAGGCACATCAGGGCTACGCCCTCCTGGGACGACAGCGAAAACTCCTGCAGCAGGCCCTGGACGATACCGGCACGGCCTCCAGCGCTCTTCTGGTTACGCAATTTTTCAGCGATGCCGGCGGCCATCTTGTTGGTGGCTTCGGCTTGCGCTGCGCTCAGGCGAGCCTGCTCCAGCAGCATCGGAATGACTTCCTGCTCCGGACGGCGATAGGCGGCAGTGATGGCCGAGCGCAGTACCGATTGCGGCAGGATGCTCTCGGCGAACTCGAGGAAGCACTGGTGGACGTGGTCGGGCTGGACTTCGCCAGCTTCGTCCGCCAGGTTGCTGGCATGACCGTTGAGTTCGGTCAGGGTGGCGCCACCCTCTAGCTTCTCCAGATAGTTGAAGATCGCTTGCTTGATCAACCAATGCGGCGTGCGGTCGATGGACTGCGCAGCTGCTTTGAGTCGCTCACGGGTCGGGTCGTCGAGTTTGACCCCAAGGGTGGTCGTCGCCATTTCTTATCCTCGTTATTGCCACGGCTGTGGCCTAAGCTGTGCCAAGAGTATCCGTAGGTGTTTCCGGGTGCAACCAGGTGCAACCCGAATTTTTTCGGGAAAAGGTGCAACTCGTCCGGTCGGGTGCTTGGCATCCGAAAATGAGGCGTTCCTGGTGCATTTTCTTCTGAAAAACGGGGTTTTTGCTCCAAAAGGGAGCAAGAAATCGGCTTTCTCTGAAAACGCTCGGGCAGGTGCAACTTGCAAGTGAAAAATGGTTGCACCCACTTTGCGTTGTTGCATAGGATTCGCCGCCTGGGTGCAACCGTCTCGCTACGGTTGCGCATGAGATAAAAACAAACGCCAGGGCACACGCATGGGCAATCCACTAACGATCACCTTCGTGATCTACATCGCGGCAATGGTGCTGATCGGCTTCGCCGCCTATCGCTCCACCAAGAACCTTTCCGACTACATCCTTGGCGGTCGTAGCCTGGGCAGCGTGGTTACCGCGCTTTCCGCCGGCGCTTCCGACATGAGCGGCTGGCTGCTGATGGGCCTGCCGGGCGCCATCTACTTCGCAGGTCTTTCCGAAGCCTGGATCGCCATTGGTCTGACCATCGGTGCCTACCTCAACTGGCTGTTCGTCGCCGGTCGTCTGCGTGTGCAGACCGAGTACAACGGCGATGCGCTGACCCTGCCGGACTATTTCTCGAGCCGGTTCGAGGACAACAGCGGTCTGCTGCGAGTCATCTCGGCCATCGTGATCCTGGTGTTCTTCACCATCTATTGCGCCTCCGGCATCGTTGCGGGCGCCCGTCTGTTCGAAAGCACCTTCGGCATGTCCTACGAGACTGCACTGTGGGCCGGTGCTGCCGCGACCATCGCCTACACCTTCGTCGGCGGCTTCCTGGCAGTGAGCTGGACCGACACCGTGCAGGCTTCGCTGATGATCTTCGCGCTGATCCTCACCCCGATCATCGTGCTGATCTCCACTGGCGGCTTCGATACCACCTTCCTGGCCATCGAGGCGCAGAACCCGGCGAACTTCGACATGTTCCGCGGTGCGACCTTCATCGGTGTCATCTCGCTGATGGGTTGGGGCCTGGGCTACTTCGGCCAGCCGCACATCCTGGCACGCTTCATGGCAGCCGATTCGGTCAAGTCCATCGCCAACGCCCGTCGCATTTCGATGACCTGGATGATCCTGTGCCTGGCCGGTACCTGCGCCGTCGGCTTCTTCGGCATCGCCTACTTCTCGGCTCACCCTGAGCTGGCAGGCCCGGTCACCGAAAACCACGAGCGCGTATTCATCGAGCTGGCCAAGATCCTGTTCAACCCTTGGATCGCCGGTGTGCTGCTGTCGGCCATTTTGGCGGCGGTGATGAGCACCCTGAGCTGCCAGCTGCTGGTGTGCTCCAGTGCGCTGACCGAAGACTTCTACAAATCGTTCCTGCGCAAGAATGCGTCCCAGAAGGAACTGGTCTGGGTCGGTCGCCTGATGGTGCTGGCCGTTGCCCTGATCGCCATCGCCATGGCGTCCAATCCGGAAAACCGCGTGCTGGGCCTGGTGGCATACGCCTGGGCAGGCTTCGGCGCCGCGTTCGGTCCGGTCGTTCTGATCTCGGTGCTGTGGAAAGGCATGACCCGTAACGGCGCGCTGGCTGGCATCGTGGTCGGTGCACTCACCGTGATCCTGTGGAAGAACTATGTAGGTCTGGGTCTGTACGAAATCATTCCAGGCTTCCTGTTCGCCACCCTCGCCATCCTGTTGGTGAGCAAGCTGGGCAGCCCGTCGAAGAGCATGGTCACTTGCTTCGAGAAGGCTGATGCCGCGTATCACGCTGGCAAGTAATGCCTGCTGACTCGGTGTAGTCCTGCGCCGCCAAGCCGGCTCCTGCGTCCCCTGCAGGAGTCGGCCTGCCGGCGAAGGCTGGCCACCGATCGGCTGCCGGGCCTGACTCCGCCCGCAAGGCAAGGTAAACTTGCCGCCCCCGCAGGAGTTGCCATGAACTATCGTCACGCCTTCCACGCCGGCAACCACGCCGACGTCCTCAAGCACATCGTGCTGACTCGCCTCATCGCCCTGATGTCGCGCAAGGAACAGCCGTTCGCCTATATCGACACCCACGCCGGCCTTGGGCTGTATGACCTGCAAGGCGACCAGGCTACCCGCACCGGCGAGTATCTCGAAGGCGTCGCCCGGCTGTGGAATCGCGATGACCTGCCGGCAGCGACCGCCGATTACCTGCGCATCATCAAACGCCTGAATGCCGATGGCGAGCTGCGTTACTACCCCGGTTCGCCTGAGCTGGCCCGGCGCCTGATGCGCCAGCAGGACCGTGCGCTGCTCAACGAGAAGCACCCTGAAGACGGTCCGCTGCTCAAGGAAAACATGAAGAAAGACCCGCGTGTGGTCGTGCACCTGGGTGAGGGTTGGCATGTGCCGCGGGCATTGCTGCCGGTACAGGAAAAGCGCGCGATCATGCTGATCGATCCGCCATTCGAGCAGGCTGACGAGCTCAAGCGTTGTACCGTGGCGATGAAAGAGGCCATCGGCCGCATGCGCCAGACCGTCGCGGCCATCTGGTACCCGATCAAGGACCAGCGCTCGCTGACCCGCTTCTATCAGGACCTGACCAGCACCGGCGCGCCGAAGCTGCTGCGGGTCGAGCTGTACGTGCATCACCAGGACAGCCCGCAGGGGCTCAACGGCTCCGGCCTGGCCATCGCCAACCCGCCATGGGGCCTGGAGGAAGAGCTCAAGGAGCTGCTGCCATGGCTGGCCAAGGAGCTGGCCCAAACCGCGGGCAGCTATCGTATGGACTGGCTGATCGCTGAATAACCGATCGGCATGTTTCACTGTGGGGGCGGCCTTGTGTCGCGAAAGGCTTGCACGACACCCCCGCCAATCCCGCAGTGAGCTCGGCGCGCGTCGGCGGCCCTTTCGCGACACAAGGCCGCCCCTACAACGACCGTGCAGGCCATGCTGTTTGCGTTATAATCCCGCCTTTTAGCCGCCACCCGCCTATGAGGCCGCTGGCGCATCTCTACCGAATGAAGAGGCTAGTCCCTTGGCATTGACGATTCTTGGCCTGTCCGGCGCCCTTAGCCATGACCCTTCCGCGGCCCTGTACATCGACGGCAAACTGATTGCCGCCGCCGAAGAAGAGCGCTTCGTGCGTGACAAGCATGCGAAGAGCCGCATGCCCTACGAGTCGGCGAAGTTCTGCCTGGAGCAGGCTGGCATCAAACCGTCCGATGTGGACGTGGTGGCCATTCCGTTCGCCCCGATCAGCCTGTTCGGCAAGGCCCGCTGGCACTATGCCAAGCGCTATTGGTACGCCCCGGACCGCGCGCTCGACGCCATCCTGATGGGCAACCGTCGCTACAAGCGCTACCGCAAGAAGATCGTCTGGTGCCTGGAACAACTCGGCTTCGACCCGAAAAAGGTCAAGATCGAACCCGTCGAACACCACCTGGCGCACGCTTCCAGTGCCTACCACTGCTCGGGCTTCAAGGAAAAAACCGCGATCCTCGGCATCGACGGCAAGGGCGAGTACGCCACCACCTTCTTTGGCTACGGCGAAAACGGCAAGATCCACAAGATCAAGGAGTTCTTCGATCCGGACTCGCTGGGCGGCCTGTATGGCGCGATCACCGAGTTCCTCGGTTTCGAAATGCTCGACGGCGAGTTCAAGGTCATGGGCATGGCGCCGTACGGCGATGCCAGCAAGTACGACTTCTCCCGCCTGGCCAGCTTCGAGAATGGCGAACTGGTGATCAACACCGAGTACGCCAACGTCATCGGCCTGCGCCGCTATAAAGAGAAGGGCAAAGGCTTCTACTTCTCGCCGAAGCTCATCGAGTGGCTGGGGCCGAAGCGTGAAGGCGATATCGCCGACGAGCCGTACATTCACTACGCGGCCAGCATGCAGGCGCTGTTCGAGAAAATCGCCCTGCAGATGATCGACTACTACCTGGGCGACACCCTCAAGCAGACCGGCAAGCTCGCTTTCGCCGGCGGCTGCGCGCTGAACGTCAAGCTCAACCAGAAAATCATCGCTCGCCCCGACGTCAAGGAGCTGTTCGTCCAGCCGGCTTCCGGCGACGCCGGTACCGCCGTGGGTGCCGCAGCCTATGTTTCCCATGCCCGGGGCGTGCCGGTCGAGAAGATGGAACACGTCTACCTCGGCCCGTCCTACTCCAACGAGGACGTGATCGCCGCCTGTGCCCGTCACCCGAGCGCGCCGAAGTGGCGCAAGATCGACGACATGCCGCAGCGCATCGCCAAGATCATGGTCGACGGCAACCCGGTGGCCTGGTTCCAGGGCCGGATGGAGTTCGGTCCGCGTGCCCTGGGCGGCCGTTCCATCATCGGCTGCCCGAGCGTGCCGGGCGTGGCCGACCGCATCAACGAGCAGATCAAGTTCCGCGAACGCTGGAGACCTTTCTGCCCGTCGATGCTCGACACCGTGGCACCGCAGATGATCAAGGTCGATCACCCTGCGCCGTTCATGACCTTCACCTTCGAAGTGGCCGAAGAGTGGAAGACCCGTGTGCCGGAAGTGGTCCACGAGGACGGCACCTCCCGTGCCCAGGTGCTCAAGCGCGAGTACAACCCGCGTTACTACGACATGATGAAGGCCCTGGAAGACCTGACTGGCAACGGTGTGTCGCTGAACACCTCGTTGAACCGTCGTGGCGAACCCATGATCTGCTCGCCGACCGATGCCTTGAACATGTTCTTCGGCTCGGACCTGCAGTACCTGATCATGGAAGACATCCTGGTCGTCAAGGACGGTGCGGCCCCGTATGACCAGCCGCTCTGACCTGCGCGTCCTGCAGTTCTGCCATGGCTATGACGGGCCGTTCCTCGACTGTGCCCGTCAGTACGCCAGCCTGTTCCAGGGCACCGGCTACAAAGTCACCACGGTGTTCCTCACCGGCGCCGCCGACCCGCAGGTTGCCGCTGGCTGTGCGTCGGACGAGGTGCTGTTCCTGGAGTTCAGCTCCAAGGCCGTGCGTGGCCTGAAGCTCGGGGCTATCCGCGCATTGCGCCGGATTGCCGCCGAGCGCGAATTCAGTTTCTGCATCGCCCACCGCTTCAAGCCGATCTATATTGCGTTGCTGGGCACAGGGTTGCCGGTGATCGGCGTGCACCATGCCTTCGGTGACTATGAGCGCAAAGGTCGTCGGCTGTTCGCCAACCTGTTCAGCAAGCGCTTGAGCCTGCTCGGTGTGTCCGATGCCGTGCGTGACGACATGCGCCGTTGCTTGCCACAGTGGCCGGCTGAGCGTATCCAGACGCTCTACAACCGAATCGACATCCAAGCCTTGCAGGCCTCGCTCGTGCCCCGAGCCCAAGCCCGCGAGGCCTTGGGCCTGGATGCGCAGGCCTGGGTCGTCGGCAACGTTGGCCGGCTGCATCCAGACAAGGACCAGGCGACCTTGCTGCGAGGCTTTGCCCAGGCACTGCCAGGGCTGCCCGCCGGATCGCGGCTGGCCATACTGGGGCAAGGGCGTCTGGAGGGTAAGCTCAAGGCGCTGGCCGGCGAGTTGGGTATCGCCGGCCAGGTGGATTTCCTGGGCCAGGTGCCGAACGCTCGCTGTTATTTCCAGGCGTTCGATGTTTTTGCCCTGAGCTCTGACCACGAACCTTTCGGCATGGTCCTGCTCGAAGCCATGGTTGCCGGGGTGCCGGTGCTGGCCACGGCCTGCGGCGGTGCCCGCGAAGTGGTCGAGGGCGTGGGCGTGCTGTTCACGCTGGGCGATGCTGCGCAGCTGGCGCAGGGCCTGCAGCACATGGCGCAGCTGGATGCGCAGCAACGCCAGGCCTGCGCCGGACACATGCTTGAGCGCCTGCACGAGCGTTTCTCCGACGCGGCCGTGCGTGAGGCCTTCTGGCAGTTGCCGCAGGTGCGTGCGATGGTGGCGCAGGCGTGATGCTCAATCATATTCAAGCGTTTCGCGAGCGTGGCTGGCAGGCCATCGACGCTGCAACCTATGCCGAAGTCTGGGGGCGGTACGGGGGAAGCGTCGCGACGCATCCGCTGGTGGTCGAGCAGTTGGCCCAACTGGCGCGAATTCCCGTGCGTTACCTGGGCTGGCAGCAGGGCGGCGAGCTCAAGGCCGCGATTCCCACCTGGGGGCGACACCTGGCGCTGTCCAAGGACGTGCTCAAACGTGCCGGCAAGAAAGGCCTTTTCGACCTGGGCAATGCCGAGATCATCCTGCCTGCCGCCGCGCAGGCAGGAGCCCCGTTGCGTCATGCCGGGCGTTATTTGTCCGAGCTCAACCAGGGGCGGTTCATCGGCCTCAAGGCGCAACCAGAGCAACTGGCTATGGCGCGGGCACACGAAGACCTGTCGAAGAAATTTCGCTACAACCAGCGCCGCGAGCTGCGCCTGTTGGAAGAGGCGGGCGGTGTGGTACGCCCGATCGGCGACTTCAGCGCCAGCGACATCGCCGCCATGTACTGCGACCTGTTCCAGCGGCGCTGGGGCTTCCCGGCCACCGGTGCGGCGCACATGGCCGAGGTGCTGGAGCGTCTTCGCGAGCTGCTGATCGGCTCGGTGCTGATGCTGGATGGCAATGCTATTGCGATCCAGTTGGTGTATCGGGTCGAGGCGCCGGAGTGGGTCAGCGTCGAGTACATCAACGGCGGCGTCGATCCCGAAACCAAGGCCTTCAGCCCCGGTAGTGTGTTGAGCTTCCTCAATACCCAGGCGGCCTGGGACGACGCACAGGCGCGCAACAAGCCACTGCGTTTCTCGTTCGGGCGCGCCGACCGCGAGTACAAGGACCGCTGGTGCAACCCCGTGCCGGTGTTCCAGGTATGAGCCGCAAGCAGCAGTTGCTCAAGCGTCACCGGCGCAACAAACGCCTTGGCCTGCTGGCCAGCCTCGGGCTCTTGCTGGCCTTGGGCTGGCTGACCTGGTGGTGGCTGGCGCTGCTGCTGTTGCCTGTCCTGTGGGCGGCCCATGAGGCTTGGTTCGCCGACCACCTGTTCTATACCCCGGGGGAAGACTACGTCTATCGCTTCGGTGACCAGACCCGCGAGGCAAAGGCCAGCCTGCAAGGTGGCACGCTGCGCACCGACGCCGCACTGAATGGCGATGAAACCTTGGTGCTGCAAGTGCGCGTCAAGAGCCGCTGGCTCGGGCGCTTCCTCGACCCGCGTGTCGAACTGTTCAGCGACGGAGGGCAGGACAGCCAGGCATTCGAGCGTGGCGTCGATGGCGTGCGTTTTCTCAACCTTACCGGCCTTGCTGCCCCGCTACAGGCAGGGAAATTGCGGTTGCGCGGACGTTGCTGCCGGCTGCAGGGCGAGCCACGGCTGTGGATAACCCCCAGCGTCGAGCTGCAGCGTCGCCGGGTGATGGTCATCGCTCCCCACGCCGATGACGCCGAGCTGGCGGCCTATGGACTCTACAGCCAGGCTGACGAAACCTGGGTGGTGACGCTGACTGCAGGCGAGATCGAAGCCGAGCATTACCAGCGGATGGGAATGAGCGGTGCCGAGGCGGCGCGGTTGAAGGGTCGCCTGCGCGCCTGGGACAGCATTGCCGTACCGCGTTGGGCCGGCGTTCCGGAGTCTCGCTGCGTCCAGCTGGGTTATTTCTGCCTGCAATTGCCCGCCATGCAGGCCGCGCCCGACCAGCCAGCTGTTTCCCGTGAAGCCGAGATGGTCGATATTCGCCCGTTTCGCCAGTTCAACCCGTTCCCGTTGCCGGCCGACAGCGATGGCCGGCCGACCTGGAACAACCTGCTGGCCGACCTGCGTGCCCTGTTGGAGCTGGCCAGGCCCGAGGTGCTGGTGATGCCGCATCCGCAACTCGACCCTCATCCAGACCATATCTGTGCCCAGGCTGCTGTGCTGGAGGCCCTGCAGGGCCTGGCGTGGCAACCGCAGACCCTGCTGTGCTACGCCAACCATCTGCACGACAACGACCGCTGGCCGATGGGGGACAGTGGCGATGGCGTAGCCTTGCCGCCGCAGCTGAGCGCCGACCAAGCCTGGGCGCCTTGCAGCCTGGTGCTGGACGTGGCAACTCAGCGCGACAAGGCGATGGCCCTGGGCATGATGCACGACCTGCAACCGCCCGCGCCGTTCAAGCGACGTGTGCGTCGGCTGCTGCAGCGCTGGCTGGCCGGGCGCCGTCCATCGCCCTACGGGGAGAACGAATTCTTCCGTAAGGCCGTGCGCCGGCATGAACTGTTCTGGCGGCGTGAGCTGTAACACGCCTCCGGTTGACCGAGTTGGCGCCGAGCGCCCAAGGAATGCAATGAAAGTCCTATTTCTGGTGCAGAAGGAACAACGGGCGATTCTCGACCGCCTGTACGATGGCGTCGCGGCCAACTGCGAGTGCGACCTGCGCTGGCTGAGCAGCGAGGAGCAACGCAACCTGCGCCGTTACTTCAAGCATGAAGTGGATGTCGAGCGCTACGACCGGATTCTGTTCTTCCTGCGTTTCAAGCAGGAGATCCGCCAGGTGGCATTCATCCGCAGCGTACCGAACCTGGTCATCCTCGAACACGATGCCTACCAGAACTACATCCCCTGCAAGTACACCGGCAAGTTCAGCGCGCACTACCGCAAGCTGCCGTGGGCGCGGGTGATCAGTTCGGGCTACATGGTCAGCGAACGCCTGCGCCAGGAGGGTTTCGACGCGGTGTTCGTGCCCAAGGGCTATGATGAGCAACTGCTGGCCGACCAGGGGCGCGAGCGCGATATCGAACTCGCGTTCGTCGGCAGCACCAAAAGCGTGGCCTACAGTGGCCGCAAGGCCCTGCTGGACGAACTGGGACGGGTCGAAAACCTGGTGGTGACCCGCACCAAGTCGGGTGAGGACTACTGCAACACGCTCAATCGCATCCGCTTCTTCGTCAGCGCCGATGTCGGCATGGGCGAGTACATGATCAAGAATTTCGAGGCCATGGCCTGCGGCTGCGTGCTGCTGGCCTATGATCAGGGCGAAGCGGAGAACCGCGCCCTGGGACTTGAGGACATGCACAACGTAGTCCTTTACGACAGCATTCCAATGCTGCAGGAAAAACTTCGTATACTGCGTGCAGACCCTTCTCTGGCTCAGCGGATTGCAGAAAATGGACGACGTTTGTCCGTATCCCGTTTCAGCTTCGCGGAAGTAGGTCGTAGCATCGTCGAACACATGCGCCCTGCACTGAGGCCTCATCCCCCGCTGACGTTCTTGCAGCGGCTTCGTCTCAAGCTCGGCATCTGACCAGCAGGCGTTTCGCTCGCCAGGGACGGTGAGCAGCGGTTGAAAGCATTGCGGAGGGAATCCGGTGCGCTTTTCCGTTGATAGTGACATCACGCTCGTCGTGACCAGTTGTGGACGGTTCGATCTGCTCAGGCAGACCCTGGACAGTTTCGACCGTTGCAACACAGCACCCATTCGCGAGGTCTTCATCACCGAGGACTCAGGCGACGACGCCGTGCACGCCTGCGTGCCCGAGCACTGGAAGCCCCACTGCCAGGTGTTCGTCAATCGGCCCAAGCTCGGTCAGTTGGCCTCGATCGACCTGGCCTACCGTCACGTCAAGACACCCTACATCTTCCACTGCGAGGATGACTGGAAGTTCTACCGGCAAGGTTTCGTCGAGGACTCCCATGCCATTCTGGAGGCCAGTCCGAGCCTTTTGCAGGTCTGGCTTCGCAGTTACGCGCACGATCTGGCGATTCACAGCCCCTACATTCACCTGGGTGAGCGCCAGGTGATTGCCGGCGTGCCCTGTTATCCGTTGCTTTCCGACAAGGCCGACTGGCAGGCGTTTTCCCTCAATCCCGGCCTGCGACGGCTGAGCGATTATCAGCGGCTTGCACCATTTGCCGCCTATGCTGGGGAGAAGGCGCTTTCCCGACGTTACGCCGAGTTGAACCTGGCCGCCGTGACTCTTGAGGGCGATGCGGTCTTGCACACCGGCTTCGGCATGCATGTGACCTTGCCCGGAGAAGACCGGCGCAAGGCCAGGCGGCGCAAGCGTGATCGGGTGAAGCTGGCATTGACGCTGCTGATAGGCGCGCTGCTTGGTATGGGAATTACCCTGTTCGTTCACTGAGATCGCAGTCCCACCTGGTTCGAGCGGGAGGGGAGCGTTATGCCATGAACATCGTCAACATGATGTGGTCGGGTGGTTCGCGGTACATCTCCATCCACAAGGTGCATTGTCAGGTGCTTGCCTGCATTGGCACCGATGCGCGCATCAGCAACTGGTTGTTGCTGGGCAGCGGCGTGTGCCATGCACTCGGACCGACCCAGGAGTGGCATCTGCCACCGAGGGCCCTGAAGGGCCGCCACCTCTGGCGCCTGCTGCGCCCGTGGCTGCGCAGGCGCCTGCGCAAGGCGCTGGTCGAGGCCCGGGCCGAAGTGCTGCTGCTCGACGGCGTGGGTGTTGCCCGTCTGGTCCTGCCGCTATTGCGACAGGTGCCAGAACTACGGGCCAATGTGTTGTTCCATGGCGGAACCCGGCTAAGCGCCGCCGACATTCGCCTGCTGCGTGAACAGCCCTCCGACCGTCTGAATCTTGCGGCGGTTTCGCAAACCCTTGCCCAATCCCTGTCGCACGACCTGGGCAAGCCGGTCAGGACGCTGCGTATCGCGCTCGACCCGAAGGCTGTTGCCGAGTCGTCACTCAACGCGGCGCAAGCCCGACATACCCTGAAGCTGCTGCCGCCGCCAAACCTGGTCTTTGGGGCCGTGGGCCGCCTGGTGGAGGGGAAGGGGTTCGAGATGCTGATCGAGGCCTTCGCCAAGGCCGCCTCCCGGCAAGCGCACCTACACTTGGCGATCCTCGGCGATGGGCCGCTGCACGCCACCCTGCAGGCGCGAATCGAGGCGTTGGGCTTGGCCGAGCGCATACATTTGCGCGGTCATCGAGAGGACGTGCAGCAGCTGTACCGCGCATTCGACTGGGTGTTGATCCCTTCGCGCTCGGAAGGTTTGGGGCTGGTGGTGCAGGAAGCGGTGCTGGCCGGTGTGCCTGTGATTTGCAGCGACCTGCCGGTATTTCGCGAGCAGTTGCAGGACGCCGGCTGCTATTTACCTGTGGGCGACGCTTGCGAGTGGGCGGTGGCGATAGAGCGCTGCATCACGCTCGACCCTGCCTCCATGGCTGCTCGGCAGCGCCAGGTGCTGGCGCCGGAACAGGCATGGCAGATGTTTCAGGAAAGCTCGGCGAGCCTTCTGCGTGGCTGACCCTCAGCGGGCCAGCAGACTGGCTTCGAATTCGGCGAGCGGGAAGCGATCGCCCAGTTTCTCTCGTTCGATATAGCGCACCATGTGCTGGACGTTGCGTCGGATCATCCGCGCCGACAGCGGTGGGCGCAGGAAGCGCATGTCCGCCACGTCGATCAGCCCCAGGCGCTGGTCGGGGGTAACGACCACGTTGCCCAGGTGCAGCGAGCGGAAGTAGATGCCAGAGCGGTGCAAGTGGCGAATCAGCGTGATCAGTTCTGGCAGGTAGGTGTCCCAGCTGAAGCCTTCGTCGCGCGACATCTGCAACAATGTCCGGCCTGGCAGCGGGCGGTACAGCACCGCCGTCCTGCCCGGCAGGTCGAGCTTGTGCTGACTGATGACCTCCAGTGTCGGAATACCCAACTGCGCCAGGCGTGCGGCGTTGTCGACGAAGCGCTGGGAGTAGGGGCGCAGCAGCGCAGATGAAATCAGACGCTTGCGGCGGAAAACCTTGAGGAAATTGCCATCCTTGAGCAGATAGACTTTGGCTCCATGGCTGTCTGCCTCGAGCACCTGGGCGCCGAGTGTCAGCTGATCGAATTCGACCTGGGTGAGCCGGGAGCTATGCATGAGTAGGGCCTTGCCGTCTGGCGAACAAAATGACCGGCAATAATGCCGAAAATAACGCGTGAGCACCATGTCGGTGTCGGTGATTCACAGGGAGCGCAGATGTTGCATCAGAAAAGCTGGGCGCAGGTCTGGTTGGGTTTCGGTCTGGTCTGGTTCATGGCGGCAATCGCACTGGCACCCAGCAACAAGGTCTACCAGCAGGGTTTGATCCTGTTCCTTTGGTTGCCGACCCTGATCATGGCATGGCCTGCCCGACAGGTGCTGGCCGAGGCCTTTCGGCGTCAGCCCGTATTGTGGTGCAGCGTGCTGTTGCTGCTGGCCTGGGGCGCCATCAGCCTGGCCTGGTCAGCGAACCCTCAAGTGCTGCGTGAAAGCAAGCGCCTGCTGTATATCCTGGTGTTCCTGCTGGCGTTCCCCTTGCTGGCGCAGGCTGGCGAGCCCAGGCTGCGGCGCTTGCTGCAGGCCGGTGGGCTGTTGCTGGCGGTCGCGGCGCTGGTATCGATGATCAACTTCTACGGGGTGCATGGGCTCGCGCTGCGGTCCAGGCTGCAAGGCATCGGCGAGATTTCGCACCCCATCCTGGGTGCCTATGTCATTGGCGCTGGATTGCTGGTGTTGTTGTACGAGGTTCCGCTTCATCGTGGCCTGCAGTTGGCCTGGCTGCTGGCTTTGCTACTGCTGGGGGCATTCGTCGCGTTCAGTCAGAGCCGTGGGGCGATCCTGTCGCTGGTCTTTACCGTGGTGGTTGCGCCGCTGTGGTTCCGTGACCGGTACAGCCGCCTGGTGGCGGCTTTGGCACTGCTGGCCAGTGGCATGGCGTTGTTCTTCATGTACGACCTGCTCACCCTGCGCGGTGCGTCCTATCGGCCCGAGATCTTCCAGGTGGCGTTGCAGATGATCGCCCAGCATCCATGGACCGGCGTGGGGCTGGGGGGTGATTACAACGTGTTTGCAGCGGGCAGGCGCTTCGACCACACCCATAACATGTTCACCCATGTGGCCCTTGAACTGGGGGTGCCGGGGATGTTGCTGTGGATTGCCGTGTGGCTGTCGGCCCTGCGGGAAATCCTGCGTGCCCGGAGCAGCCTGTTCGGCAAGGTGTTGCTCGGCCTTTGGCTATTCTCCACGCTGGCCATGCAATTCGATGCCGCCAGTCTTACCGCTACGCCCCGTGCAGAGTGGTTCATCAGCTGGCTGCCCGTGGGTTTGGCCATGTTGTTACCCTGGGGAGTGCCGAAAATGACGCCTGTGGTAAAATTCGCCGTTCAACCTCAACAGCGAGCTCAATGATGGCCGAAACACCGCGACCTGCGGAGCATACCTCCAGCCTGAAGATCTATTTCCGGCTGCTGAGCTACGTGAAACCTTACGTCGGCATTTTCCTGCTGAGTATCGTGGGTTTCGTTATATTCGCCTCGACCCAGCCAATGTTGGCCGGGATCCTCAAGTATTTCGTCGACGGCCTGAGCAACCCGGAAGCGGTGTTGTTCCCCAATGTACCTTACCTGCGCGACCTGCAATTGCTGCAGGCAGTCCCCTTGCTGATCATTTTGATCGCCGCGTGGCAGGGGCTGGGGTCCTTCCTCGGCAACTACTTCCTGGCCAAGGTTTCCCTGTGCCTGGTGCACGATCTGCGCGTCGAGCTGTTCAACAAGTTGCTGGTGTTGCCTAACCGTTACTTCGACAACCACAACTCGGGGCACCTGATTTCGCGCATCACCTTCAACGTGACCATGGTGACCGGCGCGGCAACCGATGCGATCAAGGTAGTCATCCGTGAAGGCCTTACCGTGGTGTTCCTGTTCGCCTACCTGCTGTGGATGAACTGGCACCTGACCCTGGTGATGGTCGCCATCCTGCCAGTGATCGCGGTCATGGTGAGCGTGGCCAGCAAGAAATTCCGCAAGCAGAGCAAGAAGATCCAGGTGGCCATGGGCGATGTGACCCATGTTGCCTCCGAGACCATCCAGGGCTACCGCGTGGTGCGCAGCTTCGGCGGCGAGGCCTACGAAGAGCGCCGCTTCGGTCGTGCCAGCCAGAGCAACACCGACAAGCAGCTGCGCATGACCAAGACTGGCGCGTTGTACACGCCCATGTTGCAGCTGGTGATCTACACCGCCATGGCTGCCCTGATGTTCCTGGTCCTGTTCCTGCGTGGCGAGTCCACCGCCGGTGACCTGGTGGCTTACATCACCGCGGCAGGCCTGCTGCCCAAGCCGATCCGTCAGCTTTCCGAAGTCAGCTCGACCATCCAGAAAGGCCTCGCAGGTGCGGAAAGCATCTTCGAGCAGCTCGACGAAGAGCCGGAAGTCGACACGGGCACGGTCGAGAAGGCGCGTGTGGACGGCCGTCTTGAAGTTCGGAACCTGAGCTTCACCTATCCAGGGACCGACCGCGAAGTGCTCAGCGACATCAGCTTTGTCGCAGAACCTGGGCAGATGATCGCTCTGGTAGGGCGTTCGGGTAGCGGCAAGTCGACCCTGGCGGCGCTGATTCCGCGCTTCTATCACCATGACAAGGGGCAGATCCTGCTCGATGGCGTGGAGATCGAGAACTACCGCTTGCGCAATCTGCGTCGCCATGTGTCTCAGGTGAACCAGCACGTGACCCTGTTCAACGACACCGTGGCCAACAACATTGCCTACGGCGACCTGGCCGGGGCTCCGCGCGCGGATATCGAAGCCGCAGCCGCCGATGCCTATGCCAAGGAGTTCATCGACCAGCTGCCCAAGGGCTTCGACACCGAGGTCGGCGAGAACGGCGTGCTGTTGTCCGGCGGCCAGCGCCAGCGCCTGGCCATTGCTCGTGCGCTGCTCAAGAACGCGCCATTGCTCATTCTCGATGAGGCGACTTCGGCGCTGGATACCGAGTCCGAACGGCATATCCAGGCGGCACTGGACCATGTGATGCAAGGTCGTACCACGCTGGTGATCGCCCACCGATTGTCTACCATCGAAAAGGCAGACCAGATTCTGGTGATGGACCAGGGGCGTTTGGTGGAGCGCGGCACCCATGCCGAGCTGCTCGCAGCCAATGGCTATTATGCCCGCTTGCACGCCATGGGCCTGGACGAGCCCGAAAAGGCCGACATCACCTGAAACACCCTGTGTCGGGGCCCTTGTGGCCCCGATTGTCACCGGAATTTTCCAGGGCCTGATCTGGCCGTAAAGCCGTCGTCCACCCTGTGCTAATATCCTGCCCCTGTTCATTTTTTCATTTTGGGTTGCCCATGAAGTTGTCCATGCCGCGTTTCGATCAAGCCCCGGTACTGGTGGTCGGCGATGTCATGCTTGACCGCTACTGGCATGGCGGTACTTCGCGTATCTCGCCGGAAGCGCCAGTGCCGGTGGTCAAGGTCGATCAGATCGAGGATCGTCCCGGCGGTGCGGCCAACGTTGCCTTGAACATCGCGGCGCTCGGCGCGCCTGCGTTGCTGGTCGGTGTCACCGGCCAGGACGAGGCCGCCGACAGCCTGGCCAACAGCCTGCATGCCGCTGGCGTGCGTTCGGTGTTCCAGCGCATTGCGCACCAGCCGACCATCGTCAAGCTTCGGGTCATGAGCCGTCACCAGCAGCTGCTGCGTATCGACTTCGAAGAACCCTTCGCCACCGACCCGCTGTCGCTGGGCGCTGAGGTCGACAACCTGCTCGAAGGCGTCAAGGTGTTGGTGCTATCCGACTACGGCAAAGGCGCTTTGCGCAATCACCAAAGCCTGATCCAGGCGGCGCGGGCCAAAGGCATTCCGGTGCTGGCCGACCCCAAGGGCAAGGACTTTTCCATCTACCGTGGCGCGAGCCTGATTACCCCGAACCTCAGCGAGTTCGAAACCATCGTCGGCCGCTGCGCCGATGAGACCGAACTGGTCGCCAAAGGGCTGCAACTGTTGCAGGACCTGGACCTGGGAGCACTGCTGGTGACCCGTGGCGAGCACGGCATGACCTTGCTGCGTGCGGGTCAGCCAGCCCTTCACCTGCCCGCGCGTGCCCGTGAAGTGTTCGATGTCACCGGTGCCGGCGACACCGTGATTTCCACCCTGGCGGCCGCCATCGCTGCTGGCGAGGACCTGCCCCACGCGGTGGCGCTGGCCAACCTGGCGGCCGGTATCGTGGTCGGCAAGCTGGGTACTGCGGCCATCAGCGCGCCTGAATTGCGCCGGGCGATTCAGCGCGAGGAGGGCTCCGAGCGCGGTGTGCTGGGCCTGGAGCAGTTGTTGCTGGCTATCGACGATGCCCGCGCGCACAAAGAGAAGATCGTCTTCACCAACGGTTGCTTCGACATCCTGCATGCCGGCCATGTCACCTACCTGGAGCAGGCAAGGGCCCAGGGCGATCGCCTGATCGTCGCGGTCAATGACGATGCTTCGGTCAGCCGTCTGAAAGGCCCTGGGCGGCCGATCAATAGCGTCGACCGGCGCATGGCCGTGCTGGCAGGCCTGGGTGCGGTGGACTGGGTGATCAGCTTCCCTGAGAGTACGCCGGAGAACCTGCTGAGCCAGGTCAAGCCGGATGTGCTGGTCAAAGGCGGTGACTACGGCATCGACCAGGTAGTGGGCGCTGATATCGTCAAGGCTTACGGCGGTACCGTGAAGGTGCTGGGGCTGGTCGAGAACAGCTCGACCACGGCGATCGTCGAGAAAATCCGCAAGCACTGAAATAGGTTAGAGGGGCCGCTTCGCGGCCCCACGCGTTACTTGTGCAACGAGGTTCGCGCCCGCGCCAGCAACGCCCGTGCCTTTTCACCGAACCGGCGCAAGTGCGAGCCGGTATTGCTATCGGCCAACCCCTGCTGTTTCAGCCAATCCTTCCAGCGTATCCGCTCTTCCTTGACGACCCATCCTGTCTGGTTGGCGAAACTCTCCGCCAGGTAAAGCCCTCGTGTGCTGGCCGGCACCAGTTCGTCTTTCTTCAGGGTGTACAGCTCGGCCAGCGGTTGGCCGTCTTTCAGGGGCATCAGGTACAGGTCAGGCCGTTTGCGGTTGAGTCGCGCCACCAGCTGGTCACCCTCCAGCCGCTCATCGACGTGAAACAGGCTGAGTTTCTTGGCGTCCCGGGGTACCTGCAGGCGCATGTCGTAGATCAACTGCAACGAGGCGGTGGGCAAATGCACATAGGCCCTGGGCCGCTCCAGTAGCATCAGGTTGCCGCAATGCACAGGGCGAGCGGCGCCGGATTCCGGTGTGAGGATGAAGGGCAAGGTTTCACGATAATGCAAGGCAGCGGCATAGGGCGCGGGTAGCCAGGTGTCGTTGAAGCGTCCCCCCAGCCAGCCTTCCGGGGTTTCCAGCAAGCATTCCTCGGCCACCTCCTGCACTGCCGTGTGCAGGGGCAGGTTGAGCTCTTGTGCGGGGACATATCCGGATATCAGTTTCAGCACCACATCGCCCCGGTCCTGGCGGCGCTGGCGCACCAGCACCCAGTAGTCGCGGTGCTGCCAGTGTAGGGTCAGGCGTACCGAGACGCCCAGGTTGGCTAGCTCGACCACGAAACGCTGGTCGTCCGGCAGCTCGATGGCCTTGCGCCGCTGCTGGGTCTGAGCGAAGTTCAGCGGCATGCCGATGCTCTGGTAGATCAGGCCTTCGGGCGTCGCTTCGACATGCAGGGGCAGTGTCTTGAAGTTGCTTGGGTTCTTGCGAATCAGCGTACGCGGCACGAGGCTCCTCCTTGCGTCGGATCAGTCTCCAGACCTTGGGCCCAGACGGCTCAGTGCTGGCTCAGGATGCGGGCGACAGTGGCCACGTTGTGGGCCAGATGCAACGGATTGATGGTGCCGACGATAGCACTGCTCACACCAGGGTGGGAGAACAGCAGCTCGAAGCTGGCTTGCACCGGGTCGACACCAGGGGCCAGGCAGATGTGCCCGCTGGCCAGGGCCTTCTTCACCAGAATGGCTTTGCCATGTTCGGCAGCGTAGTCCAGGACCGGGCGCTCTGCCTGCTCGTTGAGGTTGTAGGTGACCATGGCGCAATCGCCGGTTTCCAGCGCCTTCAGGCCGCCGGCGACCGTCTTGCCGGAAAAGCCGAAGCCCAGGATCTTGCCCTCTTGCTTGAGCTCGGCAAGGGTCTGATAGACCTCCTGCTGCTCGAGAATGGCCAGGTCATTGCCGTCCGAGTGCACCAGCACCAGTTCGATGCGGTCGGTTTCCAGGCGGCGCAGGCTGCGCTCAACCGAGCGGCGGGTATGGGCGGCGCTGAAATCGAAGTGCGACTGGCCGTTCTCGAATTCCTCGCCGACCTTGCTGACGATCACCCATTGCTCGCGCTGGCCGCGCAGCAGTGGGCCCAGACGTTCTTCGCTGCGGCCATAGGCCGGTGCGGTGTCGATCAGGTTGATACCCAGCTCGCGGGCCTGGGCCAGCAGCAGGCGTGCTTCGTCATCGTCTGGAATGGTGAAGCCGTTCGGGTATTTGACGCCCTGGTCGCGGCCGAGCTTGACCGTTCCCAGGCCCAAGGGCGACACCTTGAAGCCGGTGCTGCCCAGCGGGCGGTGAATGTCGTGCAGGGTAGGCAGGGTCATGGCAGCAGTTGCTCCCAGGCCGGTACGCCCAGCGCCGGGCGCGGAAGGTTATCGAGGGCGGGTTGAGCGCTTGGGCGAATGCCATCGCGATCGAGACTTGCCAGTACCCGATCACTGAAGTCGGGGGCCAATGCCAGTTTGGTCGGCCAGCCGACCAGCAGACGCTGCTGGTCGGCCAGGAAGGCATTGTCCGGGCGTACCAGGCCAGATTGCGCGGGTTCGGCGCGATCCACACGCAAGGTCGCCCATTTCAGTAGCGTCTGGTCTACCCATGGCAGCAGGTGAGCGATTTCCTTTTGCGCCGCGGCGATCTGCGCGGCTGGGTCGCGGGCTACGCCATCGGCTTCGGCCAGGTCGCCACCCATGTACCACACCCACTGGCCATCGGCTGCCGGGTGAGTGGTGATCGTCACCCGTGGCTTCGGGCCGCCGCCCAGGCAGTGGGCGTAGAGGGGTTTGAGGTTCGGCCCTTTGGCCATGACCATGTGCAGCGGCCGCAACTGCATCGCTGGCTGGTTGAGGCCGAGGGCCTGCAACAGCGCCTCGGTACCGCCACCTGCACTGAGGACGATGCGCTGGGCGCGGATTTCACGGCCATCGACGCGCAAGCCGACCAGCGCTTGGCCTTCACGCAAGGGTTCGATCTGCTCGCCCGCCAGCAGACTGTCACCGGCCAGCTCGGCCAGGTTGGCAAGCAGGCTGGGGACGTCGATCACCAGTTCGGCCAGGCGATAGACCTTGCCCTTGAACGCGCGGTCTTGAAGGGCAGGCGGCAGTTGCTCGCCCTTGACCTGGTCTACCCGGCCACGCACTGCCTTGCTGGCGAAAAAGCTGGTGAGGTTGCCGGCCAGGGTGCCGGGGGACCACAGGTAGTGCGCATCGGACAGCAGGCGGGTCTTGTCCAGCGCCAGCTCGCCGGTGCCGGCCAAGGCTTCGCGCCAACGTCGCGGCATGTCGGCGATGGCTTCCGAGGCGCCGGTCAGGGCGCCGTGCAGGGCGTACTTGGTGCCGCCATGGATGATGCCTTGCGATTTGATGGTCTGCTCACCGCCCAGGCTGGCACGCTCCACCAGCACTGTCGAATAGCCCAGTCTGCGCAGACGAGCATTGAGCCAGAGGCCTGCGACCCCGGCGCCGACGATCAATACGTCAGTGGAAATGGCAGATGGCATGGCGGTACCTCGGAGACTGGGACAGCTGGCAAGTATACAGGCTTACCTTGTCATGACCCTATCGCTGCGCTATCCGCCTCCTTCAACGACCGCGGCCGGCTTGCCGGGGAGGCCGAACACCCAGGCGACTCAGTGTCCGGCAGTCTTCGAAAACAGCTGGATCACTACCACGCCCCCGACGATCATCGCCATCCCCAGCATTGCCGGTACATCCAGCTTCTGCCCGTAGATCACCAGCGCTGCCACGCTGATCAGCACGATGCCCAGCCCAGACCAGATCGCGTAGGCAATGCCCACCGGTATGCTGCGCACCACCAGGGTCAGCATCCAGAAGGCGATGGCGTAGCCACACACCATCAGCAACAGCGGCAGCGGCGTGCTCAAGCCCTTGACCGCTTTCATGGAGGCGGTGGCGATGACTTCGGCGCAGATGGCGATGGCCAGGTAGGTGTAGGCATTCATGGTGGTTTCCTCCGGTTTCTGCCGGGCATTTTAGGCATGTGCTGGATGGGGTAAAGTCATTACCTATCAGTATTGGAGATAGGTTGATGGCAGAGCAGTGGAATCTCGAGCAACTGCGCGTGTTCGTGCGTGTCGCCGAACTGCGGTCCTTTTCCGCGGTGGCCCGGGAGCAGCGCCGGGCGCAGTCGGCGGTCAGCAGTGCCATCGCAATGCTCGAAACGGACTTGGGTGTGACCTTGTTCGAGCGCAGCAGCGGTCGTCAGCCCAAGTTGACGGAAAACGGCGTGGCCTTGCTGGAGGATGCCCGCGAGCTGTTGCGCCAGTGCGAGCGCCTGGACGGCCGTGCGCTGGCGTTGATGCGTGGGCAGGAGGCGCTGTTGCGGGTTGCTCAGGACGAGGCCATGCCCTATCAGCCGGTGATCGACAGCCTTGACGAGTTGGCCAGCCGTTTTCCCTTCCTGGAAGTGCAGTTGGCCAGCGGCGCCCAAGGGGATGTGGCACGCAAGCTGGTGGAACGGCGCGCCGACCTGGGGTTGTTCTTCCATCACGAAAGCATCCCCAGTTCGCTGGAGCGGCGCGCCCTGGGCAGCGTGGAAATGGTCACTGTCTGCGCGGTCGGGCATCCGCTCGCCAAGGAGCTACGGGTCACCCGCCAGCAATTGGCGCGGCATCGACAGTTGTTGATCACCCCCCAGCAGAGCGGCTACCCGGGTGGCGAAGCGATCAGTCCGCAGATCTGGCGTGCGGACAGCTTCTATGCCATGGCCGAACTGCTGATGCGCGGCCTCGGCTGGGCCTGGTTGCCACAGCATGTGGTGCAGTATCCGACCTATCAGACACAGATGGTCGAGTTGGACAGCGAATGGCGACCACCTGCTTTGGTGGCGGAGCTTGCCTGGCGGCGCGACGAGCCCTTGGGACCGGCGGCGCAATGGCTGGCCGAGCGCTTCGCGGTGCACCTGCGCGCGATCGGCTAGCCATTTTCCAGATGGTTCCTAGTACACTTCGCCACCATGAACAGAACCCTTTATTCCTTGTTGTTTCACCTGGGCCTGCCGCTGGTCGCGCTACGCCTGT
The DNA here is from genome assembly GCF_000425785.1 of Pseudomonas taiwanensis DSM 21245. Taxonomy (GTDB): domain Bacteria; phylum Pseudomonadota; class Gammaproteobacteria; order Pseudomonadales; family Pseudomonadaceae; genus Aquipseudomonas; species Aquipseudomonas taiwanensis. Next base: position 375,791 of record NZ_KE384450.1, read on the forward strand.
TCCTGCGTGCCCGCAAGGCGCCGGCCTACGGCCAGCGCATCGCTGAGCGCTTTGCCCTGAACCTTCCGGCCATGCGCCAAGGGGGGATCTGGGTGCATGCGGTGTCGGTAGGCGAGAGCATTGCCGCCGCACCCATGGTTCGCGCCCTGCTCAAGGCCTACCCGGACCTGCCGATCACCCTCACCTGCATGACCCCGACTGGATCGGAGCGCATCCGCGCGATGTTCGGCGACGAGCCGCGCATCCAGCATTGCTACCTGCCCTATGACCTGCCGTGGGCGGCGGGGCGCTTTCTGGACCATGTGCGTCCACGTCTGGGCATCATCATGGAAACCGAACTTTGGCCCAATCACATTCACCAGTGCGCCAAGCGCGGCATTCCCGTGGCCTTGGCCAATGCACGGCTATCCGAACGGTCGGCCCGTGGCTACGCACGGTTTGCTGGCCTGACCCGGCCGATGCTCACCGAGATGAACCTCATCGCGGTGCAAACCGAAACCGAAGCCCAGCGATTCCGTGACCTGGGCGCACGGCCTGAATGCGTGAAGGTGACCGGCTCGATCAAGTTCGACTTGAAGATCGACGAGCAACTGCAGCCTCGGGCGCAGGCATTGCGCGGGCAGTGGGGGGGCGACCAGCGCCCGGTGTGGATCGCCGCCAGTACCCACGAAGGCGAAGACGCCCTGATCTTGCAGGCGCACCGCCAGTTGCTGCAGGTACATGGCGACGCGCTGCTGATTCTGGTGCCTCGCCACCCTGAGCGCTTCAATGCCGTGCATGCCCTGTGCCGTGAGCAGTTCACTACTGTGCGCCGCTCCTCGGGTGGTGCCGTCGACAGCCAGACCCAGGTGCTGCTGGGCGACACCATGGGTGAGTTGCTGTTCCTCTATGCGCTGGCCGATATCGCCTTCGTCGGCGGCAGTCTTGTCGCCACCGGCGGTCATAACCCGTTAGAGCCAGCGGCGCTGTCGTTGCCGGTGATCATGGGCCCACATGTGTTCAACTTCCTCGAGATCAGCGCGATGTTGCGAGACGCAGGGGCGTTGCAGCAGGTGGATGATGTCGAAGGGCTGGCGGCGGCAGTACGTCGGCTGGTCGAGCTGCCTCAGGATGCCCAGCGCATGGGGGCGGCGGGCAAGCAGGTGATGTTGGCGAACCAGGGGGCGTTGCAGCGGTTGCTGGATGGGCTTGGGGCGTTGATTGGCTGAAATCCGAGCAGGCATCATCGCCGGCACGCCGGCGATGATGCAGCACCGACCTACGGCCTGCGCTCGAAATTCTTCGCCGCCGCCGCTGCCAAATCCGGTGGCAGGAAGTCCTTGTCCGGGTTGTAGTCTGGCTTCAGATACCGCTTGAGGTCCTGCAGGTCCTGCGGGCTCAAGGTTCCGGCAGCCTGTTTCAGGCTCAGGTTGTCGAGAATGTAGTCATACCGGCTGTTGTTGTAGTCGCGCACCGAGGTATACAGCTGGCGCTGGGCGTCGAGCACGTCGACGATGTTGCGGGTACCGACCTGGTAGCCGATCTCGGTGGCTTCGAGCGCGCTCTGGTTGGAAATGATCGACTGCTTGCGCGCCTGGACCTGTTCCACGTCGGTGTTGACCGCGCGGTGCAGGTTACGGGTGTTTTCCACCACTTGGCGGCGCAGGCTTTCGCGCTGCTGCTCGCTCTGGCTCAGGCGCTGGTAGGCCTCGCGTACCTGTGAGCTGGTCAGACCGCCGCTGTAGATCGGGATGTTCAGTTGCAGGCCGATGCTGGTTTGCTCAACGTCGCCGGCATAGCGCACGTTTGGCTGCGGGTTGCTGAATCCGAGGCTGTCGTTATCGCCCTTCTGGTAGCGAGCTACCGCATCGACCGTGGGCGCATGGCCGGCCTTGCGCTGGCGCAAGGTCTCTTCAGCGGCGGTGACGGCATAGTTGGTGGCCAGAAGGTTGAGGTTCTGGCGAGCAGCGGTTTCGACCCAGGCCTTGGCATCATTGGGCGTGGGCACCTGCACCGGCAGGGTGTGGACCACGCCCTGGATCGAGGCGTATTCGCGATTGGTCAGGGTCACCAGGGCCTCGAAGGCATCCTGGACCTGGCGTTCGGCAATGATCCGGTTGGCCCGGGCAGTGTCGTAGCTGGCTTGCGATTGCAGGACGTCGGTCTTGTCGGAGAGGCCCACGTCGAAACGTTCGTTGGACTGATCCAGCTGGCGCTTGAACGCCGCCTCCTCGGCCTTGGTGGCAGCCAGGTTGTCTTGGGCGCGGAGTACGGCGAAATAGTTCTGCGCGGTTTGCAGGATCAGGTTCTGCTCGGTGGCCGACAGCTCAAGCGCCGCCTGTTCATTGACAGACTCGGCTGCCTTCAACTGGAACCAGCGGTCGGCGCGGAAAATCGGTTGCGAGAGGGTCGCGCTCCACGAATTGCCGCTGCGGTTGGAGGTGATCGATGGCTCATCGAACTTGGTGCGGGTGTTCATCATTTCGGCACCTGCCGACAGGTTCGGCAGCAACCCGGCCCTGGCCTGGGGCACCACCTCGCGACGGGCGCCGTAGTCGGCGCGGGCCGCAGCCAGGTCGGCGTTGTTATCGACCGCTTCCTGGTAGACGCTGACCAGATCGGTCTTTACCGTTGCGGGCACATCCGCTGCCCAGACCACTCCGTTGGACGCACAAGACACGGCTATCGCCAGTGAGAGTTTGCGCAGCATAGAGGCAATCCTTGTACGAAATTTAATTACTGAACTGTTGAGTATCGAAAGACCGGCCAGTGTAGTGCCATGTGCAGCTGGCAACAATCGTCGACGGTGCCTTTCATCATCCGTGCGTTTTAGTCGCTTGGCTTTGCCGACCACTCCAGTCTAGACTGCGCATGTTCTTGTCGGGGTGCCTTGAAGCAAAGGCTGAGATCGGAAAGTTCCGGATCCCGTTGAACCTGATCAGGTTAGCGCCTGCGTAGGGAACAAGATTGCTCGCCTTCCCGGGGAGCCTCTTGTGCCAGGTCCGGGAATGTCACAGCTCGCGTAGCTCAAGGCACCTCCATGTACCGGCACTGCACACCCGTCCAGGGGGTGCGTCCGCGTCTTTCAGGTTCACCCCGACATTCCGTCCGCAAGGAAGACGTCTGGAGAGCCTGTGATGAGTAAACAAGAAAAAACGATCAACCTCAGCGAGTCGGCACAAGTCGACCAGCAGTCCGTGCAACCCTTCCCGCGTTCGCGCAAGGTGTACGTCGAAGGTTCGCGCCCGGACATCCGCGTGCCCATGCGCGAGATCAGCCTGCACGACACCCCCACCGATTTTGGCGGCGAGACCAACGCACCGGTGCTGGTCTATGACACCTCCGGCCCCTACACCGACCCCAATGTCGTCATTGACGTGCGCAAAGGCTTGGCCGATGTTCGTTCGTCCTGGATCGATGCCCGTGGCGACACCCTGCGCCTGGACGGGCTGAGCTCTGATTTCGGCCAGCAGCGCCTGAACGATGCCGAGCTGGCCAAGCTGCGCTTCGCCCATGTGCGCAATCCGCGTCGCGCCAAGCCTGGTGCCAACGTCACGCAGATGCACTACGCCCGCCAGGGCATCATCACCGCCGAGATGGAATACGTTGCCATCCGCGAAAACATGAAGCTGCAGGAAGCCCGCGCCGCCGGCCTGCTGAACCAGCAGCACGCTGGCCACAGCTTCGGTGCCAGCATCCCGAAGGAAATCACACCCGAGTTCGTTCGCGAGGAAATCGCTCGCGGCCGCGCGATCATCCCGGCCAACATCAACCACCCGGAACTGGAGCCGATGATCATCGGCCGCAACTTCCTGGTGAAGATCAATGGCAACATCGGCAACAGTGCCCTGGGTTCCTCCATCGAGGAAGAAGTGGCCAAACTGACCTGGGGTATCCGCTGGGGCTCGGATACCGTCATGGACCTGTCCACCGGCAAGCACATCCATGAAACCCGCGAGTGGATCATCCGCAACTCGCCGGTGCCGATCGGCACGGTGCCGATCTACCAGGCCCTGGAAAAGGTCAATGGTATCGCTGAGGACCTGACCTGGGAGTTGTTCCGCGACACCCTGATCGAACAGGCCGAGCAGGGCGTTGACTACTTCACCATCCATGCTGGCGTACTGCTGCGCTACGTGCCGCTGACCGCCAAGCGGGTTACCGGCATCGTCAGCCGTGGCGGCTCGATCATGGCCAAGTGGTGTCTGGCGCATCACAAGGAAAACTTCCTGTACACGCACTTCGACGAGATCTGCGAAATCATGAAGGCCTACGACGTCAGCTTCTCGCTGGGCGATGGTCTGCGCCCAGGCTCGATCGCCGACGCCAATGACGCCGCCCAGTTCGGTGAACTGGAAACCCTCGGCGAGCTGACCAAGATCGCCTGGAAACACGACGTGCAGTGCATGATCGAAGGTCCTGGCCATGTGCCGATGCAGTTGATCAAAGAGAACATGGACAAGCAGCTGGAGTGCTGTGACGAGGCGCCGTTCTACACCCTCGGTCCGCTGACGACCGACATCGCCCCAGGCTACGACCACATCACCTCTGGCATTGGTGCGGCGATGATCGGTTGGTTCGGTTGCGCCATGCTTTGCTATGTAACCCCCAAGGAGCACCTGGGCCTGCCGAACAAGGATGACGTCAAGACCGGCATCATCACCTACAAGATCGCCGCCCATGCGGCCGACCTTGCCAAAGGCCACCCTGGCGCGCAAATTCGTGACAACGCTTTGTCCAAGGCACGCTTCGAATTCCGTTGGGAAGACCAGTTCAACCTCGGTCTGGACCCGGACACTGCCCGCGCGTTCCACGACGAGACCCTGCCGAAGGAGTCGGCCAAGGTCGCCCACTTCTGCTCGATGTGCGGGCCGAAGTTCTGTTCGATGAAGATCACCCAGGAAGTACGTGAATATGCCGCCAACCAGCGTATCGACTCGGTCGATGTGTCGGTTGAGGAGGGCATGCGCGAGCAGGCCGAGCGGTTCCGCCAGGAAGGTAGCCAGCTCTACAAAAAGGTGTAAGTAGACCTTGGGGCCGCTTTGCAGCCCTTTCGCGACACAAGGCCGCTCCCCCTTAGATCGCGTGATCTTTGTGGGAGCGGCCTTGTGCCGCGCCAACCCCAACAACAAATCCGGCGAGCTACAAGCATGACCACCCCCAGCCACTTCTCCGCGGACCACCCGGTCCCCTCCAGCCACCGCCTGTTCGGTGCCCGCGACCTGTTCGCACTCTGGTTCTCCCTCGGCATCGGCCTGATGGTCCTGCAGGTCGGTGCCATGCTTGCCCCCGGCCTGGGGCTGGCGGGAGCCGTTCTGGCCATCGCCCTCGGCACAGGCGTGGGCGTGCTGTTGCTCGGGGCCGCTGGCGTCATCGGCAGCGACACCGGCCTGCCCGCCATGGGCACCCTGCGCTTGAGCCTGGGCCGCCATGGCGCCCGACTGCCGGCAGTGCTCAACCTGCTGCAACTGGTTGGTTGGGGCGCGTTCGAGATCATCGTCATGCGCGATGCCGCCAGCCTGCTCGGCGCACGCGCCTTCGGCGAGGACAGCCTGTGGAACAGCCCGATGCTGTGGACGGTGTGTTTCGGTGCCATGGCGACCTTGCTTGCGGTCAGCGGGCCGCTGGCTTTCGTACGCAAGATTCTGCGCAAATGGGGTATCTGGGTGTTGATGGCCGCCTGCCTGTGGCTGACCTGGAACCTGTTCGCCAAGGCCGACCTGGCCGAGCTGTGGGCACGTGCCGGTGACGGTTCGATGTCGCTGGCCGTAGGCTTTGACATCGTCATCGCCATGCCGCTGTCCTGGTTGCCGCTGATTGCCGACTACTCGCGTTTCGCCAGCAGTGCCAAGCGCGTCTTCGGCGGTACCGTGCTGGGTTACTTCATCGGCAACACCTGGCTGATGAGCCTGGGCGTGGCCTACACCCTGGCCTTTGCGTCGAGTGGCGAGGCCAATGCCCTGCTGTTGGCCCTGGCTGGCGCGGGTATCGGTATCCCGCTGTTGCTGATCCTGCTGGACGAGTCGGAGAAGGCGTTCGCCGATATCCACTCCGCTGCAGTCTCGACCAGCGTGCTGGTGCGCTTCAAAGTCGAGCACTTGGCCCTGGCCATCGGCGTGGTGTGCACCCTCATCGCGCTGCTGGCGCCGCTGGCCCAGTACGAGAACTTCCTGCTGCTGATCGGTTCTGTGTTCGCGCCGCTGTTCGGCGTGGTGCTGATGGACCACTTCGTGATCCGCCGCCGCCGCGCGCCAGCGTTGGTCGAAGGGCTGCACTGGCAAGCGCTGGTGGCCTGGGTGGTGGGTGTTGCCGCTTATCACACGATTGCCGCGCAGGCCCCTGAGTTTGGCGCGACCCTGCCAGCACTGGTACTGGCAGGTGGGCTGCATGCGCTACTGAGCGTCAGCCGCGGCCGGGAAACAGTTCGGGCTTGAGCACGCCATTGAGGCGTGGGTACGGGATCTTCAGCTCGACGTGGCCCATGGAATAGGGCGCGATGGAATAGACTTCGTACTTCACCACTACCGCGCCGTACGTCAGGGCGATGTGCGGCGACTTCTTGAACGGCCAGGTCTTCACGAACTCGGCATCCTTGTCCATGCCAACGCTGATCAGCCAAGCGCGGTGGGACTCTTCGACGGTCTTCCAGAAGGTGTCTTCCTGGCCGGGCACCAGCATGTCCTGCAAGGTCAGCACTTTGTCCAGCTTGCGCGAGTAGTTGATGAAGCCGCGTCCTGGCATGCCATGTGCACCGCCGCTGTCCAGGTAGCTGGACAGTTCGATGATCACCAGTCCGTCATGCTGCTCGCGTACCTTGGCCTGCAGGTAGCTGCTATTGCGCTTGTCGGCGCTGGCCAGGTAGTGCTGTTCGTAGGCCTGCAGCGAGGCAGGCGCGGTGCCACGCTGGTTATCTTCGGTCAGTTGCAGCAGGCGTTGCTCGACGATGCCGTCGAGCTTGGGCAGCGCCGGGAAGTGGATGGTGTCGATGTTCACCAGCGGGCAGTCGCTTTCGGTGCAACCAGGTTTTACATGCTCCCAGGCGTCGCGCTTGACCTCCAGCGGAGCCCGGTAGTTGGGTGCGAACACGCTTTGGCAGGCACCAAGCGCCAGTGCCAGCACGGCCACGGAAGTCAGTTTGACCAGTGTCATGATGATCCTTGCAGAACAGGAAAAGTCGCCCTTTGACCGTCGGCGCGGCCTTCAGTTCGCCACTAAGCTAACAGAGAGAAGGCCTGCTGTCCCGAGTGGGCGAACGGTTGCCAGAAAGGGATGAAACAGGCTGGCGTGCAGAGTAGGATGGCGCGATGCGGTAAATGAGGTCATGAGGATTTCCATGTCAGACACGTTCAATTCGGTGCCCAAGGCGGTCGAGATCGTCAAGCGGGTCAATTGCTTCCAGGGTTTCTACAAGCTCGACAAGGTGCACCTGCGCCACGAGCTGTTCGCTGGAGGCATGGGCCGCGAGATCAGTCGCGAACTGTTCGTGCGGCATGACGCGGTCTGTGTGCTGCCCTACGACCCGTTGCGCGATGAGGTGGTGCTGATCGAGCAGTTTCGCGTGGGCGCCATGGACAAGGTCGCCAACCCGTGGCTGATCGAGATGGTGGCGGGGCTGATCGACAAGGACGAGCAGCCAGAAGAAGTCGCCCATCGCGAGGCTGAAGAGGAAGCAGGGCTTACCTTCAGCGCGCTGTGGCCAATGACCCGCTACTTCCCGTCTCCGGGCGGTAGCGATGAGTACGTTCATCTGTTCCTCGGTCGTTGCAGCAGCGAAGGCGCCGGTGGCCTGCATGGCCTGGAAGAAGAGGGCGAGGACATTCGTGTTCGCGTGTGGTCATTCGAAGATGCCCTGCAAGCGGTACGTGACGGGCGTATCTGCAATGCCGCGACCATAATCGGGTTGCAGTGGCTGGCGTTGAATCGAGACGAAGTACGAGGTATGTGGAAGTGAACCTGTTGCGTGAGCGTTATCGGGTAGATCTGGCCGGGCTGCAGGCAGCCTGTGAGGCCAACTATGCCCGGCTCATGCGCTTGCTGCCAGACATGCGCACCACCCAGAGTTCGCGCCGCATCGGCATGACCCAGGGCGACCAGATGCTTGGCGTACTGGTGCTCGACGTGGTGCTGGCATGCCCCTATACCACCACCTTGCGCGTACGCCAGGAGCACAGCCTGCCCTGGCTGCCGGTGCCGCACCTGGAGGTGCAGGTGTATCACGATGCGCGCATGGCCGAGGTGGTCAGTGCCGAGCACGCCCGACGCCTGCGCAGCATCTACCCGTACCCCAATGCCGCCATGCACCAGCCGGACGAAAAAGCCCAGCTCAATCTGTTCCTGGGCGAATGGCTGAGTCACTGCCTGGCCTGTGGTCACGAACTGGCAAGTGTGCGCTGAAATGTGACGCGGGTTGGTTTCGAGTATTTGCTCGAAAGCCTTCCGCCGCCATAATCCGTGCAATATCCGTTCGAGGAGACGGCCGTTGCCGCACCCAGACTCCCTACCGGCACCCATTCATGTGGTGCAACTGACCGACGCCCACCTGTTCGCCGACCCGGCTGGTTCGCTGCTGGGCTTGAGGACTCGGGACAGCCTGCGCCACGTGATTGCCCAGGTGCGCCGTGAGCAGCCGCGCATCGACTTGCTGCTGTGCACAGGTGACCTATCCCAGGACGCCAGCGTGGCTTCCTACCAGGCTTTTCGAGCGCTCACCGCTGAGTTCGGTGCGCCGTCCCGCTGGTTGCCAGGCAATCATGACGAAGCCCGGGTGATGGCCGAGGTAGCGCCGGAGCAGACGCAGGCCGTGACCGATATCGGCGCCTGGCGCATCGTGATGCTCGATTCGGCAGTCGTCGGCGCAACCCACGGCTTGCTGGCAGATCAGCAACTGGCCACGCTGGACGCAGCGCTGGCAGGTGCCGGCGAGCGCCACTGCCTGGTGTGCTGCCACCATCAGCCGGTGGACATCGGTTGCGCCTGGATCGCCCCGATCGGCCTGCGTAACGCCGATGTACTGCTGCAGCGCCTGCTACGTTATCCACAGGTGAAGGCGTTGCTGTGGGGGCATGTTCACCAAGAGTGGGATGAAGTGCGCGATGGGCTGCGTTTGCTGGCCACACCCTCGACCTGCATCCAATTCGCAGCGCGCAGCGAAGAGTTCAAGGTGAGTGAGGAACAGCCAGGGTATCGCTGGTTGCGTCTGCATGCCGACGGACGGTTGGAGACCGGCGTGGAGCGGGCGCTGGATTTCGAAGTGAAGCTCGACTTCGACAGCCCCGGCTACTGAGGTGAACGCCCGTCGACGCGCCCTGGTGTCGCCAGCGGGCCACATCGCGGCCGATGCTTGATTGAAGATTGTGTTGCGAAATTCCCGATCCAGCGCCAAAACCCGGCGAACACGCTACACTGCGCGTCCCTGCGCCCACTCCGATCGGGCGCGAAGCCACAGATTCCGGGGGCAGCATGTCGGGTTCCATCCTCTATATCCATGGCTTCAACAGCTCGCCGCTTTCAACCAAGGCGCGGCAGCTGGAGGCCGTCATGCAGCAGTTGGGGCTGTCCGACCACGTGCGCATACCCGCTTTGCACCATCATCCGCGCCAGGCCATCGCCCAGCTCGAAGCGGCCATCGCCGAACTGGGCAAGCCCCTGCTGGTAGGCAGTTCGCTCGGCGGCTACTATGCCACCCATCTGGCCGAGCGCCATGGCCTCAAGGCCTTGCTGGTCAACCCAGCGGTTACCCCGCACAAGCTGTTCGACGGCTACCTGGGTACCCAGCGCAACTTCTACACCGATGAAACCTGGGAGCTGACCCTGGATCATGTGCAGGCCCTGGCCGAACTGGAAGTGCCGGCGCCCACGGACCCAAGCCGCTATCAAGTGTGGCTGCAGACCGCCGATGAAACCCTGGACTACCGCCACGCCGAGCGCTATTACCGCGCGTGCGCCCTGCGTATCCAGGCCGGAGGCGATCACGGCTTCCAAGGCTTTGCCCAGCGGTTGCCGGCTTTGCTGGCGTTTGCCGGTATTGCCCGAGGGCAGTACGCAGCGCTCGATTTTTCTGTATTTTGATCTTTTTGCATTCACCAGACTGACGACGAGAACCCATGGCCAATCCCAGCGCTAGCGCCTATAACGCAGACGCCATCGAAGTCCTCTCGGGCCTTGACCCGGTCCGTAAGCGGCCGGGCATGTACACCGATACCAGCCGGCCGAACCACCTGGCTCAGGAAGTCATCGACAACAGTGTCGACGAAGCCTTGGCCGGCCACGCCCGTTCGGTGCAGGTGATCCTCCACGCCGACCACTCGCTGGAAGTCAGCGACGATGGCCGCGGCATGCCGGTGGACATCCACCCTGAAGAAGGCGTGTCGGGGGTCGAGCTGATCCTGACCAAGCTGCACGCAGGCGGCAAGTTCTCCAACAAGAACTACCAGTTCTCCGGCGGCCTGCATGGTGTCGGTATTTCCGTGGTCAACGCCCTGTCGACCCAGGTGCGTGTGCGCGTCAAGCGCGACGGCAACGAATACCAGATGACCTTCGCCGACGGCTTCAAGGCCAGCGAGCTGGAAGTGGTCGGTACGGTGGGCAAGCGCAACACCGGTACCAGCGTGTACTTCAGCCCCGACCCGAAGTATTTCGATTCGCCGAAGTTTTCCATCAGCCGCCTCAAGCATGTGCTCAAGGCCAAGGCCGTGTTGTGCCCGGGCCTGCTGGTCAGCTTCGAGGACAAGTCCACGGGCGAGAAAGTCGAGTGGCATTACGAGGACGGCCTGCGTTCTTACCTGGTCGACTCGGTCAGCGAGTTCCAGCGCCTGCCCGATGAGCCGTTTTGTGGCAGCCTGGCGGGCAACAAGGAAGCCGTCGACTGGGCACTGTTGTGGTTGCCTGAGGGCGGTGACAGTGTTCAGGAAAGCTACGTCAACCTGATTCCCACCGCCCAGGGCGGTACCCACGTCAATGGCCTGCGCCAGGGCCTGCTCGACGCCATGCGCGAGTTCTGCGAGTTCCGTAACCTGCTGCCACGGGGTGTGAAGCTGGCGCCGGAAGATGTCTGGGAGCGCATCACCTTCGTCCTGTCGATGAAGATGCAGGAACCCCAGTTTTCCGGTCAGACCAAGGAGCGCTTGTCCTCCCGCGAGGCGGCGGCGTTCGTCTCGGGCGTGGTCAAGGACGCGTTCAGCCTGTGGCTCAACGCCCACCCCGAGATGGGTATGCAACTGGCGGAGCTTGCCATCAGTAACGCCGGCCGCCGCCTCAAAGCCAGCAAGAAGGTCGAGCGCAAGCGCGTGACCCAGGGCCCGGCGCTGCCTGGCAAACTGGCGGACTGCGCAGGTCAGGACCCGATGCGGGCCGAGCTTTTCCTGGTCGAGGGTGATTCGGCCGGTGGCTCGGCCAAGCAGGCGCGCGACAAGGAGTTCCAGGCGATCCTGCCGCTGCGCGGCAAGATCCTCAACACCTGGGAAGTGGACGGTGGCGAAGTCCTGGCCAGCCAGGAAGTGCACAACATCGCCGTTGCCATCGGCGTCGATCCGGGTGCCGCGGACCTGTCGCAGCTGCGTTACGGCAAGATCTGCATCCTCGCCGACGCCGACTCCGACGGCCTGCACATCGCAACCTTGTTGTGTGCCCTGTTTGTGCAGCACTTCCGGCCGCTGGTCGAGGCCGGCCACGTCTATGTGGCGATGCCGCCGCTGTACCGCATCGACCTGGGCAAGGAAATCTACTACGCCCTCGACGAGGCTGAGCGCGACGGTATTCTCGACCGCCTGGTGGCCGAGAAGAAGCGTGGCAAGCCGCAGGTCACCCGATTCAAGGGCCTGGGTGAAATGAACCCGCCGCAGCTGCGCGAGACCACTATGGATCCGAACACCCGGCGCCTGGTCCAACTGACCCTGGATGATCTGCAGGGCACCACCGAAATCATGGACATGCTGTTGGCCAAGAAGCGTGCCGGTGACCGCAAGAGCTGGCTGGAAACCAAAGGTAACCTGGCCGAGGTCCTGGTTTGATTCGTCTGCTGTTCGCGGCCTGCCTTGCGTTGGTTGCCCTGCCGAGCCTGGCGGGCAACTGGCCGGAGCTCAAGCTCACCGCAGAGCACCCGATCGAGGGCATGCGTGGTGGCAACCTGTCCGGTCTGGCCTTTTGCCGCGGCGGCTTATGGGGCGTGTCCGACCGGGATGACGACCGCATCTACCGCTTCGACCAGCAAGGTGCAGTCTGGCGTGCCCAGCCGCTGACCTTCACGCCGCCGCCCGTGCCGGAAAGCGGCTTGCCCTGGGGGCTGAAGTCGCGCAACTGGGCGGCTTCGTACATTCGCGGTGGCGAATTGGACTACGAAGGCATTACCTGCGATCAGGCAGGCAATATCTTCCTGGTCAGCGAGGCCCACGCGGCGGTGCTGCAGTTGCCCGTCGACGGGGAGCCAGTCTGGTTGAAGATCGACCCTGCGATGATTCGCCAGGCCCGTGCCAGTGGCATGCTGCTGAACTTCAATGCCTTGTTCGAAGGACTGGCGATCAACCCGGCGGGCGACCGCCTGTGGTTGGCAGCAGAGCGTGAGCGCCGGGGCCTGGTGGCGGTGCAGCGCCAGCAGTCGGTCTGGACCTGCGAGCGCAGTTGCGTGCTGCTCAGCGAGGCCGGTGTCGAGATGCAGCCCGCACAGATGCCTAACCCGCAAGCGTTATCGCGAGACTTTTCCGATCTGGCCTGGTTCGACGGCAAGCTATTCACGCTCGAGCGCAACGCCTACCGCATCTGCCGTCGCGATGCCGGTACGGGCACGGTCGAGCGTTGCTGGTCGTTCGCCGCCGATGCCCTGGTGGAGGGGCGCCGGTATGATCAGCCGTTCGGTCTGGCCGAGGCCTTGGTAATCGATGCGAAAGGGGCCTGGGTCGGCCTGGACAACAACAACGGCGACCGTGCCGACGGTGAAACGCGCCCGATCGTCTGGCGCTTCGCTGCGCCCGAAGGTGGTTGGAGTGCCAAGCCATGAGCCAGCCACCGGGAAAGCGCGCGGGCAAGGTCCTGATGTTCGTCGCCTGGGTGGCGGCGCTGTTTCTGGCCACGCGTTTTTTTGGTGATTGGGAAGCCCGTGAACACAATCCGAACGTGCACGTGCAGTCCGAGCATGGCGAAGGTTTCATCGAGGTGCGCTTGCTGAGCAATGGCCAGGGCCATTTCGTCGCGGACGGCGCGATCAATGGCCAGGGGGTGCATTTCATGCTCGACACTGGCGCTACGGATGTGGCGATACCCGAAACGCTGGCCCGCGACCTGGACCTGGAGCGGGGCAGCCCGGTGACCCTGAGCACCGCCAACGGTCGCACCGAGGGCTATCGGACTCGCCTGGACAGCCTGCAGTTGGGCGATATCCGCCTGCAAGGCGTGCGCGCACTGGTGGTGCCCGGTCTGGATGGCCAGACGGTACTGCTGGGCATGAGCGCGCTGAAACAACTTGAATTTACCCAGCGCGGCGGCACCATGCTGCTGCGCCAGAACCTGAAATGACGAGGCCCGCATGAGCGACTCACTGGAACTCAGCCTCGACGGCGTCGAACGCCGCTCGCTGGCTGACTTCACCGAACAGGCCTACCTCAACTATTCCATGTACGTGATCATGGACCGGGCCCTGCCGCATATCGGCGACGGCCTGAAGCCGGTGCAGCGACGCATCGTCTACGCCATGAGCGAGTTGGGGCTCGATGCCGACGCCAAGCACAAGAAATCCGCCCGTACCGTCGGTGACGTGCTCGGCAAGTTCCACCCCCACGGCGACTCGGCCTGCTACGAAGCGATGGTGTTGATGGCGCAGCCGTTCAGCTACCGCTACACCCTGGTCGATGGCCAGGGTAACTGGGGTGCGCCGGATGATCCGAAGTCGTTCGCCGCGATGCGTTACACCGAGGCGCGCCTGTCGCGTTACTCCGAAGTGCTGCTCAGCGAGCTGGGCCAAGGTACGGTGGACTGGGTGCCGAACTTCGACGGTACCTTGCAGGAGCCGGCGGTGCTGCCGGCGCGCCTGCCGAACATCCTGCTCAACGGCACCACGGGTATCGCCGTGGGCATGGCGACCGACGTGCCGCCGCACAACCTGCGCGAGGTGGCCAGCGCCTGTGTGCGCCTGCTCGACGAGCCCAAGGCCACCATCGAGCAACTGTGCGAGCATATCCAGGGCCCGGATTACCCGACCGAAGCCGAAATCGTCACGCCGCGTGCCGAGATCCTCAAGATCTACGAAAGTGGCCGCGGCTCGATCCGCATGCGTGCGGTCTATCGCGTCGAAGACGGCGATATCGTGGTCACCGCGCTGCCGCATCAGGTCTCCGGTGCCAAGGTGCTGGAGCAGATCGCCGCGCAGATGCAGGCAAAGAAGCTGCCGATGGTTGCCGACCTGCGCGATGAGTCGGACCACGAGAACCCTTGCCGTATCGTCATCATCCCGCGTTCCAACCGTGTGGATGCCGCCGAACTGATGCAGCACCTGTTCGCTACCACTGATCTGGAAAGCAGTTATCGGGTCAACGTCAACATCATTGGTCTGGATGGCCGTCCGCAGCTCAAGAATCTGCGTGCGCTGTTGCTGGAGTGGCTGGAATACCGCATCGGTACTGTCCGCCGCCGCCTGCAGCACCGTCTGGAAAAGGTCGAGAAGCGCCTGCACCTGTTGGAGGGTTTGCTCACCGCGTTCCTCAACCTGGACGAAGTGATCCACATCATCCGCACCGAGGACCAGCCCAAGCAGGCCCTGATCGCGCGTTTCGACCTGACTGAAATCCAGGCCGAGTACATCCTTGAAACCCGCTTGCGCCAGCTGGCTCGCCTGGAAGAAATGAAAATCCGTGGCGAGCAGGACGAGTTGCTCAAGGAACAGGCCAAGCTGCTCGCGCTGCTTGGCAGCGATGCGAAACTGCGCAAGCTGGTGCGCAGCGAGCTGATCAAGGACGCTGAAACCTACGGCGACGACCGCCGTTCGCCGATCGTCGAGCGCGCAGAGGCCAAGGCGCTGTCGGAAAATGAGCTGATGCCGACTGAGCCTGTGACCGTGGTGTTGTCGGAAAAGGGCTGGGTACGCTGCGCCAAAGGCCACGATATCGATGCCACCGGGCTTTCGTACAAGGCGGGCGACGGCTTCAAGGCGGCGGCTGCTGGTCGCTCCAACCAGTTTGCCGTGCTCATCGACTCGACCGGCCGCAGCTATTCGCTGGCTGCGCACACCCTGCCTTCGGCACGGGGCCAGGGTGAGCCACTGACCGGTCGTCTGACACCGCCGCCAGGTGCCACCTTCGAGTGCGTGCTATTGCCGGACGACGATGCGCTCTACGTGGTGGCTTCGGACGCCGGTTACGGCTTCGTGGTCAAGGGCGAGGACCTGCAGGCGAAGAACAAGGCCGGCAAGGGCCTGCTGAGCCTGCCAAACGGTGCCAAGGTGATGACTCCGCGCCCGGTGGCCAACCGTGAGCAGGACTGGCTGGCCGCGGTGACGAGCGAAGGGCGCCTGCTGGTGTTCAAGGTTGCCGACCTGCCGCAGTTGGCCAAGGGCAAGGGCAACAAGATCATTGGCGTGCCCGGTGATCGAGTGGCCAGCCGTGAAGAATTTGTCACAGATTTGGCCGTCATCGCCGAGGGAGCGACTCTTGTGTTGCAAGCTGGCAAGCGTACCCTATCCCTGAAACCAGATGACCTTGAGCACTACAAGGGTGAGCGGGGCCGACGCGGTAGTAAGCTGCCACGCGGGTTCCAGCGGGTAGACGGGTTGCAGGTGGAAGTCCCGGCATAAGCGAGTAGTCTGTCTGGAACGGCAATTTCAGCGTCGTTCCAGGCAGAAATGCTGGAGTCGGGCCAATATTTCGCGGATGATAGTGCCCTTGTGGTGCCGGCGTGGCCGAGTACCCGATTGAATCTACATGAGTATCACTGCGGTTTGCCTGGTGGCGACCGCCTGGATGGGATGAATGAAATTCCTGCGCCTTCCATTTGCGCTGCTGATGACGGGTTTGCTGGGACTGGGCGGATGCAGCATGCATCAGCCCATGGCCCTGTACCAACTCGATAGTGGTGATCCCGGCCAGCCTTCGCAGAGTGCGGGCATGGCCGTGGTGCTCGGCCCGGTATCGATCGCCGATTACCTGCAGCGCGAAACCTTCCTGCAGCGTCAGCCTGACGGCAGCTTGAGTTCGGCCACCGATGGCCGTTGGGCGGGCAGCCTGTCGGCGGATATCGATCAATTGCTGGTACGTCAGCTGGCCTGGCGCCTGGACAGCCAGCGCGTCGTCCTGGCCCCGGCGAGCACGGGCTTCACGCCGGACGTGCAGGTGCTGCTGTCGATTACCCGCCTGGATTCGGGCAAGAACCAACCGGCGATCCTCGACGCCCAGTGGCGTCTGCTCGACCGTCGTGGCCACGTCCGTGACAACCGCATCGTCCACCTCGAGCAGCCGCACGAGGGTAGCGAAGCTTCGCAAGTGCAAGCCCAGGGGCAGTTGCTGCAGAAGCTGGCTGAACAGTTGAGCACCGCGGTCAAGCCGTTGGCCAATCAACCGGCCATCGCCGAAGAGGCGCCGAAGAAACCCGCTGCACCGGTGCAGGTGAAGAAAGGGCCAGAGAAATCCAAGATTCCGATGGCGTCACCGATTCGTACCGATATGGAAGTCTATCGGTTCTGATCGAACCGCCAGGCAAAAAAAGGCCCGCATCGCTGCGGGCTTTTTTGTGCCTGGCATTCTGGCCATGCAGCCTCTGCAGGGCGCCGGCTCCAGGAACGCTTGGCCGGCGATCAGGCTCGGCGCTCGTGCATGCGCGCCAGTTGCCGCTCCAGCATCGACGGATAAGGCTCCATCAAGCGTTCTACGCAGCACGCGCCTTCAGGGCTGGCGATCGGCCGGATACGAGCCCGCTGGCGAATCAGGTTGTCATCGCTGATCTGGCGCTCGACCAGCAGCAGGTTGCGGCTGTGCTGGGACAGGGCCAGGGCGTCCTGGGCCTTTTCGGTCATCAGCAGGTCGACCTGCTCCATACCTTGCAGATCATCGCCCGATACGAGGCCCAACTGCAGTTGCAGGGTAATACCGCTGTCCGCCACTTCGATCTGCAGTGCATGGCCCAAGGCGCGCAGCAACTCGCCACAGCAGATGGCATTGGTCAGGTAGTCCTCGCCACTGTCGCCACTGTGGAAGAGCACCAGGGTGCTGCCGTCATTGAGCGTGTAGGTTTCGCCTTCGTACAGCGACGCCGCTTGTTCCAGGCAGTCGCGGTAACGCTCCAGCAGCTCGGTCAGGCGTGTGCGTGGCAAACGGCGCAGCTGCTCCTGGGAGCCCAGCTGGACCGCTAGCACTGCGGTGTTCTGCGGCTCGCTGGAGGAGACAGCGCTGGCCTTGGGGGGGCTGTCTTCGTCCAACAGCCCGGCAAACGCCTCATCGTCTTCGTCGTCCGCCTGCGCCACGGCGTGCGCTCGTGGTGCTGGCTTGGCGGTGGTGGCGACGTCGTGCAGGTCGTCGAAGCTGTCCTCGTCGTCTTCCTCTTCCTCCGGCTCCGGGGGCGGAGGAGGGGCCAGGCGTGCGTGCAGTTGGCGAGCCAGGTCGCCGATTTCATCCTGACGGTCGGTAGCCGGGGTATAGGGGTGCGGATCACGCAGCCATACGCGCAGTTGCAGCAGCGGCGTGGTGATGTAACGGCCCTGGCGCAGGCTCAGGCTCAAAGCCAGTGCCAGTAGGATCGCAGCCAGGATGCCCATGCTTTGCAGGCTGATCAGCATCGGTTGCTGGAACTGGCTCATGTCCAGGCTGATGCGCAGTTGCCCGGCGGTCACGTCCTGGAAGGTGATTTTGGTCTGATACAGGCCCTCGGCCTCGCCCAGCAGGCTGTTGCGCGGGCGCTGGCCGGCTTCGGCCAGTATGCGGTTATCCACGCTGTAGATGGCGGCATGGGCTACCAGCGGGTTCTTCACCAGGTTGCCCAGCAGCACGTTGAGGCTGAGGATGTCGTTGGACACCAGCAACTCGGTCGCCGAGGTGGCGGTCTGGGTGGTCAGGCTCTGGCCAAGGGCGTCGGCCTGTTCGTGCATGGCCTGCTTGAATTGCAGGCCCATCACGCAGGCGTAGATCACTAACGCTAGCGCCACCAGGAAAATGTTGGTGATGGCGATGCGCAGTGCCAGGGGAATGCGACGTTGGCGCAGGGCACGGAAGATCATCAGGAAGAAGTTGTCTGGTTTGACGGGCGTAGGCCGGTTCACAGAGCGCGGCTCTTTATGGCGGAAAAGTGTTGCGCAGTATAGCGAGCCGTGTTTTGTCGGCAAAGTATCGTTGGCGCCCGATGGTCACGGAAAATCGGTAGAATGCGCATTTTTCATCGAAGTCGGAGCCAGGTTGTGCGCGAAATCGTCCTGATCAACATCACCGGTGAGGACCGTCCCGGTCTCACTGCGGCCATTACCGGCGTCCTGCTCCAGGGCGGAGTGAACATCCTCGACATAGGTCTTGCGGTCATGCATGGCACGTTGTCGTTCGGCATCCTGGTCGATATCCCGGACAACGAAGTGTCCACCCGCCTGCTGCAAGCCGTCCAGGCCAAGGCCCATGAGCTGAACCTGCAGGCGCGCTACACGCCCATTTCCGAGGCTGACTACCAGCACTGGGCTGACGGTCACGGTGAGGCACGCCACATCGTTACGCTGCTCAGCCGTAAGATCACCCCCGAGCAATTGCAACGGGTGAGTGCGGTCATCAGTAAGTACGAGCTGACCATCGAGCGCATCGAGCGCCTGTCGGCCCGGGTGGTGCTGGATGCCCAGCAGGAAAAAGGCAAGGCCGCCCTGGAGATCTCCGTCCGTGGCGAACCGAGCGATGCCCAGGCCCTGCGCGCGGACTTCTTCGCCCTGTCGGACGAGTTGAAGATCGACATCGCCTTCCAGAAGGACGACCTGTATCGCCGCAATCGCCGTCTGGCGGTGTTCGACATGGACTCGACGCTGATTGAGGCCGAGGTCATCGACGAGTTGGCCAAGGCCGCGGGTGTGGGCGAACAGGTCTCGGCGATCACCGAGCGGGCGATGCGCGGCGAGCTGGATTTTCGCGCCAGCTTCAAGGAGCGCATGGCGCTGCTCAAGGGCCTGGATGTGGGCGTACTGGACGAGATCGGCGCTTCCCTGCGTCTGACCGAGGGTGCCGAGAACCTGTTCGCCGAGCTCAAGCGCCTGGGTTACAAGACCGCGATCCTCTCGGGCGGCTTCTCCTACTTCGCCAAGCAGGTCCAGGCGCGCCTGGGCATCGACTATGTGTTCGCCAACGAACTGGAAGTGGTCGATGGCAAAGTGACCGGCGTGGCCGTGGAGCCGATCGTCGACGCCCAGCGCAAGGCCGACCTGCTGCAGCAACTGGCGAGCGAAGAGGGCCTGCAACTGGACCAGACCATCGCCGTGGGCGACGGTGCCAACGACTTGCCGATGCTCTCGCTGGCCGGCCTGGGCGTGGCCTTCCGGGCCAAACCACTGGTGCGTCAGTCGGCCAAACAGGCGATTTCCACCTTGGGCCTCGACGGCGTGCTGTATTTGCTGGGCATGCGCGACCGCGACGCGCGGGGTTGATCCCAGCCTCTGGTGCCCTGCACGGCACCGTGGGAGCGGCCTCGAGTCGCCAGAGGGCCGCCTGGCGGCCCTTTCCCGGTACAAGGCGGCGTCTGCGGGGCTGAGGGGCGTGGCAACTGGCTGCTACATCGCTGATTGCGAACTGTTCTAAGTCATCCTTTGATCACCATCTAGGCTTGGATCCGTACGGTTCACCCATCGACCGTGCTGGCCCGGGGGGAGTCCTCGTGGCTATCAACTTCAAGGAGATGAAGTTCATGTTCAAGTACGCAGTGGAGAATCAGTGGGGCGGTAACTCGGCACCTTGGCACCCGGGCGGAATCTGGGTAATCGGTGGCCGCGACAATCAGAAGGTGGTGTCGGTGGACGTCAAGTCGACCGATGGAGGTCAGACTCTGCAAGGTGTCATGACCTATGCCGGCGAGGGACCGATCGGCTTCCAGGGCAAGCGCATCGCGCAGAACCGCTACCAGGTGCAGAACCAGTGGGGTGGCAGCAGTGCCCCTTGGCATCCGGGCGGGGAGTGGGTGATCGGTGGGCGCGACAACCAGAGCGTCGTCGCCTTGAGCGTCAGGTCCGAGGATGGCGGGCTTACTCTCAACGGTACCAACACTTACAACAACGAGGGCCCGATCGGCTTCCGCAGCCTGCTCGGTTAGCCATTGCTGCCAAGAAGACGCCCCCGGCCTTGCGCCGGGGGCGTTGAAGCGATCAACCTTGTTGCGGCTGAGCCAGCAGCTGGCCCATGCGCACCGCCGAGCCAGCGCCCAGCGACTCGGCCCACTTCACTTGCTCTGGACCGAACAGCACGATGGCGGTCGAGCCCAGCTTGAAGCGACCCAGTTCGGCGCCTTTTTCCAGATGAATCGGCGCACGGCTGCCTTCGTCATAGCGGAACGTCTTCAGCTCACGCTTGGGGGGCGTGACCAGGCCTGCCCAAACGGTTTCGATCGAGGCGACGATCATCGCACCGACCAGCACCACGGCCATCGGGCCCCGCTCGGTATCGAACAGGCAGACCACACGCTCGTTGCGAGCGAACAGTTCGGGGACGTTCTCCGCGGTGGTCTGGTTGACCGAGAACAGGCGGCCCGGCACATAGACCATTTCGCGCAGGGTGCCGGCAAGCGGCATGTGCACGCGGTGGTAGTCCTTGGGCGACAGGTAGATGGTGGCGAATTCACCGCCCATGAAGGGCGCCGCCAGGGCAGGGTCGCCGCCCAGCAGCTCCAGCGCGCTGAAGCTGTGGCCCTTGGCCTGGAAGATCCGGCCGTGCTCGATCGGGCCCAGTTGGCTCACCGCACCGTCGGCCGGGCAAAGGATCGCGCCGGGGGTTTCGTCCAGCGGGCGCGCGCCTGGCTTGAGGGCGCGGGTGAAGAAGGCGTTGAAGTGCTCGTAGGCGGTGAGGTCTTCGACCAGTGCTTCGTTCATGTTCACCTGGTAGCGCTTGGCGAACCAGGCGGTAAAGGCATTCTTGAACCAGCGCGCGCGGCACTCGGCGATGCAGCCCGCCAGCCGCGACAGCAGATGATGCGGCAGCAGGTACTGGCTGATGATGAACAAACGGGATTTCATGCAGGTTCCTTAGACTTCTACAGGCGTGTCCGGGTGGTTGCCCCATTCGCTCCACGAACCGGCGTAAGCCTTGATGCGCGGGTAGCCAAGGGCTTTGGCCACCAGGTAGGTGAAACCGGAGCGGCGGTGGGTCTGGCAGTGGGTGATCACTTCCTTGTCCGGCGTGATGCCCAGGCTCTGGAGGACTTCGGCGATGTCCTTGCGGATGCGCAGGTGGTCGTTGAGGTCCATGCCTGCGGTCCACTCGAAGTTGATGGCCCCTGGAATGTGTCCGCCCTTGGCCGCCAGCACCTTCTCGCCAGAAAACTCTTGTGGGCCGCGGGCATCCCAGATCACCAGGTCGTCGGCATCCAGGCGGCTTTGCAGGTATTCGCGGGTGGCGGTGGGCTCCTGGTGCAGGTGCAGTCTCACCGATGTGCTGGCCGCGGCAGGCACGTCGGTGGACAGCTTGTCGGCCGGCCACGACTGGATACCGCCATTGAGGTAGTGGTAGGCCTTGTGACCAATCACATCCAGCAGCCAGATGAAGCGGCCGGCCCAGCCGCCCCCTTCATCGTCGTAGACCACATAGACGGCATCGTCGCGATGGCCGAGTTCGCCGAACAGCTTCTCCAGGTCAGTCAGGGCTGGCAGCAGGCCTGGCGCTGGCGGCTGGCCGAGCTGGGTGCGCTTGCCCTCGACGAAGCGTGCCCCGGGGATATGCCCGCTGACATAGCGGTTGGCGCTGCTCAGGTCGACCAGGATCAGTTGCGGCGAATTCAGGCGTGGCAACAGGTCCTCGGGTTCGATCACCAGGGGCAATCCGGAAAAGTCAGTCATCCACGTTCTCCAGTGTGGAAAGAGGGGCGATTGTAGCGCAAGGCTCAGGCGTTGCGGGTGGCAAACACCGCCAGAGCACGCTCGATGCATTGCGCGGTCTTGCCGAAAGCTTGCACGCTGACATCGGCCAGTGGCTTGCCGCCCTGGTCGGCCACGGCCAGCATCAGCACCTGGTCGTTGACCGCCAGCGAACGCAGCAACACATGCTCGCTGCGAAAGAACGCGCGCAGGGGGGGAGGCAGCAGTGCTGAGAACTGGGCATGGTTTTCGGGTGTCAGGCGCAGCTGGCCGGCCTTGCTGACCAGCTTCTGCAACAGCCTGTTCTGAGCAACCGGCAAGGCGATCGCCGCCGCCTCCTTGGGCAGCCCGGCGGCTTGCTGGACGCGCAGCAGGTCGCTGGCCTTGTCCAGGGTCAACAGCAGGATGCGCTGCATGCCGCATGCCTGCAAGGCTTGGCGCGCCTGGTTGGACAAGTGCACGGCGTTGGTGAATGGGCTGGGTTGCGCGAGCATCTGCTCGCACAGCTTGCGCCAGGCGCCCAGGTCCTCGCGGGTAGGGGGCGGTGGTGCCAGCATGTCAGGGTGCGGGCGGCGCTGATGCCATGGCCAGATAAGGGCTTCGGCAGGGTGGAACAGGGCATGCCTGGCGTGGCGGCGGGCGCTGGCGGCCGCCTGTTGGTGAACCTGTTGCTGCACGTCTTCCAGCGAAGTCTGCAGGTAGAGCGCGGTCAGTAACTGCCAGCGCAGTAGGTGCGGATTGTCCCAGCCGACCTGGGCCGCCAGCGCGAGGTTGTTGGCCAGCAGCACGGTGTT
This sequence comes from Pseudomonas taiwanensis DSM 21245, assembly GCF_000425785.1. Lineage (GTDB taxonomy): Bacteria > Pseudomonadota > Gammaproteobacteria > Pseudomonadales > Pseudomonadaceae > Aquipseudomonas > Aquipseudomonas taiwanensis. Next base: position 398,555 of record NZ_KE384450.1, read on the forward strand.
GGCCGGTTGATTGAACCAGCGGCTCAGGGCGGGCGCTTCGTCCAGGCGATGCTGCTGGCTCAGCAGGTCCTGATCGCGGGCGATGCTCAGGATCTGGCTCAGTTGCTCACGTTCTTCCAGCAGCAGGCGATAGCCTTGTGTCACCCATTGCGACAGGCGCCAGTGCTCGGCCACGGCTTGGCACAGCGCCAGGATGCGCACGCCAAACAGTTCGGACTCGACCTCTGCGGCCTCTTCGCCTTTGTGGATAACACGCAGCTCCCAGGCATCGAGCAGCTTCGGGTAGGCCAAGGCCATGGGCCACAAGGGCGACAGGAACAGCAGGCTGCCCCAGTGGATCTCTTGCCACAGCCGCGCCAGGCGGCTGGCGAACAGGCCGTTGGCCTGCTGCGAGGCGTGCTGGCTGATCAGCAGGAATTGGCGCAGCACGGGCGGGATATCGTCATCGGGCAGCGCGGGCAAGCGCATCAGCAGTTCCCGGGTGCGCCCCAGGCCCAGGCGATTGAGGGCGATTTCCAGGCTTTCGGCCGGTTCCGCCAGGCTGGCGTTGGCCGGGTGATTGGCCTCGCGCATCACTGACAGCACCAGGGCCGGGCTGTCCTGCATCAGTTCGGCAATGTCGCGCAGGGAGCGGCGGCTGTCGTTGATCGCCGACAATACTGTGTCATGGCTCTGCTTCGGCACCGGCAATCGGACACTGTCCAGCAGTTTGATCCACGCGTCTAATGTACGCGGAGCCTGAGTAGGTACCTTAGTTTCAATTGGCATTTTGACATCAGTCCGAACTGGCTTTTCGCATTGAGTGGCTATAGTCTGGCGCAGTTCTGCCGATAAGTAGAAGAAGAGTTTTAAGGCTCCCGTCCCTCATCCTGACCACGACTGCAAGTGCTTTGAACCTATGGCTAAAATTATCGGCATCATCGTCGTATTCGCGAGCGTGCTCGGCGGGTACGTGCTTTCCCACGGCAAGATCGCGGCACTGATCCAGCCGTTCGAAGTGCTGATCATCGGTGGGGCGGCCTTCGGCGCCTTCATGCAGGCCAACCCTGGTTACATGACCATGCATGTAATCAAGAAGTCGCTGAAGATGTTTGGCTCGCGTTTTACCCATACCTTCTACTTGGAGGTGCTGGGCCTGGTGTACGAAATCCTCAACAAGAGCCGTCGCGAAGGCATGATGGCCATCGAGAGCGATATCGAGGATGCAGCGGCCAGCCCGATCTTCGCAAAATACCCCGCAGTGCTTGGCGATGAGCGCATGACCGCGTTCATCTGCGACTACTTGCGCATCATGTCCACCGGCAACATGGCGCCCCACGAGCTGGAAGGGCTGTTCGACATGGAGCTGCTGAGCATGAAGGAAGAGCTCGAGCACCCATCCCATGCGGTCAACGGCATCGCCGACGGCATGCCCGGTTTCGGTATCGTCGCGGCGGTACTGGGTATCGTGGTGACCATGGCTTCGCTGGGTGATGGCGACCAGAAATCGATCGGTCTGCACGTGGGTGCGGCGCTGGTCGGTACCTTCTTCGGTATTCTGGCGGCCTATGGTTTCTTCGGCCCACTGGCCAAGTGCCTGGAGCACGATGCCAAGGAAGAACTCAACCTCTACGAGGCGATCAAGGCCTCGCTGGTGGCCTCGGCCTCTGGTATGCCGCCTTCGCTGGCCGTCGAGTTCGGTCGCAAGGTGCTGTATCCGAAGCATCGTCCGAGCTTTGCCGAATTGGAACAAGCGGTTCGCGGTCGCTGAGTCATGGAAAACAACCAGCCGATAATCATCAAGCGCGTCAAGCGCTACGGCGGCGGTCACCATGGCGGCGCCTGGAAGATCGCCTTCGCCGACTTCGCCACGGCGATGATGGCGTTCTTCCTGGTGTTGTGGTTGCTGTCTACCGCCACGCCCGAGCAGAAACTCGCCATCGCCGGTTATTTCAAGGACCCGATCGGATTCACCGAAAGCGGCACACCCTTCATCATCGACTTGGGTGGTTCGCCGCAGTTGGCTCCGGAAAAGACCATCAACCCGGAGCAAAAATCCGAGCCTACACCTGATACCAGCATTCAGCTGAACGAAGACCAGGTGCAAACCATGGCCGAGCAGGTGGAGCGCGAGCGCCTCGAACTGCTGCTGCAGGAGTTGCAGAACAAAGTCGAGGAGAACCCGCAGCTGCAGAAGTTCAAGGACCAGATTCTCTTCGAGATCACCCAGGACGGCTTGCGTATCCAGATCATGGACGCCGAGAACCGCCCGATGTTCGACCTGGGCAGCGCACGCCTGCAGCCGTACTTCGAAGATATCCTGCTGGCCATGGCTGACACCATCAAGGCGGTGCCTAACAAGATCAGCATCAGCGGTCACACCGATGCCAAGCCTTATGCCGGTACCGGCGAGTTCGGCAACTGGGAGCTTTCGGCCAACCGAGCCAATGCGGCGCGCCGTGCACTTGTCGCAGGCGGCTACCCGGATGAGCAGGTGGCGCGGGTAGTAGGCTATGCCTCATCGTCGCTGTTCGATCGCAAGAACCCGTTCAACCCGGTCAACCGGCGTATCGACATCATCGTGCTGACGAAAAAGGCCCAGCGCACCATCGAGGGTGAGCAAGGTACACCGGAGACGCCGCCTGCCGAGACGCCCGCGCCCGCAGCGCCTGGAGCACCCGGAGCATCGGCGGCGCCGGCGCCGACCGAGGCACCGATGCAGCCGCGTGAGCTACGGCAGAAGCTGAACATCTTCGAAGACGGTGTGTTGAAGATGGACGAGGCCAAGGACCAGTAGCCGGTCAGGGCCGCTTTGCGGCCCATTGCCGAGGCTCAGTAACTGTCTTCGGGCAAACTGGCGATGATCGAGCGGTAGCTGTTCATCCGCTGCTGCTTGATGCGCCCATCCTCCAGCGCCTTGAGCAGTGCGCAACCCGGCTCGCGATCATGCTTGCAGTCGCGGAAGCGGCACGTCCCGAACAGGTCGCGAAACTCGATGAATCCATCCTCGACATCGTTGCGGCTGACGTGACCCAGGCCGAACTCACGGATCCCCGGTGAGTCGATCAGGTCGCCGCCGTTGGGGAAGTGGTACAGCCGTGCGGTAGTGGTGGTGTGGGTGCCTTGGCCCGACCACTCCGACAGATCGCCGACGCGGGTGCTGGCCTCGGGCAGCAGGCTGTTGACCAGCGAAGACTTGCCAACCCCGGATTGACCGACGAACACGCTGATGTGCTCGTTCAGCATCTGCTGCAGGCGTTGCATGCCATCGCCGTGATGCGCCGAAACCTCAAGCAGCGGGTAGCCCAGGTCGCGGTAGACCTCGAGCAGGGCATGCAGCGCCGGGCCGTTCTCTTCGTTGATGAGGTCGGCCTTGTTCAGCAGCAGCAGCGGGCGAATACCGGCGTGCTCGGCGGCCACCAGGTAGCGGTCGATCAGGTTGGGGTGCGGTTCGGGCGCCGGGGCGAAGACGATCACGATCAAGTCGACGTTGGCCGCCACCGGTTTGAGCTGGCCATGGTTGTTCGGTCGGCACAGCTCGGTACTGCGGGGCATCTGCGCGACGATCACGCCGATGCCTTGGTTGCCTGCACGCCAGACTACGCGGTCGCCGGTCACCAGCGCTGGCAGGTTGGCCCGCAGGTGGCAGCGAAACACCTGGCCGGCAACCTCGCCGTCCTGGGCCTCGACCTCGACTTGTACGCCGAAGTGGGCGATCACCAGGCCCAATTGCTCCGGCCCCAGGTCGCCGCCCTCCAGCTCCTGCAGGACATGCTGCTCGCGTTTGGCGGCGCGAGCGGCGCGCTCGTTCTGGATTTTTTCGATGCGCCAGTTCTGGCGGCGGTTGAGCTGGCGTTTGGCCATGAAGGTTCCGTGTTGGCGGTGCACAAAAGAAAACGGCACGCAGTTTAGCATGCCGGGCGACGGACCATTCTCGTTACCTTTGCGCTTCGAATGCATCGGTCAGCCCCGCTAGGCTACTATGACGGCCTATACGAGGAGCCCCTTTCATGCAGAACCCACAGAACCTGATCTGGATCGATCTGGAAATGACCGGCCTGGATCCGGACAACGACGTCATCATCGAGATGGCCACCATCGTTACCGACAGCGACCTGAACACCTTGGCCGAAGGCCCAGTGATCGCCATCCACCACAGTGACGAAGTGCTGGCGCGCATGGACGAATGGAACACTCGCACCCACGGTGCCTCGGGGCTGACCCAGCGCGTGCGCGAGAGCAGTATCAGCATGGCCGAGGCCGAGGCGCAGACCATCGCTTTCCTCGAACAGTGGGTGCCCAAAGGCAAGTCGCCGATCTGCGGCAACAGCATCTGTCAGGACCGCCGTTTCCTTTACCGGCACATGCGCGAGCTGGAAAACTACTTCCACTACCGCAACCTTGACGTCTCGACCCTCAAGGAGTTGGCCGCACGCTGGGCGCCTAACGTGCGCGACAGCTTCAAGAAGGGCGGAACCCATCTGGCGCTGGACGATATCCGCGAATCGATCGCCGAATTGCGCCACTATCGCGAGCACTTCATCAAGGTTTGAGCCGTGAGGGTGCAGATATTGTCTGCACGCCCTCTTTTGGTGCCCTTGGCAACTGGTTAGACTGCGCGCCTTTTTCGCAGGGACCTGCACCATGTTGTTGATGCTCTATCTCATTGCCATCACCGCAGAAGCCATGACCGGCGCCTTGTCCGCCGGTCGACGTGGCATGGACTGGTTTGGCGTGGTGCTGATCGCCTGCGTCACGGCCCTTGGGGGCGGCTCGGTGCGTGATGTCTTGCTCGGCCATTATCCGTTGACCTGGGTGAAGCACCCGGAGTACCTGGTGCTGACCAGCTGCGCTGCGCTGCTGACGATTTTCATCGCGCCGATGATGCGTCGCCTGCGCTCGTTGTTCCTGGTGCTCGATGCGCTGGGGCTGGTGGCCTTTACCCTGATTGGCTGCATGACGGCGCTGGAGATGGGGCAGGGGATGCTGGTGGCCTCGATCAGCGGAGTGATCACCGGGGTGTTTGGCGGGATCTTGCGGGATATCTTCTGCAACGATATTCCGCTGGTGTTCCGTCGGGAGCTGTATGCCAGTGTGTCGTTCGCGGCGGCTTGGTTCTACCTGGGGTGCGTGCATTTCCAGGTGCCAGCGGAGCAGGCCATGCTACTGACCTTGTTCGGTGGGTTCCTGTTGCGCTTGCTGGCAATCAGGTTCCATTGGGAAATGCCCAAGTTTCACTATAACGACCAGCAGTAAGAGCGGGCTGCGACGGGCAGTAATGCCAGTGGTTCGAATGGGCCTGAGATCGCGGTAGGCGCGAGCGTTGCTCGCGATACGCCCGCGCGGGCGGCGCTCGATCTCCCACGCACTGAACGCTGCGAGACGACCCCGCCAGCTTCGACCTCCTCTACAGCGCTCCATGCCGCCCCAGCGCCCATTCCACGTGCTCGCGCACCAGCGCCGAAGGGTCGTCCCGGCGCGCCTTCAACGCTTCCAGCACCGGAATCGTCGTCGGCGCATTGCCCAACCCCACCGCCAGGTTGCGCAGCCAGCGCTCGTACCCGGCGCGGCGCAATGGCCCTCCTTCGGTCTTGCGCAGGAAGGTCCTCTCGTCCCACAGGAACATCTCGGCCAGTTCGCTGTTCTCCAGCCCGTGTCGAGGCATGAAGTCGTCCTCGCGGGTGTGGCTGGCGAATCGGTTCCACGGGCAGACGATCTGGCAGTCGTCGCAACCGAATACCCGGTTGCCGATCATCGCGCGCAGTTCCACCGGAATGGCACCCTTGAGCTCGATGGTCAGGTAGGAGATACAGCGCCTGGCATCCAGCACGTAGGGCCCCACGAACGCCTGGGTCGGACAGATGTCCAGGCATGCCTGGCAGCGTCCGCAGTGCTCGCTGGTGTGGGCTTCGTCCACCGGTAACGGCAGGTCGACGAACAGTTCGGCGAGGAAGAAGTAGCTTCCGGCCTTGCGGTTGAGCAGCAGGGTGTTCTTGCCAATCCAGCCAAGCCCGGCCTGTTCGGCAATGGCCTTTTCCAGCACCGGGGCACTGTCGACGAAGGCGCGATAGCCGAAGGGGCCGATCACCTCCTGGATGCGGTCGGCCAGATGCTGCACGCGCTTGCGCACCAGCTTGTGGTAGTCGCGGCCCAGGGCGTAGCGCGAGACGTAGGCTTTTTCCGGCTGGGCCAGGCGCTGGGCCATCTGGGTATCGCCGGGCAGGTAGTCCATGCGCAGCGACACCACCCGAAGGGTGCCAGGAATCAGCTGGTCGGGGTGCGAGCGCTTGCTGCCGTGGGTCGCCAGGTAGTCCATCTCGCCCTGGTAGCCTGCATCCAGCCAGCGCCGCAGGTGCTGTTCGTGCTCGCCAAGGTCGACGCCGGCGATGCCAACGTGGGCAAAACCGAGTTCGCGGCCGAAATCCTTGATCGATTGGGCCAGTGCGGCGAGGTCAGGTGTGGAGACAGGCATGGATGGGTAAGGCAATACAGGCTCAGGTGCGTATAATTCTGCCAGACATTGGAGCCTTTGACCCCATGCCCCAGACCAAACAACCCGGCAATGCCCCGCTGCGACTCGACCGCGAGACCGTCGCGGGCCTGCCTGCACGTTCTGCACAGGCTCACAAAGGCGATTTTGGCCACGTGCTGGTGGTGGGCGGCGACCTCGGCACCGGGGGCGCCGTGTTGCTCAGTGCCGAGGCGGCATTGCGCTGTGGTGCCGGGCTGGTCAGTGTGGCCACCCGTCCCGAGCACGTTGCAGCGGGCCTGGCTCGGCTGCCCGAGGTGATGTGCCTTGGGGTGAGTTCGGCGAACCAACTGGTGAGCGTGCTGGAGCGGGCGTCGGTGCTGGTTGTCGGCCCAGGCCTCGGGCAGGCTGCCTGGGGACGCAGCCTGCTGTCTGCGGTAGCCAATGCCGATCAACCTCAGGTGTGGGATGCCGATGCCCTGAATCTGCTGGCACGCACGCCTTTGGCCTTGCCCAGCGGGAGCATCCTTACCCCACACCCTGGTGAGGCTGCGCGTCTGCTGGGTATTTCCACCGAGGCGGTGCAGGCGGATCGACCTGGGGCGGCGCGTAAGCTGGCTCGCCGCTATGCCAGTGTGTGCGTGCTCAAGGGGGCGGGCTCACTGGTAGCCGACCCATCAGGGCGGTTGGCATTGTGTGAGCGTGGTCATCCGGCGATGGCCGGAGCAGGCCTCGGCGATGTGTTGACCGGCGTGCTGGGGGCATTGCTGGCCCAGGGGCAGGATGCTTGGCGTGCAGCCTGCCTCGGCGTATGGCTGCATGCTTGCGCGGGTGAGCGTCTGGGCGTCGAAGGTAGAGGCTTGGCGGCCAGTGATCTGGCGCCGGTCATTCGTGAGTTGTTGGAGGAGCATTCTGCGTGTCAGGCATAACCCTTTTTCTGGCCGATGAAGAGGCCATGGTCGCCTTTGGTGCGAAGCTGGCTGGAGTGACCGGCGGTCACGGCGTGATCTTTCTCGAAGGCGACCTGGGCGCGGGCAAGACCACGCTGTCGCGGGGCCTGATTCGCGGCCTGGGCCATACGGGCGCAGTGAAAAGCCCCACGTTCACCGTGGTCGAGCCCTACGAAATCGGTGATGTGCGCGCCTTCCATTTCGACCTTTACCGCCTGGTCGATCCTGAAGAGCTCGAGTTCATGGGGATTCGTGACTATTTCGAAGGTGACCCGTTGTGTCTGTTCGAGTGGCCACAAAAGGGTGCGGGCGTTTTGCCAAAGCCTGACCTGACCATTACCATAAGCCCCCAAGCGGGCGGACGCTCGCTGAACCTGTCGCCGCAGGGGGCTCGCGGCGAGGCATGGTGCCTGGCACTGGCCAAAGACTATAAACAGTAAGTGGGGTAGGTATGCGCATACGCGCACTGGTCGCCGTGGTAGGGCTGCTGCTGACAGCGGTGACCGTTGACGCTCTGGCCGTCACACAAGTCAAGAGCATGCGCCTGTGGCGCGCGCCGGACAACACGCGGCTGGTCTTCGACCTGTCTGGCCCCGTGCAGCACAGCGTCTTCACCTTGAGCGCTCCGGATCGCCTGGTCATCGACATCAACGGTGCGACCTTGGCCGCGCCGCTGAACGTCTCCACGTCCAATACGCCGATCAGCAGCGTGCGTTCCGCCCAGCGGACCCCCACCGACCTGCGCGTGGTGGTCGACCTGAAGAAGTCGGTCACGCCAAAGAGCTTCACCCTGGCGCCCAATGCCCAGTATGGCAACCGCCTGGTGGTCGACCTGTACGACCAGGAAGCCGATGCCGTTGCTGCCAGCACGCCAGCCGCGCCGCCAGCACAGGCGCCTGCGACCACCCCTGCGGTCCCAGTAACCCCAGCCCAGCCGGCCATCAAGTTGCCGCCGGTGCCCAGTGGCAAGCGCGATATCGTGGTTGCCATCGACGCCGGCCACGGTGGCGAAGACCCGGGGGCTTCGGGTTCGCGTGGTCAGCACGAGAAAGACATCGTGCTGCAGATCGCCAAGGAGCTGCAGCGCCAGATCAATACCGAGAAGGGCTACCGCGCCGAGCTGACCCGCACCGGCGACTACTTCATTCCGCTGCGTAAACGCACCGAGATTGCCCGTAAGAAAGGCGCAGACCTGTTCATTTCTATCCACGCCGATGCCGCGCCGTCCCGTGCCGCCTTCGGTGCCTCGGTGTTCGCGTTGTCCGATCGAGGTGCCACTTCCGAGACTGCCCGCTGGCTGGCGGACACGGAAAACCGCTCCGACCTGATCGGTGGTGCGGGCAACGTCAGTCTGGACGACAAGGACCGCATGCTGGCCGGAGTGCTGCTCGACCTGTCGATGACCGCCACGCTCAGCTCGAGTCTCAATGTCGGCCAGAAGGTGCTGGGCAACATGGGACGGGTCACTTCCCTGCACAAACAGCGGGTCGAGCAGGCCGGGTTCATGGTGTTGAAGTCACCTGATATCCCGTCGATCCTCGTGGAAACCGGGTTCATCTCCAACAACAACGAAGCTGCCAAACTGGCCACCGCCAGCCACCAGCAAGCCCTGGCGCGCTCGATCCATACCGGCGTACGCCAGTACTTCCAGCAGAACCCGCCACCTGGCACCTACATCGCCTGGCTGCGCGACAGTGGCAAGATCGCCCAGGGCCCGCGTGAACATACCGTGCGTCCCGGCGAAACATTGGCGATGATCGCCGTGCGCTACCAGGTCAGCGTGGCCAGCCTGCGCAGCAGCAACAGCCTCAAGAGCGATGAGCTGAAGGTCGGCCAGCACCTCGATATCCCCGCCACCACCCTGGCCTCTCAGCAATGAGTGGGGGCTCGCGCATCCAGCTGCTCAGCCCGCGGCTGGCCAACCAGATCGCTGCGGGCGAGGTGGTCGAGCGCCCTGCTTCGGTGGCCAAGGAACTGCTGGAAAACAGCCTTGACTCGGGCGCACGTCGCATCGATGTCGAAGTGGAGCAGGGCGGGGTCAAGTTGCTGCGGGTCCGCGACGACGGTGGCGGTATCTCCGCCGACGACCTGCCGCTGGCCCTGGCTCGACACGCCACCAGCAAGATCCGCGAACTGGAAGACCTTGAAGGTGTATTGAGCCTCGGTTTCCGTGGCGAGGCACTGGCGTCGATCAGTTCGGTGGCGCGGCTGACCCTTACCTCGCGCACTGCCGATGCCACCGAAGCCTGGCAGGTCGAAACCGAGGGGCGGGACATGACCCCGCGCGTACAGCCTGCCGCGCACCCGGTCGGCACTTCGGTAGAGGTGCGCGACCTGTTCTTCAATACCCCGGCCCGACGTAAGTTCCTCAAGGCCGAGAAAACCGAATTCGATCATCTGCAGGAAGTCATCCGACGCCTTGCGCTGGCGCGATTCGACGTGGGTTTCCACCTGCGCCACAACGGCAAGAGCATCCTCAGCCTGCACGAGGCCCACGACGAGGTTGCGCGGGCGCGACGGGTCGGCGCCATTTGTGGGCCGGGGTTCCTGGAGCAGGCACTGCCGATCGACGTCGAGCGCAACGGTTTGCGTCTGTGGGGTTGGGTCGGACTGCCCACGTTCTCGCGCAGCCAGGCCGACTTGCAGTACTTCTTCGTCAATGGCCGCGCGGTGCGCGACAAGCTGGTCGCCCACGCGGTGCGCCAAGCCTACCGCGACGTGCTGTTCAATGGCCGGCACCCGACCTTCGTGCTGTTCCTGGAGCTGGAGCCCAACGGCGTCGACGTCAACGTGCACCCGACCAAGCACGAAGTGCGGTTCCGCGAAGGGCGCATGGTGCACGACTTCCTGTACGGCACCTTGCACCGGGCCTTGGCCGATGTGCGTCCGGAAGACCAGCTGGCGGCACCGGCCCCTGCGGCGGAAATCGTCCGTCCCAGTGGTCTGCAGGCGGGAGAGTTCGGCCCGCAGGGCGAAATGCGCCTGGCCTCGCCAGTGCTCGAGCAGCCCCAGGCCGAGCCGCGTTCCTATTCCAGTACTGGCAGTGGCGGTAACGGTGCCGGTTACCAGTACTCGTATACGCCGCGCCCGTCCCAGCCGGTACCGGCTGCCGAGGCGCAAGCGGTCTATCGCGAGTTCTACGCGCCGTTGGGCGGCACCACCGGCGCGCCAGTATCGCTGCCTGAGGGCAAGGGTGACATTCCGCCCCTCGGTTACGCCCTGGCGCAGTTGAAGGGCATTTACATCCTCGCCGAGAACGCGATCGGCCTAGTGTTGGTGGACATGCACGCCGCCCATGAGCGGATCATGTATGAACGCCTCAAGGTGGCCATGGCCAGCGAGGGGCTCAGTGGCCAGCCGTTGCTCGTGCCTGAGACGCTGGCCTTGAGCCAGCGAGAAGCCGACTGCGCCGAAGAGCACGCCCAATGGTTCCAGCGACTGGGTTTCGAATTGCAGCGCCTGGGCCCCGAGACCCTGGCGATCAGGCAGATTCCGGCACTGCTCAAGCAGGCCGAGGCCAACCGTCTGGTGCAGGACGTGCTCGCTGACCTGATGGAGTATGGCACCAGCGACCGTATCCAGGCGCACCTGAACGAACTGCTGGGCACCATGGCCTGCCACGGCGCGGTGCGCGCCAACCGGCGCCTGGCCATCCCAGAGATGAACGCCCTGCTGCGCGACATGGAAAACACCGAGCGCAGCGGGCAGTGCAACCATGGCCGACCCACCTGGACCCAGATGGGCCTGGACGACCTGGACAAACTTTTCCTGCGCGGTCGATGACATGAGCGGCAAGCCTCCAGCGATTTTTCTCATGGGCCCGACAGCGGCCGGCAAGACCGACCTCGCCATCGAGCTGACCAAGGTGCTGCCGTGCGAACTGATCAGCGTCGATTCGGCGCTGGTCTATCGCGGCATGGACATTGGTACCGCCAAGCCTTCCAAAGAGGTGTTGGCCGCCCATCCGCACCGGCTTATCGATATTCTCGATCCGGCTGAAAGCTATTCGGCGGCGCATTTCTGTCGTGATGCCCTGGAGGCCATGGCCGAGATTACCGCGCGCGGCAAGATCCCACTGCTGGTCGGTGGCACCATGCTCTACTACAAGGCCTTGGTCGAAGGGTTGGCTGATATGCCCGCCTCGGACACCGCGGTACGCGCAGAACTCGAAGCCTTGGCCAACGAACAGGGCCTCGGCCAATTGCACCGCCAATTGGCCGAGGTCGACCCGGAATCGGCAGCGCGTATTCACCCCAATGACCCTCAGCGGCTGATTCGCGCCCTGGAGGTTTACCGAGTCAGTGGCGAGACAATGACGGCACATCGCCAGCGTCAATACGCGGAAAGTCGCGCCGCAGACGCAGGCGCGGGCGGGCATTTGCCCTATACTGTCGCGAGTTTGGCGATAGCTCCTACAGATCGTCACATTTTGCATCGGCGAATTGCGCTACGATTTTCGCAGATGCTGGAACAGGGCTTCGTCGACGAGGTCCGATCGCTGCGAGCCAGAAGTGACTTGCACGCCGGACTGCCGTCTATACGGGCAGTGGGGTATCGGCAGGTCTGGGATTACCTCGATGGCCAGCTGACTGAGAATGAGATGCGCGAACGCGGTATCATTGCCACCAGGCAGCTGGCCAAGCGGCAGTTCACCTGGTTGCGAGGCTGGAACGATGTCCATTGGCTCGACAGCCTGGCCTGCGACAATCTGTCCCGCACCTTGAAATACCTGGAGACCGTCTCCATATTGAGCTGAGTCCCTGCTCATTGCCGTCTATTCTTGCGATGGGGCGGCAGAATTTATTGATTTTTCTGATTTTCTACTATTGATCCTTACAGGAGTGCGGCATATGTCAAAAGGGCATTCGCTACAAGACCCTTACTTGAACACCTTGAGAAAAGAAAAGGTCCCGGTTTCCATCTACCTGGTAAACGGTATCAAGCTGCAGGGCTCGATCGAATCTTTCGACCAGTTCGTGGTACTGCTGAAGAACACCGTCAGCCAGATGGTCTACAAGCACGCCATTTCGACCGTGGTTCCAGCCCGTCCGGTTCGCCTGCCAAGCCCGTCCGATTCCGAACACGGCGACAGCGAGCCAGGCAACGCCTGATAGGAGCCTGCATTGTTCTTTGAGCGCCACGGTGGTGGTGAGCGGGCACTGCTCGTTCACTTGGAAGGTCAGAACCCTGAGGCGCGCGAAGACCCGCAGGAGTTTCAGGAGCTGGCGCTGTCGGCCGGAGCGGATATCGTTTCGCTGGTTACAGTGGCAAGGCACCAGCCCACAGCCAAATACCTGATTGGCAGCGGTAAGGTCGAGGAATTGCGCGACCTGGTCAAAGCCGAGCAGGTAGACCTGGTGATTTTCAATCACACCCTCACGCCCAGTCAGGAGCGCAACCTCGAGCGAGTCTTCGAGTGTCGCGTGCTTGACCGTACCGGGCTGATCCTCGATATCTTCGCCCAACGGGCGCGTACCCATGAAGGGAAGCTGCAGGTCGAACTGGCCCAGCTCGAGCACATGAGCACGCGACTGGTGCGCGGCTGGACCCACCTCGAACGACAGAAAGGGGGTATCGGCCTTCGCGGTCCGGGTGAAACCCAGCTGGAAACCGACCGCCGCCTGTTGCGGGTTCGCCTGCGTCAGATCAAGGCGCGGCTGGAGAAGGTGCGCAGCCAGCGCGAGCAGGCCCGCCGTGGCCGCAAGCGCGCGGAAATCCCGTCGGTGTCGCTGGTGGGTTACACCAACGCCGGCAAATCCACCTTGTTCAACGCCCTGACCGCTTCCGAGGTCTATGCTGCCGACCAACTGTTCGCCACCCTCGACCCGACCTTGCGCCGTCTTGAACTGGACGACCTTGGGCCGATCGTGCTGGCCGATACCGTGGGCTTCATTCGTCATTTGCCGCACAAGCTGGTCGAGGCATTTCGGGCTACGCTCGAAGAGTCGAGCAACTCCGACCTGCTGTTGCATGTAATCGATGCCCATGAGCCAGAGCGCATGGAGCAGATCGAGCAGGTGCTGGCGGTTCTGGGCGAGATCGGTGCCGAAGGCTTGCCGATCCTCGAGGTCTATAACAAACTCGACCTGCTCGAAGATGTCGAGCCGCAGATCCAGCGCGATGCCGATGGCAAGCCGCAGCGGGTCTGGGTGTCGGCTCGTGATGGGCGTGGTCTGGAGCTGGTTGGCCAGGCGATTGCCGAGTTGCTGGGGGATGATCTGTTTGTCGGTACCCTTTGCCTGGAGCAACGTTTTGCCCGCTTGCGTGCGCAATTCTTCGCCCTGGGTGCCGTGCAAAGTGAAGAGCATGACGAAGAAGGGCGCAGCCTGCTGAGTATCCGGCTGTCCAAGGTCGAGTTGAATCGCCTGGTCAGCCGCGAAGGCATGGAGCCGCAAGTGTTTGTCGAGCAACACACTTTGCAATAAATGCCCGGTGAGGTCGTCGGGCAGCAGTGGCAGGCATTCTGTAGCATTGGACGGCGCGCCGTGGGCGCGTCTTTGCTTTATCAGATGGAGAGCGCTATGGCTTGGAACGAGCCGGGTGGCAACTCGAACAATCAGGATCCCTGGGGCGGCCGTCGCGGTGGCGGCGGTGGTGGCGACAAGAAAGGTCCGCCGGATCTGGACGAGGCCTTCCGCAAGCTGCAGGACAGCCTGAACGGCATGTTCGGCAGTGGCAAGAAACGCGGTGGTGACCGCAACGTCGGCAAAGGTGGAGGCCTGGGCCTGCTGGGCATAGGCCTGGCAGTACTGGCGGCCATCTGGCTGTACAGCGCCGTGTACGTGGTCGACGAGCAGGAGCAGGCCGTCGTGCTGCGCTTCGGCAAGTACTATGAAACGGTCGGTCCCGGCCTGAACATCTACTTCCCGCCCATCGATCGCAAGTTCATGGAAAACGTCACGCGTGAGCGTGCCTATACCAAGCAGGGCCAGATGCTGACCGAAGACGAGAACATCGTCGAGGTGCCGCTGACCGTCCAGTACAAGATCAGCAACCTGCAGGACTTCGTGCTCAACGTCGACCAGCCTGAGGTGAGCCTGCAGCACGCGACCGAAAGTGCCCTGCGCCATGTGGTGGGCTCCACCTCCATGGACCAGGTGCTGACCGAAGGTCGTGAGCAGATGGCCGTGGATATCCGCGAACGCCTGCAGCGCTTCCTCGACACCTACCGTACCGGTATCACCGTTACCCAGGTCAACGTACAGAGCGCGGCAGCCCCGCGTGAAGTGCAGGAAGCCTTCGACGACGTGATCCGTGCCCGCGAGGACGAGCAACGTGCCCGCAACCAGGCTGAGTCCTACGCCAACGGCGTGGTGCCGGAAGCCCGTGGTCAGGCTCAGCGCATCATCGAGGATGCCAACGGCTATCGCGACGAAGTGATCGCCCGCGCCAAGGGTGAAGCCGACCGCTTCACCAAGCTGGTCGCCGAGTACCGCAAGGCACCTGACGTCACCCGTCAACGTCTGTACCTGGAAACCATGCAAGAGGTGTACAGCAACTCGAGCAAGGTCATGGTGGCAACCAAGGATGGGCAGAACAACCTGCTCTACCTGCCGTTGGACAAGATGGTCGAGGGCAGCCGCAATGCTGCCGCACCGGTCGGCAGCGTGCCTGCCTCGGTCAACGATGCCGCGTCGCGTGCGGTGCAGGACATGCAACAGCAACAGCCGCCGCGCACTAGGGAGAGCCGCTGATGAGCAATAAATCGCTGATCGCCCTGATCGCCGCTGTGGTGCTGGCCATCGTGGCCTGGAACAGCTTCTACATCGTGTCTCAGACCGAACGTGCGGTACTGCTGCGCTTCGGTAAGGTGGTCCAGGCGGATGTCCAGCCTGGTCTGCACGTGAAGATTCCGTATGTGAACCAGGTGCGCAAGTTCGACGCCCGCCTGATGACCCTCGACGCTCCGACCCAGCGCTTCCTGACCCTGGAGAAGAAGGCGGTGATGGTCGACGCCTACGCCAAGTGGCGCGTCAAGGATGCCGAGCGCTTCTACACGGCCACGTCCGGCATGAAGCAGATCGCCGACGAGCGTCTGTCGCGTCGCCTGGAGAGCGGCCTGCGTGACCAGTTCGGTAAGCGCACTCTGCACGAAGTGGTCTCCGGTGAGCGCGATGCGTTGATGGCTGACATCACCGCCTCGCTGAACCGCATGGCCAGCAAGGAGC
Source organism: Pseudomonas taiwanensis DSM 21245 (assembly GCF_000425785.1). GTDB lineage: Bacteria > Pseudomonadota > Gammaproteobacteria > Pseudomonadales > Pseudomonadaceae > Aquipseudomonas > Aquipseudomonas taiwanensis. The sequence goes on from NZ_KE384450.1 coordinate 414,121, forward strand.
TGGGTATCGAAGTCATCGACGTCCGCGTCAAGGCCATCGACCTGCCGAAGGAAGTCAACCGCAGCGTGTTCGACCGCATGAGCACCGAGCGTGAGCGTGAAGCCCGTGAACACCGCGCCAAAGGTAACGAATTGGCCGAAGGTATTCGCGCCGATGCCGACCGTCAGCGCCGTGTACTGCTGGCTGAAGCCTATCGCGAAGCTGAAGAGACCCGAGGTGATGGCGATGCCCAGGCGGCAGCCATCTACGCCAAGGCCTACACCCAGGACGCCGATTTCTATGCGTTCTACCGTAGCCTGCAGGCGTACCGCGAGAGCTTCTCCAGCAAGAGCGACGTGCTGGTCCTGGATCCGAAGAACGAGTTCTTCCGCTTCCTGGACAAGAGCAAGCCATGATGATCTGACCCCTTATCGGACCAGAAACCACCCCGCCTGGCAGCTAAAACACCAGTCGGGGTGCATCCTGAATGAAAAGGGGTGTATGATGCGGCAGCCGGGAAATTTCCCGGCTTTTTTGCGTCTGCAAGGTTGATTGGTCGAAGGCCAGTTGACGGTTTGGTCAGGACGCAAGGCAATTCGAGGGTATTGGCTACGGTGGTTGCGCCGGGATCGGTGCTGCCCGCTACTGTGCGCCAATACCTGCTTCACTGACGGCTAGCCACAGGCAGGCCGCCCGGACCAGAGGGGAAATGGCGTAATGGCAACGGTAGACCGCTGGCTGCTGCCAGATGGCATCGAGGAAGTACTGCCACCTGAGGCTGCGCGCATCGAGATCGCGCGTCGCCAGGTGTTGGACCTGTTCCAGAGTTGGGGCTACGAACTGGTCGTCACCCCACATATCGAGTACCTGGAGTCGCTGTTGACCGGCGCCGGCCAGGACCTGGATCAGCGCACCTTCAAAGTGGTCGACCCGCAGTCTGGCCGCCTGATGGGCTTCCGCGCCGACTTCACCCCGCAGGTAGCGCGCATCGACGCCCACACCCTGCGCCGTGAGGGCCCGAGCCGCCTGTGCTACGCCGGCAGCGTGCTGCATGCCCAGCCGCGTGCCCTGTCCACTTCGCGCAGCCCGATCCAGCTGGGCGCCGAGCTGTACGGTGATGCCAGCCCCACCAGTGATGTCGAGGTCATCAGCCTGATGCTCGCCACGCTGCAACTGGCCGATGTGCCGGATGTACACATGGACCTTGGCCACGTCGGTATTTACCGAGGTCTGGCCCGAGCCGCCGGCCTGTCCGGTGCGGTCGAGCAGCAGCTGTTCGATGCGCTGCAGCGCAAGGCGGTCGATGAAGTGCAGGCGCTCACCGCCGACTTGCCGAAAGACCTGGGCAACATGCTGCGTGCCCTGGTCGAGCTGTGCGGTGGTCGCGAAGTACTGGCCGAAGCCCGCGTGCGCCTGGGCCGTGCCCCGGCCAGCGTGCTGGCGGCGCTGGATGATCTGCTGGCGATCGCCGATCGCCTGGCGTCGCGCTACCCGGACTTGCCGCTGTACTTCGACCTTGGCGAGTTGCGCGGTTACCACTATCACACTGGCGTGGTGTTCGCGGTGTTCGTGCCTGGCGAGGGTCAATCGATCGCCCAGGGCGGCCGTTACGACGACATCGGCGCCGATTTTGGCCGGGCACGCCCTGCCACCGGTTTCTCCACGGATTTGAAGACCCTGGTCACACTGGGGCGAGCGGAGGTCGTATTGCCAACTGGCGGCATCTGGATGCCCGACAGTGGCGACGCGGCCCTCTGGCAGCAGGTCTGCCAGTTGCGCAACGAGGGCCAGCGTGTGGTCCAGGCCCTGCCTGGCCAGCCGTTGAGTGCTGCTCTCGAGGCGGATTGTGATCGGCAATTGATTCAGCAAGACGGGCGCTGGCAGGTACTGCCGCTGACCCAGTGAGATTCTTCGTCGGCGATGGCCGGCAACCAAGTTTGCGTGAATGAGGACAAGTGTTATGGGTAAGAATGTCGTCGTCCTGGGCACCCAGTGGGGTGATGAGGGCAAAGGCAAGATCGTCGATCTGCTGACCGAACATGCTGCCGCCGTAGTGCGCTACCAGGGCGGTCACAACGCGGGCCACACCCTGGTGATCAACGGTGAGAAAACCGTTTTGCACCTGATCCCTTCCGGTATCCTGCGTGAAGGCGTTCAGTGCCTGATCGGCAACGGCGTCGTCGTTGCTCCGGATGCCCTGATGCGTGAGATCACCAAGCTGGAAGAGAAGGGCGTGCCAGTGCGCGAGCGCCTGCGTATCAGCCCGGCTGCCCCGCTGATCCTGTCGTACCACGTGGCCCTGGACCAGGCTCGCGAAAAAGCCCGTGGCGAAGCCAAGATCGGCACTACCGGTCGTGGTATCGGCCCAGCGTACGAAGACAAAGTCGCCCGTCGCGGCCTGCGCGTCGGTGACCTGTTCCACCGTGAGCGTTTCGCCGCCAAGCTCGGTGAGCTGCTGGACTACCACAACTTCCAGCTGGTGAACTACTACAAAGAGCCGGCCATCGACTTCCAGCAGACCCTGGACGAGTGCATGGCCTACGCCGAGCAGCTCAAGCCGATGATGCTCGACGTGACCGCCGAACTGCACAACCTGCGTCGCGCCGGCAAGGACATCATGTTCGAAGGTGCCCAAGGTTCGCTGCTGGACATCGACCACGGCACTTACCCGTACGTCACCAGCTCCAACACCACCGCTGGCGGTATCTCCACCGGTTCCGGCGTTGGCCCGATGTACCTGGACTACATCCTGGGTATCACCAAGGCCTACACCACCCGTGTCGGTTCCGGTCCGTTCCCGACCGAGCTGTTCGACGAAACCGGCGCCACCCTGGCCAAGCGTGGCCATGAGTTCGGTTCCACCACCGGCCGTGCCCGTCGTTGCGGCTGGTTCGATGCCGTCATCCTGCGTCGCGCCATCGACGTCAACAGCATTTCGGGCATCTGCCTGACCAAGCTGGACGTACTGGATGGCCTGGAAACCATCAACATCTGCGTTGGCTACAAGAACGAGAATGGCGCCGTCATCGACGCACCGTCCGATGCCGACAGCTACATCGGCCTGGAGCCGGTGTACGAAGAGATGCCAGGCTGGAGCGAATCGACCTTGGGCGTGAAGACCCTGGAAGAGCTGCCACAAGCGGCGCGCAACTACATCAAGCGCATCGAGGAGCTGATTGGCGCGCCGATCGATATCATCTCCACTGGCCCGGACCGCAACGAGACCATCGTGCTGCGTCACCCGTTCGCCTGATCTGCCTTCCTGGCTGATCGAACGCCGCGGTCCTGAGAGGGACCGCGGCGTTTTCGTTCAGGGGGGCTGCGCAGGCCCTGGCGCGGGCGAACCCGCTCTTACTGAATCTCCATGGTTCCAGAAACCCGCGAAAGTGTCGGCCTGGACAATCCCTTGCTGGACCTTGGCGTATATCCCTGCTGCCCCCGGCACAACCCTTGCTGTAAGAAGCTTCTGTAGATGCCATCAGAATAATGGCGCCAGAAAACACGAGGGTTACACCGTGTCTGCCATCCTCTCACTGTTACGAAGCCGCCTCTTGCGGCCTGTGTTTGTTGCCCTTGGTATCGCTCTTTTGGTGCAGGTGCTGGTTGCCGTTGCGCTGACCCGGAGCACCGTTACAGCCTTGGAAGCCGATCTTGGGGAACGGCTGGGGGCTGACAGCAGGAAACTGGGTGCCGAACTGGAGCAAGCCGGCCAGGACGTTCGTTCCGGCCTTGAAAGCCTTTCGAGCAGCACCCGTCAGCGTCTGAGCGCTGGATTGTCCGAGCGGTTGCAAAGCGAGCAGCAACAACTGCGCGCCACTCTGGAAAAGAACCTCAAGGACTCCGCCAACGACATGGCCGAACTGCTGGCCTCGGTGGCACCGCGCGCCATCTGGGACAACGATGTGCCGATGCTTTCGGACTTCGCCCGACGGGCCCAGCGCAATCCCAACGTATTGTTCGTGATCTACGACGACGCCCAGGGCCAGCACCTGACGCGTTACCTCAATCGACAAAACCCCATCAACCAGGCCCTGATGGAGAAAGGGCAGGGTGAGCGAGCCTTGGACAAGGTGCTCGATGCTGCCCGTCGCGACCCGTCGGTGTATTTCGTCCAGGCATCGATCAACCCCAACGGCGCGGAAATCGGCAAAGTGCTGATGGGCGTCTCCACCGCTGGGGTCGACCAGGAGCTGAAGGCCCTCGACCAGCGCTTTGCGGCCCTGATTGCCAGTGGCGAGCAACTGGTGGGCGACAGCCTCGGTGCTGCGGCCGCCGACAGCGGAAAGACCCTGCGCGAGCGGCTGGAAACCGCCCAGAACAGCGCCACGGCCATGCAGGCCAACACGGCGCATACCGTGCGCGAGGCGGCGGCCGAGTTGCGCTGGCGCATTGGCCTGGGCCTGGTGCTCGTTGGTCTGGGGGTTCTGCTGGTGGTGGCGCTGGTGTTGGGTCGCCGGGTACTCAGCAAGCTGCGCCTGCTGATCGCAGCGCTCAATGACCTGGCGGCCGGTGAAGGCGACCTGACCAAGCGCGTCCCTCTCGACAGCCGTGATGAGATCGGCGACATGGCCTCGGCGGTGAACCGCTTCGTCGACAAATTGCAGCCCATCGTTCGCGAGGCCGGGGAGGTCGCGCAGCGTACCGGTGTGGAGATCGGCGCCATGGCCCAACGCAACGCGGGTGCCGATGCCGCCGCAGCCTTGCAGCGTGACGAGGTTGCGGCCAGCCTGCGCGACCTTTCCAGCATGGCAGACGAAGCCCAGGCGGAAAGCCACGCAATGCAGGCAGCGCTGCAACAGGTGGTGGACATTCGCCAGGCCACGGATGAGAACAGTCGCACCTCCTCGCAACTGGCGGGGCTGATCGAAAACCTTGCCGGCCAGGTCGATACCGGCTCCCAGGTGATCGAGCGGTTGGCCAAGCAGAGCGAGCAGATCGAAGTGGTGTTGACGGTCATTCATGGCATTGCCGAGCAGACCAATCTGCTTGCGCTCAATGCTGCCATCGAGGCCGCGCGGGCCGGTGAAACTGGGCGTGGCTTCGCCGTGGTGGCCGATGAGGTGAGGGCATTGGCGAGCAAGACACAAAGCTCCACCGGCGATATCCAGGCGCATATCGCTGCCTTGCAGAAAGGTGCCAAGGAGGCGGTGGCAACCATTGGCCAGGCAGGTGTGAAGGCCAGCGAAGGGCTGCTCGTGCTGCGTGACAGCGAGCGTCGCCAACAGTCGGTGCAAGCTGCGGTGGAGCAGGTGCACGCTGCGATTGGCCTGGCGACGCGTGCGGCTGAGCAGCAGGCCCATGGCGCGCAGGCAGTGCGGGGCCGGGTGGAGAACATTCATGCCCAAGCCGAACGCTCCGCTGAGGTGGTGATGCAGACCACTGCCAGCAGCAAGGTGCTGGACGAGCTGGCGGCGCAGTTGCGGGCGAGTTTGGGCCAGTTCAGGGCCTGATAACGGGCCGTTCGATCAGCGGCATTCGGGGCTTGGGAGGATAAATGCAGGGACGCGCCATCCGTTAGAAGATATCGAATTGATATTGCTCAATGCCGATGTCGACCAGATGGTCTAGACTCGCGCGCCACGTGAGCAGCAGGGCATGGACATGCTCTGGATTCAGGGAGGGAGAGCGATGATGCAATGGATGGGCGATGTGTTATCGGCGGCCTACGACGCGCAGGACGCGCAAGGGCTGCTGGACAGGATTCAGGCAGCGGCGCGGACCCTGGGGTTCGAGTACTGTGCTTACGGTCTGCGCGCTCCGCTGCCGGTGACCAAGCCCCGCGTGACGCTGCTCAGCACCTACAGCCGGACGTGGTGCGACCATTATCGACGATCGGGTTATCTGGCATTGGACCCTACCGTCCTGCACTGCCAGCAATCGGTTCAGCCGGTGGTCTGGGGGGATCGGGTTTTCCAGGATGCCCCGCAGCTCTGGGATGATGCCCGCAATGCCGGTTTGCGCCATGGCTGGGCTCAATCCTGCCTGGAGGGCCGCAACGCCGGCGGCATGCTGACCTTGGCCCGCTCCGCCGAAGCGCTGGGAGACTGTGAGCTGAGGTGTAACGAGGCGAAGATGCGCTGGCTGGCCAATGTCGCCCACCAGGGCTTCTCACGCTTGCTGTCGCCCACCTGGCAGCCCAACCCCGCCTCGCCATTGTCCAGCCGTGAGCGCGAAGTGCTGCGCTGGGCGGCCGATGGCAAGACGCTCAACGAAGTTGCCGACATCCTGGCCTTGTCGATCGAGACCGTGAAATTCCACACCCGCAATGCGGCGGTGAAGCTCGGCGCAGTCAACCGTACCGCTGCCGTGGCCCGGGCGGCCTTGCTGGGGTTGTTGGCCTGAGGGCAGGCCTGGACCTGCCAAATAGTGGAGTTTTCCGCCGTCAGCGCTTGAAGTCGAATACGCGTCCTTTCTCCCCAGGCAACAGGACGCGACATGGACATCGTCATTGGCACACGGCAGCAACTCGGGAGCGCCCGACTTGCGCAAATGGAGCGTTACCGCTATCGCGTCTTCGTCGACGAACTGGGTTGGGACCTGACCTGTGAGCCGCAGTGCGAACGCGATCAGTTCGACCACGACAACACGCTCTACCTGCTGGCCTGCAACGGGCGGGACGACATCGTCGGCACGGCGCGCCTGTTGCCGACCCATCGCCCCTATCTGCTCGACGAGGTGTTTCCACAACTGATGGCTGGCCAGGCGCTGCCGCACAGTGCCCAGGTCTGGGAGCTTTCCAGGTTCGCGGCGATGGATTTCGCCGGGCCAGGCCTGCGCGGGCGCGGGCAGTTCTCGTCCACGATTGCGGTGCAGCTGCTCGATGCGGTGTTGCGCTGCGCTGCCGGCCATGGGGCGCAACGATTGATCACCGTGTCACCCCTGGGCATCGAACGGCTGTTGCGACGGGCCGGTTATCGCTACCAGCGAGCGGCGGCCCCGGTACGTGTCGGCGCGCATTGGCTGTTCGCCTGCTGGCTCGACGTAGCCGCGCAGCCCTACACAATTGGTGAGGTTACAAAGGCCCCGGCCTGTCGTTCAATGCACCGCGCTGCCTGACTGGCCCCCTGCCTGTTGGCATCAACCCTAAAAGGATTTCGAACATGGAAAACGTTCTGGTCGTCATCGGTCATCCGGACCTGAGCACCTCGCGCGCCAACGCAGCGATCGTCGAGGCGCTGCGCGACAGCAAGGTCACCCTGCATCCGCTCAGCGCCGCCCTTGGCAGCGATGGCTTCGACATTGCCGCCGAACAGAAGCTGCTGTGCCAGCACCAGCGCATCGTGTTGCTGTTCCCGCTGTACTGGTATTCGTGCCCGGCATTGATGAAGCGCTGGATCGATGACGTCTTCACCCCAGGCTTTGCCTACGCGCGGGGTGGCGACAAGCTGCAGGACAAGGAATTCATGATCGTCACCAGCGTCGGTGCACCGGCTTCCGGCTACCGTGCAGGTGGTTTCAACCGGTTCACCCTGGATGAATTGCTGCGCCCGCTGCAGCAGACGGTCGCGTATGTCAAAGGTCGCTACCTGCCGCCGATTCCGCTGTACGAGTCGGTGTTCATCGCCGACGACGCGCTGGACCAGGCAGCGCGCGAAATAGCCGGCCTGATCACCAGCAACCAGGAGTCGCCTGACGAGGCCTATGAAAAGCTGCTGCTCAAGGCTGAGCTGGCGGCCATCGCCTTGCTCCAGCAATGACACGGAGCCTGTCCCATGTCTCGAACCCTGGCCTTGGCGCCTGAGTGCGTGCAGTTGGTAGCGCCTGTCGAGCGCCTGGACTTTTTGCACTGCGACGCCGCACAGCTCGCCGCGCCGGTCACTGCGCTGGGCGTTTACCACGCGATGACATCGGACATTCCGGCATGGCTGGCCGCGGCGTTTCGCCTTCGCGATTTCATCTCGCGCCGGTTCAATGTCGCCGACATCCGGGGTTTTTCTGCACGCCCCCCGGAACGGGCGCCTGTGGTGGGCGAGCGCTTGGACTTCTTCACGGTGGAGGCGCTGAGCGACAGCCAGTTGGTGCTGACTTCGCGAGATACGCACCTCGCCGTGATGGTGTGCATGGATCTGCAGCACACCAGACCAGGCACGCAGCATCTGAGCGTGACCACGTCGGTGCAGTGCTTCAATGCGTTCGGGCGCCTGTACATGTTGCCGGTGGGCCCCGCCCATGGGCCGATCGTCAGGCGCATGCTGCGCAATGCCGTGGCGGCTTTTCCCGTCCAAACCCGTTAGGTGATCAACATGGATCGTCAATTACCGTTGAGTCCGCAGGTCCTGCACAAGGGCACGGCGGAGGATGTACTGCTTTCAGAATTCCAGGACTTGTTGCCCGCCCGACTCACCTGTCGGGAGGTCGAGCGGTTGCAAGGCGAGCTGGACCCGGCGGGTCTGACAGCCCTGCACCATGCATACCGCGAGGATGCCCGGCAGGGTTGGGTACTCGCCAGCTTGCCTGCCTCGATCAGCGAGACTGACTTTGCCGTGCTCGGCGGTTTCGAGATGAACGTGCAAGGTTTCTACGCGCTGCGCGACGGCGTCTACCATCTCGCTGCACCCTGGTTGCCACGCCAGGTAGAGCTATACCTGCAGCGCCACTTCGGGCTGCCCGCAGTGGACCAGGCGCAGGTGGCCCTGCTGGCGGACAGGCTGCATGTTCTGCCCGGTTGGGAGCGGGCCAACCTGTCGTCCTACACCGTGCTGAATGACACCAACAATTACTTCTTCTACAACAAGCCTCACGAGCATGTGCCTGGGCTGATGCTCATCGAGGTCGCGCGTCAGGCCATGTACCACTACTTCTACAGCCACTCCGGCTACCGTCGTGGCGATGTGTCCATCTCGATCGAGGACCTCGCGGTCTCGTTCAACAATTACACCGAGTCGACCTATGCGGTCGAAGTGGTGGTGCAACACAGTGCTGGTCAGAAACGGCATCAGCCGCGCACGGTGGACAAGACGGCGATGTTCTACCAGAACGGCAGCCTGGTCACGACCCTCCGGCTGCGTGGCAGCGCCATGAAGATGCCGCTGTTCAAGCGCATGCGCACGGTCAACTTCCCTGAGCACCATTGGTTCGCGCCCTCCAACCGGGTGCTACCGCAGGTGTTGCTGGGCATGAGCGATGGCAGCAGCGTGGAAGGCCGACTGGAGCATGTGTCTCTGCGGGGCGTGCGCTTCACGGCGCAACTGCCCCACGCAGCGTCGAGCGTGCGGCAGTTGTCGATCTACGTCAGAGATAGCGGGTTTCTCAGCTTTGCGATCGCCGCGGTTCACCCCTCGCGGCAGGAGGGCGTGCAACTGGCGATGTTCGCCAAGCTCGACCGCGCCACGCTGTCGACCCTCAAGGAGGTCATCAAGTGCCACTGCTTCCATGAGCCTCTGCTGGAGTATGCCGCGGTGGCCGATGCGAGTAACGATCCTTTGGCCAGTCCGTGTGTCCGGCAGAGCGTGTGAGCATGACTTCGGGTTATCCGCTGACACGCCAACCCATCGACCTGGGGCGGCACCTTCAGTTGAAGAACCGGGTGTACTTTGCGCCGATGGGCATCGATCTCGGGCGTGACGGCTGCCTTACCGAGGAGATGTTTGGGTTCTACCGAGGCATCATCGACGGCGGTTGCGCCATGGTCGTGCTGGCCAACTCGGCGGTGGATGCCTCCACGCGCCTGCATTCAGGCGGCCTGTGCCTGTATGACGAGCAGCATGCCGAGTGTCTGGCGCCGTTGATTGATTATGGCCGGCAGCACGCTTGTCCGGTGGTCGTGCAATTGCAGCATTACGGTGCGCAGGGCAATCGAGCCCTTGGCGGTGGGGTGTTGCTGGCGCCCAGCCGGAGCGCGCCCGGCAAGCGCCAGCCTGGTGTCCGGGTGATGACCCACGCCGATATCCGAGCGGTCTGCAGCCAGTTCGCCCATGCCGCTCGGCTGGCTCGGCAGGCGGGCTCGCGTGCGGTCCAGTTGCAGGCGTCCAATGGATATCTGTTGAGCAGTTTTCTCTCACCTCACACCAACCGCCGAACCGACCGTTATGGCGGTTCGCCCCTGCGGCGAGCGCGTCTGCTGTTGGAGGTGATCGAGGCCATTGCCGAGGCGACGCAGGGTGAAGTCGATATCTCCGTCCGCCTTGGCATCGATGATTGTCTTGGTGAGAAAGGCCAGCAGCCCGCGCTGCTCGAGCACGTGGTGCCAGCCTTGCAACAGGCTGGCGTGAGCGCGCTGATGTGTTCGGCAGCCGTTCGTGAAACCTTCCACTACATGTTGCGTGCCGACCCCAGGGTGCATGCCCTGCTCGTGCAGGGTGTGCGGCACATACGCGAGTTGACCTCGCTGCCGGTCGGTTTCGCCGGTTTCACCGGTTCGCTCGCCCAGGCCGAGGCGTTGCTCGATCTGGGCGTAACCGACCTGGTGGGCATGAGCCGGGCGCTGTTTGCCGACAACGACCTGGTCAACAAGTCCCTGGCCGGCAAGCCGGGCAGCGTCAATGCCTGCCGCTTCGACGGCAATTGTTTCCGTGACAAGAGCAACCCGAGGCTGGACCGGGTGTATTGCTGCGTGAACGACAAGTACAAGCGGCCCGATTCGATTCGATATGACTAAGGAGAGTCCAATGCAATTCGAGGAAAAGACCGTTGCTGTCACCGGCGGCACGAATGGGATCGGTCTGGAGGTGGCTCAACGCCTGGTCGCGCAGGGCGCACGGGTGGTGGTGCTGGGCCGCAGCCTGGAAAAGGGGCGTGCGGCCATGGCACTGCTGGGTGAACGGGCATCGTTCATTGCCTGCGATGTGGCCGAGGCGGGCGCCGTGCGAGACGCCTTCTGTGAAATCGAAACGCGCTTCGGTGGCCTTGATCATGCGGTGAACGCGGCGGGGGTGACTGCCCCCTACGCGCCAGTAGCCGACTTGCAGCCGCAGGACTGGGATCGGGTCATGCGTATCAATCTGCATGGTCCGCTTTACTGCCTGCAGCAAGAGCTGCGTCTGATCGGCCAACGGGCAGGTGGTGCGATCGTCAATGTCTCGTCCTGCGCCGGCGTGATGGCCATGCCCAACCAGGCTGCCTACGTTGCCAGCAAGGCCGCACTCAATGCCCTGACCCAGGTGGTGGCGATGGAAAGCGCCACCGATCGCGATGGCCGTCACGCCGTTCGAGTCAATGCCGTCGCGCCAGGCCCGATCCTCGGCGGCATGAATTCGCCGGAGCGACTGGCGGCCAGCCCCGCGAACACGCAGCGCAAGATCAATGCGACGGCCATGAAGCGCTTCGGTGAGGCCGGCGAGGTCGCCGATGCGGTGTTGTTCCTGCTGAGCGCAACCGCCTCCTACATCACCGGTAGCGTATTGAGCGTCGATGGTGGCTATCACATCGGCAAGTTCGAGTGAGGACCTCATGAACCACGTTTTCATCAGTGGCGTCAGTTCGGGCATCGGCCATGCGCTGGCCGCCTTGCACCTGGCGCGGGGCGACGAGGTATGGGGTGTCTCGCGGCGTGCGCCCGAAGATCTGCTGCGTCACGCGGGCTTCCATTTTCGCGGCCTGGACCTGTGCGCGCCTTCGGGCTCGGAGGCTGCGCTCCAGGTGTTTCTCGGCGAGACCTGCTTCGACACCGCCTACCTCAATGCCGGGACTTTCGGTTCTGCCCCGGACCTGGCCTGCAACACCTCGGCCGAGGCCTTTCGCGAGGTCATGGAGCTGAACGTGGTGGCGGTCAAATGGGTGCTCGATCTGCTGCTCAAGCGTGATGCGCTGCCACGTCAGGTCGTGTTCTCGGCTTCCGTCTCGGGCATTCGTCAGCGCGCTGGGATGCTGTCCTACAGCGTGTCCAAGGCGGCGTTGAATGCGCTGGCCAAGGTCTATCACCTGGAGAACCCGGAGGTGTTCTTCGCCGTGCTCGGTCTTTGCAATGTCGACACCACGGTGGCCCATACCATCCTGCAGGCCGATGAACGCTTTCCCGAACTGGTCGCCTTGCGCGAGCGCGCCGCACAGCCTGGCTACGTTGCCAGCCCGCAGGAGCGCGCACGCGATATCGTCACGCTGTTGGCACGGCGACAGGCCATTGCCCTGCAGTCAGGGCAATTCTACGAAGTCAGGCAACTTCTCGAACGTTTGAACATGGAGGTTTGAGCCGCATGAATCAGTCCCGCTACGCCACTATCGTCCGCGTCGGTGCGGTATACGACGTGATCGCCACCCTGCCATTCGCCATTCCATTCGTCGCTGGCTGGGCCTTGCAAGTGTTTGCCGGCCTGGATGCCTGGCTGGGCCTGGGCACGCCATTCGCCAGGCTCGATGCGACGTCGCTGTTCTTCATCAACCTGGGTGCTTTGGCTTACGTGGTCTGGGGCATTGCCCGTTGGCGCCAGCCCACGGTGAGCAACGGTCGGCTGGATGCGGCGCTGCGCCTGGCGGTCATCGGCTTGCAGCTGTATGCCCTGAGCCAGGGAGCCACGCCAATCCTGTGGGGGCTGGCGGCAGTGTTGTTATTGCTGGCGGTGCTGCAGCTGCGCACGCCTGCGTCAGTCGGGCAGGTAGATGAGGGGCGTGCGCTGTTCACGCGTTGAGTCGGTGGCCGTGAAGCCCCCTGCTCCAGTTGGAGCAGGAGGTGCAGGTTCATGCCTTGTTCAGGTACATCCGCGTGGTCAGCAGGTACACCGGCAACCCCGACACCACGATCAGCAACGCCGCATAAGGCGCCGCCGCCGCGAACTCGACGTTGGCGGTATGAGCCCACACCTCGGTGGCCAGGGTTGTCATCCCGGTCGGGCTGAGCAGCAGGGTGGCGGTCAGCTCCTTCATCGCATCCAGGAACACCAGGGCAAAGGCCGCTGCCATCGCCGGGAAGATGATCGGCAAGGTCACCCGGCAGAACGCCGCGAAGCTGCTGGCGCCCAAGGTCCGTGCCGCTTCTTCCAGCGTTGGCGAGGCTTTGTTCAATGCGGTGCGTACCGGTGATTGGGCCAGCGGCAGGAACAATAGTGCATACGCCAGTAGCAACAGCGCTGTGGTCTGGTATAGCGCCGGCACATAGTGCAGGGCGAAGAACACCAGCGTCAGTGCGATGACCAGCCCGGGCAGGGCATGCAGCAAGTAAGGCAGACGCTCGGCCCAGATCGCCAGGCGGCCTTTGAAGCGCACCACCAGGAAGCTGATCGGCAGGGCCAGCAACACGCAGAAGCCGGCGCCACCCAGCGACACCGACAGCGAAGTCAGCAACGCCTTGCTGATCGCCGCTACAGGGAAGGCCGCCGATGAACCCACGCTCAACCAATAGCCAAGCATGGCCAAGGGTATGCCGCTGCCCAGGATCGCCAGGCCCAGGCAGAACAGCTGCGCCACGGGCATCCAGGCACGTAGGCGAACCGGCTGCGCCCGACGGGCAACGCCCTGGCCAATCCTTACATGGCGTGCCTTGCCGCGTACCCGCAGCTCCAACCAGAGCATGATCAGGCACAGCACCAGCAGCACGGCCGATAGCATGGCCGCGTTGGCATTGCTGAATTCGAGCTCGAACTGTTGGTAGATCGCGGTGGTGAAGGTCTGCAGCCCAAGGATCGACAACGCGCCGAATTCCACCAGCATGTGCAGCGCAATCAGCAGCGCGCCGCCCAGCATCGAGGGCCAAAGCAGCGGCAAGGTGACTTTGATGAACACGCCCCAACGGCTGCAGCCCAAGGTGCGCGCAGACTCTTCCAGCGAGGTGTCGAGGTTGCGCAGGGTTGCTGCCACCGGCAGGAATACCAGCGGATACTTGGACAAGGCCATGACCATGATCGCCCCGCCCAGGCCCTCAAAGTCCGAACTCAGCGACACCCAGGTGAAGCTGCTGACGAACGAAGGCACAGCGAAGGGCAGGCACAACACCACGCCCCACAGGCGCCGACCAGGCAAGTTGCTGCGTTCGAGCAGCCAGGCCAGGGCCAGACCGACGATCATGCACGTCAGGGTCACGCCCACCATGAGCATCATGGTGTTGCGCATCAGCCCCCAGACGAAGGGACGCCACAACAGGTGCAGCGCCTCGCGCCAGCCGGCGTCCCAGGTCTTGATGGCGACGTACAGCAACGGCAACACGCTCATTGCCACCAGGAACAGGACAGGCAGCACCACCCAGATCGACGGGCGTTTGCGGCGCGGCACGAAACGTACCGGCACAGGTTCGGACAGGGCGGCGGTCATCAGAGCAAGCCGACCTCGCGCTCGAGCTCGATGGCTTCCTCGGCATTGCCCAGGTCAGCTGGCGAGATCTTCGGCGGACGCAGGTCTTCGAACGGCTTCAGGCCGCGATCGGAGACCATGCCTTTATGCAGTGGGTACTCAGCGGTGGTCTGGGTGATCACGCGCTGGCCTTCTTCACTGGCCATCCAGTTGAGCAGGGCCTGGGCTTCTTTAGGGTGTTTGCTGGCTTTGACCACGGCGGCGCCAGAGATGGTCACCAGGTTGCCGGCATCGCCATCGGCCAGGTAGTACAGCTTCGACTCCAGTTTGCCGCGTTCGCGCTCGAGTGCGTACCAGTAGTAGTTGTTCACCAGCACGGCGGCGACTTCACCTTTTTCCACCGCCTTCAGGGCGACCATGTTGTTGGTGTAGGTCTTGCCGAAGGCCTTCAGGCCGGTCAGCCACTCTTCGGTGGCGTCGCGACCATGCATCTTGAGGATGGCCACGGCTTGTTCCTGGAAGGCGCCGCTGGTGGGTACGTAACCGACCCGACCTTCCCACTCAGGGTTGGCGAAGTCCATGACCGTGGTCGGCAGGTCTTTCTCGTCGACCTTCTTGGGGTTGTACACCACGATCCGCGTGCGGGCAGTGATACCCATCCAGGTGCCGTTGGCGCCCACGTATTCCTTGGGCATCATGCTCTGCGTGGCATCGTCGATCTTCGCCAGCAGGCCCAATTCACCCAAGTTGTTCAGGGGAGGGGACTCTTCGGTGTAGATGATGTCGGCTGGCGAACGGTCGCCTTCTTCGATGATCTGGCTGGCCAGCTGATTGCTGCTGCCCTTGCGGATGTTGATATGGATACCGGTCTTGGCCTCGTAGGCCTTGGCGATGGCCTCGCCGATTTCCTTGTGTTGACCGTTGTACAGGGTCAGTGTCACCGGGTCGTCTGCCATGGCGGCCGGAGCGCCAATCACCAGGCTCAGGACTGCGGCGGCCAGGGTGCGCATCAGCGGTTGCGGACGGATCGTCATGCGGGTACTTCCTCGCTTGCGGCTACATATTTGGAAACAATGGTAAACGAAATCGTTTCTCAAGTGGCCGTGTGACGAGAAATTCATGGGCAGACCATGGTTCAACGTCTGGGGGCGCGGGACAGCTTGCGGGGGAGGGGGATAAAAATCGCAGGCAAGAAAAAAACCCACTAGCAAGCTAGTGGGTTTTTGTATGGTGCCCAGGAGAAGACTCGAACTTCCACGACCGTTAAGTCACTGATACCTGAAACCAGCGCGTCTACCAATTCCGCCACCTGGGCAAAGCTTTGCATCATCTGTAGAAGGCGACTATCGTTCGCTTTCACACAGTAGTAACAGATCCTTGGTCATCTATTACTTGAAATTTTTGGTGCCCAGGAGAAGACTCGAACTTCCACGGCCGTTAAGCCACTGATACCTGAAACCAGCGCGTCTACCAATTCCGCCACCTGGGCACACATTCGAGATTACATGATGCTTTACAGCGCCGTTCATCTCTACTACAACTTCGGGGTTGTCCGTCGTTGTGGTGCGCACTATACGGACGCTCCGGAGGGCTGTAAAGCCCCTGATCGAAAAAAAATTCAAAAAATTCAACTTGTTGATTCCGCAGGCCTATTGCTTCGCTCCGGACATGCCGCTGGGGCTGTCCAAGGCTGACATTTCCGGTTTCAATACGCCTATGCCAGAATTCCTATCTATATACCCCAAGGTGAACCCCTTCTGATGGCCGATTGGCAATCCCTCGATCCCGAGGCCGCTCGCGAAGCGGAAAAATACGAAAACCCTATTCCCAGCCGTGAGCTGATCCTGCAGCGTCTTGCCGACCGTGGTGAACCGGCGGCACGCGAAGAACTGGCGGCCGAGTTCGGCCTCTACGATGAAGACCAGATCGAAGCCCTGCGCCGCCGCTTGCGTGCCATGGAGCGTGACGGTCAGCTTATCTATACCCGGCGCGGCACCTATGCCCCGGTGGATAAGCTGGACCTGATCTGCGGCCGTGTCTCTGGCCACCGCGACGGTTTCGGTTTCCTTATTCCCGACGATGGCAGCGACGACCTGTTCCTCAGCCCATCGCAGATGCGCCTGGTGTTCGATGGCGACCGTGGCCTGGCCCGGGTTTCCGGTGTCGACCGCCGTGGCCGCCGCGAAGGCGTGCTGGTGGAAGTCATTTCCCGCGCCCATGAAACCGTGGTCGGTCGCTACTTCGAAGAAGGCGGCATCGGTTACGTGACGCCCGACAACCCGAAGATCCAACAGGAGGTGCTGGTTACCGCCGGTCGCAACGGCGGTGCCAAGATCGGCCAGTTCGTCGAGATCAAGATCACCCACTGGCCGACCCCGCGCTTCCAGCCGCAGGGCGATGTGATCGAAGTGATCGGCAACTATATGGCGCCGGGCATGGAAATCGATGTCGCCCTGCGCAGCTATGACATTCCGCATGTCTGGCCCCAGGAAGTGATCAAGGAAGCGCGCAAGTTCCGCTCCGAAGTCGAAGAAAAGGACAAGGAAAAACGCGTCAACCTGCGCCACTTGCCGTTCGTCACCATCGACGGCGAAGACGCTCGCGACTTCGACGACGCCGTCTACTGCGAACCGCTGGGCAAGCTGCGCCTGTTCTCCGGTGGCTGGCGCTTGTACGTCGCGATCGCCGACGTCTCCAGCTATGTTCGCCTGGGCTCGGCCCTGGACGTCGAGGCCCAGCAGCGCGGCAACTCGGTGTACTTCCCCGAGCGTGTGGTGCCGATGCTCCCCGAGGAGCTGTCCAACGGCCTGTGCTCGCTGAACCCGCACGTCGATCGCCTGGCCATGGTCTGCGAAATGACCATCAACAAGACCGGTCAGATGGTCGATTACCAGTTCTACGAAGGCGTGATCCACTCCCATGCGCGTCTGACCTACAACAAGGTCAGCAGCATGCTCGAGCATGCCCGCACCCGCGAAGGCAAGGCGCTTCGCGAGGAGTACAAGGAGGTCCTGCCGGATCTGAAGAACCTGTACAACCTCTACAAAGTGCTGGTGGCGGCCCGTCACACTCGTGGGGCCATCGACTTCGAGACCCAAGAAACCCGCATCATCTTCGGCGACCAGCGCAAGATCGCGGAAATCCGCCCCACCGTGCGCAACGACGCGCACAAGCTGATCGAAGAGTGCATGCTGGCGGCCAACGTGGCCACCGCCGAGTTCCTGCAGAAGCACGGGGTTCCGGCCCTGTACCGCGTGCACGACGGTCCGCCGCCGGAGCGTCTGGAAAAACTGCGAGCCTTCCTGGGTGAGCTGGGGCTGACCCTGCACAAGGGCAAGGACCCGTCGCCCAAGGACTACCAGGCCTTGCTGGCCAGCATCGCCGATCGTCCGGATTTCCACCTGATCCAGACCGTGATGCTGCGCTCGTTGAGCCAGGCGGTGTACAGCACCGACAACAACGGCCACTTCGGTTTGAACTACGAGGCGTATACCCACTTCACCTCGCCGATCCGTCGCTACCCGGACCTGCTGGTGCACCGCGCCATCCGCAGCATCATCCGCTCCAAGGTCGAGACCCCGCACGTCAAGCGGGCTGGCGCGATGAGTATTCCGAAGGCGCGTATCTACCCGTACGACGAAAACACCCTCGAGCAATTGGGCGAACAGTGTTCGATGACCGAGCGCCGTGCCGACGAGGCCACCCGCGACGTGGTCAACTGGCTCAAGTGCGAGTACATGAAGGATCGCGTGGGTGAAACCTTCCCCGGCGTGATCACTGCCGTGACCGGTTTCGGCCTGTTCGTCGAACTGACCGATATCTACGTGGAAGGCCTGGTGCATGTCAGTGCGCTGCCGGGCGACTACTACCACTTCGACCCCGTGCACCATCGTCTGTCGGGCGAGCGCAGTGGGCGCACCTTCCGCCTGGGCGACACCATTGAGGTCAAGGTCATGCGCGTCGACCTGGACGAGCGCAAGATCGACTTCGAGGTGTCCGAGCAGCAGCTCAGCGCACCAGTGGGCCGTAAAGGTCGTAACGCCGCTCCAGTCGCCGACAAGTCCGAGGCCCCGAAGGTCGAAGCCAAGGCGACGCCCAAGCCGCGCAGCCGCAAGAGCGAGGCCGCCGAGGCGTACTTCCCGAAAGACGCGGTCCAGCGTAACGCCGAAGTGCGCAAGAGCCGTGAAATGAAAAAGGCGCTGATGAGCGAAGCCCGCAGCAGCGGCCATGCCAGCAGCAAGTCGGACAAAGGCGGCAAGTCGTCCGGCAAGCCGACCAAGCACCGTAAAGGTCCGTCCAAATCTGGCGGGCCACGCAAAGGCAAGAGCAAGCCATGAGTCAGCTGGAAAAAATCTACGGCGTGCACGCCGTGCAGGCGCTGCTGCAGCACCATCCGAAGCGGGTCAAGCAGATCTGGCTGTCTGAGGGGCGCAGCGAGCCACGTGTCCAGGGCTTGCTGGCGCTGGCCGCCGAGAACCGCGTACCGGTCGGCCAGGCCGAGCGCCGTGAGCTGGACGCCTGGGTCGAAGGTGTTCACCAGGGTGTGGTTGCCGAGGTCAGCCCGAGCCAGGTCTGGGGTGAGGCGATGCTCGACGAGTTGCTCGAACGCACCGAAACCCCACCGCTGATCCTGGTGCTCGACGGCGTCACCGACCCGCATAATCTCGGTGCCTGCCTGCGCACCGCGGATGCCGCCGGTGCCACAGCCGTGGTCATTCCCAAGGACAAGTCGGCCACGTTGACCGGCGTGGTGCGCAAGGTGGCGTGTGGTGCGGCAGAGGTGATTCCGCTGGTGGCTGTGACCAACCTGGCGCGTACGCTGGAGAAGTTGCAGCAGCGCGGGCTGTGGGTGGTCGGTACCGCAGGCGAAGCCGAGCAGGAGATCTACCAGCAAGACCTGACCGGGCCGCTGGTGATGATCATGGGCGCGGAAGGCAAGGGCATGCGCCGCCTGACCCGCGAGCACTGCGATTTCCTGGTGAAGTTGCCGATGGCCGGCAGTGTCAGCAGCCTGAACGTGTCGGTAGCGACCGGCGTCTGCCTGTTCGAAGCCGTTCGTCAGCGCCAGGCCAAGCGCTGACCCTCAGCCTGTACCGCCCTTTTCGCGGTTTTACCCGCGAAAAGGGCGGTAGCTCGTGAATATGTTTCTGGCTGTTCAAATATTCACCAATCACCTTGCTTGTGCGTCCAGCCTTCTCTACAATTGCGCCCCTTGCCGAGCTGGCAGGTGCGCATGTGCCTCTACTCCCTGGCAAGACACACCAGTGTCATTCACTCCTTGTCTGACCAGATTCGCTGGCAGACTACTAACCCGTAAGGAGCATTCATGCGTCATTACGAAATCATCTTCCTGGTTCACCCGGACCAGAGCGAGCAAGTCGGCGGCATGGTTGAGCGTTACACCAAGCTGATCGAAGAAGATGGTGGCAAGATCCACCGCCTGGAAGACTGGGGCCGTCGTCAACTGGCCTACGCAATCAACAATGTTCACAAGGCTCACTACGTGATGCTGAACGTTGAGTGCACCGGCAAGGCCCTGGCCGAGCTGGAAGACAACTTCCGCTACAACGATGCCGTTATCCGTAACCTGGTCATCCGTCGCGACGAAGCCGTTACCGGTCAGTCCGAGATGCTGAAGGCAGAAGAGAACCGCAGCGAGCGCCGTGAGCGTCGTGAACGTCCTGAGCATGCTGACTCCGCCGAAGGCGATGACAGCAATGACAGCGACAACAGCGATAACGCTGACGAGTAATCCACGGACCTTTTGAGGAGCCTATTACATGGCACGTTTCTTCCGTCGTCGTAAATTCTGCCGCTTCACTGCTGAAGACGTGAAAGAGATCGACTTCAAAGATCTCAACACCCTGAAAGCTTACGTATCCGAAACCGGCAAGATCGTTCCGAGCCGTATCACTGGTACCAAAGCTCGTTATCAGCGTCAGCTGGCTACCGCTATCAAGCGCGCCCGCTTCCTGGCCCTGCTGCCCTACACCGACAGCCACGGCCGCTGAGACCGGGTCGTCGACAAGAAGTAAGGGATAAGCATGCGAGCGTTAGCTGATTTCATCATGCGCGGTCGTGTGCAGGCCACCCTGGTGGTGGTCGCAAGTGCGGTATTACCGCTGCTGTTCTGGTTGAGTGCCGCTGCCGGAAGCCTGGTGCTTCTGCGGCGCGGATTCAAGGACGCTTCAACGGTCATCGCCTGGGGCCTTTTGCCTGCGGTGGCCATTTGGGTCTTCGGCGATCCAAGCACCTTGCTGGTGCTGTTGGGAACGCTGGGGCTGGCCGCCTTGTTGCGTGCCGGGCATTCCTGGAGTCGGGTGTTGATGTCCAGTGTTGTGTTGGGGTTGGTCTACAGCCTCATCCTGGACACGGTACTGCGCGAAACCTTCGAGGTGTTGGCCAAGGCGCTTGTGAAAGCCCTGCCGCAAATCGAAGGCAAGCCGGTTATTCCCGGTGAGCTGATCGGCCCCGTGCTGGTCGCTTCCACAGCGGTGATGTTGCAATTGTTCAGCGTGCTGGCGTTGATGCTGGCGCGTTATTGGCAAGCGGTGTTGTACAACCCTGGAGGCTTCGGTCGCGAGTTTCGCGCCCTGAGGCTGCCACGGGGTGCCATGTTGGCGTTGGTTGCAGTGATGGTGTTGGGCCCGTTCATCGGCCCGCAGTTCATCGTCCTGGCATCCGCGTCCAGCCTGGTGCTCGTTCTGGCCGGCATCGCCTTGATGCATGGACTGGTGGCGCAGGGGCGACTGGCTGGTTTCTGGCTGGTTGGCATGTACGTGACACTGCCGCTGATCATGCAGCTGATTTATCCGTTGCTCGTGGTTTTGGCCATTGTCGACAGCCTGATTGATTTTCGCGGTCGCAAGTCCCCTCAGGGGAATGACTCCGCGAACGGTGAAGGTTAAAAGTTAAGAGGTTTTACCAAATGGAACTGATCCTGCTGGAAAAAGTCGCCAACCTGGGCAACCTGGGCGACAAAGTAAAGGTTAAGGCTGGTTACGGCCGTAACTTCCTGCTGCCATTCGGCAAGGCCACCGTTGCCAACGCCGCCAACCTGGCTGCGTTCGAAGAGCGCCGCGCCGAGCTGGAAAAAGCAGCTGCCGAGAAGAAATCGTCGGCTGAAACCCGCGCAGCCCAACTGGCTGAGCTGGAAGTCACCATCACCGCCACCGCTGGCGATGAAGGCAAGCTGTTCGGTTCGATCGGCACCCACGACATCGCTGACGCCCTGACCGCCTCCGGCGTTGAAGTGGCCAAGGCTGAAGTTCGTCTGCCGAACGGCACCATCCGTCAGGTTGGCGAATACGACGTAGCCGTGCACCTGCACAGCGACGTTGAAGCCACCGTACGCGTGGTCGTCGTAGCTGCCTAAGCTGCGCTGATCGGCTGGCCCCTCGCGGTTCAGCCGGTTAACATCGGGCACGGTCCTGTCTTTCACAGGCCGTGCCCTTTGTCTTTTTCATCCTCCAGAATTCTTTCGTGGCCATGAACGAGATCACCAATCCCGAACAGCTAGACTTGCAGACCGCAGCCCTGAAGGTGCCCCCGCATTCCATCGAGGCCGAACAGGCCGTGCTCGGTGGCTTGATGCTGGACAACAACGCTTGGGAGCGGGTGCTGGATCAGGTCTCGGACGGTGACTTCTACCGGCATGACCACCGCCTGATCTTCCGCGCCGTGCACAAGTTGGCGGACGCCAACCAGCCGTTCGACGTGGTGACCCTGCACGAGCAGTTGGACAAGGAAGGCTTGTCGAGCCAGGTGGGCGGGCTTGCCTATCTGGCGGAGTTGGCCAAGAACACCCCGTCGGTGGCCAACATCAAGGCCTACGCGGCGATCATTCGTGAACGTGCCACGCTTCGGCAACTGATCAGCATCAGTACGGACATCGCCGACAACGCCTTCAACCCCCAAGGCCGCAATGCCGAGGAAATCCTCGACGATGCCGAGCGGCAGATCTTCCAGATCGCCGAGGCGCGCCCCAAGACTGGCGGCCCGGTGGGGGTCAACGAGCTGTTGACCATGGCCATCGACCGGATCGACACGTTGTTCAACTCCGACAGCGACATCACCGGCGTATCCACGGGCTTCACCGACCTGGACGAGAAGACCAGCGGCCTGCAGCCCGCCGACCTGATCATCGTCGCCGGTCGTCCGTCGATGGGTAAGACCACGTTTGCCATGAACCTGGTCGAGAACGCCGTACTGCGCACCGACAAGGCGGTACTGGTGTTCTCCCTCGAGATGCCAGGCGAATCGCTGGTCATGCGTATGCTTTCGTCCCTGGGCCGTATCGACCAGACCAAGGTGCGTTCCGGCCAGCTGGACGACGACGATTGGCCGCGGCTGACCTCGGCGGTCAACCTGCTCAACGACCGCAAGCTGTTCATCGACGATACCGCCGGTATCAGCCCATCGGAAATGCGTGCACGAACCCGACGCCTGGCCCGTGAGCACGGCGACATCGCGCTGATCATGGTCGACTACCTGCAGCTGATGCAGATTCCGGGCTCGGCCGGTGATAACCGGACCAACGAAATCTCCGAGATCTCCCGCTCGCTCAAGGCCCTGGCCAAGGAATTCAACTGCCCGGTCATTGCCTTGTCGCAGCTCAACCGCTCCCTGGAGCAACGCCCGAACAAACGCCCGGTGAACTCCGACTTGCGTGAATCCGGTGCGATCGAGCAGGACGCCGACGTGATCATGTTCGTTTACCGCGACGAGGTGTACCACCCCGATACCGAGCACAAGGGCGTGGCCGAAATCATCATCGGTAAGCAGCGTAACGGCCCCATCGGCTTCGTGCGCCTGGCGTTCATCGGCAAGTACACCCGCTTCGAGAACCTCGCGCCGGGCATGTACAACTTCGATGATGACGAATAATGGCTGTACTCACTGGGCTGCGGATAATTCATTGATTCAGTAGGGCACTGTGGGATCGCCTGCGAGCTCAGGTTTTCAAGCTGCGGAGCATCCCACTTGTGCTTGGCTGACGATCCGACCTTCGCTCATGGTGATCACCCGGTCAAATCTTGGCAGAGCGTTCTGATCATGCGTTACGCAGATCAGCCCTTTCCCTTGGAATGTTTCGAATAGCAGATCCCAGGTACGCTCCGCCGACCCGGCATCAAGGCCACTTGTGGGTTCGTCGAAGAAATTGAACTCGCCAGGCTGATTAAGTAGGCGTAGCAGTGTCAGCCTGCGAGCTTCGCCGCCAGAAATGGAGTCTGCGCGTGCATCCAGCTCGCGTTCGTACCAGTCTTTGTTCAGGCCTAGCCGTTCAAGCCACAGTTCGATTTGAGCTCGATCATGAGTGTGCTCGAACAGAACTGCTCGGGGCAGCGCTCCTGGAATGAAATGGGGGGCTTGAGGGCAAAGGCGTAAACGGCTGAACTGCTCGCTTGCGTCGAACTGTGCCAGACATCTGCCCTGGAGATAGACATGTTCACGCAACTGGAACACCGTTCCCGCCATGGCGTGCAGTAGCGTCGACTTGCCACATCCGCTGGGCCCAATCAGCGCGACCCGTTCACCATTGCGCAGCGCCAACGGCTCATCCAGTTGCAATTGCAATGTGTTGCGAGTGCTGAGTTGACAGGGGGCGATGCGCAGCCCTGCGCCTTCGTCGTTGGATTGAATGTCTGTCGTGGATGATGGACCGAACAGCGGGAGTTGAAGCCAGTGTTCAAGTTTGCGTTTGTCGAGCCGAAACTGATCGAGCATTCGCCAGGCATCGGCCATTTGCGCGACCCCCGACAGCAGTCCACTCACCAAGGTAAATAGAGCAACCAGTTCACCCAGGCTCAATTGCGGTGATGTCAGGGATTGATCATTTATACCCCACATCAGCAAGCCGCCACTGCCCAGACCGATGAACAGAATACGCAGGGCCTGAAGCCAGCCGCCGCTGTAGGCTACCCGAACGGCTGAATCGGCGTAGTCAGATAGTGTCTGGTTGACCGGAATCATTGCTGCAGCCTCGGCTTTTTCCAGCTTGACCGTAGACGCACTGGCAAAGGTATCCACCCACTGTTCGGCCAGTTCGTCCTCTCGCGAGTTCACCGCCTCGATATGCGGTCGGCGCCAACGCACCAAGCGATCATTGGCCCATAAGTACACCAAGCTCAAAGGAATGAGACCAATCAGGACCGAGCTAGCCCCCAGATAGGCGAACAGTGTGGCCAGCAGCATCGCCTCCGCCAACACTGGCCATGCTGATCCGATCAGAAAGCCGAGCCATCGCTCTTGGGCCGTTATTCCCCTATCCAGTACTTTTACCAAGGTTCCGCCATGGAGTTGTCCATAGGCTTCGAAGCGTTTGTCCAGCAATCCTCGGCACCAACGGATGGAGAGTTGCTTCACACGGTCTTGGCAGAGGCGTGCCAGGCTCCAGGCTTGTATAGGGGTCAATGAGGCTTGCAATGCGATAAGGCATATGAAGGCTCCGAGCAAAAACTGGGAAGACGAGACGGAGATCGACAGGTTATCGATAACGTTGGCCAAAATCAGGGCTGGTACGACGGTCGCGACTTTCAATATCAATGTCGTGCTCAAGGCAGCGACAACGCCTCGATAAATATGCATGTCAGTCCCTTGTGTCTTTGAATACGGATTGCGGGGCGACTGGAATGCCGGACCTGATCAAATGGAATCGCTCCAGTCCAGGTATGAAAACCTGCACGACTGTGGCGAAATTCGGGTGCGCATAAAGGGTGCGGTAAAATATGGCTCTATTGTGCTTGCCCAGATTTATCAATGTGCGCTTTATCTGCCTGCGTACGCTGAGTTCGGGGCTCTGGGGGTGCCAGGTAGGTACGGTATGAGTGGGGCAGGGGTTCAGAAGGGCGGCAAGTCGCTCGGATTGTAGCAGCATCGTTGCTGTAGAAAGGTCTTCTTGTTTTTCCACATGACCATGAAGTTGTTCGCATTGAATATTTTCAGTCACGGCGCGATACATTGCGATGGATGGGCTTATGGAGCAGCCGGAGCCTACATGGCAGAGTGTGCCGATTCTTTTTTCGGGTGAAACGGCAATGCAAAATGGCACGTCATAAAAGTCATGGGACAGGAAAATATTCAAATTCTTGGCGTGGCGAAAAAGCGCATTGTCATGAGTGAAAACTTCTTCCAGGAAAGTGTCCGAGGGGCGGTAAAGTTCTGGTGGAGAAGACAATCCACAGAGCGATAGATAATACAGGGAGAGCGCATGGCGCTCGATGGCCTCATTGATGGCATGCAACAGTGCTTCATTCTCTGTGCAACCCAGCGCCATGCCAGCGTTCGTTGCATATTTGGCAAGGAAGCCAGCGGCAGTCCTTTCGATTTCGTCTACATTTTGGGGTGAGGGAGCCATCATTATCGCCGGTACGTTAATTTCGGCGTGGCTGTCCAGGGCTTCGAGCTTGAAATAAGGTATTTGGCAGTTGGAAGGTATAGACTTTAGCAGCCAATCGTCGAACGGCTCCATGGACTTTAAGATATGGTCGCTGCTGATCAGGGTGGGAGCGATGGCATCCATAAAGTAGTGTTCAAGGCTCTCGGCAAGTGCGCCTAGCTCACAGTATTCTCCCTTGCCGGCACCACTGGAAACCTCTTTAAAGGATCTGTCGTATAAATGGCAGGTGGCGACCAGTCCCTTTTTTTTCGAGTGATGTATCCTCGCATGCAAGCCTAGCTGACGATGCAACCCTGTCAGGCGGTTGTAGGCTTCCTCAATATTCAGTTCTCGCTCGGTTATCATTTCTGGCTCCTAGGCGTGATCAGAAGGGGCGGTTGCCCCTTCTGGTCAAGGTCTTACATCATGTTGAGGAAGTCGATCTCGGACTCAGTGAACGTATAGTTCATTGCGCGAGAGATCTGCAGGGTGTGAATTTCAGAACGACGACGTCCCATGGTATGTGCTCCTTTTAGTTGTTTGAGTTGCGCGTGTCAGCGCATGGGTGTTGTAACACTTGCTTTTTTGTTTGTTCAATATTGGTTTTGGCATTGCAAGGGAAAGTTTGTGTAGGTTTTTTTACTTGAGTGTGAAGTCTTGCTCCTACAGTTCTCGGTGGAGTTGGTAAATATTTGTTGATAATTAGTGGGTTAATGTTTTTTTAGGGGGAAGGGGGGAATCATTTTGTAAAAGATTGAATGGATTGCTAACGGTTGGCTGGGAAAACAGGGAAGGGGACGGAGGTCTGATGGTCGGGATTTCCATTGGCAACCTGTCCAGGCGTCGGGCAGGTCATCAATTCCCAGGAAGGTGGTCGGATTTGGTCAAAATTTGTGCTATATTCCGCGCCCGCGATTTCCCTGCACACCAGAACCGGTCACTGACATGCAAGCAGCCAAACCACTCTACGACTATCCAAAGTACTGGGCCGAATGCTTCGGGCCAGCGCCTTTCCTGCCCATGAGCAGGGAGGAGATGGATCTGCTCGGCTGGGATTCCTGCGACATCATCATCGTGACCGGCGACGCCTACGTCGACCACCCGTCGTTCGGCATGGCCATCATTGGCCGCCTGCTGGAAGCCCAGGGCTTTCGCGTGGGGATCATCGCCCAGCCGAACTGGCAGTCCAAAGACGACTTCATGAAGCTCGGCGAGCCGAACCTGTTCTTCGGTGTGGCCGCGGGCAACATGGACTCGATGATCAACCGCTACACCGCGGACAAGAAGATCCGTTCCGACGACGCCTATACCCCAGGTGGCCTGGCCGGCAAGCGTCCGGATCGCGCCAGCCTGGTGTACAGCCAGCGCTGCAAGGAAGCCTACAAGCATGTGCCGATCGTGCTTGGTGGCATCGAGGCTTCGCTGCGCCGTATCGCCCACTACGACTACTGGCAGGACAAGGTCCGCCACTCGATCCTGATCGACGCCAGCGCCGATATCCTGCTGTTCGGCAACGCCGAGCGGGCGGTGGTCGAGGTGGCTCAGCGCTTGTCCAACGGCGAGAAGATCGAAACCATCACCGATGTGCGCGGCACAGCCTTCGTGCGCCGTGACACGCCAGAGGGCTGGTACGAGATCGACTCCACCCGTATCGACCGTCCGGGCCGTGTCGACAAGATCATCAACCCGTACGTGAACACCCAGGACACCCAGGCCTGCGCCATCGAGCAGGCCAAGGGCGAGGTCGAAGACCCGAACGAAGCCAAGGTTGTGCAGATTCTCGATAGCCCGCGCATGACCCGGGAGAAGTCGGTCATTCGCCTGCCGTCGTTCGAAAAGGTTCGTAACGACCCGGTGCTGTATGCCCACGCCAACCGAGTGCTGCACCTGGAGACCAACCCTGGCAACGCCCGCGCCCTGGTGCAGAAGCATGGCGAAGTGGACGTGTGGTTCAACCCACCACCCATCCCCATGACCACCGAGGAAATGGACTACGTGTTCGGCATGCCCTACGCCCGTGTACCGCACCCGGCCTATGGCAAGGAGCGCATCCCGGCCTACGAGATGATCCGATTCTCGGTGAACATCATGCGTGGCTGCTTTGGTGGCTGCACCTTCTGCTCGATCACCGAGCACGAAGGCCGGATCATCCAGAACCGCTCGCACGAGTCGATTCTTCACGAAATCGAAGAGATGCGCGACAAGGTGCCGGGCTTCACCGGCGTGGTCTCCGACCTGGGCGGGCCAACCGCCAACATGTACCGCATCGCGTGCAAGAGCCCCGACATCGAGAAGCACTGCCGCAAGCCGTCGTGCGTGTTCCCAGGTATCTGCGAGAACCTCAACACCGACCACAGCTCGCTGATCGAGCTGTACCGCAAGGCGCGTGCCTTGCCGGGTGTGAAGAAGATCCTGATCGCCTCGGGCCTGCGCTACGACCTGGCTGTCGAATCGCCGGAGTACGTCAAGGAACTGGTCACCCACCACGTTGGCGGATACCTGAAGATTGCCCCGGAACACACCGAGCGTGGCCCGCTGGACAAGATGATGAAGCCAGGTATCGGTACCTACGACCGCTTCAAGCGCATGTTCGAGAAGTTCTCGAAAGAGGCGGGCAAGGAGCAGTACCTGATTCCTTACTTCATCGCGGCGCACCCTGGCACGACCGACGAAGACATGATGAACCTGGCCCTGTGGCTCAAGAGCAACGGCTTCCGTGCCGACCAGGTGCAAGCGTTCTACCCTTCGCCGATGGCATCGGCCACGGCCATGTACCACTCGGGCAAGAACCCGCTGCGCAAGGTGACCTACAAGAGCGAAGGGGTGGAGATCGTCAAGAGCGAGGAGCAGCGTCGTCTGCACAAGGCGTTCCTGCGCTACCACGATCCGAAGGGCTGGCCGATGCTGCGTGAGGCGCTGCAGCGCATGGGTCGTGCTGACCTGATCGGCCCGGGCAAGCATCAGTTGATTCCGTTGCACCAGCCGCAGACCGACACTTACCAGAGTGCCCGTCGCAAGAACTCGACGCCGGCCGGTAGCCATAAAGTGGGCAAGGACCAGAAGATCCTCACCCAGCACACCGGCCTGCCGCCGCGTGCCAGCGATGGCAGCAAGCCTTGGGACAAGCGCGAAAAGGCCAAGGCCGAAGCGTTCGCCCGCAATCAACAGGCGGCCAAGGAGCGCAGGGAGTCGGCGAAGGGTGGCAAGGGCAAGAAGCCGCGTCAGCCAGTAATCCCGCGCTGATCGAGCGCTAGAACCCTGTGGGAGCGGGTTACCCGCACGAGGGTGGATTCACCGACGTATGTGCGGATGAACCCACTCCCACAGGTTAGCTGTCAGGCTATCGATCGAGATCAATCAGGTTTCTTGTCTACCCACTTTGGCGCCACTGGCGCGACAAAGTTGTCCATCCCATCCAGTAGCTCATCCGGCTGCTCACCCAGCAGCAACATCGCCCGATGCTGCGGCCGCACGAATCCTTCTTCGACGATATGGTCGAGGAACCCGCCCAGCTTTTCATAGAAACCCTTCACATCGAGCAACCCTAGCGGCTTGGCGTGATAGCCCAGTTGCCCCCAGGTCCAGACCTCGAACAGTTCTTCAAGCGTACCCAAGCCACCGGGCAGCGCGATAAAGGCATCGCTCAGCTCAGCCATGCGCGCCTTGCGTGCGTGCATGCCGTCGACCACCTCCAGGCGGGTCAGGTTCTTGTGGCCGATTTCAGCGTTCATCAGGCTCTCGGGGATGATCCCGATCACTTCGCCACCTGCGGCCAGGGCCGCGTCGGCCACGGTGCCCATCAGGCCGACCGCGCCGCCGCCATACACCAGGGTCAGGCCGCGTCGGGCAATGGCCTGGCCAAGGGCCACGGCTGCTTCGCGGTAGGCAGGGTTGGCACCGATGCTGGCGCCGCAGAACACACAAACGGAACGTACAGGCATTGCTCATCTCCAGTCGCATGCGGTGACAGGGTACGGCTCATGCCTGCTGGTTCCAAGGGCGGTTTCACTCTGGGCGGGAGAATTCGCACATCGCGCCACTGGCACCGTGGGCGTAAGCGGCGAGCAGGCTGTTCATCAGGCTTCCAAGGGACATTTCGGGTGACTCCTAATTGAGAGGTTGTCCCATCGTCCACTATAAGGGCATGATGTGCTCTTAGATTGGTTGTATACAATCAATCGAACAATTCTACTGACTGGCCTCTTGACACCCCTTTGATTCACATCAGGTGGGGGCTGAACGGTTTCAGGCAGTCTCGCAATTGATAAAACCCTGCCAAGGAGATTCATGATGTTTGCGAAAGCTGTAGCGGTATCCCTGCTGACCCTCGCCAGCGCCTCTGTCTTCGCAGCCGAGTGTTCGGTAACTGTCGACTCGACCGACCAGATGTCCTACACCACCAAGGAAATCACCGTCGACAAGAGCTGCAAGGAATTTACGGTCAAACTGACCCACTCCGGCAACCTGCCGAAGAACGTCATGGGCCACAACCTGGTGATCAGCAAGACTGCCGACATGCAGGGCATTGCCACCGAGGGGATGAGCAAGGGCCTTGATAACGATTACATCAACGCCGCCAATGCCGGGATCATTGCCCACACCAAGATGATCGGCGCACCGGAAAAAGAAACCGAGGTGAAGTTCGACACCTCCAAGCTCGAAGCGGGTGGCGACTACAGCTTCTTCTGCACCTTCCCTGGCCACATCTCGATGATGAAGGGCAAGGTGGTCGTCAAGTAATGATGGCTTGAACCAGGGGAGGTCTTTGCCCTCCCTACGCGACGCAAGGCCGCTCCCACAGGATTTAGCGCTTTCTCAAGCACTGCGCAGTCCTCGTGGGCGCGGCCTTGTGTCGCGACAGGGCCGCAAAGCGGCACCAGACGGCTCAAGGGGCGAACGGCAGTTCGCGCTTGTGCTGGGTCTTGCGGTAGGTGTTCACGATGATGTTGAACGCTTCCTGATCCACTGGCAGCCCATGCAGGAACGCGTCGATCTGCTGGTAGGTCACACCATGGGACGCTTCGTCCGGCTTGCCCGGCGCGAGGTCTTCGAGGTCCGCGGTCGGCACTTTCTCCACCAATGATTCCGGCGCACCGAAACGACGGGCGATCGCTCGTACCTGGTTTTTCACCAGACCGCTCAGCGGAGCCAGGTCACACGCACCATCACCGAACTTGGTAAAGAAGCCCATTACCGCCTCTGCGGCGTGATCGGTACCGATCACCAGGCCAGCGCGGGCGCCCGCGATGGTGTATTGGGCCACCATGCGCATGCGGGCCTTGGTATTGCCCACCACGAAATCCACCATCGACGGCGAGCCGCCTTCCAGTGCTTTCACTTCAGATGCCAGGGCGCGTACTGCCGGGGCGATATCCACCGTGTGCACTTCGTCGGCCTTGATCACGTCCAGGCAGGCCTGGGCGTCATGCTCATCGTGCTGCACCTGGTAAGGCAGGCGCACGGCGATGAAGGTATAGGCCTTATCGCCAGTCTCGGCGCGCAACTCGTTGATCGCCCGCTGGGCGAGCAGGGCGGCGGTCAGCGAGTCGACACCGCCGCTGATGCCCAGTACCAAGGTCTTGAGCCGGGCATTGGCCAGGCAATCCTTGATGAAGGCCACGCGCCGGGCGACTTCGGCCTCGATTGCGGCTGCGTCGGCGAACGGCGGCTGTACCTTGAGCGCCTGGGCAATCTCTTGCTGAACGGCTTGCATGGGTTACTCCTTGCTGGGGATTTTGAATACGTGGCGCATGTAGGCGACGAAGTTTTCATCGCGGCACTGGGTCTTGGCAGCCTCGTCGGAGATCTTGGCCACCGGCGAGCCGTTGCAGTCGGTCATTTTAAGCACGATGTTCATTGGCGCCACCCCAGGAATGTCGCAGGTCAGGTTGGTGCCGATGCCAAAACTGACATTGATGCGACCGCGCAGGGCGCGGAAGATTTCCAGCGAGCGGGTCAGGTTCAGGCCATCGGAAAACACCAGGGTCTTGGTCATGGGGTCTATACCGAGTTTCTGGTAATGGGCGATGGCCTTTTCCGCCCAAGCCACCGGGTCCCCCGAGTCATGGCGCAGGCCATCGAACAGCTTGGCGAAGTACAAGTCGAAATCGCTCAGGAATGCGTCCATGGTGATGCAGTCGGTCAGGGCGATACCGAGCAGGCCACGGTATTCGCGGACCCAGCAATCGAGGGCGGCGATCTGGCTGTCGATCAGCCGTGGCCCCAGTTGCTGGTGCGCCATGATCCATTCATGGGCCATGGTGCCGAGAGGTTTGACATCCAGTTTCCATGCCAGGTCGACGTTGCTGGTGCCGACGAACCGCGCCGGGAAGTCATCGCGCAACACCCGCACCACCTCTTCCTGGACGCGGCTTGAAAAGCGCCGACGTGTGCCGAAGTCAGCGACCTGCAATTCGGCCAGCTCGTCTTCACTGGCATGGGCGCGCAGCCAGTCGAACTTGCGATGCAACTGGTCGCGAGCCTCGGCCAGGCGCATGCGCGGGTGCAAGTGGCGGTTGCGCACTTCGCTGATGATGGCCAGCAGGGGCACTTCGAAGAGGATCACATGCAGCCATGGGCCGCGCAGCCGAAGGCACAGCTGGTTGTTCTCGATGCCCAGATGGACGTAGCTCAGGTTGAAGCGGAACAGCCCGAGAAAGCGCAGGAAGTCGGGTTTGAGAAAACTGATGCGTTCGAGAAAGGCCAACTGGCCTTTGTCCAAGGTCAGGTCGCCGAGCCGTTCGATCTGGTTGCGAATCTCGCCAAGGTAGGGACGAAGGTCTTCGCCGTTACGACAGCGGAATTCCCATTCCACATCGGCATCCGGGTAGTTGTGCAGCACGCCCTGCATCATGGTGAGCTTGTAGAAGTCGGTGTCGAGCAGGTTATGCACGATGCGCTCGGCGAATGCGCTCTCGCTCATTAAAGGGGCTCCAAAAGCGGCGAATGGCGAACATTGTGCCAGCCTTTTCAGTGCTGATGTGTCGATGCAGGTGCTGTGGCGGGGAAGTCGAGTCGTGCAGACAGGTAACGATTGAAGGCGTTTCGGGCAAATCAGGTGTTTTTTCGTGCACGAGCTAGCCTTGAAGCGGTGCGGTCTGTAGCAGTCGCGCACCAGCGGTGTGCACTTCGGTGACGTCCGCTGTTACAGGCAGGTTGCACGTAAACACTTGCCGAGGTTGCAATGATGGCACCCGATGGTTGCTCCTTGTCTGTACGTGTGGTGGCGCCCGCCGCGCGGCAGACGGTTGCACGCTCAATAAAGAAAAGGCCGTCGGTCGCTTGGACACGACCCTTGCAGTGAGTTTTTCCAGTTCTTATTACCGATGGCACGGCCCTTGCTCCAAGTACAGGGCTGAGAAGTTGTAGTGCCAACCAAAAAAACTCTAGGAGCACCACCTCATGTCGCAGACGTTTTACAAGAAAGGTTTCCTGGCTCTGGCCGTAGCTACGGCACTGGGTGTTTCTTCGTATGTTCAGGCCGACATCAAGATCGGCGTCGCTGGCCCCATGACGGGTGCCAACGCAGCGTTTGGCGAGCAGTACATGAAGGGCGCCCAAGCGGCAGCCGACAAGATCAACGCCGAGGGTGGCATCAACGGCGAGAAGATCGTTCTGGTAAAAGGCGATGATGCCTGCGAACCGAAGCAAGCCGTGGCCGTGGCCAACCGCCTGGTTGACCAGGACAAGGTGGCCGGCGTGGTGGGCCACTTCTGTTCCTCCAACACCATCCCCGCTTCCGAGGTCTACGATGAGGCTGGCGTGATCGCCATCACCCCAGGCTCCACCAACCCGCAGGTCACCGAGCGCGGGCTTTCCGCCATGTTCCGCATGTGTGGGCGCGACGACCAGCAGGGCATCGTCGCTGGCGATTACATCGTTGACGTGCTCAAGGGCAAGAAGGTAGCCGTCCTGCACGACAAGGATACCTATGGCCAAGGCCTGGCCGACGCGACCAAGGCGCAGCTGGAGAAGCGTGGCGTCAAGCCGGTGCTGTACGAAGGCCTGACCCGCGGCGAGAAAGACTTCAGCGCCGTGGTCACCAAGATCCGCTCTGCCGGTGCCGACGTTGTCTACTTCGGCGGCCTGCACCCAGAGGCTGGCCCGCTGGTGCGCCAGCTGCGCGAACAAGGCCTGAAGGACGTCAAGTTCATGTCCGATGACGGCATCGTCACCGACGAACTGGTCTCCACCGCTGGCGGCGCCCAATACGTCGATGGCGTCTACATGACCTTCGGTGCCGACCCGCGCCTGCTGCCGGACAGCAAGTCGGTGGTGGAAGAGTTCCGCAAGGCCGGTACCGAGCCTGAAGGCTACACCCTGTATGCCTACGCCTCGCTCCAGGCGCTGGCTGCCGCGTTCAATGGCGCGAAGTCGAACAAAGGCGAAGATGCTGCCAAGTGGCTCAAGGCCAACCCGGTCAAGACGGTCATGGGCGAGAAGAAGTGGGACAGCAAGGGCGACCTGACCGTGTCCGACTACGTGGTCTACCAGTGGGATGCCAACGGCAAGTACCACCAGCTGGATAAACAAAAATAAGAACGGCCAGGCCCGGGGCATGCTTCGGGCCATAGCCCCGCGGTACCTGTCTTTATCCGTAGATCTGCACAGTTCTGCGCTGCGAGGGCCGCTTCATCCGTGGCCCGCCGTGGTCGGCGCTCGTGCAATCTCAATCAGGTGAGATTGCGTTATGGATGGTATTTTCCTGCAGCAACTGGTCAACGGCCTGACCCTAGGGTCGGTCTATGGCCTGATCGCCATCGGCTACACAATGGTCTATGGCATCATCGGCATGATCAACTTCGCGCACGGCGAGGTGTACATGATTTCCGCGTACCTCGCGGCGATCAGCCTGGCATTGCTGGCTTACTTCGGTATCGAGTCGTTCCCCCTGCTGATGCTGGGCACCCTGTTGTTCACCATCGTCGTCACTGGCGTCTACGGCTTTACCATCGAGCGCATCGCCTACAAACCCTTGCGTAACTCCACCCGACTGGCACCGCTGATCAGTGCCATCGGCATCTCGCTGATCCTGCAGAACTATGCGCAGATCAGCCAGGGTGCTCGCCAGCAAGGCGTTCCAACGCTGCTGGAAGGCGCCTGGCGCGTCGAAGTCGGCACCGGCTTCGTGCAACTGACCTACACCAAGATCTTCATTCTGGTAGCCGCTTTCGTCGGCATGGGCTTGCTCACCTACGTGATCAAGTACACCAAGCTCGGCCGTATGTGCCGCGCCACCCAGCAAGACCGCAAGATGGCCTCGATCCTGGGTATCAATACCGACCGGGTGATTTCCTACGTGTTCGTCATTGGCGCGGTGATGGCCGCCCTAGCCGGCGTACTGATCACCATGAACTACGGCACCTTCGACTTCTATGCCGGGTTCATCATCGGGATCAAGGCGTTCACCGCAGCGGTACTCGGCGGCATCGGCTCGCTTCCTGGCGCGATGCTGGGCGGGATCATCCTGGGGATTTCCGAGTCGCTGTTCTCTGGCCTGATCAACTCAGACTACAAGGATGTGTTCAGCTTCTCGTTGCTGGTGATGATCCTTATCTTCCGCCCACAAGGCCTGCTGGGTCGCCCGCTCGTGGCTAAGGTGTGAACATGTCCGCTGCCAATACTGCCCCTGTTATCGAAAAAGGTTTCGACCTCAAACGCAGCTTGCTGGAGACCATCGTCGCCGGCCTGCTGGCACTCATTGTCTTCGGTCCGGTCGTCGGCGTGGTGCTCGACGGCTATAGCTTCAACGCCGAGCCCACCCGTGTCGCCTGGCTGGTCGGCGGGGTGATGGCCGGGCGTTTCCTGCTCAGCCTGTACCTGCAGACCGCCGCCGGACGCCGCATGCTCCAGGGCTTCGAGAGTGGTGGCTCGGGCGTGCATGTGCGTGCGCCTGACTACAAGTCGCGCCTGCGCTACATCATCCCGGCGCTGGTGGTGATCGCCATCGTCTTCCCGGTGTTTGCCAACAAGTACCTGCTTACCGTGGTCATCCTCGGCCTGATCTACGTGCTGCTGGGCCTTGGCCTGAATATCGTGGTCGGTCTGGCCGGTCTGCTCGACCTGGGTTACGTGGCCTTCTATGCCATTGGCGCCTACGGTCTGGCCCTGGGTTATCAATACCTTGGGCTGGGCTTCTGGAGCGTGCTGCCATTGGCCGCCATCGCCGCGGCGTTAGCGGGGTGCATACTCGGCTTCCCGGTGTTGCGCATGCACGGTGACTACCTGGCGATCGTGACCCTGGGCTTCGGCGAGATCATCCGCCTGGTGCTGAACAACTGGCTGTCGTTCACCGGTGGTCCCAATGGCATGCCGGCGCCGTCACCGACCTTCTTCGGGCTGGAGTTCGGTCGTCGGGCCAAGGATGGTGGGGTGCCTATCCATGAATTCCTCGGCATCGACTACAACGCCAACTTGAAGT
Organism: Pseudomonas taiwanensis DSM 21245; assembly: GCF_000425785.1. Taxonomy (GTDB): domain Bacteria; phylum Pseudomonadota; class Gammaproteobacteria; order Pseudomonadales; family Pseudomonadaceae; genus Aquipseudomonas; species Aquipseudomonas taiwanensis. The sequence continues at coordinate 450,054 of NZ_KE384450.1, forward strand.
TCGTGTTCATCTACGCCGTGCTGTTCCTGGTGGTGCTGGCGGTGCTCTACATCAAGCATCGGCTCACCCGCATGCCCGTCGGTCGTGCCTGGGAAGCGCTGCGCGAAGATGAAATCGCCTGTCGTTCGATGGGCCTGAACCACGTACTGGTCAAACTCTCGGCCTTCACCCTGGGCGCTTCCACCGCTGGCCTGGCCGGTGTGTTCTTCGCCACCTACCAAGGCTTCGTCAACCCGTCCTCGTTCACCTTCTTCGAGTCAGCGCTGATTCTGGCCATCGTCGTGCTCGGCGGTATGGGCTCGACCGTGGGTGTGGTGATTGCGGCGTTCGTGCTGACGGTGGCGCCAGAACTGCTGCGCAGTTTCTCGGAGTACCGTGTATTGCTGTTCGGCGTGTTGATGGTGTTGATGATGATCTGGCGACCGCGTGGGCTGATCCGCATCAGCCGCACCGGTGTGGTCCCGCGTAAAGGAGTGGCGCCATGAGCGACGATATCATTCTCTCGGTCGACAACCTGATGATGCAGTTCGGCGGCATCAAGGCGCTCAGCGATGTGAGCCTGAAGGTCAAGCGGAACCAAATCTTCGCCCTGATCGGCCCCAACGGCGCGGGCAAGACCACAGTGTTCAACTGCCTCACCGGCTTCTACAAGGCCAGTGGCGGGCGCATCGAACTGAATGTGCGCGGCAGCCACACCAATGTGATCCAGTTGCTCGGCGAGCGTTTCCAGGCTGCGGACTTCGTCTCGCCCGCGCGCTTTGCCAACCGTTTGTACTACAAGATGTTCGGCGGCACCCACCTGGTGAACCGTGCGGGCCTGGCGCGCACTTTCCAGAACATTCGCCTGTTCAAGGAAATGTCGGTGGTGGAAAACCTGCTGGTGGCCCAGCACATGTGGGTCAACCGCAACCTGCTGGCCGGAGTGCTCAACACCAAGGCTTACCGCAAGGCCGAAAGCGATGCACTCGACCATGCGTTCTATTGGCTGGAGGTGGTCGACCTGGTCGACTGTGCCAACCGCCTGGCGGGCGAGTTGTCGTATGGTCAGCAGCGGCGCCTGGAAATTGCCCGCGCCATGTGCACCCGGCCGAAGATCATCTGCCTGGACGAACCGGCTGCCGGCCTCAACCCGCAGGAAACCGAAGCCCTGAGCGGCATGATCCGTGTGCTGCGTGACGAGCATGACATCACCGTGGTGCTGATCGAGCACGACATGGGCATGGTCATGAGTATTTCCGACCACATCGTCGTGCTGGACCACGGCAACGTGATCGCCGAAGGCTCGCCACAGGATATTCGCCACAACCCGACGGTGATTGCCGCCTATCTGGGTGCCGATGAAGAGGAACTGGTATGAGTGCACCCATTCTCGAGCTGAAGGACCTGGACGTGTTCTACGGGCCGATCCAGGCGCTGAAGAAAGTCTCGATGCATATCAACGAAGGCGAGACGGTCAGCCTGATCGGCGCCAACGGGGCTGGCAAGTCGACACTGCTGATGTCGATATTCGGTCAACCGCGGGCTGCGTCCGGGCAAATCATTTATCGCGGTACCGACATTACCCGCAAGTCGTCGCACTACATCGCCTCCAACGGTATCGCCCAGTCGCCGGAAGGGCGTCGGGTGTTCCCCGACATGACCGTCGAGGAAAACCTCATGATGGGCACCATCCCCATTGGCGACCAATACGCCAACGAAGACATGCAGCGCATGTTCGAGCTGTTCCCACGGCTGAAGGAGCGCCGCAACCAGCGGGCCATGACCATGTCCGGTGGTGAGCAGCAGATGCTGGCCATCGCTCGCGCGCTCATGAGCCGGCCGAAGTTGCTGCTGCTCGACGAGCCATCGCTGGGGTTGGCGCCGATCGTGGTCAAGCAGATCTTCTCCACCCTGCGGGAGCTGGCCAAGACCGGCATGACCATCTTCCTGGTAGAGCAGAACGCCAACCATGCGCTGAAGCTGTCGGACCGGGCATACGTGATGGTCAACGGGCAGATTCGCATGACCGGCACGGGGCAGGAGTTGTTGGTGAACGAGGAGGTGCGCAACGCCTACCTGGGCGGGCACTGAGTCATCCAAACGCCGGGAAGCCGGTTCCTGCAGCGAGCGCTTCAACCTGTAGGAGCCGGCTTGCCGGCGATGTGGACAACTTGTCGCATATCTTTTCCGAAGCACGCCAGAATCCACTCGCAAGTCATTGTTTCCACAGTTTCTATTTTTCCACGGATAATGTGGAACCGCCTGTGGAAAACATGGTGGCATCTCGTTGTATCCCTTTAACGACGGGGCCTGCAAAGGATCGGTCGTTTTTTGATCAAGCAGCCTTAGTACATGACTTTCCTGGGGATTCTTGCCCAGGCAGGGATGATCGACGCGCGTTCAATGCCTGTGGATAACTCTGTGAAAAAGCCTTGGACAGTCCGCTGTAGGCGGCATGTTTGAAAGCCCTGGGCCATCATGAAGACCGTGGCGGACGACCGCAGTAAGCTGAAAGGGTTCCGCTGTGTCGATAAGTTGCCCCCAATCCGTGGGGAAAGCCTTGTGGATAAGTTCTGCATACCTGCCGGCGGGCCCTCTGTTCCGAGGCTTCCGAGCATATGTACAAAAAATGACCAGCGCAGGACACGGCTTGCTGCCCGCGCGCTCGGAAGGCATGCTGCAAACCCTGCCGACGATAATCCACAGCGAGGAACAGAGCATGACGTCCACCGTATTCATCACAGGCGCGACTTCCGGTTTCGGCGAGGCCACCGCACGGCGCTTTGCCGAGGCGGGTTGGAAGCTGATCCTGACAGGCCGCCGCAAGGATCGCCTGGACGCCCTGTGCGCTGAGTTGGCGGCCAAGACCGAAGTGCACGGCCTGGTCCTGGATGTGCGTGACCGCAAGGCCATGGAACATGCCATTGCCAACCTGCCGGCAGGCTTTGAGAAATTGCGCGGCCTGGTCAACAACGCGGGCCTGGCGCTGGGGGCGGACCCGGCGCAGAAGTGCGACCTGGATGACTGGGAAACCATGGTCGACACCAACATCAAGGGCCTGATGTACACCACCCGCCTGCTGCTGCCGCGGTTGATCGCCCATGGCCGTGGTGCGTCGATCCTCAATGTGGGTTCGGTGGCCGGCAACTATCCGTACCCTGGCAGCCACGTGTATGGCGGTACCAAGGCGTTCGTCGGTCAATTCTCGTTGAGCTTGCGTTGCGACTTGCGTGGCACTGGCGTGCGCGTCAGCAACATCGAACCGGGCCTGTGCGAGAGCGAATTCTCGCTGGTGCGTTTCGGGGGCGACCAAGCCAAGTATGACGCCACTTACGCTGGCGCCGAGCCGATTCAGCCGCAGGATATCGCCGACACGATCTTCTGGATCCTCAACCAGCCGGCGCACATCAACATCAACAGCCTGGAGCTGATGCCGGTGAGCCAAGACTGGGCAGGTTTTTCGATCGACCGTTCGGCCAAGGGCTGATCGGCGGCCAGCCCGCTCCTGCAAGGCTCGCATGAGCCTTCGGGAGCGGAATTGCGTCAGTTCAGGCGCTGTAGGCCTTGCAGGCAGGTCGCCAAGTGATAGGGGGTGGTTGAAGGCATGTCGTGGCGGCTGACAGCGCCCTGACCATCCCGGCACTCATACCAGCCGCCAGCGTGAAGGAACCGTTGATCCATCGCCTTCAACTGCGCAGGCAGTTTCGCGAGTCCCTCTGGCCGCAACACCAGCGCCCGCAGGTATTCCGCCTGTGCCCAGATCCGCTGGGTGGCATCGAGCACCTTGCCGTTCACATCCAGCATCGCCAGCACGGCCGCGTCCTTCACGCCGCACCGCTCGGCATAGTCGAATGCGCGGTCTATCGCTGCATGCAGTGGGGTTTCGCGCAGCAGCGGTGAGGTATCGAGCAGGTAGAACCATTCGAACTGATGGCCCGGCTCGAACCAGTTATCCACAGCATCGCGCGGTTTTTCCAGCATCAGGCCGTGCTCCGACTCGATGAAGTGCGCGTGCAGGGCGTCGCACAGCCGCAGCAGTGCCTGGCGTGCCTGGTCGTCCTCGCGCACTGCCAGTACCTGAAGCAGGGCCTCGGCCAGGTGCATCTGCGGGTTCTGCAGCGGTCCGCTACCCAGATCCGACCAATCCTGGTCCAGGCTGGCTTCGTACAGGCCGTCGTCGCGGGCAAATTGTTGCGCGATGACTGTCAGGGCTGCGTTGAGGGTGGACTCCACCAGGCTCTCGCGCACCTTGCCCCAGTAGTGTGCGCAGGCGAACACGATGAATGCGTGGGTGTAGAGGTCCTTGCGGGTGTCCAGTGGCTTGCCGTCGGCATCGATGCTGTAGAACCAGCCGCCGTGCTCGGCATCGTGGAAATGCCGCTGCAATGAGCGGAACAGCGCGGCGGCACGTTCCGCTGCACCGGGCTGCTCGATGCGGCTGCTGAACAGGTAGAGTTGGCGGGCGCAGGCCATGGCGCGGTAGCGCTGGACCGGCAGCGGGCGATGCTGGGCGTCCAGCGCCTCGTAGGGCAGGGCCATGTCGGCGTTCCAGCCCGGGCCTTGCCACAGCGGCACGATGCGCTCGGCGAAGTGCTGGTTGAAGCGGGCCAGTTCGGGCAGGGTGGGGCGGGGGTCGGACATGAAGGCGCTCGTCGCAATCGGGCAGTGCGCCATGTTAGCAGAAGTGAGGTTGGGGATTGTTCGTGCCAGCCTGCCAGGAGCCCGGCCGCTGCAGCCAGTCGATCAGCCAGGATTGCCCAACCCCTGCCAATGTCGTGCCCCGACGAAGATGAAGCGCAGTTGCTGGGTGATCTTCTCTTGTGGCGTCAGTGCCTGTGGATAACCAGGCTCCGGACTGTCGATCAGTTCGGGCAAGGTTGCGAACACGGTTTTGACCACAAGGTCGGCCATCACGGCCAACGCGGCCTGATCCAGATGTTGCCAGCGCTTCATGCGTCCAAGGTCGGTCGCCAGGTCGTTGCTGATGCCTTGGCGCAAACCGGCGATGGCTTGACGTACTGCCTGTGAACCCCCGTATTGCTCGCGGGCCAGAAACAGGAACTGGGCACGGTGAGCCGCGACCACATCGAGGAAGATGCGTACCGAAGCATCGGTGATGCCGCCAAGTTCGAATTCGTTGTGCCGAACAAGGCGAATGGTCTGGCGGAAGGTGGCGTCGACCTCGGCGACCAGGGCCAGGCCCAGGGCGTCCATGTCAGGGAAATGCCGGTAGAAACCGGTGGGTACGATGCCCGCGGCCCTGGCGACTTCACGCAGGCTGATGCTGCCGAACCCACGGCCGCTCTCCATCAACTGGCAGGCAGCGTCCAGCAGGGCCTGGCGGGTCTGTAGCTTTTGTTCGGCGCGAGGCAGCATGGGGGCGAATTCTGTGGCTGTACGGCTGGGCATTCTGGATAAAAAAACAAAGCCCGGTCAATGGACCGGGCTTGGAGGGGAGCAGGCGCTTTGCGTGGGATTGTTCTTTTCGGCCATGGCGATCAGCTCACACGGCTGAGTTCGACCAGACGATCCGAACCACCCTCGGCGACACGGCTGGAGCGTTCGATCAGACGGTCCGAGCCACCTTCGGCAACACGACCGGAGCGTTCGATCAGACGGTCCGAGCCACCTTCGGCAACACGGCCGGAGC
>NZ_KE384450.1:455872-607905 GCF_000425785.1 Pseudomonas taiwanensis DSM 21245
TCGATCAGGCGGTCCGAGCCACCTTCGGCAACACGACCCGAGCGTTCGATCAGGCGGTCGGAGCCACCTTCGGCAACACGACCCGAACGTTCGATCAGGCGATCCGCGCCACCTTCTGCCAGCGTTTTCAGCGGTTGGGCCATTTCGGCAGCGCTGGAACGCGATTCGGCGGTCAGGTGCTGGTCATCGGCTGGCATGGCGAAAGCGTTGGCGGCAAGGATTGAAAGGGTCAGGGTCAGCAGTTGGCGTTTCATGATTTCGGTGCTCCTCTCGGGGGCTGGAAAGTGGGTACGGAGTCAATGTTACGCCCGGTAACGCCAGAGAGAAGTTCATAAGGGTAATGGTGACAATCGACGATATTGATAGACGTTTAGACCGCTCTAACACGGGGCTTCCATGGCAGGGAACGGCTAACGGCCACTGTTTCCGTGATGCGTGCGAAGGGCTGGAGATGACGGAAAGCTGAGCGGGGCATCTGGAAAAACCTGGTTATCATGGCCTCCTCGATAAAACCTCACTGGTTTTCATCAGTCCGAGATATTGAGTGCCACCATTGCGCTCGCTTCGTGCCATGTTGTCAGGAGAATCACGCAATGACGCGCCCCGCCAGAATCCTCGTCTGGACCCTCAGCAGCCTTGTGACCGTACTGGCGATCGTGCTGGTGGTGATTGCCACGTTCGACTGGAACCGCATCAAGCCGCTGCTCAACGAGAAGGTATCCGAAGCCTTGCATCGCCCTTTCGCGATCAATGGCAATCTTGCCGTGCAATGGCGTACCGAGCCGGAGGAAGGGGGCTGGAGAGCCTGGGTGCCGTGGCCGCGCTTCATCGCCGAAGACCTCACCTTGGGCAATCCTGACTGGTTGAAGGCGCCGAAGATGGTTGGGCTGGAACGTGTGGAGTTCCGCCTGTCGCCCTTGCCGCTGATCTTCCGGCAGATCGTCATCCCCCGTATCGACCTGACCCAGCCGACCGCCAGCCTCACACGGCTAGCTGACGGCCGTGCCAACTGGACATTCGACTTCGGGCCGAAGGACGAAAACGAAGCGCCTTCGCAGTGGCAACTGGATATCGGCGCCATCGGTTTCGACCAGGGCAATGTCAGTGTCGATGACCAGACATTGAAAACCAGCATGAAGGTGCAGATCGACCCGTTGGGCAAGCCGATCCCATTTGGCGACATCGTCGGTAAAGCACGCGCCGAGAAGGCCGGTGGAGCCCAGGATTATGCCTTCGGCCTCAAGGCCCAGGGCCGTTACAAGGGCCAGCCGGTGTCTGGTACCGGCAAGATGGGCGGGCTGCTGGCCTTGCAGGACGCCAGCCAACCCTTCCCGCTGCAAGCCGACGTCCGGATTGCCGACACCCATGTGGTGCTGAGCGGCACGCTGACCGACCCGCGCAATCTTGGCGCGCTGGATTTGCGCCTGAAGTTGTCGGGTGCGAGCCTGGGCAACTTGTACCCCCTGACTGGCGTGACCCTGCCGGACACCCCGGCGTACTCCACGGACGGGCGGTTGAGCGCCAACCTGCGAGCCCCAGAAGGCGCAACGTTCAATTACCAGTCGTTCAACGGCAAGATCGGTGACAGTGATATCCATGGCGACCTGGCCTTCGTCGCCAGTCAGCCCCGGCCAAAGCTGTCGGGGAACCTGGTGTCCACTCAACTGCTGTTCAAGGACCTGGCACCGCTGATCGGTGCCGACTCGAACTCCGAGCAAAAGGCCCGCGGCGGGGCCAGCAAGCAGCCGTCGGGCAAGGTGTTGCCTGTGGAGGCGTTTAGGACCGAGCGCTGGCGGGCGATGGATGCCGACGTCACCTTCAGCGGCAAGCGCATCGTCCACAGTGCACAGTTGCCTTTCACCGATTTGTCAGCCCACGTGATGCTCGACGATGGATTGCTGCGCCTGGAGCCTCTGCGCTTCGGTGTGGCGGGTGGCAACCTGGCGTCGGATATCCGCTTGGACGGTCGCAATGTGCCGTTGCAGGGGCGCGCCAAACTGACTGCCAGGGGGTTCAAGCTCAAGCAACTGTTCCCAAGCTTCGCGCCGATGCAGACCAGTTTTGGTGAACTGAACGGCGATGCCGACATCAGTGGCCGTGGCAATTCGGTGGCGGCGTTGTTGGGCACTGCAAACGGTGACCTGCGCATGTTGATCAATGACGGCGCTATCAGCCGCAGCCTGATGGAGATCGCTGGGCTGAACGTGGGCAACTACGTGATTGGCAAGTTGTTTGGCGATGAAGATGTGAAGATCAACTGCGCAGCCGCGGACGTTGGGATCAAGAATGGGTTGGCGACGACGCGATTGTTCATTTTCGATACGGAGAACGCGATCATCTACATCAACGGTACGGCCAACTTTGCCAGTGAACAGCTCGATTTGAAGATCACGCCGGAGTCCAAGGGCGTTCGCTTGTTCTCGCTGCGCTCGCCGTTGTATGTACGGGGGCCGTTTGCCAAGCCTAGTGCGGGTGTGCAGGCGGTGCCGTTGGCGCTGCGCGGGGCGGGGATGGTGGCGCTTGGCGTGGTTGCTGGTCCGGCGGCGGGGTTGTTGGCATTGATAGCGCCGAGTAGCGGTGATGAGCCCAATCAATGTACGCCGTTATTGCAACAGATGAAGGCAGGCAAAGCACCAGCGGCAGTGAAGAAATAGCGCGGTCGCGCTGTGCGCTTCGCTTGTTCTGCTGTTGCGTTGCTGCTGCTGTGCTTTGCTTTTAGTGCGCGAGGATCCAGGCACCACACATCACGAGGTCAGGAGGCCGGAGTGAGGGAGCCCCGAAGCGTAGGGGCTGGATAGTAGGGGCCAACGGTTATGGTTACTTTGGCCACGACCAAAGTAACCCACCGGAAGGGCGGAAAGGTGAAGAAGCGACTCCATGGCAAATGGATATTCACGCGGGACAAATGCCGGCTTTTAGTTAAATTTTCGGCCTATGGTTGGCCCGTGGTAAGTGGGTCAGCCTAACCTTGTGCCAAGGCGAAGTTCCATCACCGTTCCGCTCTTACGCAAAGCAGTCAGAGGCCCTGCAGCAAATCCGACATGTCATCGGCGTGCTCTTCTTCCTGTGCCAGAATATCTTCGAAAATACGCCGCGTAGTCGGATCCTTATCGCCGATGTATTGGATGATCTCCCGGTAACTGTCGATGGCAATCCGTTCCGCTACTAAGTTCTCCAACACCATTTCCTTGAGCGATTTACCCTCTACATACTGGGCATGCGAGTGCTTCGAGAGGTTATCCGGATTGAAATCAGGCTCCCCCCCCAGCTGAACAATCCGCTCAGCCAATTTGTCAGCATGCTCAGCTTCCTGGTTGGCATGTTCCAGAAACTCCTGCGCCGCTACACTGGCCTTGATACCACTGGCCATGAAGTAGTGCCGCTTGTAGCGCAAGGTACAGACCAGCTCGGTGGCCAGCGACTCGTTGAGCAGCCGCAGGATTTTCTCGCGATCAGCAGGGTACCCCTCGGTCACGGCGCCTTGCTCGACATGCTGGCGTGCCCGCGCGCGCAAGGTATTCACATCGGTCAGTTCAACGTTGCTCATGGTGGTCTCCAAACAGATCAGGACAGGTGTTCAGGTGTCAGGAAGGTTCACGCGCCATGGACAGCTTCGCTGTCCTTTTCGCGTTGGTTGCAGGTCTTGAAGCCCTTGGCATCGACATGGCCGGTCGCATCGAAACGCACGTAGTAAGGTTGCTGGTGCCCATCGCGGTTGAGGATGTAGTCATTGCAGGTGCCGCCGTGGGGCAGGTCGATCACGTTCGAGGGGCTGCCACCGATGGCGATGACTTTCTGCATGGTCATGCCGTTCTCCACCTGCTTCACCAGCGGCTCGTCACGGAAGGTGACATAGTCCACCGGGTTTTCCGGACGGCTGCCGCACGCCGCCAGGGTGGCACTTGCCAGAAGAATCGCCAGGGTCTGCTTGTACATGGTCCCGCTCCTTGCTAAGGGTCTGTTCTGGATTGGAACCACAGCGCACGCCAGGAGTTCGATTGCGATGCCCGCCGCCTGCGCGGTAGTGTTGGCCCATCGTCCAAGGACAGGGGCCAGGCAATGGCGCAGGAACTGGCAACGCGATACCCACTGGTACTGGTGCCGGGCATGCTTGGGTTCGTGCGGGTGCTGCTCTACCCCTATTGGTTCGGCATCGTCCCGGCCCTGCGTCGCGGCGGTGCACAGGTGTTTCCGGTACAGGTCTCGCCCGTGCACTCCAGCGAGGTGCGAGGCGAGCAACTCCTGGCGATCATCGAAGCGCTCTGTCAGCGCAGCGGCGCCGAGAAGGTCAACCTCATCGGCCACAGCCAAGGCGCCCTGGATGCGCGTTATGCGGCGGCCAGACGGCCAGATCGCATCGCGTCAGTGACCTCGGTGGCAGGGCCCAACCACGGCTCGGAGCTGGCCGATCATCTGGCGCGGGTGGCGCCTGGCGACTCCCCGCAGGGGCGCGTGCTCAAGGCGGTGCTGCATGGGGTGGCGGTATTGCTGGTGTGGCTGGAGACCAGCTGGCGCCGCGATCCGCTACCCATCGATGTGCATGCCTCGCACCAGTCGCTGACCAGCGATGGCGTTGCACGCTTCAACCAGGCTTATCCACAAGGCTTGCCGCATACCTGGGGTGGTGAGGGGCCAGTAGAGGTCAATGGCGTTCGCTACTACTCCTGGTCGGGAACGCTGCAGCCGGGGCTGACCGACCAGGGCCGCAACCGGTTCGATGGCAGCAACCGCTTCTGCCGCCTGTTCGCCCGCAGCTTCGTGAAAGAGAAGGGACAGTGCGACGGCATGGTCGGGCGGTTCAGCTCGCATCTGGGGCAGGTGATCGGTGATGACTACCCGCTCGATCACTTGGACATCGTCAACCAGCAACTGGGCGCGGTAGGCAAGGGGGCCGATCCGGTGCGGCTGTTCACCGAGCACGCAGCCCGGCTCAAGGCTGCAGGGCTGTAGAGAAAACGACTACACTCAGCCCCATGTCCGTGCATCGGGCGCGGAGACAAGGAGACCACTCCATGAAGATGCTGCAAGTGCCTGTGCTGGTGTTGGGTGTGTTGATCTGTGGGCAAGGATTCGCCGCCACGGCGCAACAGGAGAAGATGAAAACCTGCAATGCCGAAGCCACCGAACAAGCCCTAAAAGGGGACGAGCGCAAGGCATTCATGAGCAAGTGCCTCAAGGCGACCCAGCAGGAAAAAATGAAAACCTGCAACGCCGACGCCACCGCCAAGGCGCTTAAGGGGGACGAGCGCAAGGCTTTCATGAGCGACTGCCTGAAGAAGAAATGACCTGTGCCTATGCCTGTAGGACGAAGGCTGGCAGACTGCGAATCTTTTCCGTTGTCTGCCGCTGAGGCTGTATGACCTTCACCCCCCGCCAGATCAACCTGGCCAGTTGGATCATCGTATTTGCCGGCCTGTTGCTGGCGTTGCCCCTCAAGTTGCTGCCCAGCCTGCTGGCCGGGTTACTGGTGTTCGAACTGGTCAACATGCTCACGCCACGCTTGCAGCCGGTCATTACCGGCCAACGGGCACGCTGGCTGGCCGTGGCCATGCTGGGGACCTTGGTGGTCAGTAACCTGGCGCTGCTGATCGCCGGAGCCTTCAGCTTTCTGCTGCACGAAGCCGAGAACCCCGGTGCCTCGCTAGACAAGTTCATCGGCCTGGTAGAGCGTGCACGTGGCCAACTGCCGCCGTTCATCGAAGGCTACCTGCCGGCCAGCGCCGCTGAGTTCAAGGTCGCCATCGGTGACTGGATCAAAAGCCACCTCAGCGACCTGCAGCTGGTGGGCAAGGGCATGGCGCACATGTTCGTGACCCTGCTGATCGGCATGATCCTGGGTGCCATCGTCGCCCTGCAGCGCATTCCCGACATTTCTCGGCGCAAACCCCTGGCGGCGGCACTGTTCGAGCGGCTTAGCCTGCTGGTGCAGGCGTTTCGCAACATCGTCTTCGCACAGATCAAGATCTCGCTGCTCAACACCGTGTTCACCGGCATCTTCCTGGCGGTGGTGCTGCCTCTGTTCGGCGTGCACCTGCCGTTGACCAAGACGCTGATCGTGTTGACCTTCCTGCTGGGGCTGCTGCCGGTCATCGGCAACCTGATGTCCAACACCTTGATCACCATTGTCGGGTTGTCGCTGTCGATCTGGGTGGCGGCCGCCGCCTTGGGCTATCTGATCGTCATCCACAAGGTCGAGTATTTCCTCAATGCGCGGATCGTTGGCGGGCAAATCAGTGCCAAGGCCTGGGAGCTGCTGTTGGCGATGCTGGTGTTCGAGGCGGCGTTCGGGCTGCCAGGGGTGGTGGCGGGGCCTGTTTACTACGCGTATCTGAAGAGTGAGTTGAAGCGGGCCGAGCTGGTGTAGGTTCCCCTGCCTCATCGCCGGCTCGCCGGCTGCTGCGGGCGATGAGGCAGGGAAGGATTCAGGCCGCGCCGTATCGCTTGCGCGCCTCGATCGCCAAGCCGCTCCCAATACTGCCGAAGATGTTGCCTTCCACGTGCTGGGCATTGGGCAGCATTGCCGCCACACTGTTGCGCAGCGCGGGAATGCCGCTGGAGCCCCCGGTGAAGAACACCGTGTCCACCTGGGCTGGGCTTACACCAGCCTTGCCCAGCAGCTCGGTCACGCTGCCACGCACACGCTCCAGCAACCCCTCGATAGCGCCTTCGAACAGTGTGCGGGTCAGGTCGACACCCAGCTCCCGCTCGACGCGGCCCAGGTCGATGCGTCGGCTATCGTGCTCGGTCAGCTCGATCTTGCTGGCTTCCACTTCCATCGCCAGCCAGTGCCCGGCGCGCTGCTCGATCAGCTTGAACAGACGGTCGATGCCGAGTGTATCCTCGATGTCGTAGCGCATGCTGCCCAGCGCCAGTTGCGACTTCTGCGAGTACAGGGCGTTGATGGTGTGCCAGGTGGCCAGGTTAAGGTGGTAGCTGGTGGGCATCAGGGCGCCGCTTTTCATCCGGCTGCCATAGCCGAACAATGGCATCACCCCTTGCAGGCTCAGTTGCTTGTCGAAATCGGTACCGCCAATGTGCACGCCGCCGGTGGCAAGGATGTCGCTCTGGCGTTCGGCCACCTCGTGGCGCTCGGGCGACAGGCGGATCAGGGTAAAGTCCGAAGTACCACCGCCGATATCGACGATAAGCACCAGCTCTTCGCGGCTGATGCCCGACTCGTAGTCGAAGGCCGCGGCGATGGGCTCGTACTGGAACGACACGTCCTTGAAGCCGATCTTGCGCGCCACTTCGGCGAGGGTGTCCTCGGCCTCTTGGTCGGCAGCCGGGTCTTCATCGACGAAGAACACCGGGCGGCCCAGCACCACGTGCTCGAATTCGCGACCGGCGGCAGCCTCGGCGCGTTTTTTCAGCTCGCCGATGAACATGCCCAGCAGGTCCTTGAACGGCAGGGCGCTGCCCAGCACGCTGGTGTCGTGCTTGATCAACTTGGAGCCCAGCAGACTCTTGAGCGAACGCATCAGGCGGCCTTCATAGCCTTCCAGGTACTCGTGCAGCGCCAGACGGCCATACACCGGGCGGCGCTCTTCGAGGTTGAAGAACACCACCGAGGGCAAGGTGATCTTGCCATCTTCAAGGGCGATCAGCGACGAAGCGCCCTGGCGGTGCCAGCCGACGGTGGAGTTCGAGGTGCCGAAGTCGATACCGAGGGCGCGGGCCGGTGATACGTCAGACATGGGAAAAGGCTTCCGGAGGCAAAACGGCCGCGCAGTTTATGCCACTTGGCAACAGAATCAAGACCGGCCGTCTGCCTTGGAGCAAAGCCAAGCGAAGCTTGAAAGGCTATGCTTGACCCCAATCTTCAGAAGCAACACGCAATTTCACACTGGTGATCCATAGATGGACTTCAAAGACTACTACAAGATACTTGGCGTAGAGGCCACCGCGGACGAAAAGGCGATCAAGGCCGCGTACCGCAAGCTGGCGCGTAAGTATCACCCCGACGTCAGCAAGGAGCGCGACGCCGAGGAGAAATTCAAGGAGGCCAACGAGGCCTATGAAGTGCTGGGCGATGCGCAGAAGCGCGCCGAGTACGACGAAATTCGCAAGTACGGCGGCCAGCATGGCCGACCGTTCCAGGCGCCCCCAGGCTGGGAAAGCCGGGGGGGTGGTGGCGGTTTCGAAGGCGGCGATTTCTCCGACTTCTTCAGCTCGATCTTCGGCGCCCGTGGCGGCAACCCCTTCGGTGGCCGTGGTCAACAGCGCAGTGCGGGTAGGCGAGGGCAGGACGTGGAACTGGAACTGGCGATCTTCCTCGAAGAGACCCTGAGCAAGGAATCCAAGCAGATCAGCTTCCAGGTGCCGCAAACCAATGGTGCAGGCCAGCGCACTGGGTTCACCACCAAGACCCTGAACGTGAAGATTCCCGCCGGGGTGACCGACGGCGAGCGCATTCGCCTCAAAGGCCAGGGTGCGCCGGGCAGCGGTGGCGGGGCCAATGGCGACCTGTTCCTGACCATTCGCATGGCACCGCACCCACTGTTCGATGTCGAAGGTCATGACCTGATCGTCACTGTGCCGCTGGCACCGTGGGAGGCAGCCCTGGGCACCAAGGTGGAGGTGCCGACCCTGGAGGGCAAGATCAACCTGACCATCCGCCCCGATAGCCAGAGCGGCCAGCGCCTGCGCGTAAAGGGCATGGGGCTGGTGAACAAACAGGGCGAGCGCGGCAACCTTTACGCGCAGCTCAAGGTGGTCATGCCGACCACATCCAATGAGGCTGCCCGCGAACTGTGGACCAAGCTTTCCGAGAAGGCAGCGTTCAATCCGAGGGCTCAATGGAGTAAGTGATCATGAGCAGCACCCTGATCGTTCAACTGGATATGCGCACCCTGTGCCAGGAAGCCAACATCACGAAGGATTACGTGATCGAGATCGTCGAGCACGGCATCGTTGAACCAAAGGGGCGAACGCCGGAAGACTGGCTGTTCGACGACCAGGCGCCGCTGTTGGCCAGGCGCGCGGTCAAGCTGCACCAGGAGCTGGATCTGGAATGGGAAGGCGTGGCCCTGGCGCTGGAACTACTGCAGGAGGTGCAGCAGTTGCGCAGTGAGAACAGTATGTTGAGGCAGCGCCTGGGCAGGTTTACCCAACTCTAGGCCGTAACGGCCGATTTCTGGCCCAGCCTCAAGGTTGCAGGGGCTGCTTTGCAGCCCTTTCGCGACGCAAGGCCGTTTGCACAGGGGAAGGCGCTTCAGCGTGGTTCAGCTCCTGGGGTCAGCAGCAACTGCATGAAGGTCAGGTCCAGCCAGCGCCCGAACTTCACTCCAACCTGCGGCATTTGCCCGGTCACCACGAACCCCAGCCGTTCATGCAGGCGCACCGACGCCGCATTGCCGCTCTCGATGGCCGCCACCATCACATGCTTGCCACAACCCCGGGCACGCTCGACCAGCGCACTCATCAGCTGCGGCCCGAGTCCTTTGCCACGCTGATCGTCGCGGATGTACACCGAGTGCTCCACGGTATGGCGAAAGCCCTCGAATGGCCGCCAGTCACCGAACGAGGAATAACCCAGTACACCGCTGTCATCCACGGCCACCAGGATTGGATACCCCTGTTGTGCCCGGGCTTCGAACCAGGCCTGGCGGTTGGCCAAGTCGACCGGTGTTTCGTTCCAGATGGCCGTGGTGTTGCGCACCGCGTCGTTGTAGATGTCGAGGATGCCCGGCACATCGGCGGGCAGGGCGTCGCGGATTTCGTAACTCATGACAGCGTCTCGCAGGATCGATGGCTGCAGATTAAATGGTTACCAGCCCGCGCACACCTTCTGCCTGCATGTTTTCGCCACGACCCCGTTGCACGATCTCACCACGGGCCATGACCAGGTACTGGTCCGCCAGCGCCTCGGCGAAGTCGTAGAACTGTTCCACCAGCAAGATGGCCATGTCGCCGCGCGCTGCCAGGCGCCGGATCACTGCGCCGATCTCTTTGATCACCGAGGGCTGGATGCCTTCGGTGGGCTCGTCGAGGATCAGCAGGCGTGGGCGGCTGGCCAGCGCGCGGCCGATGGCCAGCTGTTGCTGCTGGCCGCCGGAGAGATCGCCCCCCCGCCGTTGTTTCATCTGTTCGAGCACTGGGAACAGCTCGTAGATGAACGCGGGCACTTCACGGGCTTCGCGGGCCGGGAAGCGCGACAGGCCCATCAGCAGGTTCTCCTCGACGGTCAGGCGCGGAAAAATCTCGCGGCCTTGGGGCACATAGGCGATACCGGCATGCACCCGTTGCTGGGGCTTGAGCGTGGTGATGGCCTTGCCTTCCCATTCGATGCTGCCTTCGCGGGCTGGCACCAGCCCCATCAAGCAGCGCAACAGGGTGGTCTTGCCCACGCCGTTGCGCCCGAGCAGGCAGGTGACCTCGCCGACCTTGGCCTCGAAGGACAAGCCTCGGAGGATGTGGCTGCCGCCGTAGAACTGGTGCAGGGAGTCGATTTTCAGCATGTGAGAATTCCTGAAATGGTTGCAGTGCTCATGCCAGCCGCTTTGCGGGTAAACCACGAAGAGGCTGGCACAGCCACCGGAGAATCATCGGCCCAGATACACCTCGACCACCCGCTCATTGGCCTGCACCTGCTCCAGCGATCCCTCCGCCAGCACACTGCCCTGGTGCAACACCGTCACATGGTCGGCAATGCTGCCGACAAACCCCATGTCATGTTCCACCACCATTAGCGAGTGCTTGCCGGCCAGACCCTTGAACAGTTCGGCGGTGAACTCGGTCTCGGCATCGGTCATGCCGGCCACCGGCTCGTCCAGCAACAGCAATTGCGGCTCCTGCACCAGCAGCATGCCGATCTCCAGGAACTGCTTCTGGCCATGGGACAGCAACCCCGCCTGGCGCTGAGCCAAGGGCAGCAGGCGCAAGGTGCTGAGCACCTCTTCGATGCGCTGGCGCTGTTCGCCGCTCAAGCGCGCCGCGAGGCTGGCCCAGACCGATTTGTCGGTCTTGAGCGCCAGCTCCAGGTTCTCGAACACCGTCAGCGCCTCGAACACCGTCGGCTTTTGGAACTTGCGGCCGATCCCGGCCTGGGCGATCTGGTACTCGCTCATGCGGGTCAGGTCGAGGGTGTCGCCGAAGTAGGCACTGCCGGTGTCCGGACGGGTCTTGCCGGTGATCACGTCCATCATCGTGGTCTTGCCCGCCCCGTTGGGGCCGATGATGCACCGCAACTCGCCGACGCCGATGTAGAGGTTCAGCGCGTTGAGGGCCTTGAAGCCATCGAAGCTCACGCTGATGTCTTCCAGGCTCAGCACCGTGCCGTGGCGGGTATCCAGGCCGGCCTTGCGACGCTGGCCCAGGCCGATGGCGTCACGGCTGGGGCCGAGGTTGTCGAAAACCGGTTCGAGCATGAACTCCGGATGCACAGGGGGGACGCCTTTCATGGCTGGCTCCTTTTTTTCAACAGGCCGACCACCCCCTTGGGCAGGTAAAGGGTGACGAGGATGAACAGCGCGCCGAGGAAGAACAGCCAGAATTCCGGGAATGCCACGGTGAACCAGCTCTTCATGCCATTGACCAGGCCGGCGCCGAGCAACGGGCCGATCAGCGTGCCACGGCCACCCAGGGCGACCCATACCGCGGCTTCGATGGAGTTGGTCGGCGACATCTCGCTGGGGTTGATGATGCCTACCTGGGGCACGTACAAGGCGCCGGCCAGGCCGCATAGAACCGCGCTGAGCACCCACACCAGCAGCTTGAACCCGCGCGGGTCGTAACCGCAGAACATCAGGCGGTTCTCGGCATCGCGCACGGCGGTGAGCAAGCGTCCGAACTTGCTCTGGGTCAGACGCCAGCACAGGTACAGGCTCGCCAGCAGCAGGCCGACCGTCAGCAGGAACAGAACCGCCCGGGTGCCCTGGGCGGCGATGTCGAAGCCCAGGATGGTGCGGAAGCTGGTGAACCCGTTGTTGCCACCGAAGCCCGTCTCGTTGCGGAAGAACAGCAGCATGCCGGCGAAGGTCAGCGCTTGGGTCATGATCGAAAAATACACGCCCTTGATCCGCGAACGGAAGGCGAAGAAACCGAACACCAGCGCCAGCAGCCCAGGTGCCAGCACTACCAGGCATAGCGCCCAGGCGAAGTGCTGGGTTCCAGCCCAGTACCAGGGCAGCTCGTTCCACGACAGGAATGTCATGAACCCAGGCAAGCCGTCGCCAGCGGCCTGGCGCATCAGGTACATGCCCATGGCGTAGCCCCCCAGGGCGAAGAACAGGCCATGACCAAGGGACAGCAAGCCGGCATACCCCCACACCAGGTCCAGTGCCAGCGCGACGATGGCATAGCAGAGGATCTTGCCGACCAGCGTCAGTGTGTAGGCCGAGACCTGCAGGGCGTTGTCCGCCGGCAGCAGTGACAGCAGTGGCAGGGCCACCAGCACCAGCACGACGAGGGCACCGATGGCCAGGGTCAGGCGTGGCCCGGCCTTTTGCGAAGCGGTAACAAGCAGAGGCTGGTTCATCAGTCGATTACCCGTCCCTTGAGGGCGAACAGGCCTTGCGGGCGTTTCTGGATGAACAGAATGATCAACGCAAGGATGAGGATCTTGCCGAGTACCGCGCCAATCTGCGGCTCCAGCAGCTTGTTGGCGATGCCCAGGCCAAAGGCTGCCCAGAGGCTGCCGGCGAGCTGGCCGACACCGCCGAGCACCACCACCAGGAACGAATCGATGATGTAGCTCTGGCCCAGGTCCGGGCCAACGTTGCCGACCTGGCTCAAGGCCACGCCGCCGAGCCCCGCAATACCAGAGCCGAGGCCGAAGGCGAGCATGTCGACGCGCCCGGTGGAAACGCCGCAGCAGGCCGCCATGTTGCGGTTCTGGGTCACGGCACGCACGTTCAGCCCCAGTCGGGTGCGGTTGAGCAGCAGCCAGGTGAGCAGTACCACCGCCAGGGCGAAGCCGATGATCACCAGGCGGTTGTATGGCAGCACCAGGTTAGGCAGCACCTGGATGCCACCGGACAACCATGCCGGGTTGCTCACTTCGACGTTCTGCGCGCCGAAGATCAGACGAATGGCCTGGATCAGGATCAGGCTGATGCCCCAGGTCGCCAACAGGGTTTCCAGCGGCCGGCCGTAGAGGTGGCGGATGACGGTACGTTCCAGCGCCATGCCGACCCCGGCGCTGACAGCGAAGGCCACAGGCAAAGCGATCAGTGGATAGAACTCGATGGCGCCCGGTGCATAGCGTTGCAGCAGCACCTGGACCATGTAGGTGCTGTAGGCGCCCAGCATCAACATCTCGCCGTGGGCCATGTTGATCACCCCGAGCAGGCCGAAGGTGATCGCCAGGCCCAGGGCGGCCAGCAGCAGGATCGAGCCCAGGGACAGCCCGCTGAAGGCCTGGCCGAGCAATTCGCCTGCCAGCAGCTTGCGTTTGACCTGGGCCAGGCTGGTTTCGGCCGCGGTACGCACGCCGGGGTCGCGTTCGGCGTCAGGTTGCAACAGCGCTTCCAGCCGGGTACGGGCCAGGGGGTCGCCGGTTTCGCCGAGCAGGCGCACGGCTGCCAGGCGCACGGCCGGTTCGCTGGCGCCTAATTGCAGGTTGGCCAGTGCCAGGCCGAGCGCGGCATGCACGGCGGCGTCCTGCTCGCTGGCGAAGCGCCGGTCGAGAAAGGCCATTTGCGCCGGTTGTGCGCTTTTCTGCAGTTGCTGGGCGGCGGTCAGACGCGTGTCGCGGTTGTCGCTCAGCAGTTGGTGGCTGGCCAGGGCGTTGTCGATCAGCCCGCGCAGGCGGTTGTTGAGGCGGACTTTGCGGCTATCACCTTCGGCGATGCGGCCCTGACGAAGGTTTTCCAGCAGCGCAAGACGCGCGGCATCGGGTTGCGCCGCCCAGCCTTCGAGCAGGCGAGCCTGCTCGGCGGGCTTGGCGGTGAGGAAGAATTCGCCCTCGTTGGCCTGGGTTGCCAAGGGCATCAGCAGGAGCAGGGTGAGCAGCAGTCTGAGCATGCGGGTAATCCTGGAAATCGGCGGTGGATTCTTCGCGGGTCAACCCGCTCCCACAGGTACGCTGCACAGTTTGAATAGGGTGCGGTCTCTGTGGACGCTGGGTTACCCGCGAATGGGCCGCAAAGCGGCCCCAATGCACTCAGTTACCTTTCACCGCGTAGTCCGGCCGCTTCTCATTGCCCGGAATGAACGGGCTCCACGGCTGTGCACGCAGCGGCTGCTCGGTTTCCCACACCACGCTGAATTGCCCGTCATCCTGGATCTCGCCGATCATCACGGGCTTGTGCAGGTGGTGGTTGGTCTTGTCCATGGTCAGGGTGAAGCCCGACGGTGCCTTGAAGGTCTGCCCGGCCAGGGCTTCGCGGACCTTGTCGACATCGGTCGACTTGGCCTTCTCGGCAGCCTGTGCCCACATGTGGATGCCCACGTAAGTGGCCTCCATCGGGTCGTTGGTCACTGCCTTGTCGGCGCCTGGCAGGTTCTTGGCCTTGGCATAGGCTTTCCAGTCGGCGACGAACTTCTGGTTGACTGGGTTATCCACCGACTCGAAGTAGTTCCACGCGGCCAGGTGGCCCACCAGTGGCTTGGTGTCGATACCGCGCAGCTCTTCCTCACCCACCGAGAAGGCCACCACCGGCACGTCGGTGGCCTTCAGACCCTGGTTGGCCAGTTCCTTATAGAACGGCACGTTGGAGTCGCCGTTGACGGTGGAAATGACCGCAGTCTTGCCACCGGCGGAGAACTTCTTGATGTTGGCGACGATGGTCTGGTAGTCGCTGTGGCCGAACGGCGTGTAGACCTCTTCGATGTCTTTGTCCGCCACGCCCTTGCTGTGCAGGAAGGCGCGCAGGATCTTGTTGGTGGTACGTGGGTAGACATAGTCGGTACCCAGCAGGAAGAAGCGCTTGGCGCTGCCGCCGTCCTCGCTCATCAGGTATTCCACGGCCGGGATGGCCTGCTGGTTCGGCGCGGCGCCAGTGTAGAACACGTTGGGCGACATCTCTTCACCCTCGTACTGCACCGGGTAGAACAGCAGGCCATTGAGCTCCTCGAACACCGGCAGCACAGACTTGCGCGACACCGAAGTCCAGCAGCCAAACACCACGGCGACCTTGTCCTGGGTCAGCAGTTGGCGGCTCTTTTCGGCGAACAGCGGCCAGTTGGAGGCCGGGTCGACCACCACCGGCTCGAGCATCTTGCCGTTGACCCCGCCCTTGGCGTTGATCTCGTCGATGGTCATCAGCGCCATGTCCTTGAGCGATGTCTCGGAAATCGCCATGGTCCCGGACAAAGAATGCAGGATGCCGACCTTGATGGTTTCGGCGGCCTGGATGCTCCAGCTCAGGCCCATCGCCGCGAGCGATGCGCTGAGGGTAAAGGCCTTGATCAGACTGCGACGCTTCATGTGCTCTCTCCGCTGAGTTTTTTATGGTGTTGGGCAAGCGGGGAGGGGCGTTGCAAGGGGTGTGCCTAGTGGCAGAAGGTGCACAATAGAGGGGTTGTGCGAGGTATTAGGGCGTGAAGTGGATCCGATTTGGTGCCTGCGCTTTTGGCGTGCACAGGATTGGGGCCGCGTAGCAGCCCCAAGGGTTGTATCAGCTGTTGGACGCTTCACTCATGGCTGCACGCGGATGCCGCTTGCTGCGTACGAACTGATAGGTCACCGCCAGCAGCAGGAACCAGATCGGCGTCACCACCAGCGCAGAGCGGGTGTCCGCTTCCAGGCTCAGCAGCACCAGGATGAACGCGAAGAACGCCAGGCAGACGTAGCACATGAAACGACCGCCAGGCATCTTGTAGATCGAAGCCTGGTGCAGCGCCGCGCGGTGCTTGCGGTACTTCAGGTATGACAGCAGGATCAGCGTCCACACGAACATGAACAGCACCGCCGACACGGTGGTCACCAGGGTGAATGCCTCGATCACGTTGGGTACCAGGTAGATCAACACTGCCCCGAGCAGCAGGCAGGTGCAGGAGAAGTACAGGCCGTTGGCCGGCACCGAGCGGCTCGACAATTTCTCGAATGCCTTGGGTGCATCGCCTTCCTGGGACAGGCCATAGAGCATGCGGCTGGTGGAGAACACGCCGCTGTTGGCGGACGACGCTGCCGAGGTCAGCACCACGAAGTTGATGATGCTTGCCGCCGCCGGCAAACCCGCCAGCACGAACAGCTCGACGAACGGGCTCTTGCCCGGCACCACCTCGCGCCATGGGGTCACGGCCATCATCGCGACCAGCGCCAGGACATAGAACACGATGATCCGCACCGGGATCGAGTTGATCGCCCGTGGCAGGGTGCGCTCTGGGTTCTTCGCTTCAGCAGCGGTGGTACCGACCAGCTCGATGCCGACGAAGGCGAACACGGCAATCTGGAAGCCTGCGAAGAAGCCCATCAGGCCATTGGGGAACATGCCGCCGTCGTTCCACAGATTGGCCAGTTGCGCGGTATGGCCGCTAGGTGCGTTGAAACCGGTCACGACCATGTACAGCCCGGTGGCGACCAGGCCGAGGATGGCGACGATCTTGATCAGGGCGAACCAGAACTCGAGTTCACCGAACATTTTCACGGTCACCAGGTTCAGCGACAGCAGCACCGCCACGCAGGTCAGCGCGGGTATCCACTGCGGCAGTTCGGGGAACCAGAACTGGGTGTATGCGGCGATGGCGACCACGTCGGCAATGCCGGTGACTACCCAGCAGAACCAGTAGGTCCAACCCGTGAAGTAGCCCGCCCATGGGCCGAGCAGGTCGGCAGAGAAGTCGATGAACGACTTGTAGTTGAGGTTCGACAGCAGCAGCTCGCCCATGGCGCGCATGACGAAGAACAGCATGAAGCCGATGATCATGTAGACGAAGATGATCGAAGGGCCTGCCAGGCTGATGGTCTTGCCCGAGCCCATGAACAGGCCGGTGCCGATCGCGCCGCCAATGGCGATCAGTTGGATGTGGCGGTTGGTGAGGTTGCGTTGCAGGTGCTGATCTTCAGCAGGAGGAGATGAGGTCCGGGTCATGGGCTGCATTCCATCGAGAGTCGGTCTTCTTTTCAGAGGTAGCCGGCTAGGCTAACACGCTCGTTCCAGATGTGTGCGTGACAGATCGACTCGTTTTTTGGGTGGCAGCCTGTGTCCCGCGGCGGCCCTTTCGCGGGAAAACCCGCGAAAGGGCCGGCACCTATCGAGATTCAGGCATTGGCCAACGCCCGGTGGCGCCGCAGCACCAGGCTGTCCACCCCCCACATCACGACCATCGACACTCCCACCAGCGGGAACATCACCCCGAGCACCAGCATCACTGCCACCGCCGTCTTCCAGCGCGGCAGGTCATGGCGCAGCGGCGGCACGCCCAGGCCACCTGCTGGCCGGCGCTTCCACCACATCACCAGGCCGCTGACCGAACCCAGCAGAATCATCAGGCACACCAGCAGGATGATGATCTGGTTCAGTGCCCCGAACATCTTGCCTTCATGCAGCATCACACCCAGTTCGGTGGTCTTGGCCACCGGGCTGTAGTCGTGCCAGCGCACGTCGGCCAGAACCTTGCCGCTGTACTGATCCACGTGCAGGGTGGCATCGTTGCGCGGATCGTCGGCGAACACCGAGACGGTGAATACGCCTTCGGCCGTGGTCGGTAGCGTGATGCTGTAGCCGGGTTCGACCTGGCGGGCGGTGGCGATGTCCTCGACCTGCTGCACGCTCACTTGGGGCGCCGCTGGCGCGTTGGACATCATGTGATGCCCAGCATGTTCGGCATGGGCACCGGATTGTGGCATTGGGGTGTTCTCCATGGCCCAGGGCACGGTCTGGCGATGGGCGCTGTTGAGTTCACGCGCTTGCTGGTCCGACTTGGGCACGTCGTTCCACATGGCCGCCGGGAAGCGGTTCCACAGATCGGCGTACTGCTTGCCCCACAGCCCGGTCCAGGTCATGCCGCTGAGCAGCATCATCAGCAACAGCGCCGAGCCCCAGAAGCCGCTTACTGCGTGCAGGTCGCGCCACAACACGCGGCCACGGGCAGACAGCCTGGGCCACAACACGCCGCCACCGCTGCGCCCTCGCGGCCACCACAGGTACAGGCCAGACACCACCAGCACGATACCCCAGCCGGCAGCCAGCTCGACCAGCCTGTCGCCGACCGTGCCGACCATCAGCTCGCCGTGCAGGGCCCGGGCGATAGCCTGCAGGTTCTGCTTGGCGTCCTGGTCGCCGAGGATCTTGCCGGTATAGGGGTCAACGAAGACGTTGAGCTCGCGAGCGCCCTCGTGCACCACGAACTGCGCACTGCGCTCGGCATCGACGGGCGGCAGGTACTGGCCCACGTGCCCCTGTGGATAGGCCTGGCGCACTTCGGCCAACAGGGTGTCGGCACCCTGTCGCTGCGTACCGGCTTCGACCACCATCAGGTCGCGGTACATCAAAGGATCGAGCTGTGGCTTGAACAGGTAGATGATCCCGGTGATCGCCAACAGGATCATGAAGGGCGCGACGAACAGCCCCGCATAGAAATGCCAACGCCAGGCCAGGTTGTAGAAAGAAATGCGTGTTCCGCTCATGGGAGCCTCCTGTCTTGACCTGCTGATGGGCGCGCCCGAAGCCGCGCCCGTTGTTATTGTCAGAAGCTGAAATCGACCTTGGTCCAGAAGGTCCTGCCTGGCTCGTTCACCGGCTGTGGATCACTGGCCGGGTAGCCGAACCCGGCATTCCCTGCCAGGTTCAGGTGCTCGGCGTAGGCCTTGTCGAACAGGTTGTCGACCCCCGCGCTGAGCTTGAGGTTGTGGCTCACCTTGTAGGCGCCGTTGAGCGAGAACACGCCGAAGCCCGCGCTTTTCTGATAGTCCTTGCCCACCACGTTGCCCTGGTTCTCGGCGATACGGTTCTGTTCGGCGACCAGGCGCCAGAGGGCGCCGACGCTCCAGGTGTCGCGGCTGTAGGTCAGGCCCAGGCGGCTCTCCAGCGGTGGCATTTGCGGCAGTGCCTTGCCGTCGCTGCTGTTCTTGCCCCAGGCGTAGGCCAGGGTGGCGTCGGCCTTCCAGTTTTCGGTCAGCTTGTAGGCCGCCCCCAGTTCGCCGCCCATGATGCGGGCGTCGATGTTCTGTGCCTGGGTACTGCTCATGCCCATCATGCCGGTGCGATAGTCGAACAGGATGTAGTCGCGTACCTGCCCGATATATCCCGAGGCCCAGGCTTCCAGGCGCTCGTCGCGGTACTGGATGCCAACGTCGAGCTGGGTGGTTTTCTCAGGCTTGATGCTGTCGAAGGCATTGGTCGAGCCGGTTGGGCCCTGGTCCGGGGAGAACAGCTCCCAATAATCGGGGAAGCGCTGGGCATGGCCGAGGCCGATGTAGGTGGTGGCTGGCAACGCCGCCAGGTCGTGCTCGTAGCGAACGAAGCCGCTGGGAAGGGTGTCGGCACGGGTGTTGCCCTGGGTGGCGCTGTCCTCGCGAAAGTCCCTGGCTGAGGCACGGTCCAGGCGCAGGCCGGTGACCAGGCGGTCTTCGCCGGTGGCGTACCAGGTGAGTTCGCCGAAGGCGCCATAGTTGTGGAAGTCGGCGTCCTTGTCCCAGGGTTTGTCCTTGTAGGTGTCCACGCCCATTGCGCTGCGCGCGCGGTGCTCGTTGGTCTGCGCGTCGATGCCGCTGATCAGTTGCACATCGGCCCAGCGCCAGGTGGCCTTGATCCGTGCCCCCAGCGTGCGGCGTTCGACAGCGGCGGCCATCGGCCCGGCCATCATGCCGGTGCCTGACGGAGTACGCAGGCTGTAGTTGTCCATCACATGGTCGGCGTAGTTGTAGTAGACCTGCGCCTCGATTTTGTCGAGCACCTCGCCCAGGTTGGATTTCTCGAAGCGCAGGCCTAGGCTCTCGCGCTTGAACTGCGAACCATCCATGCCCCGCCCGGCGTAGCGTGCCTCGCCGTCGCCCTTGCCGGCGGTAAGCTCCAGCAGGGTGTCCTGATCTGGCGTCCAGCCAAGGGTCACATCGCCGTTCCATTTGTCCCAGCGAGACGGCACGGTGTCGCCATTGCCGTCCTTGTAGTCGTCCGAGCGTGACTGGTTACCGACGAAGCGAGCGTAACCGAGGCTGTTGCCAGCCGCCGCGTCGAGGACCTTGTCGAAGCGGCCGTTGGAGCCGGCCAGTAGGCTGGCGTTGACGCGGCTGCCGAGGGTGCCGAAGCGTTCCGGATCGCGTTCGAAGAGAATGGTGCCAGCCGAGCCCCCGGGGCCCCAGATCACGCTTTGCGGGCCTTTGATGACGGTGAGGCGGTCGTAGGTTTCCGGCGAAATGTAGGAGGTCGGCGCGTCCATCCGGTTGGGGCAAGCGCCGAGCATCACGCCGCCGTTGGTGAGGATGTTCAGGCGTGAGCCGAACATGCCGCGCAGTACGGGGTCGCCATTGGTGCCGCCGGCGCGGATCGCCGAGAAGCCGGGAATGGTCTTGAGGTAGTCGGCACCATCGCTGGCCGGCACCGGTTGGCGAGGGTCTTTCGGATGGGTGACGACGGTCAGCGGCGAGCTTGGCGCTACGGCGGTGATCACCGTCGGGCTCAGTTCCGCTTCATGGCCTTCATGGCCGGTATCGGCGGCCAAGGCCATGGGGGCGAGCAGCGAGCCGCACAGTGCGGCGAGGGTCCCGCAGACGGCGGGAGTGAATACAGGGGTGCAGCCGGACATAATGATTCCAGTCGATCAGTCATGAGTAAGCGCGAAGCCTCCTGGCTCCGGGCGATATCGGGGGTTCAGACGCTGATCGAAAGGGGCGGCGCGCGGCTGCGTGCGCCGGGGAACACGGCCTGCCGGGCATGGCCCTGGCGCGTGGGTGCAAGGATGAAGGTGGAGGGCGCTGTGCTGGCTACGCTGAGCGGGCTAAGGGTTTGCGGCAGGGCGGGGCAGTTGAACAGCAGGCTGCAATAGCCGCATTTTTCCCACATCACATGCAACTGGCCATCGTTGCCCATGCCGTGATGTGTATCGCCGCCATGCTGATGGGCAGCCGCCATTGGCATGTCCATTGGCATGCTCATGCTGGCGTGGTGATCCATCGGCATCGACTGGGAAATCAGCGGGCCGATGAAGATCATCCACATGGCGAACAGGCTCAGCCAACCGCCACCGACGCGCCTGCGTTCAGGGCGGGTGGTACGGCTGAGGCTGTTACGTGGCAGGCTCATGGTGGCGAGCGCCTGTCAGCTGGCGTCAGTGCGCGTGTTCGTGGGCCTGCGGCTGGTCCGTCGGTGGCTGCTTCTGCACGGCCACATCGACGGTGATGTCGCCGGCCTTCTCGAAGTGCAGGGTCAATGGAAAGCGCTTGCCGTCGCTGAGCAGGCTGCGTTCTTTCGGTTGCATCAGCATCACGTGGTAGGCGCCAGGGGCGAAGGTCAGGTCCTTGCCCGCAGGTACCGTTACGCTTGGCACCTGCTGCATCTTCATGGTGCCGCCGCTGGTCTGGGCGTGCTCGTGGAGTTGCGCATCATCGCTGATCGGGCTGTCGACGCCGAGCAGGCGATCGTCGGCCTTGCCATTGTTGTGGACGACGAAATAGGCCGCGACGTTGGGGGCGTTCGGCGGTAGCGCCAGCGACCAGGGGTGGGCGATGTGCAGGTCGCCTACGGTGTACTCGTGGGCATTGGCGTAGGCGCCAGGCAGCAGCAGGGCAGCCAGCATGAGGGTGCGTTCGAGCATGGGCATGTCTCCGTTCTGATCGGGTTCGAAGCGAAAGCGTGATGAACTCAGACCAGGGGAGAGGCTCGGGGGTTGAGCGCGGGCCAAAGCTGGCGGGGCGTAGGTTGGTACGCGGCAAGCTGAGGCGCGAGCCCGGCAAGCACGGTGGGCGGATTGTGCAATTGCGGCGGATAGCCCGGCAGGGCAAGCAAGGGCGCGGCGCCCGAACAGCACCAGCAGTGCTGCATGTTGGAGTGGTCGTCGCTTTGCGTACCCAGGTCGATCTTGGCCAGGGCCTGGACATCGACCTTGGCCTTGCCCGCCATGCTGGAACAGAAAGCCCCCCACAGCAGCTGCTCAGCAGGGCCCTTGGGCGCAGCAGAGGACAGCGGCATGGCCAGCAGGTTGAACAGCACTGCAAGGCAGGCTATCCAGGCGATGTGCCGACGTGGGGGCATGGAGAGATCCGGTCAGGAATCGTGGTGGCTATTGTACGGCGGAGTATAGGTAAAAATGGCGGGGTGCGGTGAAGTGACGCAGTACCCCTGGACGCTTCGCTTCGATCCGCTGACCGAATCCAGCTTCGACGCCGCACAGCTAACGCTGAAAGTCTTCGCCCACCTGGCTTTCCGGCTGGCCGCGCTTCGGCAGATCCGCCGCGCGGTCCGTGCTTGGCAAGCCCAATGCCTCAAGCAGCGTGCTTGCCGAGTGGAATTCGCGCTCTGCCTTCGGCAACGGCGGGCGTTTCAGGACCAGTACCGGCACCCCCCGTTCCCGCGCCACTTCCAGCTTTGGCTCGGTGGCCACGCTGCCGCTGTTCTTGCTGACCAGTACATCGATGTCCCGACGATCGAACAACGCTCGCTCACCGGCGATGTCGAACGGCCCGCGTGCG
Source organism: Pseudomonas taiwanensis DSM 21245 (assembly GCF_000425785.1). GTDB lineage: Bacteria > Pseudomonadota > Gammaproteobacteria > Pseudomonadales > Pseudomonadaceae > Aquipseudomonas > Aquipseudomonas taiwanensis. The sequence continues at coordinate 478,383 of NZ_KE384450.1, forward strand.
CCGATCACCTCGCAGCGCGCATTGCCTGGGCAGGCCTCTAGGGCGCGGAGTGTCCAGAACTGGCCAGCCGGTATCTCGTCCAGATGTTGCAAGGGCTCGCGGCCCAAGGTGAACAGCGGGCGGCGGAAAGGGGCGAGAGCCTGGATCAGGTCCGCCCAGTTTTCCACCTCGCGCCAGTCATCGCCAGGCTGAGGCTGCCAGGCCGGGCGGCGCAGGGCCCAGCACGGGGTGCTGGTGGCGCGGGCGGCGCTTGCCGCGTTCTGGCTGATCTGTGCGGCATAGGGATGGGTGGCGTCGATCAGCAGGGTAATGCCTGCTTCGCGCAGGTAGCGCGCCAGTCCCTCGGCTCCCCCGAAGCCGCCGACGCGCACCTGGCAAGTCAGGTCCTGGGGCACACGGCCTATACCGGCCAAGCTGTAGACGTGCTCGGGGCCCAGTCGACGGGCGATGGCCAGGGCCTCGGTGACGCCACCGAGCAGCAGGATGCGTCCGCTCATAAGGTACCCGCGCGGCCTACGATGCCGCCTTGCCGGTCGATGGCGATCACTTCCATTCGCACCTGCGCGGGCACCACGCTGCGGGCAAAGGCCAGGGCGTGGTCACACACTGCATCACCCAGGGCTATGCCTTGGGCATGGGCCAGGGCCAGCGCCTGCTGGCTGGTGTTGGCGGCGACGATGGCGGTTTGCAGTGCCGGGTCGGCACCGATGTCCGCCGCCCAGCCGGCCAGTTGCGGCAGGTCGATGCTCGAATGGCGGCTGTGCAGGTCCATGTGCCCGGCCGCCAGCTTGCTGATCTTGCCGAAGCCGCCACACAAGGTCACTTGGGCTACCGGCACTTTGCGCAGGTGCTTGAGCACCGCGCCGACGAAGTCGCCCATCTCGATCAAGGCGATTTCCGGCAGGCCGTAGACGCGGCGTATGGTGTCCTCGCTGGCATTGCCGGTGCAGGCGGCGATGTGGGTGTATCCGTTGGTATGGGCGACGTCGATGCCTTGGTGAATCGAGGCGATGTAGGCGGAGCACGAAAACGGCCGGACGATGCCGCTGGTGCCGAGAATCGACAAGCCCCCCAGGATGCCCAGCCGTGGGTTCATGGTCTTGAGCGCCAGCTGTTCGCCGTCGCGCACGTTGACCGTGACCTCGAAGCCCCCAGCGTAGGCACAGTCGCTGGCAAGTTGTTGCAGGTGCTCGCTGATCATGCGCCGCGGCACCGGGTTGATCGCAGGTTCGCCTACCGCCAGTACCAGCCCAGGTCGCGTGACCGTGCCGACGCCTTTACCCGCGACGAAGCGGATGCCTGGCTCCGCCAGTAAACGCACCTGGGTGTAGAGCAACGCCCCATGGGTGACGTCCGGATCGTCGCCTGCATCCTTCAGGGTACCGGCTTCAGCGCCTTGGTCATTGCGCCGGCAAAACTCCAGGCGCATCTGCACCACTTTGCCCTTGGGCAAGGTAATGCTCACCGCATCATGGCACTCACCGGTCAGCAACAGGCGCGCCGCCGCCAGGCTGGTGGCCGTGGCGCAGCTGCCGGTGGTCAGGCCGCTGCGCAGGGGGGCTGGTTGTTCTTGGGTTTCTTCACGCATCGGCAGGCTTCACCACGTCGAGCAGGGTGATTGGCAGGGCTTGGCGCCAGGTGTCGAAGCGGCCCAGAGGTTGCGCCTGGGCGATGTGGATACGCGTCAGTTCGCCACCGTGCTGTTCGCGGAAGTGGGCCAGGGCCAACTCGCTTTGCAGGGTCACGGCGTTGGCGACCAAGCGCCCACCAGGCCGCAGACGCTCCCAGCACAGCGGCAATACGCCCTCACGGGTGACGCCGCCGCCGATGAAGATCGCGTCGGGGCGCTCCAGTGCCTGCAGGGCGTCGGGTGCCTTGCCACGGATCAACTGCAGCCCAGGCACGCCCAGCGCGTCGCGGTTATGTTCGATGAAGCCTTGCCGCCCTTCGTCGGCTTCGATGGCCAGTGCCCGACAGGCAGGATGCGCGCGCATCCACTCGATGCCAATCGAGCCGCACCCCGCGCCCACGTCCCACAGCAGCTCGCCCGGCTGCGGTGCCAGGCGGGCCAGGGTGATGGCGCGGACATCGCGTTTGGTCAGTTGGCCGTCATGGCGAAAAGCCCCGTCGGGCAGCCCGGCGACCCGAGGCAGGCGCAACGCATGCGGGGTCGCGATGCACTCGATGGCGACCAGGTTGAGTGCGGCAACCTGTGCATCAGGCCAGTCTTCGGCCGTCGCTGACAAGCGACGTTCCTCGACGCCACCCAGATGCTCGAAGACTTGCACGCGGCTGGGGCCGAAACCCCGCTCGCGCAGCAAAGCAGCGATGGCACCGGGGCTGCTGCCGTCATTGCTCAGGACCAGCAGGCGCACACCGCTGTGCAGATGAGCGTTCAGCGTTGCCAGGGGCCGGCCGACGACCGACACCACCTGCACCTCCTGCAATGGCCAGCCGAGGCGGGCGGCGGCCAGGGCACAGGACGAGGGCATCGATAGCACCTGCATCTCGTCGGCGGGGAGCTGTCGCGCCAGGCTGGCGCCGACGCCGTAGAACATGGGGTCGCCGCTGGCCAGCACGCACACCGGCTCGCCGCGCAGGGCCAGGACCGGGGCCAGGGAGAAGGGGGCAGGCCATGGCTGGCGCTCGCCAGGCACGCAGCGTGGCAGCAGGGCCAACTGGCGCGGGCTGCCGATGATCCGCGAAGCGCTCAGCAGGGCGCGCCGGGCGTGCTTGCCCAGACCGCTGAATCCGTCTTCGCCGATACCTACTACTGTCAGCCAGGGGGCCATGGGTTCCTCTTCACTATTTTCGGGGTTGTGCACCGACCCCAAACCACGTCACAAGACCACCGGCTTTTCATGCCGCCGGACAAAGCAGGCATAATACCGCGCCTTCTACACTCAAGCGCATTTTCGCAGATTGCCGGACGCCCCATTGAAGCAGCCCAACGCCCCCGAAGTTTCACCCCGTCCCTCGGCTTGTCCGGGGTTGTGGCGCATCGTCAGTGCGCTTGACGGTGGAATCTGCCGGATCAAGTTGCCCGGTGGCCTGCTGCTGGCCGACCAGGCCGAAGCCGTTGCGGCGGCAGCCGAGCGTTATGCCGGTGGTGTGATCGAGGCGACCAACCGGGGCAACCTGCAGATTCGCGGCATTGGCCGCGATCCGAGCGGCTTGATCGACAGCCTGCTGGCTGCCGGGCTCGGCCCGCGCGAGGCCGCTGGCGACGATGTGCGCAACGTCATGCTCAGCCCTCTGGCCGGGCATGACCCGGCAATGTTGCTGGATGTGCGGCCCTTGGCGCTGGAGATCCTCCAGATGCTGGAAAGCACCCCGCGCCTGCATCAGCTCTCCGCCAAGTTCGCCGTGCAGCTCGATGGCGGCGAGGGCCTGGCCATGCTTGAGCATCCACACGACCTGTGGCTGTCGGCCGTGCGCCTGGAGCATCGCACCTGGTTGGCGTTTGGCCTGGCGGGCAGCCTGGTCGATGGGCAAGTGCTGGGCGCCGTGCCGGTGGCGCAGGGCTTGGCCCTGGTGCGTGCCGTGCTGGAGCGCTTCCTCGACCTGGCCAGCCCCGAGCAGTCGCGTATGCGTCAATTGCTGAAAAGCTGCACGCCCCAGGCGTTCATCGATGGGCTCGGACTGGATATCCGCCACGATGCCGCCGTGCTGAGCTGGAGGCGGACAGGCCGCGCCAGTCCCCGGTTGGGCGTTCTACCCCAGGCCCAAGGCATTGCCCTGGGCGTTGCACCGCCGCTGGGGCGACTGACACCCCACATGCTGCGCGGCGCCGCAGAGGTTGCCCGCGAAATGGGCGATGGCAGCCTGCGCATGAGCCCTTGGCAAAGCCTGGTGCTGACCAGTATCGCTGCCGACCGCAGCGATCAGGCGCTGGCGGCGCTCGCAGCCACCGGCCTGTTGTGCGACAGCCAGGCTCCCCTGGCCCGAATCACCGCCTGCACCGGTGCCAGCGGCTGCGCCAAGGCCCAGGCCGAAACCAAGGCCGATGCCGTTGCCCTGGCCTCGCTGTTGCGCCCAGGCGCTCCTGGCAGCGTGCATTTGTCTGGCTGCCCGCGATCCTGCGCCATGGCCCACGTCGCCCCAGCCACGCTGCTGGCCCGCTCGCCGGGCCGTTATGACCTTTACCTGCGCGATGCGCGCCTGCCGGGCTTCGGTGCCCTGCGCGCCGCCAACCTCACCTTGAACGAAGCAGGCGCCATGCTCGACCTGCCGACGGAGCACCTTGATGATTGACTACATCCGCGATGGTCAGGAGATCTATCGCAATTCCTTCCGGATCATCCGTGAGGAGGCCCGGCTCGAGCGGATTCCCGCAGATCTCGAAAAGCTCGCCGTGCGGGTGATTCATGCCTGTGGCATGGTCGACGCCATCGATGGCCTGCAGTTCTCCGAAGGCGCGGGCCGCGCTGGGCGCCAGGCCCTGGCCAACGGTGCGCCGATCCTGTGTGACGCGCACATGGTGGCCGAAGGCATCACCCGTGCGCGCCTGCCGGCCAACAACCAGGTGATCTGCACCCTGCGCGACCCAAGCGTGCCGGGCCTGGCCAAGGATGCCGGTAATACCCGCTCTGCCGTGGCGCTGGAGCTGTGGCGGCCTTACCTTGAGGGCAGCGTGGTGGTGATCGGCAACGCGCCGACCGCCTTGTTCTATCTGCTGGAGATGCTCGACGCTGGTGCACCGAAGCCTGCGTTGATCCTCGGTTTCCCGGTCGGCTTCGTCGGTGCCGCCGAATCCAAGGCGATGCTTGCCGCCGACAGCCGTGGCGTGCCGTTCGTGATCATGCAGGGCCGCCTGGGCGGCAGTGCGATGGCCGCCGCCGCGGTCAACGCCCTGGCCACGGAGGTGGAGTGATGACGCCGCGCGGACGTCTGCTGGGCCTGGGCGTGGGCCCTGGCGACCCTGAACTGATCACCGTCAAGGCGCTGCGCCTGCTGCGCGAGTCGCCCGTGGTTGGCTACTTCGTGGCCAAGGGGAAGCGTGGCAATGCCTTCGGCATCATCGAGGCGCACCTGCAACCTGAGCAGACCTTGCTGCCGCTGGTGTACCCGGTGACCACCGAAGCCTTGCCAGCACCCTTGTCCTACGAGCAGGTGATCAGCGATTTCTACGACGAAGCCAGCGTACAGGTGGCCGAGCACCTGGATGCCGGCCGTGACGTGGCGGTGATCTGCGAGGGCGACCCGTTCTTCTACGGCTCGTACATGTATCTGCACGACCGACTGGCCGACCGCTACGACACCGAAGTGATTCCGGGGGTGTGCTCGATGCTCGGCGGGGCTTCAGTGCTGGGTGCGCCACTGGTGTACCGCAATCAGAGCCTGTCGGTGCTGTCTGGCGTGTTGCCGGCCGAAGCGCTCAAGCGCCGCCTGGCCGACGCCGACGCAGCGGTGATCATGAAGCTTGGCCGCAACTTCCCCAAGGTGCGCGAGGTGCTGGCTGAACTGGGCCTGGACGGTCGTGCGCTGTATGTCGAGCGCGCGACCATGGCCAATCAGAAGATCGTGCCGCTGGATGAGGTCGATCCGCAGTCGTCGCCGTACTTCTCGTTGATCATCGTGCCGGGTGAAAAATGGCAGGGATGAACATGCACAAGGCGCCTGCGATCATCGTTCTGGGCCCTGGCAGCCTGGCCACGGCGCAGCGGATCAAGGGGCTTTACCCAGGTGCTGCGATCCATGGCCTGAGCGGGCGGGTCGAAGGCACCGACCATAGCTATGCGTCGTTTGGCGACACCTTGCGTGGTTTGTACCAGCAGGACACGCCGATCATCGCGCTGTGCGCGGCCGGCATCGTCATTCGCAGCCTGGCCAGCATGCTCACGGAGAAAGGCGTCGAGCCGCCCGTGCTGGCGGTCGCCGAGGATGGCAGTGCGGTGGTGCCACTGCTGGGCGGTCTGGCCGGGGTCAATGTCATGGCCCGCGAGATTGGCGAGGCACTGGGTGTGCCTGCGGCGATCACCACCAGCGGCGAGTTGCGATTCGGCACCTGCCTGTTGAACCCACCCGAGGGGTATGCGCTGGCGGACATCGAGCAGGGCAAGCGTTTCGTTTCGGACCTGCTGGCCGGCGAGACGGTACGTGTCGAAGGCGATGCCCCGTGGCTTGCGCAGGTTCAGCTGCCGGCCAGTGAGTCCGCGCAGCGCATCATTCACGTAGGGTGCGAGGCGCGTCCGGCCAGCCGTGATGAATTACTGATCCACGCCCGCTCGGTAGTGGTCGCCATCGAGTCCGTTGGGCCGGCTCTGGTCGAGCAGGTGCGTGCTGCCTTGGGTGCCGCGGGCATCGCCGAGCCGTCACTGGCCTGCTTGCTGGTGGCCGAGCAGGCCATGGCAGAGCCGTCCCTGCATGAGGCCGCGCAGACGCTCGGCGTTGCGCTGCGCTTCGCCCCGAGGGTGTCCGGCCTGGCGGACCTGGCGAGTGCTGCCTTGCCTGGAGCACGCCTGATCGAACAAGGCGGTGTAGTCATCGCGTTGGCCCCGTCGCCCGTGGATGTCACCCGGGTCGGCCGCCCCCGTGGCCGCCTTGCGGTCATAGGACTGGGGCCTGGCGCCGCCGAATTGATGGTTCCCGCGGTCAAGGCTGAACTGGCCCGCGCCCAGGATGTGCTTGGCTACGAGACCTATGTGCGCATGGCCGGCCCCTTCCGTGGCGACCAGATTCTGCATTGCACCGACAACCGCGAAGAGATGCAGCGTGCTCGCCACGCCTTCGAACTGGCCGCCCAGGGGCGCTCGGTGGTGGTGGTGTCGTCGGGCGACCCAGGGGTATTCGCCATGGCTGCCGCCGTACTGGAAGCCCTGCACGAATCGACCGACCCGGCCTGGCATCGCGTGGACCTGGAGATCCTGCCGGGTGTGTCCGCTTCGTTGGCCACTGCCGCGCAGGCTGGCGCGCCGTTGGGGCACGACTTCTGCGTGATGTCACTGTCGGACAACCTAAAGCCCTGGTCGATCATCGAGCGACGTCTGGACCTGGCGGCGCAGGCCGACCTTGTCCTGGCGTTCTACAACCCCATCTCGCGCTCGCGACCTTGGCAGTTGGGGCGTGCCCTGGAGATCGTGCGTCAGCATCGGGAGGGGAACACGCCTGTAGTCCTCGGTCGCGACGTTGGTAGGCCCGGGCAGACGCTCAAGGTCGTACCTTTGGCCGAACTGGTGCCAGAAATGGTCGACATGCGCACCATGGTATTGATCGGATCCTCCACCACCTGCACCTTCGAGCGTGCGGACGGGGGGCTGTGGACCTACACCCCGCGCTGGTACGGCAGCAAACCGTAAGCGGTTGGAACAGCTGCCGTCGAGGAAGCATTTCAGGCAGGGCAAGGTGTCTGGCGATCGGTAGGTTTGTGGGTGGGCCGCAAGGGCTCACCCCCCCTATCACGGAGATCCGCCACATGACCGCCACCCGCGAGAAACAGACACTTCAACTGCTCGCCGACGAAAACCTGTTCGTGTTCAGCGACAACGTCACCGAGCTCGTTCGCGAAGCCAGTCGCGACAGCCATGCCCTGGCCACCCAGGCCGCCAACAAGAAATATCACCCCACCAAGGAGGTGGAGGCCTGGTTCGAAGAATACCTGCGGATCATGGGGGCGACGGGTTGGACGGCACTCAAGTACGAAGTCAACAAGGTTACGGAGTCCGGGTCGTACGTCGAGATGAGCAACCTGTTCTACCAGGGGCTTCAGTCTGCATACGGGTCGGCGACCGGCGATATCAGGCAAAGCCTCAAGGACCTGGGTGGCGCCGTCATGGAGGCGCTTCAGGACAGCAAGATCATCAAGCTCCTGGGTACCCGCACGCGTGAAGACGACCGGGTGAGCATCAGCCTGTGCAAGTGCGCTCAATCGGAAAGTGGTGAGGTGGTCATGTTGGTCTGCGCCCTGCAGAACGATGAACTTCCCGACAGGAAAGGCGAAACCCTGCTGGGCAAATGGGAGCACCGTGGCGCCACGACCTATGCCTGCGCCGCTTCGCTGAGCTTCAGCCGCCGCCGTTACAACAATGCCCGCGAACTGATCGAGCTGAAACTCGATGCCAAGGCGCGTGAAGTGCTGGCTGAACTCAAACTCGACTGATTTGCGGGGCGGGACATCGGGACTGGCTTTCCGATGTCCCGCCCGGTATGCGACCTGGAGGTACTGGAAGATGTCTGACCTGAACCCTGTATCGTTATGCGGCACGGTTGTCGAAAGCAGCATCATGCCGTTTTCTTCCGATGTCAGCCGTGAGGCGCGAGAGGACATTCTGTTGGTGGTCCGCTTTGCACACCGTGTGGCGACGGAGGAGAAGGAGGAACCGCTGTGTCTGGACTGGTTTACCAACTACCGGCGCAAACTGTGTTTTCTTGGATGGGATGCGACGCCTGCGCCTATCGTAAGACACCCAGGCCCAAGCCGAGAGCGGATACTGGAACGGGCATTGTCGCGAATCGGGCAAGTGGGTAGGCCGGAGCACCTGGCTGTCGCGGAACGGTCCATCCTGGCATTGCAGCGCGATCCGACGTTGATCAAGCGCTTCGAAACGCGGATGAGAGAGCAGAACAAGACCCAGATTCAGCTGATGCCTTGTGTGCGCAGAGCGGGTGACGTCTACGACATGGTGCTGTTCCACATGGAGATGCTCGAACTGGACAGCTACAAGAACCTCTTGTTCGCCAAGGGGGAGTTGAAAATGGCACTTCATGCACACAGTGCCGAATTGATACGGTTCAACCTGCGTTTGTTCAGGGACCAGCACAAGCAGTTGGTCTTGTCGCGGGTGCTGTCCAAGGATCGCCAGCTTATCGAGGACTTGAAGCTCTAGGGCAACAGATAACCTTTGATTCCGGTAAAGATGATCTGTGCCGCAAGGGCGCAGACGAACAGCCCCATCAGGCGACTGACGATCTGCAAGCCCTGGTCACCCAGAATCCGCTCGATGCTGTTGGAGAGGTACAACACCAGGCCGACGGTGAAACTGGCCAGGGCGATGCTGACGATGGCCAGCAGCTTGTCGTCCCAATGCGGTTGGCCCACGCCCATCACCAGCAAGGCACCGATGGTGCCGGGGCCAACGGTCAGGGGGATGGTCAGTGGCACGATGGTCACGTCTTGTTGCACGTTGTCGGCCTGCACCGCCGGCTTGCCCTGGGCCATGCCCAATGCCGAGATGAACAGCACACTGCCGGCGCCGATGCGGAAGGCGTCGGCCGTGATGCCGAACACCCCGAAAATCACCCGCCCGAACAGGTACAGCAGCACGCTGGCGACCAGCGCGGCGAAGGCCACGCGCCATGCCAGTTGCTTGCGTTCCTTGCTGGAATAGCCGCGGGTCAGACCGATAAAGCACGACAGCACGAAGAATGGGCTGTAGAGCACGAGCATCTTCAGGTAGACGCTGAACAACTCATGGAGCATGGCAAGGTCCATGGCAGGAAGGGTGTGGGGAGTGTATCAGCGCCCCCATCGCCCGTGTAGGCGCGACAGGCCCTGCACATCACGAGGTATGCGCAGTATCCGCCTGGGCCTCACGGTTGTTCGCCCAGTACTGGATCAGCTCGCGCAATTGCGAGAGCTCCACCGGCTTGGCCATGTGCCCGTCCATGCCAGCGAGGCGCGCACGCTCTTTGTGCTCGGCCAGAATATGCGCGGTCAATGCCACCACCGGCGTGCGCTGGCGTTGGTTGGCGGCCTCCCACGCGCGCAGTTGCTGCGTCGCGGAGAACCCGTCCAGTACCGGCATCTCGCAGTCCATCAAGACCAGGTCGTAGCGCTGTGCCTTCATGGCTTGCAGGGCTTCTTCGCCGTTACTGGCGGTATCTGGCTCCAGGTCCAGCTTGCCGAGCATACCTCGGATCACCTTGGTCGAGATGCTGTTGTCCTCGGCCACCAACACGCGGAAATCGCGAGGCAGCTCAAGTGCTGGCGCCGCGCCGGGCATCGGTATGGACACGGCCTGTTCGCGGCCGCGTTGCGCCAGTTCCTCGGCCAGGGTGGTCTTGAGCGTGTAGCCCGCCACGGGCTTGGCCAGGATTCGCTTGACCCCGGCATTGCGGGCAATGACCTTGCTCGGTGCATTGCTGATGCCGGTGAGCATCACCACCAGGATGTCGTGGTTCAGGCTCGGGTCTTCCTTGATCTTGGCGGCCAGCTGCATGCCGGTCATGCCAGGCATGTTCTGGTCCAGCAGCACAGCGTCGAAGTAGTCGCGCAGGTGCGCCTTGGTGCGCAGCAGGGCCAGCGCCTCCTTGCCCGAAGGCACGGCGCTGACATTCATGCCCCAGGCGCTGCATTGCTGCACCAGGACCTTGCGGCAGGTGTCGTTGTCGTCGACCACCAGCACCCGGGCATCGCGCAGCGGGCCGTCGAGGTCGGTGGGCGGTTGTTCGAGTCGCGAAGGGTCCAGCGGCAAGGTCAGCCACAGGGTGTTACCCATGTTGGTGCTGCTCTTGATGCCGAACTCGCCCTGCATCATGCCGATCAGCTGCTTGGCGATGACCAGGCCCAGGTGGCCGCCCAGCTTGTTGCTCGACAGGAAGTGATGACTGTGCAGCTCGGCCTGCAGCAGGGCTTCGCGCTCTGCGGCCGGCAGTGGCTCGCCGCTGTCCTGTACGGCGATGCGCAAGCGTGGTACCTCGCCGCGCTGGTCCAGCGCCACCACCAGCAGGATCTCGCCCTGGTCGGTGTTCTTCAGGGCGTTTTCCAGCAGGCTCGACAGTGCCTGGCGCAGGCGGGTCGGGTCGCCGCTGATGACGCGTGGCACCTGCGGCTGGGTGAAGCTGATCAGCTCGATGTTCTGCTGTTCGGCCTTGGCCCTGAAGATGTTCAGGCAGTCTTCGATCAAGGCATTGAGGTCGAACTGCACATCGTCCAGCTCGATCTGCCGCGACTCGAGCTTGGAAATGTCGAGAATCTCGTTGATCAGGGTCAGCAGTTCGTTGCCGGCGCTGTGGATGGTCTGCACGTAGTCGCGCTGCTTGACCGACAGCGGCGTGCCGAGCAGCAGCTCGGTCATGCCCAGCACGCCGTTCATGGGGGTGCGGATCTCGTGGCTGATCTTGGCCAGGAACTCGGCCTTGGCATTGATTTCGGCATCGCTGGCAGCCAGCGCGCGGCTGGCGCTGAAGCGTTCCTCGCTCATCCGGCGCAGGCGTTCGCTGACGGCCAGGTTGAGCAGCAACCCGCTGGCCACGGTCATGGCCATGAGGATGCACAGCAGCCAGGGGGTCGAGGTGCGGGTCAGCCCGAGCAGTGCCGGAAGCAGTACCAGGCCGCAGAGGTTGTAGATCACCATGGCGAGGCTGAACAGGCGCGCTGGCCCATAACCCTTGTACCAGTGGTAGCTGCTCACCAGCAGCATGCTTACGCTGCCCAGCGACAGCAGCGCATAGGTCATCAGGTTCAGCGGCAGGGTATCGACGAACAGCAGGACCAGGCCGCTGACCGCCGTGACCAGTATCTCGCCCTGCAACAAGCGGTTGAGCCGTGGCGAGCTGCAGGGGGAAAAGAAATGCTGGGTGAAGTACAGCCCGGCCAGCCCTGCCAGGACCAGGGTCAGGTAGGCCGCCGGCGTCTGCGCGCTATGCCACAAATGCCACCATGGGCCGCTGAGGTTCAGCAGAATCAGGCCGCTGAGCAGCATCAGGCCGTGATACAGGGCCAGCACCAGGGTGGTGCTGGAGCGGGTGTAGAGGAAGCGGATCAGGTTGTGCAGGATGAGCATTACCAAACCGCCGAACAGCATGCCGAACAGCAAGGGCTGAGCCTGGTCGGAGGCTGCTACCGCGGCGGGCTCCAGGCTGATGGCCGGGCGCAGCTGGTGCTCGGAGACCAGGCGCAGGTAAATATCCAGCGGCTGCTGGCGGTTGGGCAGAGGTAATACATGGTCGCTGCCGCGCAGGGTCGGGCTGGCGTTGCCGGCCTGGGGGCCATGGTGCAGCTGACGGAGCAATTGGTCGCCGTCGAGGGCGTAGAGGTCGAGGCGTGAGAGGTCCGGGGCGAACACCCGCAGCAGTTGTTCCTGGTCGCCAGGCTCCAGCCGGTAGTGCAGCCACAGGGCCTGTTCCGCGGGCGCGGCATCCAGGTCGCCGAGGGCGATGGGGCTGAACTGGCTGCGGTAGCGATCGGAGCGCACATCGCTCAATTGCAGGTTGGCCTGTTCATCGAGCAGAACCGACCAGCCTCCGCCTTGTTCGGCCGAAGCCGGAAGCAGGCAGAGCAAGGTCAGCAAGCTGACGATCAGGGCTGTGGCAATCCGAAGCCGACGCACGACGAAATCCCTTCTTAGCTGATGTGCCGGGTATTAACTATGCGCGGCGCGCCAAGTCGAAGGCAAGGCCTTGGCCAGAGCCTGTCGACGAGCCGAAGGCCGTGGGCGCAGGGCACCACGGCGATTCGGTAATGCTTACTGCTGGTGCTCACCGCGCTCGCGGGCAATGGCCCGGTAGCCGATGTCGGTCCGGTAGAAGCTACCGTTCCAGCTGATTTCCTTGGCCAGGCGGTAAGCCTGCTGCTGAGCGTCGGCAACCGTGCTGCCCATCGCCGTGGCGCAGAGCACGCGGCCACCGTTGGTCACCACTTGGCCATCCTTGAGCGAAGTACCGGCGTGGAACACCTTGCCTTCGATCTTGGCCGCTGCTTCCAGGCCGCTGATCACGTCGCCCTTGGCGTAGTCGCCTGGGTAACCGCCTGCTGCCAGCACCACGCCCAGGCTCGGGCGAGGGTCCCACTGGGCCTCGATCTTGTCCAGGGCCTTGGCGAAGGCGGCCTCGACCAGCAGCACCAGGCTCGACTCCAGGCGCAGCATGACCGGTTGGGTTTCCGGGTCGCCGAAGCGGCAGTTGAACTCGATGACCTTGGGGTTGCCCGCTTTGTCGATCATCAGGCCTGCGTACAGGAAGCCAGTGTAGACGTTGCCTTCCTCGGCCATGCCCCGCACGGTCGGCCAGATCACCTGCTCCATCACACGCTGGTGCACCTCGGCAGTGACCACCGGGGCAGGGGAGTAGGCACCCATGCCGCCAGTGTTCGGGCCGGTGTCCTTGTCGCCGACGCGCTTGTGGTCCTGGCTGGTGGCCATTGGCAGGACGTTCTGGCCGTCGACCATGACGATGAAGCTGGCTTCCTCGCCGTCGAGGAACTCTTCGATCACCACGCGCGAACCCGCGTCGCCGAAGGCGTTGCCGGCCAGCATGTCACGCACGGCGGCTTCGGCTTCTTCCAGGGTCATGGCGACGATCACGCCTTTGCCTGCAGCCAGGCCGTCGGCCTTGATCACGATTGGCGCACCCTTCTCCTTCAGATAGGCCAGGGCAGGCTCGATCTCGGTGAAGTTCTGGTAGTCGGCGGTCGGAATCTTGTGACGGGCGAGGAAGTCCTTGGTGAAGGCCTTGGAGCCTTCGAGCTGGGCCGCGCCCTTGGTCGGGCCGAAGCAGTCCAGCCCACGGCTGCGGAACAGATCGACCACACCGATAACCAGCGGTGCTTCAGGACCGACGATGGTCAGGTCGACGTTCTTCTCGGCGAAATCGGCCAATTGCTCCAGGGCACAGACGTCGATGGCGACGTTCTCGCACTTGGCTTCGATGGCGGTGCCAGCGTTGCCTGGGGCAACGAAGACTTTCTCGACGCGTGGGTCCTGGGCGACTTTCCAGGCCAGGGCGTGCTCACGGCCGCCGCTGCCGATGATCAAAACTTTCATGTCAAAACCTCGAAATCTGTCGAACGAGAGTGGTTGCCTCTCGCTTTGCGAGGTCGCAGTAAAGCAGGTGGATGCAAGGGGAAGCCGGTTCCGATGAGCGTAGTTGCCTTCTGGCAATGAGCATCAGCGGAACCGGCCCCAACGCAGCAGATACCTGCTTCAGTGCGGCCGATTGCCGTAAATCAGTGGCGGAAGTGGCGCATGCCGGTGAAGACCATCGCGATGCCGGCTTCGTCAGCAGCAGCAATCACCTCGGCATCACGCATCGAGCCACCGGGTTGGATCACGGCGCTGATACCCACTTTAGCCGCATTGTCGATGCCATCACGGAACGGGAAGAACGCATCCGATGCCATGACCGCACCCTGAACCTGCAAGCCAGCATGCTCCGCCTTGATGGCGGCGATACGGGCGGAGTTCACGCGGCTCATCTGGCCAGCACCGACACCGATGGTCTGACGCTGCTTGGCGTAGACGATGGCGTTGGACTTGACGAACTTGGCCACTTTCCAGGCAAACACCAGGTCATGGATTTCCTGCTCGGTCGGGGCGCGCTTGGTGACGATCTTCAGGTCATCGGCGGTGATCATGCCGATATCGCGGCTCTGCACCAGCAGGCCACCGTTGACGCGCTTGAAGTCCCAACCGGCGGCGCGCTCGGCAGGCCACTCGCCACACTCCAGCAGACGCACGTTCTGCTTGGCGGCAACCACTTCACGGGCGGCCTGGGAAATTTTCGGCGCGATGATCACTTCGACGAACTGACGGTCGACGATGGCTTTGGCGGTTTCGCCGTCCAGCTCGCGGTTGAAGGCGATGATACCGCCGAAGGCCGACTCGGTGTCGGTGGCGTAGGCCAGGTCATAGGCCTTGCGGATGCCGCCTTCGTCTTCAGGGACGACGGCCACGCCGCATGGGTTGGCGTGCTTGACGATGACGCAGGCTGGCTTGACGAAGCTCTTCACGCACTCCAGCGCGGCATCGGTGTCGGCCACGTTGTTGAACGACAGCTCCTTACCCTGCAGTTGGAGGGCGGTGGAAACGCTGGCCTCGCCTTTCTTGGCCTCGACGTAGAACGCCGCGCTCTGGTGTGGGTTCTCGCCGTAGCGCATTTCCTGGGCCTTGACGAACTGGCTGTTGAAGGTGCGCGGGAATTCGCTGCGGCCTTCGGTGCTCAGGGTCTCTTTGGCCTGGTCGATGGTGCCCATGTAGTTGGCGATCATGCCGTCGTAGGCGGCGGTGTGTTCGAAGGCCTTGAGCATCAGGTCGAAGCGCTGGGCGTAGGTCAGGCCACCGGCCTTGAGGTTCTCAAGGACGCTGGCGTAGTCGCTGGCGTTGACCACGATGGCCACGTCCTTGTGGTTCTTGGCGGCCGAACGGACCATGGTTGGACCACCGATGTCGATGTTCTCGATGGCGGTTGGCAGGTCACAGCCCGGCTTGGCGATGGTGGCTTCGAACGGGTACAGGTTGACGGCGACCAGGTCGATCGGCTTGATGCCGTGCTCGTTCATGATGGCATCGTCGATGCCGCGGCGGCCCAGGATGCCGCCGTGGATTTTCGGGTGCAGGGTCTTGACCCGGCCATCCATCATTTCGGCGAAGCCGGTGTAGTCGGCCACTTCCACCGCGTTCACGCCGTTGTCCTTGAGCAGCTTGTAGGTGCCGCCGGTGGACAGGATCTCGACACCGAGCTGTTGCAGCTCACGGGCGAATTCGAGGATACCGGTCTTGTCGGAGACGCTGATCAGGGCGCGGCGGACTGGCAGGCGGGTAGTCTGGTCGGTCATTTCGGGTTCCAATAACGCGGTGGAGTCAGCAAAAAAGGCGTCCCTTTGCAGAGGCCGCCTTTTCTGATTGGGATTCTGGCTTTACAACAAGTCGTACTGCTTGAGCTTCTTGCGCAGGGTGCCACGGTTGAGTCCGAGCATCTCGCTGGCCTTGGTCTGGTTGCCCTTGACGTAGTTCATCACGCATTCGAGCAGGGGCGCCTCGACTTCAGAGAGCACCAGGTTGTACACGTCCGTAACGGTAGCGCCTTCCAGGTGGGCGAAGTAGTTGTGCAGCGCCTTCTCGACGCTGTCGCGAAGGGTCTGGCCCTCTTCGCTCGGCGTGTTGAGGTGCTGTTTGAGGTTGGCGTTGTCGCTCACGGGCGTTGTTCCACTCACTAATGTCTCGGTCATCATCGTCATGCGGCCACCCCTTGTCCGTCCTCTGTCTCAAGGCTCTGTCGACGCTCGCTGAAAAAGGCGCGAACGTTGGCGCACTGCGCTTGTGTGTCTTCCAAAGCGTTGAACCGGGAGCGAAACTCCTTGCCACCGGGTCTTGTTGCCAGGTACCAGCCGACGTGCTTGCGGGCGATACGTACGCCCATTACATCGCCATAGAAGGCATGCAGCGCGGCCAGGTGCTCCAGCAGGATGCGTTCCACTTCGTCCAGCGTGGGGGCTGGCAACTGCTGGCCAGTCCTCAGGTAATGCTCGATCTCGCGAAAGATCCAAGGCCGCCCTTGGGCAGCCCGGCCAATCAACAGGCCGTCGACGCCGGTGGCGTCCAACACCGCCCGGGCCTTTTCTGGCGAAGTGATATCGCCGTTGGCGAAAACCGGGATCGACACCGCCTGCTTGATGGCAGCGATGGTGTCGTATTCGGCTTCGCCGGTATACAGGTCGGCGCGTGTGCGGCCATGTACCGCCAGCGCCTGGATGCCGGCCTGCTCGGCGATTTTCGCCACGTTCAGGCCGTTCTTGCTCGCCCGGTCCCAACCCGTGCGAATTTTCAGCGTCACCGGGACATCCACTGCACCGACTACGGCGTGGAGGATCTCGCTGACCAAGGCTTCATCTCTCAATAAAGCAGAGCCTGCGGCTTTGTTGCAGACTTTTTTTGCCGGGCAGCCCATGTTGATGTCGATGATCTGGGCGCCAGCTTCGACGTTGGCCCGGGCCGCCGCTGCCATCATCTGCGCGTCACCCCCGGCGATCTGGACCGAGCGAGGCTCGGGATCGCCTTCATGGATGCGGCGCAGGCTGGACTTGCGGCTGTTCCACAGGCTCATGTCGCTGGTCACCATTTCCGATACCACCATGCCTGCGCCCAAGCGCTTGCAAAGTGTGCGGAAAGGTTGGTCCGTAACCCCGGCCATAGGAGCAAGGATCAGGTTGTTTCGCAGTGTATAAGGGCCGATGCGTACCGCCGACATAGGTGTTCCCTGTTGTGGGGCCGAATCATTGGAGTCCGAAAAAGGGTTGGCATGATACCCGCTCTCGGTGACCGGATAAAGATGGATTTGGATAAAATCTGAACAGCTGCGGCCTTATGCCCGAAGGTTTGCGACAGCAGGCCAGCGCCGGCAAGATGCCGGCCCGACACCGCCGGTCACTCGGGAGAGCGGAAGCTGAGGCTGTAGTTCACGGCCTTGGGGCCCGGGTCGAGAATGTCCAGGGCGATGTGGATCGGGGTCTGGCTGGGCATTTCGCCACGCCCGGCCAGCTCCCCGGAGAGGTACTCGCTGGGCTTGAAGCGACGGCTGGCGATCAACTGGCCGTTGAGGTCGGCAAAGCGCAGCTCCAGCAGCGGGAATGGCTGCGCGAAGGGCGCGCGGTTGTAGATGATCGCATCGACGATCAGTGCACCCTTGAAGTCGGGGTGGCTGCGCACCACAAGGTTGCTGCTCTTGATGCGGGATATGTCGACGCGGGTCGGCACCTCGCAGCCCAGCAGCGGGCAGACTTGCTGGAACCAAGGACGGTACTGGTCCTGGCGGGCCATCTCGTCGAAGTGGTACCAGATGTACTGGAAGGCCAGCAGGCCTGCGGCCACTAGCGTCAGTAGGCCCCACAAAAGACGTTTGCCCCAGTTGGGTCGGGGTTTCTCCCAGTCCAGTTGCAGCGGGTCGTCGACCACATCGACCAGGGGTTCCTTGCGCGCCGGGCGCTCGGCCTTGGCGACCAGGTCGGGTTCGATGCGCTCGCCCGGCACCGGCTCGAACGGTTCGTCGTCACGGGCCGACAGGTGCAGGTCGGTGTCGTCATCGTCACGGGCGCTCAGGCCTTTGACGTGGACTTCATCCTCGGCTACCGAGAACGGCTCGCTGAAGGTCTCTTGCGGCTCGACCTCGGTGCTTGAGCGCGCTGGCGGTTCGTTGTCGAAATCCAGGTCCAGGGTCGTGCCCAGGGTCGGCTCGGTGCGGTCGCCGGGTTCAGGCTCCCGTTCCAGTGGCTCCTGCTCCAGCAAGACGGGGGCAGGCTCGGCCGCAGCTTGGGGTTCGAGCGGTTCAGGTGGTTCGTCGATGGCGTTGCCGAACGGCTCGTCTGCCAGATCGGGCGGGGCGGGCTCGTCACGACGGGCGTGCAGTGCCCTGTCGCTGTTCGGGATGTGTGGCTCTGCCGGTTGGCCACGTCGCTCGAGTCGGGCCAGTTCCTGGTCCAGGTCGAGTGCGTCCAGCGCTTGCGCGGTGGCAGCCCAGTCTTGCGGCTCGGCAGCAGGCTCGCTGACCGGCGGTAGCGGCGCGAGAGCAGGTGCCGCGACAGGCTCTGCTGGCGGTACGGGCGCGCGAGCGGCGCCAGCACGGTTTTGCTCCAACAGTTGCTTGGCCGCATTGAACACCTGCAGGCAGTGGCCGCAACGTACTACGCCGCGCGCCACGCTCAACTGGTGATGGGTGACGCGAAAGCTGGTTTGGCAATGCGGGCACTGGGTGACGAAACTGTCGGTCATGCGGCAATCCGGGAGCTGTGCAGAGACTTATTCTAGGCCTGCCTATCGGCGGCGACCACTGATGCGCACCCAGCCGTCACGGACGACGATCGGGTCCAGCTCGAAGTCGGCGGCGTAGGCAGCGGCCACTTCTTCGCCTTGCTCGGCGAGAATGCCCGACAGGGCCAGCAGGCCACCTGGACGAACCAGGCCAGACAACTGCGGTGCCAGCGAAACCAGCGGGCCGGCCAGAATGTTGGCGACTAACACGTCGGCCTGCATGGCCGGCATGTCTTCAGGCAGGTACAGGGCCAGGCGCTCATCGGCGATGCCGTTGCGCTGGGCGTTGTCGCGCGAGGCCTCCAGGGCCTGTACGTCGATGTCGGTGCCGACCGCTTCACGGGCGCCCAGCAGCAGCGCGGCGATGGCCAGGATGCCCGAGCCACAGCCGAAATCCAGCACCTGGGTGTCTTTGAGCTGTTGGCCATCGAGCCATTCCAGGCACAGGGCGGTGGTCGGGTGGGTGCCGGTACCAAATGCCAGGCCGGGGTCGAGGAGCAGGTTGACCGCGTCTTTCTCGGGCGCCTCGTGCCAGCTTGGCACGATCCACAGGCGCTGGCCGAAGCGCATCGGCTGGAAGTTGTCCATCCAGCTACGCTCCCAGTCCTGGTCCTCGATCACTTCGGCGTGGTGCTCGGGCAACGTATCGCCGGTCAGCAGGCGCAGGTGGGCGAACACATGCTCCGGCTCGGCGTCGGCTTCGAACAGGGCCAGAAGATGGGTGTGCGACCACAGTGGGGTGGTGTTGAGGTCGGGCTCGAAGATCGGTTGATCCTCGGCGTCCATGAACGTCACCGAGACGGCGCCCACTTCGAGCAGGGCGTCTTCGTAGGTTTCGGCTTGTTCCGGGCTGATGGCCAGGCGTACTTGCAGCCAAGGCATGGCGGGCACCTTTGGTAAATCGACAGGGGCAGCCCGAGGCTGCGCGAAGGCTGGCAGTTTACGCGAGTGCGGTGGGTTTGTGGATGACTTGCGGGCTAATCGGCGGCAAGCAGACGCCTACGGATACACACGTGCGCTGTAGGAACCGGCCTGCCGGCGATGGAGTGCAAAGCACTCCTCCAGAATCACTGCTGACGCAGGCTCTCGAGCAACTTGTGCGTCGGATACCCATCCGCCGGCCATCCCAGCCCTTGCTGGGCATTACGAATGGCCTTGCGGGTGTTCGCGCCAATGATGCCGTCGGCATTGCCTGCTTCATGGCCGCTGGCGTTGAGCAGGTTTTGCAGTTCAACGCGCTCGGTCCGGCTCAGCGGCAGGTCTTCCTTCGGCCAGCTGCCGGCGATGAAGCCCCAGCCACTGAAACGGTCCCCCAGCAGGCTCACGGCCAGGGCATAGGACGACGAGTTGTTGTACTTTAGGATCGCGCGGAAGTTGTCCAGGACCAGGAACGCCGGGCCGCGTGCGCCGGCCGGCAGCAGGAGTGCGGCAGACAGCTGGTTGCTGCCCGAAGGCAACTGCGTGCCGGCGGGCAGTTTCACGCCCATCTGCAGCCACTCGTAGACAGGCTTGCGCAGCGCGCCATCAGCTTGCCAGTAATCGAAGCCGGCCGGCAGCTGGACCTCGAAGCCCCACGGTTGGCCGCGTTTCCAGCCCGAGCTCTGCAGGTAGTGAGCGGTGGAGGCCAGGGCGTCGGGGGTGCTGTTCCAGATATCCCGGCGGCCATCGCCGTCGAAATCCACTGCATGGGTGTTGTAGGTGGTCGGGATGAACTGGGTCTGGCCCATGGCACCGGCCCAGGAGCCGCGCATGGCGTCTGGCTGGATGTCGCCGTTCTGCAGGATTTGCAGGGCAGCGATCAGTTGGTCCTGGGCGAACTGTGGGCGGCGGCCTTCATAGGCCAGGGTAGCCAGCGAGCGGATCACCGACTTGTTGCCCTGGAACTGGCCGAAGTTGCTCTCCATGCCCCATACCGAGACCAGCACCTGGCGGTCGACACCATATCGTTGCTCGATGCGGCTCAACAGTTCGGCGTTCTGCTCCAGCAGCTTCTTGCCGTTGCGTACGCGCAGCGGCGACAGGGCACCTTCGAGGTACTCCCATACCGGACGGGTGAATTCAGGTTGGCTGCGGTCAGCCTTGATCACGTCCATGTCTGGCGTCACGCCAAGGAATGCACGGTCGAAGGTGTTGGCCGCAATACCGGCTTGCAGGGCTTGCTGGCGGAAACCGGCCTGCCACTGGGCGAAGGTTTGCAGAGGCTGGATTTCAGTGCTGACGTCAGGCGTTGCGGTAGGCAGCGTCACTACCGGGGCGGGCTGGGCGGGTGCCAGCGGCAGGGCGTCGGCGGCGGTGGGTTTCTCCGCGCAGGCGACGAGCAGGATGAGGCTGGATGCCACGATCAGTTGGCGGGTTTTCCAGCGAGGGCGAAGACTGAGAAGCATGCACAGATCCAGAATTGCAGGTCAGGTGCCGACCATACCATGCCTGCGCTCGCGATGCTTTCATGCTGCCAAAAAGTACGAAGCCTCCCAATCTCTCGATTGGAAGGCTTCGCGGCGGTAGCTGCCTTTGCCCTTGTTCGGTCGTTCTTGTCGGCATCGGAACAGGGGCTGGGCGACGATGGACTTGGCCTTGTTGGGCCCGTGCTTTTTCGGCTTTTTGCTCATGGTGCAATTCCCGTTGGGGTGGGTGTCGGGGCGCACTGTAGGCCTGTGGGCAGGGTGAGGCCAATTGATTGTGTTTATGGTCCGGCGGCCTATCGCCGTGGTTCGTCGTCACGGCACTCTGGTACCTGGCGGGTGTGCAGGAGCTGCGTGTCGGCCAAGAGGCTCATTCGGGGGGCAGGACCAGACGCTGTCCGGCCATCAACAGCGATAGCCTGGCAAGCCCCGTCCATGGCGAGCCCTCGGCCTGGCCCTTGATCTGCGCATCGATACGCTGGGCGTCCTGCAGCAATTGCGCCCAACGCTGCGCGGAGAGACGCTGCAGGGCCTTGCTGACCAAGGGGCGGCGTTTGTCCCACACGGGCGGTCGCGCCTGGCTGAAGGCCTTGTCCAGCGGCACGCCTTGGCTGAACTGCTGCGCCAGGCCCGCCAGCAACCGCAACTCGCGGGCCAGCGCCCAGAGGATCACGGGTGGCTCGACACCTTCGCCACGCAGGCCTTCGAGCATGCGCAGGGCGTGGGCTGCCTCGCCATTGAGAATGGCATCGACCAACCCGAATACGTCGAAGCGGGCGCTGTCGGCAACTGCCGCCTGCACGGTTTCGACGGTGATCTGGTTGCCTTCGGCGAGCAGTTTGAGCTTTTCGATTTCCTGGGCGGCGGCCAGCAGGTTGCCCTCGACCCGTGCGGCGATCAGGTCGACGGCATCGCGCTGCGCCGACAGGCCAGCCTGGGACAGGCGCTGATTGATCCACTGTGGCAGTTGCTGAGTATCCACCGGCCAGATCTGGATGAACTGGCAGTGGGGCCCTTCGATCAGCGCCTTGCCCCATTTGGTCTTCTGCGCGCTACCGTCCAGCTTGGGCAGGCTGATCAGCAGCAGGGTGTCCTCGGCAGGTTTGGCGCAGTACTCCATCAGCGCGCTGGCGCCCTTGTCGCCGGGCTTGCCCGAGGGCAGGCGCAACTCCAGCAGGCGGCGCTGGGCGAACAGGGAGAGGCTGGCGCCCGCCTGGAGCAGGGTGCCCCAGTCGAAGTTGGCGTCGGCACTGAACACCTGGCGTTCGTCGAAGCCTTGCTGACGGGCTGCGGTACGGATGGCATCGGCGGCCTCCTGGCACAGCAGCGGATCGTCACCGCTGACCACGTAGACCGGCGCCAGGGCACCTTGCAGGTGCTTGTTGAGTTGGGCGGGGGAGAGCTTCATGGGAAACAGGCGGGGCACCCTGGGGCGCCCCGCACGGGCTTAGTTGCCCGGAACTTCCAGCGGCGATTGCTGTGGCGTCTCGGCCTGCTGGCGGCGAGCGGCCTCCAGTGCGGCGGCTTCTGCCTTGGCGCGTTCGTCGGCTTCCTGCTGCAACTGGTCAAGCTGCGTCGGCGTCAGCATCTGCAGGCGCACGACCATGGCTTGCACCAGGTCGCGACGCATCTCGGTGCGGGCCTGTTCGGCTTCCTGGTCGGAACCTGTGATGTTGGAACCGTCGTGGATGTAGATCTTGCGGACTTCCAGCTTGTCGCTGAGCAGTTCGAGGTTGTTCAGGCCCAGGATGCTGTAGTCCAGCTCGGTGGTCAGCTCGTATTCGGCCGAGCGGTTGCCACCGCTGTAGGTCGCGGCGCGCTGGCTTTCTTTCTCGTTGGTCAGCACCAAGCGGTAGGGTGCGCCTGCGTGAACGTTGACGCCACTGCGCTGCAGCACTTCGCGCAGCTGGGTCACGGTCTCGCCGTAGGCGTTGCGCGCGCTGACGTCCATCTCTTTGACGCTCAGCTCGGTGGTACCGGTGCCGCGCAGCTGGAAACCACAGGCGCTGAGCACGACGGCCAGGCCTATTACCAGCAGATTGCGTTTGATCATGTTGTTGCTCCCTTGTGAGCCGATTCCGCCCGCCCGCATAGGCTGCGGGCGGGCGTTGCCATCAGTTGGCGACGATGTTGACCAGCTTGCCCGGTACCACGATGACCTTGCGGATGGTCAGGCCGTCGGTGAAGCGCAGGACGTTCTCGTTGCTGCGGGCTGCGGCTTCGATCTCCTCGCGGCTTGCGGCGGCCGGCATTTCCACCTGGCCACGCAGCTTGCCGTTGACCTGGACGACCAGGGTCACGGTGTCCTGCACCAGTGCGCTTTCATCGACAACTGGCCAGCTGGCGTCGATCACGGCCTGGTCATGGCCCAGTGCCTTCCACAGCTCATGGGAGATGTGCGGGGTGATCGGGGCCAGCAGCAGGGTCACGGCTTCCAGGCCTTCCTGCAGCAGGGCGCGGTCCTGTTCGGTGGCCTGCGGGGCTTTTTCCAGTACGTTCATCACGGTCATCACCTGGGCGATGGCGGTGTTGAACTTGTGGAACTGGCCGACATCATTGCTGGCCTGCTTGATCGCAGCGTGGATGGCTCGGCGAATGACCTTCTGCGCGTCGTCCAGGGCGGCGACATCCAGCTTGCCCGGCAGACCCTGGGTAACGTGGGCCTGGGCCAGACGCCAGACACGGCGCAGGAAGCGGCTTGCGCCTTCGACGCCGGAGTCGGACCACTCCAGGCTCATGTCGGGCGGCGAGGCGAACATCATGAACAGGCGGCAGGTGTCGGCGCCGTAGGCTTCGATCATCGACTGCGGGTCGACGCCGTTATTCTTCGACTTCGACATCTTCTCGGTGCCGCCGATTTCAACCGGCAGGCCATCGGTCTTCAGGCGAGCGCCGATGATCTTGGCCTTGGCATCACGCTCGACTTCGACGTCGGCCGGGTTGAACCAGTCCTTGCCGCCGTTGCTGGCAACGCGGTAGTAGGTCTCGGCGACCACCATGCCTTGGGTCAGCAGGTTCTTGAACGGTTCGTTGGAGGTGACCAGGCCTTCGTCGCGCATCAGCTTGTGGAAGAAGCGCGCGTACAGCAGGTGCAGGATCGCGTGCTCGATACCGCCGATGTACTGATCGACTGGCAGCCAATGGTTGGCCGCTTTCGGGTCGACCAGGCCCTTGTCGTAGTTGGGCGATGCGTAGCGGGCGAAGTACCAGGAGGACTCGACGAAGGTGTCCATGGTGTCGGTTTCGCGCTTCGCTGCGGTGCCGCATTTCGGGCAGGTGCACGCATAGAACTCGGGCATGCGCGCCAGCGGCGAACCAGCGCCGTCCGGTACCACGTTCTCCGGCAGGACGACCGGCAGTTGGTCTTCTGGTACTGGCACGTCGCCACAGGATGGGCAGTGGATGATCGGGATCGGGCAGCCCCAGTAGCGCTGGCGGCTGATACCCCAGTCGCGCAGGCGGAACTGAGTGCGCGATTTGCCCAGCTCCTTGCGGATCAGGGCTGCTTCGATGGCGTCGAATGCGCCCGCGAAGTCCAGGCCGTCGAACTCGCCGGAGTTGATCAGCTGGCCGTGTTCGCCATAGGCCGCCTGCCATTCGCTGCCGACTTCGTCGCCAGCGCTGGTGCGTACCACTGCCTTGACTGGCAGGTTGTACTTGTGGGCGAACTCGAAGTCGCGCTCATCGTGGGCTGGAACAGCCATTACAGCGCCGTCGCCGTAATGCATCAGCACGTAGTTGGCGACCCAGACCGGCAGCTTCTCGCCGGTCAGCGGGTGCTCGACCAGCAGGGAAGTGGCCATGCCTTTCTTCTCCTGGGTGGCCATGTCGGCTTCGGCAACGCTGCCGCTCTTGCATTCGTCGATGAATGCCTGCAGCGCCGGGTTGCCCTGGGCGGCCTGGGTGGCCAGCGGGTGCTCGGCGGCGACGGCGACATAGGTGGCGCCCATCAGGGTGTCCGGACGGGTGGTGAAGACCTTCAGGGTACCTTCGTGGCCGATGCTCGCCTGGTCGTAGGGGAACTGCACTTCCATGCCGCGCGACTTGCCGATCCAGTTGCGTTGCATGGTCTTGACCTGTTCAGGCCAGCCCGGCAGCTCGTCGAGGCTTTCCAGCAGCTCGTCGGCGTAGTCGGTGATGCGGAAGTAGTACATCGGGATTTCGCGCTTCTCGATCAGCGCGCCCGAACGCCAGCCACGGCCATCGATGACCTGTTCGTTGGCCAGTACGGTCTGGTCAGCCGGGTCCCAGTTCACGGTACCGTTCTTGCGGTAGATGATGCCTTTCTCGAACAGGCGGGTGAACAGCCACTGCTCCCAGCGATAGTAGTCGGGTTTGCAGGTGGTGACCTCACGTGCCCAGTCGATGGCCAGGCCCAGGCTCTTGAGCTGGGTCTTCATGTAGTCGATGTTTTCGTACGTCCACTTGGCCGGCGCGACGTTGTTCTTCATCGCGGCGTTTTCCGCGGGCATGCCGAAAGCATCCCAGCCCATCGGTTGCAGGACGTTCTTGCCCAGCATGCGCTGGTAGCGGGCAATCACGTCGCCGATGGTGTAGTTGCGAACGTGGCCCATGTGTAGCTTGCCGCTCGGGTACGGGAACATCGATAGGCAATAGTAGGTGTCTTTGCCTGGCTGTTCGGTAACAGCGAACGATTGTTGCTCGTCCCAGAACTTCTGGGCGGCGGCTTCGATATCACGGGGCGTGTATTGTTCGTGCATGGCTACTTTTGGCTGAGAGAGAAGAGACCTTGTTCCAGGCAGCGGAACCTCGCTGCGTCCGGCACTCCGGTGTCGTGAGCGTGAACGCCGTAGCATACAGCAGCGCCGCACATCGTGGGAAACCCTGATTGCGAACGTCCGCTGGTCGCAGGGGTCGGCTGCTTTTTACAGTGACGCTAAGCTCATGGTTGGGGGGAGATATTCTTATCTTCAATGAGGTGAACGGATGGGAGAGACGCAGCTACCCGCAATCAAACCGGAGCTTTACGAACGCCTGATCGACCGTCTTGGGCTGGCGCTGGAAGTTGCCAGGACCTCGGTACGATTGCGCGACGAGATGCCCGCCGAGCTGGAACTGCGCGGCTTGAGCCATGCAGAGTTCGAAGTGATCAAGGCCTACCTGGAGTCGCTCCCGGAACGCCGAAATGCCTGCGTTGGCGCATACCCGCAAGCGGAGCCGGCCTCGGCAAAGATCATCTGGCTCAAGGACAAGCGACGCTCCACCGGCACGGCAAGATCCAGGACGCTGCCAAATCGTTAGCCGTTCAGGATTAAAGGCGCAGGCCATCGTGCGCCGGTGCTTCGATATACACCCTATGATCGGCGTCGGTCGCACTCTTGTTGCCCGACGCCGATCCTCTTAGGCTGCACGCCTTCCATGGAGGTGTGCCAATGCCGATTCGATTCTTCATCAAACAATGGTTGATGCCACCCGGCATCCTGTTCCTGCTCTTGCTGGCTGCCTGGTGGCTGCGTGCCAGGCGCCCGCGCCTAGCGGCGTTGTGCTTTGCTGTCGGGCTCGGAGGCTTGTGGTTGATGAGCCTGCCTGCGGTGGTGCAGGAGTCGGCGCGTTTGCTGGAGACCGAACCGCCTCTGGCTGTTGGTGAATGGGCGGGCCTGGCGAGCCGGGCCGATGCCATCGTGGTACTGGGGGCCGGGCGTGAACGGGGCGATCCGGCCTGGGGCGGTGGCGACCAGCCCAGCGCCTTGGCGCTGGAGCGCATGCGCTTTGCGGCGCGTCTGGCCAAGGCCTCTGGCCTGCCGGTGCTGACCAGCGGCGGCTTGCACTACGGCACGCCGCCGAGTGAGGCGCAGTTGATGGCCGACCGGTTGCAGGAGGACTTTGCCGTTGGCGTCAAATGGAAGGAAGAAGCCAGCCGTACGACCTGGGAGAATGCCCAGCTCAGCGCCCGGCTGCTTCAGCCTTTGGGTATTCGCCGGGTAGTGCTGGTGACGCAGGCATGGCACATGCAGCGCTCGCGCTGGAGCTTCGAGCAGGCGGGCTTCGAGGTGGTGGTGGCGCCGATGGGATTTCTTGGGCGTGATCATGCGCGGCCGTTTGGCGGGTTGCTGCCGGAGAGCCGGGCGGTGT
Source organism: Pseudomonas taiwanensis DSM 21245 (assembly GCF_000425785.1). Taxonomy (GTDB): domain Bacteria; phylum Pseudomonadota; class Gammaproteobacteria; order Pseudomonadales; family Pseudomonadaceae; genus Aquipseudomonas; species Aquipseudomonas taiwanensis. Next base: position 505,336 of record NZ_KE384450.1, read on the forward strand.
GGCAAAGCGGGCAGTTGCTCAATGAGGCGGTGGGGTTGCTAGGGTATCGGTTGTTCTATTGAGATGGCCGTTCACCGGCAAACCGGCTCCAGCAGTGCCCCGCACGCTCTCGGCTCTTGCCCAGGACTGTTGTTTCCAAGCCCCGAAGTTCTTGGATGGGCGCGGCCATGCGACGCGAAAGGGCTGCGCTGCAGCCCTCGCCTGTCCCGTGTCGTCAAACGGTCTTCGCGATCCGCCCGGCTGCCAACGCCCAACCCAGCAACAGCGCACAGACGATCGCCAGCGGCCACGAGCGCCATTGCAGATAAGGTGTCAGTTGCTGCATGGGCACCACCTCGCCATACAGGATCGCCTGCTGGAATTGCGGTATTTGCGCGGTGATCTTGCCGAATGGGTCGATCAGCGCGGTGACCCCGTTGTTGGTGGCCCGGATCATCCAGCGGCCAGCTTCCAGGGCACGCATCTGCGCCATCTGCAGATGCTGCAGCGGGCCGATCGAGGTGCCGAACCAGGTGTCGTTGCTGATGGTCAGCAACAGGTCGCTGCGGGCAGCCAGGCCGGCGGCGAATTCCGGGTAAACGACTTCGTAGCAGATGTACGGCGCAATCTGGTAGCCCTTGGCTTGCAGTAGCGGCTGGTCTTCAGGTCCCCGGGCGAAGTCGGACATTGGCAGGTTGAAGAACTCGATCAGCCCCCGAAGCATGTCCTGCAGTGGCACGTATTCGCCGAACGGCACCAGCTTTTGCTTCAGATACGTGCCATCGCCCTCACCGGTGACGGTGATACCGTTGTAGTAGCGGCGCTGGTGGTGCACCACTTGCCGCACAGGTACGCCGGTGATCAGCGCAGAATGCCGCTCGGCGGCAAAACGCCCCATCACGTCGATGTAGCCCTGCGCCTGGTCCTTGAGCACCGGTACGGCTGTCTCTGGCCAGACCAGCAGGTCCACGGGCTTGGAGGTGAAGCTCATGTCGCGGTACAGCGCCAGCTGTGCGTCGATATGGGCGGGGTCCCACTTCAGGTCCTGCTCGACGTTGCCTTGCACGGCAGCGACCTTGAGCGGGTCGCCGACCGGGGTGGTCCAGGCGTGGCCCTTGAGCGCAAGGCCCAGGCCCCAGGGTGCCAGCAGCAGCACGATGCCGACCGCCAGGAATGACGGGCGTGCCCGCAGACGCGGCAGGTTGCACAGCAGCGCAGCGCTCATGGCCAGAACGAAGGACACCAGCCACACGCCACCCAGCGGGGCAAGCCCGGCCAGCGGACCGTCCAGCTGGCTATAGCCTGCGTATAGCCACGGGAAACCGGTCAGGAACCAGCCTCGGAAGGCCTCTTGCAACAACCACAGCGCAGCAAAGCACAACGCATCGGCCAGGGGCGCTTCATTGCGCCGTAGCCAGCGCGCCCACAGCCATGTGGGCAAGGCGAAGAACCAGGCAAGCGCCGCGAAGAACGCCAGCAGCAGCAGAGTCGCCAGCAGCGGAGAAGCACCGCCATAGGTGTTCATGCTGACGTAGATCCACCAGGTGCCGGCACCGTACAGGCCGAAGCCGAAGCACCAACCGCGGCCCATGGCCTGGCGCGGGCTGAGCTCGCGCAGGCCGAGGTAGAGCAGGGCGATGGACACCAGGGCCAGCGGCCAGATGTCGAATGGCGCCAAGGCCAGGAGAGTGGAGGCGCCGGCCGCCATGGCCAGCAGGTTACCGGGCCAGCCGGGGCGGGTGATCCAACGCATGTTTGTCCTTAGCGGGTGATCGGTGTCAGGCGCAGCAAGTGTATCCGCCGGCTATCGGCGTTGAGAATACGGAATCTGTAGGAACCGATCTCGGTAGTCTCGTTGCGCTTTGGCAGGTGGCCAAAGGCGCTCATCACCAGGCCGCCGACCGTGTCGAACTCGTCGTCCGAGAACTCGCTGTCGAAGAACTCGTTGAAGTTGTCGATCGGTGTCAGTGCCTTGACCAGGAAGTCGCCGCTTGGCAGTGGCTTGATGTAGCTGTCTTCCTCGACATCGTGTTCGTCTTCGATGTCGCCGACGATCTGCTCGAGCACGTCCTCGATGGTCACCAGGCCCGCCACACCACCATATTCGTCGATGACGATGGCCATGTGGTTGTGATTGGCGCGGAATTCACGCAGCAGCACGTTCAGGCGCTTGGATTCCGGCACGAAGGTGGCGGGGCGCAGCAGGTCCTTGATGTTTAAACTGTCGCCGTTCTCTTTGAGGATCAGCGGCAGCAGGTCCTTGGCCAGCAAGATCCCGAGCACATCGTCATGGCTTTCGCCGATCACCGGATAGCGCGAGTGGGCGGCGTCGATCACCGCAGGCAGGAACTCACGTGGCGACTGGGTAGCCTTGATGCTGATCATCTGCGAGCGTGGCACCATGATGTCGCGCACCTGCAGGTCCGCGACCTGGATGGCACCCTCGACGATGGTCAGCGCTTCGCTGTCGAGCAGCTTGTTCTGATGGGCTTCACGCAGCAGCTCGAGGAGCTCCTGGCGGTTTTTCGGCTCATGGGCAAAAGCCTGGGTCAGTTTACCCAGCCAGGACTTCTGCCCGTTGCTCGATCGATCTTCGCTCATGGCGGTTCTCGTGATCCTTGCAGTATCAGTGTGTGATTGATTCGTTTTCATCGTCGGCATATGGGTCGGGGTGACCCAGTTCTGCCAGCAATTCCCGTTCCAGCGCTTCCATTTCCTCGGCCTCATCGTCTTCGATGTGGTCATAGCCGAGCAGGTGCAGGCAGCCGTGGATGACCAGGTGCGCCCAGTGAGCCTCCAGGGACTTGCCCTGTTCGGCGGCCTCGCGCTCGACCACTGGCACGCAAATGACCAGGTCGCCCAGTAGCGGGATATCCAGCAGGTCGTCCGGCACGTCGGCTGGGAACGACAACACATTGGTTGCGTAGTCCTTGTGCCGGTAGGTGTGGTTGAGTTCGCGGCCTTCGGTTTCGTCGACCAGGCGAATGGTCATTTCCGAGTCGGCGCTGCGCTGGCGCAAGGCCAGTTCGCACCAGCGGCGGAAGGCGGCGTCATCCGGGGCGGCAGCGTCCGTGGCCCGTTGCAGGTCGAGTTCAAGCATCTTTGCCGGGAACCTCGGGTTTTGCCTGACGGGCGTCGAAACGGTCGTAAGCCTCGACGATGCGCTGCACCAGTGGGTGACGAACCACGTCTTTGGGTTGGAAGTGGGTAAAGCTGATGCCCGGAACGTCCTTGAGCACCTCGATGACGTGGGCCAGGCCCGACTTGGTGCCGCGTGGCAGGTCGACCTGGGTGATGTCACCGGTGATCACCGCCGTCGAGCCGAAGCCGATTCGGGTGAGGAACATCTTCATCTGTTCGAGCGTGGTGTTCTGGCTCTCGTCGAGGATGATGAAGCTGTTGTTCAGTGTGCGGCCACGCATGTAGGCGAGGGGGGCGATCTCGATCACCTGGCGCTCGATGAGCTTGGCCACATGCTCGAAGCCCAGCATCTCGTAGAGCGCGTCGTAGAGCGGGCGCAGGTACGGGTCGATCTTCTGCGCAAGGTCGCCTGGCAGAAAACCGAGCTTCTCGCCGGCCTCGACGGCCGGACGCACCAGCAGGATGCGACGCACTTGCTCGCGTTCCAGGGCGTCCACGGCGCAGGCCACGGCCAGGTAGGTCTTGCCGGTACCGGCCGGGCCGATGCCGAAGTTGATGTCGTTGGCCAGGATTTCCTTGACGTAGCGCTGCTGGTTGACCCCGCGCGGGCGAATGTTGCCCTTGCGTGTACGCAACGAAACGCTCACCTCATTGACCGCCGGGTTGTCGATGTTCTCGACCGTGGACTCCTGCAGGTACAGGTGGACGGTTTCCGGCGACAGGTCGGAGGATTTGGCCTCGCGATAGAGACGTCGCAGCAGTTGCTCGGCAGCGGAGGTCGTCTTGGGTTCGCCGATCAGCTCGAATTGGTTGCCGCGGTTGCGGATTTCGATGGCCAGGCGTTGTTCGATCAGGCGCAGGTGCTCGTCGAACTGGCCGCACAGGTTGGCGAAACGGTGGGCCTCGAAAGGTTCGAGGATGAAACGATGGGGTTCTATGGGTGCGTTCAAGGTCGTTTTTTAGCCGCTCGACGGCAATGAATGTGATCTCAAGAATAACCCTTCGATGGCAGTGGCGAAAGCACTGAAACGATCAAGGGTTGGCACAAGCTATGTACTGCCCGTTCCGGCCTTGTCGCCGGCGAGCCGGCTCCGGCCGGAAGTGCGGGACTCGTGCTGGCTGGAACCGGCGGCACAGATCGATCTGCCTCTCTGCTATGATGCCCGCCTTTTCTTACGCATGTGTTATCTCCGCAAACATGAGCAAACGCGAACCCGCCATCTATAAAGTCATTTTCCTGAATCAGGGCCAAGTCTTCGAAATGTATGCCAAGCAGATCTACCAGAGCGATCTGTGGGGCTTTCTCGAAATCGAGGAGTTTGTCTTCGGCGAGCGCACCCAAGTGGTGGTCGACCCGAGCGAAGAGAAGCTCAAGAACCAGTTCGAAGGGGTGATCCGCAGCTTCGTGCCGATGCACTCGATCGTGCGTATCGACGAAGTGGAGCGTCTGGGAACGGCCAAGATCAGCGAAGCCAAGGGGAGTGGCAATGTAATGCCATTCCCGATGCCGATGCCGGAGAAGTAAGGCGTTTCAGGGAAGTGGCGAGAACGGCGTGCGCCCTTCGGCGTTCTGTAGTTCAAGCAGGTACTTGCGGAAGATCTGGCCGAGCACCTGGGTGGCATGCTCCAGCTCGTCACGGGGCATCTGCTCGGTCACTTCATCGGCCATGTCCAGTGCATCCTCGGCACCGTTGACCGCGGCCATCTTCAGCAGGATGTAGGCCTGCACGTTATTGGCCTTGACCCCTTCGCCATGGAAGAACATGGCGCCCAGGCGGTATTGGGCTTCGGCGTGACCTTGCAGCGAAGCTTTCTCGAACCAGTCCAGGGCCTTTTTCAGGTCCTTTGGCGTTTGCGTGTAGTAATACTCGCCCAGTTCGAACTGCGCTTGGGCGTCCCCGGTCGCCGCCGTCTGCTCACAGGCCTTCAAGGCATTGTGCAGGTCTTCTGGCTGAACGTTCAAAGTGCAGCGGCCCGTCGCTGGAATCAGCAACGAGTTACCGCCCTCCGCCAGGGCCAGCAGGGGCTGAAGAAGCAACAGGCAGCCCATGGTCAGGGCGCGGCCGGTGCGGTTCATGGGGATCGACTTACCTCTGCAAAGCTACGGCCAATGTCTCTGGTGGCACATTATGGGATAAGCAGCGCCAACCTTACAAAGTTTTACGCGAATTTCTGTTTGGTTGGGGAAGTCAGTGCGTGTTGCAGGCTCTTTTATTACCCGCCCCTACAGGTATTGCACAGGTTACCAGGCCTGTGAAGTACCTGCAGGAGCCGGCGGCCGGCGATCAGGGAGCTTACTTGAGCTTGGCGAAAGCGCGCTCGGCCGCATCCAGGGTGATCTGCAGCTCTTTCTCGCCGTGGGCGATCGAGGTGAAGCCGGCCTCGAACGCGCTTGGGGCCAGGTATACGCCACCTTCGAGCATCAGGTGGAAGAAGCGCTTGAAGCGCTCGGCGTCGCTGGCCATCACGTCGTCGAAGGTGACGATGTCGTCGGCGCCACTGAAGTACAGGCCGAACATGGCCCCCGCCTGGGTCGTGACGAACGGAATGCTGGCAGCATCGGCGCGCTGCTGCAGGCCATCGAGCATGCGGCTGGTGAAGGCGCTCAGTTCATCGTGGAAGCCCGGGCGGCTGATCAGTTTCAGGGTGGTCAGGCCGGCCGCCATGGCCAGTGGGTTACCCGACAGCGTGCCCGCCTGGTAGACAGGGCCCAGCGGGGCGATGCAGCCCATGATTTCGCGTTTGCCACCGAAGCAGCCGACGGGCATGCCGCCACCGACGATCTTGCCGAAGGTCGACAGGTCCGGCTTGATGCCGTAATGGCCCTGTGCGCCACCGAGGGAGACGCGGAAACCGGTCATCACTTCGTCGAAGATCAACACCACGCCGTGCTTGTCGCACTGCTCACGCAGGCCTTCGAGGAAGCCTGGAGCCGGTGGTACGCAGTTCATGTTGCCGGCCACCGGCTCGACGATGATGCAGGCGACGGTCTGGCCGACTTCGGAAAGGGTCTTCTCCACCGCAGCGATATCGTTGAACGGCAGGGTCAGGGTGTGCTTGGCGAAGTCCGCCGGGACGCCGGCGGAGCTAGGCACGCCCTGAGTCAGCAAACCAGAGCCGGCCTTGACCAGCAGGCTGTCGGAGTGGCCATGGTAGCAGCCCTCGAACTTGATGATGGCGTCGCGGCCAGTGTAACCACGGGCCAGACGAATGGCGCTCATGGTCGCTTCGGTGCCCGAGCTGACCATACGCACCATTTCCATGGACGGCACGATCGAGCAGACCAGGTCGGCCATTTCGGTTTCCATGGCGGTCGGTGCGCCATAGGACAGGCCGTGTTCGAGCTGCTTGCGTACCGATTCGAGTACGTCCGGGTGGCCGTGGCCGAGGATCATCGGGCCCCAGGAGCCGACATAGTCGACGTAGCGCTTGTCGTCCTCGTCAACCACGTAGGCGCCTTCGGCGTGCTTGAAGAACAGTGGCGTGCCGCCGACGCTCTTGAAGGCACGGACCGGCGAGTTGACGCCGCCGGGGATGTGCTTCTGGGCTTGGGCGAACAGGGATTCGGAACGGGACATGGAGTTATCTCTCGAAATCAGGAAGCGAACAGGGCGTTGAAGGCGCGGGCGCGGCGGGTAACTTCCTGCGCGCTGTCGGCACCGAACAAGCCATGGATCACCGCCAGCAGGTCTGCACCATGGGCGACCAGCGGGGCGGCGTTGTCGAGGGTGATTCCGCCGATCACGGCGATCGGCAGCTTGACCTGGGCACGGGCCTGTTCCAGCAGCTCTACGCTGGCGGCCGGCGCACCGGGCTTGGTCACCGAGTTGAAGAAGCGCCCGAAGGCCACATAGCTGGCGCCTTCGTTGGCCGCTTGTCTGGCCAGGTCGAGCTGGGCGTGGCAGGTCGAGCCGATGATGGCATGGCGGCCCAGCAGGGCGCGGGCGGGTGTCAGTGGGCCATCGGTTTGGCCCAGGTGCACGCCGACGCCCAGGCGCGCGGCCAGTTCGGCATCGTCGTTGATGATCAGCTGGGTGCCGTAGCGCTCGCAGAGCTGCTTCAGCGCCTCTGCTTCGCGCAGGCGGCGGGCGGCATCGTCGCTTTTGTCACGGTATTGCAGCAGGCACACGCCGCCTTCAAGGGCTGCCTCGACGTGGGACAGGAAACGGCCGGCGAGCAGCTGGCTGTCGGTGATCGCGTACAGACCGCGTAGCTTCATCGGAAAGCCTCGTATCAGGAACAGAAGTCCAAGGGCAGACGGCGCGGGACGAACTGGCCTTTGCCCAGTTGTTCGGCATCGCGCAGGGTTCGCCAGGTGTAGTCCAGGGCACTGCGTACGGCGCTCTGGAGCTGCTCGCCAAGTGCCAGGCGACCGGCTAGGGCACTGGCCAGCGTGCAGCCCGAACCATGGTAGCTGCCGGGCAGACGTTGGCAGGTCCAGGTGTGGCTCTGGCCGTCGCGGCTGTACAGGCGGTTATGGATTTCGTCTTCGTCACCGTGGCCACCGGTGATCAGCAGGTGTTTACAGAACGGCAACAGTTTTTCGGCACACTCGTCGGCGCTGCCGTCGGGCAGTTCGGCCAGAATGCGTGCTTCGGGTAGGTTTGGCGTGGCGATGGTGGCACGCGGCAGCAGGCGTTCGCGCAGGGCATAGCCGACCTCGTCCTTGCCCAGGCGGCCGCCGCCACCCGCGCGCAGCACGGGGTCGCAGACCAGCGGGAGGTGAGGGTGGGCGCTGAGCAGTTCGGCAACGGTGTCGACCATTTCGATCGACCCGAGCATGCCAAGCTTGACCGCAGCGACATCGGAGTCGGCCAGCACGGCGTTGGCCTGTGCCAGTACCCATTCGCGGTCGAGCACGCGGAAATCGGTAACGTTGACGGTATCCTGGACGGTCAGGGCTGTTACCGCGGGCGCGGCGTGACAGCCTTGGGCGATCAGGGCTTCGATATCTGCCTGCAGGCCGGCACCGCCACTGGGGTCGTGGCCGGAGAGACAGAGGACAACGGGGCGGGAGCTGTAGGTATTCATGGTCGGCGAGCTTACCACCAATCCCATTTGCGCGGATCGTCCTACAAACGCTATTTGTTGATCAATCGGTCAAATTATTGGTTTCGGATGTCTGCAAGCCATTGATCTAGAGCGGTTTCTTTAAAATATGAAGTGGCCCAATGCTATCGTTGAAGGCTATGCTAGAGTGCTCGGATAATTCGACTAACGGGTACTGCCGGGGTACGTCGTCTCAAAGGGATGGGGGGCAACCACGACGCGACCGGACAGGCCATGCTGGGGCTGTATGCGCTATTTGCTGATTGTGCTTCTGGGCTGGCTGCCCGTGCTGGCCGGTGCGGTCGAAATAACCGACGCGACCCGGCATCTCCCGCTTGGCAGGGTCATGCAGGTCTACGAGGACCGCGACGGCAGCGCCAGTATCGCTCAGGTCAGCGCACCTGCGTTCGCCAGCCGTTTCCGCCAGCATGGTCAGGACGTGCTGAATGCTGGTTACTCGACGTCGGTGTTCTGGCTCAAGTTCGACCTGCGTTACGCCGCTGCCCCGGGTGCGGCGCCGCGTCAGTGGCTTCTTGAACTGGCCTACCCGCCATTGGACCATCTCGAACTGTATCTGCCTGACGCCAGCGGAGCCTACCGCCTGGCCCAGCGTACCGGCGACGCGCTGCCTTACCACAGCCGGCAGATACGGCAGAACAACTACCTCTTCGAACTGCCCTTGCGCCCGGGCCAGGCGGTCACGGCCTATCTGCGCCTGCACAGCCAGGGCTCGGTCCAGGCCCCCTTGGCGCTGTGGTCGGCCGAAGCCTACATCGAAGAGCAACCTGCGCGTTTGTACGTGCTAGGGATCATCTACGGCGTTTTGCTGGTGATGCTGGTGTACAACCTGTTCATCTACCTGAGCGTTCGCGACGTCAGCTACCTCTATTACATTGCCTATATTGCGTCGTTCGGCTTGTATCAGGTATCGGTCAATGGCGCGGGCGTAGCCTACTTCTGGCCCGACAGCCCCTGGTGGGCGAATGCGGCGACGCCGATGTTCATTGGCGCTGCCGGCTTGTTCGGGTGCCAGTTCGCCCGGCATTTCCTGCAGTTGAGCAGTATTGCCCGTGGTTTCGACCGGCTGTTGCAACTGTTGATGCTGGGCGGTGCGCTGGTCATGGTGCTGGCAGTGAGCATGCCCTATGGCGTCGCCTTGCGCATGGCCACCTTGCTGGCGCTGGCGTTCACCGTGAGCATTTTCGCGGCGGGGCTTTATGCCTGGTGGCATGGCCTGCGGGTGGCGCGCTGGTTCATCATCGCCTGGTCGGCGTTCCTGCTCGGCGGCCTGGTCAACACCCTGATGGTGCTGGGCTATCTGCCGAATGTGTTCCTCACCATGTACGCCAGCCAGCTCGGCTCGGCCCTCGAGGTGGCGCTGCTGTCCTTGGCCCTGGCCGACCGGATCAACAGCCTGCGCGAGCAGCAGGCCAGCACGTTACGCGACACGGGGCGGACGTTGGAGCAATTGAACCAGCAACTGGCACGCAGTAACCGCCTGAAGGACGAGTTCCTGGCCACTGTGACCCACGAACTGCGCACGCCGATGAATGGTGTGATCGGTTCGCTTGAGTTGATGCACACGCTACCTATGGACGCGGAGATGGCTCAGTACCACCGGACGGCGGTGGGCTCGTCGCAGGACATGATGGACATGGTCGACGACATTCTCACCCTGACCGAACTCCAGGCCGGCCGCCTGCGTGTGCAAGGCACGCCGTTCAGCCTGCGGCGTCTGGTCCAGGACCTGCGGGCGGGCTACGCCGGGCGTGCGCTGGGCAAGGGTTTGTACCTGAGCCTGGACATTCCTGCAGAATTGCCTGACGCGCTGGTTGGGGACGCGCAGAAGCTGGCCCGCTGCCTGGGTTGCCTGGTGGATAACGGCCTCAAGTTCACCCATCAGGGGGGTGTCATGATTCAAGCCCGAGGCCGGCGTCTTGGCCCGGACAGCCTGTCGCTGACCTTCACGGTCAGCGACAGTGGCATCGGCTTCGATGACCTGGACCAGGCGATTCTCTACCAACGCTTCTTCCAGGTGGATGGCTCGATGACCCGACGTTATGGCGGCCTGGGTATCGGCTTGTCGATCTGCCGACAGTTGGGCGAGTTGCTCGGGGCCACGTTGTCCCATGAGTCGACGCGGGGGTTGGGTAGCCGATTCGAACTGACGCTGGAGGTGGCCATCGAGCAGGTGCAGATGCCTCCCGGGCGGACGGCCTCCGGGGCAACGCGGTTCTAGGTCATTCCGTCGCCGTCTGTTTAGTCATATTTGTCACTATGACTGCCTGGCAGGGAGTGCTTCACTGGGGTTTCAGGCTTGCCCGGATCCAGGAGCTCGACGATGAACCTGCACCAGTACGCTGAAACCCACGAAGTGACGAACCAGCCGCCCTCCCTGGATGGCGCCAACCTGTACCGTCTGGACCAGCCGCTACAGGAGTGGTCGCAGCGTTGCGGCGCGGGCTGGGCGGAGTCGCGGATCGACGCCTATGGCGCCCTGGCCGGCGGACCGCTGATGGCGGCTGGCTTTCTGGCCAATGCGCACAAGCCGGAGTTCAGCAGTCACGACCGTTATGGCCATCGGATCGACCTGGTGGAATTCCACCCCGCGTATCACGAGCTGATGCGCACGGCCGTCGAGCACGGGTTACCTTCACTGCCCTGGGCCGAACCACGCCCGGGCGCCCACGTGGCCAGAGCGTGCATGACCTACCTGCACAGCCAGGCCGAAGCCGGCACGGGCTGCCCGCTGACCATGACCTTCGCTGCGGTGCCGGCTTTGCGCGTGCAGCCGGAGCTGGCCGAGTACTGGTTACCGAAGATCCTGGCGCGGGAGTACGACCCCCGAAACGTCGGTGACCGGCACAAGGCCGGGGTTACCCTTGGCATGGCCATGACGGAAAAACAGGGCGGCACCGACGTGCGTGCCAACACCACCCGGGCCTACCCGGTTGGCGCTTCCGGGCCCGGCCAGGCGTACGAGTTGGTCGGGCACAAATGGTTCTGTTCCGCGCCCATGTGCGATGCCTTCCTGACGCTGGCCCAGACGGAAAAGGGCCTGAGCTGTTTCCTGTTGCCCCGGCATCGGCCTGACGACAGTCGTAACCAGTTCTATATCCAGCGGCTGAAGAACAAGTTGGGCAACAGCTCGAATGCTTCGAGCGAAGTGGAGTTTCGTGGTGCCTTGGCGTGGATGATCGGTGAGGAGGGGCGGGGCGTGCCGACCATCATCGAGATGGTGGCCATGACCCGTTTCGACTGCATGGTGGGTTCCAGTGCCTTGATGCGGCAGGCGTTGACCCAGGCGGCCCATCATTGCGCGTATCGCAAGGTGGGTGGCCGGGTATTGAGCGAGCAGCCGTTGATGCAGAACGTGCTGGCTGACCTGGCCCTGGAAAGCGAGGCGGCGCTGGCCTTGAGCTTGCGCATGGGGCAGGCGCTCGATCAGTTGGACGATCCTCAGCAAGCGCACTTCGCGCGGTTGGTGACGGCGGTGGGCAAGTATTGGATCTGCAAGCGGGCGCCGGGGATGATCAACGAAGCGGCGGAGTGCCTTGGGGGCGCGGGTTATGTCGAGGAGAGCATCTTGCCCCGGCTGTACCGAGAGGCGCCGGTCAACTCGACTTGGGAGGGTTCTGGGAACGTGCAGTGTCTGGATGTGCTGCGGGCGTTGTCCAAGGAGCCGGGAGTGTTGGACGCTTTGTTCGCCGAGTTGGGCGATGGCCATGGTGACCCGCGGCTTGCAGCGCATATTGGCAATCTCAAGGGGGCTTTTGCCGACACCGGAGACATTCAATACCGCGCCCGGCAGTTGACCGAAGATATTGCGCTGGCGCTGCAGGCCAAATTGTTGCTGGAGGCAGGTAATACAGCGGTGAGTGATGCATTCATTGGCAGCCGGTTGTGCACGGGTGGCCGGGTGTATGGGGCGTTGCCCAGGGGTATTGATGTAGGAGCGCTCGTGGCGAGAGCTACGCCTGTTTGGTCAAATTGAGAAACGCCTCATTTTGAGTTCTTGCTCTTGCTTTTGCTCTTGCTCTTGCTCTTGCTCTTGCTCTTGCTCTTGCTCTTGCTTTTGCTTTTGCTCTGCTTTTGCTTCTAATGCGCGATAGTCCAGACGCCACGAATTGCGACGTCAGGAGGCCGAGCGTAGGGCTTGCGGAGGGAGGTGACGGGCATGGATGCCCGTCAAGCGCTGCGGCCCAGGATGGGCCGTTCAGCGCGGTCCTCCCGGGAGCAAGACCGTAGCGAGGGGACCCCGAAGCGCAGCGTAGGGGCCGGATGATAGGAGCCAACGGTTTTGGTTACTTTGGCCACGACCAAAGTAACCCGCCGGAAGGGCGGAAAGGTGAATAGGCGCCTCCATGGCAAATGGATATTCACGCTATTTGAATGCCAGTACCAAGTATTCGCTTTGAGGTTTGAGGTTTGAAGTTTGGTATTTAGATTTATGAGCATATCCATTTGCCAAGGCGACGCTCAATCACCTTTCCGCTCTTACAGCGGGTCACTTTTTGGCAGACGCCCCAAAAAGTAACCAAAAAAGTCTGGCTCCTATCATCCGGCCCCTACGCTGCGCTCCGGGGTTCCCTCACTCCGGCCTTGCTCCGGGAGGACCGCGCTGAACGACCCATCCTGGGCCGCAGCGCTTGACGGGCATCCATGCCCGTCACCTCCCTGCGCAAGGCCTGCGTTCGGCCTCCTGACGTCGCAATTCGTGGTGTCTGGACTATCGCGCACGAAAAGCCAGAGCAACAGCCAGAGCACAAGCCACAGCACAGCCAGAGCACAAGCCACAGCACAGCCAGAGCACAAGCCACAGCGACAGCCAGAGCGACAGCCAAGCCACAGCGACAGCCAAGCCAGAGCGAGATACTCCTGATCAATGGGGATGTAATTACCCGCGAAGGTAGGCAAGATGACTCCCATGCATGTCCAGACAGGAAGCCCAGTGTGAGCCAAGCTTTTGTAGTCGTTGATACCCCCGAACAGGCCGTCGATCGTCTGGCGGCCTTGCATGAACAGGCCACCGGGGCCCTCAGCCAGGCCCTGAAGCTTTACCTGAAGGACCGTACCCAGCCCAATGACGACGAGCGGGCCTTGTTCCGCTACCCGGCCCTGCGCCTGACCTACTACAGCCATGGCGAAGTCGCCGCCACCACCCGGGCCTACGCCAAAGTCCAGGTAGCCGGCACCTACAGCGTTACCGTCACCCAACCCGCCGCGTTCAGAAGCTACCTCCTGGAACAGCTGCGCCCGCTGATGAGCGACTACACCGTAACGGTGGAAGTCGGTGTCAGCGAACAGAACATCCCATACCCCTACGTGGTCGACCAAGGCGACGAACTCGCCGGCAGCGGCATCACCGCCGCAGAACTCGCGCGGGTATTCCCCAGCACCGACCTGTCAGCCGCCACCGACAACATCGCTGACGGCCTGTGCGACTGGGGCAGCGCCGAAACCCTGCCGCTGGCGCTGTTCGACGCCGCCCGCGTCGACTTCTCGCTGCGCCGCCTGGTGCACTACACCGGCAGTGACTGGCGCCACATGCAGCCGTGGATCCTGCTGACCAACTACCACCGCTATGTCGACCAGTTCATCAGCCACGGCCTGGAGCAATTGCGCGAGGACCCACGCTTCGTACGCATGGTGTTGCCAGGCAATGTAGTGATCGAGAAGGGCATGGACCACGGTGAGGCCCAAGCGCTGGTCGCCAGCGTCGTCTGGCACCGTTACCAGATGCCGGCCTACCACCTCATCGCCGGCGATGGTGATGGCATCACCCTGGTCAACATCGGTGTCGGCCCGTCCAACGCCAAGAACATCACCGACCACCTGGCGGTGCTGCGCCCGCACTGCTGGCTGATGATTGGCCACTGTGGCGGCCTGCGACAGTCGCAGACCATCGGCGATTACGTGCTGGCCCACGCCTACATGCGCCGCGACGGTATCCTCGACCGGGTCGTGCCGCCGAACATTCCGATTCCGGCCCTGGCGGAAGTGCAACTGGCACTGCAGGAAGCCGCGGCGCAGGTGACCGGCGAGCGTGGCGAGGCCTTGAAGAAGCGCCTGCGCACCGGCACCGTGCTGACCTACGACGACCGCAACTGGGAGCTGCGTTGGGCCCAGGAGCGTCCGCTGATCAACCTGTCCCGCGCCGTGGCGGTGGACATGGAAAGCGGCACCATCGCCGCCCAGGGCTACCGCCTGCGTGTGCCGTACGGCACCTTGCTGTGTGTTTCGGATAAGCCGCTGCACAGCGAGATCAAATTGCCTGGCTCGGCCAATGCCTTCTACAACCGCGCCGTCAGTCAGCACCTCAAAATCGGCATCGCTGCCCTCGATCTGTTGCGTACCGAGCTCAATTCGTTGCACTCGCGTAAACTGCGCAGCTTCGATGAGCCGCCGTTCCGCTGAGGATCCATGCCCCTGCCACCCCGTTCCAAGCCGCGCCGCCCCTCGGCGCGGCCTGCCGGTCCCCGTCGCCAACCCAAGGCGCCGCCGGCCGAGCCCCGCCTGATCCTGTTCAACAAGCCGTTCGACGTGCTGACCCAGTTCAGTGACGGCGAAGGGCGTGCCACCCTCAAGGACTACATCGACATCCCGGGCGTCTATCCAGCCGGGCGGCTGGATCGTGACAGTGAAGGCCTGCTGCTGCTGACCAACGACGGTGGACTGCAAGCGCGCATCGCCGATCCGAAGCACAAGTTGGCCAAAACCTATTGGGTGCAGGTCGAAGGCGAGCCGAGCGACGAGCAATTGCAGCGGCTGCGCGACGGCGTGGAACTCAACGACGGGCCCACCTTGCCAGCACAAGCGCGGCGCCTGGATGAGCCTGATCTGTGGCCGCGCAATCCGCCGGTGCGGTTTCGCAAGAGCGTGCCGACCAGTTGGCTGGAGCTGGTGATTCGCGAGGGGCGCAACCGCCAGGTGCGGCGGATGACGGCAGCGGTAGGGCTGCCTACCTTGCGTCTGGTGCGGGTACGTATTGGTGACTGGACCTTGGATGGCCTGGACCAGGGCTGCTGGCGCGAGGTGGCGCCAAAGCTCGTGCGCTAACCCAGCGCCGTCGGCAGGGGCAACACCGCCCCTGCAGGAGCTGGCTTGCCGGCGCTGAGCTCCGCCAAACCGCTAAACCCCCTCCAGAAACCCCACCACCACGCTCTTGATGATGAAGGCCAGTACACCCAGGCCCAACACGAAGAACAGAATCAGCGTACCAAAACGCCCCGCCTTGGATTTCTTGGCCAGGTCCCAGACGATGAAGCCCATGAAACCGATCAGCACGGTCACCAGGACGATCATCATCCACTCTTCAAATACAGCCGGATCCATCTGTTTTCTCCTGTTGCGATCAGCGCAGGTGGGTCAGCGGCATTTCGGTGCTGGCCAGCACCTGGTTGAGCACGAAGCTCGAACGCACGCTGGTGACGCCTTCGATACGGGTCAGGCTGCCTAGGAGCAACTTCTGGTAATGGTCCATGTCGGGCACCACGACCTTCAGTTGATAGTCAGCGTCCATTCCCGTGACCAGGCTGCATTCCAGCACCTGGGGCAGGTTGCGGATGGCGGCTTCGAAGGTTTCGAAACGCTCCGGGGTGTGACGGTCCATGCCGATCAATACATAGGCAGTCAGGCTCAGGCCGAGTTTCTTGCGGTCGAGCAGGGCGACCTGGCGCGAGATATAGCCGTCGTCTTCCAGTTGCTTGACCCGACGCGAGCATGGGGAGGGCGAAAGACCGATACGTTCTGCCAGCTCCTGGTTGGAGATGCGTGCGTCACGCTGCAATTCGGCGAGGATGCTCAGGTCGTAGCGGTCAAGCTTGCTCATGGGAAAGGCCTTTTCTGTTCAGATTGCGATGAATTATCAATCCAGGGTGAAAAATTGCGCAAGTGCTATTTATCCGAGCAATCTTCGCAATCATCTGCTGCACCGTCTCCCGTATCGTTACTCACAGAATCACTGCCCGGACATGAGTCCACGGCGACGCGCCCTAGGCGGGCGGTCGCGGCCAGCCATCCAACAGGATCCGCCAGGCCCCCGGGCTACACACCGTCCAGAAGACGATGTGAGGTGAGCCGGTGCCACAAGCACCGAGCACGGACGACAATTCCCAAAGGGAGGCCCAGCGGCCTCCCTTTTTTCATGCCTGCGTTTTTCATCTGCCCTTGCCATGGGCGCGGTAGACTGGCGGCCAGTGCAGTGCATTCACCGAGAGGAACAACATGAAGTCGCGCATCTGGCAGTTGGCAGGTGTTGGTGTGTTGGGGCTGGGCATCAGCTTGGGCGCTTTGGCCCAAGGGCCGGGCGAGGGCTATGGCGGTCAGGGCGACACCCCCCAGCAAGGCGCCAATGGTGGCGCCCCAGGCCGTGCGCTCAACTCGCGCGACGAAGTGCGTCAAACTCAACCAGCGCGACAGGGTTACTACCAGGACATCCCGCGTCGCAATGGCGAGGTGCGTTCGTGGGAGGCGGGTGGCCCAGGTCAGCGGCCTGGGGGCGACTGGCATGGGCGTCCGGACGGGCATGGCAATGGCTGGGGGCCTGGGCCGCAGTACCGCCCTGGGCATACGGTAGACCGCTTCCCCGACCGTTACTGGAAGGTGCCCTACCGTGGGCAGGATTACTTCTACTCTGGCGGTTACTGGTATCGCCCTCATGGGGGCCGCTATATCGTGGTGACCCCGCCGTATGGTGTGCGGGTCGATTACCTGCCGCCTTACGCCCGCGAAGTATGGCTGGGCGGGGCGTTGTTCTTCCTGGTGGCCGATACCTATTACCAGTACCTGGCCGATAGCCGCGAATATGTAGTGGTCAACCCGCCTGTGGCCAGGCCTGCACCGGTAGTGCCCGCCGCCAACGGTTATGACGTGGTGGCCTACCCGATGTATGGCCAGGGGCAGGAGCAGCAGGATCAGGATCGCTACCAGTGCCACCGCTGGGCCGTAAGCCAGTCGGGGTTCGACCCCGCGAACGCCAGCTATGCGCCCGCCGCCAACGTGGCGGACACCTACCGACGTGCGCTGGGCGCTTGTCTGAGTGGGCGGGGATACAGCATCAACTGAGGCTGTGTGTCGCCTGGATAGACCCTATCGCCGGCCAGCCGGCTGCCGCACCCGTTGGCGATAGGGGGCTCAGACAGGGTCCGCATGCACCATCACATCCGCCTTCGGATACCGCTGGCGGATCGCCGCAGATGCTGCCACGCACAATGCATGTGCCTCGTGCAGCGGCAGTTCCCCGGGCAGCTCCAGATGCAGTTGCACGAACCATTGGTTGCCTGACATACGCGTGCGCAGGTCATGCACGCCTTTTACCCCAGGCACCGCCAGCACTTGTTCGGCCATGCCTTCGGCGACATCCGCAGGCAGCTCCTGGTCCATGAGGATCGCCGTGCTCTCCCGGGCAATCTGCAGCGCGCTCCAAAGGATGTATACCGCGATGCCGAGGCCGAACAGCGCATCCACTTGTGGCCAGCCGAAGCGGGCCAGCACCAGGGCCAGCAGGATGCTGCCATTGAGCAGCAGGTCAGAGCGGTAGTGCAGCGAATCGGCGCGTACGGCCGTGGAGCCGGTCAGGCGGATGACCTTGTGCTGCAAGGCCAGCAACGCCACGGTCAGTACCAGCGACAGCAACATCACGGCGATGCCGATGCTGGTGTCGCCCAGAGGCTGCGGTGTCTGCAGGCGCTCGACCGCTTGCACCGCGATCAGCACCGCGCTGCCACCGATGAACAATGCCTGGGCCATGCCGGCCAGGGCTTCGGCCTTGCCATGGCCGAAACGGTGGTCGTCATCGGCCGGGCGCAAAGCGTAGTGCACGGCCAGCAGGTTGAGGAACGAGGCGACGGCGTCCAGCGCCGAGTCGGTCAAGCCCGCCAGCAGGCTCACCGAGCCGCTGAGCCACCAGGCGACCGCCTTGCTCAGGACCAGGATGCTGGCCACGGCCAATGAGGCGCGGGTAGCCAGGCGCAGCAGGCGTTGGTGTTCAGCCGGGGTGATCATGCCGGAGGCGATGTCCTTGTGTGGTTCAGGCGGCCGGGACCAGGCCGTAAGCGGCCAGTTGCTCGACGCTGCCACGGTGCTGGATCAAGCGCGGGTCGTTCAGCGGCAAGCGCTGGCCCAGCTCGCTTTCGAGAATGGCCTGCAGCTTGAGGTTGTCGACCTTGCCGTCGGGCGTAACGGCTTGGCGCAGTTTCTCCGGCGCGACCTGGGCCGTGGTGCCGCCGGGGTAATAGATGGCACCGGTGGCGAAGTCCACGCCGAAGGCGATCAGGCCAGGAATGACATAGAACAGGATACCGATGGCATCGAGCGCGGCGACCACAGGGTCGATCTTGCCTTCGATCTGGCCGCGACGGTCAGGGTAGAACAGCGTGCCACAGGCCGTCAGCTGGGTCAGCAGGGTGGCGATGAGTACGCTGCCAATGACGCGGGAAGGGATACGCATGTGAATCTCCGAAAAAGGTGTACTGCAAGGCTAGGCGTTACGCCAGCACCTGATGCTAAGACCATGATAGAGCAGGCTCGGTTCGCCGTTATACTCGGACGATTGTTCGAGGACCACCATGATTTCATTACCAATCGATGCTGTCTTGCCCGCCCTGCGCCGGGCGCTGGAAAACCGTGACGAAGCGGTGCTCGAAGCGCCTCCCGGTGCGGGCAAGACCACCCGGGTACCCTTGGCGTTGCTGGACGAACCTTGGCTGGCCGGCCAGACCATCCTCATGCTCGAACCCCGTCGCCTGGCCGCCCGTGCGGCGGCCGAGCGCCTGGCCAGCGAGCTGGGCGAGAAGGTCGGGGAAACCGTGGGCTATCGCATCCGGCTGGACAGCAAGGTGGGCCCCCATACCCGCATCGAAGTGGTCACCGAAGGTATCCTCACGCGGCGCCTGCAGGCTGACCCGGCGCTGGACGGGGTGGGCTTGCTGATTTTCGACGAGTTCCACGAACGCAGCCTGGACGCCGACCTGGCCCTGGCGCTGAGCCTCAGCGGCCGCGAACTGCTGCGCGACGAGCCGCCGCTGAAGATCCTGCTGATGTCCGCGACCTTGGAAGGCGAACGCTTGTCGCGGCTGCTGGACGATGCGCCGGTGGTCAGCAGCGAGGGTCGCATGCACCCTGTGGATATCCATTGGGGGCGCCCGTTCCAACCCGGTGAATTCATCGAGCCACGGGTTGTGGACAGTGTGCTCCAGGCCTTGGCGGACCAGACCGGCAGCCTGTTGGTGTTCCTGCCCGGTCAGGCCGAGATTCGACGTGTCAACCAGAGCCTTCGCGATGCCCTCGGCGAACGTCCCGAGATCCTGCTGTGCCCATTGCACGGCGAACTCGACCTCAACGCCCAGCGTGCGGCCATCGACCCTGCGCCCAAAGGCCAGCGCAAGGTGGTGCTGGCCACCAATATCGCTGAAACCAGTCTGACCATCGACGGTGTGCGCGTGGTCATCGACGCCGGCCTGGCACGCGTCCCGCGTTTCGACCCAGGCAGTGGCATGACGCGCCTGGACACGCAGCGCATCTCGCGGGCCAGTGCCACCCAACGTGCCGGGCGGGCTGGACGTCTGGAGCCGGGGGTGTGCTACCGACTGTGGTCCGAAGCCCAGCACGACCAGCTGGCGGCCCACGGCAGTGCCGAAATTCTTCAGGCCGACCTGGCAGGCCTGGCCCTGCAACTGGCGCGATGGGGGGTTGAACCAGGGCAACTGCGCTGGCTCGACCAGCCGCCGACTGCTGCGTTCGCTCAAGCCCGGGACCTGCTGGCACGGCTGGGCGCGTTCAAGCCGGGCAGCCGCGATCATCTCAGCGAGCACGGCCAGGCCATGGTCGAGCTGCCTGCCCACCCGCGCATTGCGCACCTGCTGTTGCGCGGGCAGAGCCTGGGGTTGGCCGACATGGCCTGCGATGTCGCCGCCTTGCTGGGCGAGCGCGATATCCAGCGCGGGGCTGGCGCCGACTTGCACAGCCGACTGGCGCTGGTCAGCGGCGAGGCCAAGGCCGGTCGTGACAGCCAAGGGGGCGTGCAGCGTGCGCGCCAGCTGGCCCGTCAGTACCGGGGGCTGTTGCGCGGCAAGGCCGCAGCGGCGGTTACCGACCCTGATCATCCTCGTTGGCTCGGTGCGCTGTTGGCGCTGGCCTATCCCGATCGGGTCGCTCAGCAGCGCCGCGAGGGCGGTGCCGAGTATCGCCTGGCCAATGGCCGCGCAGCGCTGTTCGCCGAGGTCGATGCTCTGATGAAGTGTCCATGGCTGGTGATCGCCGACCTGGGCAGCCGTCAGGGGCAGCGGGAAGAGCGCATCTACCTGGCGGCCGAGTTCGACCCGGCGCTGTTGGACGGCGTGCTGGCCGAGCAGGTCGATGTCCTCGATATCCTTGACTGGGACGAGCGGGAGAACGTTTTGCGTGCCGAGCGTCAGCGCAAAGTGGGCGAACTGGTACTCAGTCGCGAACCCTTGCCTGGTTTGGATGAAGAGGCGCGAACCAAGGCCCTGCTCGGTTTGGTGCGACGCAAAGGCCTCAACCTGCTGACCTGGACGCCGGAACTGCGCCAGTGGCAGGCGCGTATTGCGTTGTTGCGCCAGCTCGATCTCGCGCAGGACGGCCAAAGCGAATGGCCTGATCTGAGCGACGAGGCATTGTTGGCGAGCCTCGATGTCTGGCTGCAGCCGTACCTGGGCAACGTGTCGCGGCTGAGCCATTTTGCCGCGCTGGATGTGTCCTCGATCCTGCGCAACCTGCTGCCCTGGCCGTTGCCGCAACGTCTGGATGAGCTGGCGCCGCAATCGCTGACAGTGCCTTCGGGTTCGAACATCAGGCTCGATTACAGCGAGTACCCGCCGATTCTCGCCGTGCGCCTGCAAGAGCTTTTTGGCTTGGCGGATACGCCACGTCTTGCGCAAGGACGCCTGCAGGTGAAGCTGCACTTGCTGTCACCCGCGCGCCGACCGGTGCAGGTCACTCAGGATCTGGCCAACTTCTGGCGCACGACCTATGCCGAAGTGAAGAAAGACTTGAAAGGACGTTACCCGAAGCACTACTGGCCGGATGACCCGCTGGTGGCCGAGGCCACGGCGCGGGCCAAACCACGCGGCACGTGACAGCGCCGGCACCGTTGCTGAAATGGGCGGTGCCGGTCAGGTATCACACGCCAGCTTCGCCTTCGAGCAGCATGAACAGGCGGTAGAGCACCACGGTGCTGAACAGTTGCAAGAACCCGCTGAGGCTGTCCATGGCCAGCTTGGCGGCCGGCGAAGGCTCTGCAATGGCCATCAGCAGCGTGCCATCGATCAGCCAGATCGGCGCCAGCACGCCCACCACGCAGATCATGATGCGCATGAAATGGCCGGTGGTCATCCGCGCGCTTTCGCGCATCGCTTGCACCACTGGCAGGCCGCGCAGAACCAGCAGGTACTCGGCGAACACCAGGTTGATCATGATCCACACGCCCGGGAAGATGAACAGCGCCAGGCCCGCCATGATCAGCAGCGAGCTGATCAGGATCAGCAGCGCCAGTTGCGGCCACAGCTGCACGGCGCGGGCGAACAGGTTGCGCTTGGGGATGTCCTGGCCGTTGCTGCGGGTGTCCAGGTAGAGGATCAGCGCCGCGCTGTAGAGCGGGTAGAACAGAAGACTGACCAGCATGCCGTAGGCAGGTGAGGCCTGCTCGCCCATTTGCCGGTACAGCAGTTGAGTCAGCAGGGCTTCGAGCACCACCAGTGGCAGGCACAGCGCAATGATGCTCTGCAAGTGGCGGCGGAAGAAGTACAGGGAGTCGCGCAGAACGCTCAGCGGATTCATCAGTCAACATCGCATGGCTGTAGAAGCAGGGGCCTTACTTTAGCCCAGAGCGGCCAGTTGCTAAAAAATGTTTCACCGTCTCGATGATTGAATCCTCTGGTTACGCGCCCCATCTTTGACACATCCGATGTCCTGCTCCCCCATGAGGTAGCTCCATGAACACTGAAGAACAAACCCTGATCGACGGCCTGTTCGGTCGCATCAAGCAAGCCGAGGACCCGAGCCAGCCTCGCGATGCCCAGGCCCAGGCGCGCATCGAGGACCACCTGCGACAGCAACCGGCCGCGCCTTACTACATGGCCCAGGCCATTCTGGTCCAGGAGGCTGCGATCAAGCGCCTGGACGAGCAGAACAAACAGCTCGAAGCCGAACTCAAGCAAGCCCGTGCCCAGCTTGAGGCAACCCGCAGCAGCAACAGCAGCAGCGGTGGTTTCCTGTCCAGCATCTTCGGCGCAGGCACACGCAACCCAGAGCCGGTTCAGCAACCTCAACGCCCAGCAGCGCCTGCTTCCGGTGGAGGCGGCTGGCGCGAGCCGTCCGCACCTGGGTTCTCCCAGCCCCCTGTGCAGCAGCCAGGTTTCGGTGCAGCCCCGGCCCGCAGTGGTGCCAGCAGCTTCCTCGGCGGTGCCATGCAGACCGCGGCCGGTGTGGCGGGCGGCGTCTTGCTGGCACAGGGCATCAGCAGCCTGTTCAACCATCACTCGCAGCCGGATGAGGTGGTCGAGGTGATCAAGGA
This sequence comes from Pseudomonas taiwanensis DSM 21245, assembly GCF_000425785.1. Taxonomy (GTDB): domain Bacteria; phylum Pseudomonadota; class Gammaproteobacteria; order Pseudomonadales; family Pseudomonadaceae; genus Aquipseudomonas; species Aquipseudomonas taiwanensis. Next base: position 528,038 of record NZ_KE384450.1, read on the forward strand.
AGAACCGGCCCCGGCCAGCGACAACGGTGGTTGGAACGACGCTTCCGAGCCTCGGCAGGTCGCCGACAACGGTGGCTGGGGCGCTGATCAGGGGGGGTATGCGGATACCGACTATGGCAGCGATGACGGCGGGTTCTTCTCCGACGACGACACCTTCGTCTGACCGGTCTGGCATACTGGCGGCATTTCAGGGGTGCGTTGCGCCCCTTCCTGCCGAGAGTGAGTCGTGAAGAAGATCGCGCTGTTCGCCGATGTGCAGAACCTCTACTACACCGTGCGCCAGGCCTACGGTTGCCACTTCAATTACACCGCGCTATGGGCCGATGTGTGTCGCGAGGGCGAGATCGTCGAAGCTGTGGCGTACGCCATCGACCGTGGCGACACCAAACAACAGCAATTTCAGCAGATCCTGCGCAACCTCGGTTTCGATGTACGTCTCAAACCCTTCATCCAGCGCAGCGATGGCTCGGCCAAGGGCGACTGGGACGTGGGTATCACCCTGGATGTGATCGATGCCGCCAGCCGTGTCGACCAAGTGGTGCTGGCCTCAGGCGATGGCGATTTCGACCTGTTGCTCGAGCGCGTGATCCAGCGCCATGGCACCGAGGCGGTGGTCTATGGCGTGCCAGGGCTGACCGCGTTGTCGCTGATTCGCGCCGCCAGCCGCTACGTACCTATCGAGGGGCGCCTGTTGCTGCGCCATTGAACTCAGCTTTTCTTGCCATTGCTCTGCAGGTGATCCAGCGGCACCCGCCGTTCCACCGCGCTGGACAGAATGATCGAGGTCTTGCTGAAACCCAGCTGCGAAACGCGGTTGATCAACGCTTCCAGTTCAAGCATCGAACCCACGGCAGCCTGCATGATCACGCAAGGGTCGCCGGTCACCCGGTGGCACTCGGTCAGCTCGGGTATGCGGGCCAGCTCGTCGTAGCTCTGTTGATTGCCATGGCTGGCCAGCCGCAATTCGATCACGCACTGTATCGGCAGGCCGATCTTGGCCAGGTTGACCTTGGCCGTGTAGCCAGAGATGACCCCTGTGGCTTCAAGCTTGGCCACCCTTTCCGCGACCGCCGGCGCCGAAAGATTTACCTGGCGAGCCAGTTGTGCGTAGGTGGCCCGTCCGTTTTCGAGCAGGGCGGCGAGCAGCATGCGGTCGTATTTGTCCATCTGAGGTTCCTGCTTTGCATTCAACGGCAAAATGGCCGAACAAACGTTCATTGCAAAGTGTAAGGGCGTGTTAAACGTGTTTTGTAACTTAAGTTTGCACGGAAGCCTTTCTAAACTAAGTCACCCGTAAACGGATTTCGAGTCTTTTTCCATGCCTGCCTCCCGTCGCCTTCCCTGGTTGCTCATTGGTGCCTTCCTGGCCTTGTATCTGGTCTGGGGTTCCACCTACCTGTTCATCCGCATCGGTGTCGAAACCTGGCCGCCGATGCTCATGGCCGGGGTGCGATTTTTGATTGCCGGTAGCCTGTTGTATGGCTTCCTGCGCTGGCGTGGGGTGCCGGCACCGAGCTGGACGCAGTGGCGTGCGGCAGGCGCCATCGGCTTTCTGTTGCTCAGTTGCGGCAATGGCGGTGTGACCCTGGCCGAGCATGCCGGGGTTGCATCGGGTGTGGCGGCCTTGGCGGTCGCCACCGTGCCCCTCTTCACCTTGCTGTTCGGGCTGCTGTTCGGTCACCGCAACTCGCGGTTGGAGTGGGCGGGGATCGTCCTTGGCCTGGTCGGTATCGGGCTGCTGAACCTGGGGTCGAACCTGCAAGCCAGCCCCATGGGCGCGGCACTCATCCTGTTCGCGGCGGCGGCCTGGGCGTTCGGCTCGGTGTGGAGCAAAAAACTGCCCTTGCCCCAGGGCGCGATGGCCAGTGCCGCCGAGATGCTGGTCGGCGGCGCGGTATTGCTGCTGGGCAGTGCCCTGAGCGGCGAGCGCTTGACGCAGATGCCCACCGCAGCCGGTTGGGGCGCGCTTGCCTACCTGGTGTTCTTCGGCTCGATCCTGGCCTTCAGTGCCTACATGTACCTGCTCAAGCACGTACGTCCGGCGGCAGCGACCAGCTATGCCTATGTCAATCCGGCAGTTGCGGTGTTGCTCGGCATCGTCTTTGCCGGTGAGACCATTGGCGCCGAAGAATGCCTGGCCATGGCGGTGATCATTGGCGCGGTAGTGCTGATCGGCCTGCCACAGTGGCGCAGGCCGCCGCAGCCCGTGCAGCCGTTGAAAGGCGAAATCTGCAAGTAGGGTGGGGTGTTGCGGTAAACTTGCCGCCTTCGCTGAACCCCCCTGACGGTATTGCCATGAATTTCGCCAAACTCGGCCTGATCGAACCCTTGCTGCGCACGTTGCAGCACCTGGACTACAACACTCCGACCCCAGTCCAGGCCAAGGCCATTCCCGCCGTGCTGGCCGGCCGCGACCTGATGGCCGCGGCCCAGACCGGTACCGGCAAGACCGCGGGTTTTGCCCTGCCGGTGTTGCAGCGCCTGGCCCTCGAAGGGGAAAAAGTCGCCAGCAACTCGATCCGAGCGCTGGTGCTGGTGCCGACCCGTGAACTGGCCGAGCAGGTGCATGCCAATATCCGTGAGTATGCCGAAAACCTGCCGCTGAGCACCTATGCGGTGTATGGCGGTGTCAGCATCAACCCGCAGATGATGCGCCTGCGCCGGGGTGTCGACCTGTTGGTGGCAACCCCAGGGCGACTGCTGGACCTGTTCCGTCAGAATGCGGTGAAGTTCGCACAAGTGCAGACCCTGGTGCTCGACGAAGCCGACCGAATGCTCGACCTGGGGTTCGCCGAGGAACTGCAGGCGGTGTATGCCGCCTTGCCGCGCAAGCGCCAGACCCTGCTGTTTTCCGCCACCTTCTCCGACCAGATCCGCATGTTGGCGGGCCTGGCCCTGAACGATCCGCTGAGCATCGAGGTCAGCCCGCGCAACACCACGGCTTCGACGGTCAAGCAGTGGCTGGTGCCGGTGGACAAGAAGCGCAAGGCCGACCTGTTCTGCCATCTGCTGCGCAAGCAACGCTGGAAGCAAGTGCTGGTGTTCGCCAAGACCCGTAACGGTGTCGACCAATTGGTGGAGCGTCTGATGGGCGAGGGCGTGAACGCCGATGGCATTCATGGTGACCGGCCACAAGCCACGCGCCAGCGTGCGCTGGACAGTTTCAAGGCCCGCGAGATTCAGGTGCTGGTGGCCACCGATGTGGCGGCGCGCGGCCTCGACATCGACGACCTGCCACTGGTGGTCAACCTGGACCTGCCGATCGTGGCCGAAGACTATGTGCACCGCATCGGCCGCACCGGCCGGGCGGGCAACAAGGGCGAGGCCATTTCGCTGGTGTGTGCCGACGAAGTGCAACTGCTGGCCAGCATTGAAACCTTGATCCGCCAGACCCTACCGCGTCATGAAGAGCCGGACTTCATCCCCGATCACCGGGTGCCGATGACCGATGCCAGCGGCCAGGTGATCAAGAAGCCGAAGAAGCCCAAGAAGCCGAAAGAGAACAGCGCCAAGCGTGGGTTGGGACGGTGGATGGACAGTGCCGAGTCTGGCGCCTCGGAAGCCCCGGTCAAGGCAGTACGCAAGGTGCCGAGTTTCAACAGTGGGCCGCGTAAGCGTAAGCCTTGAGGTGGTCGGGGCCGCATTGCGGCCCAATCGCCGGTGAGCCGGCGCCTACCGTGCGGGTTTGGGATGGGCCAACCACTGTGCCGCAGCGCGCCCCGCTCGCAGCCCGCTGGCAAAGCACGCCGTCAACAGGTAGCCCCCGGTCGGGGCCTCCCAGTCCAGCATCTCTCCGGCACAAAACACGCCGGGTAGTTGCTTGATCATCAACCCCTCATCCAGCCCCTCGAAGCGCACGCCGCCGGCGCTGCTGATCGCTTCATCCAGCGGCCGTGGACGCAGCAACTCGATGGGCAATGCCTTGATCGCCTGTGCCAACGCTTGTGGGTCGGCAAAGGTGGCCTGGTCGGTCAGTTCGCGCAGCAAGGCGGCTTTCACGCCGTCGAGCCCCAATTGGCTGTGCAAGTGCTTGGCCATGGAACGCGAGCCTCGTGGCTTGGCCAGGGCAAAAGCGATTTTATCCACAGGCCGGTCGGGCAGCAGGTCGAGTCGCAACGTTGCTCGGCCATCACGGTTGATCGCCTCGCGAACCGGCGCCGACCAGGCATACACCAGGCTGCCCTCGACACCCTGGGCGGTAAGAATGAATTCGCCCTTGCGCGGCGCACTGCCAGGCACGCTGAGGGCGATGTTCTTCAGTGGTGCGCCGGCGAACTTGTCCTTGAGCAATGCACTCCAGCCTGCGACTTCAAAGCCACAGTTGCTCGGTTGCAGCGGCGAGATATCCACACCCCGGGCGGCCAGCAGCGGCTGCCAGCTGCCATCCGAGCCCAGGCGTGCCCAGCTACCACCACCCAACGCCAAGACTACCGCACTGGCGCGTACACTCAGTTCGCCCTGTGGATAAGCAATCCGCAGGCTGCCGTCATCGTTCCAGCCCAGCCAGCGATGGCGGGTGTGGATAACCACGCCACTGTCGCGCAGGCGCTTGAGCCAGGCACGCAGCAGTGGCGCGGCTTTCATGTCGCGGGGGAAGACACGGCCCGACGTGCCGACGAAGGTCTCGATGCCCAGGCCGTGGATCCACTGGCGCAAAGCATCGGCATCGAAGTCGTGCAGCAGGGCGTCGACCTCACCCTGGCGTTCGGCGTAGCGCGAAACGAAGGCCGGGTAAGCCTCGGAATGGGTGATGTTCATGCCACCCACGCCCGCCAGCAGGAACTTGCGACCCACCGAAGGCATGGCGTCGAACACCTCCACGGCGAGGCCGGCCTGGGCCAGGGCTTCGGCGGCCATCAAGCCAGCGGGGCCGGCGCCAATGACGGCGACCAGGGGAGGGGAGGCAGGGTGTAGATCGGGCATGGTGGGGGGCAGGCTGTGGAAAAGAGCGCGCATTCTACCGCAGGCAGGCCTGTGGCGGCACTGAACAAAAAATGATCAGTACCTTGTACGCCAGGTGTTCAGAGGGCTGCAGCCGCTTTCCCGCAGGTTATCCACAAGCGGTTCCACAGTCATTGTGAACAACCGATGACTTTCGCAGCGCTGTGGTGAAGGATCCCGTGGCGCTTGGCCAGGGCCAGACGGTCCTTGCTGTAGCCGCCACCGATGACGCCCACCACCGGGATATCGCGGCCCAGGCAATGGCGCAGGACCTGTTCGTCACGCGCAGCCAGGCCCTCATCGGTCAGTTGCAGGTAACCCAAGGCATCGTCCTTGTGCACATCCACCCCAGCGTCGTACAGCACGAGGTCGGGCTGGTACAGCGGTAACAGGTAGTTGAGGGCATCGTCCACCACCTTCAGGTACGCAGCGTCGCCCATGCCTCGGGGCAACGGGATGTCCCAGTCGCTTTGCGCCTTGCGGGCCGGGAAGTTCTGTTCACAGTGCAGCGACACGGTGATGGCATCGGGGGTGTCATGGAGAATGCGCGCGGTGCCGTCGCCCTGATGCACGTCGCAGTCGAAGATCAGGACCCGGTGCACGCGCCCAGCCTCCAGCAGGTAACGGCTGATCACCGCCAGGTCGTTGAAAATGCAGAAGCCGGCGGGGTGGTCATAGTGGGCATGGTGGGTGCCGCCGGCCAGGTGACAGGCCACCCCATGGCGCAGCGCCATTTCGGCGGTGAGCAGCGACCCGCCGACGGCGCGCACGGTCCGCCGAGCCAGGGCCTCGCTCCATGGCAAGCCAAGACGGCGCTGGTCTTCGCGAGACAGTTCGCCACTCATGTAGCGCTCGATGTAGCCCCTGTCATGGGCCAGGGCGAGGACGTCGTTCGGGCAGATTTCCGGACGCAGCAGCGCCTGGTCGGTGGTCAGTCCGCTGTCGATCAGGTGATCGTGCAACAGGCGGAACTTGTCCATCGGGAAGCGGTGCTCGGGGGGAAATTCCGGGCTGTAGTCTTCGTGGTAGATCAACGGCAACGGCATGGCAGGTTCGCATTCAGGGCCAGCGGCCATCTTGCCAGCAGTTGCCGTGTCGTTGCCAATGCCAGCGTTGCAAGGCTACCGCTCGGTCGTGGCCAGTACCCGCTGCCAGTCCGGCGCGTTCATGCGCCCCAGGATCCTTGCCTTGCCGGTGCTGTCCACCGAAACGAACAGGGCGCTGGCGTATCCGCTGTCACGCTCGCCGCCAGCCACCTTCTGCGCGCGCTGGAAATGGTCGATGCAACCATTGTGGGTGACCAGCACCAGGTTGTGGCCTGGGCGCTTGCGAGCCAGCGCATCGTCGACGAACGAGCGGTCGCAGCGCTCCAGCCAATCTTCGCTGGGCACGGCTTGGCCAAGAATGAAATGAGCCGTCTGGCGTGTGCGCAGCTTGGGGCTGCTGAGCATGTCAGCGTTGGCCAGCCCCAGGTGTTGCAAGCCCTGGCCGACGCGGGTGGCGGCCTCACTGCCGGCCACGGTGATGCCGGTGGGGTCGTCCAGGCACGGGCCGGGGGCGCTGTCGCAGCGTTCGGCATGGCGGACCATGACGATCACCGCACCCTCGGCCCAGTCCTGCAGTAGGCCGCTGTCACTTAACTGTTGTTCGTTGCCAAGGTCCACGATATGCGTCCTCGTTGCCAGCCAGGTGCTCAACGCCGCCAGTATCAGGCACAGGCCGAAGGCGGCACCGAGAAGCGTGCGCAGGCGTCCACTTCGCTTGCGTTGGGTGTGGGCGATAGGGGCTTCCAGTGTGTTGCTCGACTGCATGCGTCACTCCGATGGCATGACCGCGCCAGGCGCGGCGTTGGATGCCGGCATTCTGGAAAGCGTGCTGTCGGGAGGCGGTGAAGGGGTTGTGAAAATTGCATTCAAGGCGCCCTGGCCGCGCCTACGCTTTAAACTGCAAGACCGTGAAACCGGAGCCTCATCGATGACCCCTATCCTGCATCTGGAAAGCGCACGTCTGGTGCTGCGTCAATGGCACGACGACGACTTGCGTGAGTTCGCCGCCCTGTGCGCGGACCCGCAGGTGATGCGTTATTTCCCTGCCCCCATGACGCGCCTGGAAGCGGCAGCCTTGATCGGACGGATCCGTGGTCACTTCAACGAATACGGCTTTGGCCTGTGGGCGCTCGAGCGCAAGGACAGTGGTGCCTTCATCGGCATGACTGGCCTACTCAACGTCAATTTCGACGCCCCCTTCGCCCCGGCCGTCGAGATAAGCTGGCGCCTGGCGCGGCGGCACTGGGGGTTGGGTTTCGCCAGCGAGGCGGCCTGGACGTGCCTGCGTTGTGCTTTCGCCCAATTGCGCCTGGATGAAGTGGTGTCGTTCACTACCGAGGGCAACCTGCCGTCGCAGAAAGTCATGCAGGCCATTGGCATGGTGCAGGACGTTTCTGGCAGTTTCGAACACCCCCGCCTACCCGCAGGTCACCCTTTGCGCCCCCATGTGCTGTATCGCATCGACCGAGCGCACTGGGAGCAGACCCTGCGCGGCTGAATGGTTGGCCATGCGCGGTGCCGATGACAAACCCTGTATCATTTACCCCGATGAGCGCGCCGAAGAGCTGTGATGCCTTGCTAGGAGAACCCCCGATGAGCCATGTGTTGGACGACCTGGTCGACCTGTTGAGCCTCGAGTCGATCGAGGAAAACCTGTTCCGCGGACGCAGCCAGGACCTGGGCTTCCGCCAGCTGTACGGTGGTCAGGTACTGGGCCAGTCGTTGTCGGCGGCCAGCCAGACGGTCGAGGATGCGCGCCATGTGCATTCGCTGCATGGCTACTTCCTGCGGCCGGGCGATGCCAGCCTGCCGGTGGTCTATTCGGTCGACCGCGTGCGCGACGGCGGCAGCTTCAGCACGCGCCGGGTGACGGCGATCCAGAAGGGCCAGACCATCTTTACCTGCAGTGCCTCGTTCCAGTACGACGAGGAGGGCTTCGAGCACCAGGCACAGATGCCTGATGTGGTGGGCCCCGAGAATCTGCCCAGTGAAGTCGAGCTGGCGCGCACCATGGCCGATCACCTGCCCGAGCGCATTCGCGAGAAGGTGCTGTGTGCCAAACCGATCGAAATCCGCCCGGTCACCGAGCGCGACCCGTTCAATCCCAAGGCTGGCGACCCGGTCAAGTACGCCTGGTTCCGCGCCGACGGCAGCCTTCCGGACACCCCGGCGCTGCACAAGTACCTGCTGGCCTATGCCTCGGACTTCGGCCTGCTGACCACCTCGCTGCAGCCCCATGGCAAGTCGGTGTGGCAGAAGGATATGCAGATCGCCAGCCTCGACCACGCGCTGTGGTTCCACCGTAACCTGCGCGCCGATGAATGGCTGCTGTACGCCACCGACAGCCCGTGGGCTGGTAACTCCCGTGGTTTCTGCCGTGGCAGCATCTACAACCGCGCCGGTCAGTTGGTGGCGTCCTCCACCCAGGAAGGTCTGATTCGTCACCGCAAGGACTGGGCATGAGCCTCGCCGAGATTCGCAACTGGGTGTTCGACATGGACGGCACGCTCACCGTGGCGGTGCACGATTTCGCGGCCATCCGCGAGGCGTTGGAGATTCCTGCCGAGCATGACATCCTCACCCATCTGGCGGCGTTGCCAGCAGCGGAGGCGGCAGCCAAGCATGCCTGGCTGCTGGAGCACGAGCGTGACCTGGCCATTGCCTCCACGGCCGCGAGCGGCGCGGTGGAGCTGGTGCGTGAGCTGGCCGCGCGTGGCTGCCGGCTGGGTATTCTGACCCGTAATGCCCGGGAGCTGGCGCATGTGACCCTGGAAGCGATCGGTTTGGCGGACTGCTTTGCAGTCGAGCACATCCTCGGGCGTGACGAGGCCGCGCCCAAGCCCAGCCCAGATGGCTTGTTGAAGATCGCTGATGCGTGGGGCGTGGCCCCGGGCGAGCTGGTGATGGTCGGGGACTATCGTTTCGACCTCGATTGCGGGCGCGCAGCGGGCGCGCGAACGGTGTTGGTGAACCTGCCGGACAACCCCTGGCCTGAGCTTGCCGACTGGCATGCCGCCGACTGCCACGCGTTGCGCAGCCTGTTGGGCTGAAGGGCCTGTCGCCAACGGACAATCCGCCTGGGGCTGCGCGGCGTCCGCCGGCGATGGGGCCATTACAGACACCGCCGCCATTGCTGGCTAAGCTCCTGTTCTGCTTCCCCATCCAAGGAGTTCCAGCCATGAGCAGCAAGGCCATCTACGTCCAACCCGGCGGCGGCTACGACAAGGTCCAGGTCGGCACCTGCGAGGCCCCGGCACCAAAGGCCGGCGAGATCACCGTGCGCCTGCACGCCAGCTCCCTCAACTACCATGACTTCGCCGTGGTCAGCGGCATGTGGGGGCCGAGCGAGCGGCGTATTCCCATGGCCGATGGCGCGGGCGACGTGGTTGCGGTCGGCGCGGGTGTCGATGAATTCAAGGTCGGCGATGCTGTGGTCAGCACCTTCTTCCCAGGCTGGCTCGACGGCCAGGCCCAGGTCGAAGGCTTCGCCAGCGTCCCCGGTGATGGCATCGACGGTTACGCCCGCGAACACGTGACCGCCCGTGCCACCGCCTTCACCCTGGCCCCCAAAGGCTACAGCCATGCCGAAGCCGCCACGCTGACCACCGCCGGCCTCACCGCCTGGCGTGCGCTGATGAGCGATGACCACCTCAAGCCCGGTGACACGGTGCTGGTGCAAGGCACCGGTGGGGTGTCGATCTTCGCCCTGCAATTCGCCAAGTTGGCCGGCGCGACGGTCATCGCCACCTCATCCAGCGACGCCAAGCTCGAACGCCTCAAGTCGCTGGGCGCCAACCACCTGATCAACTACCGCACCACCCCCGCCTGGGGCGAGCAGGTGCGCCAGCTCACCGACAACCGGGGTGTCGATCACGTCATCGAAGTGGGCGGCCCTGCGACCCTGGAGCAGTCGATGATCGCCGCACGGATCGGCGGGCATATCTCGCTGATCGGCATCCTCACCGGTGTGGCAGGGCAGTTGCCGCTGGTGCAGGCGCTGGTACGGCAGATCCGCCTGCAGGGCGTGCTGGTGGGCAGCCGGGCGCAGCAACAGGCGATGGTCCGGGCGATCGATGCCAATGGCCTGCGGCCTGTGGTAGACAAGCACTTCGAACTGGAGCAGATCGTCGATGCGTTTCGCTACCAGGAGAGCAATCGCCATTTCGGCAAGATCTGCCTGACCTGGTAACCCGTTCGGTCAGTCCGGCAACAAACGGTCCCGGCTGTTGGACAGGTGCAAGCAGATCGCCGCCCGCGCCGCATCCGGGTCCTTGCGCCGAATGGCATTGAGGATGGCCTCGTGTTCGAGGTTGGCCAGGTAGGCATGGCGAGCCAGGTTGGCGCCCGAACGCTCGTTCAGGGCCATGCGGTTGCGCGGGATCATGCCATTGCCCAACTGCATCATCATCTCGGTGAAGTACAGGTTGCCAGTGGCTTCGGCAATCAGCAGGTGGAAACGCCGGTCGGGCTCGATGCAGCTGTCGCCGGCCGCTGCCAAGTCCTGGTAGTCGTCCAGCGCCTGGCGCATGCGCTTCAGGTGCTCGTCGCTGCGGCGCAGGGCGGCGAGGGCGGCGGCCTGGCCTTCCAGGCCGATTCTCAACTCCAACAGGTCGCGCACACTGGCGGCGTTCTCTGCCGCCACCCGCAAGCCCGCCTGGGCCTGGCGCTCGATCACGAAGGTGCCGATCCCGTGGCGTGGCTCCACCAGTCCCGACGCCTGTAGCTTCGACAAAGCCTCGCGTACCACCGTGCGGCTGACGCCATGCTCGCGCACGAGCGTGTTTTCTGAGGGCAGCTTGTCACCGGGCTGGAAGGTGCCCAGCAGAATGTGTTGGGTCAGGCTCGAAACCAGGTCGTGGGCGCGGCTGTGGCCACGGGAGTGGGTGTCCATGGGTTTTCCTGGTAGCCGTTAACTTGTATGACAAGATAATGCATCGAAATATTTTTTGCAGATTTTTTGTATCGAAGACGGAGTGGTCTTGCCGCTGTTTTAACGAATATCGCGCAATTTAGGCTTTTTGCAGCTTGTATTTTGCCATTTAGACGGTTTTTCACGTCTTGTCGTACAACTGCCCGGCGAATATGCTCGTTCCCACTGGCCTGTCAGACAACCCCGGCGGACTGCCTCCCGCCAACGACAGCCTCTCGACCCGCACAAAAACAATTAGTGGGAGATTTCACGTGAACGACACCCTCGATCCGTCCGCCCGAAGCGGTGGCGACGCGTTGGCCAGTGCCGTGGCCAAGGTCAAGCGCCATGTCCTGCCGCTGTTCGTCATCATGTTCATCGTCAACTACCTCGACCGCGTCAACATCGGTTTCGTGCGCCCGCACCTGGAAAGCGACCTTGGTATCAGCGCGGCGGCCTACGGTTTCGGCGCAGGGCTTTTCTTCATTGGCTACGCCCTGTTCGAAGTGCCGTCGAACATGCTGTTGCAGCGTGTCGGTGCACGCCTGTGGCTGACCCGCATCATGTTCACCTGGGGGCTGGTCGCTACGGCCATGGCGTTCGTGCAGAACGAAACCCAGTTCTATGTACTGCGCTTCCTGCTGGGGGTGGCCGAGGCCGGTTTCTTCCCAGGGGTCATCTATTACTTCACCCGTTGGTTGCCAGCTGCTGAGCGCGGCAAGGCCATTGCCATCTTCCTCAGCGGTTCGGCAGTGGCATCGCTGATTTCCGGGCCCCTGGCCGGCGCCTTGATGCAGATTCAGGGCATGGGCCTGCACGGCTGGCAGTGGATGCTGTTCATCGAAGGCATGGCCTCGGTGGTGCTGTGCTTCTTCGTGTTCTTCTGGCTCGACTCCAAACCACAGGACGCCAAGTGGCTGAGCAAGGCCGAGCAGGATGCCCTGGTCGAAACCATCGACCGCGAGCAGCGTGAGCGCGAGGCGGGCGGGGTGGTGAAGGTGTCGGCCTGGCGACTGCTCAAGGACCGTCAGATCGTGCTGTTCTGTGTGATCTACTTCTGCATCCAGCTGACCATCTACGCAGCGACCTTCTGGCTGCCGAGCATCATCAAGCGCATGGGCGAGCTGTCCGACATTCAGGTGGGCTTCTTCAACTCCATCCCCTGGCTGATCTCGATCCTGGCGATGTATGCCTTCGCGGCAGGCTCGGCGCGCTGGAAGTTCCAGCAGGCCTGGGTGGCCGCCGCGCTGGTGGTCGCGGCCATCGGCATGTTCATGTCCACCACGGGCGGGCCGGTCTTCGCATTCGTCGCCGTGTGTTTCGCCGCCATCGGTTTCAAATCGGCCTCGTCGTTGTTCTGGCCAATCCCCCAGGGGTACCTGGATGCGCGGATCGCTGCGGCGGTGATCGCCCTGATCAACTCCGTCGGCAACCTCGGTGGCTTTGTCGCTCCCACCACCTTCGGCCTGCTCGAGCAGCAGACCGGCTCGATCCAGGGTGGCCTGTATGGCCTGGCGGTGACCTCGGTACTGGCAGCGATCCTGGTGTTCTTCGTCCGCACCCGCCCCAACACCTCCTCGAACAGCCTCAAGCCGCAGTCGGCGTTGAGCCAGACCCACTGAACCTGCAGGAAACCCTACATGAACATGCAGAGCACTCCAGAATCCTTCAGCGGCTCCCCGGTACACACCGCCACCCCAGTGGTCACCGACCTGCGCGTGATCCCGGTGGCCGGCCACGACAGCATGCTGCTCAACCTCAGCGGTGCCCATGGCCCGTACTTCACCCGCAACGTTGTGGTGCTGCGTGACAGTGCTGGCAATACCGGCCTGGGTGAAGTGCCTGGCGGCGAGAGCATTCGCCAGACCCTGGAGGACGCCCGCAGCCTGGTGGTCGGCCAGCCCATCGGCCACTACCAGCGCGTGCTCAACGCCATGCGCCAGACGTTCGGCAACCGCGACGCTGCTGGTCGTGGCCTGCAGACCTTCGACCTGCGCATCACCGTGCACGCGGTGACGGCCATCGAGTCGGCCTTGCTCGACCTGCTTGGCCAACACCTGGGGGTGCCGATGGCAGCACTGCTGGGTGAAGGCCAGCAGCGCGAAGCAGTCAAGATGCTGGGTTACCTGTTCTACATCGGTGACCGTCAGCAGACCAGCCTGGCCTACCGCAACGAAGCCGACGCCGATAACGACTGGTTCCGCCTACGCCACGAAAAAGCCCTGACCCCTGAGGCCGTGGTGCGCCTGGCGGAAGCTGCGAAGGCGCGTTATGGCTTTGGCGACTTCAAGCTCAAGGGCGGCGTGCTGCGTGGCGAGGAGGAGATGGAAGCGGTCACCGCCCTGGCCGAGCGCTTCCCTGAGGCACGCATCACCCTGGACCCCAACGGTGCATGGTCACTCAAGCAAGCCATCGCCCTGTGCCGCGACAAGCACGCTGTGCTGGCTTACGCCGAAGACCCATGCGGTGCCGAAAATGGCTACTCGGGCCGTGAAGTGATGGCGGAATTCCGTCGTGCGACCGGGCTGCCGACCGCCACCAACATGATCGCCACCGACTGGCGGCAGATGGGCCACGCGATTCAGTTGCAGTCGGTGGACATTCCGCTGGCCGACCCACACTTCTGGACCCTGCAGGGTTCGGTGCGTGTAGCGCAGATGTGCAACGACTGGGGGCTGACCTGGGGCTCGCACTCCAACAACCACTTCGATATTTCCCTGGCCATGTTCACCCAGGTGGCGGCCGCGGCGCCGGGCGAGATCACCGCGATCGACACCCACTGGATCTGGCAGGACGGCCAGCGCCTGACGCGCGAGCCGCTGCGCATCGTCGACGGCCATGTGCGCGTGCCGCAGCGCCCCGGGCTGGGCGTGGAGCTCGATGAAGACCAACTGGCCAAGGCCCATGAGTGCTACCGCAACATGGGGCTCGGCGCACGGGATGACAGCGTGGCGATGCAATTTCTGATTCCGGGCTGGACGTTCGATCACAAGCGGCCCTGCCTGGTGCGCTGATTCCAATCTGCTCGCGAAAGCCCTTTCGCGGATAAACCGCTCTTGCAGGCACGGCGCCGTCCCCAAAAACCGCTGGGATCCTGTAGGAGCGCGTTTCACTCGCGAACACCGGCGAAGCCGGTGCCATCCTCCCGGAAACGTCTACTCCGCCCTTAACCCCGCCCCGCAGGCTCACGCCGCCCCAGCACATCCGCATGAAAAACGAAACCTCCAATCCGCCAGCAGGCGCGTTCAGACACGCCATCTGCAACTTGTGACGCAATCGGAAAACCCTTGTCGTGATCGCGCACCTACGGGACGTTCTCGTGTAATTTCCTACAGCCTCACGGGGCTTAAATGAAGCCCGAATTCCGCTGGCGCGTTGCTCTGTAAAGCGTGCAAAAGGCCTACAACAGAGCGCGAGTGACGTGCCCCTTACGTTCTTCCCAAGGAGATTTTTTCGCTTACGTCTGCCCGTCCTTTCCTTGTGTCAGCAAAAAGAGAACAACATCAATGAGCACCGTGGGATCTGATGGCAACCTTGCACAAGGTTTCAAGCCACGTCACGTAACGATGCTGTCCATCGCGGGCATCATCGGCGCCGGACTTTTCGTGGGTTCCGGGCACGCCATCGCGGCGGCCGGGCCAGCAACCATTCTTTCTTACTTCGTGGCCGGAACCCTGGTGGTGCTGGTCATGCGCATGCTCGGCGAAATGGCCGTAGCGCACCCCGATACGGGTTCATTCTCCACCTACGCCGACCAGGCCATAGGCCGCTGGGCCGGCTACACCATCGGCTGGTTGTACTGGTGGTTCTGGGTCCTGGTGATTCCCATCGAAGCACTTGCCGCCGGGCACGTGCTCAACGCCTGGTTCCCGCAGGTGGACAGCTGGATCTTCGCCCTCGCGTCAGTCCTGCTGCTGGCCAGCACCAACCTGTTCAGCGTGGCCAAGTACGGTGAGTTCGAGTTCTGGTTCGCCATCCTTAAGGTCACGGCGATTCTGGGCTTCATCGGCCTAGGTTTCGCCGCGCTGATGGGCTGGCTGCCCAACCGCGAAGTCAGCGGCCTGAGCACCCTGATGGCCGAGTACGGCGGCTTCGCCCCCAAAGGCTGGTCGGCGGTGGTCGGTGCCTTCATCACCGTGATGTTCAGCTTCATTGGCACCGAGGCGGTGACCATCGCCGCATCCGAGTCCAGCGACCCCTCGCGCAACATCGCCAAGGCCACCCGCTCGGTGATCTGGCGCATCAGCACCTTCTACATCCTGTCGATCTTCGTGATCATCTCGGTGGTGCCGTGGAACGATCCACAGCTTGCGGTGGTGGGTTCGTACCAGCGCGCGCTGGAGATCATGAACATCCCCAATGCCGCACTGATGGTGGATTTCGTGGTGCTGATCGCCGTCACCAGTTGCATGAACTCGTCGATCTACATCGCCTCGCGGATGATGTACTCCTTGGCCAAGCGCGGTGATGCCCCAGCCTTCCTCAACAAGACCTCCAAGGTCGGCGTGCCGCGTGCGGCCGTGTTCGGCAGCACCCTGATCGGCGCGGCCATCGCCGTCCTCAATTACTTCGCGCCCAAGGGCGTTTTCGAGTTCCTGCTCGCAAGCTCCGGCGCCATCGCTTTGCTGGTGTACCTGGTGATCGCCATTTCCCAGCTGCGCATGCGCCGTCGCCTGGAGCGGGAAAATGCCGAGCTGAAGTTCCGCATGTGGCTGTTCCCATGGCTGACCTGGGCGGTGATTGCCTTCATCAGCGGTGCGCTGGCGGTGATGATGTATACCCCGGAGCACCGGGCTGAGGTGACGGCGACCTTGAGCCTGGCGATCGTGATTTCCTTCCTAGGGATCGTGACCTCGCGTGGGCATGCGCGGGCAGTGGCGGTGCGGTCGGTGGGCTGATGGGGTTCACTGATTGAAGGTGAAAAGAGCACCCTGGGATGGGTGCTCTTTTTGTTTGGGGGCGACTTGCTTCAACGCAGCAGGCCCAATTCAGCATCATCCAGCAGGGCTTTGCCCAGCGCGCAGAGGTAATGCTCAGCCCATATCAGGCTGGGTTTGTCCTCCATCAACCCGTCGATGGTCAGGTCTCGTGCATAGCCCATCAGTTCCGAGGCCTGTTCGCGGGCGTTTTGGCAGGGGATGCCGGCTTCGATGCGAAACAGGGGGTGGGTCTGGTTTTCACCTTGGTAGAAGATGGTTTTGCCCACTGTGCATTTGATGTCTTCGGTGGCCATTGAGGAGTCTCCCTGGGGTGGGACGGTGCCTGGGCTGGCCCTATTGCCGGCAAGCCGAGCTCGTACAGGTTCAGCGCTCGACGAGGCGGGGCTGAGTGGGGGGAAAAGGGCCAGGCAGGTCGTGATGGCGGGTCAATGCAGCGTTTGCGGGTCCGCTGGTTTTTGGACCTGGGCCAGTGCGGTTTCGAGTAACCTTCGCAGGGTTTCGAGCTCGTGCATCGACGCCATGAGCAGCAACGATGCGGGCGATTTGGGCTGCATCAGCATCGCTTGATGCGCGACGGCTTCGGCACAGACTGCGTAGTCCGAGGCCAGGATGAGCGTGTCTTCCAGGGAATGGAGGTGGTGGGGTGGATCCGGCACTATCTTCAACATGATTGCTTCCATATCAGGGCTCTCACTCCCTGCTGTCAAACAGAGGGTGGCAGCTGTACGCGGGTTGACAGACCGGCGGAAACAACAAAGTTCCGGCGCACGCAAGCGTGCCCGCACGTACAGCTGCCATAGAGGCGAGCCGTGCTGTTGTTTACCGTCGCGACCTGTCAAAGTCATGCCGTTGATGAGCAACGACCGCCCGAGACTAAGACCCTGAATAGACGTCTGCAACGGAAAACAGGCGCGGGGAGTATCTTTGGGAAACGTCCTACATGAAAGGGGTTAAATCTGATTTTCCTGGTTCGCGTACCCAAAATGCCAGGCGCAAAAAGACGCACGAAGGCGTCTTCTTTTTTGGAATGTTTGGTGGGCCGGGGTAATCTGAAACAAGTCGGTATCTATTTGTTTTGGCTGGTGGACAAAAGTGCTTGGAATACCAGTTGGAACGCTGCGTGGTCTGGATTCCGATGGACGGTGCGTTTTGAGAACCGCCCCCAAAAACGAATCGGGTCGAATTTATCAAGCAAATGGTCGCACTGTTGATCGTTACCCCTGCGCTCGCCGGTACAGGGGCTTTCTAGCAAACGATATCTTCAATGATTGCCGTGTTGGCTAAGCCGACTCTCGAAGTATTGCGCCGTCTCTTTGTCGGTGCAGTACAGGTAGCAACCCTTCATCCCGCGTGTCATCAGGGTTCGGTACGTATTTTTGATGATCAGGTCTGTTTCACTTTTCGCGAGGGTAGGTTGCTCTTTCATCATTTTTTTCCAGCCGCGAATCGATTTATCGTGCTTGTCGCGCTCATCCGGGGATGTCACTACCTGACCGTCACGTACGACTAGATCTGGCCCGATAATCACGCCGATGTAGTCGACTTCCAAACCTTGGCAGGTATGAATGCAGCCAACCTGCTCGATGGAGTTCTCAGCGATGATCCATAGGCTGCCATCTTGATCCAGGTTCCATTGGCGTTTGTAGTCACCAATGACGATATCAGCAGCGGTGGGGTCTTTCTTGCTCAACCAAGGCCAGCAATAGCCCGCGACCACACGAGCTTTGTTTCCGTGGTTTTTCTCGTTGATTGCGTCATGCATCGCCTGAGGTGAGTCGAACACCTTAAACTCGTACTCTTGGGTCTCAAGCGTCGGATTTGCCGTCGAGCGAATGCCTAGCGTGTCATCCAGCCATGCCAGGTAACCGTCAGAACCACTGCAGCGAAACTGCGAAGACAGCACGTGTTCTTCAACCACAGCACCCTTGGCTTCTGCAAAGGCGCGTATCGCCTGCTTGCTGCCGATATCGCTCAAGGTTACACGCTGGTCCTCATCAATAAAGAAAATGGAGCATTTCGTTGAGTCAATCAGCTCCTTGATCTGGTTCTCCCCAAGGTTTCCATACAGCCCGCTTTTCTCATTCAGTCGGTGAGCTTCGTCCACGATGAGCGCATCGAATGTGTTGGGCTCAGTGTCGATGAATGCCCCAGAGCCTGAAAAGAAATTCGAGAAATGGCTGCGCTTGATGGTGCCAACCAGTTTGCTTTCGTAGACCTTGCGAGGGGCGGCATTCTTGGAGACGTATTTGCTCATCAGCTTCAATTCGGTGAGCTTCACCAGCAGATTGATAGCCAGAACAGTTTTTCCGGTGCCCGGTCCACCTTCGATGATCATCACCTTGGGTGCTTGGTCCGAAGCCTCGCTTGCCGCCGCAAGCGCCGACTCAAAAATTGCTTTCTGATCGTCAATCAATACGAACTCGGGTTTGCCTTTCATCAACCCCGCGAGGGCTTCGGCTAGCGCCTTGGATGGGCGAATTTTTCCTTCGGACAGCTCGTAAAGAACCTCTTTGTTGTCGCCATGACTTATATGCTTTTTCAGAAAGGTTCTGAGTTTACTGAGCTCTTCCGGGCCTTTCAGAAACAGCGGAGCCTTGCTGATGTGGGGCTCATAGTGGGCTGAATCTATGACACCGTCGCTGACGTAGTTATGGAGGTAGGCGCACGGACGGATTTCGATGCTTTTATTATACACCGCCTCGTTGAAGCCTTCCAGCAGCGCTGCATAGGACCATACCTGATAGGACGGGTGAATGGTCTCAATGAGGCCGCCACCCAACGCCGTTTTGACGATGGCGTCTTTGGTTGTGGCGTTGGCCTTGCTCCATTGCTTCAGCTCGATGAGTACGGCCTTCTTGGCCTGGTTTTCGTCGCGACCGGTGAGTAGAAAGTCGATTCGTTTCGACGACTGTGGAATGTGCAATTCAATGGCCAGACCTGCATCGCTCGGGAGACCCTCATCTCTAAGGACCTTGGCCATGTACGTCAGAGACCCTTGCCACGATCTGATTTCCGAGGAGCCAACGTTCTTGCCGGTAGCTTCCTTGTAATGCCTGAGGATCACCTCCTCAATGTCATCGTTATCGTTGTCTTTAAGAAATTGCTGTTTGGTCGCAGCGTAAACGATCACGGGTTGTCCTTAGGTGCGTGTGGGTCAGAGTCGGTCGTACTTTTTGCTGCTGCTTCTGGCTTTATCTACGGGGTACTTCTGACCATTCGAGGCGAGTTTCTGTGTCACCGCCTCGTTGAGGTCAATGCCAAGTACGCTGCTCAGGCGAACCAGGTACATCAATACGTCCGCCAATTCGTCCTTAACGGCTTGGCCGATTTCGGGATCTGTTGCGGCGGAGATCGAATCGGCATCGCTCATCCATTGGAAAATCTCGCACAGCTCGCCTACCTCGCCAGTGAGAGCCAGGATGAGATTTTTGGGGGAGTGGAATTGCTGCCAGTCGCGATCATCTGCGAACCGCTGGAGGGATGCGGCGAGCTTCACTACGTCAACCATGGGTGTGGATGAGCTGTCTGAGTCACTCACGGGGCTATCTCTTGGGCATCGTTGAGAAAATGTGTAGGAAATACGCCTGAGATTGTAAGAGTTTTTGCTGCTTTCGCATTTTTTTTGTGTCTTGTCTCGCCTGTTTGCTGTTAGCAAGACTGCTAGCCATAGTTCGCTATCCGCATCGAGCGAGGCGGCCATTCGTCCTCGCGAGATGGATGGATGAGCCAATCAAACTGATCGGCAGCAAACGCCCCAAATTTATGGTTGGTAGCGGGATGCTTTCGGCCCTCACCGGCCCATGTCGAAGGGCCGCTGACGGCCAAAAGCGGACGATTGAAGCGCCACCGGTTCAGCAGCCGTTTGGAATGTCTGCTTTAGCTAGATCTCTGTGCTCTGCGAAAGGCAGCTTGGGTCGTCTGCTGCCCTCCAGTTCAAGTTGCAGATTTTCGAGATTCGGTTTTAGTTAAAATTTTTGCTGCCTTCATCTGAGATTTTCGTGGCATCTGAAGCGTTTTGCTACTTTTCGTTAAAACACAATAAGCCGATTTGTTGGGCCAATCTTTAAGCTCGGTTTTTACCAGTTTTGCCGGGCAAAGCAGTAGCACCTCCCCAAAAGAAAAAAGTGGAAATGCGGAGACCAGAGGATGTGTGCGTAATGTCTCTACTGAATCCCAAACCTCAGTATCGAAGTCTTCTGTAGCGTAATTCTCGGTCAGCAAGAATTTGGCTACCATTGGGTCGCGGACCTTCATCAGGGAAGCCGCTGAGTACACAATGGTCAGAGTGCCTCCCGGTGCCCCCCCAATGATGACTACCGAGACCACGGATGCCGTCGCTAAGCATAGTGATATTCGTTTAAAAAGATCGGCTTTACTGGTATAGAATACGACTACTGGAATCAGCGTCATACTGGCGAAAATAATAGATATCAGCATCAACTTAGTAATGGCCTCAGGCGTATCTTCACCTGAGTAGGCCTTAAGAATGAGGCTCACGGGTAGCACCGTCGAAATAACCGTGCCGATCAGGCTTAATGCCAAGATAATCAAAAAGAAGACGCGAGTCACCTTGCTTTTTAAGCTTCCCGCTAGGTCTATGGTTGTGCAATAGTCCACAGCTTCTCTGAACGTCTGGCTTTTCCGAAGAGCCAAAATTGTTAAACACCCATACAAGACTACGCAAATTAGTTTATAACCGTCAGCGATCGTTACGCCTTTGAAAATCATTACCATCAGCGCTGCAATTCCAAACAGTACTGGGAAAACTAGAACTATTACCAAGTCGGCTTGAAGATTAGGACTGTCATTGAAGAGCGAGACAGATAGCCCAAATAACATGCTCGTTGTCATGAGCACAAGAAAATAGACCGCAACCAATAGCGAGATTACTGAAAGCCAAAGTACCAATGCTGACTTAGCTTCAATTGCTGAAGCCATCAAATCCGGACGACCGATGGCTGTCGTATAGGCCGACAGTGTATAGAATCCCAAAGTCGTCCCAATACCACCTATAATCATACTGAGTGGTGCCCAATATGTAAAAATCCGTTTAAATGTCCTTTTTATTTCCTCTTGAAAGGTTAAAGGCTTCTTTAGGTTCATGCATTAATTCCTTGGCATAATTTAAATACAGGGCGATCGTGCGCGAAGCTTTTGTCGCGAACTTCCCAGCCAGTCCTGTTTTCTGTGTCTGCGTCATCACCCGCGCGCCGGAGGACAAGGCCGCGGGCGCCAACTTTATGAGTATCAAAGTTCTAAGTTGTGGCTGTGTGGTGCTTCCGTCCGCTAGGGCTGGATTGATTGGCTTGTGATCAGGCCACAGTACGGGCATTAATCAGGCGGACTCCCTCGTAAATCTGTAGCAGAGAGTTTCATTCCTTGAATCGCTCATACGCTCGCCGCAAGTCGCTCGTATTCACCATCCAGGTAAGTGTCGACGGCTTTGATGTCGAGCCTTCCGTCCTGGTACCAGGAGTTGAGTTCCTTGAGTGCAAGGGTACCGAAGCGCGCCCAGGCAATAAGATTCGAGCGCAACATGAACTGGATCATGTCGCCGCCCGATCGAATCGCCGCATCGGCGCCATCCACTACGCAAAGCGTGCCGTGCGCCACCAGTAACATCCGCTGAAGTTCGGGGTTGGTGGACGATGGAATGCACTGAGCCCATTCCTTCTCGTGATAGAAGCGCTGTTTCACGATCCACATCACTCGGGTCAACATTTCGCTAAGCATCACCGGAATAGCCATTGCTAGGCCATGACGTAGGTCGTAGCCCTTTTCGAATACTTGGACGGCGATCGTGGCGAAGGTTTGCCGATGTTGCCCAAACTCGCCAACGTTGATGAATTGCAATAGCGAGTAGAACGGAATCGGAATACCCGCCCCCCGTGTCTTCGCGCCAGAGGAACCGGCCACATCCGAGAACAAGTGCCCCAGCCAGTTCATGAAACCGCAGAACAGCTTGGCCACCAGGTTCGATCCCTTGAGTTCGAAGGTATCGGTATTGACACTGATGATTCGGCCGCCATCGACGAAATGTGCGGTACTGATGAATTGATCGAGTATCGAGAAGAACAACCCGACAAGGTCCGGAGAATGCGCCAGGCTCTTGATGTGGTGGTTGCGTGTACTCATCTTGAACAGGCCGCTGACATCGCCCCCGTGCCGATGGTCGTAGTTGACCTTGTACTGCCTTTCAAGGAATCCAATGGCACTGGTTACCGGGTCACTGTCTTTGTTGGGACCTTGCCAACCGTTCCAAGAAGCAAACTTATGCACCGCTTTATCGGTCATGTCGTCCGTAAAGTGGGTGAGCGCCCCCTTGCCGGGGAGGCCGACGAATAGAACGTCCACTAGGCCGCCGATCAAGCCGCAGGTGCCGGCGATCATGTAGTCGTATTTGTCGCAGTGAGCGCCCTTGTACGAGAACTCGTCGCGTATGCGCTTTTCCAGCGCAATGCGTTGGCTTGCGCTCATCAGGTCGCGGAACGGATCGTGGCCAAACTCGATCCGCTGCCGCTGGGCATAGGCAGTGACTTTGTCGAGGTAACCACTCCAGCCGCTGTTGCCATTCATGTCGATGAAGTCGAGGCTTGGCAACGGCGTGGCGACGCTCACGATGTTTTCCTGTACGACATAGCTGCTCTCGACAAGCACCGCATCGTCGTCATCCACCTCGAAAATCACCTGGTTCCTTTCGACCAGCGTTTGAGCTTCGAACAGCATCAGTTCGAGCTGCTTGCGCCTCTGTGACTGCGTAACCTGCAGGTTTTGCAGTACACCATCGACCAGTCCCAAGTGGTTTTGCGCGGAGTTCAACTGGTGCTTTTGCACCAGCATCGCCTGGGCCTGTTCGGTCAACGCATCCTTCTTGCTCATGAGAACAGGCCAAGCAGCTTGCCCTTGGCCTTGTCTGCGATATCGGCGGCGCCGCCGACAAGTACATCGCTGACGTTGAAATAACCGACCGCTTCGAAAGCTCGGGCAAGGTTCTCCAGTGCCTTCGGCGAAACGCCTGGTTTGATCGCGAGCTTGAACGTCTCGATCTGCTGGCCATCTTTCTCCTGGGAGAACGAACGCTCTTCGTAGAACGACCTGATGAAGTCGTAGAGCTCTGCCTTAGTAGGCTCTTTGATGAGCGTCTTTAGCTTGGCGTCGTCGAGGAAACGAGCGCAGCGCAGTTTGGTCGCGCTGCTTTGGGTCGCTTCGCACTTGTTGGTCAGCACTGTACCGGCGCCGGTCATCTGCCCCATCATGGCGGTAAGGCGCTGAATCATTTGACCTTGCTCGCCATGCTCGGCCAGGGCCTGGTTCAGCCGATCGGTGATGTGGTTGAGGTCTTGCATCAGCAGCGAGATGGTGGCCTGGGTCTGCTTGATGACCTCGATCAGCATCAGTTCGCGTCGCTTCGAGCGCGTGAGCTCATCTGCACCCGTCAGTTTGCGCATGCCTGCGTATGCGCCCACACCGAGCAACACGGCGACACCAATTCCCGT
The DNA here is from genome assembly GCF_000425785.1 of Pseudomonas taiwanensis DSM 21245. Lineage (GTDB taxonomy): Bacteria > Pseudomonadota > Gammaproteobacteria > Pseudomonadales > Pseudomonadaceae > Aquipseudomonas > Aquipseudomonas taiwanensis. The sequence goes on from NZ_KE384450.1 coordinate 551,370, forward strand.
GGTCATGCCGGACAGGCCGAGTATACCGCCCATGCCCAGAGTCGCTAGGCCGGACGTAAGCCCGGCCGCGGACATGCCCACCACCGAACCCGAGAGATACACCGCGGCCAATGGAGTGCCGACAGCCGCGGCCTTCGCCGAAAGAAGTTTCAGTGCGCTGACGATTTGGTCATCGGTGACGTCATCCTTCAGCATGCTGTGGTCGTTACGGATGGCGGTGACAGCGAGATCGATCTCGTCATCGGTGACCTGCAAGAGCGCGCGATTTTTTTGCAGGAAGCCGAAGGTCTCCAGCGAGCTGCCGCCAGTGGAGAAGTACAGGTTGATCAAGTCTTTGGTCAGCGAGATGTGCAGCGGCCTGATCTGCCCCCGTGGGCAATGCCTGTCCAGCTCCGCGAGCAGCGTTTCTAGCGGTGCCACCTGGTTGAAACCGGTCATGTAGGAGCGCATAGTGAGGCGCGACTCGGGTTCCAACTCCAGCCGCGTCATCAACAGCAGGATCTCCGCGAACTCTTTTTCATCGATGACCTCGTCGTTGTCGTAGGCCATGTTCACGATGACTTTGAGGTAAGCCACCTTGACCGCTTCGTCCATCTCTTCGAGCGGGATGAGCTGCTTTTCGTCCTGGAAATCGGTGAAGTTTTCGATCACGCCCTGCAGTACGGATGCGAGCGCCGCATAGTCGCAATCACTCAGGTCCTTGATGACCAGTTGGCTATTGTCCTTGCGCTCGATGATCAGGGCGTGTTCGAGCTTGTCCATGCTTCCGGTGTGCATCTGGGTGTACTTGGCGCTGCGGATCCCCTCGTAGGGGAAATGGATCGGGTCGGCAAATCCGGAGCGGTAGATCACTTGCTCGCCAGTGAACAACAGGCCGTCCTTTGCAGTGCCGAACAGGGTGTTGTCGAACAACGCCACGACATTTCCAGGCAACCCGTTGTATGCGAATGCCTTGAGTGCGTTGTTCAGCTTTTTTTCGTCGATCCCCGGAGCAACGGAAACATTCTTGGAAGAGATAGAGCCGAGGTTTTCGCGGAGATAGGCGCTAACGCTCATGAAAGATCCTTTTCTAGGTTAAGCGAGTCGCGACATGCTAACTCGGATGATGGCGCAATGCCATTTTGACTTTAGGCGATAGCGGCTAAGCGCAGGCCGTTCACGATTGGGCCTCCTTGCGTGCCGAATGGGCGCGCTTTAGCTCAGAATATTCGCGGTACAACTCGTAGCTCTTCTTGATCAGCACCACGAGCCCAATGGCTGCCAAGAGATTTTTCATGGCTTGTTCCTTTCGGGATTTGATTTGTTGGATTTGACGCAGCGCCCTGACTCGATGAGGAAAACTGTGTCAGGACAGGGGCACGATATGTAGGCTTCCAGCGCGTATCTAGAGTGTTTACATGTACAGGTAAACAATCCATGCAGGTTGTGGGGGCTGAGGCACGGGTGCATACCTGGGGTAGTTGGAAAGGGGCTGGTAGTTCGATAGGGGATATTCGAGCCTGGGGCCGGGAGGGAAGGGCGCTTGCCCGTGGACTACTCGATGTGGAGCTTCGACAAGTGAGTCAACGGGTGTCGAAGCGCCGCACATCTCTAGCACCATGGTGCGTCGCAAACTTTATATACGCCTGCACACTGGCCGCGATTCAACAGTCGTATCTCCTGCGACAGGGCTTATATATAGAGCCAAGGGGTCAATGTCTCCAGGTTCTTTACGACGATCTGCTGCGCTGAAGCCTTGGGCTCTAATTTTTTCGGATCGATTTGGTAGCGCTGAAGCACGTAACCCACGAGCGCGCACCGCGTCGAAATGACCAGTTCGCCATCGTCCATACCGAAGTCGACTTCGATGATCGCCTTCTGGTCAGGCTTCAGTCGCGAATCTGGCTCGATGATCACATCGATGAAGGTGTTCCATTCCTCGTCATCGCTGATCAGCTTCTCGCTCATACGCTCGAATTCCGGTTCCCCGCGGAATCTGCTCAACACGAAATCCCGATACTTGCGGTTCTTCTCGCAGTAGGCCCGTACATGCCAGCGCATGCCTGTGTAGATCAAGGTATGCGGCGAGATTAGTCGCGTCTCCGGAACCGGGTTTGCCAACGACACGTATTCAACGGCAATCACCTCTCCATTACGGCATGCCTTAAGCAGCGGTCTCAGCACCTCTGGACGAATTGTACGGTCCGGTACCTCCAGCACCTTGGTGTGTGCATAGGCCAGCGCCAGTCCCTCCACATGCGGTGCTCGCGAGTGGGTCTGGTTCAGCAGTTGTAGGTAAGCATTGGCACTGTCGTCGATGAACAGCGGCTTGAAGTGCTTACTCGGCACATAGCCCTTCAGTTGCTTGTCATATGTAAGGTTTTGAGGCGCATGTTCGGCGATGTAGGTATTGATGTCCTTGGACGCCTGCTGGCGGCTGATGCCGAAGCTCTGCATCAGATGGCCTGTGGTCAGGCGGCCTTCCCACCAAGCCACGGTCTCGATCAAACGATAGCGAAGTGCCAGGTCCCAGCGGATCTGATTGATCTCTTGAGTGCGTTTCATGGGCCGTCCATGTGCGTGATTTGTTTACCTGTACAAGTCTACAATCTATACGTGTAAAAAATCACTACATATCCTCTGGCTGTCTTCGGAACAAATTACCTAGCGAAAGGATGAGCATGACTACGATGGATGTGATTTCGATAGCGGCGCTGGTGATGATGGTGGTGATTGCTGTACTGCTGTTGGCCCACTACCTGAAGCTGCAGAAGATGTGGGCGGTGATCGTCAATTGTCGTACGAGCCTGCGTTGGGCGCGTATTCATGAGGCGGAGAATAGGGAACTGCGTTCGGCGTTGCGGGCGGAGAAAGCGCATGTGGATCAGTTGCAGAGGAAGGTAGCTTTAATGAACGCGGTAGGGCCAGAGGGCAAATGAATAGCGCCTCTGGGGCGAGCTGACCATCCTTGTCCTCCCTCACATGGAGGACAAGCCATGAAAACCACTTCGACCAGCAGCCATCAGACTTGGAACAAAGGAAAATTGGTCGGGCGAAAAGCACCGCTCCGACTGAAAGACAGCTGGGCCATTCCGGTAAGGCTTCAAATCGCGGAGGAAACTCGAGATTTAGCTCTTTTCTATCTGGCCATCGACAGCAAGCTACGAGCATGTGATCTGACCAAGCTTCGCGTACGCGACGTTGCTCATGGGGAGCACGTGTCATCGCTAGCGATAGTGATGCAGCAGAAAACCCAGCGGCCTGTGCAGTTTGCCAGACCGCTGTGGCTTGATTTCAAACCGAAAAATCGTCGGAAAACGCACTGACGGTTGATGCGATGGGGGCTTAGCCGCAGATGTGGAATGGGCTAGGAAGGCTGTCATAAAGCTGGCATTACCGAGCCAAAACAACCCATTTAGGCACAAAAAAGGCACTTGCGAGGTTCGCTAAGTGCCTGATTTGTAAGGATTATTTGGTGGAGCCGGGGGGATTTGAACCCCCGTCCGCCAGTACTCCGCTGTCGGTACTACATGCTTAGCCGTGTCTACTGAGTTAATCCGCAGCCGCCCGACGGGCAGGGTGCTTTGGACGAGTTGGGTAAGTTTTAGTCGCTTTGCCCCCAACGTGCTACACGACGATCCTGTTCTGTATGACAATCATTTCGGGTTTACAGGCATCCCCTGATGATTGCTGGAGCCGAAGCTACCAGGAGAGCGGGCTCAGCTGCTTACGCAGCGAGAGCGTAGCCCTCGTAGTTTTCGTCATTGGCAACTATAGAAAGTTGCAACAGTGGATTTACGAGTTCTGTTACCAACTCGGCATGCACCTAGAGTTTCGCTACCGGCGTCGAATCCTGATCGGCCCCACGCTACAGCTCTCTAGCTGGCTTACCTTTCGGTACGCACGATGGAGTATACGCGTTTGCGCGGGCGACGTCGACTGTCCGTCCTGTCGCCCGCCCCTTGGGGTCACGCTCCGCTCGGGGAGCCACTGCTCTTGTCGGTTTTCTCCAGACGCTCAAGCACTTTGGTGGTGATGGCGATGCACTCTTTGGTATCGCCTGAGGCTTGTGCTGCCTTGGCTTTGTCGACGTGCTCGGTGATGGCTTTGTCCAGGCCTTCGGAGGTGGCGCCGGCGGTGGCCATGCTGTCGTCGATTTTCTGCAGGTTGGCCGTGCAAAGGTCTTCGGCGGCGAACGCTGGGGCAGCCAGGAGGGTGGCCGCGGCGAAGAGGGCGGAAAGCGCAGTACCTTTCATGGGTGTCTCCTTTGAGGGCCTCTGGAAGGTGGGCCTGTTAGGTGGACTGTGGGGAGGTGCCGAGGGTTCAATCGGGGTGGTGGTGGGGGGGAGGGCTTGGGTTGTTAGGGGGATTGGGCGCGGCGCATCGCGAGCAAGGCTCGCTCCTACACTGGTTGGGGGCCGTTTTTGCCGATGCGATATGCGTGCGAGCGCTTGGGTGCCTAGCGCGATACCGGGTCGTACATACCAGGCGGTCGCGCGGATCTGTCACTGGCGTTATTGGCCCGAAACAGACGTAGGGAGCCAACTGTCTTTGCGCTTACGCCCGACCAACGCACCTATTAGGGCGTGCAGGCGCTAATTCTGCCTCCAGGGTACACGTTCGAACTGGCTGATCACCCCCAAGGCATCGCCCATGGGGGCCTGGGAGATCGAGCGCCGCCTGCGCGGCGCATCGCGAGCAAGGCTCGCTCCTACGATTCCTGCGGGATTCGCGCGCGAACGCCTGGGTGCATGGCACCATATCGTGTCGTACAAACCAGGCGGTCGCGCGCACCTGTCACTGTCGTGACTGGCCCGAAACAGACGTAGGCGCGAGCCTTGCTCGCGATGCGCCGCGCGGGCGGCGCTCGATCTCCCACCCCCTGAACACCTCAAGGCGATCACCTCTCGAGACCACCCACCGCCCTCAACTCAGCCCCCCCGAGGCCGTGTCACGCGGTCCACCAGGTACACCAGCCCGTGGTAGTCGATACCGCTATGACTGGACAACCCAATCTCACAGGTACGACTCGTAGAAATGCCCTCACTGCAATACTGCACCGCATCCTTCAAGCTGCGCAGCGAATGCGCATTGAGCTCAGGCGTGGTGAAGCCCTTGTCACCGGCAAAGCCGCAGCAGTGAATACCTTCCGGGATCACCACCTGATTGCTGCAACGCCGCGCCAGGTCGATCAGGGCCTGGCTCTCGCCCAGGTGCTGGGTGCTGCAGGTCACATGCACGGCCACCGGCTCGTCCTGAGGGGTGAACTCCAGCTTGTCGAGCAGGTGAGTGCGGATAAAGCGCACCGGGTCGTACAGGTCCAGGCGGGTTTCACCCAGGTCCTGCACCAGGCGCAGGGTGCAGGGGCTGGTGTCGCAATAGATCGGGTCGAGGCCGCCACGGCTGGCATGCAGCAGGGCGTTGATCAGCTCCTGGCGCTTGTGCTCGGCCTGCTCGGGATAACCTTTCGAGGCGAACGGCTGGCCGCAGCACAGGCTGTCGGCGTTCTCCGGGAACACCACTTGGTAACCTGCCTTTTCCAGCAGGGCGCGGGTCTTGTCGAGCAGTGAACTTTGCTCGCGGTCGGCATAAGCCGGGCCCATCACCCGCGAGACGCAGGCAGCCAGGTACACCACGCGTGGTCGGGCGTCGTTGCTGGCCGTGCCGAAATCCAGCGGGCGCAGCGGCTGGGGCATCGCCGGCGTCCACTGTGGCAAGCGGCCTTTACTGGCTTTGCTCAGGCTGGCGCTCAGGCGGCCCAGGCGGGGGGCGCCGAGCAGCTTGCGGGCGGTGTTGGCGGCGGTCAGGGTCAGGCGGGCACCGCCCAGCGCGGTGCCGAAGTGGTCGGCCAGCCAATCGGCGGTCTTGCCATGCTCGGCGGCCTGGCTGCGCAATTTCTTCACCAGTTCGCCGGTGTTGATGCCCACCGGGCAGCGCTGGGCGCACAGGCCGGTGGCAGCACAGGTGTCGATGCCTTGGTATTGGTAGGTCTGCAGCAGTTCGCGGGTGTCGATGCCGGCGCGTTTCTTGGCCTGGATGTCGCGCCACATGACGATGCGTTGGCGTGGGCTGAGGGTAAGGCCCTTGGACGGGCACACGGGCTCGCAGAAGCCGCACTCGATGCACTTGTCGACGATCTCGTCGGCCGCTGGCAGGGGCTTGAGGTGCTTGAGGTGGATGTCCGGGTCTTCGCTCAGCACCACGTCCGGGTTGAGGATGCCGTTGGGGTCGAGCAGGCGCTTGAGCGTCCACATCAGCTGATAGGCATCATGGCCCCACTCCAATTCGACGAACGGCGCCATGTTGCGGCCGGTGCCGTGTTCGGCCTTGAGCGAACCGCCGAACTCCACCGCCACCAGTTGCGCCACGTCATCCATGAAGGCTTGGTAGCGCGCCACTTCCTCGGCGCTGTTGAAGCCTTGGGTGAAGACGAAGTGCAGGTTGCCCTCCAGCGCATGGCCGAAAATGATCGCTTCGTCGTAGCGGTGCTTGTCGAACAGCTGGATCAACCGGTTGACGCCTTCGGCCAGTTGCTCGATGGGGAAGGTCACGTCTTCGATGATCACGGTGGTGCCGGTCTGGCGCACGGCGCCGACAGCGGGGAAGGTGTCCTTGCGGATTTTCCACAGCTGGTTGTACACCGCGGGGTCTTCGCTGAAGTCGACTTGCTGCTCCAGCGGGAACTCGGCGATGGAGGTCATTACCTGCTGCAGTTGTTCGTGCAGCAAGCTCCGGCTGGCGGCGCGGGACTCGATCAGCAGGGCGCAGGCGTGGTCCGACAGGCCTTTTACCCACAGCGGCATGCCGGGCATGTCCTGCACTGAACGCAGGCTGCGGCGGTCGAGCAGTTCGACGGCGGAAACCGGCTGGCGCTTGAGCACGGTCACGGCGCGGCAGCAGCTTTCCACGCTGGGGAATACCAGCAGGGCGCTGGCTTTGTGCGGGTGGTCCGGCACGGTGTCGTAGGTGACGGCACTGATGAAGCCCAGGGTGCCTTCGGAACCGACCAGCAGGTGCTGCAGGATATCCAGCGGTTTGTCGTAGTCCACCAGGGCGTTCAGCGACAGACCGGTGGTGTTCTTGAGCCGGTACTTGTGGCGGATGCGGTCGGCCAGTTCGGTGTTGGCGCGGGTTTCCCGACCGAGGCGGGCCAGGGCGTCGAGCAGGCTGGCGTGGCTGTGCTCGAAGGCTGCGACGCTGGCGGGGTCCTCGCTGTCCAGGCGCGTGCCATCGGCCAGCACCAGGCGCATGCCGGCCAGGGTGTGGTAAGTGTTCTGGGCCGTGCCGCAGCACATGCCGCTGGCGTTGTTGGCGACGATGCCGCCGATCTTGCAGGCATTGATCGAGGCCGGGTCGGGGCCGATCTTGCGGCCAAAGGGGGCCAGCCAGGCGTTGGCCTGGGCACCGATGACGCCGGGCTGCAGGCGGATCTGCTCGCCCTGGCCACGGATTTCGCGGCCGTTCCAGTTGTCGCCCAGGACGATCAGCACCGAGTCGCTGATGGCCTGGCCAGACAAGCTGGTGCCAGCCGCGCGGAAGGTGACCGGCACGCGTTCGCGCTGGGCCAGGTGGAGCAGGCCGACCACTTCGTCCTCGGACTCGACGCGCACGACCAGTTTGGGAATCAACCGGTAAAAGCTGGCGTCCGTGCCGAAGGCCAGGGTCGAGGTCGGGTCGTCGAAACGGCGTTCGGCGGGGATCAGGCGCTCGGCATCACGCAGGAACGCGGCGGGCAGGCTCATGCAGTCTCCTCGCGGGGCCGGGCGTCTGTCGCGCCGCGTGCCCCGGGTTTATCAGGCAGTCAGGCGGGGATGGCTTCGTGGGAGCGGCTCAGCGCGCCCAGTTCGCGAACCAGCGAATCGCGGGTGATTTCGCTGATCGACTTGGCACCGGTCAGCACCATCGCCACGCGCATTTCCTTCTCGAACAGTTCGAGCAGGTTCTTCACCCCAGCCTGGCCGTGGACGGCGAGGGCATAGAGGAAGGCGCGGCCGATCAGGACGGTGTCGGCACCCAGGGCGATCATGCGCACCACGTCCAGGCCACTGCGAATGCCGGAGTCGGCGAGAATCTTCAGGTCGCCTTTCACCGCGTCGGCAATCGCCGGCAGGGCGCGGGCGCTGGACAGCACGCCGTCGAGCTGGCGGCCGCCGTGGTTGGACACCACGATGCCGTCGGCGCCGAACTTGACCGCGTCGCGGGCGTCGTCGGCGTCGAGGATGCCCTTGATGATCATCGGGCCGTCCCAGAATTCACGAATCCATTCCAGGTCTTTCCATGAGATCGACGGGTCGAAGTTGTTGCCCAGCCAGCCGATGTAGTCGGCCAGGCCGGTGGGGTTGCCCCGGTACTTGGAGATGTTGCCCAGGTCGTGCGGGCGGCCCATCACGCCAACGTCCCACGCCCATTCAGGGTGGGTCATGGCTTGCAGCACGCGGCGCAGCGGGCCGTTCTTGCCGCTCATGCCGGAGTGGGCATCGCGGTAGCGGGCACCCGGCACTGGCATGTCGACGGTGAACACCAGCGTCTTCACGCCGGCGGCCTTGGCGCGCTCCAGGGCGTTGCGCATGAAGCCGCGGTCTTTGAGGACATACAGCTGGAACCACATGGGCCGGTCGATGGCCGGAGCCACTTCTTCGATCGGGCACACCGACACCGTGGACAGGGTGAACGGAATGCCATGGGCAGCGGCTGCGCGCGCCGCCTGCACTTCACCACGGCGCGCGTACATGCCGGTCAGGCCAACGGGCGCCAGGGCCACGGGCATGCTCAGGGTTTCATCGAACAGCTGGGTCTTCAGGCTCAGCTCGGACATGTTCTTCAGTACGCGCTGGCGCAGGGCGATGCTGGCCAGGTCCGAGACGTTGTGACGCAAGGTGTGCTCGGCGTACGCGCCGCCGTCGGCGTAGTGGAAGAGGAAAGGGGGCAGCTTGCGTTGGGCCGCGGCGCGATAGTCGGTGGAGGCGGAAATGATCATGGATTCTCGCAGCGTGGGTTGAGGAAGTTACCGGGCGCGCCATGGCGCCCGGCCCCTTTCACTTTAGTGATGAACCAGCATGCCGGTCAGCCAGTAAGCCTGGATCAGGGTGATCAGGCCGACGATGGTGGCGAAGAACAGGCTGTGCTTGACGGTGAAGCGGAACAGGTCGGATTCCTTGCCGACCAGGCCGGTCGCGGCGCAGGCCACGGCGATCGACTGCGGCGAGATCATCTTGCCGGTCACGCCGCCGCTGGTGTTGGCAGCCACCAACAGGGTGTCGTTGACCCCGATCTGGTGCGCGGTGGTGGCCTGCAGCGAGCTGAACAGCGCGTTGGACGAGGTGTCGGAACCGGTCAGGAACACGCCCAGCCAGCCGAGGAACGGCGAGAAGAACGGGAACGCAGCGCCAGTACCAGCCAGCACCAGTGCCAGGGTCGACGACATGCCCGAGTAGTTGGTGACGAAGGCGAAGGCCAGCACCATGCCAATCGAGAGAATGGGCCAGCGCAGCTCCCAGAGGGTTTCCTTGAAAGTGGTCAGACCAGTTTTGACGTTGATCTTGAGCACTGCCATGGAGATCAGCGCCGACAGGAAGATCGCGGTGCCGGTGGCGGAGATTGGGTCGAGCTTGAACACGGCCGGCATCGCGGTGGCGGTGGTGACGATCGGCGCGGTCTTGATCACCAGCTGGTCAAGGTGCGGGATGGCGAAGTTGAACACGAAGTTGTACATCGATCCGCCAGCGGCGAAGGCGGCTTTGAACGGCTTCAGGGTCCAGAGGGTGACCAGCACGGTGAGGATCAGGAACGGCGACCAGGCCTTGAAGATCTCGCCCAGGCTGTAGGGCGAAGGCTGGCTGCCACCGCTGCTGACCACGGCGGCGCCGACACTGCCCTTGGCTTCTGCGAACGAACGCTTGGGTTGCCACACTTTCAGGAACAGGGTCAGGGCGATCAGGCTGGCCAGTGCCGAGGTGATGTCCGGCAGTTCTGGGCCGATGAAGTTCGAGGTGAAGTACTGGGTGACGGCGAAGCTCAGGCCTGCGACCAGGGCTGCTGGCCAGGTTTCTTTCACGCCGCGCAGGCCGTCCATCATGAACACCAGCCAGAACGGTACGAACAGCGACAGCAGCGGCAGTTGACGACCGGTCATGGCGCCAATGTGGAAGGCGTCGATACCGGTGACCTGGCCCGCAACGATGATCGGGATACCCAGGGCGCCGAAGGCCACGGGCGCGGTGTTGGCGATCAGGCACAGGCCGGCGGCGTACAGCGGGTTGAAGCCCAGGCCGACCAGCAGCGCGGCCGTGATGGCCACCGGTGCGCCGAAGCCGGCCGCGCCTTCGAGGAAGGCACCGAAGCAGAAGCCGATCAGCAGCACCTGCAGGCGCTGGTCATCGGTGATCGACAGCACCGAGCTGCGGATGACTTCGAACTGGCCGCTCTTGACCGTGAGTTTGTAGAGGAACACCGCGGCAACGATGATCCAGGCAATTGGCCAGAGGCCGTAGAGGAAGCCATAACCGGCGGCGGCGAAGGCCATGTCGGCAGGCATCTGGAAGGCGAAGATCGCCACCAGGATCGACAGTGCAAGGGTGATGCTGCCGGCGACGTGGCCTTTGAGGCGGAACACGGCGAGCGCGAGGAAGAAGAACACGATAGGGATGACCGCCGCCAGTGCGGACAGGCCGAGACTACCAAGCGGGGTATAGAGTTGTTGCCAGGTTTGCATATGGGGTGGCCCCTAATTGTTGTTGGTCAGGCACTGGCATTGGATAATTGGTAAGACCAATTTACAATGGCTGGACGCTAGGTTAAAAGCGCTGTCGTGGGTGTGTCAATTTGTCCGAGGCAAAACTTTGGTCGCGTGCCGATGAGTGGCCAGCTGATTGGCTGGCAAAATCCATAGCTGATGGGTGTCTGCGCGGCGCGGATCGGCGAGAATAGACGCCCCCCGAAACAAGCAGGGGGTTCGTGGAGAGCATGTGATGGTTTTTGATCAGGTCCGCCAACGGCGTCTGTCCGACGACATCGTCGATCGGTTGGAAGGGATGATTCTCGAGGGTACCTTGACCTCCGGGCAGCGGCTTCCTGCGGAGCGCGTGCTGGCCGAGCAGTTCGGGGTGTCCCGTCCGTCGCTGCGCGAGGCCATCCAGAAGCTGGTGGCCAAAGGGTTGCTGGTCAGCCGTCAGGGTGGCGGCAACTATGTCGCGCAGAGCCTCGGTTCGACCTTCAGTGACCCTCTGCTCCAGCTGCTCGAGCACAGCGCCGAGGCGCAGCGCGATTTGCTCGAGTTTCGCCATACCCTGGAGGCGTCCTGCGCCTATTACGCGGCGCAGCGTGCCACCGAGCCTGATCGCGTGCGCCTGAAGGCGGCATTCGACACCTTGCAGGACTGCTATACCCGGGTCGATGAAGTCACCCGGGCGGAGGAGGGCGCAGCCGATGCGCGTTTCCACTTGGCCATTGCCGAGGCCAGCCACAATGCGGTGCTGCTGCACACCATCCGTGGGTTGTTCGACCTGCTCAAGCGTAACGTGGTGACCAATATCGGCGGCATGTACCAGCAGCGCTCAGAAACCCGGGACATGCTGATCAGTCAGCACCGGGAGCTGTACCTGGCGATTGTCGAGGGCAGGGCTGACGATGCGCGGGAGGTGTCCAGCCGGCACATTCTGTATGTGCAGGAGGTGCTGGAGGAGGCGCATGAAGAGGCGCAGCGGGTCGCGCGGGCGGAGCGGCGTAGCGGGCGTTGAGTACGCTGGCCTTTTCGCGGGTTTGCCCGCGAAAGGGCCAGCACAGGCCGAAGCGTATTACTCTTCCTTGCCCTTGTTGCGCACCGCACGCTGCAGCTCGCGGTTGGAGTCGCGTTCGCGCATGGTATCGCGCTTGTCGAACTCCTTCTTGCCCTTGCCAAGCGCGATTTCGCACTTGATCAGGTGCTTGCTCCAGTACAGCGACAGCGCCACGCAGGTGTAGCCTTTTTGCGCCACGGAGGCTTCCACGCGCTCGAGCTCGCGCTTGTTCAGCAGCAGCTTGCGGGTGCGGGTGGGGTCGGCGATGACATGCGTGCTGGCGGTGGTCAGCGGGGTGATGTGACTGCCGAACAGCCAGGCCTCGCCATCCTTGAGCAGCACATAGCTGTCGGTCAGGTGTGCCTTGCCGGCCCGCAGGCTCTTTACTTCCCAACCGGACAGGACCAGTCCGGCCTCGAACTTGTGTTCGATGAAGTAATCGTGTCGCGCCTTCTTGTTCTGCGCGATGGTCCCGGTCGGATGTTTCTTTTGTTTAGCCATAGGGGCGGCATTATAGGCAGTCGCTGCGTCGTCGGCTACGGGATTTCAGTGTGCTTGAGCCAGTGGAATGAATACCGGACAATACGGGCCCTGTCTTTTGCACAGAACCTGTTTTCGGCACGCTGCGAAGCGCCGCCACCCAGCCTTGGAAGTGACGCCTGGATGACTACCCATATTCAACGCTCCGCCCTGCTGCCGTATCCCGCCCAGGCGCTGTACGATCTGGTCAACGACGTAGCCAGCTACCCGAAGTTCCTGCCCTGGTGCTCGGCATCGACCGTGATCGAAGCCAGCGATACGCACATGCGCGCGAAGCTGGAAGTGGCCAAGGGTGGCATGAGCCAGCAGTTTGTAACGAGCAATGTGCTGGTGCCAGGCCAGTCCATCGAGATGAATCTCGAAGAAGGGCCGTTCACCCAGTTGCATGGTGTATGGGTGTTCAAGCCGCTGGGTGAAAAGGCCTGCAAGATCAGCCTGGACCTGTCCTTCGACTATGCCGGGCCTATCGTGCGGGCAACCCTGGGGCCGTTGTTCAACCAGGCGGCGAATACCCTGGTAGATGCGTTCTGCCAGCGCGCCAAGCAGCTCAATGGTTGAGCGCTCGCTGAAAATCGAAGTGGTCTACGCCACGCCCGAGCGCCAGTGGTTGCTTGCCTGCGAAGTGCCCCGTGGTACGACCGTACGCGAGGCGTTGCGTGTTTCGGGGATTGCGGGGCAGGTGGCCGGTCTGGATGTCGAAGGTTGCCCTGTGGGCATTTTCGGCAAAGTTGTCAGTGACCCGGCGGTGCGCCAGGTAGAGGAGGGCGATCGCCTGGAGATCTATCGGCCCCTGCTGGTCGACCCTCTGGAGGCGCGCAAGCAGCGCGCCGCCAAGGCCAGGGCCAAGCGCTAGTCGCCTGGGGTGCACAAAAAAGCCCGGATGCGATCCGGGCTTTTTGTTGTCCGCAATATTACTGCGGCGAGGTTTCCAGCGGTGCTGGGGTCGGGACCGGGGTGGTCTCGATGGTGTCGATTTCGCGCTGGATGGATTCTTCCACCGAACCGGGTTTGGCAGGTTTTTCTTCCGGCTGCGGCGTCGGTTGGCCTTCGCCGGCTGGGCTGACGGTGGTGTCGCCGCTGCCGCCGAGAATTTCCTGGTCCTTGCTCACGCCGGGCATGAAGTCGCCGGACAGGCTGACCAGTTGGTCGCTTTCGTTGAAGAAGACGCTCATGCGCTCCTGCTGGCGCTGCCCGCCACCAGGCTGCAGACTGTACAGGTAGTCCCAGCGGTTGGTGTTGAACGTGTCCTGAATCAGCGGGTTGCCCATGATAAACCTTACTTGCCGGCGGGTCATTCCGGGACGTAATTGGTCTATCATGTCTTGCGTAACGACATTGCCCTGCTGGATGTCGATTTTGTAAACCCCGGGAAACGAGCAACCGGCGAGTGCGAGCAGTCCCACAAAGGTGAGGCTGGTTAGCAAGAGCTTGGTGTTTTGCATCGGTGGGCGACTTCCACTATCTTGGCTGGACAACGTAAACCCCGATCATACCCGTATTAAGAGAAGCTGCGAAGCAGCATCGGCGAGAAAGCTGACCATGGTTGAAAATAGCGAATTGCGCAAAGCCGGTCTCAAGGTGACCCTGCCTCGAGTCAAGATCCTTCAAATGCTGGACTCGACCGAGCAGCGTCACATGAGTGCCGAGGATGTCTACAAGGCGCTGATGGAGGCGGGCGAGGACGTCGGTCTGGCTACTGTTTATCGCGTACTGACCCAGTTCGAAGCAGCGGGTCTGGTGGTTCGCCACAACTTCGACGGCGGTCATGCAGTGTTCGAGCTGGCGGACGGCGGTCACCACGACCATATGGTCAACGTGGACACCAGCGAAGTCATCGAATTCATGGATGCCGAGATCGAAAAACGTCAGAAAGAGATCGTCGCCGAGCATGGCTACGAGCTCGTGGACCACAATCTGGTCCTGTATGTACGTAAGAAGAAGTAACGATTTTTATCGTTGTTCATGACAAAGGCGACCTCAGGGTCGCCTTTGTACTTTAGGGCTCGGGTGATTCATGTCTGCCCAATCGCCAGCGCGCCGGCTCGGACACGGCTCCGGTGGGCCCGAAGATCTCAAGCCTTCCCGCTGACCACCATCTTGCGCGCATGCGCCAGGGATTCCTTGGTCAAGTCGATACCGCCGAGCATCCGCGCCACTTCCTCGACCCGCTCGCGCTTGGCCAGGCTGGTCACTGCGGTGTGAGTGGTGTCGCTGTTGCGCACCTTGTGCACGAACAAATGGTGATGCCCTTGTGCGGCGACTTGCGGTAGGTGGGTCACGGTCAGGACCTGGCCGCGTTCACCCAATCGGCGCAGCAACTGGCCGACGATTTCGGCGGTGGGGCCGCCGATGCCGACGTCGACTTCGTCGAACACCAGCGTCGGGATGCGGGAGGTTTGAGCAGTGATCACCTGGATCGCCAGGCTGATGCGTGACAGTTCACCGCCCGAGGCCACCTTGGCCAGGCCCTTGAGGGGTTGCCCAGGGTTGGCGCTGACCAGCAGTTCGATCTGCTCAAGGCCGTGGGGCGACAGTTCCTGGCCGTCGTTTGGTGTCAGTTCGATGCAGAAACGCCCGCCGGGCATGCCCAGGCGCTGGATCTCCTGCTCGACGGCAGTTGCCAGCTGGCTGGCGGCCTGCCGACGCAGTGCGCTCAGTTCGCTGGCCTTCTCTTTATAGTGGTGGGCGTAGGCGGTCAGCTCATCGCCCAGGCGTTCGATGGATTCGTCACTGGCATTGAGCCCTTCCAGCTCTTCCATCAGCTGTTGTTGCAGGTGCGGTAGCTCGGTCGGGTGCACGCGGTGCTTGCGTGCCAGGGTGTAGAGGGTGTCGAGGCGTTCTTCCAGGGCTTGCAGGCGCATGGGGTCGGCATCGAAGTTGTCCAAGAAGCGGTTGAGTTCGCCCACGGCCTCTTCGACCTGGATCTGCGCGCTGGCGATCAGGTTGGCGGCCTCTGCCAGTGCCTTGGGGGCATGGTTGGCGGCGCCCAGCCGGTTGAGGCTGGAGGTGAGGGCGCTCAGCACATTGCCCGAGTCGCTCTCGCTGCACTGGTCGATGACCTGGCGGCAAATGCCGAACAGCGCCTCGGCACTGGTCAGGTTCTTGTGTTCCTGTTCGAGTTGTTCGAGTTCGTTTTCGCCCAGGCCCAGGTTGTCGAGTTCTTCCAGTTGATAGCTGAGCAGCTGATGGCGAGCGCGTTGCTCGTCGCTCGAGTTGGTCAGGCGCTCCAGTTCGAGGCGGGTCTGGTTCCAGCGTTTGGCGGCCAATTGCACCTGGCGCGCCAGGTCGATGGCACCGGCATATTCGTCCAGCAGGCGGCGATGGGTGTCGGTCTTGAGCAGCGACTGGTGTTCGTGCTGGCTGTGAATGTCGATCAGCAGTTCGCCCAGCGCCTTCAGGTCGCCCAGCGGGCAGGGTGTGCCGTTGATGTAGCCGCGGCTTCGGCCCTCGGCGGTGATGACCCGGCGCAGGATGCACGGCCCGTCGATGTCCAGGTCGCGTTCGGCCAACCAGGCGCGTGCCTCGGGGATGTCCACCAGGTCGAAGGTGGCGAGGATGTCCGCCTTGTCTGCGCCGGGACGCACAACGCCGCTGTCGGCACGGTCACCCAAGGTGAGGCCGAGGGCGTCGAGCATGATCGACTTGCCTGCGCCGGTCTCACCGGTGATGACGGACATGCCACGGGCCAGTTCGAGGTCGAGGTGCTCGACGATGGCGTAGTTGTGAATGGACAGGTGCACCAGCATGAGGGCGGCTCCCGAAGCGGTTGGTCTGGTTATTTATACAGTAGTTTTTTCGAGACTGACAATGCCCGTTGGCAGATTCTTGCGTTGCCTGAAAACCACATTGCCCCTTGAAGCCTGTTTTTCCGGCCCCATATAGCCGACAAACAAGGCGAGCCAGGCTCGCAGACCAGAAATTTGCGGAGGAGAACACCCATGGCTGACGAACAGCTGGATGAAAACACCCTTAATACCGAAGAGGCTGGTGCGACGTCCGTCGATGCCCGCGTCCAGGAGCTAGAGGAGCAGCTGGCCGCCGCCAAGGATCAGTCCCTGCGCACCGCCGCCGAACTGCAGAACATTCGCCGTCGTGCCGAGCAGGACGTCGAGAAGGCGCACAAGTTCGCCCTTGAGAAATTCGCCGGCGACCTGCTGCCGGTCATCGACAGCCTGGAACTCGCCCTGACGCACTCCAGTGCCGAAGACGAGCACGTCAAGCAGATTCGCGAAGGCGTCGAGCTGACCCTGAAGATGTTCCAGGACACCCTCAAGCGCTATAACCTCGAAGCCATCGACCCGCACGGCCAGCCGTTCAATGCCGAGCACCATCAGGCGATGGCCATGCAGGAAAGCGCCACTGTCGAGCCCAACAGCGTGCTGAACGTGTTCCAGAAGGGCTACCTGCTCAATGGCCGCCTGCTGCGCCCCGCCATGGTGGTGGTCAGCAAGGCGCCAGCAGCGCCACAACCTTCTATCGATGAAAAGGCTTGAAATCCGTCAGGGCATCCCCATCTAGGTGTCAAGCCTTCAAGTATTACCGCAGTTGGCTGAATGAAGTCGCTGCTACCAAATTCAAGTTTCGGGAGATTCAACATGGGTAAAATCATCGGTATCGACCTGGGGACCACCAACTCGTGCGTCTCCATTCTGGAAAACGGTAACGTCAAAGTCATCGAGAACGCCGAGGGCGCGCGTACTACCCCTTCGATCGTGGCTTACGCCAACGATGGCGAAATCCTGGTTGGCCAGTCGGCCAAGCGCCAGGCCGTCACCAACCCGCACAACACCCTGTTCGCCGTGAAGCGTCTGATTGGCCGTCGCTTCGAAGAAGACGTCGTGCAGAAAGACATCAAGCTGGTGCCGTACAAGATCGTCAAAGCCAACAATGGTGACGCTTGGGTCGAGGCCGGCGGCAAGGAAATGGCTCCGCCGCAAATCAGCGCCGAAGTCCTGAAGAAAATGAAGAAGACCGCCGAAGACTACCTCGGCGAGCCGGTCACCGAAGCGGTCATCACCGTTCCGGCCTACTTCAACGACAGCCAGCGTCAGGCCACCAAGGACGCCGGCCGCATCGCGGGTCTGGACGTAAAACGCATCATCAACGAACCGACCGCTGCTGCCCTGGCCTACGGCATGGACAAAGCGAAGGGCGACCACACCGTGATCGTCTATGACCTCGGTGGTGGTACCTTCGACGTTTCCGTGATCGAGATCGCTGAAGTCGACGGCGAGCACCAGTTCGAAGTACTGGCCACCAACGGTGACACCTTCCTGGGTGGTGAAGACTTCGACATGCGCCTGATCGACTACCTCGTCGACGAATTCAAGAAAGAGTCGGGCATGGATCTGAAGAACGATCCGCTGGCCCTGCAACGTCTGAAAGAAGCGGCTGAAAAGGCCAAGATCGAGCTGTCCTCGTCTCAGTCGACCGACGTCAACCTGCCGTACATCACTGCGGACGCTACCGGTCCTAAGCACCTGAACGTGAAGATTTCCCGCGCCAAGCTGGAATCGCTGGTCGAAGACCTGGTCAACCGTACCATCGAGCCTTGCCGCATCGCGCTGAAAGACGCGGGTATCGATGCAAGCAAGATCGACGACGTGATCCTGGTCGGTGGCCAGACCCGTATGCCGATGGTGCAGAAAGCCGTTGCCGACTTCTTCGGTAAAGAAGCACGTAAGGACGTCAACCCGGACGAAGCCGTTGCCATGGGCGCAGCCATTCAAGGCGCGGTACTGGCCGGTGACGTGAAGGACGTACTGCTGCTGGACGTCAGCCCGCTGACCCTGGGTATCGAAACCATGGGCGGCGTGATGACTCCGCTGATCGAGAAGAACACCACCATCCCGACCAAGAAGTCGCAGGTGTTCTCGACTGCCGATGACAACCAGGGCGCCGTGACCATCCACGTTCTGCAGGGTGAGCGTAAGCAGGCTGCTCAGAACAAGTCGCTGGGCAAGTTCGACCTGGCCGACATTCCGCCGGCCCCGCGCGGTGTGCCGCAGATCGAAGTGACCTTCGACATCGACGCCAACGGCATCCTGCACGTCAGCGCCAAAGACAAGGCCACCGGCAAGTCGCAGTCGATCGTGATCAAGGCCAACTCCGGTCTGTCGGACGAAGAAATCGAGCGCATGGTGCGTGACGCCGAGGCCAACGCCGAGGAAGACCGCAAGTTCGAAGAGCTGGCCGCTGCCCGTAACCAGGGTGACGCGCTGGTTCACTCGACTCGTAAGATGGTCGCTGACGCCGGTGACAAGGTTACCGCCGAAGAAAAAACCGCCATCGAAGCTGCGGTCGTTGCCCTGGAAGCCGCCGTCAAAGGCGACGACAAGGCTGCCATTGATGCCAAGGTCGAGGAGCTGTCGAAAGTCTCCGCGCCAGTGGCTCAGAAGATGTACGCCGAACAGGCTCAGCAGCCGCAGGGCGGTGCCCAGCAGGCTGAGCCGGAAGCCAAGCACGATGACGTGGTTGACGCCGAGTTCGAAGAAGTGAAAGACAACAACAAGCAGTAATCCCTGCATGTTGTCGGCCAGTTGAGCGTCATTTGACGATGAACTGGTAGGATGTCGCCGCGCGGGGGCTTGCTCCCGCGTTGGTGTGTCTGGAATACGAGAATTTTTACAGCATCTGTCAGGGCGCTTTGGGCGTGTAGCGGCAGGTGCTGACGGCATGGAGCATGCCGAACGCCCTCAAGAGTGCAAATGACCTATGGCAAAGCGTGATTATTATGAGGTCCTGGGTGTCGAGCGTGGCGCCAGCGAAGGTGACCTCAAGAAGGCTTATCGCCGCCTGGCGATGAAGTACCACCCCGACCGCAACCCGGATGACAAGGCGTCGGAAGAGCAGTTCAAGGAGGTCAGCGAGGCCTATGAAGTGCTGTCCGACGCGAACAAGCGTGCATCCTACGACCAGTATGGCCATGCCGCTTTCGACGCTGGCATGGGTGGCGGTGGCGGCGCTGGTTTCGGTGGTGCCAACTTCTCTGACATCTTCGGTGATGTCTTCAGTGATTTCTTCGGCGGCGGACGCGGTGGTGCTCGTGGCGGCGCGCAGCGCGGCAGCGACCTGCGATACACCCTGGAGCTGAATCTGGAAGAGGCTGTGCGCGGTACCACGGTCAATATCCGGGTGCCTACGCTGGTCAACTGCAAACCCTGCGACGGTTCGGGTGCGAAGAAGGGGTCGACCCCATCCACCTGCCCGACCTGCGGCGGTGCTGGCCAGGTACGCATGCAGCAGGGCTTCTTCGCCGTGCAGCAAACCTGCCCCCGTTGCCATGGGCAAGGCAAGATCATCACCGACCCTTGCACCTCTTGCCATGGCGAAGGCCGTGTCGAGGAATACAAGACCCTTTCGGTCAAGGTGCCGGCGGGCGTCGATACCGGCGACCGCATCCGCCTGTCCGGTGAGGGCGAGGCCGGTACCCATGGTGGCCCGACCGGCGACCTGTACGTGGTCATCAATGTGCGTGAGCACGCGATCTTCCAGCGTGATGGCAAGCATCTGTACTGCGAAGTGCCGATCAGCTACACCGATGCGGCCCTGGGCGGTGAGCTGGAAGTGCCGACCCTCGATGGTCGGGTCAAGTTGAAGATCCCCGAAGGCACCCAGACCGGCAAGCAGTTCCGCCTGCGTGGCAAGGGCGTGGCGCCGGTGCGTGGGGGTGCGGCGGGCGACCTGCTGTGCCGTGTCGCGGTGGAAACGCCGGTCAACCTCAGCCGCCGTCAGCGCGAGCTGCTTGAAGAACTGCGCGATTCGCTCGATGGCGACAGCTCTCATTCGCCCAAGGCCAGTGGCTGGTTCGAGGGTGTGAAGCGCTTCTTCGGCGATCTCTGACAAGGAACAGACGTATGCGACGTATTGCAGTGATGGGCGCGGCGGGGCGGATGGGCAAGACCCTCGTCGAGGCCGTGCAGCAACAGGCGCCTCAGGCAGGCCTGACGGCGGCGATCGATCGCCCCGACAGTTCCCTGGTGGGGGCGGATGCGGGTGAGTTGGCGGCCCTGGGCCGTATTGGCGTGCCGATTTCCGACGATCTGGCCAAGGTCGCCGACGAGTTCGATGTGCTGATCGACTTCACCCATCCCTCGGTCACCCTGAAGAACTTGGCTTTCTGCCGCAAGGCAGGCAAGGCCATGGTCATCGGTACCACTGGCTTTACCCCGGAAGAAAAGCAGCAACTGGTCGAGGCGGGCAAGGAGATTCCGATCGTCTTCGCCGCCAACTTCAGCGTTGGCGTCAACCTGTGCCTCAAGCTGCTGGATACCGCAGCGCGGGTATTGGGCGACGATGTGGATATCGAGATCATCGAGGCGCACCACCGACACAAAGTCGATGCACCTTCGGGTACCGCCCTGCGCATGGGTGAGGTGGTTGCCCAGGCGTTGGGGCGCGATCTGCAGGAAGTGGCCGTTTACGGTCGCGAAGGCCAGACTGGCGCGCGCGATCGTCAGACCATCGGTTTCGCTACTGTGCGTGCCGGTGACGTAGTCGGTGACCACACCGTGCTGTTCGCCGCCGAAGGCGAGCGCGTGGAGATCACCCACAAGGCGTCCAGCCGCATGACCTTTGCCAAGGGTGCCGTGCGTGCGGCGCTGTGGCTGGATGGGCGTGAGCCGGGCCTGTACGACATGCAGGATGTGCTCGAGCTGCGTTAAGCAGGTCGAGCGGCGGTGGCTTCATCGCGGTAAGCCTGCTCCCGCTCCCGCATGGAATGGCGTTGCTCCGAGGTTTGGCGCGGTGTCTGTAGGAGCGGGTTTACCCGCGAAGGTGTTTTCAGGGATGTCAGTCTGTCGCAATCATGTGTTTTAGAGACACATATGCGGTAGACCTAAAACGCACTTTTCTGTAAGCTACAGCTTTAGTGTGTCCACTAAAAGCGCGCAGCGAATTGAATTCAGCACATGAAAGCGGGGTGACGTGTCCATACGTCACTCCGCTTTTTTGCAACCTGCGATCGCCCTTTCATGCTTGATTAACGGGAGGTCTTCTTGACAAAGCCAGCCATACTCGCCCTTGCCGATGGCAGTATTTTCCGCGGTGAAGCCATCGGAGCCGACGGTCAGACCGTTGGTGAGGTGGTGTTCAACACTGCTATGACCGGCTACCAGGAAATCCTTACTGATCCTTCCTACGCGCAGCAAATCGTTACCCTGACCTACCCGCACATCGGTAATACCGGCACCACCCCGGAAGATGCCGAGTCGAACCGCGTCTGGTCCGCTGGCCTGGTCATCCGTGACCTGCCGCTGCTGGCCAGCAACTGGCGTAACACCCAGTCGCTGCCTGAGTACCTGAAGGCCAACAACGTCGTCGCCATCGCCGGTATCGACACCCGTCGCCTGACCCGCATCCTGCGTGAGAAGGGCGCCCAGAACGGTTGCATCCTGGCCGGTGACAACATCAGCGAAGAAGCCGCCATCGCCGCTGCCCGCGCCTTCCCGGGCCTCAAGGGCATGGACCTGGCCAAGGTCGTTTCCACCAAAGAGCGCTACGAGTGGCGTTCCAGCGTGTGGGAGCTGAAAACCGACAGCCACCCGACCATTGACGCTGCCGACCTGCCTTACCACGTGGTGGCCTTCGACTACGGCGTCAAGCTGAACATCCTGCGCATGCTGGTCGCCCGCGGCTGCCGCGTGACCGTGGTGCCTGCCCAGACCCCGGCGAGCGAAGTCCTGGCAATGAATCCAGATGGCGTGTTCCTGTCCAACGGCCCTGGTGACCCCGAGCCTTGCGACTACGCGATCCAGGCGATCAAGGAAATTCTGGAAACCGAGATCCCGGTCTTCGGTATCTGCCTCGGCCACCAGCTGCTGGCCCTGGCCTCCGGCGCCAAGACCGTCAAGATGGGTCATGGCCACCACGGTGCCAACCACCCGGTCCAGGACCTGGACACCGGCGTGGTGATGATCACCAGCCAGAACCACGGTTTCGCCGTCGACGAAGCCACCCTGCCGGGCAATGTCCGCGCGATCCACAAGTCGCTGTTCGACGGCACCCTGCAGGGTATCGAGCGCACCGACAAGAGCGCGTTCAGCTTCCAGGGCCACCCTGAAGCGAGCCCAGGCCCGACCGACGTCGCGCCACTGTTCGATCGTTTCATCGATGCCATGGCCAAGCGCCGCTGAGCATCCTGCTTCAAGGCCCCGGGCCGGCTCGTGCCGCGCCCGGAAGCGCCTGACCCAGATTGTTCAAGACGGCTTGCCGACTGACCCGCGGATTTGAGTGACAACCCAATGCCAAAACGTACAGACATTAAAAGCATCCTGATTCTCGGCGCTGGCCCGATCGTGATCGGCCAGGCCTGCGAATTCGACTATTCCGGCGCCCAGGCCTGCAAGGCCCTGCGCGAGGAAGGTTTCCGCGTCATCCTGGTGAACTCCAACCCAGCCACCATCATGACCGACCCGGCCATGGCCGATGCCACCTACATCGAGCCGATCAAGTGGCAATCGGTGGCCAAGATCATCGAGAAAGAGCGTCCGGATGCCCTGCTGCCGACCATGGGCGGTCAGACCGCACTGAACTGCGCCCTGGACCTGGAGCGCCACGGCGTTCTGGAGAAATTCGGCGTAGAGATGATCGGTGCCAACGCCGACACCATCGACAAGGCCGAAGACCGTTCGCGCTTCGACAAGGCGATGAAAGCCATTGGCCTGGAGTGCCCGCGTTCCGGTATCGCCCACAGCATGGAAGAGGCCAACGCCGTTCTCGAGCGCCTGGGCTTCCCGTGCATCATCCGTCCGTCGTTCACCATGGGTGGCACCGGTGGCGGTATCGCCTACAACCGTGAAGAGTTCGAAGAAATCTGCGCCCGTGGTCTGGACCTGTCGCCGACCAAGGAGCTGCTGATCGACGAATCGCTGATCGGCTGGAAGGAATACGAGATGGAGGTGGTCCGTGACAAGAAGGACAACTGCATCATCGTCTGCTCCATCGAAAACTTCGACCCGATGGGTGTGCACACCGGTGACTCCATCACTGTCGCTCCGGCGCAAACGCTGACCGACAAGGAATACCAGATCATGCGTAACGCCTCGCTGGCGGTACTGCGTGAAATCGGCGTCGAAACCGGCGGTTCCAACGTTCAGTTCGGTATCTGCCCGAACACCGGCCGCATGGTCGTGATCGAGATGAACCCGCGTGTATCGCGCTCCTCGGCCCTGGCCTCGAAGGCTACCGGCTTCCCGATCGCCAAGATCGCCGCCAAGCTGGCCGTGGGTTACACCCTCGACGAACTGCAGAACGACATCACCGGCGGCCGCACTCCGGCTTCCTTCGAGCCGTCGATCGACTACGTCGTCACCAAGCTGCCGCGCTTCGCCTTCGAGAAATTCCCGAAAGCCGACGCCCGCCTGACCACCCAGATGAAGTCGGTCGGTGAAGTCATGGCCATCGGCCGTACCTTCCAGGAATCCCTGCAGAAAGCCCTGCGCGGCCTGGAAGTCGGTGCCTGCGGTCTGGACCCGAAAGTCGACCTGGCCAGCCCGGATGCCAACAGCATCCTCAAGCGCGAGCTGACCGTACCGGGCGCCGAGCGTATCTGGTACGTGGCCGACGCCATGCGTGCTGGCATGACGTGCGAAGAAATCTTCAAGCTGACCGGCATCGACATGTGGTTCCTGGTGCAGATGGAAGATCTCATCAAGGAAGAAGAGAAGGTCAAGACCCTGGCCCTGTCGGCCATCGACAAGGACTACATGCTGCGCCTCAAGCGCAAGGGCTTCTCTGACCAGCGTCTGGCCAAGCTGCTCGGCATCACCGACAAGAACCTGCGTCGTCACCGCCACAAGCTGGAAGTGTTCCCGGTCTACAAGCGCGTCGACACCTGCGCCGCCGAGTTCGCCACCGATACCGCCTACCTGTACTCGACCTACGAGGAAGAGTGCGAGGCCAATCCGTCGACCCGCGACAAGATCATGATCCTGGGTGGCGGCCCGAACCGTATCGGTCAAGGTATCGAGTTCGACTACTGCTGCGTACACGCTGCCCTGGCGCTGCGTGATGACGGTTACGAGACCATCATGGTCAACTGCAACCCGGAAACCGTTTCCACCGACTACGACACCTCGGACCGTCTGTACTTCGAGCCGCTGACCCTGGAAGACGTGCTGGAAGTCTGCCGCGTCGAGAAACCCAAGGGCGTCATCGTCCACTACGGTGGCCAGACCCCGCTGAAGCTGGCTCGCGCCCTTGAAGAAGCTGGCGTGCCGATCATCGGTACCAGCCCGGACGCGATCGACCGCGCCGAAGACCGTGAGCGTTTCCAGCAGATGGTTCAGCGCCTGAACCTGCGCCAGCCGCCAAACGCCACCGTGCGCAGCGAAGACGAAGCCATCCGTGCCGCTGGCGACATCGGCTACCCGCTGGTCGTGCGTCCGTCGTACGTACTGGGCGGTCGCGCCATGGAGATCGTCTACGAACTGGACGAGCTCAAGCGCTACCTGCGTGAAGCGGTCCAGGTCTCCAACGACAGCCCGGTGCTGCTCGACCACTTCCTCAACTGCGCCATCGAAATGGACGTGGATGCGGTGTGCGACGGCACCGACGTGGTGATCGGCGCGATCATGCAGCACATCGAACAGGCCGGTGTTCACTCCGGTGACTCGGCGTGCTCGCTGCCACCTTACTCGTTGAGCAAGGAAGTCCAGGACGAAGTCCGTGACCAGGTGCGCAAGATGGCCCTGGAACTGGGTGTCGTCGGCCTGATGAACGTGCAGCTGGCCCTGCAGGGCGACAAGATCTACGTGATCGAAGTCAACCCGCGTGCGTCGCGTACCGTTCCGTTCGTTTCCAAGTGCATCGGTACTTCCCTGGCGATGATCGCGGCGCGCGTCATGGCGGGTAAAACGCTCAAAGAGCTGGGCTTCACCCAGGAAATCATCCCGAACTTCTACAGCGTCAAGGAAGCCGTCTTCCCGTTCGCCAAGTTCCCAGGTGTTGACCCGATCCTCGGCCCTGAGATGAAATCTACCGGTGAAGTGATGGGTGTCGGCGACAGCTTCGGTGAAGCCTTCGCCAAGGCCCAGATGGGCGCCAGCGAAGTGCTGCCGACCGGCGGTACTGCGTTCATCAGCGTGCGTGACGACGACAAGCCACAAGTGGCTGGCGTTGCCCGCGACCTGATCGCCCTGGGCTTTGAAGTGGTTGCAACTGCCGGTACCGCCAAGGTGATCGAGGCGGCTGGCCTGAAAGTGCGCCGTGTGAACAAAGTGACCGAAGGTCGCCCGCATGTGGTCGACATGATCAAGAACGACGAAGTGTCGCTGATCATCAACACCACCGAAGGCCGCCAGTCGATCGCCGATTCCTACTCGATTCGTCGCAATGCGCTGCAGCACAAGATCTACTGCACGACCACCATTGCGGCAGGTGAAGCCATCTGCGAAGCGCTGAAATTCGGCCCTGAGAAGACCGTTCGCCGCTTGCAGGATCTGCATGCAGGACTTAAAGCATGAGCATTACCAAGTACCCGATGACCGTCCAGGGCGCTCGCGCCCTGGAAGAGGAACTGACCTTCCTGAGCAAGACCGAGCGCCCGCGCCTGAGCCAGGCGATCGGTGAAGCGCGTGAGCTGGGCGACCTCAAGGAAAACGCCGAGTACCATGCTGCCCGCGAAGAGCAGGGCATGGTCGAGGCGCGTATCCGTGACATCGAAGGCCGTCTGCAGAACTCGGTGGTGATCGATGTCACCACCATCGCGCACACCGGCAAGGTGATCTTCGGTACCACCGTGGACCTGGAGAACACCGAGACCGGCGATCAGGTGACCTACCAGATCGTGGGCGAGGACGAAGCCGACGTGAAGAAAGGCAAGCTGTCGAACAGTGCGCCGATCGCCCGTGCCATCATCGGCAAGGAAGAAGGTGACACCGTTGTCGTCAAGACGCCAAACGGTACGGTCGAGTACGAGATTGTCGAAGTCAAGCACATCTGACCGGCGCCTTCGGGCGCCCTCCCTCGAGGGAATCCTCTGGCAGCTGGCCCAGGTCTTCTGGGTTGGCGGCCTCTGGGTGTTCCATGTGGGTTTGGTGCCTGCGCTCAAGGTCAGTGGCCTGGCGCCATTGCTGGTGCAGGATATCGCTGGGCAGATTGACCGCTGGTTGATCGGCGTGGCGTTGCTTGGGCTGTTGACCCAGCTGGCGGTGCTGGCGAGGGTGGAGGGCCTGGCGGCCTGGTGGCGGCAGTTTCGCGGCCAGATGCTGTTGCTCGGCTTCGGTGCTTGCGTGGGGTACTACACCCTGCGCTATGGCATCTCGGTAGGCGAGCGCTGGCAGATGTTCTGTTTTCTGGTGCTGGGCTTCTCCGGCATCGTGCTGGTAGCCCAGCCTGTCCCGGTCAAGACGCGTTCACCGCGCCACTGACAGGGAAGGCGCCGAGGCCTCGACGCTGGCAAGCCGGCCCCCACAGGGTGAATACCTGCGGGGGCCTTTCCGTTACTTGTAACGGTGGATGTTGGACAGCTGCTTGTTCGGCTGCGGGTTCTTGCGGTAGATCAGCGCTTTCTTGCCGATGGTCTGCACCAGCTCCGCGCGGCCAGCCTTGCACAGCTCGGCGATGGCGGCGGCACGTTCTTCACGATCTTCGGAGCGAATCTCGACCTTGATCAGTTCGTGGTCGGTGAGTGCACGTTCCAGTTCGGCGATGACGCCTTCGTTCAAGCCGTTGCCAGCCACGATCAAGACCGGCTTCAGGTCATGACCAATGGATTTGTACTGTTTCTTCTGCTCGTTATTGAGCGGCATAATCTGACCCTTTTCGTCTGATTCTGTAAAATTGACGGGCATTTTACCCGAGGGCCCGTGGCTCCGCCCAGTCAAACACGACGCATATCATCGAGGTGCCCCGTGGCGCAACGTTCCAAAAGCAGCCATAACTGGCTGAGAGAGCATTTCAACGATCCTTTCGTCAAGCAGGCGCAAAAGGATGGCTACCGCTCGCGCGCGAGCTACAAGCTGCTTGAGATCCAGGAAAAGGACCGACTGATCCGTCCTGGCATGAGCGTGATCGACCTGGGCGCCGCCCCGGGAGGCTGGTCGCAGGTGACCAGTCGTCTGATTGGTGGGCAGGGTCGCTTGATCGCATCCGACATCCTGGAAATGGACGCGATCCCCGACGTTACCTTCATTCAGGGCGATTTCACCCAGGATGAAGTCCTCGCCAGCATTCTGCAGGCAGTCGGCGATTCGCACGTGGACCTTGTGATTTCCGACATGGCCCCCAATATGAGTGGTACGCCTGCGGTGGACATGCCGCGCGCCATGTTCCTGTGTGAGCTGGCCCTCGATCTGGCCACCCGCGTCCTCAAGCCGGGCGGCGATTTCCTGATCAAGATTTTCCAGGGCGAAGGTTTTGACGTGTACCTCAAGGACGTGCGCAGCAAGTTCGACAAGGTACAGATGCGCAAGCCGTCGTCCTCGCGGGATCGCTCGCGTGAGCAATACCTGCTGGCCAGGGGCTTCAAAGGGGTGTGAAAAGGCGGGTTGGGGGGTGGTCGATAGTTATTTCCAATCGCCCGCCCCCTCAGGATCGTCCGAACTTCGTGTAGTCTAGGTTTCACAAAGGGTTACAGACGGTGCCTGCGGATGCGTAGGTAATGTAGTAAGTTAGGGCGACGAATATCATGCGAGGCACGGCTGCGTCGTGCGCCGGCCTCAGAGGGTAGCGAATTGAACGACATGGCAAAGAATCTGATCCTCTGGTTGATCATCGCGGCGGTCCTGGTGACGGTGATGAACAACTTCTCGAGCCCTAACGAGCCGCAGACCCTCAACTACTCCGACTTCATCCAGCAGGTAAAAGACGGGAAAGTCGAGCGTGTGACCGTCGATGGCTACATCATTACCGGCAAGCGTTCCGACGGCGACAACTTCAAGACCGTGCGTCCGGCCATTACCGACAATGGCCTGATCGGCGACCTGGTCGACAATCACGTCATCATCGAAGGCAAGCAGCCTGAGCAACAGAGCATCTGGACGCAGCTGCTGGTAGCCAGCTTCCCGATCCTGGTGATCATCGCCGTCTTCATGTTCTTCATGCGCCAGATGCAAGGCGGCGCGGGGGGCAAGGGCGGGCCGATGAGCTTCGGCAAGAGCAAGGCGCGCCTGTTGTCCGAAGACCAGGTCAAGACCACCCTGGCCGACGTCGCAGGTTGCGACGAAGCCAAGGAAGAGGTTGGCGAGCTGGTCGAGTTCCTGCGCGATCCGGGCAAGTTCCAGCGCCTGGGTGGCCGTATTCCGCGTGGCGTACTGATGGTAGGCCCGCCCGGTACCGGTAAGACCTTGCTGGCCAAGGCCATCGCCGGTGAAGCGAAAGTGCCGTTCTTCACCATTTCCGGTTCCGACTTCGTGGAAATGTTCGTGGGTGTCGGTGCCAGCCGCGTCCGTGACATGTTCGAGCAGGCCAAGAAGCACGCGCCTTGCATCATCTTCATCGACGAGATCGACGCCGTGGGTCGCCACCGTGGCGCGGGCATGGGCGGTGGTCACGACGAGCGCGAACAAACCCTCAACCAGTTGCTGGTCGAGATGGATGGCTTCGAAATGAACGATGGCATCATCGTCATTGCCGCCACTAACCGTCCGGACGTACTGGACCCTGCGCTGCTGCGTCCCGGCCGTTTCGACCGTCAGGTCGTGGTCGGCCTGCCGGATATCCGCGGCCGTGAACAGATTCTCAAAGTGCACATGCGCAAGGTGCCGGTCGGCGAGAACGTCAATCCGGCGGTCATCGCCCGTGGTACCCCTGGCTTCTCCGGTGCCGACCTGGCCAACCTGGTCAACGAGGCTTCGCTGTTCGCCGCACGCTCCAACAAGCGCCTGGTCGAAATGAAAGAGTTCGAACTGGCCAAGGACAAGATCATGATGGGCGCCGAGCGCAAGACCATGGTCATGTCCGAGAAGGAAAAACAGAACACTGCCTACCACGAGGCGGGTCATGCCATCGTCGGTCGTCTGGTGCCTGAGCATGACCCGGTCTACAAGGTGTCGATCATTCCTCGTGGCCGCGCCCTGGGCGTGACCATGTTCCTGCCGGAAGAGGACCGCTACAGCCTGTCCAAGCGCGCGTTGATCAGCCAGATCTGCTCGCTGTACGGTGGCCGTATCGCCGAGGAAATGACCCTGGGCTTCGACGGTGTCACCACGGGTGCCTCCAACGACATCATGCGTGCCAGCCAGATCGCCCGGAACATGGTGACCAAGTGGGGCCTGTCCGAGAAGCTCGGCCCGCTGATGTACGCCGAAGAGGAGGGCGAGGTGTTCCTCGGCCGCAGCGCTGCCAGCCAGCACGCCAGTGTCTCCGGTGAAACCGCCAAGCTGATCGACTCGGAAGTGCGCAGCATCATCGACCAGTGCTATGCCACGGCCAAGCAACTGCTGACCGACAACCGCGACAAGCTCGATGCCATGGCCGAGGCGCTGATGAAGTACGAGACCATCGACGCCGAGCAGATCGACGATATCATGGCCGGCCGTCCACCCCGCGAACCGCGTGACTGGGACGACGACTCGGCTTCGGGCACCTCTGCAACCCAGGGTGATCGCCCAGAGTCGCCGATTGGCGGCCCAGCGGCACAACACTAAGGGCACTTATGAGCTCACAGCAGTACCCGACCCGGTTGCCTTGCGGCAACCGGGTTCTTGATTTGTCCCGTACCCATGTCATGGGTATTCTCAATGTCACCCCCGACTCCTTCTCCGACGGCGGGCGCTTCAATCAGCGCGACGAAGCGCTTCGGCATGCCGAGGCGATGGTCGCTGCAGGCGCCACGCTGATCGACATCGGTGGCGAGTCGACCCGGCCTGGCGCGCGGGCAGTATCGGTTACTGAAGAGCTCGAGCGCGTGGCGCCGATGGTCGAGGCGATCAACAGTCGCCTGGATGTGGTGATTTCCGTGGATACGTCCACCCCGGCCGTGATCCGCGAGTCGGCGCGCCTGGGGGCCGGCCTGATCAACGACGTGCGCGCGCTGGAGCGCGACGGTGCACTGGATGCCGCTGCCGATACCGGCCTGCCGGTCTGCCTCATGCACATGCGTGGCGAGCCGGGCAATATGCAGGATGATCCACATTACGACGATGTGACCGCCGACGTTGCGCGCTATCTTGAACAGCGGATGGCGGCCTGCGCAGCGGCCGGTATCGACGCTGACCGAATCATTCTTGATCCTGGCTTCGGTTTCGCCAAGACCCTGGCGCATAACCTGAGCCTGTTCAAACACATGGAAGCGCTCTACCGCTTGGGGCGCCCGCTTTTGGTGGGCGTTTCGCGCAAAAGCATGATCGGCTTGACCCTGGATCGCCCGGTGGGCGAGCGGTTGTACGGCAGTCTTGCGCTGGCGGCATTGGCGATGACCAAGGGTGCTAGCATCCTGCGCGTCCATGACGTGGCCGAGACCGTTGATGTCGTGCGCATGATCGCTGCGGTACAGAACGCCGAATAAGAACATTGGAGTCCCTATGAGCAGAAAATACTTTGGTACCGACGGCATTCGTGGCCGCGTCGGCGAATACCCGATCACACCGGATTTCATGCTGAAACTGGGTTGGGCTGCGGGCATGGCGTTCCGCAAGCAGGGCAATTGCCGAGTGCTGGTAGGCAAGGACACCCGTATCTCCGGGTACATGTTCGAATCGGCGCTCGAAGCCGGTCTTTCTGCCGCCGGTGCCGATGTCATGCTGCTCGGGCCGATGCCGACGCCGGCCATCGCCTACCTCACCCGGACCTTCCATGCCGAAGCGGGGATCGTCATCAGCGCCTCGCACAACCCGCATGACGACAATGGCATCAAGTTCTTCTCGGGCCAGGGCACCAAGCTGCCGGACGAAGTCGAGCTGATGATCGAGGAGTTGCTGGACCAGCCGATGACAGTGGTCGAGTCGAGCAAGCTGGGCAAGGTGTCCCGTATCAACGACGCCGCCGGTCGCTACATCGAGTTCTGCAAGAGCAGCGTGCCGAGCAGCACCAGTTTCGAAGGTCTCAAGCTGGTGGTCGACTGCGCCCATGGCGCTACCTACAAGGTTGCGCCCAGCGTGTTCCGTGAGTTGGGCGCTCAGGTGACCGTGCTGCATGCCCAGCCGGACGGCCTCAACATCAACGAGAATTGCGGATCCACGCACATCGAGTCGCTGCAGGCTGCCGTACTGGTCGGCCACGCCGACCTGGGCATCGCATTCGATGGCGATGGGGACCGTGTGCTGATGGTCGACCACACCGGCGCCATCGTCGACGGAGACGAATTGCTGTTCATCATCGCGCGCGACCTGCACGAGCGCGGCAAGCTGCAGGGTGGCGTAGTGGGTACCCTGATGAGCAACCTCGGCCTGGAGCTGGCGCTCAAGGACCTGGATATTCCGTTCGTGCGGGCCAAGGTCGGCGACCGCTATGTCATGGCGGAGTTGCTCGAGCGCGAGTGGCTGGTTGGCGGGGAAAACTCCGGGCACGTGGTTTGCTGCAACCACACCACCACTGGCGATGCGATCATTGCCGCGCTGCAGGTGCTGTTGTCGCTCAAGCGCCGTGGCGAGACCCTGGCGCAGGCCCGCCAGGCCGTTCGCAAATGCCCACAGGTGCTGATCAACGTGCGCTTTGGCGCAAGCAAGGTCGACCCGCTGGAGCATCCTGCGGTGAAGGAGGCCAGTGCCAAGGTCACCGAGGCGATGGCTGGGCGCGGACGGGTACTTTTGCGCAAGTCGGGTACCGAGCCGCTGGTGCGGGTCATGGTCGAAGGCGACGACGAAAACCAAGTGCGCAGCCACGCCGAAGCCTTGGCCAAGCTGGTCAGCGAAGTTTGTGCCTGAAATAGGCTTGCCAGCGCAGATCTGGTTGGGTAAGATCTGCGCCCACTTTGACCGACGAGGTAAAGCATGCGTCGCCCCATGGTAGCTGGTAACTGGAAGATGCACGGTACCCGCGCCAGCGTCGCTGAGCTGATCCAGGGCTTGGGCAATATGTCCTTGCCAGACGGTGTGGAAGTCGCGGTGTTTCCGCCGGCGCTGTTCATCAATCAAGTCATTGATGGGCTGCAAGGCAGGGGGATCATCGTAGGTGCACAGAATTCTGCGGTAAAACCCGAAGAGGGTGCGCTGACGGGTGAAATTGCACCCAGTCAGTTGGTTGAAGCAGGTTGCAAGTTGGTTCTGATTGGCCATTCCGAACGCCGCCAAATTATGGGTGAAACTGAGGAAGTGCTGAAAGATAAGTTTGCAGCTGCTCAACTTAGTGGTTTAATGCCGGTGCTTTGCGTAGGGGAAACTCTCGAAGAGCGCGAGGCGGGCAAGACGCTTGAAGTTGTCGGGCGTCAACTAAGCAGTATCATCGATGCATTCGGTGTTAAGGCTTTTGCCAATGCAGTAATTGCTTATGAGCCCGTGTGGGCCATTGGCACAGGTTTGACGGCTTCGCCGCAACAAGCGCAGGATGTGCATGCAGCCATTCGCGCGCAGTTGGCGGCGGAAGACGCCGAAGTTGCCGCGAACGTGCAGCTTCTCTACGGCGGCAGCGTGAAGGCGGCCAATGCGGCTGAGCTGTTCGGCATGCCGGATATCGATGGGGGGCTCATTGGTGGAGCGTCCCTGAACGCAGACGAATTCGGTGCAATTTGTCGCGCCGCAGGAAACTGAACAAATGCTGGAAACAGTTATCGTTGTTTTTCATCTGTTGGCAGCGCTGTCACTCGTAGTGCTGGTTCTGTTGCAACAGGGTAAAGGTGCGGAAGCAGGTGCATCTTTCGGCGCAGGTGCCTCTAATACTGTGTTCGGAAGCCAAGGTTCTGCTACCTTCCTGAGTAAATTGACTGCTATACTCGCTGCCACTTTCTTTTTGACAGCACTTGGGTTAGGATACTTCGCCAAGCAACAAGCTCACCAGCTGAGCCAGGCGGGTCTCCCAGATCCAGCGGTACTGGAAGTGAAAGAGCAGAAGCCGGCAGTTAATGATGATGTACCGGTGCTCCAGGAGCAGAAGAGCGAAACCACCAACGCTGGTGACGTACCTCCTCCGGCTCAAGAGCAGAAGTAACGGGTTTCAAGTAGTAATATTGCCGAGGTGGTGGAATTGGTAGACACGCAACCTTGAGGTGGTTGTGCCCATAGGGTGTAGGGGTTCGAGTCCCCTTCTCGGTACCAATTAAAGCTTGAGAGCCCGCTTTAGCGGGCTTTCTTGCAGGTGGAGGTTAGATTGACCCTGTAGCGGGTTCAGTCTTATACTTTCGCCCCAGCTTTGTCGCGGGGTGGAGCAGCTTGGTAGCTCGTCGGGCTCATAACCCGAAGGTCGTTGGTTCAAATCCAGCCCCCGCAACCAGCTTCAGCGGAGCCCCTTTTCAGGGGCTTTTTGCTAGCCGAACAGTTATCGGCGTCGTTGTCCAACGGCGCTTTCAGGGATGGGCGCTTCGCCCATTTTTTATTTGCACAGCATGCACGAGGGGGTTCAGGTGTCGAGCAAGCTAGAACAGTTGCAGGCCTTGTTGGCCCCGGTGGTCGAGGGTCTGGGCTACCAATGCTGGGGGATCGAATACATCTCCCAGGGCAAACATTCGGTCCTGCGTATCTACATCGACAAGGAAGGCGGAATCCTGGTGGACGACTGCGAAGCGGTCAGCCGTCAGGCCAGTGCCATCCTGGATGTTGAAGATCCGATCAGCAGTGAATATACCCTCGAGGTGTCCTCTCCAGGCATGGATCGCCCGCTGTTCACTCTGGAACAGTTTGCTTCGCATGCCGGCGAACAAGTGAAGATCAAGCTGCGTACGCCCTTCGAGGGTCGTCGTAACTTCCAGGGCCTTCTCCGCGGTGTGGAGGAGCAGGATGTGGTGGTCCAGGTGGACAATCACGAGTTCCTGTTGCCGATCGACTCGATCGACAAGGCCAATATTATTCCCAGTTTTGACTGAGACGTGCCGGGCCCGGCGGACTGTCCGGACCCAATGGCTTGCGCAAGGCGAGGCGTACGATGAGCAAAGAAGTACTGCTGGTTGTTGAATCGGTATCCAACGAGAAAGGTGTACCGCCCGGCGTCATTTTCGAGGCGCTGGAAGTGGCCCTGGCCACTGCAACCAAAAAACGTTTTGAGGACGAAGTCGACCTGCGTGTGGAAATCAACCGCCACACCGGTAGCTACGAGACCTTCCGCCGCTGGACCGTGGTCGACGAGAACGACCTGGACGATCCGGCTATCGAAACCTGGCTGAGCAAGATCCAGGACACGCATCCGGATGCCAAGATCGGTGACGTGATCGAAGAGAAGATCGAGTCAATCGAGTTCGGTCGTATCGCCGCCCAGACCGCCAAGCAGGTCATCGTGCAGAAAGTGCGCGAGGCCGAGCGTGCCCAAGTGGTCGACGCCTACCGCGAGCGCGTTGGCGAGATCATCTCCGGTACCGTCAAGAAGGTTACCCGCGACAACGTCATCGTCGACCTGGGTAACAACGCCGAGGCCCTGTTGGCTCGCGAAGACATCATTCCCCGTGAGACCTTCCGTGTCGGCGTGCGCCTGCGTGCGCTGCTCAAGGAAATCCGCACCGAGAACCGCGGTCCGCAACTGATCCTGTCGCGCACTGCGCCACAGATGCTGATCGAGTTGTTCCGCATCGAGGTACCGGAAATCGCCGAAGGCCTCATTGAAGTCATGGCTGCATCCCGTGATCCGGGTTCGCGTGCCAAGATCGCCGTCCGCTCCAAGGACAAGCGCATCGACCCGCAAGGTGCCTGTATCGGCATGCGCGGTTCGCGTGTCCAGGCCGTATCCGGCGAGTTGGGTGGTGAGCGTGTGGATATCGTCCTGTGGGACGAGAACCCGGCGCAGTTCGTCATCAACGCCATGTCGCCGGCTGAAGTCGCGGCGATCATCGTTGATGAAGATGCCCATGCAATGGACATCGCAGTTGCCGAAGACAACCTGGCCCAGGCTATTGGCCGTGGCGGTCAGAACGTTCGCCTGGCCAGTCAGCTGACCGGTTGGACCCTGAACGTGATGACCGAAAAGGACATCCAGGCCAAGCAGCAGGCTGAGACCGGCGACATCCTGCGCAACTTCATTGAGGAACTGGAAGTCGACGAGGAGCTGGCACAAGTGCTGGTCGACGAAGGCTTCACCAGCCTTGAAGAAATTGCCTACGTACCGTTGGAAGAAATGCTCAACATCGATGGCTTTGACGAGGATATCGTCAATGAGCTCCGCGCTCGTGCCAAGGACCGTTTGTTGACCAAGGCCATCGCTACCGAAGAAAAACTGGCAGACGCCCATCCGGCTGAAGACCTGCTCTCCCTCGAGGGCATGGACAAGGACCTGGCGGCGGAACTGGCGGTGCGCGGCGTGGTTAACCGCGAAGACCTGGCCGAGCAGTCGATCGACGATCTGCTCGACATCGACGGCATCGACGAAGAGCGTGCCGGCAAGTTGATCATGGCCGCCCGAGCCCACTGGTTCGAGTAATTAGGCGCGGCCTGAGGAGAGAAGTGCATGACGCAAGTCACGGTGAAAGAACTGGCCCAAGAGGTCGAGGCACCGGTAGAGCGCCTGCTGCAGCAGATGCGTGAGGCAGGTCTGCCGCACACCGACGCCGGTCAGGTAGTGACCGATAACGAGAAGCAGGTTTTGCTGACCCATTTGAAGAGCAGCCACAAGAGCAAGGCGGAAGAGCCGCGCAAGATCACCTTGCAGCGCAAAACCACCAGCACCCTGCGTGTAGCCGGTAGCAAGAGCATCAGCGTAGAAGTACGCAAGAAGAAAGTATTCGTGCAGCGCAGCCCGGAAGAGATCCAGGCTGAGCAGAAGCGTGAACTGGAAGAGCGTCGTGCGGCCGAGAACGCCGTTCGCGAGAAGGCTGAAGCCGAGGCTCGCCAGCGCGCCGAGGAACAAGCCCGTCGCCAGGCCGCCGAAACCACTGCTACGGCCCCTGCGGCCAAGGCAGAGCCGGCGCCTGCCCCTGCAGCTGCTGCTCCGGTAGTGGCCGAGGCGCCAGCGTCCGAAGACGCTGCCGCACGCGCTGCCGAGCGCAAGAAGGACGAGACTCGTCGCAACGAAAGCCGCACTCGCGACGAAGACCGTCGTGGCGGCGAGCGTCGTGGCGAAGCCCCGCGCGTGTCGATCAAGGTCAAGGTCAAGGAGAAAGAAAAAGCTCCTACGCCTCGTGCCGCGCCACGCACCACCGATGAAGAAAGCGATGGTTTCCGTCGCGGTCGCGGTGGCAAGGGCAAGCCGAAGAAGCGTAACCAGCATGGCTTCCAGAACCCGACCGGCCCCGTCATTCGTGACGTGACCATCGGCGAGACCATCACGGTCTCCGAACTTGCCCAGCAGATGTCGGTGAAAGCCGCTGAAGTCGTCAAGTTCATGTTCAAGCTGGGTACCCCGGTCACCATCAACCAGGTGCTCGACCAGGAAACTGCTCAGCTGGTCGCTGAAGAACTGGGCCATAAGGTCACCCTGATCAGCGACACCGCCCTGGAAGACTCCCTGGCCGAATCGCTGAAGTTCGAAGGTGAGACCGAGCCTCGTGCACCGGTAGTGACCGTCATGGGTCACGTTGACCATGGTAAGACTTCGCTGCTCGACTACATCCGTCGTGCCAAGGTTGCTGCTGGCGAGGCCGGTGGTATTACCCAGCACATCGGTGCCTACCACGTGGAAACCGACCGCGGCATGGTCACCTTCCTCGATACCCCAGGCCACGCTGCGTTTACCGCCATGCGTGCCCGTGGTGCCAAGGCCACCGACATCGTCATCCTGGTGGTGGCGGCTGACGACGGCGTGATGCCGCAGACCCGTGAGGCCGTGCAGCATGCCAAGGCAGCTGGCGTTCCGCTGGTGGTCGCGGTGAACAAGATCGACAAGCCGGGTGCAGACCTCGATCGTATCCGCAACGAACTGGCCGTCGAAGGCGTAACCTCCGAGGACTGGGGTGGTGACACTCCGTTCGTCAAGGTTTCGGCGAAGATGGGTACCGGTGTCGACGAGCTGCTCGAGGCCGTCCTGCTGCAGGCCGAGATCCTCGAACTCACCGCCACTCCGACCGCACCAGGTCGTGGCGTCGTGGTCGAATCGCGCTTGGACAAGGGCCGCGGTCCAGTGGCTACCATCCTGGTTCAGGACGGTACCCTGCGTCAGGGCGACATGGTCCTGGTCGGCTCCAACTACGGCCGCGTGCGTGCCATGCTCGACGAAAACGGCAAGCCTGTGAAGGAAGCCGGTCCGTCGATTCCGGTCGAGATCCTCGGTCTGGATGGTACGCCGGAAGCCGGTGACGAGCTGTCCGTGGTTGCCGACGAGAAGAAAGCCCGCGAAGTTGCCCTGTTCCGTCAGGGCAAGTACCGCGAGGTCAAGCTGGCCCGTGCTCACGCCGGCAAGCTGGAAAACATCTTCGAGACCATGGGTCAGGAAGAGAAGAAGACCCTCAACATCGTCCTCAAGACCGACGTGCGCGGTTCTCTGGAGGCCCTGCAAGGCTCGCTCAGCGGCCTGGGCAACGACGAGGTTCAGGTTCGTGTTATCGGTGGCGGCGTCGGTGGTATCACCGAGAGCGACGCCAACCTGGCGCTGGCGTCCAACGCGGTGCTGTTCGGCTTCAACGTGCGTGCCGATGCTGGCGCCCGCAAGATCGTCGAGCAGGAAGGTCTGGATATGCGTTACTACAACGTGATCTATGACATCATCGAAGACGTCAAGAAGGCCCTGACCGGTATGCTCGGCAGCGATGTTCGCGAGAACATCCTGGGTGTCGCCGAGGTCCGTGACGTGTTCCGCTCGCCGAAGTTCGGCGCCATTGCCGGCTGTATGGTCATCGAGGGTACTGTGTACCGCAACCGTCCGATCCGCGTACTGCGCGAGGACGTGGTGATCTTCGAAGGCGAACTGGAATCGCTGCGTCGCTTCAAGGACGACGCCTCCGAAGTGCGTAGTGGCATGGAGTGCGGTATCGGCGTCAAGAGCTACAACGACGTCAAGGTCGGCGACAAGATCGAAGTCTTCGAGAAAGTCCAGGTGGCTCGTACCCTGTAAGGGGTGGGCATGGCGCAGGCCTCGCCCCAGGGCGTTTGGCAGTGCCTCTGAAGGTAGCGCCCGGTCAGGCTTCAGCTTGACCGGGCGTTTGCCGCTTTACGTTACAGGTAGCAAGAATGGCAAAAGAATATAGCCGTACCCAACGCATCGGTGATCAGATGCAGCGTGAGCTGTCGGAGCTGATTCGCCGTGAAGTCAAAGATCCGCGCGTCGGCCTGGTGACCATCACCGCCGTGGACGTCAGCCGCGACCTGGGGCACGCCAAGGTCTTCATCACCGTCATGGGCCAGGACGGGACCGACGCCGTACCTCAGACCCTCAAGGCCCTTACCAGTGCCGCGAGCTTCCTGCGCCTGCACCTTGGGCGTGTCATGCAACTGCGCAGCGTGCCGCAGCTGCACTTCCACTTCGACGAGAGCGTCAGCCGTGGTGCCCATCTGTCGGCACTGATCGAGCGCGCGGTCGCCGAAGACCGTCTGCACCAGGATGCCGACAAGCCGGACGCCGGGGAGTAAGCGGTGGCCCAGGTCAAACGTATTCGCCGTAATGTCAGCGGCATCATCCTGCTCGACAAGCCATTGGGGTTCACCTCCAACGCCGCGCTGCAGAAAGTCCGCTGGTTGCTCAATGCCGAAAAGGCCGGTCACACCGGTAGCCTCGACCCACTTGCCTCCGGCGTACTGCCGCTGTGCTTCGGTGAGGCGACCAAGTTCTCGCAGTACCTGCTCGATTCCGACAAGGGCTACGAAACGGTCATGCAGCTGGGGCAGACTACCAGCACCGGCGATGCCGAAGGGGAAGTACTCAAGACTCGCGACGTGACCGTTGGTCGCGCCGAGATCGAGGCTGTGCTGCCGCGTTTTCGTGGTCAAATCAGCCAGGTACCGCCGATGTACTCCGCCCTCAAGCGCGACGGCCAGCCGCTTTACAAGCTAGCTCGTGCAGGAGAGGTAGTGGAGCGCGAGGCGCGTTCTGTTACTATTGGCCGCTTGGAATTGCTCGAGTGCGAAGGCACCCGTGCGCGCCTGACCGTCGGTTGCAGCAAAGGCACCTATATCCGCACCCTGGTGGAGGATATCGGCGAGGCCCTGGGCTGTGGCGCCTATGTCGCCGAGCTGCGCAGGACCCAGGCCGGGCCCTTCGAGCTGGCGCAGACGGTAACGCTCGAAGAACTCGAGCAGGCCCACGCCGAAGGGGGCAACGAAGCGCTCGATCGCTTCCTCATGCCGTCCGACAGCGGCTTGCAGGACTGGCCGTTGGTGCGCCTGTCCGAGCACAGTGCGTTCTACTGGCTGCATGGGCAGGCCGTGCGTGCTCCGGACGCGCCGCAATTCGGCATGGTTCGGGTACAGGATCACAATGCCCGCTTCATCGGTATCGGTGAGGTGAGCGAGGACGGGCGCATTGCGCCGCGTCGACTGATTCGGTCGGAATGACCGAACACACAGGGTCAGGCTTGCGCCGAGCCCTGTGGACACGAGGGTGGCTGTCAGTAGGCACGGTCACACCTCTTTTATTAATACGGGGATATTGTCCCTGGCCTATTGGACCCCGCTTGCGGGATCCGTTTATCAGGAGAAGCCAAATGGCCCTCAGCGTTGAAGAAAAAGCTCAGATCGTTGCCGAATACCAGCAAGCCGCCGGCGATACCGGTAGCCCGGAAGTGCAGGTTGCTCTGCTGACCGCCAACATCAACAAGCTGCAAGGCCACTTCAAGGCCAACGAGAAAGACCACCACTCCCGTCGTGGTCTGATCCGTATGGTTAACCAGCGTCGTAAGCTGCTGGACTACCTGAAGGGCAAAGACACCACTCGTTACAGCGCCCTGATCGGTCGCCTGGGTCTGCGTCGCTAATAGCGGCCTGGCCAGTGGTGTGCATGGCGTGTTGCATGCTCGATGCTGTATGGCAGCAATGCTGTACAGCGTTGGCGTCCAACACGCCACGCGTATCTCCGAGGTTGGCAGCCTGGTGATGTCGAGCGGATTTTCCGCTGGGCAGCCAGGCTCCCAGCCTCGTGTTGTATCTGGACGGTCAATGGGGCCGATTCCCCGTTCTGCCCAAGAATTCGCAAGAAACCAGTTCCCCCAGAGCCACTGAAAAAGGTAGGAAACCGTGAACCCGGTAATCAAGAAGTTCCAGTTCGGTCAATCGACCGTTACCCTCGAAACGGGCCGCATTGCCCGTCAGGCGACCGGCGCCGTGCTGGTCACCGTCGACAACGACGTCACCGTGCTGGTGACCGTGGTTGGCGCCAAGCAGGCCGACCCAGGCAAGGGCTTCTTCCCGCTGTCGGTCCACTATCAGGAAAAGACCTACGCCGCCGGTAAGATCCCAGGTGGCTTCTTCAAGCGCGAAGGCCGTCCTTCCGAGAAAGAGACGCTGACCTCGCGCCTGATCGACCGTCCGATCCGCCCGCTGTTCCCAGAAGGTTTCATGAACGAAGTGCAGGTTGTCTGCACCGTCGTCTCCACCAGCAAGAAGACCGATCCGGACATCGCTGCGATGATCGGTACCTCGGCTGCCCTGGCGATTTCTGGCATTCCGTTCGAAGGCCCGATCGGCGCCGCCCGCGTTGCCTTCCACGAGAGCACCGGCTACCTGCTGAACCCGACTTACGAGCAGCTGCAGGCTTCGAGCCTGGACATGGTCGTGGCCGGTACCGAAACCGCCGTTCTGATGGTTGAATCCGAAGCCCAAGAGCTGACCGAAGACCAGATGCTGGGCGCTGTCCTGTTCGCCCATGACGAGTTCCAGGCCGTGATCAAGGCCGTCAAGGAACTGGCCGCCGAAGCCGGCAAGCCAACCTGGGACTGGCAGGCGCCAGCCGCCAACACCGAACTGCTCAACCTGGTACGTGCCGAGTTCGGCGAGGCTATCTCGCAGGCCTACACCATCACCATCAAGGCCGACCGCTACAACCGCCTGGGCGAATTGCGCGACCAGGCCGTTGCCCGTCTGGCCAACGAAGAAACCGGCCCGACCGCTGGCCAGATCAAAGAGATCTTCGGCGAGCTGGAATACCGCACCGTTCGCGAGAACATCGTCAACGGCAAGCCGCGTATCGACGGTCGTGACACCCGCACCGTGCGTCCGCTGAACATCGAAGTCGGCGTTCTGCCGAAAACCCACGGTTCGGCCCTGTTCACCCGTGGCGAAACCCAGGCCCTGGTCGTTGCGACCCTGGGTACCGCCCGTGACGCCCAGTTGCTGGACACCCTGGAAGGCGAGAAGAAAGACCCCTTCATGCTGCACTACAACTTCCCGCCGTTCTCGGTGGGCGAGTGTGGTCGCATGGGCGGTGCTGGCCGTCGTGAAATCGGTCATGGCCGTCTGGCGCGTCGTGGCGTTCAGGCCATGCTGCCGAGCGACACCGAGTTCCCGTACACCATCCGTGTGGTTTCGGAAATCACCGAATCCAACGGTTCTAGCTCCATGGCTTCGGTCTGCGGTGCTTCCCTGGCCCTGATGGACGCCGGTGTACCGATGAAGGCGCCGGTTGCTGGTATCGCCATGGGTCTGGTCAAGGAAGGCGACAAGTTCGCGGTCCTGACCGACATCCTGGGTGACGAAGACCACCTGGGCGACATGGACTTCAAGGTAGCCGGTACCGCCAAGGGTGTTACCGCGCTGCAGATGGACATCAAGATCAACGGCATCACCGAAGAAATCATGGAAATCGCCCTGGGCCAGGCCCTGGAAGCGCGCCTGAACATCCTCGGCCAGATGAACCAGGTCATCGCTCAGTCGCGCAGCGAGCTGTCGGCCAACGCTCCGACCATGATCGCGATGAAGATCGACACCGACAAGATCCGTGACGTCATCGGTAAAGGCGGCGCCACCATCCGCGCGATCTGCGAAGAAACCAAGGCCTCGATCGACATCGAAGACGATGGTTCGATCAAGATCTTCGGCGAAACCAAGGAAGCGGCCGATGCAGCCAAGCAGCGCATCCTGGGCATCACTGCCGAGGCCGAGATCGGCAAGATCTACTTGGGCAAGGTCGAGCGCATCGTCGACTTCGGTGCCTTCGTGAACATCCTGCCTGGCAAGGACGGCCTGGTGCACATCTCCATGCTCAGCGATGCGCGTGTCGAGAAAGTCACCGACGTGCTGAAAGAAGGTCAGGAAGTCGAAGTGCTGGTACTGGACGTGGACAACCG
The DNA here is from genome assembly GCF_000425785.1 of Pseudomonas taiwanensis DSM 21245. GTDB lineage: Bacteria > Pseudomonadota > Gammaproteobacteria > Pseudomonadales > Pseudomonadaceae > Aquipseudomonas > Aquipseudomonas taiwanensis. The sequence continues at coordinate 593,826 of NZ_KE384450.1, forward strand.
CGGCCGCATCAAGCTGTCGATCAAGGACGTTGCCGCTGCCAAGGCATCGGGCGTCTAAGTCTTTTTCGAAAGGCTGGAAAGAAGGACCCTTCGGGGTCCTTTTTTTGTGCGTGCGATTCTATTTGGCGGACTTGCATCTTGCATGCAGGAAATACCCCCGGCGTGCAAAATGCACGATGAACGATCCCTGGGTTTTTCTATAAGTCATTGATTTAATTGGTGTTTTTATAAAGGCAAAAGCTGGCACATGCCGTGCAATATCTCTTGTACCTGCCGCCAGGAATCAAGGCGCAGACCTTTCGACAAACAGGAGTGACCTAAATGAAGAAGTTCGCCATTGCTGCCGCTACTGCTACCGCTCTGACCCTGACCATGGCTAACGCGGCATTCGCCCAGCAGTCCACCCAGGCCCCGATGACGCTGGCGGCCGGTGAGGTGACCAAAGCCAAGGAAGCAACCTCCGATACCTGGATCACCACCAAGGTCAAAGCTGACTTGATGACCGAGAAAGGCGTGCCTGGCAGCGATATCAAAGTCGAAACCAACAAGGGTGTGGTCTCGCTCTCTTCCGACGTTGCCATCACCGATTCGCAGAAAGAAATGGCCATTGCCATCGCCAAGAAGATCAAGGGCGTTCAGGCCGTGTCGGCCGATGGCCTGAAATCCGAGTAAGGGATGTCCCGTCGGCCAAATGGATTTGGCCACTCATTCAAGAAAGCCCCGGCATTGGCCGGGGCTTTTCTTTATGCGACGGGGTTTCGCGCTACCACATCGCTTTCGAAGCACACCTGCTCGATGATCAGGGGCTCGACGAGCGGCCTGCTGTCGCGAAAGTGCGCAGTCTGGGTATGGGCTTCATAGGCGTGCTCATCGCGGTAGATTTCGTAGAGGTAGATCAGATCCGGGTCAGCGCGGTCCTGGGATACGTCGAACACCAGGCAACCAGGCTCGGTGGCCACCGAAGCCGCAGCGTTGGCTTTGATAGCGCTGAGGAACGCGGCAGCGGTACCGGGTTTAACCCGGGTCTTGATGAAGAGACTGTACACAAGCGGATCCTTTTGTTTTAAATTCACAAACGAATTGTATACAAAATAGGAGCCGCGCGAATGTCCGAATTACCCACCCGTCCTGGTCGACTCAACGGCCTGCGTCATATCGCATTACTGGTGCCCAACCTGGAGGAGTGCGAGCGCTTCTACGTGGACGTGCTGGGAATGCAGGTGCTGCACCGGGCCAACGAAGACCTGGTGTACCTCACCTGTGGCAACGACAACCTTTCGCTTGGACGTGGGGCGGGCGCGTCGAACGGTTTTCAGACCCTGGATCACTACGGCTTCATCGTCGATACCGTGCAGGAGCTGGAAGCCTGGTACCACTACTTCAAGGCACACGGCGTGACCCTGCTGGATCGGCCCTTCGACCATGGCGACGGTGCCCGGAGCTTCCACCTGCTTGACCCGGCGGGCAACAAGGTCCAACCGCTTTATCACCCAGCGGTGTCGGGGCAGCGTTTGGCGTGAGGATGTATGTGGCTCTCTGGCCGGCAAACGGGCTCCTACAGGCGCCTGTTTGCCGGCGATGAAGACCTGGCGATCACTCCGCGTCCAGGTGCATTGGCGTCACCACGCGGCCATCGCGCTCGGCTTGCCCCAGGTTGGTGTCGATGAAGTACACCCGGTCGTCCTCGAGCTTGCCCTTGTCGACCAGATAGTCCTTGATGCTGCTGGCGCGCTCCTGGCCCAGGGTGCGCAACAGTGCTGTGCTTTCAGCCCAGGACTTGATCACCGCTTCGCGTAGCTTGGCCGTGCGCTCTTCGCGGCTCAGTTGCTCCCATTCGGCCGGTGGCTGCTGCTTGAGCCTGTTACGGTAGATGCCTTCGAGCATGGCGGGCTTGTCGCTGTCGTCGACTACCAGCATCGAGGCATTGGCCGGGACCTTGTCGCCACGGCGTTGAAGGATCTTGTACCAGGTGGCCTGATACTCACGCTCCAGGCGCTGTTCAGCGATCAATGGGCCATCGCTGCTCTGGGCACTGGTGCCTTCGATCTCCAGGCGCAGTTCTGGGCGCTGTTTGAGCGCGGCCGACAGTTTGTCCAGTGCAGCCTGCGCATCGGCGCTCAGTTCGCTGGAGCCTGGTGCGAAGGCGACGCTGCCAAGGTCTTCCGCGCCGCCGCCGGCAATCAGCCCGCCAATGAACTTGAACGGTGCCTGTGCCGCACGCAGCACCAGGTTGCGCAGTGTCTGCCAGACGATGGGCATGACGCTGAACTGAGGGTTGTTCAGGTCGCCCGCAACCGGCAGTTCGATGGAGATCTTCCCTTCGGTGTCCTTGAGCAGCGCCACCGCCAGGCGAATCGGCAAATCGACCGCGTCCGGGCTGTCGACCTTCTCGCCCAATTGCAGCTGCTCGACGACCACTTTGTTCTCGGCCTTCAGCTGGCCATTGGTGATCAGGTAGTGCAGGTCGAGATTCAGCCGGCCTTTGCGGATGCGAAAGCCTGCGAACTTGCCGGAGTAAGGCGTAAGCGTAGTCAGCTCGACTCGCTTGAAGCTGGTGGCGATGTCCAGGCTGGCCAGTGGGTTGAAGGGGTTCAAGGCACCTTTGATGGTAACCGGCGCATAACGGTCGACTTTGCCTTTGATATCGACCTTGGCCGGTGACGGCCTACGGTTGTCGATGGTGCCGATCTGACCGTTAAGCTGCTGGATGGCGGTGGCGAAGTTCGGGGTAAGGGTCAGGTCGGCGAAGTTTGCCGAGCCATCGTTGATGTCGATCTGGCCGATGTGTATGCCCAGCGGCTTGTCGCTGCCGCCTCCGGCTGGCTTGGCCTTGGCCTTGGCCGAGGCAGGGGCATTGGCCGGTTGAGGGATCAGCAGGTCGTCAATATTGGTGGTGCGGTCTTCGTTGATGATGAAGCGGGCATAGGGCTGCAGCAGGGTCACCTTGTCGATGGCCAGGGCGTCGCCGTGCACGTACGAGAGACCGTCCACGTTGACCTGCTGCCATTTCACGAAATCGCGGTTCTTGATGGTATCCAGGGTATGCAATTGGCTGACCTGCGCTTTGCCGGCGACCGTGAAGGCCAGTGGCTCGGTGCTCTTGAGGTCGACCTTCAGGTCGCTGCCCAGCATGCCGCTGCGCAGCTCCAGGCGGATGAACGGGCTGATGTAGGACTGGGCGACACGCAAGTCGATGTCCCGGGTGCTGACATCGAGCTTGGCGCTGACCGGTGCCAGGTTCACCTGACCTGCCGCTTGCAGCTTGCCCTGTTTACCGACGCCCGTGTCGAGCTTCAGGGTGAAGGGTGATTGGTTGAGGCTGTCGAAGCCCTGCAAGTCCAGGTTCAGGGGGCCGACGTCCAGTGCCACGGGCTCCGGCTGGCTGCGGTCGGCCAGGTGCACACTGTAGTTGCGCAGCTGCACGTCCTTGAGCAGCACCTGCCAGGGCTTGGCCGGCTCCTTGGTGGCTTTTTCTTCGGGTGTAGGCTCGGCGGCGGCGGGCTCGGCTTTCTCCTGTGGGGTGGCCTTGGCCGGCTGGCTGGCAAACAGCTTCTGCCAATCGAGCTGGCCGTCTTTCTCGCGTGCTGCCCAGGTTTCGAGCTGTTCGCTGCGGACCTTGCCGACGGTGACCAACTGCTTGGCCAGGTCGATCGACGTATCACTGACTTCCAGGTTGGCCAGGCGCGCCAGCTGACGGCCATCCGGCGCCTTGATGGCGAAGGGCGCGACCCGCACGGAGGTCTTGTCGAGCAACAGCTGTGTTTCTTTGGACAGGTTGAGAGTGTAGTGGGTGTCGAGGTTGATCACGCCGTCTTCCAGCACCAGCGGTACGGCATCGCGTACATAAGGCCAGAACACTTTCATTTTGCCGTCGGTGACCTTCAGGGTGCCTTCCGAGGCGATCGGCGACAGGCTGAACGTGCCGTTCCAGTCGATGCGCCCGCCGTTGGGACCCGCGGCCACCAGGGTCATGTCGGCGTTGTCATCTGGCAGGGTGCTGAGGTTTTTCAGCTCCAGATTCATCGCGTCGTAGAGGAACTCGATCGGCTCGCTGGGGCGGTCGTCCTTGAAGTGCAGGTAGCCGTCCTTGAGCTTGATGCTGCCGATGCGCAGGGGGAACGGATCGCTCGGTGGCTCCTCGGGCTTGGGCTCACTGGGCGGCAGCTTGAACAGCTGAGTCAGGTTGAGCGTGCCGTCCTTGGCGAACAGCAGTTCGCTGCGCGGCTTGTCGAGCTCGACCGCATCCAAGTGCAGTGCGCCTTTCCACAGGCTGTCCAGCGACAGGTTGGCGTACAGCCGCTCGAAGCCGACCTGCTCCTTGCCAGGCTCACCCAACTGCAAGCCCCATAGCGTCAGTTCGAGGCTGAAGGGGTTGAGTTCGATACGTTGCAGGTGCGCAGGTAGCGTGGCGTATTGGGCCAACTGCTGGTTGGCGATGCGCAGGGCGACGCCAGGGAGGATAAGGAAGCCGAGCAGGCTGTAGAGGGCAACGAGGGCCAGCAGTGCGCCGAGGGCGCGAGTCAATCCTTTGTACATGTGTCGCTTCGTCTGTCTAAGCAGGGGTCGTTGGAGTATGGCACGTTAAATCGGTTCCGCAGCGGCGACCATTTGACCTCACTCAATGCCCATGCGCCGTTTGGCCCGGTGGGCGGAGCCATTGCGCATGGCCCAGCGCAACACGGGGGCCGTGCGTTCGATTCCCAGGCGGATCATGCGCCGCTGTAAAGGGCCTTGCTCAAGGCCCAGCATGGCTTGCGCCCATTCCGGCAACAGGTCGATGCCTGCCTGCAGCATCAGCTTGCCGATCGGCTCGGCCAGCCGGCTGGGGGCAGGGGCGTTGAGCAGGATCTCTACCACTTCCAGGCTACGGGCATCACATTGCAGGTGTGGGCGCATGCGCTGCAGATAATCCTCGACCTGTTGGCGTGAGCGCGGCACATCGCGGGCGCCCAGGCGTTCGGCGATCAGGGCGATCTCGTCGTAGTAGGCATCCTGGTCGGCAAGAGACAGTTGCGGATTGCGGTAGCGCAAGTGGGCGGCCAGGAAACTGCTGACCTCGGCAACGTGCACCCAGGTCAGCAGGTCGGGATCGCTGGCGGAATACGGACGGCCGTCGGGTGCGACGCCGGTCACCTTGAGGTGAATGGTGCGCACTTTCTCGATCAGCCATTCGGCATCGCGGGTGGAGCCGAAGGTGGTGCCCGAGATGAACTGGCTGGTGCGGCGCAAGCGGCCAAGCAGGTCGTGGCGGAAGTTGGAATGATCCCACACCCCTGCCAGTGCCAGCGGGTGCAGCAATTGGAGCATCAGCGCGCTGATACCACCGACCAGCATGCTGGGAAAATCGCCATGCACGCGCCAGCTGATGCTGTGCGGGCCGAACAGGCCCGGGTCGCCCTTGGGCGACTCCAGGTCGAGCTGGCCCAGCGCCAGCCCGGTGAGGCTCATGACCTGGGTTTCGATGCGGCGACGTAGGGTTTCCATGGCGACCTGTCTTCAGGGCGGCCATGAACCCAGGCCGCCGGTTATTTGTTGAGGCGTGTGTCGATCAACCCCTGGACCACGCTTGGGTCAGCCAGGGTCGAGGTATCGCCCAGGTTCTCCAGTTCATTGCAGGCGATTTTGCGCAGTATACGCCGCATGATCTTGCCCGAGCGGGTCTTGGGCAGTGCGGGGGCCCATTGGATCAGCTCGGGTTTGGCGAAACTGCCGATTTCCTTGCTAACCAGATCGAGCAGCGCTTTCTTGAGCTCATCGTCCGGGGTGACACCGTTCATGGGCGTGACGAAGGCATATACCCCTTGGCCCTTCAGATCGTGCGGGTAGCCGACAACGGCCGCCTCGGCGACGCTGTCATGCAGCACCAGTGCACTTTCCACTTCGGCGGTGCCGATGCGGTGGCCGGAAACGTTGATTACATCGTCGATGCGACCGGTGATCCAGTAGTCACCCTCGGCATCGCGCCGAGCACCGTCGCCGGTGAAGTAGTAGCCTGGCATGGGTTTGAAATAGGTGTCGACCATACGCTGGTGGTCGCCATAGACACTGCGGATCTGCCCCGGCCAGCTGGCCTTGATGGCCAGAATGCCAGCCCCGGGCCCTTCGATGAGCTTGCCTTTGTCATCCAGCAGCACCGGTTGCACGCCGAACATCGGTTGCGTGGCGCAGCCTGGCTTGAGCTTCTGCGCGCCGGGCAGGGGTGTGATCATGATGCCGCCGGTTTCGGTCTGCCACCAGGTGTCGACGATGGGGCAGCGTTTCTGCCCGACTGCCTCGAAATACCATTCCCAGGCTTCCGGGTTGATCGGCTCGCCAACGCTGCCCAGCAGCCTCAGGCTTTGACGCGAGGTGCTCTGCAGCGGCCCGGAGCCTTCACGCATCAGCGCCCGCAGGGCGGTGGGGGCGGTGTAGAAGATATTCACCTTGTGTTTATCCACGACCTGCCAGAAGCGTGAAGTGTCCGGATAGTTGGGCACGCCTTCGAACATCAGCGAGATGGCGCCGTTGGCCAGCGGGCCGTAGACGATGTAGCTGTGGCCGGTGACCCAGCCGACATCGGCGGTGCACCAGAACACCTCGCCCTCGCGGTAGTCGAACACCACCTTGAAGGTGAGGGTGGCCTGCAGCAAGTAGCCTGCGGTGGTGTGCAGGACTCCCTTGGGTTTGCCGGTGCTGCCGGAGGTGTACAGGATGAACAGCGGGTCCTCCGCTTCCATGGCCTCTGGCGGGCAGTCGTCGCCGGCCTGTTCGGTCGCCTCGTGGTACCAGAGGTCGCGCTGGTTGATCCAGGCCACTTCGCTGCCGGTGCGACGCACGACGAATACGCTGCTGACATTGGGGCAACTGGCCAGGGCTTTGTCGACGTTCTGTTTCAGCGGGATGCGTTTGCCGCCGCGGATACCTTCGTCGGCGGTAATCACCGTACGGCAGTCGGCATCGAGGATACGGTCGCGCAACGCATCAGGGGAAAAACCACCGAACACCACTGAATGGATGGCGCCGATGCGTGTGCAGGCGAGCATGGCATAGGCGGCCTCCGGGACCATCGGCATGTAGATGCAGACCCGATCGCCTTTCTTCACGCCCCGCGCTTTCAGGGCATTGGCCAGGCGGCAGACCTGGCGGTGCAGCGCTCGGTAGGTGATGGCCTTGGACTCGCCAGGGTCATCGCCCTCCCAGAGCAGGGCGGTTTGCTCGCCCCGTTTGGCCAGGTGGCGGTCGATGCAGTTGTAGCTCACGTTCAGTTGGGCGCCGTCGAACCAGCGCGCCTTGCCACTTTTCATGTCGCACTGCTGCACGCTTGACCAGGGGTTGATCCAGTCCAGGCGTTTGGCCTGTTCGGCCCAGAAGGTGTCGGGGTCTTCGACCGATTGACGGTAGAGGCGACGGTAGTCGTCGGGGGTGATGGCGGCAGATTGGCTGACGGCGAGCGCCTGGGGAAAATCGCGGATATCGAACATGGCGGGTTGTCCTGCTCTTGTCGGGGCGATGGACTGCTTCGGCTATTCGATAGGACAGTGTAGCTGGAGGGGTGTTCAACCGGTGCCGACCCTTCGCGGAGGAACCCAGGGGTACTGCGCCGCTTCACGGCGTGCGCAGTACCTGGAGAGGCGGGTTCACCCGCGAGCAAGCCGGTGTCGGCGCGGAATCAGCCGCGGTGACGGCCGCGGAAGTAGTTGATCAGGCCTTGCGTCGAGCCGTCCTCGGCGCTGTCTTCCAGGCTGCCGACCAAGCGTTGGTAGACGCCCTTGCCGAGCTCTTTGCCCAGCTCCACGCCCCACTGGTCGAAGGCATTGATGCCCCAGATCACGCTTTGCACGAAGACCTTGTGTTCATACATGGCCACCAGGGCGCCCAGGCGGCGCGGGCTGATGCGTTCGACCACCAGGGTGTTGCTCGGCCGGTTGCCCGGAATCACCTTGTGCGGGGCGAGCTTCTCGATATCGGCCTCGTTCAGGCCTTTCTGGCGCAGTTCCGCCTCGGCTTCCTCTCGGGTTTTGCCCAGCATCAGTGCCTGGCTCTGCGACAGGCAGTTGGCGTACAGCCACTGGTGGTGGTCCGCCACGGGGTTGAAGCTCACCACCGGTACGATGAAGTCCGCCGGGATCAGCTGGGTGCCTTGGTGCAGCAACTGGTGGTAGGCATGCTGGCCGTTGCAGCCAACGCCGCCCCAGATTACCGGGCCGGTATCGGTCTTCACTGGACTGCCGTCCTGCAACACGCTCTTGCCGTTGGATTCCATGTCCAACTGCTGCAGGTGCTTGGTGATGTTGCGCAGGTAGTGGTCGTACGGCAGGATCGCGTGGCTCGATGCCCCCCAGAAGTTGCCGTACCACACACCTAGCAGGGCCAGCAGCACGGGCATGTTCTTGTCGAACGGCGCGGTCTGGAAGTGCTGGTCCATGGTGTAGGCACCCGACAGCAGTTCCTTGAAGTTGGCCATGCCGATGGCCAGGGCGATCGGCAGGCCGATGGCCGACCACAGCGAGTAACGCCCGCCAACCCAGTCCCACATCGGGAAGATGTTCTCTTCGCGGATGCCGAAGGCCACGGCGGCGGCCTTGTTGCTGGAGACAGCGATGAAGTGGCGGTACAGCTCGGCTTCGGAGCCGCCCTGGGCGAGGTACCAGGTACGTGCGGCCATGGCGTTCTTCAGCGTCTCGAGGGTGTTGAACGACTTCGACGAAACGATGAAAAGGGTCGTCTCGGCGCGCAGGTTGGCCGACAACTCATGGAATTCGCTGCCGTCGATGTTTGCCAGGTAATGGCAACGCACACCGCGCTGGGCATAGGGCAGCAGGGCTTCGGAGACCAGCTCTGGGCCGAGGAACGAGCCGCCGATGCCGATGTTCACCACGTCGGTGATCGGTTTCTCGCTGTAGCCCCGCCACAGGCCATCATGAATGCGGCCGACCAGCTCGGTGATCTGGTTCAGTACCTTGTGCACTTCCGGCATCACGTTGACGCCGTTGACGCTGAGTTTGTCGCCGACCGGACGACGCAGGGCGGTGTGGAGCACCGGGCGTCCTTCGGAAGCGTTGATGATCTCGCCGCTGAACATCGACTTGATCGCATCCTGCAGGCCGACCTCATTGGCCAGGCCTACCAGCAGGTCACGGGTCTGCTCGGTGATCAGGTTCTTGGAATAATCGAGGAACAGGCCGCAGCTGCTCAGGGAGAACTGGTCGAAGCGCTTGGCATCGCTGGCGAAGGCTTCGCGCATGCTGAAGCCTTGCATGGCGTCGCGGTGTTGCTGGAGTGCCTGCCAGGCGGGCAGGGCCGTAACATCGTGGGGTGTACGGTAATACGCCATTGCGGAGGGTTCCTTGGTGCGTGGTGTTGCCTTGGACAGGGCAGTGATTGCCGGGTTCAGGCTGGCCATCATTATAGGCAATGGCCCGGCGCAGGGAATGGGGCGAGAAGGGGAATTTAGGCGTGCCGCGATCCCTTTAGGAGCGGCCGTGTGTCGCGGTAGGGCTGTGTAGCAGCCCCGGATTCCAGCGTCCCTGCATCAGAGGGTGGGGGCTGCCGGGCAGCCCTATCGCGACACAACGCCGCTTCCACACCCAATCGCAGCAGGCTTACGCGGTTTTTTCGTCGAGGTGCAGATACAAGTTGTCGATCAACCGGGTGTTACCCAGGTAAGCCGCAGCCAGAATCACCAGGTCACGGTCACCAAAGGTGGCCGGTTGCAGGTTCACGGCGTGGCGCACTTCGAGGTAATCCGGGCGCAGGCCGGCGGCGTTCAACTGTGCCTTGCCTTCCTCGACCAGCGCGGGGAAGTCGACTTGGCCACGGGTAATCTGTTCGCTGATGTGTTTCAGGGTGCGATACAGCACCGGCGCGACAGCGCGCTGCTCGGGCGTGAGGTAGCCATTGCGCGATGACAACGCCAGCCCATCCTCGGCACGTACGGTCGGCTCGCCGATGATTTGAATCGGCATGTTGAGGTCACGCACCATCGCCCGGATAACTGCCAGTTGCTGGTAGTCCTTCTCGCCAAAAACGGCGAGGTCGGGCTGGACCATGTTGAACAGCTTGTTGACCACCGTGGCCACACCCTCGAAGTGTCCCGGTCGGCTGGCACCGCACAGGCCTTCGGAGAGGTTCGGCACGCTGACGCGGGTCTGCACGCTCATGCCGTCGGGGTACATTTCCTCGACCGTCGGGGCGAACAGTAGGTTGCAACCGGCCTCGAGCAGGCGTTCCTGGTCGGCAGCCAGGGTGCGAGGGTATTTGTCGAGGTCTTCGTTGGCGCCGAACTGCAGCGGGTTGACGAAGATGCTGGCAACCACGAAGTCGGCTCGTTGAGCCGCCTTGGTCACCAGTGCGGCGTGGCCGCTGTGCAGGTTGCCCATGGTGGGCACGAAGCCGATGCGTTTGCCCTCGCTGCGCGCGCGCGCGACGGCGGCACGCAGTTCCCGGACGGTCTTGACTGTATTCATGCGCTGAACCCGTGTTCGCTACCTGGGAAGCTGACCTCTTTGACGGCCTGTACGTAGGCGGCAAGGGCGCTCTGGATGTCTGGCTGGCCGGACATGAAGTTCTTCACGAACTTCGGTACGCGACCGCTCAGGGACAAGCCGAGCATGTCATGCAAAACCAGCACTTGGCCGTCGGTAGCATTTCCCGCACCGATGCCGATCACCGGGATGCTGACCGCCTGGGTGATCTCAGCTGCCAGTTCACTGGGCACGCACTCGAGCAGCAACATGGCCGCTCCGGCCTGCTCCAGGGCAATGGCATCGGCACGCATTTGCCGCGCCTGGGCTTCCTGGCGACCCTGTACCTTGTAGCCGCCCAGCACGTTGACGGTTTGCGGGGTCAGGCCCATGTGCGCGCACACAGGTACGCCACGGTCGGCGAGCAGTCGAATGGTCTCGGCCAGCCAGGCCGCGCCTTCGATCTTGATCATGTGAGCGCCGGCACGCATCAGGGTCGCGCAGTTGGTGAAGGCTTGCTCTGGCGTGGCGTGGGCCATGAACGGCAGGTCGGCCAGGATCAGGGCGCCATCGTTGCCGCGTTTGACGCAGGCAGTGTGGTAAGCCATTTCGTCGGTGGTGACAGGCAGCGTGCTGTCATGGCCTTGCAGGACCATCCCCAGGGAGTCGCCCACCAGCAACACTTCGACACCGGCTTGGCTGGCCGCCTTGGCGAAGGTGGCGTCGTAGCAGGTCAGCATGGTGATTTTTTCACCCTTGGCCTTCAGGCCATGGAGGGTGGTCAGGGTTACTTCAGGCATTTAGGAAAATCCTCGTTCAGGCGCTTTGAAAAACGACTGCGACCAACACGTTGAGTCATCTTCCGGAGCGGCACATCATCGCTTGTGATGTTCGGGCACAGGTCCGTCCGGGCCTAGATACGGGTATGCGGCACTTTGGTGCCACACGGGACGCCTATAGTCGTGAGCGAGGTGGGGGAAGTCAATCACCCTGTTACCGCATTGTTACGATTCGGGTGTTACTGGCGTTACCTTGGTCTGGAGCGCCCGGATTACAGGCGTTCCAGCCCGACGAACGGGCAGTCTGCGAGCAACTGTGCGAGGGCGCGGCCATCGGCCAGGCGGAAGTCCGCGGGTACCAGTTCGGCAAGCGGGTACAGCACGAAGGGCCGTGCATGCATGTGGTAGTGCGGGACTTTCAGGCGCGGTACGTCGAGCACCTGGTCGCCGAACAGCAAGATGTCCAGGTCGAGCGTGCGCGGGCCCCAGCGCTCCTTGCGCACACGCCCCTGGTCATTTTCGATGGCTTGCAGGGCATCGAGCAGCGCCAGCGGTTCAAGCGATGTGTCGAGGGCGGCTACGGCATTGGTGTAACGCGGTTGGCCTGGCAGCAGCGAGTCGCTGGTATACAAGGCGGATGCGGCGACCAGGTGGGAGCCTTCGACCTGGTCGAGCGACTGCAAGGCACTGCGCAGTTGCTCGGCAGGCTGGTCCAGGTTGCTCCCCAGGCCGATGTAGGCGCGCGTGTTCAATCGAAGGCCTCGTCACCGCCACGCTTGCGCTTGCTGCCACTGCGCTTGCGTTTGCGCGGGCCGGCACCGGCGCCATCGTCACGGCTGCCCAGCTCGCGGATCATCTCGCGGCGTTCGCTGTCGTTGGCGTCCTGGTAGTCGGTCCACCACTGGCCGAGGTCGTCGGTGTCTTCACCGGCGCTTTCACGCAGCAGCAGGAAGTCGTAACCGGCACGGAAGCGCGGATTGTCCAGCAGTAGGTCGGCACGTTTGCCGCTGCGGCGCGGCAGGCGCTCCTGCATGTCCCAGATTTCGCGGATCGGCAGCGTGAAGCGCTTCGGGATGGCGATGCGTGCGCATTGCTCGGCGATCAGGTCGTGGGCTGCGCCGTTCATGGCCGGAATCGGCGGTACACCCTGGTTCTGCAGGTGCAGGACGCGGCTTGGCAGCGCTGGCCAGAGCAAGGCGGCGAACAGGAAGGCCGGTGTTACCGGCTTGCCTTGCTTGACGCGCAGGTCGGTGTTGTTCAGCGCCTGGCTGATCAGGGTGTGGGTGTAGGTCGGCCGCTCTTCCAGGGCATGGGCACTGGCCGGGAACAAGGGGTCGAACAAGTGCAGGTCGACCAGCATCTCGAAGGCGATCGCGCCTTGGCCGGAGAGGAACAGCTTGAGGGTTTCCTCGAACAGGCGGGCTGGCGGGATGTCACGCAGCAGCGGAGCCAGTTCACGAATGGGCTGGTAGGTGTGCTTCTCGATACCGAAGTCGAGCTTGGCGGCGAAACGCACAGCGCGCAGCATCCGCACCGGGTCTTCCTGGTAGCGGTGGGTTGGGTCGCCGATCAGGCGCAGCAGGCGGTTGCGGACATCGTGCACACCGTTGGCGTAATCGAGGATGCGCTCGCTGACCGGGTCGTAGTAAAGGGCGTTGATGGTGAAGTCGCGGCGTTGGGCGTCTTCCTCCAGCGTGCCGTAGACGTTGTCGCGCAGAATGCGGCCACTGGCATTGTGTGACGAACGGTGGCTGTCGCCCTGGTCTTCTTCGGAGTGAGGTGCACGGAATGTGGCGACTTCGATGATCTCACGGCCGAAATGCACATGGACCAGCTTGAAGCGGCGGCCAATGATGCGCGCATTGCGGAACTCGGCGCGGACCTGCTCGGGGGTGGCACTGGTGGCGACGTCGAAGTCTTTCGGCGTGATGCCCAGCATCAGGTCGCGGACACAGCCACCGACCAGGTATGCCTGGTAACCAGCACTTTGCAGCCGCTCGACGATATTCACCGCGTGGCGGCTGAACTGGTGGCGTTGCAGCGAGTGTTGGCTCTTGTTGATCACCTCAGGCGTGGTGCGTCTGTGGTGCTGGCCCGGTACGGGCGGGCGGAACGACTGGAACAGCTTCTTCAGCATGGGATGCACTGTTTGAAGGAATGTTCGGCCAAGAATAGGAGAATGGCCGCATGATGGGCGGGGATTCTAGCATTTACTCGGGGAATGGTGTAGGCGGTCGCAGGAAGCCTGCTGGAAGGAGAGAAACGACAAGGGGAGCCTAAGCTCCCCAAGAAGTCGTTGCGTGCTCTTATTGTTCTTCTGCTGGGCTTCTTGTTTTTGTTGAGTGCCCTGTCCACAAATCTCAAAGCTTGTGGACGACCCCCAATCCAGGGGTTAAGAGCAAACGGATTGCTTTGGTCGCTGATGTCACGTTGATCTATCGATCCAACCAGTTCAGGCGCTGCTTTTTAGTGCAGTTTTTGTTGTTCTCTGCCTGGTCGTGGGGCAAGCCCCAAACACGCATCCTCTCCAAAAGAATCAGTTAGCTGCGCCTCCGCCGTCTTGTTTTTATTGTGCGTGAGCCGTTTCGTCTTGTTCTTATTCTGAGTTGCAGTGCTTGTTATTGTTCTTGTGCCAAAGATATAGCAGGTGCCGTGCCAACTTTTGAAAACACAATAAAATCAATGGCTTGGCGAGATTTGGCGGAAGCGGGCGGGCGGGAAATGTAGAAATTTCGTTACCGTACACCTCGGGAACTGTTACGCGGGGAGAGCCTGGGTAACAGATTGTTGGGGTGGGGAGGTGTTACCTGGGAGGTTTACAGTCCGCAAGGGCCTGACGTAGCAGGTTTGGCGCCTGTG
>NZ_KE384450.1:608620-633911 GCF_000425785.1 Pseudomonas taiwanensis DSM 21245
TGTGGTCCTGGTGCTCGAGGACGAAGTGCTGGAAATAGTCCTCCAGTGACAGATCCTCGGTGGGCTCATGGCTGGCATTGTTGGCGTTGCTACCCGCGATGATCGGGGTGTCGTCGAGAATATCGTCGTCCAGGTCGCTCAACTCGATATCGATGCCCAGCAGTTCGGCAGAAATTTCCGGGCTTTCGCTCAGAATGACTGCACGCTCCACGGCGTTCTCCAGCTCGCGCACGTTACCTGGCCAGCTGTAGTGACGGATCGCTTGCTCGGCCTCTGCCGAGAAACGCAGGTCGTCACGGCCAATGCGCGCACTCTGGCGAGCCAGGAAGGCGTTGGCGATTTCGTTGACGTCACTGCCGCGCTCACGCAGGGCCGGCAATTTCAGGGCAATGACATGCAGGCGGTAATAAAGGTCTTCACGGAATTGCCCGGCCTTGGCCAGGTTCTTCAGGTCCCGGTGCGTTGCAGCGATCAGCCGCACATCAACTTTCTGCGACTGAACCGAACCCACCCGGCGAATCTCGCCTTCCTGCAGCACACGCAGCAGGCGTGCCTGGGCCTCCAGCGGCAGTTCGCCGATCTCGTCGAGGAACAGGGTGCCGCCGTCGGCTGCTTCCACCAACCCCGCACGCCCCGCGCTGGCACCGGTGAAGGCGCCTTTTTCGTGGCCGAACAGTTCGGATTCGATCAGGGTCTCGGGAATGGCCGCGCAGTTGACCGAAATCATCGGTGCCTTGGCGCGGCGCGACAGATTGTGCAAGGCGCGAGCGACCAGCTCCTTGCCGGTGCCCGACTCGCCCTGGATAAGTACGTTGGAATCGGTGGGCGCGACCTTGCGGATCTTGCTGAACATGTCCTGCATCGGCGGGCAGGACCCGATGATGCCGATTTCACCATTGGCCGGTGCCATGCTGCCTTTGTCGGCCAGCGGTGCCTTGCCATTGGGGCGCGGTTCGGCGGTGACTGGGGCCACGACAGGTGCGTTCTGCCGGTCACGCAGAATGCGCGCGACGGCCTGGAGCATCTCGTCGTGGTCGAACGGTTTGGCGATGTAGTCCACCGCGCCCATTTTCATCGAATCTACTGCCGAGCGCAGGCTGGCATAGCTGGTCATGATCAGCACCGGTGTGCCCTGGCCGAGCTTGATCAGCTCGGTACCGGGTGCACCGGGCAGGCGCAGGTCGCTGACGATCAGGTCGAAGGTGGCAATGCTGAAGCGTTCCTGTGCTTCCTGTACCGAGCCGGCTTCGCTGACCTGGTACTGGTTCCGCTCCAGCAGACGACGCAGGGCCGAGCGGATGATGGTTTCGTCTTCGACGATCAGAATGTGCGGCATTGATTCAATTCTCTCGACGGTCTCGAATTTCAGGGGACGTCGCTACGACATGCCGGGGCAGGGTCACGCGGATCCGGGTGCCACGTTGCCGTTCGATGTCGGCCGGGCTGTCGATGGTGATTTGCCCATAATGCTCCTCCACGATGGAATAGACCAGAGCGAGCCCCAGTCCGGTTCCCTCGCCAGGGTCCTTGGTGGTGAAGAACGGTTCGAACAGGCGGTCCATGATGTTCTTGGGAATGCCGCTGCCTTCATCCTCCACGATCAGGTCGACCGTGTGCTCGTTGGCCTCGCTGCGCACACGAACGGCGCTGCCAGGTGGCGAGGCATCGCGGGCGTTGGAGAGCAGGTTGATCAGCACCTGAGCCAGTCGCTGCGGGTCGCCCTCGGCCCAGTGGTCGGGGTCGCAGAGGTTGAAGAACTGTACTTCGAAGTTGCGCCGGTTCAACGCCAGCAGACCAATGGCGTCCTGGGCCACCTCTGCCAGGCACACCGGCTCTTCGCTGTTCTGGTGGCTGCCGCCGGCGTGGGCGAAGCTCATCAGCGACTGGACGATGCGCGACACTCGCTTGGTCTGCTCCAGGATCTGGCTGGACAGCTCGATGATCTCGCCGTCACCCTCGCGCTCTTCACGCAGGTTCTGCGCCAGGCAGGCGATGCCGGTGATCGGGTTGCCGATCTCGTGGGCTACACCGGCGGCCAGACGGCCAATGCTGGCCAGGCGTTCGGAATGCACCAGTTTGTCTTCCAGGGCCTGGGTCTCGGTGAGGTCCTCGACCAGCAGCACCAGGCCGCTGTTGCCTGGTGCCAGTGGCTCGTCGATGGCCGCCTTGTGCAGGTTCAGCCAGCGGGGTTGACCGTCCAGGGCCAGGCGCTGCTTGTGCAGGTGCTCGTCGGGCACATTGATGAAGCCTTGCAACAGGCCGCGCCAGGGTTCGCTGATGGTGACCAGGCGCGAGCCCACCACGTGCTTGGCGGCAATGCCGGTGAGTTCTTCCATGGCCTTGTTCCACATCAGGATTTCCTGGTCCTTGGCCAGCGAGCATACGCCCATGGGCAGCTCTTGCAGGGTTTGGCGGTGGTAACGGCGCAGGGCATCGAGCTCGGCGGCCAGGCCGGTCAGGCGCGAGTGGTAGTCTTCCAGACGGCTTTCGATGAAGTGGATGTCTTCGGTGACATAGTTCTCGTTGCCGGACTTGTAGGGCAAGAAGGTCTCGACCATGTCCTGGGCAACGCTTGGCCCCATCAGGCCGGACAAGTTCGCCTCGATGCGGTCGCGCAGGCGGCGCAGGGCGTAGGGGCGGCGCTCGTCGAAGGGCAGGTAGAGATCGCGTAGCGCCTGCTCGACTTCCTTCTGCGCAGCCTTGGCGCCCAATGGCTTGGCCAGCTGGGTGGCGAACTCCTGGGGCGAGGCGGCATGCAGCTCACGACGTTGCGGGCGGCGTACGTTGTCCACCGCGCAGGCCTCGGCGGCGCTGGCTTCTTCGGTGCTGGCGTTGGTGAACAGCGAGATCAGGGTGAACAACAGCACGTTGGCCGCCAGCGAGGCAATGGCCGCCATGTGCCAGCTGGTGTCGTCCAGCACGTAGATCATGTCCAGCAGCGGAATGTAGAAGCCCTGCAGGTTGCCCAGCAACGGCAACAGCATCGTTACCATCCACACCAGGGTGCCCGCCAGCAGGCCGGCGATGAAGCCACGGCGGTTGGCGGTCGGCCAGTACAGCACCGACAGCACGCCGGGCAGGAACTGCAAGGTGGCAACGAAGGCGACGATGCCGAGGTTGGCCAGGCTTTGGTGGTTGTTCTGGGTGAGGTAGAACATGAAGCCGGCGGTGATGATGGCGACGATCAGTGCGCGTCGGGTCCATTTCAGCCAGCGGTAGATGTTGCCCTCGGCGGGGGGCTGGTACAGCGGCAGCACCAGATGGTTGAGCGCCATGCCCGATAGCGCCAGGGTGGTGACGATGATCAGTCCGCTGGCGGCCGACAACCCGCCGACGTAGGCGAGCAAGGCCAGAGCCGGATTGCCGGCAGCTATTCCCAGGCCCAGGGTGAAATACTCGGGGTTGGTGCTGGCGCCCAGGCGCAAGCCGGCCCAGAGCACCAGGGGCACCGCCAGGCTCATCAACAGCAGGAACAGTGGCAGGCCCCAGCTGGCGCTGACCAGCGAGCGCGGGTTGAGGTTCTCGGTGAAGGCCATGTGGTACATGTGTGGCATGACGATAGCCGAGGCGAAGAACACCAGCAGCAGGGTGCGCCATGGCCCTTCCTGCAGCGGGGTATGCAACGCCGCCAGGGCGGTCTGGTTCTGCAGCAGCCACACCTCTAGCTGGTGAGGGCCGCCGAACACGCCATACAGGGCATACAGTCCGATACCGCCCAGGGCCAGCAGTTTGATCACCGATTCGAAGGCGATGGCGAAGACCAGACCTTCGTGTTTTTCGCGCGTGGCGATATGACGTGAGCCAAAGAAAATGGTGAACAGGATAATCAGCACGCAGAAGGCGAACGCCACCCGCGCCTTGACCGGTTCTCCGGTGAGAATGCTGATCGAGTCTGCGACCGCCTGGATCTGCAGGGCCAGCAACGGCAACACGCCGATCAGCATGATCACCGTCGTCAGCGCACCGGCCCAGGTGCTGCGAAAGCGAAACGCCAGCAGGTCTGCCAGCGAGGAAAGCTGGTAGGTCCGGGTGATCTTCAGGATCGGGTAGAGCAGCACCGGCGCGAGCAGGAACGCGCCTGAGACCCCCAGGTAACACGCCAGGAAGCCATAGCCATACTGGTAGGCCAGGCCAACCGACCCATAGAAGGCCCACGCGCTGGCGTATACCCCCAGCGACAGCGTGTAGGTCAGGGGGTGACGGATGATGGAGCGGGGAATCAGCCCTCGCTCGCTGATCCAGGCCACGCCGAACAGCACCAGAAGGTACGCGGCGCTGATCAGGATCATCTGGGTCAGGCTAAAGCTCATCGGCATCTCGTTGGCTCTGCAGGATGAAGGTGACGACGATCAGGATCAGCCAGAGCAGGTAGGGGCGGTACCAGGCTCCGGTCGGTTCGATCCACCAGTCCATGATGGCCGGGGAGAACAGGTAGATCCCCACGACCAGAAGCAGGACCAAACGATAGATGTACATGCTGGCCTCGATGGTTGGGCGCTGCGGGCTTGGACTTATTATTGGCGCAAATGGCTGGGGCGATGCTAGCGGGAATCCATGGGGTTCGCCAAGAGTTTGAATTTATTGGGCTTTTGTTTTCGAGAGGCCGGGCCTGCGTCAGTGCAAGTCTGCCTCTGCAACAGTGGCCTGCCGGGCAATCGCCTCTGGCCGCCACTGCTTGCGGGCTACCGCAAGGACTTCAGCCGGTGTTGCCAGCCGCAACTCCGGGTCTGCTGCCTGCCCCAAGGCCCGCAGCGCGCGCAGCAGCAAAGGCGTCGCCTGTTCCGCCTGCAGCGGCGGCGAGCGATAGGACTTGCCCAGCTTGTGTCCATCCGGCTGCACGATGAGCGGAATATGCAGGTAACGCGGCTGCGAAAGGCCCAGCAGTTCCTGCAGGTACAACTGGCGTGGGGTGTTGTCGAGCAGGTCCGCCCCGCGCACGATGTCGGTAACACCCTGCCAGGCATCATCCAGCACCACCGCCAGTTGATACGCATACAGCCCATCACGCCGCTGGATCACGAAATCGCCCACTTCACGCCCCAGGTGTTGCTGGAACTCGCCCTGCACCCGGTCTGTAAAGCGGTAGATCAACTCAGGCACCCGTAGCCGGATCGCTGCGCCTTCTCGGGCATGCCCGGCGTTACGGCAAAAGCCTGGGTAGATGCCGTTGTAGCCCTCCAGCTGCTTGCGCGAACAGGTACAGGCGTAGGCCAGGCCCATGCTGAACAGGCGGTCGACCACCGCGGCGTAGGCGTCGTGGCGCTGGCTCTGGTAGACCACTTCGCCATCCCACTCCAGGCCGTAGCGCTCTAGGGTCTGCAGGATCGCGTCGCGGGCCCCGGGCATTTCCCGGGGCGGGTCGGTGTCTTCCATGCGTACCAGCCAGCGGCCATCGACCGCGCGGGCGTCGAGCCAGGAGGCGAGGGCGGCGACCAGCGAGCCGAAGTGCAGGAAGCCGCTGGGAGTGGGGGCGAAACGTCCGATATAGCGGGAGTCTTTCATGGGCCGTACAGGTCGTAAAAATGAAAACGGGGCGCATGGTGCGCCCCGTTCGAATGGGAAAAGAGTCAGCCTTTGCCGACCGTCTTTTCCTTCTTCTCCGCGATTTCCTTGCAATCGAAGCACAGGTCGGCGGTGGGACGGGCTTCCAGGCGACGCAGGCCGATCTCGATGCCGCACGATTCGCACCAGCCGTATTCGTCGGCCTTGATCTTGTCGAGGGTCTTGTCGATCTTCTTGATCAGCTTGCGCTCGCGATCGCGGTTGCGCAGCTCAAGGGCGAATTCTTCTTCCTGGCTGGCGCGGTCAGCCGGGTCGGGGAAGTTGGCAGCTTCGTCCTTCATGTGATCCACGGTGCGGTCCACACTGTTCATCAGTTCCTGTTTCCAGGCACCGAGAAGCTTGGTGAAGTGCTTTTTCATGGGCTCGCCCATGTACTCTTCGCCCTGCTTTTCTACGTAGGGCTCGACACCGTACATGGTCTGGGCTTTGTGCTTTTCTACGGTGGACATGAATAGACCGCCTCTCACTCATCTGATCCAATGCGCAGGCTGCTCCATCTCCGGCACCCGCCGGCCCTGCGACTGCGAGCCGCCGAACTTACCAGATAGATCGGGGGTGCGCTACCCCGCCCGATTCTAGTGGTTGACAGCGGCGCAAGTCGTACGTTCGGTGCCGCGCAGAGGTAGAATCCACAGTTTAGACCCAATTGAGAGAAGGTCATGGCCCACACCCACAGTGCGCGCAGTCGCGCCATCGAACCCTTCCATGTCATGGCACTGCTGGCGCGGGCCAACGAGTTGCAGGCGGCTGGGCACGATGTGATCCACCTTGAAATCGGCGAGCCAGATTTCACCACCGCTGCACCCATCGTCGCGGCGGGCCAGGCGGCGCTGGCGGCAGGTCATACCCGATACACCGCGGCCCGTGGCTTGCCGGCCTTGCGCGAGGCGATCGCCGGCTTCTACCAGCAGCGTTATGGCGTGACGATCGACCCGCAGCGCATTTTGATCACCCCTGGCGGATCGGGCGCGCTGTTGCTGGCCAGCAGTCTGTTGGTGGACCCCGGCAAGCACTGGTTGCTGGCCGACCCAGGCTACCCCTGCAATCGACATTTCTTGCGCCTGGTCGAAGGCGGCGCCCAACTGGTCCCGGTGGGGCCGGACGTCAACTACCAACTGACGGCCGATCTGGTCGAGCGCCACTGGGACAAGGACACCGTTGGCGCCCTGGTCGCTTCGCCAGCCAACCCGACCGGCACGGTGCTCAGCCGTGACCAGTTGGCCAGCCTGTCCAGGGCCACCCGTGAGCACCATGGTCACCTGGTGGTGGACGAGATCTACCACGGCCTCACCTATGGCATGGACGCTGCGAGCGTGCTGGAAGTCGATGATGAGGCCTTTGTCCTTAATAGTTTTTCCAAGTATTTCGGCATGACCGGATGGCGCCTGGGTTGGCTGGTGGCACCGCCCAGTGCCGTGGCCGACTTGGAGAAACTGGCGCAGAACCTCTATATCAGCGCACCGAGCATGGCCCAGCACGCCGCGTTGGCATGCTTCCAGCCCGAGACCTTGTCGATTCTCGAAGAGCGCCGCGCAGAGTTCGCCCGCCGTCGCGATTTCCTGTTGCCGGCGCTGCGCGAGCTGGGCTTCGGGATCGCCGTCGAGCCTCAGGGCGCGTTCTATCTTTATGCCGATATCAGCGCATTTGGCGGCGATGCCTTTGCGTTTTGCCGGCATTTCCTCGAAACCGAACACCTGGCCTTTACCCCAGGTCTGGACTTTGGCCGCCACCTGGCCGGTCATCATGTGCGTTTTGCCTATACCCAGAGCTTGCCGCGCCTGGAGGAGGCGGTACAGCGCATTGCCCGTGGCCTGCGGAGCTGGCAAGGCTGATGCGCTTTTCACCCGCACTCGAACAGGGGCGCCTGCTGCGTCGCTACAAACGCTTTCTGGCCGATATCGAACTGGCCAGCGGCGAGCAGCTGACCATCCATTGCCCCAACACCGGTTCCATGCTCAATTGCATGCTTGAAGGTGGTCAGGTCTGGTTCAGCCGCTCCAACGACCCCAAGCGCAAGTTGCCTGGAACCTGGGAAATCAGCGAAACGCCTCAGGGGCGCCTGGCCTGCGTGAACACCGGTCGGGCCAATGCATTGGTCGAAGAAGCGTTGCACGCAGGTGTCATCCGTGAGTTGGCAGGTTTCACTGGACTCAAGCGCGAGGTGGCGTACGGCGAAGAACGTAGCCGTGTGGATTTTCGCCTGGAGTTCGCCGATGGCCCGGCTTATGTCGAGGTCAAGAGCGTGACCCTGGGTTACCCGGACTCCTCGGTCGCCGCCTTCCCCGATGCGGTGACCCAGCGCGGTGCCAAGCACTTACGCGAATTGGCGGCCCTGGCCCGGCAAGGTATTCGTGCGGTGCAGCTGTACTGCGTCAACCTGACCGGTGTGGACGCTGTGCGCCCTGCCGAAGAGATCGATGCGGCCTACAGTCAGGCCCTGCGCGCGGCCGTGGCGGATGGCGTAGAAGTGCTGGCCTACGGCGCTCGCCTGGACGCCGGTCAGATCGTCATCGACCGCCCTTTGCCGGTGCTGCTCAACCGGTAAGCCAGATGCCCTGGCTGTCCTCACGGCAGCCCAGGGCCTCCAACGCCTCGCCCTCGCAGGGGCCGGCCACGCATTCGCCACTTTCGATCAGGAACAGGGCGCCGTGATGGGCGCAGTGGATCAGGCTGGCGCTGTCATCGAGAAAGCTGTCCTCTGCCCAGTTCAACGCAATACCGCGGTGGGGGCAACGGTTGCGGTACAGGTACACCTGGCCTCGGCGACGTACGCCGAACACCGCGGTGCCGTCTACGCTGAAGGCGCGGCTATGGCCCTCGGGCAGCCCGTGGGAAGTACAAAGGAAGTGCATGGCAGGGGGTGTTCCAGGTGGCAACGTCTGGCTTGACGCTTTAATGCGAATAATTATCAAATTGCAGCCGCTCGCTGCGCCTGCCTGCCTATGGTGCGCAGTTCCGCCGCCCGCCACAAGGCGCGTGGCCTGCCTTCAGGAGGAATCCGATGATGCGCCGTATCGCTGCCCATGTCGCCCTGTGCGTGGGCCTGGTGCTTTCAACCCAGGCCCTGGCCACCGACTCGCCGCAACGCTGGGTCAGTGCTGGGGGCTCCCTGAGCGAATGGATCAGCCTGCTGGGTGGCGAGCAGCGGCTGGTTGGTGTCGATACCACCAGCCAGCATCCTGAGTCGCTGAAGGCATTACCAAGCATCGGGTATCAACGGCAGCTGTCGGCCGAGGGCATTCTCAGTTTGCGCCCGGATGTACTGGTTGGGACCGAGGAAATGGGGCCGCCGCCGGTGTTGGCGCAGATTCGCAAGGCCGGTGTGCAGGTCGAGCTGTTGTCCAGCAAGGCCGAGCTGGCTGCCGTGGATGAAAACCTCAAGCAGCTGGGCAAATTGTTGGGGGTGCAGCAGAAGGCTTCGGAGCTGGCTGCGGGCTACCACCAGCAACTGGAAGCGCTATCGGCAAGGGTCAGACAGGCCCAGGCAGGCCAGAAGGCGCCGGGCGTATTGCTGCTGGTCGGCCATGCGGGAGCCAAACCGTTGATTGCCGGGCAAGGCACGGCGGGCGATTGGGTAGTGCGTCAGGCTGGTGGGCGTAACCTCGCCGAACACCCAGGCTACAAGCATTTCTCCGTCGAAGCGTTGGCTGCGCTGGACCCGGATGTCGTGGTGTTCTCCGACCGTGCCCTTGTGGGCGAGCAGGCCTTGCAAGCATTGCTCAAGGAAAACCCGGCACTGGCCGTATCACGCGCGGTGCGTGAGCAGCGCCTGGTTGCGCTGGACCCGACCCTGTTGGTGGGTGGCCTTGGCCCACGCTTGCCGGCCACCCTGCAAGGGTTGGCGGAAAGCTTCTATCCCAATGCCGAGGCACGTCCCACTCAATGAAGCAGCGAATCGCGCCGCGCAGCGTGTGCCTGGGTTTGGGCCTTCTGTGTCTGCTTGCGGTCTGGCTGTCGCTGGCACTAGGGCCGGTCAGCCTGCCATTGTTCGATACCCTGCGCGCGGGGCTGCGCTTGCTCGGGCTGCCCGTTGGAGGTGATGGCCTCGAGCAGGCGCAGATGATTCTTGGCCAGATCCGCGTTCCGCGCACCTTGCTAGGCCTTGCCGTCGGAGCGGTGCTGGCGATGTCCGGGGTTGCCATGCAAGCGCTGTTTCGTAACCCGTTGGCTGACCCGGGGCTGGTGGGCGTGGCGAGCGGCGCGGCGCTTGGCGCGGCAGTGGCGATCGTGGCGGGGAGCTGGCTTGGAGGTTTGCCAGAAGCGCTGGCACCGTACCTGCTGTCGGCTTGTGCATTCGTCGGTGGGCTCGGTGTGACCGCGCTGGTGTATCGCCTGGGCCGGCGCGATGGCCAGACCCATGTCGCCACCATGCTCCTGGCCGGCATCGCCATGACCGCTTTAGGCGGCTCGGCGGTGGGGTTGTTCACCTATCTGGCCGATGACGCCACGCTGCGTACACTGACATTCTGGAACCTGGGCAGCCTCAATGGCGCCAGTTACGAGCGTTCATGGCCAGTGCTTCTGGTCACGCTGGCCGTGGCGATCTGGCTGCCGCGTCGGGCGCAGGCGCTAAATGCCTTGCTGCTGGGTGAATCGGAGGCCCGTCACCTGGGAGTCGATGTGGAGCGGCTCAAGCGCGAACTGGTGCTTTGCACGGCGCTGGGCGTAGGTTCGGCGGTGGCGGCAGCCGGCCTGATCGGCTTCGTCGGTCTGGTGGTGCCGCACTGGGTGCGGCTGCTGGCTGGCCCGGATCATCGGGTATTGCTGCCGGCCTCGCTGCTGGCAGGCGGCGCGCTGCTGTTGTTTGCCGATTTGGTTGCGCGCCTGGCCCTGGCCCCAGCCGAGTTGCCGATTGGGATCGTTACCGCGTTCATTGGTGCGCCGTTCTTTCTGTTTTTGCTGGTACGGGGGCGCAACTGATGCTTTCAGTCGAGGGCCTGCACTTGCGGCGGGGAAGCAACGAGGTGCTGCACGGCCTCCACCTTCAGTTGCAGCCAGGCCAGGTGCTGGGCGTGCTCGGTCCGAACGGTGCGGGCAAAAGCAGTCTGTTGGGTGTGCTGTGCGGCGAGCTGGCGCCCAGCGAGGGCCAGGTGAGGTTGCAGGGGCGGGCATTGGCCGACTGGCCAGGGCAGGCGCGGGCACGACGCCTGGCGGTGCTGCCACAGGTGTCCAGCCTGGGGTTCGGCTTTCGTGTGGACGAGGTGGTCGGCATGGGGCGTCTGCCTCATGACACCGGCCGGCAACGTGATCGAGAGATCGTCGAGGCGGCGTTGCAGGCAGCGGATGCCTGGCATCTGGTCGAGCGCAGCTACCTGGCGCTGTCCGGCGGCGAGCGTCAGCGGGTTCACCTGGCGCGGGTCCTGGCCCAGCTATGGCCAGGCGAAGTGGGGGCCACGTTGCTGCTCGACGAACCAACCTCGATGCTCGACCCTCTGCACCAGCACACCACGTTGCAGGTTGTGCGAAGCTTTGCCGACCGTGGTGCGGCGGTGCTGGTGATCCTGCATGACCTGAACCTGGCGGCGCGTTACTGTGATCGCATCCTGCTGCTGGAGCAGGGGCGCTGTCATGCGCTTGCTGAGCCGCAGGCGGTCTTGACGCCTCGGGCGCTCAAGGCGGTATTTGGCATCGATGTTCTGGTGCAGGAGCACCCAGAGCGTGGCCACCCGTTGATCATCACTCGCTAGGAGGCTCTGTGCATGCGTCATCCATGGCTGTCTGCTGTTTCGCTGGGTCTGGGGCTGGCCTTGGGCGGGTGCCAGGCGAGCTTGCCGACGCTACCGGCCTGGCAAAGCAGTGAAGGGCGTGACAGTGCGCGGTTGGGGCAGATTCGCGACCTGACCAGCGGTCAGTCGATCAGCCCTGAGCAACTGGTCCGGCGCCTGGCCGATGCGCCACGAGTGATTGTGGGCGAGAAGCATGACAACCCTGACCACCATGCCCTGCAGCTATGGTTGCTGCGTGCCGTGCAGACCCAGCGCCCCCAGGGCAGCCTGTTGATGGAGATGCTGCAACCGGACCAGCAGTCCCAGGTCGATGCCGTGCAGCAGCAAGCCCAGTTGCCTCAGGACCTGCCCAAGGCTCTGGCCTGGGATGACGGCTGGGATTGGCCATTGTATGGGCCGATCGTGCGGGAGGCCTTGCAGGGGCATGTCCCCTTGCTGGCGGCCAACCTTTCACCCGAGCAGATGCGTCAGGCCTATCGCCAGCCGCCGCCATTGCCCGGCACACGCTCCAACAGCCCGGCAGTGAAAGCGGCATTGCTCAAGCAGGTACGGGAAGGACACTGTGGTCTGTTGCCGGAAAGCCAACTGCCGGCGATGCTGGCCGTTCAGCAGCAGCGTGACCGGCGAATCGCCGAACGACTCAACGATGCGCCGCAGCCTGCAATGTTGCTGACCGGGGCCTATCACGCGCGCAAGGACCTGGGCGTGCCACTGCATTTGGCCGACCTGGAGGCGAAAGGGGAGACCAAGGTGTTGATCTTGGCCGAGGTGGGTCAGACTGTGGAAGCTGGCATGGCCGATTACGTGTGGTACACCGCCGCCCTGCCCGAGCAGGATTACTGCGCGACGCTGCGTCAGTAACGATTTCGGCGCGCCGGTCAGCGTCCAGGCAAAAAAAGACCCGGCAAAACTGCCGGGTCAATAACCGTGATTAGCCTGATGAGGAGATAATCTGAGAGTCCGAACCAGGGGCTTTCAGCTTATCCAACCAGTCTCGCGACCAGTTGTGATAATCATAACGATTCTCATTTAATCGTCAATCCCCTTTGTGCGTTCATTTCGCATTTTTTTGCGTAAGGCATTTCGCATCCAGTTGTTGGTTGAGTGCTTCCTTGCGTTCGGCCGGCAAATCGTTCCAGTGCATGTCCAGGAGCGCGCCTTCAATGGCGTACAACAGCACCTTCGATGCCCGGAATCCCCGCGTTTTGACGGCTTGGTACGCACCCACGGCACCGAGACGACGCAGGTCCGACGCACTGTGTATACCCGCCGCGTGCAACCACTGCGCAGAGGTCTTGCCAAGATTCTTCAGATGCTGCAATTCATCGTTCATCTAGCCTCCTTGCGATGGCTGAACGGGTCTTGGGGGATAAATCGCGAGCAGGTCAGAAAGGAGTGTAGCGGGGGTTCGCAAATGCGCGGCCTTTTGCCATCGGGGCCGACGAGATGCCCGAGAGGTGGGGCTGTCGGGCAGCCCCAGCCATGATTCAGGCTTTCGGTCGATAGCGCATGCGCGTGCCGAACTTGGCTGACATGAGGATTTCGTCCGCGCTCAGCTCCGGCGGGAAGTACGTGCCGGAGATCTGGGCATGGGCGATGCTCGCCCCTTCCAGGCCATTGTCACGCAGGTCCAGCCCGCGCAAGTCGGCAGCGCGGAAGTACGCGTCGGTGAAGTCGATGCCACGCGCATCCAGCTCACGCAGGTCCAGGCCACGGAAGTCGCCGCCGCGAAAGTCGATCAGCCCCTCGGCGGGTCTTTCACGATTGAATGCGCTGATGTTCTCGTCGCGGACCAATGCGTACAGGGCATTGTCCAGTTGACGGGGCTGGTTCATGACGGCGCCTCCTTATGATTGTGATGATATTGTAATGCCATCACTGTGGAGGCGCCGAACTTCAGGCGTGAAGTGTCGACTGCTTCACGCCTTGAGGCTCAGAGGCCTGGCAAACGCTGGCGAACCTGATCGATCACCTGGTTCATGCTGGCGCTGTCCTGGGTGTCGACGCGGGTGCTGTGTTTGAGTTCCTCCTCGTCCAGAGGCTCACGGCTGGCCTGCTGCGCCTTGATCACCTCCAGGGTGGCATCCGAAGGGTCGCTGTTTTCTGCCTGGCGCTGCTCCAGCCAGCTGGCGATGACGGCCTCAGGGGCGTGGCAGTCGAGGATCAGGAAAGGCACGCCGGTGTGATTGGCGACTTCCGCCGCTGACTGGCGCTGTGCGCGTTTGAGGTAGGTGGCATCGAGCACTACCGGGAACCCGGCGCGCAGGATGGTCGCCGCCAGCTCGTGCAGGCGCTGGTAGGTGGCGGCGCTGGCGTTCTGGTCGTAGATGCCGGTGTTCTGCTGCCCGGCGTTTGCCGCTTGCTGCTCACCGAACAGGCGTTTGCGCTCTACGTCCGAACGCACGCGGATGGCCCCCAGGGCTTCGACCATGCGCATGGCGACATGGCTTTTGCCCACGGCCGAAACACCGTGGGTGATGGCCAGAAGGCGCGAGGGGATGGCGCTGTAGCTTTCCGCCAGGTTGGCGTAGTTACGGTAGGTACGCAGGGTGGTGGCGCGTTGTACGCCGTCGGCGTCTGCCGGCAGGCTGAACAGCGCAACCTTGGCGCGTACCAGGGCACGATAGGCCTTGTAGAAGTTGAGCAGCTCCAGGCCCTCGTAGTCGCCGGTGAGCTCCAGGTACTGGCTGATGAAGCGGCGCGACAGACACTTGAGGCCACGGTCTTCCAGGTCCATGGCCAGGAAGCCGACGTCGGCGTAGACATCGGTCAGGCGGAAGGGCTCGTTGAACTCGATGCAGTCGAAGATCACCACCTTGCCGTCGATCAGGGTGGCATTGCCCAGGTGGATGTCGCCATGGCACTCACGGATGAAGCCTTTGGCCTTGCGTTGCTCCAACAGGCTGTGCAGGCGCTCGAAGCTGCTGTGGGCCCAGGCTTGCAGGTTGTCCAGTTGTTGCAGGTCGGCCTTGTCGGTGAGGAACGGACGGATCTGCTCGAAGTTCTGCTCCACCGGCGCCATGACGCTGTCCGGGGTGCCCAGCGGGTGGTCGACCGGCACTTTTGGCGCCTGCAGGTGGAACTCGGCGATCTGTCGGGCCATCTGGTCGATATGGCCAGCATTCAGTTCACCGTTGGCCTGCAGCGTGTTGAGCATTTGGCCCTGGGGGAACTGACGCATTTTCAGGACGTATTCGATAGCCTCGCCCTCGCCGCCGATTTGCGGTGCCTCGGCAGTACCGGTGATCGGCAGGACCTCAAGGTAGAGACCGTCGGTCAGGCGCTGGTTCAGACGCAACTCTTCGTTACAGAAATGCTGGCGCTTATCCAGGCTGGTGAAGTCGAGAAAGCCGAAGTTCATCGGTTTCTTGACCTTGTAGGCGTACTCGCCGGTGAGCAGAACCCAGGAGATATGCGTCTCGATGAGTTGGAAGCCATCCACCGGGTGAGGGTAGAGGGCTGGGTTCTGCAAGGCGTTGATCAAGGCTTGGCTCACGAGAAATCCTTCCGGCGCAGGGAATTCGAATGCGCCATTATGGTCAATGGTGCCGTCCCTGCATACCGCCAGAGGGCGTCTGCCCAGCCTTTACAAAGTGCGTATAATCCGCCGTCATGACTCGAACTCGATCCCCCCGCACCCCTCAGAAACGCCCGACCGGCCGCTCCCGCGCCTGGCTGGGCTGGGCTTTGAAGCTCAGCCTGGTTGGCCTTGTGATCGTCGCCGGCTTCGCGGTTTACCTCGATGCCGTCGTCCAGGAGAAGTTCTCTGGCAAGCGCTGGACCATCCCGGCCAAGGTGTATGCCCGGCCGCTGGAGCTGTTCGTCGGACAGAAACTGAGCAAGAACGACTTCCTCACCGAACTCGATGCGCTCGGCTATCGGCGCGAGAGCGCCGCCAACGGCCCAGGTGCGGCCGCGGTCAATGGTAACAACGTCGACCTCAATACCCGTGGCTTCCAGTTCTACGAGGGCATGGAGCCGGCCCAGTTCGTGCGCGTGCGTTTCTCCGGTGACTATGTTGCGGGGCTCTCCGGCGCCAACGGCGGCAAGCTCGATGTGGTGCGCCTGGAGCCTTTGATGATCGGCGGTATCTATCCGAAGAACCTCGAAGACCGCATTCTGATCAAGATCGACCAGGTGCCGCCGTACCTGCTCGAAACCTTGGTGGCGGTGGAAGACCGCGACTTCTACAGCCACTTCGGCGTATCGCCCAAGTCGATTGCCCGCGCCATGTGGGTCAACACGTCATCCGGCTCCATGCGCCAGGGCGGCAGTACCCTGACGCAGCAGTTGGTGAAGAACTTCTACCTGACCAGCGAGCGCAGTCTCAGCCGCAAGCTCACCGAAGCGATGATGGCCGTGCTGCTGGAGCTGCATTACGACAAGCGCGAAATTCTCGAGGCCTACCTCAACGAAGTGTTCGTTGGCCAGGACGGTCAACGTGCCGTGCATGGCTTCGGCCTGGCCAGCCAGTTCTTTTTCAGCCAGCCGCTGTCGGAACTCAAGCTGCATCAGGTCGCCTTGCTGGTGGGTATGGTCAAGGGGCCGTCCTACTACAACCCGCGCCGTTACCCGGAGCGTGCGCTGACTCGCCGTAACCTGGTGCTCGACCTGCTGGCCGAGCAGAACGTGGTGAGCAAGGAAGTCGCCGAAGCGGCCAAGAAAATGCCCTTGGGCGTGACCAAGCGTGGCAGCCTGGCCGACAGCTCGTTCCCGGCCTTCCTCGACCTGGTCAAGCGTCAGCTGCGTCAGGACTACCGCGATGAGGACTTGACCGAAGAAGGCCTGCGAATCTTCACCAGCTTCGACCCGATCCTGCAGATGAAGGCCGAGAGCGCCATGAGCGAGACGTTCAAGCGCCTGGCCGGGCGCAAGGGCGCTGATGAGGTGGAGTCGGCAATGGTTGTGACCAACCCGGAAACCGGTGAGGTGCAGGCGCTGATCGGCAGCCGCCAGTCGGGCTTCGCCGGCTTCAACCGCGCCATCGATGCGGTGCGTCCGATTGGTTCGCTGGTCAAGCCAGCGGTCTACCTGACCGCGCTGGAGCAACCGACCAAGTACACCCTGACCAGCCGCGTGCAGGATGAGCCGTTTTCGGTCAAGGGCGCCGACGGCCAGGTATGGCGTCCGCAGAACTACGACCGCCGCCCCCATGGCACCATCTACCTGTATCAGGGGCTGGCCAACTCCTACAACCTGTCGACCGCCAAGATCGGCTTGGAAGTGGGGGTCCCGAACGTCATCAAGACCATTGGGCGGCTGGGCGTGAATGTCGATTGGCCAGCCTTCCCATCGATGCTGCTGGGCGCCGGTGGGATGTCGCCGATGCAGGTCGCGACCATGTACCAGACCATCGCCAATGGTGGCTTCAATACCCCGATGCGCGGTATTCGCAGCGTGCTGACGGCCGAAGGCGAGCCGCTCAAGCGCTACCCGTTCCAGATCCAGCAGACTTTCGATCCGGGCTCGATCTACCTGGTGCAGAACGCCATGCAGCGAGTGATGCGTGAAGGTACCGGTCGTTCGGTGTACAGCGTGCTGCCAAGTTCGCTGACCCTGGCAGGCAAGACCGGGACCAGTAACGATTCGCGCGACAGCTGGTTCTCCGGCTTCAGCCAGGACCTGCTGGCCGTGGTCTGGCTGGGCCGCGACGATAACGGCAAGACACCGTTCACTGGCGCCACCGGTGCCCTGCAGGTATGGACCAGCTTCATGCGCAAGGCCGACCCGCTGCCGTTGGACATGCCGCAGCCGGACAATGTAGTGCAGGCCTGGATCGACCCGTACAGCGGGCAAGGTTCCGATGGCAGCTGTCCGGGAGCCGTGCAGATGCCGTATATTCGCGGGAGCGAACCGCCCGCGGGTGCGACCTGTGGCGGTGAGCAGGATCCGGTTGAGTCGGTCATGGACTGGGTCAAGGGCTGGATGAATTAAGCACTGGCTGCATTGATGAGGTGTGAAGTGAAAAAGTGGTGGTTTCCTGCCGTGACGGCACTGGTTGTGCTCCAGGGTTGCTCCAGCGTTCCGCGGGGCAATATCCCGGTCGTCGACTCGAGCACACGCGTGTCCAACAGCGAGCGCATCACTGCCAACCGTTCGGCGGTTGGCATGAGCGGTGGCACCTCTCAGGCACAGACGCTGCCCGAGGACTCCGGGGTGACCGTGGTCATTCCACAGGGCGCGGGTTCCGCGCCAATCCAGACGTTCCCGGCCGCGACCGGGGCGGCGCCGATCAGCACTGCGCCAATCAGCACCACACCGATCACGACCAACCCCAATCCGATCGCCGACGAGCCGTTCGACATCGCGTCGATGAGTGGCGGTTCGAGCGCCACCAGCGCCCCGACCGGTATTCCACGCAGCGGTGCCTCGGGTGGCCTGTCGGCCGATGAGCAGTTGGACGGCCCGGTGCTGGCATTGCTCACCACCGCCCAGCAGCAGCAAGGCAGTGGCGACTTCAATGGCGCGGCTTCCAGCCTGGAGCGTGCCCAGCGCATCGCCCCGCGCGAGCCGCAAGTGCTGTTCCGCCTGGCCCAGGTACGCTTGTCCCAAGGGGATGCCGCTCAGGCCGAACAACTGGCGCGTCGTGGCCTGAGCTATGCCAACGGCCGCCCGAGCCTGCAGGCCGAGCTGTGGAACACCATCGCCCAGGCACGCGAAAAGCAAGGCGATAGCGCCGGTGCCGCACTGGCGCGGCAAAAGGCTCGGGTCAGCTCCTGATGGTCGAACAACGGATCCTGGACATCGCCGATCACCTGCTGCTCATCGAGCGTGAGCTGCAGGTGCAAGGCTGGTGGAGCGACGCCTCGCCGAGCAAGCAGGCGCTGGCCAGCACGGTGCCATTTGCGGTCGATACGCTGAGCTTCGAGCAGTGGCTGCAGTGGATCTTCCTGCCCCGCATGAGGCTTATCATCGAGCGGGGCCAACCGCTGCCCAACGCCTCGGGCATCCTGGTCATGGCCGAAACCGTCTTTGTCGATCGTCCGGAGCAAAGTCGTGAGCTGCGGCGCCTTTTGGCAGCTTTCGATCAATTGATCGCTCCTTCCGCCTGATTTCTTCTTTTTTTCCTTCAAGGGCCGCAGATTGTGGCCCTTTTTTATGGAAATCTTATTTTTTCTGCTGCTGAGGCGGTTTTTAGTGGTGGCAGGAATTCATCTTGAGGAAAAATTGGCAATAAATTTTCTTGACTTGTAGCCGCCAAATCACAAGAATCCAGATTCCGCTGTAGAGGGACTGCCAGAAGCAGACCCGCTAAGCAGATCATGAGGCGCACACCCGCGCCGACCTGTTACACCCCGCAACGCGTTACCTCGCGCTGGGTGGGAAACCCCCGCAACACTCTGGGGAGCTCCCAATACTTGCTCAGTCAGTGCTGACGTTCGCTCATGCTCTGCTTGGCAGTAAACCTATTAAGACCCGTCCATGTGGGCGGTATTCTGGCGTTTTAGAGGTGAACAACGTGGAGCTTTTATCTGGCGCTGAGATGGTCGTCCGCTTCTTGCGTGACGAAGGCGTTAAGCACATCTACGGGTACCCTGGTGGTGCTCTCCTTCATGTTTACGATGCACTGTTCAAGGAACCGGAAGTCGAGCACATCCTGGTTCGTCACGAGCAGGCTGCTACCCATATGGCGGACGGCTACGCCCGTGCCACCGGCAAGGCCGGTGTGGTGCTGGTGACTTCCGGCCCGGGTGCGACCAATGCCATTACCGGTATTGCCACCGCCTACATGGACTCGATTCCGATGGTCATCCTGTCCGGCCAGGTGCCTAGCACCATGGTGGGTACCGATGCCTTCCAGGAAACCGACATGATCGGGATCTCGCGGCCTATCGTGAAGCACAGCTTCATGGTCAAGCATGCCTCGGAAATCCCTGAAGTCCTGAAAAAAGCGTTCTACCTGGCGCAATCCGGCCGTCCTGGCCCGGTCGTGGTCGACATTCCAAAAGATATGACCAACCCGGCCGAGAAGTTCGAATACGTCTACCCGAAAAAGGTCAAGCTGCGCTCCTACAGCCCAGCCGTACGCGGCCACTCCGGTCAGATCCGCAAGGCAGCCGAGATGATCCTCGCCGCCAAGCGCCCGATCGTGTACTCCGGTGGCGGCGTCATCCTCGGTGGTGGCTCCGAAGCCCTGACCGAAATCGCCAAGTCGCTGAACCTGCCTGTCACCAATACCCTGATGGGGCTGGGTGGCTTCCCGGGCACCGATCGCCAGTTCCTTGGCATGCTCGGTATGCACGGCAGCTTCACCGCCAACATGGCCATGCACAATGCCGACGTGATCCTGGCGGTTGGTGCGCGTTTCGACGACCGTGTGGTCAATGGCCCGGCCAAGTTCTGCCCCAACGCCAAGATCATCCACATCGACATCGACCCTGCGTCGATCTCCAAGATGATCAAGGCTGACGTACCGATCGTGGGGCCAGTCGACAGCGTGCTGAGCGAAATGCTCACCATCCTCAAGGAAATCGGCGAGCAGCCTGACAAGGCCGCGTTGGATGCCTGGTGGAAGCAGATCGACGAATGGCGCGGTGACCGTGGCCTGTTCCCTTACGACAAGGGCGACGGCAGCGTCATCAAGCCACAGACCGTGATCGAGACCCTCTGCGAAGTGACCCATGGCGACGCCTTCGTCACCTCCGACGTAGGTCAGCACCAGATGTTCGCGGCGCAGTACTACCGCTTCAACAAGCCGAACCGTTGGATCAACTCTGGTGGCCTTGGCACCATGGGCTTCGGTTTCCCGGCGGCCATGGGCATCAAGCTGAACTTCCCGGATCAGGACGTGGCCTGCGTCACTGGCGAGGGCAGTATCCAGATGAACATTCAGGAACTGTCCACCTGCATGCAGTACGGCCTGCCGGTGAAGATCGTCAACCTGAA
Organism: Pseudomonas taiwanensis DSM 21245; assembly: GCF_000425785.1. Lineage (GTDB taxonomy): Bacteria > Pseudomonadota > Gammaproteobacteria > Pseudomonadales > Pseudomonadaceae > Aquipseudomonas > Aquipseudomonas taiwanensis. The sequence goes on from NZ_KE384450.1 coordinate 628,795, forward strand.
CAACGGCGTGTTGGGCATGGTCCGCCAATGGCAGGACATGTCCTACAACGGTCGTCACTCGCATTCGTACGTCGAGTCGCTGCCTGACTTCATCAAGCTGGCTGAGGCCTATGGCCATGTGGGCATCCGCATCACCAGCCTGAAGGACCTCAAGCCGAAGCTGGAGGAAGCCTTCGCGATGAAGGACCGCCTGGTGTTCATCGACATCGCGGTTGACCGTACCGAGCACGTCTATCCGATGCAGATCAAGGATGGCTCGATGCGTGACATGTGGCTGAGCAAGACGGAGCGTACCTGATATGCGGCACATCATCTCCCTGCTGCTGGAAAACGAACCCGGTGCGTTGTCCCGTGTGGTCGGCCTGTTCTCCCAGCGCAACTACAACATTGAAAGCCTGACCGTGGCGCCGACCGAAGACCCGACCCTGTCGCGTCTGACGCTGACCACCGTTGGCCATGACGAAGTGATCGAACAGATCACCAAGAACCTGAACAAGCTGGTCGAAGTGGTCAAATTGGTCGACCTGTCGGAAAGTGCTCACATCGAGCGCGAGCTGATGTTGGTCAAGGTCAAGGCCACCGGTGCCCAGCGCGCCGAGATCAAGCGCACCACGGATATCTTCCGTGGCCAGATCGTCGACGTCACCGCCAGCGTGTACACCGTGCAACTGAGCGGTACCAGCGACAAACTGGACAGCTTCATCCAGGCGATCGGCACTGCATCGATTCTCGAAACCGTGCGCAGTGGCGTCACCGGCATTGCCCGTGGCGACAAAGTGCTCAGCATCTAAATTCAAAAATTAGCGATGGCTCCGCAGGGGGCCGAGATATAACCAGGGGTATTTCCATGAAAGTTTTCTACGACAAAGACTGCGACCTTTCCATCATTCAGGGTAAGAAAGTCGCCATCATCGGTTACGGCTCCCAGGGCCACGCTCAGGCGTGCAACCTGAAAGACTCCGGTGTGGATGTCACCATCGGTCTGCGTAAAGGTTCGGCCACCGTTGCCAAGGCAGAAGCCCATGGCCTGAAAGTGACCGACGTTGCCTCTGCCGTCGCTGCTGCCGACCTGGTCATGATCCTGACTCCGGACGAGTTCCAGGGCCAGCTGTACAAGAACGAGATCGAACCGAACATCAAGAAGGGCGCCACCCTGGCCTTCTCCCACGGCTTCTCGATCCACTACAACCAAGTCGTTCCTCGTGCCGACCTGGACGTGATCATGATCGCGCCGAAGGCTCCGGGCCACACCGTTCGTTCCGAGTTCGTCAAAGGCGGCGGTATCCCTGACCTGATCGCTATCTACCAGGACGCCTCCGGCAATGCCAAGAACGTTGCCCTGTCCTACGCTTCGGGCGTTGGTGGCGGCCGTACCGGCATCATCGAAACCACCTTCAAGGACGAGACCGAGACCGACCTGTTCGGTGAGCAGGCTGTTCTGTGTGGCGGTACCGTCGAACTGGTCAAAGCCGGTTTCGAAACCCTGGTCGAAGCTGGCTACGCGCCGGAAATGGCCTACTTCGAGTGCCTGCACGAGCTGAAACTGATCGTTGACCTCATGTACGAAGGCGGCATCGCCAACATGAACTACTCGATCTCCAACAACGCCGAGTACGGTGAGTACGTCACCGGCCCAGAAGTCATCAACGAAGAATCCCGCAAGGCCATGCGCAACGCTCTGAAGCGCATCCAGGACGGCGAATACGCGAAGATGTTCATCTCCGAAGGCGCCACCAACTACCCATCGATGACCGCCAAGCGTCGTAACAACGCTGCCCACGGCATCGAGATCATCGGTGAGCAACTGCGCTCGATGATGCCTTGGATCTCGGCTAACAAGATCGTCGACAAGACCAAGAACTAAGTCTTATCGAAAGATGAAAAACGCGGCTTCGGCCGCGTTTTTTCGTTCCGACAGTCAGCTTCTGGTATAAAGCAGACCAGTGGCTTGCTGTAAGAACCTGTTTTGCAGGCCCGTGTCGAACATTTTCCATCCTGTTGCAAGGTACCCTCCATGAGCGAACGTCCCGAAGAGCCGAACAAGCCCTCCGACGCCGAAAGCCTGCTACCTGTCGATGAGCACGTTGAAGAAGGGCATGACGCCGAAGGGCGCAAGGTGCGCCATCGCGGCATCTATCTGTTGCCTAACCTGTTTACCACCGCCAACCTGTTCGCGGGTTTCTATTCCATCATCAGTTCGATGAGCGCACAGAGCGCCCTCAGTGCCGGTGACCCGCGGGAGGCGAGCAAGTATTTTGCCTTTGCCGCCATCGCCATCTTCGTTGCCATGGTGCTTGACGGTCTCGATGGCCGAGTGGCACGCATGACCAATACCCAGAGTGCCTTCGGCGCCGAGTACGACTCGCTGTCGGACATGGTTGCCTTTGGCGTGGCACCCGCGTTGCTGGCGTTCGGCTGGGCGCTGGGCGACATGGGCAAGGTCGGCTGGATGGTCGCATTCATCTACGTCGCTGGCGCCGCGCTGCGCCTGGCGCGTTTCAATACCCAGGTGGGCACTGCTGACAAACGCTACTTCATCGGCCTGGCCAGTCCGGCTGCCGCCGGAGTGGTCGCCGGTACCGTATGGGCTTTCAGCGACTACGGCATCCAGGGCTCGAAACTGTCGTTTCTGGTCGCGCTGCTGGTAGCCGCTGCCGGCATGCTGATGGTCAGCAACATCAAGTACAACAGCTTCAAGGAGCTGGACCTCAAGGGACGCGTTCCGTTCGTGGCGATCCTTGCTGTGGTGCTGGTGTTCGCCGTGGTGTTCAGCGACCCGCCACGCATCCTGCTGCTGATCTTCCTCGCTTACGCGGCTTCGGGGCCAATCCAGTTCCTGTTGAAAGCGCGCCGTCGTAAAGCGTGACATTCTTTTAATGGTGGAATAACCCTCCGGCTCCATAGTCTTACTGGAACATCCGCTATCCAGTGCTATGGAGCCGACCATGCTCATCAAGCTTCCCAAGTCTTCCGAGTGCAAGGCATCGGAGATCACCCCCGAAGGCGTATACCTTTCCCGTCGAACCCTGCTGGGTGGCTCCCTGGCTGGCCTCGCCCTGGGCGCATTGCCGGGCCGGGCCAGCGCGGTTGAAGCCTCGCGTTATGCCGATGTGCAGGCCGGCGCCGCACCGGCTTGGTTCACCGAGAAGCTTGCAGCTACACGCTGGCAGGCGGTAACGGTCAAAGATGAGGCGATCACGCCCTTCAAGGATGCGACCCACTACAACAACTTCTATGAATTCGGGCCCGACAAGGGCGACCCGGCGGCCAATGGTGGCAGCCTGAAGACTGAGCCGTGGAGCGTGGTGATCGATGGTGAGGTGGGCAAGCCGGGGCGGTATGCGCTGGAAGACTTCATCAAACCCTATCAGCTCGAAGAGCGTATTTACCGATTGCGCTGTGTCGAGGCCTGGTCGATGGTCATCCCCTGGCTGGGTTTTCCGTTGGCGCAGTTGCTCAAGCAGGTCGAGCCGACCTCGAAGGCGCGTTATGTGCGCTTCGAAACCCTGAACGATCCAGAGCATATGCCTGGGCAGCGTTCAGGCTTTGCCCTGATCGACTGGCCCTACAGGGAGGGGTTGCGCCTCGACGAGGCGATGCACCCGCTGACGATCCTGGCGGTTGGCATGTACGGCCGGGAACTGCCTAACCAGAATGGCGCCCCTTTGCGGCTGGTGGTGCCTTGGAAGTATGGGTTCAAGAGCATCAAGTCGATCGTGCGCATCAGCCTGGTGGCCGAGCAGCCTGGCACCACATGGCAAGGGTTGGCGCCGGATGAGTATGGCTTCTATGCCAATGTGAATCCGACGGTCGACCATCCGCGTTGGACTCAGGCGCGTGAGCGGCGTCTGCCCAGTGGGTTGTTCAGTCCCAACGTGCGGGAAACCCAGATGTTCAATGGCTACGCCGACGAAGTTGCGTCGCTGTATACCGGGCTGGATCTGCGGAAGAACTATTGATGCGTTATCCCTGGTTGCGACTGGCCATTTTCGTTGTGGGCTGCCTGTTTCCGGTGTGGTGGCTGTATGAGGCCGCGATGAATCTGCTTGGGCCGGATCCGGGCAAGATCATGATGGATCGCCTGGGGCTCGGGGCGCTGACCTTCCTGCTGGTCACCCTGGGCATGACCCCGCTGCAGAAGTTATCGGGGTGGTCGGGCTGGGTCGTGATTCGGCGGCAGCTGGGGTTGTGGGTGTTCGCCTATATCGTGCTGCACATCCTGGCCTACCTGTTCTTTATCCTCGGGCTGGATTGGGCGCAGTTGGCGGTGGAGCTGCGTAAGCGGCCTTACATTATCGTGGGAGCGCTCGGGTTTCTTGGCTTGCTGGTGTTGGCGGTCACCTCGAACCGTTACAGCCAGCGGCGGCTTGGGGCACGCTGGAAGAAGCTGCACAGGTTGGTGTATGTGATTCTTGGGTTGGGGTTGCTGCATTTCCTTTGGATCGTGCGTTCCGACCTCAGGGAGTGGGCCATCTATGCGTCGATAGGCGCCTTGCTGATGGCGCTGCGGATTCCAGCTGTGTCGCGGGTGCTTCCCAGGATCGCCAGGAAGCAGGGCAGGGTGGTTTGAGGCGTAGCTGCCTTGGTCGTTCTGGCGCCTATGGGATTGAGCGCCGCCCGCGTTGGTATACGCCACGTTATCGAACCGTACAAACCAGGCGGTCGCGTGCGTCTGCCACTGGCGTTACTGACCAAAAACAACCTGTAGGAGCGAGCCTTGCTCGCGATGCGCCGCGCGGGCGGCGCTCGATCTACAAACCGCTGAATGCATCGCGGCGGGCACCTGGCGGCCTCGATACGGTCCGTGTTTGCCATTATTTCAATTTAAATGAACATTAACGGTTGACGGCCTCTCGAATCCCCTTATAATGCGCCCCACTTCCGACGCAGTCGAAACGAAAAACTCCTTGTTAATCAACAGGTTGAGCGTTTAGAAAGCAATCGGAAGCGCTGAAAGAGGTGGTTGACAGCGTTTTAAAACGCTGTATTATTCGCCTCCCGCTACGAGAGATCGCAGCGAGTCAAGTGTTTGAAGCTAAACGAGTTTCTCGCAAAAAACTTCAAAATAAACGCTTGACAGCAAATGAGGAAAGCGTAGAATGCGCGCCTCGGTTGAG
>NZ_AUEC01000005.1 GCF_000425785.1 Pseudomonas taiwanensis DSM 21245
GATTCCACCAGGCGTCGGTCATCGGCCTGATCGCCCACGTTCAGGGGCAAGGCGCCAAAGACGCTGCCGGCGGACACCCGCTGCAGGCCGTTGACACGAATATCGGAGATGGTGAAGGACTCGGCGTGAACTTCAGCGATCATCAGTGCGGAGAGGACCGCAGTTAGCAGCAGACGTTTCATGAAGTCCTTTTATTCCAACTGGCAATAAACCACCCGCCGTATGAAAACGGCAGGTTCGCAATTGAGCGAATCTTTTATAGTCGACCCAGATCGTTGATCAGGGCGAGCAACATCACCCCAATGACCAAACTGATACCGATCTGGACCCCCCAACCTTGCACCCGATCCGACAGCGGACGACCGCGCGCCCACTCGACCAGGTAAAACAGCAAATGCCCCCCATCCAGTACCGGGATGGGCAGCAGGTTAAGAACCCCCAGGCTTATGCTCAGGTAGGCCAGGAAATTCAGGAAATCCCCCACGCCGGACTGGGCCGAAGCGCCCGCCACTTTAGCAATGGTTATCGGTCCGCTCAAGTTTTTTACCGAGAGCTCCCCGAACAGCATTTTCTTTAGCGATTCGAGGGTTAGCACACTCATGTTCCAGGTGCGCGACAAGCCCTCGCCCACTGCCTCGAGCGGGCCATAGCTGACTTCGCGCAGCATGCTGGCGGGCCATTCGGCGCCCTTGACTCCTGCCCCCAGGTAGCCGCCGGAGGCTTTGCCTTCGCCGCGCCGGGCCAGCGTCACCGGGACGTCCAGCGGCGCGCCATCACGCTCCACACGCAGCAACACCTTGGCTTCGGGGCGTGCGCGCACGGTGTCGACCACGTGCTGCCAGTCGCTCACCGTCACGCCATCGACGGCCAACAATTTGTCACCACTTTTGAGCCCGGCCGCTGCGGCCGGCCCCTTTGGATCGATTTCAGCCAGAACCGGCGAAATGGCCGGACGCCATGGACGCAAGCCCAGGGACTGGATCGGGTCCGGCTCGTCGGCGCCCTTGAGCCAACCCGCGAGCGTGATCTGGTACTGACGCTCGACCGTGGCTCCTTCGTCCCGCACGCCGACTTGCAGGGTGCCGCTCTCGCCCAGGCGCCGAACCAGCTGCAGGTTGACTGCCGACCAGCCACTGGTCGGTTTTCCGTCGATGGATACGATTTCCTGACCAGCGACCAAGCCCGCCGAAGCCGCCAGGCTACCGGACTCGACCGCACCGATGACCGGACGGATCTGCTGGGTGCCGAGCATGGCCAGCAGCCAGAAGAAGAAAATGGCCAGCAGGAAGTTGGCGATCGGCCCCGCCGCCACGATGGCGATACGCTGACGGACGGATTTGCGATTGAACGACTGCTCGATCAGCGCTGGCGGCACTTCACCCTCGCGTTCGTCGAGCATCTTGACGTAGCCGCCCAGCGGGATCGCCGCCACCACGAACTCGGTGCCATGGCGGTCATGCCAGCGAATCAACGGTGTGCCGAACCCCACGGAGAAGCGCAGCACCTTGACGCCACAGCGTCGGGCCACCCAGAAGTGGCCGAACTCGTGGAAAGTGACCAATACACCCAAGGCCACCAGGGTGCCGATAATCATGTAGAGCGCAGTCATATCCATCTCCGAATGACGTTCAGCGGAACCTGGAGCAAGGCCTGCATCAGCGGCCGTGGCGCCTCAACCACTCACGGGACAGTTCCCGGGCGCGCTGGTCGGCAGCGAACACCGCATCCAGCGACGGCAGCGAGACCACTGGCTCCTGGTCAAGCACCTGTTCGATCATACTCGCGATTTCTGGAAAGCGGATGCGCCGCTGGAGAAATGCCTCGACCGCCACTTCGTTGGCCGCATTGAGCACGGCAGGCGCACTGTTGCCCGCCTCGGCAGCCTGCCGCGCCAGGCGCAAGCAAGGGAAGCGTTGTTCGTCGGGCGCCTGGAAATCCAGACGAGCGATGGCGAACAAGTCCAGCGGGGCTACCCCGGAGTCGATCCGCTCGGGCCAGGCCAGGGCGTTTGCTATGGGCGTGCGCATGTCTGGATTGCCCAGCTGGGCCAGCACCGAACCGTCGACATAATCCACCAACGAGTGGATCACGCTCTGCGGGTGAACCACCACTTCGACCTTGGCCGGCGCTGCATCGAACAACCAGCATGCTTCGATCAGCTCCAGGCCCTTGTTCATCATGCTGGCCGAGTCCACGGAAATCTTGCGCCCCATGGACCAGTTAGGGTGGGCACAGGCCTGCTCCGGCGTGACATTGGCCAGGGCCGCCTGGGGCGTCTCGCGGAATGGGCCGCCCGACGCCGTCAGGAGGATGCGCCGCACCCCGACCTGAACCAGCCCACGACCGTAGTCGCCGGGCAGGCACTGGAAAATGGCATTGTGTTCACTGTCGATGGGCAACAGCACAGCGCCACTGCGCCGCACCGCATCCATGAACAGTGCGCCGGACATCACCAAGGCTTCCTTGTTGGCCAGCAACACCTTCTTGCCTGCCTCGACGGCAGCCAAGGTCGGACGCAACCCAGCGGCGCCGACGATAGCGGCCATCACCGCATCGACTTCCTGCGCCGCCGCGACCTGACACAGCCCCGCCTCGCCCTCGAGCACTTCGGTGGCACAGCGCGCGGCAGCCAGGCCCTCGCGCAGACGCGCAGCACTTTCTGCATCCGGCACCACTGCATAGACCGGATCATGGCGAACGCACAGTGCCAGCAACTCGTCGATACGCGAATAACCGCTGAGCGCGAACACCCGATAGCGCTCGGGATGGCGAGCGATCACATCCAGCGTGCTAAGGCCAATGGACCCGGTAGCGCCGAGTACGGTAATGCGTTGCAGCGTACTCACATCACACCCCATTCAGCCGCCCACAGCAGCACCGCGAAGATCGGGATCGCCGCCGTCAGGCTGTCGATGCGATCGAGCACGCCGCCGTGACCTGGCAGCAGGTTGCTGCTGTCCTTGATGCCCGAGCGGCGCTTGAACATGCTCTCGGTCAGGTCACCCACTACCGAGGACATGACCACTACCGCAGCGCCCAGCAGCCCCAGGACGATCTGGCCGAAGCTCCAGTCCCGGCTGATACCCACCACCAGGGTGATGAGCAGGCACAGGGCCAGACCGCCATAGACGCCTTCCCAGCTCTTGCCTGGGCTGACCTGCGCAGCCAGCTTGCGCTTGCCGAAAGCACGCCCGGAGAAATAAGCCCCGATATCGGCCGCCCAGACCAGCACCATGACCGACAGGATCAACCAGTTGCCCAACGGCCAATGCTTGAGCAAGACCAGCCCTTGCCAGGCCGGCAGCAGCACCAGCAAGCCGATCAGCAATCGGCAGGCGGCGCTGGCCCAAAGCTCGCTGCTGCGTGGGTAGGTGAGCACCAGCCAGGTGGCCAGCCCCCACCAGATCACCGCCGCACCCAGCACCCAGGGCGCAAGGTCGGGCATCAGGTAGAGCAGCATCAGCGCCCCGGCAACCACGGCGGCGTAGGCAATACGCAGCGGCTGGGCCATCAGCCCGGCCAGGCGCGCCCACTCCCAGGCACCAAGGGTGACCACGAAGCCGATGAACAGGGCGAAATCCCCGCCGTTGAGCAGGAAAAAGCCGCCCAGCGCGACCGGCAGCAGGATCAGCGCAGTAATGATGCGTTGTTTAAGCATTAAGCACGAGCTCCAGCCTCGACCTGCTCGCTGGTCTTACCGAAGCGGCGCTGGCGCGAAGCGAAATCGGCCAACGCGTTGCGCATGGCCTCGTGTTTGAAGTCCGGCCAATAGAGGTCGGAGAAATACAGCTCGGCATAAGCCAGCTGCCAAAGCAGGAAGTTGCTGATGCGGTGCTCGCCGCCGGTGCGAATGCACAGGTCGGGCAAAGGCAGCTCCCCCGTCGCCAGGCAAGTCTGCAACAAGTCAGGCGTGATGTCCTCCGGACGCAGGTGGCCGGCCTGGACTTCACGGGCCAGGCGCTGGGCGGCCTGGGCGATATCCCATTGACCGCCATAATTGGCGGCGATCTGCAGGATGAAGCGGTTGTTGCCCGCAGTCAGCGCCTCGGCTTCACGCATGGCCGCCTGCAGCTCAGGATGGAAACGCGAGCGATCACCGATGATGCGCAAGCTGATGTTGTTCTCGTTTAGCCGCTTGGCCTCACGACGCAGGGCCGAGAAGAACAACTCCATCAGCGCCCCTACCTCATCGGCCGGACGCTGCCAGTTCTCGCTGGAGAACGCGAACAGGGTCAGCACCTCGACCCCGGACTGCGCGCACACTTCGATGACCGCACGAACGGCGTCGACGCCCGCCTTGTGCCCGGCAACGCCGGGCAACAGACGCTTTTTCGCCCAGCGATTGTTGCCATCCATGATGATCGCGACGTGACGCGGCACCGAAGACAGTGCCGCCAGCTTGGTCTTTTCCATTAAAAAACCTCGGCCTTAGACGGCCATAAGGTCCTTTTCCTTGGCTTTGAACGCAGCGTCGATTTCGGCGACGAACTTGTCGGTCAGCTTCTGGATCTCGTCCGCGGCGCGGCGTTCTTCGTCTTCGCTGATTTCCTTGTCCTTGGTCAGCTTCTTCAGGTCGGCGAGTGCGTCACGACGAACGTTACGTACCGCCACCTTGGCATCTTCGGCGACGCCGCTGGCCTGCTTGGTGTAACCCTTGCGGGTTTCCTCGGTCAGGGCAGGCATCGGAACACGGATGGTGGTGCCGGCGCTGGAGGGGTTCAGGCCCAGGTCGGAGGTCAGGATCGCCTTCTCGATGGCGGCGCTGAGGTTCTTGTCGTGGGCGACGATCTTCAGGGTACGGGCGTCTTCGACGGTGATCGCGGCCACCTGGTTCAGCGGCATCTCGCTGCCCCACGCAGGGACCTTGACGCTGTCCAGAATGCTTGGGTGGGCGCGACCGGTGCGGATCGCCGCCAGGTTGCGACCCAGGGCCTCGATGGACTTGGTCATGCGCTCCTGAGCGTCTTTCTTGATGTCGTTGATCATGCTTCGCCTTCCTCGATCAAAGTACCTTCAGCGCCACCCACCACGATATTCAGCAGGGCGCCAGGCTTGTTCATGTTGAATACCCGCAATGGCATCTTGTGGTCGCGGCACAGGCAGATTGCGGTCAGATCCATAACGCCGAGCTTGCGATCCAGAACCTCGTCGTAGGTCAGGTGATCGAACTTCTCGGCATGCGGATCCTTGAATGGATCGGCAGTGTACACACCATCGACCTTGGTCGCCTTCAGCACAACGTCGGCATCGATTTCGATGGCGCGCAGACAGGCTGCGGAGTCGGTGGTGAAGAACGGATTGCCGGTACCGGCGGAGAAAATTACCACATCCCCGGAGTTGAGGTGGCGAATAGCTTTGCGACGATCGTAATGATCGGTGACACCGACCATGGAAATGGCCGACATGACCAGGGCCGGGATGTTCGAACGCTCCAAGGCGTCGCGCATGGCCAGGGCGTTCATCACGGTGGCCAGCATACCCATGTGGTCACCGGTGACGCGATCCATACCGGCTGCACTGAGCGCGGCGCCGCGGAACAGGTTACCACCGCCGATCACCAGGCCAACCTGGACGCCGATACCGACCAATTGGCCGACTTCCAGGGCCATGCGATCCAGCACCTTCGGGTCGATCCCGAAGTCTTCCGAGCCCATCAGGGCCTCGCCGCTAAGTTTGAGCAAAATGCGTTTATAGCGAGGTTGGCGACCACTCACCTGCTGAGCCATTGCGAGTCTCTCCTGCGGCGTACTGTAGAAAATTCCGTGCGGGCTGTTTGCAGCCTGCTAACTGTAGCGTGGCACCGTTTTGGTGCCAGCAGAGACCGGTTCGATAAACCCGTCTCCGTTTTGACAAAGAGGCTGCGCGCGTGAGCGGGCAGCCTCTTTGGGGCGACAGACGAGTCTGTCTTACTGCTTGGCGGCAGCGACCTGAGCGGCAACTTCTTCAGCGAAGTTGTCGACTGGCTTCTCGATGCCTTCGCCGACTTTGAAGTAGGTGAAGGAAACGATTTCAGCACCGGCTTTCTTGGCCAGCTCGCCAACTTTGACTTCTGGGTTCATGACGAAAGCTTGCTCGACCAGCGAAGCTTCGGCCAGGAACTTCGAGATACGACCCTTGATCATGTTCTCGACGATGTTTTCTGGCTTGCCAGCGATCTTGTCAGCGTTCAGCTGCAGGAAGACGCCCTTCTCACGCTCGATGGCTTCAGGGGAAACTTCCGAAGGCAGCAGGAACTCTGGGTTCGAAGCTGCGACGTGCATGGCGATGTTCTTGGCCAGTTCAACGTCACCGCCTTTCAGAACAACGGCTGCGCCGATCTTGTTACCGTGCAGGTAAGCACCGACAACGTCACCTTCAACGCGCACCAGGCGACGGATGTTGACGTTTTCGCCGCACTTGGCAACCAGGGCTTCACGAGCGGATTCGCGCGAAGCGATCAGCGGAGCGGCGTCGGTCAGCTTCTGAGCGAAAGCTTCTTCGATGCTTTCAGCAACGAAGGCCTTGAAGTCATCTTGCAGGGCCAGGAAGTCGGTCTGCGAGTTCACTTCCAGCAGGACAGCGGCCTTGCCGTCGGTCTTGACGGCGATGGCGCCTTCGGCGGCAACGTTGCCAGCCTTCTTGGCGGCCTTGATGGCGCCCGAGGCACGCATGTCGTCAATGGCTTTCTCGATGTCGCCGCCGGCCTTTTCCAGGGCCTTTTTGCAATCCATCATGCCTTCGCCGGTACGCTCGCGCAGTTCTTTGACCAGCGCTGCAGTAATTGCTGCCATTTCAAAATCCTCTTGGAAAGTTTTTCAACCATTCCACCCGCTTGTGACGGGCGTTCAATTCTGCAAATCCACTGCTTTTATCGTCAGCGACCCATGATGCGGGGCCGTTGCTGACAGCAGGATTTCAAGGTGGCAAAAAGGGGGCCAAGCCCCCTTTTTGCGTGCCAAGTCAGACGCTAAGCGTCAATTACTCAGCAGCAGGTGCAGCCGCTTCTTCAGCGTAGACTTCGGTGCCGCCAGCAACGTTGTTGCGGCCGCGGATGACGGCGTCAGCCATCGAAGTCATGTACAGCTCGATGGCGCGAATGGCGTCGTCGTTACCTGGGATGACGAAATCAACACCTTCCGGGCTGCTGTTGGTATCGACAACGCCGATGACCGGGATGCCCAGCTTGTTGGCTTCGGTGATAGCAATGCGCTCGTGCTCAACGTCGATCACGAACAGGGCATCAGGCAGACCGCCCATGTCCTTGATACCGCCCAGGCTGCGATCCAGCTTTTCCAGATCACGGGTGCGCATCAGGGCTTCTTTCTTGGTCAGCTTGGCGAAGGTGCCATCTTCGGCCTGGGTTTCCAGGTCGCGCAGACGCTTGATCGAAGCACGGATGGTTTTGTAGTTGGTCAGCATGCCGCCCAACCAACGGTGGTCAACGTATGGCGAACCGCAACGAGCAGCTTGCTCGGCGACGATCTTGCCGGCGGAACGCTTGGTGCCGACGAACAGGATCTTGTTCTTGCCCTGGGCCAGGCGCTCTACGAACGACAGAGCGTCGTTGAACATCGGCAGGGTTTTTTCCAGGTTGATGATGTGAATCTTGTTACGCGCGCCGAAAATGAACTTGCCCATTTTCGGGTTCCAGTAACGGGTCTGGTGGCCGAAGTGCACACCGGCCTTCAGCATATCGCGCATATTGACTTGGGACATGATAGTTCCTTGATAAGTCGGGTTGGGCCTCCACGTATCCCAATGACCAACCCGCGATTCCGAAGAGTCGGGGCACCCAGGCCATCGTGTCGACACGTGTGTGGGGTTTAGTACTCTCGGGGTCGTCCCCGAAAGCGGCGCATTTTATACCACAGACCGCAGGCGAACGGAACCCGAATAAGGTCTCGTCCGTCAGCGTTTTTTGCAGCACCCTGGCTTTCAGGCCAGAATGCCCTCTATAGACAGCAGGACGACCGCCTTTATCCCGACCGATTGCCGCCCTGCTCTGGTAGAATCCGGCCTTTCCCGTTTGTTCGCGCCATCGATGGCGCCGTAGAGAGCCTGCAATGACCGTCACCATCAAGACCGCAGAAGACATCGAGAAGATGCGCATCGCCGGCCGCCTGGCCGCCGAAGTGCTCGAAATGATCGAAGAGCACGTCAAGCCCGGTGTCACCACCGAGGAGCTGGACCGCCTGTGCCACGACTACATCGTCAACGTCCAGCAGGCCATCCCGGCCCCGCTCAACTACAAGGGCTACCCCAAGTCGATCTGCACCTCGATCAACCACGTCGTCTGCCATGGCATTCCCAACGACAAGCCGCTCAAGGACGGTGACACCATCAACATCGACGTGACCGTCATCAAGGATGGCTACCACGGCGATACCAGCCGCATGTTCCACGTCGGCACCGTCGCCCCCTGGGCCGAGCGCCTGTCCAAGGTGACGCAAGAGTGCATGTACAAGGCCATCGAGCTGGTCAAGCCGGGCTGCCGCCTGGGTGACATCGGCGAGGTCATCCAGAAGCACGCCGAGAAGAACGGCTTTTCGGTGGTGCGCGAGTTCTGCGGCCACGGCATCGGCAAGGTGTTCCACGAAGAGCCGCAGATCCTGCACTACGGCAAGGCCGGCACCGGCATGGAGCTCAAGGAAGGCATGACCTTCACCATCGAGCCGATGATCAACCAGGGCAAGGCCGACACCAAGGTATTGGGCGACGGCTGGACCGCCATCACCAAGGACCGCAAGCTCTCGGCCCAGTGGGAACACACCCTGGTGGTCACCGCCACCGGCTACGAGATCTTCACCCTGCGCAAGGACGATACCATCCCGCGCACCTCGGCTTGAGCCCACACTAGGCAAACACTCAGACAGGAACGCGACGCGATGCCCCAGGTGGATCCCGAGCTGTTCGACCGCGGCCAGTTCCAGGCGGAACTGGCCCTCAAGGCGAGCCCTATCGCCGCCTTCAAGAAAGCCATCCGCCAGGCGGGCGAGGTGCTTGACCGGCGTTTTCGCAGCGGCCGCGAAATCCGCCGACTGATCGAGGATCGCGCCTGGCTCGTCGACAACATCCTGCAACAAGCCTGGAACCAGTTCGATTGGGGCGACCAAAGCGGGATCGCCCTGGTTGCAGTGGGTGGGTATGGACGCGGTGAACTGCACCCCTATTCGGACATCGACCTGCTGATTCTGCTGGGTGCCGCCGAACACGAACAGTACCGCGACGCCATCGAGCGCTTCCTCACCCTGTTGTGGGACATCGGCCTGGAAGTTGGCCAGAGCGTTCGTACCGTCGACGAATGCGCAGAACAAGCCCGCGCCGACCTGACGGTAATCACCAACCTGATGGAAAGCCGCACCATTGCTGGCCCGGAGAGCCTGCGTCAGCGCATGCTGGACGTCACCAGCACCGCACACATGTGGCCGAGCAAGGAGTTCTTCCTGGCCAAGCGCGCCGAACTCAAGGCCCGCCACCACAAGTACAACGACACCGAGTACAACCTCGAACCCAATGTCAAAGGTTCTCCCGGCGGCCTGCGCGACATCCAGACCGTGCTGTGGGTGGCTCGACGCCAGTACGGCACGCTGAACCTGCATGCCCTGGCCGGCGAAGGCTTCCTGCTGGAAAGCGAGAACGAGCTGCTGGCGTCCTCCCAGGACTTCCTGTGGAGGGTGCGCTACGCCCTGCACATGCTGGCCGGTCGCGCCGAGGACCGCCTGCTGTTCGACCACCAGCGCAGCATCGCCGCGCTACTGGGCTACAGCGACGAGAACCCCAAGCGGGCCATCGAGCAGTTCATGCAGCAGTACTACCGCGTGGTCATGAGCATCAGCCAGTTGTGCGACCTGATCATCCAGCATTTCGAGGAAGTGATCCTCGCCGATGACGACAGCGGCGCCACGCAACCTCTGAATGCGCGCTTCCGCCTGCACGACGGCTATATCGAAGCGGTCAATGCGAACGTGTTCAAACGCACGCCCTTCGCCATGCTGGAAATCTTCGTGCTGATGGCCCAGCACCCGGAAATCAAGGGTGTACGCGCCGACACCGTGCGCCTGCTGCGCGAGCACCGTCACCTGATCGACGAAACGTTCCGCCACGACATCCGCAACACCAGCCTGTTCATCGAACTGTTCAAGTGCGAAATCGGCATCCACCGCAACCTGCGGCGCATGAACCGCTACGGCATTCTTGGCCGCTATCTGCCGGAGTTCGGCCTGATCGTGGGGCAGATGCAGCATGACCTGTTCCATATCTATACGGTCGATGCCCACACGCTCAACCTCATCAAGCACCTGCGCAAGCTGCAGTACACGCCAGTGTCCGAAAAATTCCCGCTGGCCAGCAAGCTCATGGGACGACTGCCCAAGCCCGAACTCATCTACCTGGCCGGCCTTTACCATGACATCGGTAAAGGCCGCCAGGGCGACCACTCCGAACTGGGCGCGGTGGACGCCAAGGCCTTCTGCGAGCGCCACCAACTCCCAGCCTGGGATAGCCGCCTGATCGCCTGGCTGGTGCTGAACCACCTGGTGATGTCCACCACCGCCCAGCGCAAGGACCTGTCCGACCCGCAGGTGATCAATGACTTCGCCCTGCATGTCGGCGATGAAACCCGCCTGGACTACCTCTACGTGCTGACCGTGGCCGACATCAACGCCACCAACCCCAGCCTGTGGAACTCTTGGCGCGCCAGCCTGCTGCGCCAGCTCTACACCGAGACCAAGCGTGCCCTGCGCAGGGGCCTGGAAAACCCGCTGGATCGCGAAGAACAGATTCGCCAGACCCAGACCGCAGCGCTGGACATCCTGGTGCGCGAAGGCACCGACCCGGACGATGTCGAGCAGCTCTGGTCGCAGCTGGGCGATGACTATTTCTTGCGCCATACCGCCGCCGACGTGGCCTGGCACAGTGATGCGATCCTGCAGCAGCCGGCGGACGGCGGGCCACTGGTGTTGATCAAGGAAACCACCCAGCGCGAGTTCGAGGGCGGGACGCAGATCTTCATCTATGCCCCTGACCAACACGACTTCTTCGCCGTGACCGTGGCGGCCATGTCCCAGCTCAACCTGAACATCCACGATGCCCGGATCATCACCTCGAGCAGCCAGTTCACCCTCGACACCTACATCGTGCTCGACAACGACGGCGGGTCGATCGGCGACAACCCGCAGCGGGTCAAGCAGATTCGCGATGGCCTGACCGAAGCGCTGCGCAACCCCGAGGACTACCCGACCATCATCCAGCGCCGGGTGCCGCGCCAGCTCAAGCACTTCACCTTCGCGCCGCAGGTAACCATCCACAACGATGCGCAGCGCCCGGTGACCATCCTGGAAATCACCGCTCCCGACCGCCCCGGCCTGCTGGCGCGGATCGGACGGATCTTCCTGGAGTTCGACCTGTCGCTGCAGAACGCCAAGATCGCCACCCTCGGCGAACGGGTCGAGGACGTGTTCTTCATCACCGACGCCGACAACCAGCCGCTGTCCGACCCACAACTGTGCAGCCGCCTGCAGGAAGCGATCGTCCAGCAGTTGCAGGCTGGCCAGGCCAGCGATGCCAGCCCCACCCGCGTGACCTTTTAACGATTGACGAGACCTTGCGCCGATGAATCATGCCTTGACCCAGCTGCAGCCCTACCCGTTCGAGAAACTCCGTGCCCTGCTGGGCAGCGTGAAACCGGCCGCGGACAAACGCGCCATCGCCCTGTCCATTGGCGAGCCGAAGCACGAGTCGCCGGCCTTCGTCGCCAAGGCCATGGCCGACAACCTCGACAAACTGGCGGTGTACCCGAGCACCATCGGCCTGCCGGCATTGCGCCAGGCCATCGGCCAGTGGTGCGAGCGCCGCTTTGGCGTGCCAACCGGCTGGCTGGACGCCGACCGCCACATCCTGCCGGTGAACGGCACCCGTGAGGCACTGTTCGCCTTCACCCAGGCCGTGGTCAACCGCGCCGACGATGGCCTGGTGGTCAGCCCCAACCCGTTCTACCAGATCTACGAAGGCGCGGCCCTGCTGGCCGGGGCCACGCCGCACTACTTGCCCTGCCTGGAAGCCAACGGATTCAACCCCGACTTCGACGCAGTGCCGGTCGAGGTCTGGAAGCGCTGCCAAATCCTCTTCCTGTGCTCCCCGGGCAACCCGACAGGTGCCCTGGTACCAATGGACACCCTGAAGAAACTGATCGCCCTGGCCGACGAGCATGACTTCGTGATTGCCGCCGACGAGTGCTACAGCGAGCTGTACTTCGACGAGGACGCCCCGCCACCTGGCCTGCTGACCGCTTGCGCCGAGCTTGGCCGTAGCGACTTCAAGCGCTGCGTGGTGTTCCACAGCCTGTCCAAGCGCTCCAACCTGCCAGGACTGCGCTCGGGCTTCGTGGCCGGTGACGCCTCGATCATCAAGCCGTTTTTGCTGTACCGCACCTACCACGGCTGCGCGATGCCGGTTCAGACCCAGCTGGCCAGCATCGCAGCCTGGCAGGACGAAGCCCATGTGCGCGACAACCGCGACCAGTACCGCGCCAAGTACGACGCCGTGCTGGACATCCTGCAACCGGTGCTGGATGTGCAGCGCCCGGATGGCAGTTTCTACCTGTGGGCCAAGGTCCCGGGCAGCGACGCCGACTTCACCCGCGACCTGTTCGAGGCCCAGCATGTGACCGTGGTACCAGGCTCATACCTTTCGCGTGAAGTTAACGGCGTGAATCCAGGGGCTGGTCGAGTGCGCATGGCCCTGGTTGCGCCGCTGGCCGAGTGTATCGAAGCGGCGGAGCGGATTCGCCAGTTCCTGCAAAGCCGCTGAAGACGAAGGGCCGCCACGCGGCCCTCCGACAGACAGATCCGCTACTTGACCTGCCCTAGGTTGGCTTCACTCAGATCCAGCTCGCCCAGCACTTGGCGCACGACCTCATCGCCCACCAAGTGCTGGCGGTGCAGGTTGTACAGCTCAAGACGCTGGGCCCGCAGCGCACGCAAGCGCAGTCGCCGCTCCAGCAAGTCCATCTGCTCGGCCAGTGCCCGCGCTTCGGCGGTGTCGTTGTAGCTGTCCAGCTCGTCCCGGTATTCGGCCATCAACCGCGCCTTCAGCTCGGTGGCCAAGGTCGCCTGCGCCGCATCCTGGGGTGCGCTGGCATCGATCACTTCTTCTGCCTCCAAGGCATGAATGGCCGCCTCCGCGGTGCGCCGCCAGGCTTCCTGCACTTCCTGGTGCAAACGCTCATCCGGACTTCTGGTAACGCCCCGCAGCAGGAACGGCAAGGCGACGCACGCGCTGATCAACGACAACAGGATCACCCCCGCGGCGATGAAAATCAGCAGATCACGCTCGGGAAACGCCTTGCCCGCCCCTATCAGCAGCGGGATAGACATCACACCAGCCAGCGTCACGGCACCGCGCACGCCGCCCAGAGTCAACAGCCAGCAAGAGCGCGCGGTGGGCATCAGCACCAGGTCCGGTTTACCGCGCCAACGCCGCACCACACCGATCGCTCGCCAGATGCTCTGTACCCACACGAAACGCAGCAGTATCAACGCAGCGAAGATCGCCAGCACATCGAGACAGCGCCAGGCCAGGGTCGGCCAGACAGTGGTCTCATGGCTGACCACCGCCTTGATGATGTCCGGCAACTGCAGGCCCAGCAGCAGGAAGATCAGGCCATTGAAGGCGAACTCCAGCAACGACCAGACACTGCGGTTCAACAGCCGTGTGCTGGTCTGGCGGGGCAGCAGGTCGAGCCAGCTCTGCATCATGCCGGCAGCCACGGCGGAAAGAATGCCAGAAACGCCCAGGCGCTCGGCCAATACGTAGGCCGCGAACGGCAGCAGCAGCATGAACACGACATGGGTGGCCGGGTCGTCCCAGCCCCGGGCGATCATCCACGCACGCAGGCGGCCGATCAGCCAACTAAGCGCGACCCCCACCGCCAAGCCACCGATGGCAACGAGGACGAAACTCATGCCCGCGTCGGCAAGCGAGAATGCCCCTGTGATCGCCGCTGCCAGGGCGAACTTGAAGGTCACCAGGCCCGAGGCATCGTTCAACAGCGCCTCGCCCTGCAGCATGTGCATGAGCGGGGTTGGCAGGCGGTCCTGGGTGATGGCCGACACAGCCACGGCGTCGGTGGGCGAAAGCACGGCTGCCAACGCGAACGCTACCGGCAGCGGGATAGTAGGCAACAGCCAGTGGATGAAATATCCGGCGCCGACCACGGTGAACAGCACCAGGCCCACCGCCAGGGCCACCACTGGTCCGCGAATACGCCACAGCTCACGCTTGGGAATGCGCCAGCCATCGGCGAACAGCAACGGTGGCAGGAACAGGAACAGAAACAGTTCTGGGTCCAGGGCCACATGCAGGCCCAGGGTCGGCCATGCCAGCAAGGCGCCAGCGGCGATCTGCACCAATGGCAGCGGTAGCGGAATGACTCGCCCGACCAGTTTCGACACGCTTACCAGCGTCAGCAGGATGAGGACGGTGTAGGCGGACTGCATCCGTGAAAGCTTCCTTTGTGAACCAAAAACGACATCAGGGCGAAACATCGCCATTGAAACAATATGTTAGCGGGGATAGGTAAATCGAGACCGCTGCACGATAGTCGCAGGTGGCAAATGTATATGTAACATGATGATACTGGGGTCATGGCTGGCAGGTGTGCGCCTTAAGATCTTGGCGCCCAAGAGATAGAGCGCCCGAAATTTCAAGGCAGGCACCTGGCAATCTCCGAGGTGCTGCAGGACACAAGGCATGCACACCCGTGGCGCTCAAAGAATCGTTCCCGCATAATCCCGCGACTGACATTCGGAAAACGGAGAGATTGGGGGCACCTTTGAACCCCAATGTACGCGATGACTTACACGCTCTACGGCATCAAAGCCTGTGACACCATGAAAAAAGCCCGCACATGGCTCGAAGAACACGCCATCGGCTACGAATTCCACGACTACAAGACTCAAGGCATCGACCGCGACAGCCTGAACCGCTGGTGCGATGAACACGGCTGGGAAGTCATCCTCAACCGTGCCGGCACCACCTTCCGCAAGCTCGACGACGCCAGCAAGGCCGATCTCGACCAGGCCAAGGCCGTGGAGCTGATGCTGGCCCAGCCGTCGATGATCAAGCGCCCGGTGCTCGACCTCGGCGCACGCACGCTGGTTGGCTTCAAGCCTGACCTGTACGGCGCTGCGCTGGCCTGAGCCCACCCCCTATTTCGCACGAGGTAATCACATGTCCAATAACCTGTTCAGCCTGGCCTTCGGTGTCGGCTCCCAGAACCGCCAGGGCGCCTGGCTCGAAGTCTTCTACGCACAACCCCTGCTCAACCCGAGTGCCGAGCTGGTCGCCGCCGTTGCGCCGATCCTCGGTTACCAAGGTGGCAACCAGGCCATCGCCTTCAGCAACGCCCAGGCCGCGCAACTGGCCGAAGCCCTCAAAGGCGTCGATGCCGCCCAGGCCGCCCTGCTGACCCGCCTGGCCGAAAGCCACAAGCCACTGGTCGCCACCCTGCTGGCCGAAGACGCCGCACTGACCTCGACCCCAGAGGCCTACCTGAAGCTGCACCTGCTGTCGCACCGTCTGGTCAAGCCGCACGGCGTAAGCCTGGCCGGCATCTTCCCGCTGCTGCCGAACGTCGCCTGGACCAACCAGGGCGCCGTTGACCTGGCCGAGCTGGCTGAGCTGCAACTGGAAGCACGCCTGAAGGGCGAGCTGCTGGAAGTGTTCTCGGTGGACAAGTTCCCGAAGATGACCGACTACGTGGTTCCGGCTGGCGTGCGTATCGCCGATACCGCCCGTGTACGTCTGGGCGCCTACATCGGCGAAGGCACCACCATCATGCACGAAGGCTTCGTCAACTTTAACGCCGGCACCGAAGGCCCGGGCATGATCGAAGGCCGCGTCTCGGCTGGTGTGTTCGTCGGCAAGGGCTCGGACCTGGGTGGCGGCTGCTCGACCATGGGTACCCTGTCCGGTGGCGGCAACATCGTCATCAAGGTCGGCGAAGGCTGCCTGATCGGCGCCAACGCCGGCATCGGTATCCCGCTGGGCGATCGCAACACCGTGGAAGCCGGTCTGTACATCACTGCCGGCACCAAGGTGAACCTGCTCGACGAAAACAACGAGCTGGTCAAAGTGGTCAAGGCCCGCGACCTGGCCGGTCAGACCGACCTGCTGTTCCGCCGCAACTCGCTGAACGGCGCCGTCGAGTGCAAGACCCACAAGTCGGCCATCGAGCTGAATGAGGCGCTGCACGCCCATAACTGAGAACCCTGCACGGTTTGAAGTGATAAGATCGGGTCTGGCGTAATGCCAGACCCGATTTTCATTCCAGGCCTTGCGAACATGTTCCAGCCCTCCCCCTGGCGTGCCGATTTCCCCGCCATCGCCGCCCTGCAACGGCAGCACCAGACCTACCTGGACAGCGCCGCCACCACCCAGAAACCCCAGGCGCTGCTCGATGCCCTGAGCCATTACTACGGTCATGGTGCAGCCAATGTGCATCGCGCCCAGCACCTTCCCGGCGCCCTGGCGACCCAAGCGTTCGAAACCAGCCGGGACAAGGTCGCCGCCTGGCTCAACGCCGCCGATGCCCAGCAGATCGTGTTCACTCACGGAGCCACTTCGGCACTGAACCTGTTGGCCTATGGGCTTGAGCACCGTTTCGAGGCCGGTGACGAAATCGCTGTCAGCGCCCTGGAACACCACGCCAACCTGTTGCCGTGGCAACAACTGGCGCGACGGCGCAATCTGCGCCTGGTGGTGTTGCCGCTGGACGCACACGGACGCATCGACCTTGACCCGGCCCTGCAACTGATCGGGCCGCGCACCCGGGTCCTGGCGGTCAGCCAGTTGTCCAACGTACTGGGTACCTGGCAGCCGCTACCTGCCTTGCTCGCCCATGCCCGTGCCCAAGGCGCGATCACGGTGGTCGACGGCGCCCAGGGGGTGGTCCATGGCCGCCATGACGTGCAGCAACTGGGCTGCGACTTCTACGTGTTCTCCAGTCACAAGCTATACGGGCCGGACGGCGTTGGCGTGCTCTACGGCCGGCGCCAGGCCCTTGACCTGCTGCATCACTGGCAATTCGGTGGCGAGATGGTGCAAATGGCCGATTATCAGAGCGCCAGTTTCCGGCCAGCGCCGCTGGGGTTCGAGGCAGGAACACCGCCCATTGCCGGCGTGATTGGCTTGGGCGCAACCCTTGATTACCTCGCCAGCCTCGACGTCCATGCCGTCGAGAACCACGAAGCGAGCCTGCACCAGCACCTGCTGCGAGGCCTGGCGGACCGCGACGGTATTCGTGTACTCGGCACACCCCAGGCGGCCTTGGCCAGTTTCGTCATCGAAGGCGTGCACAACGCCGATATCGCCCATCTGCTGACCGAGCAAGGCATCGCCGTGCGCGCCGGCCATCATTGCGCAATGCCGCTGCTCAAGGGTTTGGGGCTGGAGGGGGCGATTCGGGTGTCGTTGGGGATCTACAACGACAGCGACGACCTGCAACGGTTCTTCGCTGCGCTGGACCAAGGCCTGGAGTTGCTGCGATGAACTTGTCAGAGCAGGCGCGCCAGGCGCGGGAGAGCTTCGAACAAGCGCGCGGCTGGGAGCAGCGGGCACGACTGCTGATGCAGTGGGGCGAACGGCTGGAACCGCTGGAGGACACGCAGAAGACCGAGAGCAATCGGGTGCATGGCTGTGAGAGCCTTGTGTGGCTGGTGGCCACTCAGGTCGACGGCCAATGGCAGTTCAAGGCGGCCAGCGATGCGCGCTTATTGCGCGGGTTGCTGGCGCTGCTGCTGGTTCGGGTGCAAGGCTTGGCCACCAGCGAACTGAGCAGGCTGGATCTGCAAGGCTGGTTCACCCAACTGGGCCTTGAGCGCCAATTGTCGCCGTCGCGCAGCAACGGGCTGCATGCGGTGTTGCAGCGGATGGCGCAGTTGACGCTGGATCAGCGCTGAAGCGATCGCGCAAGCTGGCCTTTACGGGGTCGGCTTGCGGCTACTGGGCCTTGACCCGCTCCGAAGGCCGCCGCGCGCCTGCCACCAGCTTCTCTATTGCCTTGCTCGCCGCCACCATGCCGAACGTCGCGGTCACCATCATCACCGCGCCGAAGCCCCCGGCGCAATCCAGGCGCACGCCTTCACCGACGAAGCTCTTCTGCAGGCACACGCTGCCGTCGCCCTTCGGATAGCGCAGTTGCTCGCTGGAAAACACGCACGGTACGCCATAGTTGCGGCTCACGTTGCGCGAGAAGTTGTAGTCGCGGCGCAGGGTCGAGCGTACCCGTGACGCCAGTGGGTCATTGAAGGTCTTGTTGAGGTCGCCGACCTGGATCTGGGTCGGATCGATCTGCCCACCGGCGCCCCCGGTGGTGACGATGGCAATCTTCCGCCGCCGGCACCAGGCGATCAGCGCGGCCTTGGCCATCACACTGTCGATGCAGTCGATGACGCAGTCCATCTGCTCGGTGATGTATTCGGCCATGGTATCGCGGGTGACGAAGTCGGCCACCGCATGCACCGTGCAGGCAGGGTTGATCGCCCGCAGGCGCTCGGCCATGACGTCGACCTTGGGCCGCCCCACCTGCCCCTCCAGCGCATGCGCCTGACGGTTGGTGTTGCTGACGCACACATCGTCGAGGTCGAACAGGGTGATTTCGCCCACGCCACTGCGGGCCAGGGCCTCGGCCGCCCACGAGCCAACCCCGCCGATGCCGACGACCGCCACATGGGCCTGGCTCAGTCGTTGCAGGCCTTCGTCGCCGTACAGCCGGGCTACGCCGGCAAAGCGTGGATCTTCTGTGCTCATGTTGATACCCCGAAAAAACCGGCGCGCATTATAGGCCAAGAGCGCTTGTGGCCTCCATCGTTAGGAAAGTACCTACCAACCCTGCTTTAATGTCCTATCCCTTCGACAGAATTGAACGAACATGTCTTCACGCAAATTCGGCCTCAATCTGGTGGTGGTGCTGGCCATTGCCGCGCTGTTCACCGGGTTCTGGGCGCTTATCAACCGGCCGGTCACCGCACCAGCCTGGCCGGAACAGATCTCTGGTTTGTCGTACTCGCCCTTCCGTCTTGGCGAGAGTCCGCAAAAGGGCCAATACCCCAGCGACGATGAGATACGCCAGGACCTGGAGCAGATGAGCAAGCTGACCGACAGCATCCGCATCTACACCGTCGAGGGCACCCAGGCCGACATTCCCCGCCTGGCCGAAGAACTTGGCCTGCGCGTGACCTTGGGAATCTGGATCAGCCCGGACCTTGAGCGTAACGAACGCGAAATCGCCACGGCCATCGAACTGGCCAACAAATCCCGCAGCGTGGTGCGGGTGGTCGTCGGCAACGAGGCGCTGTTCCGCGAAGAGGTCACGCCCGAGGCGCTCATCCAGTACCTGGACCGCGTGCGCGCCGCGGTGAAGGTGCCGGTCACCACCAGTGAACAATGGCACATCTGGAAGGAACACCCCGAGCTCGCCAAGCATGTCGACCTGATTGCCGCACACATCCTGCCCTACTGGGAATTCGTGCCGATGAAGGACTCGGTCGAGTTCGTGCTCGACCGCGCCCGTGAGCTCAAGCAGCAGTTCCCGCGCAAGCCATTGCTGCTGTCGGAGGTGGGCTGGCCGAGCAACGGTCGCATGCGCGGCGGTGCCGACGCCACTCAGGCTGACCAGGCCATCTACCTGCGCACACTGGTCAATACCCTGAACCGGCGAGGCTACAACTACTTCGTCATCGAAGCCTACGACCAACCCTGGAAGGCCAGCGACGAAGGATCCGTGGGTGCTTACTGGGGCGTATTCAATGCCGAGCGCCAGCAGAAGTTCAACTTCGACGGGCCAGTGGTGGCGATCCCGCAATGGCGGGCTCTGGCGGTGGCCTCGGTGGTGCTGGCGATGATCGCGCTCACCGTACTGCTGATCGATGGCTCGGCCCTGCGCCAGCGCGGGCGCACCTTCCTGACCTTCATCACCTTCCTGTGCGGGTCGGTGCTGGTGTGGATCGCCTACGACTACAGCCAGCAGTACAGCACCTGGTTCAGCCTGACCGTGGGCGTGTTGCTGGCGCTCGGCGCACTGGGGGTATTCATCGTCCTGTTGACCGAAGCCCACGAGCTGGCCGAAGCCGTGTGGATTCACAAACGGCGTCGCGAGTTTCTGCCAGTACAGGCCGATACCGCCTATCGGCCGAAGGTGTCGGTGCATGTGCCGTGCTACAACGAGCCACCGGACATGGTCAAGCAGACCCTCGATGCCCTCGCGGCGCTCGATTACCCGGATTACGAAGTGCTGGTGATCGACAACAACACCAAGGACCCTGCCGTGTGGGAGCCCCTCAAGGCCCACTGCGAGAAACTGGGCGAGCGCTTCAAGTTCTTCCACGTCGCCCCGCTGGCCGGCTTCAAGGGTGGCGCGCTCAACTACCTGATTCCGCACACGGCCAAGGACGCCGAAGTGATCGCCGTCATCGATTCGGACTACTGCGTGGACCGCAACTGGCTCAAGCACATGGTGCCGCACTTCGCCGACCCGAAGATCGCCGTGGTGCAGTCGCCCCAGGACTACCGCGACCAGCACGAGAGTGCCTTCAAGAAACTGTGCTACAGCGAGTACAAGGGCTTTTTCCACATTGGCATGGTCACCCGCAACGACCGTGACGCGATTATCCAGCACGGCACCATGACCATGACCCGGCGCAGTGTGCTGGAGGAGCTGGGTTGGGCCGAATGGTGCATCTGCGAGGATGCCGAACTGGGCCTGCGCGTGTTCGAGAAGGGCCTGTCCGCGGCGTACGCCCACAACAGTTACGGCAAAGGGCTGATGCCCGACACCTTCATCGACTTCAAGAAGCAGCGTTTCCGCTGGGCCTACGGCGCCATCCAGATCATCAAGCACCACGCCGGCGCTTTGTTGCGCGGCAAGGGCAGCGAATTGACCCGTGGCCAGCGCTACCACTTCCTGGCCGGGTGGCTGCCGTGGATCGCAGACGGCATGAACATCTTCTTCACGGTCGGCGCGCTGCTGTGGTCGGCGGCGATGATCATCGTGCCGCACCGGGTCGACCCGCCGCTGATGATTTTCGCCATTCCGCCGCTGGCGCTGTTCTTCTTCAAGGTCGGCAAGATCATCTTCCTCTATCGCCGGGCGGTCGGGGTCAACCTCAAGGACGCATTCGCCGCGGCCCTGGCAGGGCTGGCACTGTCGCATACCATCGCCAAGGCAGTGCTGTACGGTTTTTTCACCAGCAGCATGCCGTTCTTCCGCACACCGAAGAATGCTGACAGCCATGGACTGATGGTGGCGATTTCCGAGGCGCGGGAAGAGCTGTTCATCATGTTGCTGCTGTGGGGCGCGGCGGCCGGGATCTACCTGGTGCAAGGGCTGCCGAGTTCGGACATGCGCTTCTGGGTGGCGATGTTGCTGGTGCAGTCGCTGCCGTATCTGGCGGCGCTGGTGATGGCATTCCTTTCGTCGCTGCCCAAGCCTGCGGACAAGCTGGCAGAGCCACAGGAGGCCTGAGCTTGCGGGGCCGCACTGCGGCCCCAATGCCCCGTGCCGACACACCTTGTTTGATATAAGATAACGCCCCTCGTTTTCTCGCCTTGCCTTGCCCCGGAGTCCCCCATGACGGCCCCAGCCGAGCTCTCGCCTACCCTTCAACTGGCCTGCGACCTGATCCGTCGCCCCTCGGTCACCCCCGTCGACGCTGACTGCCAGGCGCAGATGATGAATCGTCTGGGCGCCGTCGGCTTCCAGCTCGAGCCGATGCGCATCGAGGACGTCGACAACTTCTGGGCCACCCACGGTACCCAGGACGGTCCGGTGCTGTGCTTCGCCGGCCACACCGATGTGGTCCCCACCGGCCCGGTACAGCAATGGCAGCATGAGCCCTTCGAGGCCCTGATCGATGCCGATGGCATGCTCTGCGGACGCGGCGCCGCCGACATGAAAGGCAGCCTGGCCTCCATGGTGGTAGCCAGCGAGCGCTTCGTGCGCGACTACCCCGACCACCGTGGCAAGGTCGCCTTCCTGATCACCAGCGACGAAGAAGGCCCGGCCCATCACGGCACCAAGGCCGTGGTGGAGCGCCTGAAGGCGCGCAACGAGCGCCTGGACTGGTGCATCGTCGGCGAACCGTCGAGCACCACCCTGCTCGGCGACGTGGTCAAGAATGGCCGTCGTGGCTCGCTCGGCGCCAAGCTGACCGTGCGCGGTAAGCAGGGCCATGTGGCCTACCCACACCTGGCACGCAACCCGATCCACCTGGCGGCACCTGCCCTGGCGGAACTGGCCGCCGAGCATTGGGACGAGGGCAACGCATTCTTCCCACCTACCAGCTTCCAGATTTCCAACCTCAACTCCGGCACTGGCGCCACCAACGTCGTGCCGGGCGAGCTGACCGCCCTGTTCAACTTCCGCTTCTCCACCGAATCGACCGTCGAAGGCCTGCAAGCGCGGGTCTCGGCCATCCTCGACAAGCACGAGCTGGACTGGACGATCGACTGGGCGTTGTCTGGCCTGCCCTTCCTCACCGAGCCAGGCGACCTGCTCGATGCCGTGTCGGCCAGCATCAAAGACGTTACCGGCCGCGAAACCCAGCCGTCCACCAGCGGCGGCACCTCGGACGGTCGCTTCATCGCCACCATGGGTACACAGGTGGTCGAACTGGGCCCGGTGAATGCCACCATCCACCAGGTGGACGAGCGGATCCTGGCCAGCGACCTCGACCTGCTGACCGAGATCTACTACCAGACCCTCGTCCGGTTGCTCGCCTGATGCTTGCCTGCCCTCTCTGCCAGGCGGCCCTGACGCGGCTCGACAATGGCGTCGTGTGCCCTGCGGGGCACCGTTTCGATCGCGCGCGCCAGGGTTACCTCAACCTGCTGCCGGTGCAGCACAAGAACAGCCGCGACCCCGGCGACAACCAGGCCATGGTCGAGGCGCGCCGCGACTTCCTCGAAGCCGGGCACTACGCCCCGGTGGCCCGGCGCCTGGCCGAGCTGGCCGCCGAGCGCCAACCCGGTGCCTGGCTGGACATCGGCTGCGGCGAAGGCTATTACACCGCGCAGATCGCCCAGGCACTGCCATCGGCCGACGGCTATGCCCTGGACATCTCCCGCGAGGCCGTCAAGCGCGCCTGCCGCCGTGAGCCGTCGGTCACCTGGATGGTCGCCA
This sequence comes from Pseudomonas taiwanensis DSM 21245, assembly GCF_000425785.1. GTDB lineage: Bacteria > Pseudomonadota > Gammaproteobacteria > Pseudomonadales > Pseudomonadaceae > Aquipseudomonas > Aquipseudomonas taiwanensis. The sequence goes on from NZ_AUEC01000005.1 coordinate 23,156, forward strand.
GCATGGCCCGTGTGCCGCTGGCGGACGCCAGCTGCCAGTTCATCGCCAGCGTGTTCAGCCCGCTGGAGTGGGCCGAGGCCAAGCGCCTGCTAGGCCCAGGCGGCGGCCTGATGCGGGTCGGTCCAACCAGCGGTCACCTGATGGAGCTGCGGGAAGTGCTCTACGATGAAGTACGCCCTTACGCCGACGACAAGCATCTGGCCCTGGTACCGGAAGGCATGGTTCACGCCCATCACGAGGTCCTTGAATTCCGCCTGAGCCTGGTCGAACCCAAGGCCCGCGCCGACCTGCTGGCCATGACCCCGCATGGCTGGCGTGCCAGCGCCGAAAGACGAACGCGGGTGATCGAACAGCCCGAGCCGTTCGAGGTGACGGTTTCCATGCGATATGACTATTTCGTGCGCCAAGACTGAGCACATCCGGAGCCCCCATGCGCCAACCTGATATCGAGATCTACCTCAAGGACGCCGACGTCGACCACCAGCGAATTGCCCAATGGCTCGCCGAGGCGATCGGCTCTTGCAGTGAGTGGCAACAGAAAGGCCAGACCTTCAAATGCAAGGCCGGTAACATTCCAGTCACTTGGTTACCCAAGGCTGTAGGGAAATGGAACAGCCTTTACCTGGAAAGCGACCAGACGCCATGGGAGGATGACGTCGCCTGCGCCCGCGCCGCATTCGCCGCGCTGGGCGTGGAAGTGCGCTGTGCGCCAGGTGGCTGGGTCGAGGAAGACGGTGAAGAAGATGCCGACCGCTGGGTCCGCATCAGCGCCGACGGTGAAGAAGAAATCACCTGGCGTACCTGAGCGTTTACCTGGTAGGAGCCGACTGGCCGACGACGCGGACGCCGAAGCACCCGATCCCAGCTTCGTGGGTGATCGCCGGCTAGCCGACTCCTACAACCCGGGGCTCAGAGCCCGACTACGTCCTCGGCCTGCAGGCCTTTCTGGCCCTGCACGCAGGCGTATTCCACCCGCTGACCTTCGACCAGGGTACGATGCCCCTCACCGCGGATCGCCCGATAGTGGACGAAGACATCCGCACCACCTTCGCGCTGAATGAAGCCATAGCCCTTGGCATCGTTGAACCACTTTACATTCCCAGTCTCACGAGACGACATCTGAACTACTCCGGATTTTTATTGTGAAGATCGCCTTGTAGGCACAGGGTCACGGACCTGTGCCGACGCCGCTTGCCGAAATATCCTGCAAGTGGCAGGCCGAGTATATGACACAGAACAAAAAAATTTCATGACTGCCCTGCCAATTACCGTATTTTGCTGAACTTGCGCATATACGGCAGACTAACTGGCTGGAAATTCATTGAAATTCACACCCAAGGCTCACACCCCATGACCCGTTCTCCCCTGCGCCGCCTGATCTTCGGTGCCCTGCGCCGCGTGCTTTACCTGTGGGTGCGCTCCGAGACCATCAACCAGTCGTCCTTGACCCTCAAGCTCGACCGCAGTCGCCCGGTGTTCTACGCCCTGCCTTCGCCATCGCTCACCGACCTGGCCGTGGTCGACCGCGAATGCACCAAAGCAGGGCTGCCACGCCCGGTACTGCCCGTGGCCGTGGGCACCCTGCACGAACCTGCCGCCTTCTTCTACCTCACGCCCGACCCGGACTGGCTGGGGCGCCACGACAAGCGTGGCGCCCCACCGACACTGGAGCGCCTGGTGGCGGCCGTGAGCCAACATGCCGAGGAGGATGCCCAGATCATCCCGGTCAGCGTCTTCTGGGGGCAGACGCCTGCCAGCGAATCCAGCCCCTGGAAATTGCTGTTCGCCGACAGCTGGGCTGTCACCGGCCGCCTGCGCCGACTGCTGACCATCCTCATTCTGGGCCGCAAGACCCGTGTGCAGTTCTCCGCCCCCATTCACCTGCGCGAACTGGTACAGCACAACAAAGGGCACGAGCGAACCGTGCGCATGGCCCAACGCTTGATGCGCGTGCACTTTCGCAACCTCAAGACCGCGGTCATCGGCCCCGATCTGTCGCACCGACGCAACCTGGTCAAAGGCCTGGTTCACGACCCCCTGGTGCGCCAGGCGATCACTGACGAAGCCGAACGACAGAATATCCCGTATGCCAAGGCCGAAGCCCAGGCGCTGCGCTATGGCAATGAGATCGCCTCGGACTACACCTACACCGCCATCCGCTTCCTGGAAGTGGTGCTCAGCTGGTTCTGGAACAAGATCTACGACGGCATCAAGGTCAACCATATCGAGCAGGTGCAGGGCATCGCCCCCGGCCACGAGGTGATCTACGTCCCTTGCCACCGCAGCCATATCGACTACCTGCTGCTGTCCTACCTGTTGTTCCGCAACGGCCTGACGCCGCCTCACATCGCCGCCGGGATCAACCTCAACATGCCGGTCATCGGCGGCTTGCTGCGCCGTGGCGGGGCGTTCTTCATGCGCCGCACCTTCAAGGGCAACCCGCTGTACACGGCGGTTTTCAACGAGTACCTGCACACCCTGTTCACCAAGGGCTTCCCGGTGGAGTACTTCGTCGAGGGTGGCAGGTCGCGCACCGGTCGGATGCTGCAGCCACGCACGGGGATGCTGGCCATCACCCTGCGCAGCTTCCTGCGCTCGTCGCGTACGCCAATCGTTTTCGTGCCGGTGTACATCGGTTACGAGCGCGTGCTCGAAGGCCGCACCTACCTAGGCGAGCTGAGGGGGGCGAGCAAGAAGAAAGAGTCGATCTTCGACATCTTCAAGGTCCTGGGGGCGCTGAAGCAGCGCTTTGGTCAGGTCTACGTCAACTTCGGCGAGCCGATCCGCCTGGCAGGCTTCCTCGATCAGCAGCAACCCGGCTGGCGCGACCAGCAGCTGGCCCCACAATTTCGCCCAACCTGGCTCAACGAAGCCACCACACGCCTGGGTGAGACCGTGGCCCGCCACCTGAACGAGGCGGCGGCGGTCAACCCGGTCAACCTGGTGGCGCTGGCGCTGCTGTCCACCAGCCGCCTCGCCTTGGACGAACGGGCGCTGAGCCGTGTCCTCGACCTGTACCTGGCCCTGCTGCGTCAGGTGCCCTACTCGCCTCATACCACGTTGCCCGAGGGCGATGGCTTGGCACTGATCGAACACGTCAGGCGCATGGACCTGCTGTCCGAGCAGAAGGATGCCCTGGGCCGAATCCTCTACCTGGATGAAGCCAACGCGGTACTGATGACCTATTACCGCAACAACGTCCTGCACATCTTCGCCCTGCCAGCACTGCTGGCGAGCTTCTTCCTCAGCAGCTCGCGCATGAGCCGCGAGCTGCTTGGTCAGTACGTGCATGCGCTGTATCCGTACCTGCAGGCCGAACTGTTCCTGCGCTGGACGCCAGAGCAACTGGACGAGGTGATCGACCAATGGCTTGCAGCGCTGGTGGCACAGGGCCTGCTGCGCCAGGAGAACGACCTGTACATGCGCCCGGCACCGAGCTCGCGTCAATTCGTCCTGCTGACCCTGCTCGCCCGAACCATCACCCAGACCCTGCAGCGCTTCTACATGGCCACCTCGCTGCTGCTCAACAGCGGGCAGAACACCCTGAGTGCTGAAGAACTGGAAGACCTCAGCGTGATGATGGCCCAGCGACTGTCGATCCTGCATGGCCTGAACGCCCCGGAGTTCTTCGACAAGACCCTGTTCCGCCATTTCATCCAGACGCTGGTCGAGCAGAATGTGCTGCGCCCCGATGGCAACGGCAAGCTGGGCTACCACGACAAACTGGGCGAGCTAGCCGAGGGCGTGGCCAAGCGAGTGCTGTCGGCGGAGTTGCGCTTGTCGATACGGCAGGTGGCCCTGCACCGTGACGATCCCTTGGAAACTTCGCAGCCCTGAAGGCTTCGCGGGGAGTGAAAATCCGCTACAGTCCCTGGGGTTGGCCACAAGCCAGCTCCAAGGACACCGGAGATTCCATGAAAAAACTCTTTATGCTGTGTTGCGCATCCCTGCTCGCAGCCTGCTCCAGCCACACCCCGTCCAACCAGGCCAGCCTGGAGGGCGAAGTCTTCTACTTGCAGCGCATGGCCCTGCCACCGACAGCCACCTTGAGCGTGAGCCTGCAGGACGTTTCTTTGATGGACGCGCCAGCGGTCACCCTGGCCAGCCAGGCCGGGCCGGTCAAAGGCAACGTGCCGCTGCCGTTCCGTCTCAGCTATGACCCGGCCCACGTCAAGCCCGGCCACCGTTACGCGGTCAGCGCCCGCATCGAACTGAACGGCAAACTGTTGTTCATCAACACCGAACACCACGGCGTTAAACTCGATGGCAGTGACCAGCAGCCGGTACGCATCAAGGTCGATCCGGTTCGCTGAGCCTGTACATTTTCGTTGATAAGGAAATACTCATGATTCGCGCCTCCCTGCGCTTCACTACCCTGTGCGCCGGCCTGCTGCTGTCGGCCAGCGCCCTGGCCCTGTCGCTCGGCGACCTGAGCCAGAAAGACGCCACTGGCGGTCTGAAAGATGCCCTGACCCAGGGCGCCCAACTCGCCGTCAAGCAACTGAGCACCCCAGGCGGGTTCAGCAACAACCCGGATGTGCGCATCGAACTGCCGGGCAACCTGGGCAAGGCTGCCAAGGCGATGAAAATGTTCGGCAAGGGTGAACAGGTCGAAGCCCTGGAAAACAGCATGAACAAAGCCGCTGAAGCTGCCGTGCCGCAAGCCCAGGCGATTCTGGTCGATGCGGTGAAGAACATGAGCGTGACGGACGCCAAGGGCATCCTCAGCGGGGGTGACGATTCGGCGACCCAGTACCTGAACAAGAGCAGCCGCGAACAGATTCGCGCCAAGTTCCTGCCGATCGTCAAGCAGGCGACCGACAAGGTTGGCCTGGCCCAGCAGTACAACAACTTCGCCGGCCAAGCCGTGGCGTTGGGCGTGGTCGATGCCAAGAGCGCAAGCATCGAGAACTACGTGACCGAGAAGGCACTGGATGGCCTGTTCGAAATGATTGGCAAGCAAGAGCAGAGCATTCGCCAGAACCCGGCCGAGGCCGCTACCAGCCTGGCCAAGAAGGTGTTCGGCGCCCTCTGAGGCCTGATCGCGCAAGTCGGCCCCTACAACCGCGTGCGTAGGTGCCGGCTTGCCGGCGAAAGGAGGGCAACGCCCTCCTCACGCTCCTCAGCCCTTCTTCACCCTGAACCAAGCCGCATACAACGCCGGCAGGAACAGCAGCGTCAAAACGGTCGCAACGATCAACCCCCCCATGATCGCCACCGCCATCGGTCCGTAGAACACGCTGCGCGACAGCGGAATCATTGCCAGTACCGCCGCCAACGCAGTCAGCACGATGGGCCGGAACCGTCGTACCGTGGCCTCGATGATCGCTTGCCAACGCTCCATACCCGCCGCGATGTCCTGTTCGATCTGGTCCACCAGGATTACCGAGTTGCGCATGATCATCCCTGCCAGGGCAATGGTGCCGAGCATGGCGACGAAGCCAAACGGCTGGCGGAACACCAACAGGAACAAGGTCACGCCAATCAGCCCCAACGGCGCGGTGAGGAATACCATCACCGTGCGCGAGAAGCTGCGTAACTGGATCATCAGCAAGCTCAACACCACCACGATGAACAACGGCATGCCGGCGTTCACCGACTTCTGACCGCGCTCGGAGTCCTCCACCGTACCGCCAACCTCCAGCAAATAGCCGTCCGGCAGCTTGGCCCTGATGTCTTTCAAGGTCGGCTCGATCTGCCGCACCAGCGTTGCCGGTTGTTCGTTGTCGTAGATGTCCGCACGCACGGTGACGGTCGGCAGGCGGTTGCGGTGCCAGATGATGCCTTCCTCGAAACCATACTCCAGGGTCGCGACCTGCGAGAGCGCAACGCTCTGGCCGTTGTCGGTGGGTAACGCCAGGCTGCCGAGGTTGCCCAACTGGCTGCGTTCCTGCGGGGTACCGCGCAGCAGGATCTCGATCAGCTCGTTGTCTTCACGGTACTGGCTCACCGAAGTGCCGGTGAGCGAGCTTTGCAGGAAGCTCGACAGATGCGAGGTGCTCACGCCGAGGGCTCGCGCACGATCCTGATCGATTTCCAGGAACACCGCCTTGCTCGGCTCCTCCCAGTCCAGGTGCACGTTCACCACATGAGGGTTCTCACGCACTTTTTCGGCCACCTCGCGGGCCAGGGCGCGGGCCTTCTCGATGTGCTCGCCGGTGACCCTGAACTGCACCGGATAGCCCACGGGCGGACCATTTTCCAGGCGCGTGACACGGGCGCGCAGGTCGGGGAACTGCTGGTCCATGGTGGCGATCAGCCAACTGCGCAGGCGCTCGCGGTCCTCCATCGACTTGGCCAGCACCACGAACTGGGCAAAGCTGGCGGCGGGCAACTGCTGGTCCAGTGGCAGGTAGAAGCGTGGCGAGCCGGTGCCCACGTATGCCACGTAGTTGTCGATGCCGTCCTGCTGCCTGAGCAGCGCTTCCAGTTGCTTGACCCGCTCGGCGGTATTGCTCAACGACGCGCCTTCGGCCAGCTTCAGGTCGACCATGAGCTCGGGACGACCCGAGGCTGGGAAGAACTGCTGGGGAACGAAGCGGAACAGCAGGATGCTGCCGACGAAAGCGGCGATGGTCAGCAGGATCACCGTCTTGCGACGCCGCACGCACCACTCCACCACGCGCCGTACCCGTTGGTAGAAAGGTGTGGCGTAGGGGTCTGGCGCGTGGCCGTCCTTGCCGTGCCGTGCGGCATGCAGTTTGGCCAGGTCTGGCAGCAGCCGTTCACCCAGGTAGGGCACGAACACCACGGCCGCCACCCATGAGGTCAGCAGGGCAATGGTCACCACCTGGAAGATCGAACGGGTATATTCGCCGGTGCTGGAGGCCGCCGTGGCAATCGGCAGGAAACCTGCAGCGGTGATCAGGGTCCCGGTGAGCATCGGGAATGCCGTGCTGCTCCAGGCGTAACTGGCCGCCTTGAGCCGGTCATAGCCCTGCTCCATCTTGATCGCCATCATCTCCACGGCAATGATGGCGTCATCGACCAGCAGGCCCAGGGCCAGCACCAGTGCGCCGAGCGAGATCTTGTGCAGGCCGATGCCGAAGTAGTGCATCGCGGCGAAGGTCATTGCCAACACCAGTGGAATGGCCAGGGCCACCACCAGGCCGGTGCGCAGGCCCAGGGAGAAGAAACTTACCAGCAGCACGATGGCCAGGGCTTCCACCAGCACCTGCACGAACTCGCCGACCCCAGCCTTTACCGCCGCCGGTTGGTCCGAAACCTTGCGCAGCTCCATGCCGGCCGGCAGGCCTCGAGCCAGGCGCTCGAATTCGCCCTCAAGCGCCTTGCCCAACACCAGGATATCGCCCCCGTCCTTCATCGATACCGCCAGGCCAATGGCATCCTCGCCCATGAAGCGCATGCGCGGCGCGGGCGGGTCGTTGAAGCCACGGTGCACATCGGCGACATCACCGATACGGAAGGTGCGATCCCCCACTCGAATAGGGAACTGACGAATCTGGTCGACACTGTCGAAACGCCCGCTCACCCGCAGTTGCAAGCGCTCGCTAGGGGTTTCGAAGAAGCCAGCCGTGCTGACCGCGTTCTGCTCGCGCAGAGCTTGCTGCACGGCCTCCAGCGGCACACCGAGGGTCGCCAGCTTGAGGTTGGACAGTTCGATCCAGATTTTCTCGTCCTGCAGGCCGATCAACTCGACCTTGCCCACATCCTTCACCCGCTGCAGCTGGATCTGGATACGGTCGGCGTAATCCTTGAGCACGGCGTAATCAAAGCCTTTGCCGGTGAGCGCGTAGATATTGCCGAAGGTCGTGCCGAATTCATCGTTGAAGAACGGCCCTTGAATTTCGGGCGGCAAGGTGTGGCGGATGTCCGCGACTTTCTTGCGGATTTGGTACCACAGCTCGGGGATGTCCTTGGAGTGCAACGCGTCACGGGCCATGAAGGTCACCTGGGACTCGCCAGGGCGGGAGAACGAGACGATCCGCTCGTACTCACCGGTTTCCATGAGCTTTTTCTCGATGCGCTCGGTGACCTGCCGCGATACTTCCTCGGCCGTGGCGCCGGGCCAGAGGGTGCGGATGACCATGGCCTTGAAGGTGAACGGTGGGTCCTCGCTCTGCCCCAGCTTGGTGTAGGACATGGCACCAATGGCGGCCAACAATATCATCAGGAACAGCACGATCTGGCGGTTACGCAGCGCCCATGCGGAAAGGTTGAAACCCATCGGGACTTACTCCTTGGCCGTCAGGTTCACCACACGGTTGGTGCGATCCACAGGCCGCACCTCCTGCCCTTCGCGCAGCACATGGCCGCCGGCGGCGACCACCCAGTCGCCAGGGTTGAGGCCTTCGAGCACTGGCACAGTGTCACTGCCATAAGCCCCAAGACGCACGGCAGCCCGTTCCAGTCGGCTGTCCTGGGTAACCCGCCAGACATAGGCCTGGCCGTTCTCTGCCGTCACTGCCGAGAGGGGCACCGACAACGGGATCAGACCGTCGTGGGCGATGAACACCCGGGCACTCTGACCCAGCTCGGCCGGTGTTTGCGAGGAGGCGAACGCAATACGTGCCGCGAAGGTACGCGAGCGCGGATCGGCGGCGGGTGACAACTCACGAATGCGTCCTTCGAACCGTTGATTGGGGTGCGACCACAGCTCGATGCTCACGCTTTGCCCCACGCTGAAGCGGGCAAACTGTTGCTCCGGCAGGCCGATGGCCACTTCACGCTCACCGTCGGCGGCGAGGGTGAACACCGTCTGGCCGGCTGCTACCACCTGGCCAACCTCAACTTGGCGTTTGGCGATCACTCCTGCCTGTGGCGCGCGCAGTACCGCGTACTCGGCCTGGTTACCCGCCACCTCGAACTGGGCCTTGGCCTGCTTGAGCCGCGCCAGACCAGCCCGATAGAGGTTTTCGGCATTGTCGTACTGGGAATGGCTGACCATCTGCCGGTCCAGCAGCTTCTGGTAACGATCACGTTCGGCTCGGACCAGCGACAGGTTGGCCTCGGCTGCCGCCAACTGGGCACGGTTGGCTTCCAGTTGCAGGCGCACGTCCTGTGGGTCGAGTTCGGCCAGCGGCTGGTCGGCCTTGACCCGCTGCCCTTCCTCGACCAAACGTTTGCTGACCTTGCCGCCGATACGAAACGCCAGCTCGGGCTCCAGGCGTGCACGCACTTCGCCGGGGAAGCTGTCGGCAGCGGCTTGCGCGGGTTGCGGTTGCACCACCAGAGCCGGACGAGGCGCGGCTGGTGAAGCGGCTTCCTGGCCACACGCCGCCAACAACAACGCGGCGACGGCGGGCAAGGCGAGGGACAAGGCATGACGCAACATGATGAATCCTTTCGCGAAGTGCACATCGAATATTTATACTGACGAGTATATTAAATCAGGCCACCCGCGCCGGGAAGCGGGTGCTGGAAAGAAAATCAACATTAACGATTGGTCTGACCTTGCAGCCGGATGCCGTCCGAACCGGTAAGATGGTCGACTTTTCCACCAGATGCGGACTCCAATGCCCAACGACGCAACCATTGGCCCGGGCCGGCCGAAGGACCTGGCCAAGCGCGAGGCCATCCTCGAAGCGGCCAAGTCGCTGTTCCTCAGCCTTGGCTATGCCAACACCAGCATGGATGCGGTCGCTGCGGCGGCAGGTGTTTCAAAACTCACGGTCTACAGCCACTTCCAGGACAAGCAGACGCTGTTCTGCTCTGCGGTAATGGCCACCTGCCAGATCCAACTGCCCGACCTGCTGTTCGAGTACCCTGAAGGTGTGCCCGTGGAAGAGGTGCTACTGAACATTGCCCGTGGCTTCCAGGCACTGATCAGCAGTGACGAAGCGGTCAAGCTCAGCCGCCTGATCATGGCCCAGGGCAGCCTGGACCCGAGTTTCGGCGAGTATTTCTACGAAGCCGGCCCCAAGCGTGTGCTGGCGGGGATGGAAGCGCTGCTGCGCGGCGCGCATGAGCGCGGGCTGCTGCGCATCGACAACCCGCTGCGGGCGGCGGAGCACTTCTTTTGCCTGGTGAAAGGTGCGCCGGATTATCGGCTGCTGCTGGGGTGTGCGGGGCCGCTGGAAGGTGAAGAGGCCGAGGCGCATGTGCGGGAGGTGGTTGGGATATTTGTGCGGGCGTTCAAGCCTTGAAGAGCAGATAGATGACATGTTCGCCTAAAGCCTAAAATGCCATCTCTGTCTTTTGTGCCTCACCTGCGAAAGACAGAGAAAACGGCATGATTTCTTAATCTCCAGTCCAGCGTCGGATATTACCTTGCAAATGTTCGATCATTGCCGCATCTCTCGTTGTACTCGCACCCCCGCGTGTCTTGAGATTGACTTCTTCTAACTCTGCAAAAGCCCTTTTAATCGCAGCCTCCCTATTTAATGCTTCCTGCGCCGCTCTTCGCTCGACCAGGGTTGTTCTGGCTCGGGGGGCCGGAGAGGCAATAGGATTCAAACTTTGCGACTGAGCGATTCCACTATCACCCAATGATTCCTTAATTTGTAGCTCAATCGCAAACTGTTCATCAATTTCAACTTGATTGAATAAATTCGAAAATTTATCACCTGCGCCGCCTGTCGACTGAGTATGCGTCGATACGCTATGAACTTGGCTTGTTTGACTCGTGACGTCCGGTACAACAGCTTTCGCTACCTTTGGCGCCTTCGCCTTCATCCCAAAGAGTCTTCTAAAGAATTTCCCGATGCCCCAAAAATGCCCTGTTGGATCAGTACGATTAACAGGATCTCCTGCACAATAGGCATACGCATTCAGGCCTCCGCCCCCAAACGGGCTCCAACTGTCAGGGCTGCAGAACCGCATTGTTACAAGACTGAACTGCCTGTAACCATTCCCCAGCAGATAGTTTCCAGTGATCGCATCCGGTCGCTCGCCATTGAAGGCAAGCAATGAAGGGACGCCACCACCCCGCGTAAGCTGGCCGTATGGCGAATAGACCTGCGGTACCGAGCGGCCTCCTTCAAGCATGGAAAGTACTGAGCGCTTCTGATCGCATGCCATTAGTGCGCTGGGCAAGTCGGGCGCATTCTCGTTCTTTTGCGCGAGTAAATGGCCAGCGGCCTGAAGGGCGCGCCAGTGGCCTTGACCATTAATTTCAGTAGACAGAAGGCCCTTACAATAGAAGCGCTTGTGTCCCTGTTGTTGGGTAGCGGGTACGGTAATCATGGCCCAAACACCTTCACTGTGGAGAATGCTCTCTATTTTTGGCAGACGGACTGTAATTTACAACTAGCAAATTTAACAGGTCCACTCAGGATCTGCGCTTTTCACAGGTATAAGCATTGACCTCAGACTGCGCTTTGCCCAAGGGAATTCGCTTGTTCGCAAAGATGTGACGAAGGTATGACACCGACTTCGTCGGTGTTCGCGGCTAAAGCCGCTCCTACAGAGATTTCACACACTTCGGATTCAGTGAGATCCCAGTGGGAGCGGCTTTAGCCGCGGAGAGTCCCGCACATGCAGAACAGCATCAAGCCTTCAACGCCTTCTTCGGATAAATATCATACCGGCTCGACTTGCCCTCAAGGCTATGGCTCGGCTTCGGCCCCTCGATGATTGGCGCCTTGCGCGGTCGCTTGACCACCACCCGGTGGCTGGCCAGCGCAAGGGCCGCTTCCAACAATGCCGGCGCATCCAGATCGTCCCCCACCAACGGCCGGAACACGCGCATTTCCTTTTTCACCAGCGCGCTCTTGTCCCGGTGCGGGAACATCGGGTCGAGGTAGATTACTTGTGGCGGCTCGCCCTCCCAGGCGCGCATGTGCTCGATGGCATTACCGGTCAGCAAGCGCATGCGCCCTACAATCGGCCCCACTTCTTCATCCGCGCGAGCCCGTGCCAGGCCATCCTCCAGCAATGCGGCAATCAGCGGCTGGCGCTCGATCAGCGTCATCTGGCAACCCAGGCTGGCCAGCACGAACGCATCCTTGCCCAGGCCCGCCGTGCAGTCGAGCACCTGCGGGCGCACACCCTGGGCAATGCCCACGGCCTTGGCGATCATTTGCCCGTTGCCACCGCCGAACAGGCGCCGGTGCGCGGCCTGGCCTTCCACGAAATCCACCCGCACCGGCCCTGGCGCCTGCGCGCCCAACTGCTGGATCTGCAAGCCATCGGCGCCCACCTGCACGGCAAAGCCTGCGCCATCGTCAGACAGCGGCAGCCCCAGGCGCTCGGCCCACGCCACGGCCTGCTCCGCATATTCAACCGACATCGCTTCGACCCTGATCCCCGCACCTTGCTCTTGCATCGTCCACACCTAAAAAATCAAACCAAGCCCTTAATGAATCGGCACCTTCGGCCGATACAGGCAATATCCCGCTATTCTGCCAGAGCACAACGCGCGCGACTGCCATGTCAGATACTCTTCCCATCGGCTTGACCTACCTGTCGCCTGTCGGCAACTACGGTCGACAGAATACCCAGGCACTCGGAGGCGTCAGCCACCTGTGGCAGGACTTCTTCGCCCGCGCGATGGCCGAACAGCAGGCCGAAGAGCCCGACAGCGTCAGCCAGGCGTGGGTGCAGTACGACAAAGACAGCGGTGAGCCGATTGGCGGGGCCAAGGCCCTGGCGCTGATCGAAACCCAGCGCGCCTGCCCGGTGCAGGACACCATCGTCGCGCCGCCCGAGCCGCTGTTCCTCCCCAAGGCAGAGCTTGAGGCCCATTTGCTGGAGCCGGCTCCGGAGCCTTTCAGCGTCGCCGAAATGATCCAGCAGCAGCGCCAGCTCGACGTCAGCAACAACTGGCTGCGCCCTATCGTCATGAGCCAGGGCCACCCTCTCCCAGCGCCAGGCCCTGCGCCCTCGCCGCGCCCGCTGCACCTGCCGATCGCCGAGTTCGAGATGGACCTGCTCGACCCTGCGCCGACCCCGTACGACGATGCAACCATGGCCCAGCAGCAGAACGACCTGGAATTCGATATCCACTGGGCGCGCCCGGTGGTGCTGAACAACGTTCGCGCCCAGGCCTGAAATCAACGGCAGATCTGCCAGCGCCCCATATCGAGATGAAAGTGGTTGTGGTGGGCAGCGTTGTAGTCTGGCCCGAGCACCGTGTTGAAACTGTCACACGCCGCTTGTCGCACCAGACCCAGGAACGCCCTCTTCTGCCCGCCCGCCTGCCAGTCTCGCGCCAGCAGGATGCGCTGGCCGTCCTGTAGGCGAAAACCGCTGATATCCAGGGCATTGGCCGTCGCATGCTGGCTCAGGCGGCCCTGTTCGCGGTTGTAGACATTGCGGCAAGCGAAGCTGCCAAGGTGCTCCACTCGAACCACCGACTGGCCGAACACCCGCTGCGCAGCCGGTTGCAGCCCATGGCGCTCGAACAGCGCGTAAGCCACCGCCAACGGGCAGCTGGCAAGGAAACTACTGCTCAGGTGGGCTTGCCCTTGCTCGATGCGCCACACGTTCTGTAGCGGGCATTTGGCCGACGCCGGGCTGTCGGCTTGCGCCCGGTAGCGCAAGCCAGAGATCTCCAGCGCTTGGCGGCATAAGCGGGGGTCGTTGCGCAGGCGTGACAACTTATAGGCTGTCAGCAGGTTCGGCGGTTGACGCACATCCAGCGCAGCCCAGGGGTTCCAGGCATCAGGCAGGCGCCAGCCGTACTGCCAGGCGAGGCCCGCCGCCAACAGCAGCAAGCCGCACAGCAGCCCCAATGCGCGCATGGCGCCTCAGCGGCGGAACAGGTCGTTGAGCTGGGCGAACGACAAGGCCTGCTCGCCGTAGCTGAAAGTGCCTTGCTCGCGAATCTCCAGCGCTGCGCGCTGCAATGCGCCCAGCGCCGCGCGGGCCAGTGACGAGCCAACGCTGATGCGACGCACGCCCAAGTCCTGCAGCTGATTGACGCTCAGCGGCACACCCGCCAGCCCCATCAGCACATTGACTGGCTTCGGCGCCACCGCCTGTACCACGGCACGCACTTCATCGACAGTGCGCAGTCCCGGCGCATAGAGCACATCGGCTCCCGCCTCGGCAAAGGCCTGCAGGCGCCGGACGGTGTCATCCAGATCCAGGCGCCCGTGCAGCAGGTTTTCCGCCCGGGCGCACAGGGTGAAGGGGAATGGCAGGCTGCGGGCAGCCTGCACCGCGGCGCGCACCCGCGCCACAGCCAGCTCGAAGTCGTAGATCGGCGCATCGGCATGGCCAGTGGCATCCTCGATCGAACCACCGACCAAACCTGTTTCGGCGGCACGCAGGATAGTCTGGGCACACTGCTCGGGCAGATCGCCGAAGCCGTTTTCCAAGTCGGCGGCCACCGGCAAAGGCGTCGCATCGACGATCACACCGGCGTTGTCCAGCGTCTCATCCAGGCTCAAGGCGCCTTCGGCATCCGGTCGCCCCAGGCTGAAGGCCAGGCCCGCACTGGTAGTGGCCAATGCCTCGAAGCCAAGGCTGGCCAGCAGCTTGGCGGATCCAGCATCCCACGGGTTAGGGATGACGAAGGCGCCGTCACGCTCGTGCAGTGCCTTGAAGGCCTCGGCTCGTAGGGTCTGTACATCCATGGTCATAACCTCCGGGGTCGGCGAGTGATCAGAGTAGCCCCAGTTGTTCGACCTCGGGGGCGCGCGGCAATTCCGGCAAGGCGGGCAGGCCGGGCAGGCGCGCCATCAGCCGTTGGTGAAACCGTTGCGCCAGCGCCGCGGCCAAGCGATTGTCGGAGGTGTGCAGGAACACATAAGGCATGCGCCCTTGCTCGATCCACACCGCGACCTTGTCCACCCAAGGGGTAAGGAACGTTTCGTTGGCCTCAAGCTGGGGATGGCCGATGAAACGCACCTGCGGGTGCTGGCTGAAGGCAGCAGGGCGTGGCGGCACCTTGGGCTTTTTCGACTGCGCGTGCAGTACGGCAGGGTCACGGGAGTTGCAGCTGAACAGCGCACGGGGATCGAGGCAGATGCGCTCGACACTACGTTCGTGCAACAGCCGGTTGAGCAGCCGTTCCTCCTCGCCCTTGGCGAAGAACGCCAGGTTGCGCACCTCGACAGCTACCGGTACGCCAATCTCGTCGAGGAAATAGCACAGCTCGCCCAACCGCGCGGGGCTGAACTGGGCTGGTAACTGCAGCCAGTACGGCGATACGCGCTGGCCCAGCGGAGCCATCAGGCGGGTGAAATCCAAGGCAGGCTCGAGCTGGTCACGCAGGTCACCCTCGTGGCTGATATCCCTGGGAAACTTGGCGGTGAAACGAAAGTGCTCAGGCATGACCTGCGCCCAGCGGGCAAGGGTGCTGGGCGCAGGGCGAGCATAGAACGTGGTGTTGCCTTCGACGGCGTTGAACACTTGGCTGTAGTAGCCAAGCATTTCAGCGCTGCTGGCATCGGCGGGATACAGGTAGTCGCGCCAGGCGTTTTCGCTCCAGGACGGACAACCGAGAAAATAAGGCAGGGGTGAGGGCGTCATCCCTCAAATGTACAGGTCGAGCCCAAGTACTTCCATGTCCCAATCGGTAAAACCGGCGGTGCTGAGGTAACTGGCCAGCGCAGTGGCGGTTCGGCGGTCTCGGGCACGGGGAAAGATCAGGTCTTGTTGACGGGCGGGCAAGCCGCCATTGCGTCGAGGTGCGGCCGCCTGCTCGTCAACGGCCTCCTCGATCACTTCGGCATCGTCGACAGATTCATCGCGTACCGGAGCCTTGCGCGGTGCACGCTTGATCGGATAGGACTGCGATGAGAAACCGTCGATACGCATGGAGTGAGCACTCTGGACCAATGATGGCAATTTAGCAGCATCAGGGATCCATCGCTAATGCTCGAGTGATAACTGGACCACAGTTCGCACAAAAGGTTTATCGACAACCGCGATAACCGACGAACGACCGTCAACGTGCCTTTGGCGTAGCCACATTATCGCGCAAGTAGACCGGTTGCGCCTGCTCGGCGGCGATGGCCTCGCCACGCGCCCAGGCGTAACCGGCAAGGCTGAGAATATCCAATGCATGGGGCAATGCGCCTGCGTCGCTGGCGCTGACCGGTACGGCCAGGCGCTCGGCGTAGCCCCACCCGGTACCTGCGCCGAACCATTCGCCACGGCTCCCCTCAGGCAAGCTCACGCGCTCTGGCGGCAGTACCGCTTCCTGGCCAACCAGGCGCATTTCGCCGGCCTCGGCCTGGTAGCAACCCCAGTACACTTCGTCCATGCGCGCATCGATGGCGGCTGCCACTTGCTGCACACGGCGCTCGCGCAGAGCGCCCTGGGCCAATGCGGCCAGGTTGGAGACCGGCAATACCGGGCGCTCCAGGGCAAATGCAAGGCCCTGCACGACGCCAATGGCGATGCGCACACCGGTGAAGGCACCTGGACCGCGACCGAAGGCGATGGCATCCAGAGCATTGAGCGCAACGCCTGACTCAGCCAGCAACTGCTTGATCATCGGCAGCAGTTTCTGCGCGTGCATGCGGGGGATGACTTCATAGTGGCTGGTGACCTTGCCGTCATGCAGCAATGCAACGGAACAGGCTTCGGTGGCGGTATCCAGGGCCAGCAAGGTGGTCATCGAACAGGTTTCCAGGCAACGGGGAAAAAGAGCGGCAGTATAAACGACAACGGCCCGCAAGCGGGCCGTCGTGACGCACGGTGATGGATCAGCTCAGCGCTGCCAGCACCTTGGCGGTGATCGACTCGACCGAACCAACGCCTTCGATGTGGCTGTACTTCGGCTTGCCGTTGTGGGCGGCCGACAGCTTCTGGTAGAAGTCCACCAGCGGCTTGGTCTGGCTGTGGTAGACCGACAGGCGGTGACGCACGGTTTCTTCCTTGTCGTCGTCGCGCTGGATCAGGTCTTCGCCAGTGACGTCGTCCTTGCCTTCCACTTTCGGCGGGTTGTACTGAATGTGGTAGGTGCGGCCCGAAGCCAGGTGCACGCGGCGACCGGCCATGCGGCCAACGATTTCTTCGTCGTCCACGGCGATTTCAACCACGGCGTCGATATCGACACCGGCGGCAACCATGGCTTCAGCCTGCGGGATGGTGCGCGGGAAACCGTCGAACAGGCAGCCCTTGGCGCAATCAGGCTGGGCGATGCGCTCCTTGACCAGGCTGATGATCAGCTCGTCGGAGACCAGCTGGCCGGCATCCATGACTTTCTTGAGCTCCAGGCCCAGCGGGGTACCGGCCTTGACGGCGGCACGCAGCATGTCACCGGTGGAGATCTGTGGAATACCGAACTTCTCGGTGATGAACTTTGCCTGAGTACCTTTACCGGCCCCGGGAGCTCCCAGCAGAATTACGCGCATCTTGTGCTCCTCATATTTTTCTATGCAATTCAATGGATTCGGCGACCAGGGCCAAGTCCGGAAAATCGGGTATTGACCAGAAATCGGTCAAAAGGCTGCTCAAGATACACAGCGCCCGGCAGCCAGACAAGCGTCCCAAAGTTTCAGGATTGCGCCATGTACGACCTGCCCAAGAGGCGGTTGCGCTCGGCGCAACCACCCTCCTCACCCGGCCATGCCCCCTTGGCGTAACCCGGGCATGACGGCCGCTTGCAGACCTCAACCGGTGTTGCGCAAGCCCGCGGCGATACCCGCCACAGTCACTAGCAAGGCCTGCTCCAACGGGCTGTCCAGAGCGGCTTCACGGCTGCGCGATCGGGCCAGCAACTCCGCCTGAAGGCGGTGCAGCGGGTCCAGGTAGGTATTGCGCAGGCTGATGAATTCCAGGGTCTCGGGGCTGTGTGCCAGTAGCACCGGTTGCCCGGTCAAACCCAGTACGACCCGGCATGACTGCGACAATAGGTCGCGCAGGTGCGCACCTAAAGGAAGCAGGTGCGGTTGCACTAGACGTTCGTCGTAGGCCTCGGCAATTTGCGCGTCGGCCTTGGCCAACACCATCTCCAGCATGTCGATACGGGTGCGGAAGAACGGCCATTGCTCGCGCATCTGCGCCAGCAGCGGGCCCTGGCCACGGCTCAAGGCATTGGTCAGCGCGGTCTCCCACCCCAGCCAGGCAGGCAGCATCAGGCGGGTCTGGGTCCAACCGAAGATCCACGGAATGGCGCGCAAGCTCTCTATACCGCCGGCGCGGCGCTTGGCCGGGCGACTGCCCAGCGGCAGGCGCCCCAGCTCCTGCTCTGGCGTCGACTGACGGAAATATTCGACGAAATCGGGGTTCTCTCGCACCACCCCGCGATAAGCCTTGAGGCCATCGGCCGCCAACTGGTCCATCACCTCGCGCCATGCCGGCTCAGGGGGCGGAGGCGGCAACAAGGTGGCCTCCAGCACGGCGGCCAGGTAAAGGTTGAGGTTCTGCTCGGCGATGCCTGGCAAACCGAACTTGAAACGGATCATCTCGCCTTGTTCAGTGGTGCGGAACCGCCCCGCCACCGAGCCTGGCGGCTGCGACAGAATCGCCGCGTGGGCCGGGCCACCGCCACGGCCTACGGTGCCACCGCGGCCATGGAACAACAACAGTTCCACCTGATGCTCTTGGCAGATACGCACTAGGTTCTCCTGAGCGCGATACTGAGCCCAGGCCGCTGCGGTAGTGCCCGCGTCCTTGGCCGAGTCGGAATAGCCGATCATCACTTCCTGCGGGCCGCGCAGGCTGGCGCGATAGCCCGGCAGGCCCAGCAGCCGCTCCATCACCGGGCCGGCGTTATCCAGGTCGGCGAGGGTCTCGAACAGCGGCACCACACGCATCGGTCGGGTCAGGCCAGCTTCCTTGAGCAGCAATTGCACGGCCAGCACATCCGAGGCGGCTCCCGCCATGGAGATGACATAGGAACCCAAGGAAGCTGCGGGCGCCGCCGCGACTTCCCGACACGTGGCCAATACCTCGGCGGTGTCGGCCTGGGGCTTGAAATGCGCCGGCAGCAGCGGCCGGCGGTTTTTCAGTTCGGTCTGGAGGAACTCGATCCGCCGGTCTTCATCCCACTCGGCGTAACTGCCCAGACCCAGGTAGTCGGTGATTTCCGACAGCGCATCGCGATGCCGGGCAGCATCCTGGCGCACGTCCAGGCGGCCGAGGAACAGGCCGAAGGTCACTGCCCGACGCAGGCTGTCGAGCAGCGGACCGTCGGCGATCACACCCATGCCGCACGCATGCAGGGACTGGTAGCACAGTTCCAGCGGTGCGATCAGGTCGCGGTTGTCCACCAGCACTTCGGCAGGCATCGGCTGCGGGCTGGCCAGCGAGGCCTGGGCCCAGGCTCGGGTCGCCCGCAGGCGGTCGCGCAACTGCTTGAGCAAGGCCCGGTATGGCTCGGCGCTGTCGCCGACCTGTTCACGCAGTGCAGCGCTGGCCTGCTGCATGGAAAGTTCGGCGGCCAAGGTATCGATGTCGCGCAGGAACAGGTCGGCGGCCATCCAGCGAGCCAGTAGCAAGACTTCCCGGGTAACGCTGGCCGTGACGTTGGGGTTGCCATCCCGGTCGCCGCCCATCCAGGACGCGAAACGGATCGGCGCCGCCTCCAGTGGCAAGTGCAAGCCCGTGGCCTCGAACAGCGCTTTATCGACTTTGCGCAAGTGGTTGGGAATGGCCTGCCACAGGGAGTGTTCGATCACCGCGAAGCCCCATTTGGCTTCATCCACCGGTGTGGGCCGGCTGCGGCGTATTTCTTCGGTGTGCCAGGCCTCAGCGATCAACCTGCGCAAGCGCTCGCGTACCTGTTGACGCTCAGCCGGGATAAGGTCCCGATGGTCCTGGGCGGCCAATTGCCCGGCGATGGCATCGTACTTCTGAATCAGCGTACGTCTGGCAACCTCGGTCGGGTGAGCGGTGAGCACCAGTTGGATATCCAGCTTGGCCAGTTGCCGGGCCAGCGCATCGTTGCTGTGCCCTGCCTGCTTGAGGCGCGCCAGCAGTTCTGGCAATACGCGCGACTCGAACGGCTCTGGCTGGTCAGCGTCACGGCGTCGAATCAGTTGATATTGCTCGGCCATGTTGGCCAGGTTGAGGAACTGGTTGAACGCTCGGGCGACAGGCAGCAGATCTTCGTCGGCCAAGTCCGCCAGGGTCGAGCTCAACTTCTCCCCAGCGCTGCGGCGATCGGCCTTGGCGCTGTGGCGGATGTCCTCGATCTTCTGCAAGAACGCTTCGCCGTGCTGCTGACGAATGGTCTCGCCAAGCAGCTCACCCAACAGATGGACATCTTCACGCAAGCGCACATCGATATCAGTCATTGGCCCTCTCTTTGGCGCGGCTCGCCCGCGCGCTCGCCCAGGTAACAGCACAGGCACCAAGAGTGCCCACAGCCGAGCTGCCATGGCAAGCCGCGATCGGGCAAAGCAAACTAAAGTTAGAGCAAAGCGTCCGATGCAATGCCGTCCTTCAAGGCATAGAAAGAGGTGATCATGAAAATCCGTGAACTCGTCCAGCACTGGGAACAGAATGCAGCAGGCGCCCTGAGCCCAACGCCCCACATACTGCACTTGGACCTTGAGTCCGAAGCGCGTCTGGCTGCGCTGATCGACATGTACCCCAAACGCTCGGCCGAGGAACTGCTCGGCGAGCTGGTCGCCGCCGCACTCGAGGAGCTGGAGGCCAGCCTCCCCTATGTGAAGGGCCAGCGGGTCATTTCCACCGACGAACAAGGCGACCCACTGTACGAAGACGTAGGCCCCACCCCACGCTTCCTCGCACTGTCCCGCCATCATCTTCACGCACTCAGCGACTTGGCCAAAGACGGCAAGAACTGACCTTCCGGGCCCTGGCCTCTCCCTGCCCTCCTCTCTCGCCGGCAAGCCGGCTCCTGCAGTTGCATTGCCTCGCCTGCAGGAGCGGGCCAGGTGATTTTTTCTGAACTATTCGAAAAACGCCCAAGTCACAGCCATTAGCCACCACGCTAAAACCCTGCACACTTGCGGTTGTGCACTGTGAGGCGCCAGCACGCGGTCGTGTCAGGGAACAAGCGATGGACTGCTACGGACAACGTCGTAAACAGGAGTGATCCAATGGAACTGACTATGAAGCGCCGCACCTGCTCCCCCTCATCCACCCCTGTGCGTGGAATCAAGCTGGCCGCGCTAGCCCTTGGCGGTAGCCTGATCCTGGCCGGATGCGCCGGTAAACCGCCCACCGAGCAGTACGCCGTCACCCAGTCCGCGGTGAATTCGGCGGTCAGCGCCGGGGGCACCGAGTTCGCCGCAGTTGAAATGAAAGCCGCCCAGGACAAATTCAAGCAGGCGGAAATCGCCATGCACGACAAAAAGTACGACGAGGCCAAGCGCCTGGCCGAGCAGGCCGAGTGGGACGCTCGCGTGGCCGAACGCAAGGCCCAGGCCGCCAAGGCCCAGAAAGCCGTACAGGATGCCCGCCAGGGCGCTCAGGACGTGCGTGAGGAAGGCCTGCGCAGTGCTCAATGAGCCTGCCTACGCCAATCCCAGCCTTCGCAACTGATCAAAGGAAGAACACTATGCGCAATGCCATCATGATTCCCACCCTGCTGGCCCTGAGCGTCGGCCTCGCCGCGTGCGCCCACGACCCGAACCCGAACCTGGAGTCGGCCCGCACCAACTTCTCCTCTTTGCAAAGCGACCCTCAGTCGAGCAAAGTGGCGGCCCTGGAAACCAAGGACGCCCAGGACTGGCTGAACAAGGCCGACAAGGCGTTCATGGAGCGTGAAGACAGCAAGAAGGTCGACCAGTTGGCCTACCTGACCAACCAGCGTGTGGAGGTGGCCAAACAGACCATCGCCTTGCGCTCGGCTGAAAACGAGCTGAAGAATGCCGCCGCGCAACGTGCCCAGGCCAAGCTCGATGCCCGTGACGCGCAGATCGCCAAGCTCCAGGAAAGCCTCAACGCCAAGCAAACCGACCGTGGCACGTTGGTGACCTTCGGCGACGTGCTGTTCGACTTCAACAAGGCTGAGCTCAAGAGCAGTGCCTACCCGAACGTCACCAAACTGGCCCAGTTCCTTCAGGAGAATCCGGAGCGCAAGGTGATCGTCGAGGGTTACACCGACAGCGTCGGTTCGGCCAGCTACAACCAGAGCCTGTCGGAACGGCGCGCCAATGCCGTGCGCATGGCACTGGTGCGCGCTGGCGTCGATCCGGCGCGCATCGTTGCCCAAGGGTATGGCAAGGAGTACCCGGTTGCGGACAACGCCAGCAACTCCGGGCGTGCACAGAACCGTCGGGTAGAGGTCACCATCTCCAACGACAACCAGCCGGTGGCGCCGCGGGCGGTGAGCCAGGTGCAGTAAGCTTCAATGACGTGATCGCGGGGGCCGCTTTGCGGCCCTTTCGCGACGCAAGGCTCCCACATCGCCTGCACAATATCCGCTTGCGGCGGCTGCCCTGTTTCGCGACAGCTTGCGCAGCAGCTTGACCCTTGAACCGCTCCTTTCACTGCGCTTGTTGCGGCGTCTCCTCGCCCATGCAGCGTACCGCCCGCTTGCGGTTGTCCACCAACACGCCGGTCAGGCCTTTCTGCTGCGTATCGAACAGCACCAGCACCCCATCGACGCACTGGGCCACTTGAGGTGCCGGGTCCAGGGAAACCTTGTAGTCCTCCCCTGGAACGGTCTTGAGCATGGTGTAGTCCTGCAACAACAACGCGTCCTCGGGCTTGGCGAAATGCAGGTAACCGTAGTACCAGAGGGCCCCCACCGTCACGATGATGCTGCCGACGCCGGTCAGGATCAGCGGGATGGCGTTGCGTTCTTCACTCATTGCTTGTTCTTCTCGTCAGGGTAATTGGGTATTTCGGCCAGCCGCCGCAGACCGTTGAAACGGCTGGGGTCGTCGAGGAAACGCAGCATCACCTGGCGCCAGACCGGGTCGGCGAAGGTCTGCACATGGCCACCACGGGTCAACTGCAAGACCCGCGGTGGCGGCGCGTGCTGGTACAGGCGAATACCATTGTCCATCGGCACCAGGTTGTCATCGATACTGTGGAAGAACAGCTTCGGCGGTCTGCTCAGTTGCTCGACCGAGCGAATCGCACTGTCGCCGTCCGGCACTAGCCAGGACAGTGGCACCTGCAGCGGCCAGGTCATCCATGAAGTGCTCAAGGCGTAGCGGCCGACGGCGCGATAACTGGCCGGCACGCCGTCGAACACCAGCGCGCTGAAGCGCTGCTGCTGCTCGGGGTGGGCCGCCAGGTAATGGATCGCCATCGCTCCGCCGAGGCTCTGGCCCAGCAATACCAATGGCTTGTTCTTCACCTCGGGAGCCTGGTCCAGCCACGCCATCGCGGCAGCGATGTCCAGGTAGACCTCCGGCAACGACGGCTTGCCTTCGGATAAGCCGTAACCGCGATAGTCAATCATCAGTACCTGGTAGCCCTGCTCCGGCAGCCAGTAGCTGCCACCCAGGTGTCCCGGCAGGTTGCCACCATTGCCGTGCAGGTGCAGCACCGTGCCCTTGAGCTGGACACCGGCCTTGGCCGGCAGCCACCAACCGTGCAGACGGACACCATCCGAGGTCATCAGACTGACATCGCGGTAGTCGAGCTTGGCTCGCGCCGGTGTGAACGCCTGCCCTGGTTCAGGGTAGAACAGCAGGCTGCTGCAGCCACCCAGCCCCAGCAGCACGCTCAGGGCCAGCAGGCGCCAGCATTCAGAGAATGTTCGCGTAGTCGGCTTCAATACGGTCCAGGCTCAGGTGGTTGAGGAAGTTGGAGAAGCACATCCAGGCCGACAGCGCACTCAGGTCCCGGAACTGCTCCGGCAGGTATTTGGGGGGCTCCACCAGGCCTTCTTCGACCAGTTGGCGCAGGGTGCGCATGTCTTCCAGGGTGGTCTTGCCGCAGAACAGCAGTGGAATCTGCTCCAGCTTGCCCTTCTTCACGGCCAACTGAATGTAGTTGTAAACCATGATGAAGCCCTTGAGGTAGGACAAGTCCTTGGTGAATGGCAAGCCATTGGGCACCGAACCGCGGAATACCCGGCTGGCATTGCTGTAGCACTGCGCCATTTCGAAACCTTGCTCGCGGAAGAACGCGAAGACCTGCAAGAAGTCCGCCCCCTCCTCGACCATATGGATGGCCCGGGTGCGGTTGGTCAGCTTGCGCAACCGGCAGGGGTAGGACGCAAAGGCGATCACCTCCATGAGGATGGCCAACCCCTCCTGGGTCACCGTCGACGAGGGCGGGCCCTTGGCCAGGAAGGTGCAGATCGGCTGGTTGAGACCGTTCAGCGTGGTGCCCACATGCACCAGTCCCTCGTGAACTTCCAGCGCGCGCACATCGCGGCTGTTGAACATGGCGTCGGCGCGGACCTTGATGTAGTCGGCTCCCGCCGCGGCATCGGCGACGATACCGTCGGACTCGAATACGCGAATGGTTTCCTCTGCCTCGCCGAACACCTTGTTCAGGCGGTGCTGGAGGATGTCCACGGCCTCCTTGGCGGTAAGGTTCTTCGGTTCGTCCTTGAGGTCGCCACGGCCGTCGATGTTGTTCAGGTAGTCCGAGAGCATCAGGCCCAGATCGGCCAAGGTCGGGTCACCCGCGTGGAAGGCGTCGGAAGCGGCGCCGTAGAGCTCCTGCGAGATCAGACCGAAATCCTCGGTGCCACGCGCTTCGAGCATGCGCACCACCATGCGGTACTCCTTGCACATGCGCCGCATGATCTGCCCAACCGGGTTGAATTGGCCCAACTGGCGGGTGATATCGCGCTCGATGCTCTGGAACTCGGCCTTGACCGCGCTGGAATCGAACGACAGAGGGCGGGACTGGTAATAGGCACGGTCGACGGCCGGCGGTTCCTTGCCCTTGGCCTTGAGAAAGCCTTGGCGGATGCTGTCGTCCCACTTCACCGCGTCCAGGACCCGGATCGGGGTCTGTGCCGCGACGATGCGGTCGGACAGGGCGCGGATGGTTTGCTGGTATTCGTCCACCGGGGACTCCTTATTGGAACTGAGTGCCAAGCCTTTGCATTGCCTGTACCGGCCTCTTCGCGGCTAAATCCACCACAGGTACTGCAATCCCTGTAGGAGCGGCTTTAGCCGCGAAGCAGCCAACACGGTTATTTGCCGGCCCGCTGGAACCGCGCCACCTCGACGAAAAGGTCGGAGTTGGCCGGGTCGTCCAGGTAGGCCAATACCCGCGCCGACGGGCTGTCGATCAATATGCCCTCACCATTGTCCTCAGGCACCTCGGTGCTGCGCCCACTCAGCTCCTTCTTCTCGACCGCCTGCTGCACCTGCTCGACGTCCAGGTTGTAAAGCACCAGCTCCTTGCCATCGACGATGTCGAAACCGCCGATCAGGAAATTGCCGCCCAGGCGCTTGGGAACCCCGGCCGACAGGTACCAGCGGTTGCCGTGGCGCGACACAGTGAACACATATTCTTCGGGTTTCTTGCCCTTCGCAGTGGCAACCGCCTTGTAGGCATCGGCACCACTGCGGCTGATCACCAGCTTCAGCGGCTCGCCCCACGCGTCCTTGCTGCTCCATTTGCCGAGCAAGGCCTTGGGCGCCGCCTGGTTGCTCGGCAGCGGCTCATGGAAGGTCACCAGACAACCGCCCAGCAGCAGGAATGACAACGTCAACAACACCACACGCCAGGCTTTCATCAAGTTCTCCTTGAAAGTTCGGTCTCAGCTCAGCCCGATGCCAACACCAGGTGCAAGTATCGGGTAAGCATAGCGAGCATCTGCCCATCGGCCTGCGTGTCAGCGTCCTTGAGCAGGCCCTGATATTCCATCTGCTCGATTATCGCCGTCAACATGTGGGCGTCCTGTTCCGGTTGCCGCGAGCCGACCACTTGCAGCAGCTGGCGGGTGCCATGCAGCAGGATCTGCTCGTGGGCACAGACCAGCTCGGCCAGACGCGGGCACAGCAATGCCTCCTGACGGAAGGCCTGCTCGGCCATGAGGAAGTCTCGGCGGTTGAGCAACTGGCGCGACACATAGTCGGCGGTCATGCGCGCCACCTCGTCGGCCAGCCGTGCCCGCGACTCCAGGCTGCCATCACCCTGCGCCACCAACTGGCGCAGCAGCACTTCAGTATTGGCCCACAACTTGGCCATATAGGCGGCACTTCGCTCGACGTACTGGGCGAAGGTATCGGTGAGCAGGTCCTCGATATCCTTGAAGTAATAGGTGGTAGCCGATAGCGGCACACCCGCCTCGGCGGCTACCGCCCGGTGGCGCACACCACGGACACCATCACGCACGACGATCCGCATGGCGGCGTCGAGGATCAGCTGGCGGCGTTGCTCGCTGCCTTGGCGGGCAGTCTTGCGGCCTTGGTATTGCACGCTTTCGGCGACGGCGGTGGCGATGCCGGCGGCGCCCTGGTGAGGCATTGCGGGTGTCACGGGGGGTACCTCATGAACAGTGTTTCGTCAGTGCCGGACGCTTCGCGGCTGCGGATGCGAAGCGGCCGGCACCACCAATACGGATGTACAGGCAAGAAAAAGCCGCCTCGAAAGGCGGCTCGTTCAATTGACTCAGGCCTGCGGACGCATGTGCGGGAACAGGATCACGTCACGGATAGACGGCGAGTTGGTCAGCAACATCACCAGGCGGTCGATACCGATACCTTCGCCCGCGGTCGGCGGCATGCCGTATTCGAGGGCGCGGACGAAGTCGGCATCGTAGTGCATGGCTTCGTCGTCACCGGCATCCTTCTCGGCCACCTGGGCCAGGAAGCGTTCGGCCTGGTCTTCGGCATCATTGAGCTCGGAGTAGGCATTGGCGATTTCGCGGCCACCGATGAACAGCTCGAAGCGGTCGGTAACCGCCGGGTTCTGGTCGTTGCGACGGGCCAGCGGCGAGACCTCGAACGGGTACTCGGTGATGAAGTGGGGCTGCTCCAGCTTGTGCTCGACCAGCTCTTCGAAAATCATCACCTGCAGTTTGCCCAGGCCTTCGTGGCCCAGCACCTTGGCACCGGCCTTCTTGGCGATTTCACGGGCGCGGTCGACGTCCTGCAGGTCGGCAGCGGTGAGTTCCGGGTTGTACTTGAGGATCGAGTCGAACACCGACAGGCGGGCGAACGGCTCGCCAAAGTGGAATACCTTGTCGCCGTACGGCACATCGGTGGAACCCAGGACCAGCTGCGCCAGCTCGCGGAACAGTTCCTCGGTGAGGTCCATGTTGTCGCGGTAGTCGGCGTAGGCCTGGTAGAACTCGAGCATGGTGAACTCGGGGTTGTGACGAGTCGACACACCTTCGTTACGGAAGTTGCGGTTGATCTCGAAGACTTTCTCGAAGCCACCGACCACCAGGCGCTTGAGGTACAGCTCGGGCGCGATACGCAGGAACATGGCCATGTCCAGCGCGTTGTGGTGGGTTTCGAACGGCTTGGCCGCAGCGCCGCCCGGAATGGTCTGCAGCATCGGCGTTTCGACTTCGAGGAAGTCGCGCTCGATGAGGAACTTGCGGATATGCGAGATCACCTGCGAACGAACGCGGAAGGTGTGGCGGGTTTCTTCGTTGACCATCAGGTCGACGTAGCGCTGGCGGTAGCGCTGCTCGGTGTCGGTCAAGCCGTGGTGCTTGTCCGGCAGCGGGCGCAGCGACTTGGTCAGCAGGCGCACATCGGTCATTTCCACGTACAGGTCGCCCTTGCCAGAACGGGCCAGGGTGCCTTCGGCGCTGATGATGTCGCCCAGGTCCCAGGTCTTGACCGCAGCCAGGGTTTCTTCCGGCAGGGTCTTGCGGTTGACGTAGACCTGGATGCGGCCAGTCATGTCCTGGATGACCATGAACGAGCCACGGTTGAGCATGATGCGGCCTGCCACCTTGACCGGAATCGCTGCAGCTTCCAGCTCTTCCTTGGTCTTGTCCGCGTACTGTTTCTGCAGGTCGTTGCAGTAGCTGTCGCGGCGGAAGTCGTTGGGGAAGGCATTGCCTTTGGCGCGCTCGGCGGCAAGTTTTTCCTTGCGCAGCGCGATCAGGGCGTTTTCTTCCTGTTGCAGGTCTTGCGGTTGGGTGTTGAGGTCGCTCATGTCGTCATTCTTTCCATCAGGTGTTCGTTGCCCCTGTCGGGCAGGGCACGCGATACGGGCCGATGGCCTCGTATCGCGGCGGTGGTATGCGGTTTACAGGCCCTGCTTGAGGCTTGCTTCCAGGTACTGGTCGAGGTCGCCGTCCAGGACCTTCTGGCAGTCGCTACGCTCGACGCCGGTACGCAGGTCCTTGATGCGCGAGTCATCCAGCACGTAGGAGCGGATCTGGTGGCCCCAGCCGATGTCCGACTTGCTGTCTTCCAGCGCCTGCGAAGCGGCATTGCGCTTCTGCATTTCCAGCTCGTACAGCTTGGCCCGCAGCATTTTCATGGCGGTGTCCTTGTTGGCGTGCTGGGAGCGTTCGTTCTGGCAGGCCACCACGGTGTTGGTCGGCACGTGAGTGATACGCACCGCCGAGTCGGTGGTGTTGACGTGCTGACCACCGGCACCGGAGGAGCGGTAGGTGTCGATACGCAGGTCGGCCGGGTTGATTTCGATCTCGACCTTGTCGTCGATCTCGGGCGAGACGAATACCGCCGAGAACGAGGTGTGGCGACGGGCACCGGAGTCGAACGGGCTCTTGCGCACCAGGCGGTGCACGCCGATCTCGGTACGCAGCCAGCCAAAGGCGTACTCGCCCTTGATGTGCACCGTAGCGCCCTTGATGCCGGCGACCTCACCTTCGGAAAGCTCGATGATGGTGGCATCGAAACCACGCTTGTCGGCCCAGCGCAGGTACATGCGCAGCAGGATGTTGGCCCAGTCCTGCGCCTCGGTGCCGCCAGAGCCGGCCTGGATGTCCAGGTAGGCGTTGTTCATGTCCATCTCGCCGCTGAACATGCGACGGAACTCAAGCTGGGCCAGGATTTCTTCCAGGCCTTGCAGCTCGGTCACGACGTCGCTGACGGCGCCTTCGTCATTTTCTTCGACGGCCATGTCCAGCAGGTCCTTGCAGTCGGTCAAGCCGTTGGACATCTTGTCCAGGGTCTCGACGACCTGCGCCAGCATGGCACGCTCACGGCCCAGCGCCTGGGCGTACTCAGGCTTGTTCCAGACGTTGGGGTCTTCCAGCTCGCGGTTGACTTCGATCAGGCGGTCATGCTTGTGATCGTAGTCAAAGATACCCCCGAATGGACTGGGAACGCTCGGTGAGGTCCTTGATGGTGTTCAGAATCGGTTGGATTTCCATGGGCGGGCAGCTCTCGTGCGAATTCGGTGAAAAGCCCGCGAGTATAACCCAGTCTGGAGCCTGGCGGCAGACCCGCCGGGCGGTAGAAAATGGTGTCGGCCCAGGGGACGTAAAGCGCTTGCACGGTCTTCTCGCCAGCAAGCCCGGTGCGACCACGGCAGGCACCCGCTTGCCGGCGATGCGGCCCTGTCAGGCGATACCAACCTGATTGCGACCGCTGTTCTTGGCCAGGTACAACCCCTTGTCCGCCGCCGAGATCAATTGCCGGCAATGACTGCCGATACTCGGCGTCTGCGTTGCCAGGCCAATGCTCACGGTCAGCACCGAGTCGGCGTGGGGGGCACTGTGCGGGATATTCAGCCCGAGGATGGTCTGGCGTAGCTTCTCCGCCACCAGCCGGGCGCCTCCCGGCGACGTGTTGGGCAACACCAGGGCAAACTCTTCGCCACCATAGCGCGCCGGCAGGTCGGAGGGACGCGAGCAGCAGTCCCGGATGGCATCGGCGACCTGACGCAGGGTCTCATCGCCTGCCAAATGGCCAAAGCTGTCGTTGTAGGCCTTGAAGTAGTCGACGTCGATCATCAGCAGCGACAGTTGCTGCTGTTCACGCATGGCCCGACGCCACTCCAGTTCCAGGTACTCATCGAAGTGACGGCGGTTGGACAAGCCGGTAAGGCCGTCGGAGTTCATCAGCCGCTGCAGCATCAGGTTGGTGTCGAGCAGTTGCTGCTGGCTCACGCGCAAGGCGCGGTAGGCTTCGTCTCGTTGCAACAGGGTCAGGTATGAACGCGAGTGGTAGCGAATACGTGCTACCAGCTCGATGGTATCCGGCAGCTTGACCAGGTAATCGTTGGCTCCAGCAGCGAACGCCGCGCTCTTGACCAGCGGGTCTTCCTTGGTCGACAGCACGATGATCGGGATGTCCTGGGTCGCTGCATTGCTACGGTATTCGCGCACCAGGGTCAGCCCGTCCAGGCCAGGCATGATCAGGTCCTGAAGAATCACCGTAGGCTTGATGAGCACTGCCTGGGCCACGGCCTGGTGCGGATCGGCACAGAAGTGGAAGTCGATGTTCTCTTCGTGGGCCAGGCCACGACGCACCGCCTCGCCGATCATGGCCTGGTCGTCGACCAACAGGACCATTGCCGAGTTTTCGTTGGTGGTCGTGAAACCGTCGATCGGTAGATCATTCATCCGTAATCATCCAGTCACTGCCGGCCAGGCGGCGTGATGCAATACATATCGTCATTTTGCAAAGATTTCCATCAGTCGCCCGGCGATTCGCTCCAGCGGGCGTATTTCCACCGCAGCATCAATGGCCGCAGCAGCCTTGGGCATGCCATACACCGCGCTGCTGGACTGATCCTGCGCGATGGTCAAAAAGCCTTGCTGGCGCATCAGTTTCAGGCCATGGGCACCGTCGCGGCCCATGCCGGTGAGCAGCACGCCTACCGCGTCACCGCTCCAGAAACGTGCAACGCTCTCGAAGAACACATCGATCGAAGGCCGATAGATTTCGTTGACCGGTTCGGCAGTGTAGGCCAACTGGCCATTTTGCAGCAGACGTATGTGGTGGTTGGTTCCCGCCAGCAGCACCTGCCCAGGTTGCGGCGGCTCGCCTTCACGGGCCAGGCGCACAGGGAGTCCACTGGCGGTGCTGAGCCACTCGGCCATGCCGGCCGCAAACACCTGGTCGACGTGCTGGACCAGCACGATGGCGGCGGGAAACTCTGGCGGCAGGCCCTTGAGCAGCACTTCGAGCGCTGCTGGCCCTCCGGCCGAAGAGCCGATGGCCACCAGTCCGCGGCGCTGTGATGCCGATCGCAGCGGGGCCGATACCGACTTCGCCGCACTGGTGCGTTGCTGGCCGATCAACCAGCCGATATTGAGGATCTTGCGCAGCAGCGGTGCCGCCGCCTCGCGGGCATCTCCCGCCCCCAGGGCCGGGGTATCGACCACATCCAGCGCACCATGGCCCATGGCCTCGAACACCCGGTGCACGTTCTGCTTGCGGTCGACGGTGACGATCACGATGGCGCATGGGGTCTCGGCCATGATCCGCCGTGTGGCCTCGACACCGTCCATCACCGGCATGATCAGGTCCATCAGGATCAGGTCCGGCAGTTCCTCGCTGCAACGGCGCACGGCTTCGGCGCCGTCGCCGGCCACCCAGATCACCTGGTGTGCAGGCTCGAAGGCCAGGGCCCGGCGCAGGGCTTCAACGGCAAGTGGCATGTCGTTAACGATGGCGATCTTCATCCTTGAGCACCCCCAATCAGCTCCACCACGGCATCCAGCAACGCATCGTCATGGAAGCTGGCTTTAGCCAAATAGTAGTCGGCGCCAGCATCCAGGCCACGCCTGCGATCTTCTTCACGATCCTTGTACGACACCACCATCACGGGCAAGGTTTGCAGGCGTTGGTCACGGCGCACCAGGGTGACGAGTTCGATACCGTCCATGCGCGGCATGTCGATATCGGTGATCAGCAGGTCGAAGTCCTCGCCACGCAGCGCGTTCCAGCCGTCCATGCCATCGACCGCCACGGCTACCTCGTAGCCGCGCGTGCTCAGCAACTTGCGTTGCAGCTCGCGCACCGTCAGCGAATCGTCGACCACCAGGATGCGTTTGCGATCCGCACCACGCGCGCCGTGGGCGCTGCGTTCGATGCGCTCCAGGCGGCCGGTGCTGAGCAGCTTCTCGACCGAGCGCAGCAGGTCTTCGACGTCGACGATTAGCACCACTGAGCCATCATCGAGCAGCGCACCGGCGGATATGTCCTGGATCTTGCCCAGCCGCGGGTCGAGCGGCATCACCACCAGCACGCGCTCGCCAATCAAACGCTCCACGGCCACGCCATAAAGCTGTTCGCGCTCGCGGATCACCACCACCCGCAGGCTGCTTTCATCGCCCTGCCCCGCTGGACGGTTGAGCAACTGGGTGGCGGCGACCAGGCCTACATGGCGGCCTTCGTGCCAGAAGTGCTGGCGGCCCTCGACCTGCACGATCTCCTCGGCAGCCACCTCCAGGGTGCGCTCGATGTGAGCCAGCGGGAAGGCATATGCCTCACCGCCTACCTCGACCACCAGGCTGCGCACCACCGACAGCGTCAGCGGCACTTCCAGTTGAAAACGACAGCCTTGCCCGGCCACCTGGGTCAGTTCGATGGCACCGCGCAGGTCGCGCACCATGTGCTGCACCGCATCCAGGCCGACACCACGCCCGGACACCTCGGTCACCTTGTCGCGCAGGCTGAAGCCCGGCAGGAAGAGGAAGGTCAGCAACTCCGCCTCGCTCATTCGCGACAGCGTTTCGGCAGGCGACAATCCGCGCTCGGCGATGCTGCGGCGCAGTCGCTCCAGGTCGATACCGGCACCGTCGTCACTGAGCTCAAGCATCAACTGACCCGCCTGGTGGGAAGCGCGCAAGCGGATCACGCCCTCGGCCGGCTTGCCCGCCAGCACCCGCCGCTCGGGCAGCTCGATGCCATGGTCGACCGCATTGCGCAGCAGGTGAGTCAGTGGCGCCTCGAGCTTTTCCAGCACGTCGCGATCGACCTGGGTCTTCTCGCCCTCGATCTGCAGGCGCACCTGTTTGCCCAGCGAGCGACCAAGGTCGCGCACCATGCGGCTCTGGCCGGTCAGGACATCGGCGAACGGCCGCATACGGCAGGCCAGGGCGGTGTCGTACAACAATTGGGCGCGCTGGCTGGCCTGCCAGCCGAACTCGTCGAGGTCGGCGGCCTGCTGCTGCAGGATCTCCTGGGTTTCCGCCAGCAGGCGCTGGGTCTGAGCCAGGGCTTCGAGCACTTCCAGACGCTGACCGCTGCCTTCGAGCTGGGTTTTCAGGCCATCGAGCGCGCGCATGCCTTGGCCATGCATGCGTTTGAGACGCTGCAAGGTGGCCAGGTACGGCTTGAGTCGCTGGGTCTCGACCAGTGACTTGCTGGAAAGATCGAGCAGGCTGTTGAGGCGGTCGGCGGTCACGCGTAATACCCGCTCACTGCCCTCGCTGCCTCGCTTGCCCGCCTTGCGCGGCGTCGGTTCGAGGTCAGCCTCTGGCTCTGCCGGGACAGGCCCGATCACTGGCGGTTGCACGAGCCTCTCAGGTTCTGGAACCTCGACTGCGAAGGGCGCGGCGGCTGTGGCGGGATCCAGCAGGCTCGCCATCTGCGCCAGGAAAGCTGGGACAGCCGCCTCACCGGCCGGGTCTCCCGGCGTGGCGATGTGCATCAGCAAGTCGGTGCCGCGCAACAGGGCGTCGATATGCTCGGCGCGCAGCAACAACCGCCCTTCCTGGGCTGCCACGAGGCAGTCCTCCATGACGTGGGCGACGCTGACGCCGGCATCGATGCCAACGATTCGCGCGGCGCCTTTCAGCGAATGGGCCGCACGCATGCAGGCTTCCAACTGGTCAGCCTGGTTCGGATTGCGCTCCAGGGCCATCAACCCAACGCTGAGCACCTGGGTCTGGGCCTCGGCTTCGAGGCTGAACAGTTCGAGCAGCGAGGCGTCACGCAATTGTTCTGGGGTCATGACAGGCTCCGCTGCACGGCAGACAATAATTGGTGATCGTCCAGCACGCGCACGCTGCGTCCACGCCACTGCAACACGCCTGCGGTGAACGGTGCGCCTTCGTGTTCGCCATCCAGCAAGGCTGGGTCGAGCCGGTGAATACCGTCGATTTCATCCACCGCCATCACCACCGGCCCACCTAAGGCAGCCAGGATCAACAACCGTGGCATGGCCCGAACGCCGCGGGCGTCGCCTTGCACGGCCTCCACCTCGAGCAAGTCGGCCAGCGACAGGCAGGGCACCAAGGCACCGCGCACATTGGCCACGCCCTGCAGCACTCGCGAACGTTGATGAGGCAGCGAATGCACGGGCTGAACCGGGGCGATTTCAGCAAGACTGGCGGTGGCCAGCGCCATCCACTCCTCGCCCAGCCGGAACAGCAGCATCGAGCGGCCCACACACGCTTCCACCGGCACGGCCGCTTGCACCACGTCGTCCTGCAACAGCGCGTAGCGGTCCAGCAAGCGCGTGGCGGCCGCTGCGTAGATTTCACAATTGCGGCAGTGTATGTGCCGATCCAGCAGCGGACACTGCTTGTCACCGTGCACGCCGATGCGGTTCCAGCAGTCATCTATGCGATCGTCATCGTGAGCGATCAATTCCATCGCGCTATCGACCTTCATCGTTCAGACTCCCGCCCTACACGCGCCGCACGCTCCTGCAGACGTCGCGCGCCCGCCTCATCCCCTTGGGCTGCCAATAAGGCCGCCAGTTGCACCAGGGCCTCTGGATGCTGGGGGTCGAGGTAGAGTGCCTTGCGATAGTGGGTCAGCGCCTGCGAGGCGTCACCGTCGGTGTCGCTCAGCAACCCCAACCAGTAATACACCTGCGCCTTGGGGGCGAATTGCCGCAGGTAGCGCTGGCAGCTGGCCCGGGCCTGTGCGCTGTCACCGGCATTGGCCTGGCGCGCGATGCTGGCCAACAGCTCGCTCTCGCTCTCTCGCGGCTCAGGCGAAGGCTGCGCCGGTGGCAAGGTACGTAACGGGCGAGGCTTGGCCGTCGACATCGGTGCCGGCGGCGGCAGCGGCGAACGTGGCGTGAATGGCAGGGGCATCGCACGCCGTGGCCGAACCTCAGGCGTTGGCGCATGGCTGTCCTGGCGAACATAGGCGAACGACTGGGCAATACCCAATGGGCGCATGCCCAAGCGTGCCAGCAGACTGCCCTCGGCGGGGCCGATGAACAAAACCCCCTGGGCATGGATCAGGCGTTTGAGCATCTCGAACACCCGCTGCTGGGTCGCCACATCGAAGTAGATGAGCAAGTTGCGGCAGAACACGAAGTCGTAAAGGCCATCACGGCTCGACAGCGCCGGGTCGAGCACATTGCCTACCTGCAGGCTCACTTGTGAGCACACCCTTTGATCCAGCTGGTGGCCATCCTCGATCTCACGGAAATGCCGCTCACGAAACGCCAGTTCACTGCCCCGGAACGAGTTGCGTCCGTAGATGGCTTGCTGGGCCTTGGTCACCGAATTGGGGCTGATGTCGATGCCGTCGATGTGAAACGAAGCGGGACTCAAGCCTGCATCGAGCAATGCCATGGCCGCCGAATACGGCTCCTCGCCGGTCGAACAGGGCAGGCTGAGCAGGCGTAGGGGGCGCTCGCCGGCGAGCTCTGCCAGGCGCCTCTGGGCCAACCCGACCAGGGCGGTGAACGACTCCGGGTAGCGGAAAAACCAGGTTTCCGGAACGATCACAGCCTCGATGAGCGCTTGCTGTTCGTCGGTCGATTGCTGCAGACGCAACCAGTAATCGTCCAGATCGGCCGCGTCCAGGGCCATGCACCGCTGACGCAGGGCGCGCTCGATCATGGCCTCGCCCACCGACTCCACATCAAGGCCGATGCGTTCCTGCAAAAATCGGAAATATCGATGCAGGTTCATGTCGGCACCTGCAGGGGCTGGGTCGGGAACAACAGCATCCGCACGCTATCGGTCAACAGGTCGTCCACCTCGATGCGTTGCAACATGCCCTCGGCATCCTGAAGCACAGGCCCCAGGTAACGCGCATCAGGGTTATCCAGGCCATAAGGTTGGAAGGCTTCGGGGTGGCAGCGCAGGGTGTCGGTGGCTTGCTCGAGCACCAGGCCGAGCTGCTGGTCTTGGCGGTAGCGTACCAACACCAGTCGGGTGCTGGTGCGCTGCACGGCGGGCCTACCGAAACTCAGGACCGAAAGGTCGATCACCGGCACCATCACGCCTCGATGGGCAAGGACGCCTGCGACCCACGTCGGCGCCTGGGCGATCGGCTTCAGCGGGCGACGCGGCAACACTTCGATGACTTCCCGGACATCCAGGGCGAAGCGCTGCTCGCCTATACGAAACTGCAGGTACAGCACGCCCTTGGCATCGGCCGCCACTACCGTGTGGGGATGAAGGTCACTCATCGCCGTCAGACTTTGAAGCGCGACACACCGCCGCGCAGCCCCGCAGCCACCTGGCTCAGTTCGTCGATGGCGAAACTGGCCTGGCGCAAGGATTCCACCGTCTGGGTGCTGGCATCACTGAGCTGGGCCAGCGCCTGGTTGATCTGCTCGGCACCGGTGGCCTGGGCCTGCATGCCTTCGTTGACCATCAACACGCGCGGCGCCAATGCTTGTACCTGGTGGATGATCTGGCTGAGCTGCTCGCCCACCTGCTGCACCTCGAACATGCCGCGGCGCACTTCCTCGGAGAACTTGTCCATACCCATGACGCCAGCCGACACCGCTGACTGGATTTCCCGCACCATCTGCTCGATGTCGTAGGTAGCCACGGCGGTCTGGTCGGCCAACCGGCGCACCTCGGTGGCAACCACAGAGAAGCCTCGGCCGTACTCACCGGCTTTTTCCGCCTCAATGGCGGCATTGAGCGACAGCAGGTTGGTCTGGTCGGCCACCTTGACGATGGTCACCACGACCTGGGTGATGTTGCTGGCTTTCTCGTTGAGGATCGCCAGCTTGGCATTGACCAGGTCGGCAGCGCCCATCACCTGGTGCATGGTCTCTTCCATTCGCGCCAGGCCCTGCTGACCGGAACCGGCGAGGCTGGAAGCCTGATCGGCAGCGCTGGTAACCTCGGTCATGGTGCGGACCAGATCGCGAGAGGTGGCGGCGATCTCACGCGATGTAGCGCCAATTTCGGTGGTGGTGGCGGCGGTTTCGGTGGCGGTGGCCTGCTGCTGCTTGGAGGTGGCGGCGATCTCGGTCACCGAGGTGGTGACCTGCACCGATGAGCGCTGCGCCTGGGCGACCAGGTTGGCGAGGGCCTCGGCCATCTCGTTGAAGCCACTTTCGATGGCGCCGAACTCATCCTTGCGGTCCAGGCTCAAGCGCATGCTCAGGTCACCCGAGCGCAGTTTGTCGAGGGCATGGACGATACGCTGCATCGGTGCGGTAATGGCCCGCATCAGCAGCAAACCACAGATGCCTGCCGCGACGATCGCCAGCAGCAGTGAGACCAACATGCTGCCCTTGGCGGTGCTTACCGCGCTGACGATTTCCTGGGTGGCTGTACCGGCGGACTCACGATTGTGTTCGATGACGGTGTTCAGATGCTTGCGGCCTTCCAGCCAGGCGGGGGTAAGCACCTCGACGATCAGTCGCTCGGCTTCGGCGTAATTGCGCTGACGGTACGCCTCAAGCACCTGGTTTACAGTCTTGAGGTAGTTTTCTTCCATCTGGATGAAGGTGTCGAACCGGGCCTGATCGTCGGCGCCCTGGATGGTGCCTTGGTAGTTGGCCATCTGTTGCTTGAGCCGATCCTCGAAGCTCTTGAACAACTCCATGTCGGCCGCGGTGATTTCACGCCGCTTGGACAGGCCTACCAATTGTTGGCTGGTGACGTAACTGTCGACCCACGCACTGCGAATCATCGAACTGTAGTAAAGCCCGGGGATGCTGTCGGTCCCCACCGCCTCCTCGGCACTTTCGATCGCCACCAGCCGCGAGTAGGCGGCCACGATCATCAGCAGCATGATGGCGATGATCACGGCGAAACTTGCCAGGATCCGTTGGCGCAAGGTCCAGTTCTTCACATTCAGCCCTCAGGAATTCACAACGAGCGGGAAAAATCGCCGAAGTATAGCCCAGGCTTCCTCTGCAATTGCGGCTGAAATTCGTTGTTTCAGGCATCCTTGCCCGACAATATGGCGTTTTGCCTGATCATGGCGTCGACGCCAACCTGACCTGGGTCTCCAGCTCCTGCCGCAGGGCTGGGTCCAGGCGCAACTGGCGGGCCAGTTC
Organism: Pseudomonas taiwanensis DSM 21245; assembly: GCF_000425785.1. Lineage (GTDB taxonomy): Bacteria > Pseudomonadota > Gammaproteobacteria > Pseudomonadales > Pseudomonadaceae > Aquipseudomonas > Aquipseudomonas taiwanensis. The sequence continues at coordinate 60,953 of NZ_AUEC01000005.1, forward strand.
ATCCAGGTAGGCACGCTCCATGAAGTTTTCCTGATCGACCATCATCACGCTGGCCAGGTACATCTCAGCGGCCATTTCCGGCGTCTGCGCGGCACGGGCGACTTCCGCCGGGTCCAGTGGCTTGTTCAGCTCGGCGTGCAACCAGTGCTGCAGCTCCTGGTCGCTGTCCAGGCGGGTGAACTCACCCTCGATCAAGGCACGCTCGCGATCATCGATGTGGCCGTCGGACTTGGCCGCTGCCACCAACGCCTGCAGCACCGCCTGGCTGTGCTGCTCGGCCTGGGACGCAGGCAGGCGGTCGAGGGTCTGAGGCTCTGCGCCCGCCCCCAGGCCCTGGCGTGCCTGCCAGTTGCCGTAGGCCTTGTAGGCCAGCACACCGAGCGCCGCCAGGCCACCGTAGGTCAGAACCTTGCCGCCATACTTGCGCGCCTTCTTGTTGCCCAGCAGCAGCCCCATCGCCCCGGCAGCCAAGGCGCTGCCGCCGGCGCCGGAAAGCAGGCCGCCCAGGCCACCGGCACCTGCCGCAGGCTTGCCCGCGCCGCCTGCGGTGGTTTGCTTGTTCAGCAGTTCCTGGCCAGATTTGAGCAATTGGTCGAGCAGGCCTCGGGTGTTCATGTGCACGTCTCCACGGCGCGTAAAGTCACGGCCAGAGTAAGGCTTACCGCCATGAACACCACCTGTGGATTTGCTTCCAGATGTTGCGTTGCCGGCACAAAACCCAACTAGACTCGACTTCGCCGACAACCTGCACAACCGCACTACGCTTATAACAATGGCTTCACAGCTTTCTTGATGACTGCCCCGACCAAGATCTCCAAGAAGAGGGAACACCATGTCAGTGCACAAGACCGCATTGCTCGGCGCCGTGAGCGGCGCGCTAGTGGCCAGCGCCAGCTTGCAGGCCGCCGATTTGCCCAAGGCCCTGGGCGCCGGCGAAGGACGACTGGATATCGTCGCCTGGCCGGGCTACATCGAGCGTGGGGAAAGCGACAAGGCCTATGACTGGGTCACAGGCTTCGAAAAGGAAACCGGCTGCAAGGTCAGCGTCAAGACCGCCGCGACTTCCGACGAAATGGTCAGCCTGATGACCAAGGGCGGCTACGACCTGGTCACCGCTTCGGGCGACGCTTCGCTCCGCCTGATCGCTGGCAAGCGGGTGCAGCCCATCAATACCGCGCTGATTCCCAACTGGAAGCACATTGACCCGCGCCTGCAGAACGGTGACTGGTACGTGGTCGACAAGCAGGTTTACGGCACCCCGTACCAGTGGGGGCCGAACGTGCTGCTGTACAACACCAACGTATTCAAGCAACCGCCCACCAGTTGGAGCGTGGTGTTCGCCCCGCAAGACCTGCCCGATGGCAAGCCCAACAAAGGCCGGGTGCAAGCCTATGACGGGCCGATCTACATCGCCGATGCCGCGCTTTACCTGAAGTCGGCCAAGCCTGAGCTGGGCATCAAGGACCCCTACGAGCTCACCGAAACGCAGTACAAGGCCGTGCTCGAGCTGCTGCGTCAGCAACAGCCGCTGGTCCATCGCTACTGGCATGACGCAACCGTGCAGATGAGCGATGTGAAGAACGAAGGCGTGGTCGCCTCCAGTTCCTGGGGCTACATGGTCAACGGCCTGAAAGCCGAAAACCAGCCGGTGGCCTCGACCATACCGAAGGAGGGTGCAACGGGCTGGGCCGATACCACCATGCTGCACAGCGAGGCCAAGCACCCCAACTGCGCCTACAAGTGGATGGACTGGTCGTTGCAGCCGAAGGTGCAAGGCGATGTGGCGGCCTGGTTCGGCTCGTTGCCGGCCGTTCCGGCGGCCTGTACCGCCAGCGAGCTGCTGGGTGCCGAAGGGTGCAAGACCAACGGCTTCGACAACTTCGACAAGATTGCCTTCTGGAAAACCCCACAGGCCCAAGGAGGCAAGTTCGTACCGTACAGCCGCTGGACCCAGGATTACATTGCGATCATGGGCGGACGCTGAAGCCGGTTGAAACCCGACCTGGCTTCCTCACGGGCAAGCCGCTCCTACAGAGTACCGCGCAGTAGCTGTGGGGGCGGGTTAGCCCGCGAAGGGGCCAGAGCAGGAGTAAGAACGTTTCCTGGAGCCCACACATGCCCCTAGCCGTCCAGTTCACCCAGGTTTCCCGCACCTTCGGCGAGGTCAAGGCTGTCGACCAGGTCAGCATCGACATCGAAGACGGCGAGTTCTTCTCCATGCTCGGGCCCTCAGGCTCGGGCAAGACCACCTGCCTGCGCCTGATAGCGGGCTTCGAACATCCCAGCAGCGGCTCGATCCGTATTCACGGCGTCGAAGCCACGGGCGTGCCGCCCTACCAGCGCGACGTCAACACCGTGTTCCAGGACTACGCACTGTTTCCGCACATGAACGTGCGCGACAACATCGCCTATGGCCTCAAGGTAAAAGGCGTGGCCAAGGCCGAGCGCCATGCCCGCGCCGACGAGGCTTTGGCGATGGTCGCCCTTTCTGGCTATGGCGAGCGCAAACCGGCGCAGCTTTCTGGTGGCCAGCGTCAGCGTGTGGCCCTGGCCCGCGCACTGGTCAATCGCCCGCGGGTCCTGCTGCTGGACGAACCCCTCGGCGCCCTGGACCTGAAGTTGCGCGAACAGATGCAAGGCGAGCTCAAGAAGCTGCAGCGCCAGCTGGGCATCACCTTCGTTTTCGTTACCCACGACCAGACCGAGGCGCTGTCGATGTCCGACCGTGTGGCGGTGTTCAACCGGGGTCGCATCGAACAAGTCGACACCCCACGCAACCTGTACATGAAACCGGCTACCACCTTCGTCGCCGAGTTCGTCGGCACGTCCAACGTCCTGCGGGGCGAACTGGCGAAGCAGCTCAATGGCAGCGCCACGCCGTTCTCCATTCGTCCGGAGCACATCCGCCTCGGTGACGCGGCCACTACGGGAACCGAGGTCCAGGTCAGTGGCTTGCTGCGCGACATCCAGTACCAGGGCAGCGCCACCCGCTACGAAGTCCAGCTCGACAGTGGCCAGTTGTTGGCGGTGAGTCATGCCAACGATCGCTGGCAGGACCAGGCTCAGCCCTGGCAACCGGGACAGCGAGTGCAGGCGCGCTGGCCACGCGAGGCCATGACGGCCCTGCGCGAAACCCTCCTCGATACACCTGAACGAGCCCTGCCGAAATGAACCCGGCCGCGGCGTCCCCAGGCCTGCTGCGCAGGTTTTCCAACCTGCTGTACCGACGGCCAAACCTGTACCTGGCGCTGCTGCTGATCCCGCCACTCACCTGGTTCGGCGCGATTTACCTGGGTTCGCTGCTGAACCTGCTCTGGCAAGGTTTCTATACCTTCGACGACTTCACCATGGCGGTAACCCCGGACCTGACCCTGGGCAACTTCGCCGCCCTGTTCAATCCGTCGAACTTCGACATCATCCTGCGCACCTTGAGCATGGCCGTGGCGGTATCGCTGGCCAGCGCCGTGCTGGCCTTCCCTATCGCCTACTACATGGCGCGCTACACCACCGGCAGGACCAAGGCGTTTTTCTACATCGCGGTGATGATGCCGATGTGGGCCAGCTACATCGTCAAGACCTACGCCTGGACCCTGCTGCTGGCCAAGGGCGGCGTCGCCCAGTGGTTCGTCCAGCAGTTGCACCTCGAAGGCCTCTTGCAACTGGTGTTGGCGGTGCCGGGGGTGGGTGGCAGCACCTTGTCCACCTCGCACCTGGGGCGCTTTTTGGTGTTCGTTTACATCTGGCTGCCGTTCATGATCCTGCCCATTCAGGCGGCCCTGGAACGCTTGCCGCCATCGCTCCTGCAGGCCTCGGCCGACCTTGGGGCTACGCCGGGGCAAACCTTCGTGCAGGTTGTTCTGCCGCTTTCCATACCCGGTATCGCCGCAGGCTCGATCTTTACCTTCAGCCTCACCCTCGGCGATTTCATCGTCCCGCAGCTGATCGGCCCGCCCGGGTACTTCATCGGCAGCATGGTCTACGCCCAGCAAGGGGCGATCGGCAACATGCCCATGGCGGCCGCCTTTACTCTGGTGCCCATCGTGCTGATCGCAGTCTACCTAGCCATCGTCAAACGCCTGGGAGCCTTCGATGCACTCTGAAAGTGCTTCGCTGGGGCTGCGCCTGGCTGCGTGGGGCGGGCTGCTTTTCCTGCATTTTCCGATCGTGATCATCATCCTCTACGCCTTCAACACAGAGGACGCAGCCTTTAGCTTCCCACCCCAGGGATTCACCCTGAACTGGTTCACCGTAGCCTTCGCGCGCCCGGACGTGCTCGAGGCCATCATGCTGTCGGTGAAAGTCGCCAGCCTCGCCACGCTGATAGCCCTGGTACTGGGCACCCTGGCCTCGGCGGCGCTATATCGACGCAGCTTCTTTGGCAAGGAGAGCATCTCGCTGATGCTGATCCTACCCATCGCCTTGCCCGGCATTATCACCGGCATTGCCTTGCTGTCAGCCTTCAAGACCTTGGGCATCGAGCCTGGTGTGCTCACCATCGTGGTCGGCCACGCGACCTTTTGCGTGGTGATCGTCTACAACAACGTCATCGCCCGCCTGCGGCGCACCTCCCAGAGCCTGATCGAGGCCTCGATGGACCTGGGTGCCGACGGCTGGCAGACCTTCCGCTACATCATCCTGCCCAACCTGGGCTCGGCCCTGCTGGCCGGTGGCATGCTGGCGTTCGCCTTGTCGTTCGACGAGATCATCGTCACCACCTTCACCGCAGGCCATGAACGCACGCTGCCGATCTGGCTGCTCAATCAGTTGAGCCGTCCCCGCGATGTGCCAGTCACCAATGTCGTCGCTCTACTGGTGATGCTGGTGACCATGTTGCCGATCCTCGGCGCCTATTACCTGACCCGCGGCGGCGAAAGCGTTGCGGGCGGCGGCAAATGACCCTGGAGGTGTCTTCCATGCAAACCCAAATGCTCATCAATGGCCGCCTGGTGACCGGCGAGGGGCCAACCTGGACCGTGCTCAACCCGGCCCTGGGCAGTGCCCTGGCGCAAATCAACGAAGCCACCGAGGCACAGGTCGACCAGGCCGTGTGCGCAGCGGACCAGGCGTTCGACAGCTGGTCCCAATCCAGCCCCAAGGACCGCTCCCTTGCCCTGCTGGCGCTGGCCGACACCCTTGAAAATCATGGCGAGGAACTGGCCCGGCTAGAGTCGCAGAACTGCGGTAAGCCTTTCACGGCGGCGCTGAACGACGAGATCCCGGCCATCGCCGATGTGTTCCGCTACTTCGCCGGTGCTGCGCGCTGCCTGGGCGGCTCTGCGGCTGGCGAATACTTGCCCGGGCACACCTCGATGATTCGCCGTGACCCACTGGGCGTGGTTGCCTCGATCGCCCCCTGGAACTACCCGCTGATGATGCTGGCCTGGAAGATCGCGCCAGCGTTGGCGGCGGGCAATACCGTGGTGATCAAGCCCTCGGAGCTGACCCCGCTGACCGCGCTGCGCCTGGGTGAACTGGCGCAGAGCCTGCTGCCGCCGGGGGTACTCAACATCCTCTTCGGCCGCGGCCAGACGGTCGGCAACCCGCTGGTCACCCACCCCAAGGTGCGCATGGTGTCACTGACCGGCTCCATCCCCACCGGTGCGCACATCATCGGCGCCACCGCCGACAGCGTGAAGCGCATGCACATGGAACTGGGCGGCAAGGCGCCGGTGCTGGTGTTCGACGATGCCGACCTGGATGCAGCCATCGATGGCATCCGCACCTTCGGCTTCTACAACGCCGGCCAGGACTGCACCGCCGCCTGTCGCCTGTATGTGCAGGATGGCATCTACGAGCAATTCGTCGAACGACTGGGCAAGGCGGTGGCCAGCCTCAAACCCGGCCTGCAGGACGCTGAAGATACCGAGCTTGGCCCGTTGATCAGCGCCCAGCACCGCGACAAGGTCGCAGGCCTAGTGCAACGCGCCGTCGCCCAGCCGCATATCCGCCTGGTCACCGGGGGCAAGGCCTTGCCGGGTGATGGTTTCTTCTTCGAGCCGACCGTGCTGGCCGATGCCCTTCAGGATGACGAGATCGTGCGCCATGAAGTATTCGGTCCGGTGGTTTCGGTTACCCGTTTCACTGACGAAACCCAAGCGCTGGCATGGGCCAACGACTCGGAGTACGGCCTGGCCTCATCGGTATGGACCCGCGACACGGGCCGGGCACACCGTTTGGCCGCCCGTTTGCAGTATGGCTGCACTTGGGTCAACACCCATTTCATGCTGGTCAGCGAAATGCCCCATGGCGGCCAGAAGCATTCAGGGTATGGCAAGGACCTGTCGATGTACGGGCTGGAGGACTACACCTGTGTGCGGCATGTGATGATCAAACATTGAGGTTGCCGGCTGGGGTATTCCTTTAGAGGTCTAGCGCCAATAATAAGATCGAGCGCACCGCGGGCTGCGCTCGCTCCTACGATCGTTCCGGGCCAATTAATCTGTGGGATTTGTGCGCGAACGTCTTGGCGCATGACGCGATATCGCATCGTACCCACAAGGCGTTCGCGTGCGCCTGTAGGAGCGAGCGCAGCTCGCGATGCGCCGCCCGCGCGGCGCTCGATTTCAGCCCCACCCCACCGCTGTCGCCATACGCCCTAATCCCGCAAATCCGATTCGTGAATTGGGTTGGCTCGGCTGGTTGCCCTTTGATACTGCGCCGGCCAGGTGGCCTTGTTGCCGCCCAGGTCATCATCGGCATGCAGCGGCCAGTAAGGATCGCGAAGGAGTTCCCGGGCCAGGAAGATCACGTCGGCCTGGCCAGTGCGCAGAATGTGCTCGGCCTGGGCCGGTTCGGTGATCATACCGACGGTGCCCGTGGCAATCTCCGCCTCCTTGCGCACGCGCTCAGCGAAGCGCGTCTGATAGCCGGGGCCGGTAGGAATCTCGGCGTTGACCGAGGTGCCACCGGAGGAAACATCGATCAGGTCGACACCCAGCACCCGCAAGCGGCGCGCCAGTTCGACGGTTTCATCCGGGTTCCAGCCATCCTCGACCCAGTCGGTTGCCGAGACGCGCACGAACAGCGGCAGTTCTGCCGGCCAGACCTTGCGAACGGCCTCCACCACCTGGAGGGTCAGGCGGATGCGGTTCTCGAAGCAGCTTCCGTACTCGTCACGGCGCTGGTTACTCAATGGTGAGAGGAACTGATGCAGGAGATACCCATGGGCCGCGTGGACTTCGACGACCTTGAAGCCCGCTTTCAGCGCTCGCTCGGTCGAGGCGACGAAGGCATCGATCACGCTCTGAATCTCGTCCTTGCTCAACTCGCGCGGTGGCGTGTGCTGCGGGTCGAAGGCGATCTTCGAGGGGCCCACCGGCTGCCAGCCACCGTCTTCGATCTTCACACTGCCCTGCTTGCCCAACCAGGGCCGATACGTACTGGCCTTGCGCCCAGCGTGGGCCAGCTGGATGCCCGGCACGGCGCCCTGGGCGGTAATGAAACGGGTAATGCGCTGCAAAGGCGCAATCTGATCGTCGTTCCACAGGCCGAGGTCTTCGGCAGTGATCCGACCATCGGCGGTCACCGCGACGGCCTCGCTGATGACCAAGCCGGCGCCACCCACGGCTCGGCTCCCCAGGTGAACGAGATGCCAATCGTTGGCCAGGCCATCGATCGCAGAATACTGGCACATCGGCGAGACCGCGATGCGGTTGGGCAGCGTCAACTGACGCAGGGTGTAAGGCTCGAGCAGCAGGCTCATGAGGGCACCTCCCAAGGACTCCAATGGTGATCCAGTCCGGACACTCAAGTGCACATCCCTGGCCCGGTGCCGGTCATTAATCAGACTAGACCAGATTGGAGGGCAACAGATTTTCGGTGGCTATGAAACCGAGCGCCGCCCGCGCGGCGCATCGCGAGCAAGGCTCGCTCCTACCGCTGCTTCGGGCCAGTCATGCCTGCACGATTTGCGCGTGATCGCCTTGGTGCACGGCCCAATGACCGCACGCGTCTGCAGGAGCGAGCCTTGCTCGCGATGCGCCGCGCGAGCGGCGCTCGATTCACACCCCCAAACCCTCCAGACAGGCGCGTGGATGCCGTCATGCAGATCTGCCGTCTGAAGGAGCGCTCAGCGCGGCTCCATGTGGGCGATCATCAACTGCACGCTTTCATTACCGCGAAACTCGTTCACATCCAGCTTGTAGGCCAATTCCACCCAACGCACGGTGGGGTTTGGCCAGACCTCGCGGTCGATCCCGAAGGCAATGCCATCCAACTTCACGGCACCACATTCGCTCTTGAGCACCACCTTCAGGTGCCGCTCGCCGACCACCCGTTGCTCGACCAGTTGGAACACGCCATGGAACAGCGGTTCGGGGAAGTGCTGCCCCCAAGGGCCGGCGTTGCGCAGGGCCTTGGCCAGGTCGAGGTGGAACTCTTCGACCGCAAGGGTGCCATCGGACAACAGGCGGCCGGTCAGGTCCTCCTCGCGCAACTGGCGACGGACTTCCTCGTCGAACGCCTCGGCGAATGCCGGGAAGTTGGCCTCCGGCAAGGAAAGCCCGGCGGCCATGGCATGTCCACCAAACTTGCTGATCAGCTGCGGATGCCGGGCTGCCACGGCATCCAACGCATCGCGAATATGAAAGCCCGGCACAGAGCGCGCCGAGCCCTTGAGCATGCCCTCCCCCGCATCGGCAAACGCGATGGTAGGACGGTGGTAGCGCTCTTTCAGGCGCGAAGCAAGAATCCCGATCACCCCCTGGTGCCAGTCGGCGTCGAACAGGCACAGGCCATAGGGCATGGACTCGACCGGCAGGTCCTTGAGCTGGGCCAGGGCTTCGCGTTGCATGCCCTGCTCGATGGACTTGCGGTCCTGGTTCAGGTCATCCAGCTGCTGGGCCATGTCCATCGCCAGGGCGGCGTCCTCGCACAGCAGGCATTCGATACCCAGGCTCATGTCATCCAGTCGCCCGGCCGCGTTCAGCCGTGGGCCGAGAATGAAGCCGAGGTCGGTCGAGGTGATACGCCGATGATCACGCCGCGCCACTTCCAGGATGGCCTTGAGGCCAGGACGAGCGCGGCCTGCACGGATGCGCTCGAGGCCCTGGTGCACCAGGATGCGGTTGTTGGCATCCAGGGGCACCACGTCCGCCACACTGCCAAGGGACACCAGGTCGAGCAACTCGCCGATATTCGGTTGGGCTTGGGTCTGGTAGCGCCCCAGGCTGCGTAGGCGCGCACGTAAGGCCATCAGTACGTAGAAGATGACCCCGACGCCGGCCAGCGCCTTGCTTGGGAACTCGCAGCCCGGCTGGTTGGGGTTGACGATGGCGTCGGCATCCGGCAATTGCTCGCCCGGCAGGTGGTGGTCGGTCACCAGCACCTTGAGCCCCGCGGCCTTTGCAGCAGCCACACCGTCCACGCTGGAGATCCCGTTGTCGACTGTGACCAGCAATTGCGGCTGGCGTTGCAATGCGACCTGGACAATCTCCGGGGTCAGGCCGTAGCCGTACTCGAAACGATTGGGCACCAGGTAGTCGACATGGGCCGCACCCAGCAAGCGCAGGCCGAGCACGCCCACCGTACTGGCCGTCGCACCGTCGGCATCGAAGTCGCCGACGATGAGGATTCGCTGGCGCTGGTCGATCGCCTCCACCAACAGGTCGACCGCCGCCTCGATCCCCTTGAGTTGCTGGTACGGCAATAGGCGCCCCAGGCTTTTGTCCAGCTCAGCCTCGGATTGCACGCCACGGGCGGCGTACAAGCGCGTCAACAACGGGGGTAGGTTACCCAGAAATGGCAGGGTCGGCGGCAGTGGGCGAGGTTCGATACGCATAATGGCTTCGGCAGTCAGGGTCTATGAAGGTCAGCCACGCTCACCGAGCAGCCATTGCAACTGCACTTCGTGCTGGCCACGGTCGTCGGTGACGAAGACCGTCCCTTCGCTGATCATCACGTCCCACTTGATGGTGCGGGGCATGTCGGTGGCCAGGGTTTCCAGCACCTCTTGCGGCACAGCGGCAATGCTGAGGTTCTTCAGGCCCTTGACCGCACCCACCACCTTGCCTTCCCAAACCCGCAGGCTGCCGTAGGCCAGCAGGCTGGTGCGCTCGGTGCGGCGCGAGCACCAGGTCAGGCGCTCGGCGTCCGGCTGGCCGACTTCGATCCAGTGCAGGATGCGATCATCCAGGCTTTTTTCCCACAGCGCCGCTTCATCCACATCGGACAGTCCACGACCGAACGACAGGTTTTCGTTGTACCAGAGGGCATAAGCCAGCAAACGCACGGCCATTCGCTCTTCGGTTTCCGAAGGGTGACGGGCAATGGTCTGCCTGACGTTTTCGTACACGCCACGGTCAAGATCGGTCAGATTCAGTTCGAATTTGTAGGTGGTGGACGGCTGGGCCATGGTCGACGGGCTTCTTGCGCAAAGAAAAGTGGCACAGTCTAACCGATACGCGACGTCGTTGCCGCGCAGCAGTTTCTGCCGCCAGCGACCTATGATAAAACCACCGCTCTGCCCAGTCGCCACGGATGCCACATGCCTACGCCCAGCAAACCCCTCGCAGGTCTGAAAGTCATCGAACTCGGCACCCTCATCGCCGGCCCGTTCGCCTCGCGCATCTGCGCCGAATTCGGCGCCGAGGTGATCAAGGTCGAGTCCCCCGACGGCGGCGACCCACTGCGCAAGTGGCGTAAACTCTACGAAGGCACCTCGCTGTGGTGGTTCGTCCAGGCCCGCAACAAGCAGTCGCTGACCCTTAACCTCAAACACCCGGAAGGCCGCGAAGTCCTCAAGCGGCTATTGGCCGAAGCCGACATTCTCATCGAGAACTTCCGTCCAGGGGTGCTGGAAAAACTTGGCCTGGGCTGGGATGTGCTGCAGGCTCTGAATCCGAAACTGGTGATGGTGCGCCTGTCCGGCTTCGGCCAGACCGGCCCGATGAAAGATCAGCCCGGTTTCGGTGCGGTTGGCGAGTCGATGGGCGGGCTGCGTTACATCACCGGTTTCGAAGACCGCCCGCCGGTGCGCACCGGGATTTCCATCGGTGACTCGATCGCCGCCCTGTGGGGCGTGATCGGGGCATTGATGGCTCTGCGCCATCGTGAAGTCAATGGCGGCCAGGGCCAGGTCGTCGACGTGGCGTTGTACGAGGCGATTTTCGCCATGATGGAAAGCATGGTCCCGGAGTTCGATGTGTTCGGTTTTATCCGCGAACGCACCGGCAACATCATGCCAGGCATCACCCCCTCCTCCATCCACACCACCGCCGACGGCAAGCATGTGCAGATCGGCGCCAACGGTGATGCGATCTTCAAACGCTTCATGCACGCCGTCGGCCGCGACGACCTGGCCAACGACCCAAGCCTGGCCACCAATGATGGCCGCGACCTGCGGCGCGACGAGCTATATGGGGTGATCGACCGCTGGGCCAACAGCCTGACGCTGGAGCAAGTCATGCAGGTACTCACCAGCGCCGAGGTACCGGCAAGCCGGATCTACTCGGCCGAGGACATGTTCAACGATCCACAGTACCTGGCGCGCGAAATGTTCCTCCAGGCTCGCCTGCCTGACGGCAAGCCGTTCAAGATGCCTGGCATCGTGCCAAAGCTGTCGGAAACACCCGGTTCTGCCGAGTGGGTTGGCCCAGCACTGGGAGAACATACCGACGCCGTGCTTGAGCGCTTGGGATATGACGCTGCCGCCATCGCCAACCTGCGCCAGAGTGGCGCAGTCTGATACTGCCGCGCCCGCCCATGCCAGCACCTGGCCTGCTACGTCGGCTGACCGGCCTGCTTGGCCTGCTGGCTACCCTGGCCACTGGGCCGGCGCTGGCCAAGGAACGCGTGCTGTGGCTGGTGCGAGACCTGCCGCCGTTCACCATTTTCGAAGGGACAGAGAAAGGCCAGGGTGTCATCGACCAACTGCTGCCGCTGTTGATCTCGCAGATGCCGGAGTATGAACATGACATCGTGCGGGTTAACCGCGCCCGCGGGATTCAGATGCTCCAGGACCCGCGCAGCCTCACGTGCGACCCGACACTACTGTGGACGCCAGAGCGGGAAAAGTTCGTGCATTTCTCCATTCCATCCCTGGGCGTGCTGAGCGGTGGGCTGCTGGTCCGCAAGCAAGACCGCGACGTGGTCGAACCATTTTTGGATGACCAGCAGGTGGATCTCAAGCGCTTGCTCACCGACACACGGCTTAAACTAGGCATTGTCGCCGAGCGCAGCTACAGCGCCCAGATCGACGCGATACTACGTCAGTTGCCCGACGAAGCCTTCAGCCGCCATTACGGCAACGACGCTACCGCCAGTCTTCTGCAGATGCAGCAGAAAGGGAGACTGAAGCTGATGCTGGGGTATCGGCACGAGGTCAACTACCTGACAGGGCAACAAGGGGGCTCGGCGGATGACTACCTCTTCTACCCTATCTTGGGTGTGAACCGCTTCCAGTTCCTTCACGTAGGCTGCTCGGACACACCGATGGGGCGCCAAGTGGTCGAGCATATCGACCAGTTGCTACCGGCGCTTCGTCAGGACACGCTGCCGCTCTATTACTCGCACTGGCTCGATCCCGAGCAACGTGAGAGTTATCTGGAACAGAGCCGCCACTTTTTCCACACCCCATGAAAAAGAAACCCCGGAGCGCTGGGGAAGACGCCCGGGGTCAATCGAAAGCCCTCATGGGCTTCCCGTGACAGCCCCGCCATCACCGGAGCGAAGTTCTGGCTGGCTGCCCTACTGTGTCTGATACCCCCTTCATGCAAAGGTTCCCTGGCTTGCAGGCCGTTGCTGCAGTGCCGCTATCACACAGGGCTGCAAGCGACCCTCTGCGATCTGCAGGTCGCGGTGCAGGCCATCCACCAAGTCGATCAACAAGCGTTGTTCCTGCAACTGGCGCACACTGACGGTGCGCCTGAGCGTCAGGCTACCAAGACTGTCGTACACGCTCAGCAAGCGATTACCGCTGGCCTGCGCTTCACCGAGTTGGGTTTTATAAGGGGAAAGTGCGTCATTGAGCAGCTTGCAGATTCTTTCCATCCGGATCACTCGCTGGGTGGTGGGACATGAAGGAACTGACCTGCGAATACGGTGCAAAGTTCGCCATGAAGCATTCGCTTCAATGAGCATGCGTAGGTGAGATGACAGTTTGAATACGCTGCAAGGCCTGTTGCCAGCGCGGCATTGGCAGCGGCCAAGGCAGCTCGGCCAACACCCAAAGACCGCGCCGCCGGGCTTCGTTGGCGAGGTTCAGGCAGCCCTCGTTCGCCTGGCCGACGAACAGCAAAGCGCGCAAGCAGCGCTTGTTTGCGATCTGCTCCAGCAGGGCCATGCCGCTTTCAGGCGCAATGGCATGGTCGAGGACCAGCACATCGGCGACCTGCTCGCATGCCAGGCACGCATACAGGTCATCGAGCGTTGGAATGACGCGCACATTGAAAACGCCCACGGCATTACAGGCCTGATGCAGGAGGATCTGGTGAGAGGGGCGTGGCTGGTGGAGCAAGACGTGGGGCTGATGCATGAACCGCTCCTGATGGGAGGACCGGTCACTCTAGGCGGGGCACCAAACGCCTTATATAGGAGATATCTGAAAGGGGTTTCGGAAAATTCGTCAGCGATAAGTGCGCGCCGCAACCTATCGCCAGCAAGCAGGCGCCTGCAGTACGTCGCAGGCGCCTGTTTGTCAGGTTGCCGGGATTACAGCGGCTTGCCGCGGTTGCCGTGCTGGCTGACGAAGGCCTGGACCGCCTTGAGGTCGTTGGCCAGTACCGTGCAACGTTCCTCACGGCTGAACAGGTCGCTCAGGTGAGCCGGCAGTTCCAGCGCCTTGCCAACGCCCGCCTTTTCCACCGCTTCCGGGAACTTGACCGGGTGCGCGGTACCCAGCACCACCATCGGGGTGTCGAGACTGCGACGGCACTCACGGGCGGCCTTGACGCCAATGGCGGTGTGCGGATCGAGCACCTCACCCGTAGTGGCGAACACCTCGGCGATGGTCTGGCAGGTCTGCTCGTCGTTCACTGCCAGCGAATCGAACAGCTTGCGCGCTTCGGTCCAGCGGTCTTGCTCGACGCTGAAACCACCCCCTTGCTTGAAGTTCGCCATCAACTCGGCGATCGCTGCTCCGTTGCGACCGTGCAGGTCGAAAAGCAGGCGCTCGAAGTTGGAAGAAACCATGATGTCCATCGACGGCGACAGGGTCGCGTGCAGGGTTTCCTTGACGTACTGGTTGCCGCTCATGAAGCGGTGCAGGATGTCGTTACGGTTGGTGGCCACCACCAGCTGGCTGATCGGCAAGCCCATGTTGCGGGCCAGGTAGCCTGCGAAGATATCGCCGAAGTTGCCGGTCGGTACCGAGAATGCCACCGAGCGAGCCGGGCCACCCAGCTGCAGTGCTGCGTGGAAGTAGTAGACGATCTGGGCCATGATGCGCGCCCAGTTGATCGAGTTGACCGCGACCAGACGAGTGCCTTTGAGGAACGACTGGTCGGCGAAGCTGGCCTTGACCATCTCCTGGCAGTCGTCGAAGTTGCCTTCGATGGCGATGTTGTGGATGTTGTCGCCGAAGATGGTGGTCATCTGACGACGCTGGACTTCCGAAACACGCTGGTGCGGGTGCAGGATGAAGATGTCGACGTTGTCGCAGCGACGGCAGCCTTCGATAGCGGCGGAGCCGGTGTCACCACTGGTGGCGCCGATGATCACCACACGCTCGCCGCGCTTGGCCAGTACGTGGTCCAGCAGACGACCGAGCAATTGCAGGGCGAAATCCTTGAACGCCAGGGTCGGGCCGTGGAACAGCTCCATCACCCACTCGTTGGTGTTGAGCTGACGCAGCGGCGCTACCGCGGCATGGGCGAACTCGCCGTAGGTTTCCTCGAGGATCTTCTTGAAATCGGCATCGGCGATGCTGCCGTCGACGAACGGACGCATCACGCGGAATGCCAATTCGTGGTACGGCAGGCCAGCCCAGGAGGCGATTTCTTCCTGGGTGAAGCGCGGCAGGTTTTCCGGTACGTACAGGCCGCCATCGCTGGCAAGGCCCGCCAGCAGGACGTCTTCGAAGTTCAGGGCCGGTGCCTGGCCGCGGGTGCTGATATAGCGCATGGGTACAAACCTTCGGTGCTGGGGCCCGGGCCGCGCTGGCGGCCCGACGGCGGTATTTGTTAGTTGAGCTGTTCGACGCGGATGCGCACGACCTTGCCGACCACGTCCTGCAAGGCCTCCAGGGCGACGATGGCGTCGTTGATGCGCTGCTCGACCACACCGTGGGTCAGCAGAATCATCGGTACCAGGCCGTCCTGCTCCTCGGCTTCCTTCTGCATGATCGACTCGATGTTGATGCCGCGTTCGGAAAGAATGCTGGCAACCTGGGCCAGTACGCCCGGGTGGTCCTTGGCCTGGATACGCAGGTAGTAGGCGCTTTCACAGGCTTCGATCGGCAGGATCGGGTGAGCCGACAGCGAGTCTGGCTGGAAGGCCAGGTGCGGCACGCGGTTCTCCGGGTCGGAAGTCATCGCGCGGACCACGTCGACCAGGTCGGCCACCACCGACGATGCGGTCGGTTCCATGCCGGCGCCAGCGCCGTAGTACAGGGTCGACCCTGCAGCGTCGCCGTTGACCATCACGGCGTTCATCACACCGTTGACGTTGGCGATCAGCCGGTCTGCCGGAATCAGCGTCGGGTGCACGCGCAGTTCGATGCCCGCTGGCGTGCTGCGAGCAACGCCCAGGTGCTTGATGCGATAACCAAGGGCCTCTGCGTAGTTCACATCGGCGGTGGTCAGCTGGGTGATGCCCTCGGTATAGGCCTTGTCGAACTGCAGCGGGATACCGAAGGCAATGGACGCCAGAATGGTCAGTTTGTGCGCAGCATCGATGCCTTCGACGTCGAAGGTCGGGTCGGCTTCGGCATAGCCCAGCGCCTGGGCTTCGGCCAGCACGTCGGGGAAGGCACGGCCCTTCTCGCGCATCTCGGTGAGGATGAAGTTGCCGGTGCCGTTGATGATGCCGGCCAGCCAGTTGATACGGTTGGCCGAGAGGCCTTCGCGAATGGCCTTGATCACCGGGATGCCGCCGGCCACCGCCGCTTCGAAGGCAACGATGACGCCTTTCTCGCGGGCCTTGGCGAAGATTTCGTTGCCATGCACGGCAATCAGCGCCTTGTTGGCGGTGACCACGTGCTTGCCATTCTCGATGGCCTTGAGCACCAGGTCGCGGGCAACGGTGTAGCCACCGATCAGCTCGATGACGATGTCGATCTCCGGGTTGCTCGCAACGTCGAACACATCAGCGGTAATGGGGGTACCGGTAATCTGGCAGTTCGGGTTCTGCGAGCGCATGGCGATCTGTGCCACTTCAATACCGCGCCCGGCACGGCGGGCAATCTCCTCGGCGTTGCGCTGAAGTACATTGAAGGTTCCGCCACCGACGGTCCCCAACCCACAGATGCCTACTTTGACCGGTTTCACTGTGAACTCCCCATTGAACGGCCGGCACCTGCGCCGACCGTGAAACATGCCGTCACCCCATGACGACGGCGTACTGAATGAATTACTTGGCGGCCTGCTGCTGGCCGGCCAGGGCCAGCTTGGCCACTTGCGGCGCGGGCTGGTAGCCCGGAATCACCTGGCCGTTTTCCAGGACGATCGCCGGTGTGCCATTGACACCGATCGACTGCCCCAGCTGGAACTGCTTGCTGACCGGGTTGGTGCACTTGGCGGCCTTGATTTCCTTGCCATCGATCATCTTGTCCAGGGCCGCGCGGCGATCACTGGAGCACCACACCGCCTGCAACTGTTCATCGCCCGGCGAGCCGAGGCCCTGACGCGGGAAGGCGACATAGCGCACTTCGATACCGCGACGGTTCAGCTCAGGCACTTCGGCGTGAAGCTTGTGGCAATACGGGCAGGTGGTGTCGGTGAACACGGTGATGTGCGACTTGGTTTCGCCCTTGGCAGGATAAACCACCATCTCGGCGGCTGGAATGCCGTTGATGAGCTTGGCGATACCAAGGCGTTCGGCCTTTTCGGTCAGGTTGACCGGCTTGCCATCCTGGATCTGGAACAGGTAGCCCTGCATGACGAACTGGCCGTCGGCACTGGCATACAGCACGCGACCACCCTGCAGTTTGACCTCGTACAGGCCACTGACCGGGCTGCTGGCCACGCTTTCCACTGGAACTTCCAGCTCGAGGTTCTGCAACGACTTGCGAATAGCCTGCTCCGCGCCGCTATTGGCATCGGTGGCCGCGGCGACGGCAAAGGTACTGGCCAGCGCCAGGGCGGCGGCGGCGAACATCTGGGTCAAGCGCATGGGAACTCCTGAAGGCGAACCGGGGCCGGGGGACGTTGTACGCGCAAAAACGCGGCAACCAAGCGGCCCTTGGTGCTAAACCGCTCAAGCCTACCACATCAGACGGGTGCTGAATGGGTCTACGGGTACCGGTCGGCGGAACATGAAAATGATTCATCCACGGGGGTGATGCTGGGCGTGCAGTTGCTGCAGGCGCGCCTTGGCAACATGGGTGTAAATCTGCGTGGTCGACAGGTCACTGTGGCCCAGCAGCATCTGCACGACACGTAAGTCGGCGCCATGGTTCAGCAGATGCGTGGCGAAGGCGTGGCGCAAAGTGTGGGGCGAAAGAGGTTTGTCGATGCCGGCAACCCGGGCATGGTGCTTGATGCGGTGCCAGAACGTCTGCCGGGTCATCTGCTCGCCGCGCAAGCTGGGAAACAGCACGTCGCTGGGGCGGCCATTGAGCAGTTCGCTGCGGCCTTGACGCAGGTAACGCTCCAGCCAGACCACCGCCTCCTCGCCCATGGGCACCAGACGCTCCTTGCTGCCTTTGCCCATTACCCGCAGAACACCCTGGCGCAGATTGACCTGATCGAGCGTCAGGCTGACCAGTTCGGTTACCCGCAAGCCACAGGCATACAGCACTTCGAGCATGGCCCGGTCGCGCTCACCGATGGCTTCGCCAAGGTCCGGCGCAAGGAGCAGTGCCTCGACGTCGGCCTCGGACAACGATTTGGGCAACGGACGACCTAACTGGGGCATCTCTACCAGCAGGGTCGGGTCGACCCCCACCCGCCTTTCTCGCAGCAGATAACGAAAGAAGCCACGCAGCCCAGACAAAAATCGCGCGGTGGAACGCGGCTTGTAGCCTTGGTCGAACCGCCATGCCAAATGATCGAGGATCAGGTCGCGGCCGGCGTCGGGCAGACTTACGCCACGCTCCTGCAGCCAGCCGTTGAACAAGGCCAGGTCACTGCGATAGGAAACGCGGGTGTTGTCGGACAGGCCTTTTTCAAGCCACAGAGCGTCGAGGAATTGGTCGATCAGTGGGTGGTCTAGAGCGGGCATGAAAACTCGGTGGCGAAGAACGAAATGACGCTTAGTCTTTCATAACAACGCAGGCATAGGGAGCCCGCATGAGCGAACAGCAAATCCTTCTGAGCTTCGGTGGCATCGGAGCGGCCGCCCTCGCCTGCCAATGGCTGGCCTGGCGCCTGAAATTGCCGGCCATTCTCTTTCTTCTGTTGTGCGGCATTCTCGCAGGCCCGGTGTTGGGCTGGCTCGACCCGCAGGCATTGTTCGGATCGTTGCTGATGCCGCTGGTCTCGCTGGCGGTGGCCCTGATTCTGTTCGAGGGCAGCCTGACCTTGCACCTGTCACAGTGGCGAGAGATCGGCAGCGTGGTGCACCGGTTGGTGACGCTCGGCGCGCTGACCACATGGGCAGTGATCGCTGTCGCGACCCATTGGCTGCTGGGTTTCGACTGGCCTCTGGCGATTCTGTTCGGGGCCCTGACCCTGGTCACCGGCCCCACGGTCATCGTGCCCATGCTCAGGGTCGTACGGCCTAACACCACCATCGCCAACATCCTGCGCTGGGAAGGTATCGTCATCGACCCGATTGGTGCACTGCTGGCAGTGGTGGTGTACAGCTTCATCATTGCCAGCGCAGAGGGTAACGGTCTGAGCCAGAGCCTGGTGACCTTCGCCGGGGTGATCTTCTGCGGTTGTGCACTCGGCGCCGCCGGAGGCTGGCTGTTGGGCCAGATCATGCGCGCCCAGTGGCTGCCGGAATACCTGCACAACCTGGCATCGCTGGCGGCCGTGCTGGGCATTTTCATTGCCGCCAACCAGATCGTTCACGAGTCGGGGCTGCTGGCAGTGACGGTGATGGGCATGTGGCTGGCCAACATGCCGGGCGTGGATGTCCGGCAGATCCTGCACTTCAAGGAAAACCTCAGCGTACTGCTGATTTCCGGACTGTTCATTCTGCTGGCTGCGCGCCTGGACCTGCATGCGCTACTGGCCCTCGGCCCTGCCGTATGGGCCCTGCTGCTGGTCATACAATTGCTGGCACGCCCGTTGAACGTGCTCGTCTCCACCCTGGGCTCACCACTGAACTGGCGCGAACGCGCACTCCTGGCCTGGATTGCCCCGCGAGGCATCGTCGCCGCAGCGGTTTCGGCGATTTTTGCCATCCGCCTGCACGAAGCCGGGCACCAGGATGCCTTGCTGCTGGTACCGCTGACATTCGCCGTGATCATCGGCACGGTGGTGCTGCAAAGCGCCACAGCCAGGCCCCTGGCGCGCCTGCTCAAGGTTGCCGAGCCGGCACCGAGCGGCTTCCTCATCGTCGGCGCCAACGAGCCGGCGCGCGCCATCGGCAAAGCCCTGCAACAGTTGGGTTGCCGGGTACTGCTGACCGATTCGAGTTGGGAGAACATCCGTGCTGCACGCATGGACGGGCTGCACACCTATTTCGGCAACCCGGCCTCGCAACATGCCGACGCGCACCTGGACCTGGTCGGTCTCGGCCATCTCCTTGGCCTGTCGCCGGCTGGCGAGATCAACACCCTGGCCTGTGCGCGCTTTCGCCATGATTTCGGCCATAGCCGCCTGTTCGTGCTCGCCAGCGGACTGGAAAAACAGCGAAGCGACAAACATCGGGCCGCCGAGGAGCATCGCGGGCATTTACTGGGTGCGAGCCCAATGACCTACCTGCAACTGGCCAACCGCCTGCATCAGGGCGCAGAGCTCTACAGCACCCACCTTACCCAAGGATTCGACTGGGAAGACTATCAGGCGCTGCATGGGGAGCGTGCGCACCTGCTGTTCGCCCGTGACGACCATGGTTGGGTCCATGTGGCCAGCCCGGACAACTCGCTCGCGCCGCAACCAGGGTGGACCTTGGTGGCGTTGATCGAGCCTGCTCCGGCCCAATGAACTCAGGCCTCTGGCAACACTGGCACCGGACGTTTGTCCTCATCGATGGCGACGAAGCTGAACACGCCATGGATCGCGCGCTCACGGCCATCGAGGTACATGTTCTCGACGAATACATCGACCTGCACCTGCAGGCTGGTATTGCCGACCTTGATCACCGTCCCGACCAGCTCGACGATCGAGCCAGCTGGAATCGGGTGCTTGAAATCGATCCGATCAGTGGAAACGGTCACCAACGGCAAGCGACAGAAACGCGTGGCGGCAATGAACGACACTTCGTCCATCCAGGCCAGCGCAGTGCCGCCGAACAGGGTGTTGTGGTGGTTGGTGGTATTGGGGAAAACGGCTTTGGTCACGCGGGTCACCGACAGTTCGGTGCGGCGCAGGATTTCCTGGTCTCGGGTCGTCATGGCTGATACATCGCAAGGGTTTCAAAACGCAAAAAAGCAGCCCGAAGGCTGCTTTTTTGTTCTCGCTGGGTGGCCTTGGCCACCCGGAAAACTGCACTCAGGACAGTTTTTCTTTGATGCGAGCGGCTTTGCCGGACAGGTCGCGCAGGTAGTACAGCTTGGCTTTACGCACGTCACCACGACGTTTCACGGCCAGGCTGTCGATCTGTGGGCTGTAGGTCTGGAAGGTACGCTCTACGCCAACGCCGCTGGAGATCTTGCGCACGGTGAAGGCGCTGTTCAGACCGCGGTTACGCTTGGCGATAACGACGCCTTCGAACGCCTGCAGACGGGAACGCTCACCTTCCTTCACTTTAACCTGGACGACAATGGTGTCGCCTGGTGCGAAGGTTGGGATTTCCTTGTTCATCTGCTCGGCTTCGAGCTGCTGAATGATCTTGTTGGTCATGCTGTGCTCCTAAGATGGATAACTCGATCCACCATCGATACGTTAACTATCGTCCCGCTCGCGGAGATATTCCTCGAGCAGCTTCTTCTCTTCTCCAGAAAGCGAGCGACTTTCCAGAAGATCGGCGCGTCGTTCGAAGGTCCTACCAAGGGACTGCTTCATCCGCCAACGCCGGATATGTGCATGGTTGCCACTTAGCAACACGTCGGGAACACGCTGATCCGCATACACCTCAGGTCGGGTGTAGTGCGGGCAATCGAGCAGACCGTCGGTGAAGGAGTCTTCCTCCGCCGAGTCCACATGCCCTAAAGCTCCGGGCAGCAGTCGTGTAACCGCATCGATCAGTACCATGGCCGGCAGCTCGCCACCGGAAAGCACATAGTCACCAATCGACCACTCCTCATCGACATGAGCCTCGATAAAACGCTCGTCGATGCCTTCATAACGACCGGCGATCAGGATCAACGATTCCTGTTCGGCCAGGCCTTTGACCGCTTGCTGAGTCAGCTTGCGGCCTTGCGGCGAAAGGTAGATCACCTTTGCCGATGCTCCGGTCGCTTGCCTAGCGCTAACCAAGGCGTCTTCCAGAGGCTTGATTTTCATCACCATGCCCGGACCACCGCCAAACGGCCGATCATCCACCGTGTGGTGACGATCTGTGGTGTAGTCCCGCGGGTTCCAGCAAGTCACCTGAAGCAACCCCTGTTTCACCGCGCGGCTGGTAATGCCGTACTCCGTGATGGCCGAAAACATCTCGGGGAACAACGTGATGACGTCTACGCGAAGGTTACCCATCGATTAGAAGTCCGCGTCCCACTCGACCCGCATCACGCCTGCTTCGAGGTCGACGTTGAGCACGCATTGCGCCGTATAGGGCAACAAACGCTCGCGATCATCCAAGCTGCCTGCGCAGGGCTTGACCACCATTACATCGTTCGCACCGGTCTCCAACAGGTGATCGACCTTGCCGAACAGCTGTTCGTCCTGGTTGATGACCTTCAGACCCACCAACTGGTACCAGTAGTACTCGTCAGCAGCCAGGTTGGGCAAAAGGCTCCGCGGAATGCAGATTTCGTAACCGCTCAGAAGACGGGCTTCATCGCGATCATCGAGGCCTTTCAGTTTCACGACCAGGCCCTTTTGGGAGCCACGACCGTTGACCAGTTCGACCTGCTTTACAGTGCCTTCGTGCCGAAGCGTCCAGCGCCGATAATCCAACAGGTTTTCAATCGGATCGGTAAAGGAATACACCTTCACCTCGCCGCGAACGCCGTGAACCGAAAAAATCTTGCCAACGACGATGAGGTCGTCAGCCTTTTCTGGCGTCGCGTTCATATTACTTAGGCAGCGGCCTTGGCAGCGTCCTTCAGCAGCTGAGCAACACGCTCAGACGGCTGCGCGCCCTGGCTCAGCCAGTAGTTGACGCGTTCCTGGTTGACCGACAGCTTGACTTCAGCGCCCGAAGCGATCGGGTTGAAGAAGCCAACGCGCTCAACGAAACGGCCGTCACGGGCGTTACGCGAGTTGGTCACGGTCAGGTGGTAGAAAGGGCGCTTCTTGGAGCCGCCACGGGCAAGACGGATGGTTACCATGTGAACATCGTTCCTATAGTCGGTGCTGCAAATCTGAATGCCAAATGGGCACACGGGTGCCCAAAAGGCCGCATATTCTCGGGGAATACACGGACATTTGCAAATGCCTTTTTCGGCAAGGCCTCACCTCACCGTCCAGATCTGCCGGTTGAGCCGCGAATTTCACGGCCATTATCCCGCCGCAGCGGGGTTCTGGACGCCTGCCTTGTCAAAGGCGAGCGTCCGAATAGGTTTTACAGTTTCGGCATGCCGCCGCCTGGCAGCATTCCACCAAGGCCGCGCATCATCTTGGCCATGCCGCCCTTGGCGGAGAATTTCTTCATCATCTTCTGCATTTGCTTGTGCTGCTTGATCAGCCGGCCGACATCCTGCACCTGAGTGCCGGAACCCAGCGCGATACGGCGCTTGCGCGAGCCGCTGATCAGCTCCGGATCACGGCGCTCGGCCGGCGTCATGGAGTTGATGATCGCTTCCATCTGCTTGAACTGCTTCTCGGCCGCGCCCTGGGCGTTGCCCATCTGCGCCATGTTGACACCACCGATGCTCGGCAGCTTGTCCATGAGGCCGCCCAGGCCGCCCATGTTCTTCATCTGCTGCAGCTGGTCGCGGAAGTCTTCGAGGTCGAAGCCTTTGCCCTTCTTGAGCTTCTTGGCCAGCTTGTCGGCCTTGGCCTTGTCGATGTTCTGCTCGGCCTGCTCGATCAGGCTGAGCACATCGCCCATGCCGAGGATGCGCGAAGCGACGCGGTCTGGGTGGAATGGCTCGAGGGCCTCGGTCTTCTCGCCCATGCCGATGAACTTGATCGGCTTGCCGGTGATGGCACGGACCGACAGTGCGGCACCGCCACGGGCATCACCGTCGACCTTGGTCAGCACCACGCCGGTCAGCGGCAGGGCTTCGCCAAAGGCCTTGGCGGTATTGGCCGCGTCCTGACCGGTCATGGCATCGACCACGAACAGGGTCTCGATCGGCTTGACCGCAGCGTGCAGCGCCTTGATCTCGTCCATCATGTCGGCGTCGATGTGCAGACGGCCGGCGGTGTCGACGATGACTACGTCGATGAACTTGAGCTTGGCCTCGCGGATCGCCGCTTCGGCGATGGCGACCGGCTTCTGGCTGATGTCGGACGGGAAGAAGGTCACGCCGATGTCGTTGGCCAGGGTCTCCAGCTGCTTGATCGCCGCCGGGCGGTAAACGTCGGCCGAGACCACCATCACGCTCTTTTTCTTGCGTTCCTTGAGGAAGCGCGCCAGCTTGCCGGCGGTGGTGGTCTTACCCGCACCCTGCAGACCGGCCATCAGCACCACGGCAGGTGGCGCGGCATTGAGCGCGAGGTCTTCGTTGGCCGCGCCCATCAGGCTTTCCAGCTCGGCCTGGACGATCTTGACGAACGCCTGGCCTGGGGTCAGGCTGCGCGACACCTCGGTGCCGACCGCACGCTCCTTGACGCTGTTGACGAAATCCTTGACCACCGGCAGGGCAACGTCGGCCTCGAGAAGGGCCATGCGCACTTCGCGCAACGTGTCCTTGATGTTGTCTTCGGTCAGCTTGGCCTTGCCGGTAACATGGCGCAGCGTCTGTGACAGGCGGTCGGTCAGGTTTTCGAACATGGTGATCCTTTCAGGCCCAGTAAAAGCCGAGGTTTGTCAGGCGTCCTGGGGGGGGAAACGCACACACCCCGGACACAGCAAGGCGGCGATTATAGCGAAGTGCGGCGGCGGCGCACACCTTGGCGCTGACCCTCTGGATATTCGGTGCTGCAGCCGATCCTTTCGCGGGCAAACCTGCACCCACAGGACAGATGTGCCAGCGAAACGGCCGACCGGGTCGGCCCAGTCTTCCTTGCGCAACGCGTTCTATGCCAAACTCCGTCTCTTTAAGGCTCGCCAACCAGGACTTATGTTCTCCTCACCCAGCCTCATCCCCAACCTGATCGCCGCCGGCCTTTATATAGCAGCGACCATTTATCAGAGCTTGCACCTGGCGCAGGGCCGCAAAGCCGACAAGCGGCTGCTCGGTTTGCTCGGTGCTCTCGCCGTGGCTGCCCAGGGCGGCGCCCTCTACTTCCAACTGATCACACCGTTGGGCTTGAGCCTCGACTTCTTCAGCGCCGCCAGCCTGATCGCCGTGGCCGTGATTGCCCTGACCCTGCTGGCGTGCCTGCGCATTCCGGTAGAGAACCTGCTGGTGTTGCTGTTCCCGCTAGGCGCAGTCACCGCATTGCTGGCCCAGTTCGCCCCTCCCGGCACCGTGCCGTTGATCGACGAGGAACCGGGCATCCTGGCGCATATCCTGCTGTCGATCCTGGCCTACGGCCTGTTCACCATCGCGGTGTTCCAGTCCTTGCTGCTCCTGCTGCAGGACCGCCAGCTCAAGCACAAGCATCCGTCCGGGCTGATCCGCAACTTCCCGCCACTGCAAACCATGGAAAGCCTGCTGTTCGGCTTCCTCTGGGCAGGCTGGGGGCTGCTGTCGCTGTCGCTGATCTCGGGCTGGCTGTTCCTCGAGAACCTGTTTGCCCAACACCTGGTGCACAAGACCTTGCTGGCCTGCGTCGCCTGGGTGGTGTTCAGCGTGCTGCTGTGGGGCCGTACCCGCCTGGGCTGGCGTGGCCACAAGGCGATCCGCTGGACCCTGGCCGGTTTCTGCCTGCTGATGCTGGCCTACTTCGGCAGCAAGCTGGTTCGCGAATTCATCCTGCACATCTGACGACTGCCCATGGACTCCCTGCCGTACGCCCCGCTACTCGGCACCTTGGCACTGGCGCTACTGTGGTCGGCGCTGTTCACCGCCGTGGAGACCGCCCGCGTGCTGCTCAACGGCACGCTGCGCCAGGGCGATGATGGCCATTCCGCCCTGCCGGGCCAAGCCCTGGTGCTGTGCGCCAGCCTGGGCAAGTTGCTGGTGCTGGGCTTGGCGTGCCTGATGGGCCAACGCTACAACGGCGAGCACGGTTTCTGGTTGGCCGGCCTGGCAGCGTCCGCGGCACTGCTGGTGTTCGCCGAATTCCTGCCCCGGCGGCTCGCCAGACGCAACCCACAAGCCTTTGCCACCCTCGGTACCAGCCTGCTCAAGCTCCCGCTCACCTTGCTGCAGCCGCTCGCCTTGCTGCTCGATGGTTGCGCCAAACTCATCCTGCGCCCATTCCGTGTGCAACCCACCGCCGTGGCCCTCCACCCTCAGGAAAGCCAGGACTTCGATGAGGACGAACTGCCGGAAACATCCCACGGCTTGCTCGATGGCCTGCAATCGCTGGACAAGATCACTGTCAACGACATTCTGGTGCCGCGCAAC
Source organism: Pseudomonas taiwanensis DSM 21245 (assembly GCF_000425785.1). Taxonomy (GTDB): domain Bacteria; phylum Pseudomonadota; class Gammaproteobacteria; order Pseudomonadales; family Pseudomonadaceae; genus Aquipseudomonas; species Aquipseudomonas taiwanensis. The sequence continues at coordinate 86,886 of NZ_AUEC01000005.1, forward strand.
GAGGTGGACGGCATCAACCTCGACGACCCGATCGAACGCATCATCGAACAACTGATCGTCAGCCGTCACACCCGCCTGCCGGTCTACCACAGCGATATCAACCAGGTTGAGGCCATCCTCAACACCAAGCTGATCAGCCACCTGCTACCCAAGGCCGAACTGACCCTGGAGAAACTGCACAGCGCCTGCTACGAGCCGTACTTCGTTCCAGAAAGCACGCCGCTGCAGCTGCAATTGCTGAACTTCCACAAGCAGCAACGACGCCTGGGCGTGGTGGTGGACGAGTATGGTGAAGTGCTGGGCATCGTCACCCTCGAAGACATTCTCGAAGAGATCGTCGGCGAATTCGAGGACGAACACAGCCTGGACAACCCCCACGTACACCCCCAGGCCGATGGTCGGTTCGTCATCGAAGGCGCGGCCTCGTTGCGAGAAATCAACCGCAGCCTGGGCTGGCACCTACCCTGCGACGGCGGCCCGAAGACCCTCAACGGGCTGGTGACCGAAGCCCTGGAAAGCATTCCGGAAAGCGCCGTTTGCCTGAAGATCGGCCGCTATCGCCTGGAGATCCTCGAAACAGAGGACAATTGCGCCAGCAAGGTACTGGTGTGGACCGTGACCCGATAGCTATACTCGGGTCACGCTTACCCAGCCCCGCCGTCACGCCTGCTACCCGCACCCGGCGCCATACGGCCAGTCCGCTTCACTGACACGCCCCGCGGTCCTGCTTCAACACCCCGAACAGTGCCCGCTCCCGCCCCTATCCCCCTTGGGCTGCCGTCAGTCGAGCGATCACAACAATACGCTTCCGGCGTCCGCGAGACCGTGCCTGCCTGTCGTTTCGAGTGCGCGCGATCGTGGGCCAAGCCCATGGAGCAAGACCAGACTGTTAGGGACCTACTTAATGACAACCAGCAGCACTTACGCCGAAGCGCCAGCCGCCCCGGTCAATTCCCCGGCTCGGGTCGCCACCGCCAGTTTCATTGGCACCGCCATCGAGTTCTACGATTTCTATGTCTACGCCACCGCCGCCGCGCTGGTGATCGGCCCGGTGTTCTTCCCGTCCGGCTCCGGCACCGCACAGATGCTGGCGGCGTTTCTGACCTTCGGTATCGCGTTCCTCGCCCGCCCGCTGGGTTCGGCACTGTTCGGCCACTTCGGTGACCGCATCGGACGCAAGTCGACCCTGGTGGCCTCGCTGCTGCTGATGGGCGTGTCCACGACACTGATTGGCGTACTGCCGGGCTATGACAGCATCGGCGTCTGGGCCCCGATCCTGCTGTGCCTGCTGCGCTTTGGCCAGGGCCTTGGCCTGGGCGGGGAATGGGGTGGCGCAGCACTGCTGGCCACCGAGAACGCACCAGAGGGCAAACGCGCCTGGTTCGGCATGTTCCCGCAACTGGGCCCTTCGATCGGTTTTCTCGCGGCCAATGGCTTGTTCCTGACACTGGCGCTGGTGCTCAGCGACGAGCAATTCCGTGACTGGGGTTGGCGCATTCCCTTCCTGCTTAGCGCTGCACTGGTGCTGGTCGGCCTGTATGTACGCCTGAAGCTGGAGGAAAGCCCAGTGTTCGCCAAGGCCGTCGCCCGTCATGAGCGGGTCAAGATGCCAGTGGTGGATCTGTTCGCCAGGTACTGGTTGCCAACCCTGCTGGGCGCCGCGGCCATGGTGGTGTGCTATGCGCTGTTCTACATCTCCACGGTGTTCTCGCTCAGCTACGGCGTTTCGACCCTGGGCTACAGCCGCGAGAGCTTCCTTGGCATGCTGTGCTTCGCCGTGGTCTTCATGGCCCTGGCCACGCCGCTTTCGGCCTGGCTCAGCGACCGTTACGGGCGCAAACCGGTACTGATCGTCGGCGGCCTGCTGGCGGTGGCGTCGGGCTTTGCCATGGAACCGCTGCTGACCTCGGGCTCGACCACCGGCGTGGCGTTGTTCCTGGCCATCGAGCTGTTCCTGATGGGCGTGACGTTCGCCCCGATGGGCGCATTGCTGCCAGAGCTGTTCCCGACTCACGTGCGTTACACCGGCGCGTCGGCGGCGTACAACCTGGGCGGTATCGTTGGCGCCTCGGCGGCACCGTTCTTCGCCCAGAAACTAGTGAGCATGGGCGGGTTGAGCTGGGTGGGTGGGTACGTGTCGGTGGCGGCGGTGATCAGCTTGATTGCCGTGCTGTGCCTGAAAGAGACACGCGATACTGCGCTTTGAACATCACGGCCTTCACAGCCTGATCGCCGGCAAGCCAGCGCCTACACGTCAAGGCTGTACCTGTAGGAGCCGGCTAGCTGGCGATGGGCCGCAGAGCGGCCCCTTCAGGATCAGAACTCGACCTGAACCGCCTGCGCAGCGCGGGTCGCCTTGGCACGGGCCGCTTCGATCGACTCGTCACGCGCCAGGCATACGCCCATGCGGCGCTGGCCGTTGATTTCCGGCTTGCCGAACAGGCGGATCGCGGTGTCTGGCTCGCTCAGCGCGGCGTCTAGGTTGGCGAAGCTGGTCTGCTGCGACTTCCCTTCAGGCAGGATCACCGCCGAGGCCGACGGGCCAAACTGACGCACCACCGGAATCGGCAGGCCCAGGATGGCGCGGGCATGCAGGGCGAACTGCGAAAGGTCCTGGGAAATCAGGGTCACCAGGCCAGTGTCGTGCGGGCGTGGCGACACTTCGCTGAACCACACCTGGTCGCCTTTGACGAACAGCTCAACGCCGAACAGGCCGCGGCCGCCCAGTGCATCGGTGACGGCCTTGGCCACACGCTGCGACTCGGCCAGCGCCTTCGGGCTCATCACCTGAGGCTGCCAGGATTCCTGGTAGTCACCCTTCTCCTGACGATGCCCCACCGGTTCGAGGTAAGTGGTGCCACCGACGTGGCGCACGGTCAGCAGGGTGATTTCGTAATCAAAGTCGATGAAGCCTTCAATAATGACCCGGCCCTTGCCGGCACGTCCGCCTTCCTGGGCGTAATCCCAGGCCTTCTGCAGGTCGGCATCGCTACGCAGCAGGCTTTGGCCCTTGCCCGACGAGCTCATGACCGGCTTGACCACGCAAGGGTAGCCCAAGTCGGCGACGGCCTTGGCGTAGTCTTCGAAGGTATCGGCGAAATGGTAGGGCGAGGTCGGCAGGTCGAGCTCTTCGGCGGCCAGGCGGCGGATGCCTTCACGGTTCATGGTCAGCTGCGTGGCGCGGGCGGTGGGCACCACATTGAAACCTTCGTTTTCCAGCTCGACCAGGGTCGCGGTGGCGATGGCTTCGATCTCCGGAACGATGTAGTGCGGCTTCTCGGCCTCGATCACCGCACGCAGGGCAACGCCGTCGAGCATGTTGACCACGTGGCTGCGGTGCGCCACCTGCATGGCCGGTGCATTGGCATAACGGTCCACGGCGATCACTTCGACGCCCAGGCGCTGCAGCTCGATCACCACTTCCTTGCCCAACTCGCCGCAGCCGCAGAGCAGTACTCGGGTCGCGGTGGGCGACAATGGGGTTCCGATACGGGTCATTTCAGGTCCTCGAAGGCGTCCGGGGCCGCGCCAGGCTGTGCGCTGCCCGCTGAAAAAAGGACCGCTATTCTACACCATCAACCAGCCACGGCGGCCCGTCGGGCACGAAATGCCATGGCCAGCCACACCGCGGTGACTCCGGCAAACTTGGAAGCCATCGCGGTACCGATGACCACTGGGGTCATTGCCCCGATCATGCCGAAGAAGATGAAGGTATCGACCGGGATGCTCAGCGCCGAGCTCAACCAAAGTCGATCACGCAGCGGCCTGCGAGTGATGCTGAACACCAGCCAGTCGATCAGTTCGGAGACGAAGAACGCGGTGGCGCTGGCCAACGCGATGGCCGGTTCCGACGTGACGTACGACAGCACCAGCGCCACCAGCATGGCAACCAGGGCGCCGTGGCCGAAACGGGTCTGCACCATGTCGCGCAGGATGAATACCAGCCCACCCCAGGCGGACCAGATAACGTCCAGGTGCGGTGCACTGGAGAAGGCGTAGTTGATCAGCACTACGCTGCTGATGTAGGCGATGAGATAGAACATGGTGGGGGAGATCTTAGGGCAAGCCTGACAGATTAGCGCCGCCTTCTTCGCGGGTAAACCCGCTGCCACAGGCACGCCGCCCCTTCAAAGGCAACACCCCATCACTGCCCCATGATCAGGCCAGAAGCCACCGCCCGCTCATGGCAAAGCTTCAACACCGCCCGGCGCTCGTCATTGCTCATGCGCCCCCAACGGCCAATTTCCGCCACGGTGCGCTGGCAGCCGGTGCAGATATCCTGTTCATCCAACGCACAGATGCTCACGCACGGCGAGGCAACCGGGCGCTCGGTCGCTACCACTTCACTCATCGTCGATCACCAGCTCCCGCGCATAACGCTCGGCATTGTGTACATAGTGGGCAGCGCTGGCTTCGAGCATGCGCTTCTGCTGCTCGGTGAGCTCACGTACCACCTTGCCCGGCGAGCCCATCACCAACGAACCGTCGGGAATTTCCTTGCCTTCGGGTATCAGCGCATTGGCGCCGATGATGCAATGCTTGCCGATGCGTGCCCCATTGAGAATCACCGCATTGATACCGACCAGGCTGTAATCGCCGACCGTGCAGCCGTGCAGCATCGCGTTGTGCCCGACAGTCACACCCTTGCCCAGGCTCAACGGAATGCCCTTGTCAGTGTGCATCACGGTGCCGTCCTGGACATTGCTGTCCTCGCCAATGTCGATCAACTCGTTATCGCCCCGAAGCACCGCGCCAAACCATACGCTGGCACGGGCCTGCAGACGCACTTTGCCGATCAGCGTGGCATTGGGCGCAGCCCAGCTGGTGGGATGACTCTCGACCCGCAGGTCGCCGAGGCGGTATTTCATGTTGGCTCCTCATGGCTCAAGGCAGATGGCGGGTGTATCCCGCTCAGTTTTCGATGTAGCGCTCGGGGGGCTCATGCAAGCTGATACCGGCATCGAACAACAGGTTGACCAGCTCGACGATCATGATCGCGGACAATCCCCAGATCTTGTACTCGCCGTAGCGGTAGCTGGGCACGTACCAGCTTCGGCCCTGGTAATCGATGCGATGGGTATGGTCGCGAGGGTCCTGGCGGAAGAAAGCCAGCGGCACGGTGAATACTGCCGCGATCTCGGCATCATTGGCGCGGTATTCGACGTAATCCGGGATCAAACCGACGAATGGCGTTACTTTCAGGCCATGCAACGAGATCAGCGGACTGAGCGGTCCAATCACCTCGACCAGCCCAGGCGGCAGGCCGATTTCTTCTTCGGCCTCACGCAACGCGGTGAACACCAGGTCAGGGTCATCCGGGTCGCGACGCCCGCCAGGGAAGGCGACTTCGCCACCGTGGGTCGACAACCCCTTGGCACGCAAGGTCAGGACCAGCTCGGGTTCTTCGCTACGGGTAATGGGCAAAAGCACCGCCGCTTCTGGGAACCGTCGGTCGGTTTCCAATGATGCAGGTTCATGGTTGCTCATTCGGCGAAGAAGCTCGTCCAGCATTGCGCACTCTCGTTTCCAAGGCCTTCGAGCATGATGCACCAAAGCCGCGAAGCACCCAAGCCCCGTGAGCTTGCGAGCACCCCGCCTGGCGCGCCAAGATAGGTCGATCACAAGGGAAGAACAGCATGAAATTCTGCAGCGCGTGCGGCCAACCGGTCATTCAGCGGGTACCCGATGGCGACAGCCGCCAGCGGTATGTCTGCGAACATTGCCAGACCATTCATTACCAGAACCCCAACATCGTCGCCGGTGTACTGCCTACCTGGGGTAGCCAGGTGCTACTATGCCGGCGCGCCATTGAACCGCGCCGTGGCTTCTGGACCTTGCCCGGCGGCTTCATGGAGAACGGCGAGACCCTCGACCAGGCCGCCCGTCGCGAAACCGTCGAGGAAGCCTGTGCCCAGGTCGGTTCGATGAGTCTCTACCAATTGTTCGACCTGCCGCACATCAACCAGGTGCATGTGTTCTTCCGCGCCGAACTGCTCGACCTCGACTTCGATGTGGGCATAGAGAGCCTTGAAGTGCGACTGTTCGAAGAAGACGAGATCCCGTGGGACGAGCTGGCTTTCCGCACCGTCACTCGCACACTAGAATGCTATTATCGCGACCGCATCGGGCAGGCCTTCCCCGTTGGCCATGAATACCTGCCACCGATGAACGTCACGTCTACCACTTAAGTTTTCAGGGATACCGCTTCATGCGCTGGTTGTTCGCCCTTTTCTGCCTTTGCATTACGTCGGTGACCCAGGCGGCCTACACCGAGGTCATCATCCGCAAGCCGCAACCGCCCGCGCAGGCGCCTTCGCCCTCCCAGACCGCCATGCAACCGCTGATCGACAAGGTGCTGGTGATCAAGTCCGAGCGCCGCCTGCAGCTGATCAGCCGTGGCGAACCGCTCAAGACCTACCGCATTTCGCTGGGCAAGCAGCCCAAGGGCCCCAAGGAACGCGAAGGGGACAAGAAGACCCCCGAGGGGCTGTACTGGCTCGACTGGCGCAAGCAAAGCGACCGCTTCAACCTGGCCATGCACATCTCCTACCCCAACATCAGCGACGCCGCCCGCGCCACCCGCGAGGGCATCAGTGCCGGCAGCATGATCATGATCCATGGCACGCCGATCAACGACGAGTACCCGGAGTGGTACTTCCACACCCTGGACTGGACCGATGGCTGCATCGCCATGCGCAACAACGACATGCGCGAAGTCTGGGACCTGGTCAAGGACGGAACACTGATCGAGATTCGCCCCTAAGGTCCTACATTTCAATTTGAGCTGTAGGAAGCTTCGCACGGTATTTCCACTCCGTGCCTACGCCCGCCTAGGCACGGGATCGCATCCAGGCCCTGCGCTGCATTTTTAGAATCCCCGCATACCGGTACCTGAACGGTACTGACCTTGCGGGGTTGTTCGATGCAGTACCCATCACGCCACTTTCTCATCCTCATCTTTGCCTGGCTGATCGCCGGCGCACTGACCATGGCCCAGGCCCTGGCCGACGACCCCGCCAGCCAGCAACTGCGCGATCAGCAGCGCGCGTTGCGACAGCTGGAACACCAGCAACGTCTGCAACGCTGGCAACGCCCCTGGACGCCTGACAGCACCGAAGTCACCTCCCCCGACCAGCCGAGTGACGGCCACTGCTGGAAAACCTCCGGCGTACGGCTGGCCGGCAGCCAGCTACTGGCGCCGCAACTGCTGGAAACCACGGTACGACCACTGGTCCCCGCATGCATGGGCATCGCCAGCATCAACCGGTTGCTCAAAGCCATCACCCAGCTCTATGTCCAGGCCGGCTACCCCACCAGTCGCGCTTACCTGCAACAAGCCCCCCACGATGGCGAACCGCTCGCCATCGTCGTCATCGAAGGCTTCGTCGAGTCCATCGAATTCGCCGGGGCCGAACTGCCACTGTCGCTGCGCGGCGCATTTCCAGACGTCCTGGGGCGCCCCCTGTACCTTCCCGATCTGGAACAAGGGCTGGACCAACTCAACCGCTTGCGTGCCTACGAACTGGGTATCGACCTATTGCCTGGTCAGATTCCCGGTGGGACCCGCGTACACGTCGTGCCGCACAAAGTGGCTTCACGCTGGCATCTGGACAGCCACTTCGACAACCGCGGCAGCGCGCTCACCGGCCGCCACCGCCTGAGCCTAAGCCTTGGCCTGGACAGCCCGCTGGGCCTGAATGACGACCTGCGCCTGTCACGGGTCTCGACCGTCGTCGATGCGCCGGGCCAGAGCCAGGGCATCAACCTGCACTACAGCATTCCCTACGGTCCATGGACCTTCGCCCTCAACGCCAGCGAACTGCGCTATGGCGCGCCCATTCCCCATAGTCCGCACACCACCAGTGGTCGCAGCAGCTATCAAGGGCTGAACCTCGAGCGCACGCTCTGGCGCGACCAGCGCGGCATGCTCAGTGTCAGCGGCCGACTGAACCGCAAGCAGCTGATCAACCGGAGCAACAACGCGGTACTGGCCTTCCAGAGCCCCACCCTCACGACGCTCGAAGCGGGCGTCAACCTGCTCTGGCTCGACCATGGCTTGTGGAACGCCTACCTGGGCATGAGCCAAGGCGTGGACTGGTTCGGCGCGGACCGATCGGCTCTGCGCGCCGATGCGCCTCGCCCGGATTTTCGCAAGTACAGCGCCAGCCTGTTCCATTTGCGCCAAGGCCCCGCGCACCGGCCATGGCGCTGGCACAGCGAGCTGGCCCTGCAATGGAGCGACGACGTGCTACCCGCCGTCGAACAACGCCTGCTCAGCGATGACTCGGCCGTGCGCGGATTCCGCCAGGCCACCCACGCCGGCGCCAATGCGGCCCTGTGGCGCAACACCCTGAGCCAGGTGCTGCCAATGGACTGGACCGGGCCGGTGCAGGTGCGCCCCTACCTCGGCCTGGACCTTGGCTGGGTGCAGCTTGCCGGGGATTCCCCCAGGCACCGCCTGGCGGGAGCAGCGGTGGGCATGGAACTGAGCCTGCCCAGCAGCCGCCTGCGCCTGGACTACCAACATGCCCTGTATGCCAGCGATTTGCCCCGTTCCGGTCTGGAGCGCGGCTTCTGGGTGCTGGAGTGGTCCCTGAACATCTGATTCACCCACAAAAAGAGAACGAGAACATGCAAACACTCTCGCCGTTGAAATCCCCCCGTCCCGATACCTTGCGCTGGGCCATTTTCCTCGCCGTGCTGAGCCCCGGCACCGCTATGGCCCAAGGTGGCCTGCAAGCGGCACCAGGCCCAGGCGGCACACCCGTGATCAACAGCGGCCACGGCGTTCCGGTCATCGACATCGTCGCCCCCAACGCCAATGGCCTGTCGCACAACCAGTTTCTCGACTACAACGTGGGTAGACCCGGTTTAGTGCTCAACAACGCCTTGCAAGCCGGCCAGTCGCAGCTGGCCGGTGCCCTGGCCGCCAATCCGCAGTTCCAGGGGCAGGCAGCCTCCACCATTCTCAACGAGGTCGTCAGCCGCAACGCATCGTTGATCGAAGGGCCGCAGGAAATCTTCGGCCGCCCGGCCGATTACATTCTGGCCAACCCCAACGGCATCACCCTCAACGGCGGCAATTTCATCAACACCACCCGTGCAGGCTTCGTGGTCGGCACGCCCGAGATGCAAGCCGAGCAACTCCAGTACCTCGACACGCTCAGTGCCAGCGGCAGCTTGCAGGTGCTCGAAGGTGGGCAGAGCAACAGCGAAGGCGCGCTCGACCTGATCGCACCCCGCCTGAACAGCACGGGGCTGCTGCAGGCCAAGCAGGATCTGAACATCACCGTAGGCCGCCATCGGATCGACCACGGCAGTGGCCAGATCGTCGAGCACCTGCCTGCGCTGCCCTCGACCATCGACGCCAGCCTGTTCGGCGCCATGCGTGCCGGACGCATTCGTGTGGTGAGTACCGCCGAGGGCGCTGGAGTGCGCATGGGGGCGATGGAGGTCGAAGGCCGCGAGGGTATCGACATCCGCTCCGCTGGCGGGTTGCAGGTGAAGGGCGATGCCGAAAATCATGCCAAGCTGCGCAGCGAACAAGGCGCGCTGACGCTCAGCGCTGCCGACGACCTGAGCCTGAGCGCCGTCGACGGCCACGCCAGGCGCGTCGAGCTCAAGGCCGACAAGAAGCTGACCCTGGATGCCGAAACCCGGGAAACCATCGAGCGAAATCGCGACAAGTGGAACAAGAAGTTCCTGTTCGTCACCCGGGAAACCTACAACCGTGAGCGCACCACCACCAACAAGGCGCAGCACGGCACAACCCTGCACGGTCGCGACGGCATGGCCTTGCAGTCCGGGGACGACATGCAAATGGTGGCGGCCAACCTCAGCACCCCCAGCGACCTTGAGCTGAACAGTGGCGGCAATCTGAACATCGAAGCCGGTATCGACAGCCTGCGTATCCAGGAAAAGGTGCGCCATCGCAAGGACCTGTGGCGCGGAGACCGTGACTCGGACCTACTCGCCGAGAAGGCCAATGCCAGCGCCCTCGATGCCGGACGCATGACGGTCAAGGTTGCCGATACCCTCAGGGTCAACGGCAGCACCCTGCACAGCGGCGGCGACCAGACCATCAAGGCAAGGACCGTCGAGGTGCGGACCACAGCCTTGAAAGAACAGGGCACTCAGCGCAATTACCGGGGCGATCTGGTATCCGGCACCTTCTTCGGCGACCGCAAAGGCAAGGAAAGCCAAGGCCAGACCGTGGTCGGCAGCAGCATCACCAGCGACGGCGCCATGCAGGTGGTCGCCGATCAAGTCAGCCTCAAGGGCAGCCGTGTCATGGCCGAGGGCGATGCCGTGCTCTACAGCGAAAAAGGTCACCTGGCCATCGAAGCCGATCAGGGCAGCAGCACGTCCACCCAGCGCGATAGCAGCAGCAAGTTGTTCGGTCTGCTCGGCAACAAGCACGAGAGCAAAACGCAAAGAGCCCAGGTGTTGATCAGTGACGTGTCGTCCACCACCAACCTGCGCCTGGCCAGCGCCGACGCATTGCGTGTGCGGGGCGCCAGGGTGGAGGCCGGCAAGCACCTGCAAGTCGAAGCAAAGGGCGACCTGCTGGTCGACAGTGCACAGTCCCGGGACCTCATCCAAACCTCGTCCCAGCAGCGCAGCTTCAGCGCCGATGCCAGGCAAACCCATGCGGCCCAGGACGGCAAGCCTGAATCGCGCCAGTACGCGGCCAGCGTGGGCTATGAAGTCGCCACGACGACCGGTGAACGCGTCGAGACCCGCCAGGTTGCCAGCGAACTCAAGGGCGCCTCGGTAACCCTCGACAGCGGCGCTCATCTGCAGGTCAATGGTTCGAAGGTTCAGGCCAGCGCGGGTGACCTAGGCCTGCACGGCAAACAGTTGACCCTGGGCGTCACACGTAACGACACGCAAGAAACCACCCGTACTCAGCAGAGCGGTGGCGGCCTGACCGTGACCGGCGGCATCGACCGGCTCGGCAGTGCGTTCGATGGCCACCACGACACCCACACGGTCACCGCGCTCGACAGCAAAGTGCAACGCAGCGAACTCCAGGCCAGCGGCGACGTGAAGATCGACACGGGCGAACTGGCCAACGAAGCGGCACGCGTCGAGGCCGGTAAAACCCTGCAGGTCGTCGCCACGCACATCGACAACCGCGCCCCGGAAAACATCGAACAGCGTGAGGAAGTCACCGACAACTGGCGTGGCAGCCTGGGGGCCAGCGTGGAGTACCGTGATCTCACCCGCCCGATCGAGCGCCTGATACTGGGCGAGGAGGCTCAGCGCTTCCAGCAAGCTTCGCCCGAAGATGCCATGGCAGCGCCCAGCGTGGGTGCCGACCTGACGCTGGAGCACATCAAGCGCCTGGAAAACCAGCGCCGTGGCTATGCCCAGGTCAGCGAGTTGTCCGGCAGCGCGGTGACCAGCAAGGCTGACATCATCGAAGACCAAGGCACCGCGTGGCGAGCCAACGCCGGCGCCTTGCAGATCGACGCCGACCGGCATCACCTGCGGGCAGCCGAAAACACTCAGCAGACCACTGTGCAGCGGCTGGCCTATGGCGGCGACCTGCGCGTGGACAGCACCACCGGCAGCGACCTGAACATGCGTGCCTCTGGCAAAGGCGGTTCACTGGACAAGCTGGAAGTCGCCAACACAGCGGTGCCCGGCAGCCTCTATGGCCAACAAGGCATCCAGGTACAGTTGGGTAGCGACGGCCGCTACGAAGGCACACGCTTCGATGGCGGTGACGGCCATGTCCTCGTTCGCAGTGGCGGCGACCTGGCCCTGACCCAGGCGACCAACCACAGCAAACAGTCGTCGCGCCAGCTTGATGGCAACGCCTGGGCCAAGGGCGGCAACCGCCCGGACAGCACCGGAGGCGAGACCCGCGGCTACCTCGACCACGTCCAGAAAAACAGCGAGCAAACCAAGGCACAGGTCGCACAGGTCGATGCCAAAGGCGAAGTACGCCTGAGCAGCGCGGGCGACCTGTTGCTCGAAGGCACCCGCATCGGCGATCGCACCGCCAAGGTAGGCGATACCTATCTGGACAGCGGCGGCCGTTTGCAGGTCAAGGCCGCCAGCGATACCCAACAGGCCAGTGGCGCCAACCTGGGCGGCGGCATGGAACTGGCGGCCAAGACGGGCGCTACCCAGAGCGGCGCCCTCGGTGGCCACTTCAGCAACGGCAGGGTGGACGAGAACGCCAGCCAGGCGGTCGATGCGCAGATCGCCAGCGGCGGAAAACTGAGCGTGACCAGCCGCGCCCGCGACAACCTCGCTGCGCACTTGCAAGGGCTGCAGGTTTCCGCCGAACAGATTGCGCTGAACGCAAGCAACGGCGGCCTGCGGATCGAAGCGTCGAAGGATATCGAGCGCCGCAACAACCTGGACATCACTGCAGGTGCCGGTTTCAGCATGGCCACGGGCGCGACCGATACCCGCGGCCTGCATGGCCGCGTCAAGGTCGACCTGGACAAGCGCGACAACCAGACCTGGAACGCCAATACCCTGCGCGCCGGGCACATCAGCCTGGCAAGCCTCGGCGACACACAGCTGGAAGGCACCAGCCTGGAAGCCGAGCGCATCACCGGCGATGTCGGCGGTGACCTGAAGCTGGCCAGTCTCAAGGACCGCGTCGATACCCTGACAATCAATGCCGATGCGCGATTGAGCCAGGAAAAGAACCCGCAGGGCTACGTCAATGCCGCCAGTTCGCTGGCCGGGCCATTGGGAGGGAACGTCGCGAAGAAAGCCGGCCCGGCCTTGAGCAAGGCGGAACCCGGCTTCTCGCCAACCTTCAGTCTCGACCTCACCCACGCGCAGCGTGACAGCGTCGCTCACCCGACAGCGCTCAAAGGCAGCGAAGGTATCGACCTGAACGTCGCAGGCGAAGCGCAGTTGATGGGCGCGCGGTTGCAGTCGGCCAAAGGCGATGTCGCACTGCGTGCCCAAGCCGTAACCCGTGAAACCCTGAGCGGCAGCGATTATCGCCGTGACGTGTCGATCGACGCCTCCAACTCGCCAGTCGACCTGGGTACCGCCGTGGCCCAGCTGACCAAAGGCAAGGGGGCGGCCGATGGCGAGAATGCGCTCGACCTGGGCTTGCTGCGCACCAGCGGCTACAACCGCAACCAGGCGTGGGCATCGAGCGTACAGGGCAAGCGTGACTGACTGGACCGGGCGGGTGGGGCGTCGTCGCCCTGCCCGCCTACCACCTCAAGCGACGCTGACCTGAAGTCGCCTGTGCCTCCATCCATTGCGCGCCACGCAGCACGGGCGTCAAGGCGGCATCGGGCTGCATCTGGAATCGGACCTGCGCCGTTCGCTGCATCAGGTCGGCATCCAGGTTCACCTGGTGCTGCCCCTGCAGCGCCAGGTGTCCCAGCAGATGCCAGCCCGCCCGGCAATCCAGCTCGATCGAGCCTTGCCCCAACGCCAATGACCAGGGTGCGCTCACCGCCACATCCACTGCCTGCAGGCGCCCAGCCGAACCCTGGCAGTTCAGCCCCGAGCCTTGCGCCGTCAGCGTGCCTTGCCATTGCCCCGCCAGGCGATAGTCCGCCTGCGCAGTCGCTTGCGCACCTGTCGCCTGCACCTGCAAGCGCCAGCGCCATGGCCAACCTTCGGCACGTAACTGCCAGGCCTGGCCTTGGTAACCCAGCTCGCCGATTGCTACCAGACGCCATGGTTGCAAGGTCCATCGCAACGGACCGACCGCCCCCCAATGTTGCGCCTGTCCGTGCCACAGCGTTCCGCTGACGCCGCCAAGCGCGGCCCCCGAGGCGCGCGCCACCCAACTGGCGGGTAATTCCACCAGCACGGTCAGCCCGAACACCAGTGCCATCCACAACAATCCGCGTCGGCTCATGGCTGCACCAACAGGTCGAACCGCAAGCGCCCGGCGTCCTGCTCCAGCCCCCACTGCAGCGGCTGCACGCCCTCTGCCTGGAGTGTCTGCAACCAGCCCTGAAGATGCTGCGCATCTGCGACCTGGCCGCGCACCTGCCAGCGCTCGCCTTGCGGCTCGACCTGGCTGATGTCGATGCGCGCCACCAGGGCCGACTGATGCAAACGCTCAAGGCTCAACGCCGGCCCTCCAGGCAAACGGCCAGCCGTTTGCGCCAGTTCGCGCCATTGCCCCAGCTCACGCCAAAGGCTCAGCCCTTCACGGGTAACCAGCACCGCCACCAGCAGCCCGATCAGGCACCCTGCGAGCACGCCCCGCTTGCGCTGCAACCCGTACAGGTTCATACCGCATCCCCCAGGTCGAAGGTCACTTGCCACTGCAGCGCCGGCGTCCCGCCTTGAACCTCGACACGCGCACCGGCCGTCTCGGCCATTTCACGCCAGGGCGGCGCAACGCCGTCACCCTCCAGGCGCAGGTGCCAACGCTGGCCGTCGAAGCGCACCGCTTGCAGCCGCCACTGGGGGTGCTCACGCAGCCAACCCTGCAGACGTGCTTGCAGCTCGTCGAGCTGGCGTAAGCGCAGCTGCTGCTGTACCTGGCCTTCCCGCAGGCGCTTGAGCGCCTGGGCAGCCTGGCGAGGGCTGGCATGCTCGCCGGCAACCGCCGCCACCTCGGCACGCCAGACCTGGGCTTGGTGCCACTGCTGGGTCAGGCACACCCCGCCCCACGTACACGCCAACAGCAGGCAGGCGACCAGCAGACCGCGCTGTTGCCGCGACACGCCAGGCAACTTGCATGCCCCACCGCGCTGCTCGAACACACGAGGCAATTGCGCCAGCGACGCCAAGGGCGTCGGCCATGGGCCTTCCATGAATTGTCTGCGCAGGCTTGACCAAGGGTGTTCTGGCAGCTCGCCCAGTCCATCGGGCCAGGCCAGCCACAGCTCGTTCGCCTCGGCCGTCATGCCCTTGAACAGCGTCAGGCCCGACGATCTTCGCCACTGCCAGGCAGCACCTGGTTCAGGCATCGGCATCAACTGGAACTCGGCCCAACAGTGCTCGGCCTGCAGCCCCCACTCGGCACACTGCTCGCGCCAGCCCGCCAGGGCCTGGCGCGCCACCACCAACAACTGCAGTTGCCCGGGTGGGGCGCAGAGGCGCGCGCACACGACATCCTCCGGGTGCTCAAGCAAGCGATCTTCCAGAAGCATCGGCCACTCCTCGCGCTTGAGCCGCGGCGGTGCCGCCACTTGGAACTGGCTGCAATGCTGCGCGGGGATGATCAGCACAACCTGAACATCCTCCTGCACCGGCGGCTTACCTACCCCTTCTGTTGTCGCGCCCCTCGTGTCGATCAGCATCCAGTCCCAGACGATGCCCGGCCGCAGCAACAAGCGGGGCCGATTCGCTGTCCGTCGACGCCACTCAAGCATCATGACCGCCCCCAAGGGAGAACGAAGGTGCAGACATAGGGTGCTCCATCACGCTGCAGTTCCAAGCGCACGCCGCGACCTGGGTGCGCCGGTTGATCGGAAGGCCAGGCCAGCCAGCGGCCACCCTGGTGGTAAAGAATGTTCATCGCGCTGACCCGCTCCAGTTGCTCACGCAATACCCAATGGGGCGCGCCAGCGGCGTACAGGTCGGCAGAGCTTTCCAGTAACACGCGCTGTTGGCGGACATCGAAACGCAGACGCTGGCGCTGAAGCCGTGAACCCCCTTCGGCTTCTGGTATGGCGGCAGCAGCCACCCACAGCAGTTGCTGGCGGTCGGGCTGCCAATCGAGCCACCGGCTGGCCAGTGGCAGGCGTTGTTCATGGACACGGCGCAGCACCGGGCTGTCGAAACGCCGCTCCAGGGCCAGGCAAAAGTCCAGCACACTGGTTTCCTGGGTCGTCGACTGCAGCCGTTCGCGCACCTTCAGCCAGCCATTGACCAGCGCCGAAAGCATGACGCCCAGTAGCGCGGTCAGGGCCAGTGCGACCAACAGTTCGATCAGGGTCAGGCCCGCCTGGCGCCGCTTCATTGGGTCACTCCCATGGTCGCTTTCATAGCCTGATCTCCGCCAAGCCAGCGCCTACAGAACAGCTGATCGCGGGCATCAGGGGCGCTCCAGAAATACGCTGAACTGGCCCAGCGCAAGGCGCTGGTCGCGGTCGGCGTAAAGCTGCAACTCACCCCGGCGCAAGTCGCGCACACCGGTGCCACGCAACTGCAATTGCCAATGACAGGCTTGCCCGCCCTGGCTCAGCACGCCGCCAACCTGGTTAACGGTCGGCCAAAACTGCTCGACGGTGAAGCGCGCTTGCAGCTCCCGCGCGCAGAGCAGCCCGAGGCGGTGGTGTTGCACGCTATCCTGAACGGCCAGGCGCTGGCGCAAGACCTGGCTGGTGATGACCGCCAGCACGGCGGCAATCGCCAGGGCGACGGTGACTTCCAGCAAGGTGAAGCCCTGTTGCCTGTGCTTCATGGCGCCGCCGCTACCCGCAAACGGCCATCGCGGCTCCAGTCCCAGCGCTGGCTGCCCTCGGCCCAATGCCAGCGCACACTGCCCGGCTGCGCCCAGCCTTGGGCCGTGAACAGCACGCGAGGTTGCGCGCTGGCCGGCCAGTCAGGGCGCAAGCCCTTGGGCCAAGGGTCGAAGGTGACCGGTTCGACGACCCAACGTGCCCCCTCCCTGCGGACGAACTGTGGATGCTGGCCGGTCCAGCGCAACCCGCGCAGTTGTCCGGTGTGGCGTGCCAACGCAGCCTGTGCGCGGGTCTCGACGGCCAGGCGCTGCAACGCCTGGTCGACATTCGCCCCACCGCTCTCGAGTGAGGCGACGGCAAGCCCGGTCATCAACCCGGCGATGGCCAGTACCACCAGCAGCTCAAGCAAGCTGAAACCGCGCTGGTCCGTCATGGGCTACAGCTCCCAGTTGCCCAGGTCGGCATCCTGCCCTTCACCGCCGGCCATGCCGTCGGCCCCCAGCGAATACACATCGACCCGACCATGCTCGCCCGGCATGCGGTACTGGTAAGGCGTGCCCCAAGGGTCCTGCGGTAAGCGACGCACGTAACCATCGCTGCGCCAGGCCCGTGGCAGCGGCTCCTGCGCAGGCTTTTTCACCAGAGCGGCCAAGCCCTGCTCGTTGCTGGGAAAGCGCAGGTTGTCCAGGCGATACATGTCCAGGGCCTGTTCCAGGGTGGCCAGGTCGGCCATGACCTTCTGGCGCATGGCCTTGTCCTGGTTGCCCAGTACGCTGGGCGCGACCACGGCGATCAACAGGCCGATGATGAAGATCACCACCATGATTTCCATCAGGGTGAAACCGCTCTGGCGGGTGCGTCGTTGCTGCATGTCGGTACTCCTTGTGTTCACAGTTGCAGGCCCTGGTTCAGTTGCATGATCGGCAGCAGGACCGCCAGCACGATGAACAGCACCACCGCGCCCATCACCAGAATCATCAGGGGTTCGAAAAGCGCCATGGCCGTATCCACCTGGCGGGCGAAGCCCCGCTCCTGGTCGTCGGCCACGCGTTCGAGCATGTCGGACAGGGTGCCGCTGGCTTCGCCGCTGCCCACCATGTTCACCAGCAGCGGCGGGAATTGCTGACTGGCGTCCAGGGCGCGATGCAGGCTGGTACCGCCCTGCACTTGCAGGCGCACCTGCTCCATGGCCAGGCGGATACGCCGGTTGCCGACGGTTTCGGTGGCCACCTGCAAGGCTTCGAGCAATGCCACGCCACTGCCGCTGAGAATCGCCAGGCTGCGCGCCAGCCGCGCGCTTTCCAGCACCTGCAGCAGGGTGCCGATGCGCGGCAGGCGCAGCAGCAGCTCATCGCGGCGCAGGCACCAGTACGGCTTGCGCAGCAGCCAGCCAGAAAGACCCGTGAGCAGCAGTGCCAATGCCAGCAACCAGGGACCGGCCTGCACCAAGCCCTGGCTCAGCCCGATCAACAGCGAGGTGATCAGGGGCAGGCCTTGCCCGGCATGGGCGAACTGCTCGGTGAGTTTGGGCACCACGAACGTCATGAGCCCGACCACCACCGCCAGCGACACGCCCATCAGCACGACGGGGTAGATCAGCGCGGTGCGCGCCTTGTGCTGTTGCCTTTGGACTTGCTCCAGATGATCTGCCAGACGTGTGAGCACCTGGGCCAGGCGCCCGGAACGCTCGCCGGCCTCGACCAGCGCACAATAAAGCCCAGAGAATGGCGCCCCTTGACGGGCAAGGCTGCGAGCCAACCCCAGGCCCTCGGCCAGCGAGCCTCGCAAGGCCACCAGCACGCTGTGCAACTGCGGTTCGCGCAGTTGGCGCTCAAGCGTGGCCAGGGCATCGACCAACGGGATACCAGCGCCTGTGAGCGTGGCCAGTTGACGGGTCAGCTCACACAACTGCGCACGGCTCAGCCGCTGTCGACGAGACGTGCGCCCCCCGCCCTTGGCACCGGACAATCGACGGGCGAACAGCCCTTGCTCGCGCAGTAGCTGGCGGGCATGGCGCTCACTGTCGGCTTGCAGGCTAGCCTTGTGGGTTTTGCCGGTTAGATCGACGGCGTGGTAGCGGTAGGTCGGCATGGCTCAGCCCTGCACCACGCGCAGCACTTCGGCCAGGCTAGTCTGGCCGCTTGCCAGGCAATCGCTGGCCATGGCCAGCAGGCTCTGGCGTCGTGGGGCGAGGTAATCGTGCATGGCGACTTCACTGGCACCGTCATACAACAAGCCGATCAGGCCTGCATCCAGTTCGACGAACTCGTACAGGCCAATGCGTCCGACATAGCCGCTACCCTGGCAATCCGCACAGCCTACCGGGTGGTAGCTGTTGCCCAGCGTCGCCAGTTCCGGCCACATCTCGCGTTCGGCCACTTGCAGAGGATGCGCCACCGCACAATGGCATAGCCGGCGCACCAGGCGCTGGGCCAACACGCCACGCAGGCATGAAGCGATCAGGAACGGCTCGATGCCCATGTCGCGCAAGCGCGTCACGGCACCTACCGCACTGTTGGTGTGCAGGGTCGACAGCACCAAGTGGCCGGTGAGGCTGGCCTGAACGGCGATCTGCGCGGTTTCCTGGTCGCGGATTTCCCCCAGCATGATCACGTCCGGATCCTGACGCAGGATGGCCCGAAGGCCATTGGCGAAGGTCAGCCCGGCTCGTGGGTTGATAGCGGTCTGGCCGATGCCGGTAATGGCGTACTCCACCGGGTCCTCGACGGTAAGGATATTGCGGCTGCCATCGTTGAGGCCATTGAGGCTGGCATACAGGGTGGTGGTCTTGCCTGAACCGGTCGGCCCGGTGGACAGCACGATGCCATTGGGCCGCGCCAGACAGGCGCGCAGGCCTTGCAGCACGGCGGCCGGCATACCCAGGTTGTCCAGCGCCAGCAGGCTGGCCTGCTTGTCGAGTACACGCATCACCACCCGCTCGCCATGGATGCCAGGCAGGGTCGAGACACGCACATCCACTTCACGCCCAGCAGCGCGCAAGGTGATGCGCCCGTCCTGCGGCTGGCGCTTCTCGGCGATGTCCAGGCGCGCCATGACCTTGATCCGCGATACCAGCATCGCTGACAGCGCCCGAGGTGGGCGCAGCACCTCGCGCAAGTGGCCATCGACCCGCAGGCGCACCACCAGGCTCTGCTCGAAGGTTTCGATGTGGATGTCCGAAGCGCGCAGGCGCAAGGCCTGGCCGAACAGCCCGTTGATCAGGCGAATGACCGGGGCTTCGTCGTCACTTTCGAGCAAGTCCTCGATGCGCGGCATGTCGCTGATCAGGCTGTCCAGGTCGACCTGCTCGCCTATGCCTTCTATCAATGCTTCGTTGGCCCCTTCGCCCGCCTGGTACAGCTGGCCAAGGCGCGCATCGAAAGCATCTGGCGCCAGGTATTGGAGTGCACTGGGCTGGCCGTGGACGCGCAGCAGTTCCTGCAACTGGCAGCTGTCGGCCCCGTGGCGCAGCCAGAGTTGCCAGCCACTTTCGGCAGGCGCGATGGCGAGCCCCGCGTGACGCGCCAGGCGGTAGGGCAGCATCACCAGTCACCGCCTTCGAGGCGTGCCCGGCTGGCGGGGAACGCCTGCATCAACGGCGTAGCGCTCTGAGCGCCGGCAAGGCCGGGCAGGTTCAGCGGCGTGGTCTGCTGCAAGGTGCGGTATTTGTCTTCGCTCAAGCCAGCCAGGCTGGGGCCGTCGCGCAGGATGCGCGGGCGGATGAACACCATCAGGTTCTGCTTGGTGTTCTTGCTGGCATCGGAGCGGAACAACCGGCCAAGGCCCGGGATGTCCCCCAGAAATGGCACGCGTTGGTCACTGGTGCTCAGCTCATCGCTGATCAGGCCGCCCAGGATCACCAGGCCGTTGTCCTCGACCATCACCTTGGTCTTGATCTCACGCTTGTTGGTGATCACATCGCTGGCGGTGGTGGAGTCGGCGATGGACGAAACCTCCTGGACGATATCCAGGCGCACGCTGTTGTCGATGTTGATCTGCGGTTTGATCCGCAGCTTCACCCCGACTTCCTTGCGCTCGATGGTCTGGTAGGGGTTGGCGTTGTTCTGGGTGACGGAGCCGGTGACGAACGGCACTTCCTGACCGACCAGGATCGACGCTTCGGCGTTGTCCAGGGTCAGCAGGGTCGGTGTAGACAGCAGGTTGAAGCCGCTCTTGCCTTTGAGGGCGTTGATGAGCATGGCGAAATTGAAGCCACCGCCGATATGGCCGATGCCCGCCGTGGCCCCCGTGGTGGCCGACAGCAGATCGCCAAGTGCCTCGTTGTCGCCACTGGCCGCCGCGCCGGCAATGTTGGCAATGTTCACCCCGTTGCTGCCGAAGTTGACGATACCGGCGCCGAACTTTTCATCCGCGAACAGCCATTGCACACCCAGTTCCTGGGCGCGGCTGTCGGAAACCTCGGCGATGATCGCCTCGACGACCACCTGGGCGCGACGGATGTCCAACTGCTCGACGATCGTGCGATAGGCCGCCAACGCGCTGTCGGGCCCCACCATCACCACCGCGTTGGTACCTTCTTCGTACTCCAGGCGGATGCCCAGGTCGTTGGCCGGAGCCAAGCGCTTGTCCTTGCCCTCCTCTTCGCCTTCGCCGGGCACCGCGCCGTCCTGACTCAGCCCGCGCAACACCTTCACCACCTCGCCGGCGTTGGCATGGCGCAGGTAGATCACCTGGGTATTGCTGCTGTGCTGGTTGTCACTGGGGCGGTCGAGCTGCTTGAGAAGGGCACGCACACGGTCTGTGCTGCCGCGTACCAGAAGCGCATTGCTGCGAGGGTCGGCGACCACTTGGGTACTGTCGCCGCCCTGCTCCCGGGCCAACAGACGAGTCAGCAACGGCGCGGTGTCGGTAGCGCTGGCATGCTGCAGGGGCATGACCTGCAACGGTTCGTCGCTGACCTGGTCGAGCTGACGTAGCAGGCTGTCGATGCGTTCTAGATTGCTGCGCCAGTCCGTGACCACCAGCAGGTTAGCCGCCGGATAAGGCGTAATGACCCCGACCCGAGGGTCGATCAGCGGCTTGAGGATGCCGAGCATCTGCTCGCTGGCGGCGTTGCGTACATTGAATACCCGCGTGGCCACGCCATCGCTGCCTTCACCTGGTTGGCCGGCGGACTCCACCGGCACCGGCTCCAGGCGCGCAGCCTGGTCGGGTACGATCTTCACACTGCCATTGGGCAGGTCGACGGCGGCGTACCCCTGTGCGCGCAACTGCGCCAGGAAGATATCGTAGATGGCATCGGCATCGTGACGGTCGACGGTGCGGACCGTGACCTTGCCCTTGACCCGTGGATCGACGATGAAGGTAGTGCCGGTGATACGCGACACGCTGTCGATGAACTCGCCCAATTCGGTATCGACGAAATTCACCTCATACCGCGGTGTGCCATCCTCCTCGAACACCTCGGGTTCCTCGGCCCACGCAAGCGTCAGCGCCAGGCTCATGGTCGCGGCAACGCAGTATCTAACGAGCATCTTTCATCCTTGCCGCTTGAAGCCGGCCACGGCGGAGCGTGGCGGCCAGGGCAGGCGTTCACGCCGCCCCTGGTTGTCGAAAATCAGGCCATCGGCGTCGATGTCCTGCAACACGATCCCCGGCGCCAGGCGCTGGCCTCGCCCGAGCGTGCGCACCTGCTGGCCGAAGCGCAGCACCACCACACTGGCGGACAGTGGCTGGGCCTTGAGGCCACCGAGGTACTGCAGCGGCAGACGCGTGATGGCGATGGCACCGTCGTTGCCTGACGCCGACCAGTGACCGACCATCAGCCCAGGCAGCGGTGTGTCGCCGGCGGCAGGCGGGCTGGCCGGTTGCGGCGAGCGCCCCAGTTGCAGCAGGCATTGGGCGGCGAGCCAGGCGGCCAGCGTCAGGCAACTGCCGGTCACTAGCCTGGCGCCCAGGCTCACGAGGCCACCTGCCGTGGGTGCCAGCCGGGGTGTCCCTGCACATAACGCACTTCAGGCAACTGAAGCGGCGCCAGCTGCCAGCCTGTCGGCTGGTCCGCCAGCCAGGCCTCGACCCGCTGCCACAGTGGTTCGCCGGCCTGGGCGTCGAACTGCAAGCCGAAGGTGCGACACACCCCCTGGACCGGATCCAGGCCGGTGATGCGCTTGCCCTGCGGGCTGTAGCTGACGCGCCATGGCTGGCCCTGCCAGCGCGGCAGGTCCTGGCTGTTGTCCAGCAGCAATGGGTCGCCGAACAGTTGCTCGGCGGCGTTTTCCAGCACGTGTTCGACCTGGCGCGCTGGCGCTTCGACCACCGGGGCCGGATAGCTGCCGGTGAGGCTGATCAGATGCTCACGGGTGATGGCATCGCCCATTGCCACGGGGTAGTCGTAGCGCAGACCGGGCAACAGCACTGGCATGCTGCCGTCATCCGCCAAGGCCTGGTGCAGCAGTTGGTCCCAACTGCCAGCGCGGGTATCGCGGCGCCATAGCGCTTGCGGCGCGCGGGCCAACGGTTGGTCAAGCCAGGCCGCATGACCTGCGCGCTGCTGGCGCAACTGGCTTTGCAACTGGCCTGCGCGCCGTTGCGCCGCGGGTGAAAGCTGGTACGCGAACGCAGGGAAAAAATGCGCATCGAACTGCCATTGTCCAGCTACCTGCTGGCAACGCAGCCGAAATGCCCCACTGCCACGACAACCGGCGAAGAGCACCGGCACCTGGCGACCGCTGGCCTGGGTCACCGGCACGGGTGCGGGCCACAGGTCCTGACCTCGGGCGCACAACACGACGTCAACTTCCTTGACACGCTCGGCCAGCCACAAACCCGGCCCGGTACCGACATCGGCCAGGGCCACCACCAGGTCGGCCTCGCGTCGGGCCTGTTCGAAGGCCGGGCTCAGCGAGTGGTACCACTGCTTCAATGAGGCTTTCTGGTCCTGGGCGTAGGGGTCGGTGACGCCTACCACGGCGATGCGTACACCGCCGCGTTCGAACAGGTGCAGCGCCTCCAGCCCCAAGGCCTGGCGTTGCTCGCCAGCAAGCCCGGCGCCGAGGGTAACGGAGGAAGACTGACGATACAGGCCGGCGCAACGCTGCGGCCAGAGCACGCGCTCATCGCTGCTGACCCGCACCTCACTGCCCAGCAGTTGACTGCCTTGCAGGCCGCTCTCGCCCTGGGTCAGGTAGGCCAGGCCACTGCCATTCCAGCCCTGGCCGTTTTCCAGGGTCAGGCTATTCCCCGAACCGGCTTGCGCGCGCAACTGCTCAAGCAAGGCGCCCAGCACCGCGTAGCCTCCCAACTGAGCGGTTGACGCCTGGCTGGCATCGAGCAGTGGTGCAAGTTGCGGGTGAGCGACGCTGGCACTGGCGCCAGTCATCCAGGGTGCGCGGCCCAGATGGCTGACTGGCCCTAACCGCGTGGCCGGCACCACGGCCGGGCCCGGCTGGCGTGCATCGAGGGTATCGGCTATGTACAACAAATCGAGGCTGGCGTCCTCGCGACGCGAGCCGGGCAGTGCGGAACAGGCGCCGAGTAGCGGTGCCAGTGCACCGATCCCCATCCAGCTGATTACTTCACGCCTGTGCATGCTGCCTGCCGTCCCTATCCACGTTCCTGTTGGGCCCTGGATGTTGCGGCGTTCGCGTGACAGTTTAATGGCAGAAATCCGACAGCAATTCCAAATTGATCTTTGTGAACGCTCGGTAAGAACGGGTAGTTTTAAAAACCCCTTAACATTTCTGCCAATCAATCATCACACTTGCGCTCTAAAGTCGCGCTTTCCTCCAACTCAGCCAATTTAAGGACACCCTGATGAGTCGAGAAAGCGGCGATAACCTGGATCGCAACCTGAGCGGTAACCTGCCGATGGCCAGCGTCATGGATGCTTACCTGAGCCGTCGCAGCGTGATGCGCGGCAGCCTCGGCGCGGCCATTGCCATGATCGCCGGGGCCGGCCTGACGGGCTGCTTCGACAGTGGTGGCGGCTCGGACGACGATGCAGCCTCCAAGCCTCCGGTTACCGACCCGCAGCCGCCCGCACTGGCACTGGGCTTCCAGTCCATTCCAGGTTCGCGCACCGACGCCTGCGTCGTCGCCGCCGGTTACAGCGCCTACGTGCTAGCCCCCTGGGGCACGCCGCTCAACAGCAATGGCAATCCGTGGAAGTCCGACGGCAGCAACACCTCGACCGACCAGGCCAACGCCATGGGCATGCACCATGACGGCATGCACTTCTTCCCCATCAACGGCAGCTCCGAAGATGGCCTGCTGGCGATCAACTTCGAATACATCGACACCGCCGCCCTGCACCCCGCCGGCCCGACCACCGATGGCAGCGGCAACCGCCCAGTGGAAGAGGTGCGCAAGGAGATCAACGCCCACGGCGCTGGCGTGGTGCGCCTGCAGAAAGTCAGTGGCCGCTGGCAGGTGGTCGACAACGACCCGCTCAACCGCCGCTTCACCACCGCCTCGCAAATGGACATCGCTGGCCCCCTGCGCGGCACCGACCATGTGAAGACCAAATTCTCGCCGGACGGCACCCAGTGCCGAGGCACCAACAACAATTGCGGCAACGGCTACACCCCATGGGGCACCTACCTCACCTGTGAAGAGAACTGGCCCGGCATCTTCGTCAACAAGGGCACTCGCCCGGCCGACCAGGCGCGCATCGGCGTGGGTACGTCCAACGGACAGTACAAATGGGAAACCGCAGCGGGCGACGCCAGCGAGGTGGACGATGAGTTCGCCCGCTTCGACGTCACCGTCAAAGGCGCCAGCGCCACCGACGACTACCGCAACGAAGCCAGCACCTACGGCTACATCGTCGAGATCGACCCGTACGACAGCTCCACCCAGGCCACCAAGCGCACGGCCCTGGGACGCTTGCGCCATGAAGGGTGCTGCCCAGGCCTGCCGGTGGCCGGCAAGCCGCTGGTCTGGTACATGGGTGACGACTCCAACAACGAATACGTGTACAAGTTCGTGTCCGATGCCGTGTGGGATGCCGCCGACGCCACCCCGGCCAATCGCCTGGCCACCGGTGCCAAGTACATGGACCAGGGCAAGCTCTACGTGGCGCGCTTCAATGCCGACGGCACCGGCGTCTGGCTGCTGCTCGACGTCACCACCGCCACCACGGGCGGCAGCACCCTGGGGGCGCTGTATGGCGACCTGCCGGGCATCCTCCTCAACACCCGTGGCGCGGGCGATGCCGTGGGCGCCACGCCGATGGACCGCCCGGAGTGGACCACGGTCAACCCGCTCAATGGCGATGTCTACCTGACCCTGACCAACAACAGCGCGCGCACCGCCGACAAGGTCGACGCGGCCAACCCGCGCGGCCCGAACCGCCATGGCCATATCATCCGCTGGCACGACAGCGACGATCATTTGAGCTTCACCTGGGACATCTTCGTGTTCGGCGCCAACGCCGCAGGTACCGCTGACATCAACCGCTCGGGCCTGACCGAACTCAACCAGTTCGCAAGCCCCGACGGCATGAGCTTCGATAGCCGTGGCGTGCTGTGGTTCGAGACCGACAATGGTGAGTCGACCGTGACCGACTACACCAACGACCAATTGCTGGCGGTGATCCCCACCAACCTGGTCGATGCCAGCGGCAAGCAGGTCCCAGTCAATGCCCAGAACCAGGTGGACCTGCGCCGCTTCTTCGTCGGTCCGAATGGTTGCGAAGTGACGGGGATCACCTTCACTCCGGACAACAAGACAATGTTCGTGAACATTCAGCACCCCGAGAACTGGCCGTACACCGACAGGGCTACCGATGCCACGCCAGCAGGCAGCACGGTGCGGCCACGCGCCTCGACGGTGGTGATCCAGCGCGATGATGGCGGGGAAATCGGCACCGCCTGACGTACTCGGCGGCGGGGTCGGCACTGAGGCCGGCCCCATGGCTCACCAGGCCATCGGCGCGCGACTCCGCACTCGCACCTGCTGCGCCGGTACCCGCGCATGCCACTGCACCACTCCCAGCGCCTCCAGCTGAAACTCGCTGCGCATCACCCGCCCCTGCTCCTCGAACGACAACTGCAACAGGAAATGCCCGCTGTTGAGCAGCAAGCCTTCACTGAGTGTCTCGAAGGTCTGGTCATCCACCGCGCCAAGCGCCTGGCGCAACGCTGCGGCATCCGCATAGCCGGACGTTGGTCGGCCACTGACGATGCGACTTAGCAGCGAGCGCGGGTAATGTCCCTCGTACAGCGCATCGAGCAACGGCAGATGCTCCAACCCCAAGGCATTGGCGTTGAGGCGCCAGCCCGTGGTCTGTGGCAAGGCGCAGAGCATCGGCAATTGGCCCTGACGTGAAGCATCGGGCTCCAGCAACAGGTTCAACTCGCTGGTGTCGAGCATGGGTTGGTTCGCTGCCAGGCGTGGCGGTTGCTGGCGCAGGTACTGGGCACTCTCGGCGCCCTGCAGGCGGGCGTCACTGTCGCTGTCGAGCCAGTCGGCCAAGGCATCGACCAGGCGTTCGGCCGCCATGTCGTCCCCCAGCAGGAAGCGCAACTGGCGCTCGGCCCGTTCGCCGTCTGCCCCAAGCAGCGCGTTGACGTTGAAACAGGTGTGCTGGTCGCTGACGCGCAGTTGCGCCTTGCCGGCGCCGAAATCATACGTCAGTGGTTGTCCGCGCAATGCCTGCCAGAACAGCGGGCTTTGACGCCAGGCTGGGTCGCGCAATGCCTGTTCGGCATAGGCCAACCCCGCCTGCTCCATGGCTCGCACCTGCACACGCTGATGCAACAGGCGAACCTCGTCGACCTGGCGTCGGCCATCCTCCACCATCCAGGCCATGCCTGCAGCGAGCATCGCCAGCACCACCATCACCATCAGCAGCGCTGCCCCCCGCTGTCGCCTGCCACCCATCCCTCACCGCCTTGCTGGTCACTGAAAGCGCCAGTCAACACCCAGGGTGTTGCAGTCAGATGGCAATCAAGGGGCGGTCATGTTCATGTCATCTGCACCGGGCAGGATTACCTTTCCTTTTCATGACCTTACAGGAGTGGTCGCACATGGGTGGCATTGGAATCTGGCAACTGGTCATCGTTCTGCTGATCGTGTTTCTGTTGTTCGGCACCAAACGCCTCAAAGGCCTGGGCAGCGACGTCGGCGAGGCGATCCAGGGCTTTCGCAAATCCATGGGCGGCGATGGGGATGCCAACGCCAACCCGCAGCCGCCACAGCCCGCGCCGCTGACGACTCAGCAAGCACAGTCGGATCGACAGGCCTGATGTTCGAGGTTGGTTTCAGCGAACTGCTGCTGGTAGGTGTCATCGCCTTGCTGGTACTGGGCCCGGAACGTTTGCCGGTGGCGGCACGTACCCTGGGGCGTGGCCTCGGCCAGGCACGCCGGGCCATGAACGCACTGCGCACGCAGATGGAGCGCGAGATCGACTTGCCGAACCTGGACAGCGCACCGTTGCAACGTCTTGAGCAGGATATACGCCGAGGCATCAGCCTCAACACGGCGCCGGCCAACGATGCAGACACCGCCAGCCTACCGAAGGAGAATACTTCATGAGCGTTGCCATGGACCCGGCAACGGGGATGCCGCTGACCGAACATCTGCGCGAACTGCGCAAGCGCCTGGTGCGCTGCCTGCTGGTGATCGCCGTGGTATTCGCCGGCCTGTTTCCCTTCGCCCAAACTCTCTACACGCTGATCTCCGAGCCGCTGCGGCGCTTTCTACCCGAAGGCGCGAGCATGATCGCCACCAGCGTGACCTCACCGTTCCTGACGCCGTTCAAGCTGACGGCCCTGTGCGCGCTGTTCGTCGCCATGCCGCTGCTGCTGCACCAGGCCTGGGGCTTTTTGGCCCCTGGCCTGTACCGCCGCGAACGGCGAATTGCCCTGCCGCTGCTGGTGTCGAGCATCGTGCTGTTCTATGCCGGCATGGCGTTCGCGTTCTTCTTGGTGTTTCCGATGATGTTCGGCTTTTTTGCCAGCGTGACACCTGAAGGCGTGGCGATGATGACCGACATCAGTCAGTACCTGGACTTCATCATGGCCTTGTTCCTGGCGTTCGGTTTGGCGTTCGAGATTCCGGTGGCGACGTTCATCGTGATCTGGACGGGGCTGGCCGATGTGGCCAGGTTACGGCGCAGCCGACCCTACGTGATCGTCGGCTGTTTTGTGGTGGGGATGATTCTGACGCCGCCTGACGTGTTTTCGCAGACGATGTTGGCGGTACCGATGTGGGTGCTGTTCGAACTGGGGCTGGTGGCGAGCACGCTGGTCGGCGCGCACCCGCCCCCTGGAATGCAGGCCGATGCGACCGGTGAGGAAAACCTCTCCCTCAGGTAAGGCTGCTCGGTTCATCCGGGTAATCCAGGCCACCAGACTGGGCGTTCCATTCTGTACGGAAAGACGCCCATGCCCATTGAAACCAACGTCAACAGCCCAACCCTGGAAAGCACCTATGAGCTGGGCCGACTCGATGCCTTGGCCCGGCACACCGACAAAGCGCTCTTCGTCACGCTGCTGATGTCAGTGTTTGGTACCGACCTGCCAGTCGCTACCTATTTGAAACTGCGGGCAGCCTTGCATGAGGGCAACATCGCCAACCCGAGCTATCGGATCGATGCCCAGGAAAGCACCCTTGCCCGCTATGACGGCGCCAGCCGTACGATTGTCGTAGCGATTTCCGCGATCGCGCAGGCACGCGACGAAGCCTTCATGAGTGTCAATCTGTTCAACGCCATGACCAGGGCGTTCGGCGAATACCTGCGCAGCGTGATACGCCGAGACATCGACGAACGTGCACAGGAACGCTCACCTGAGTCCCAGGCCGAGACAGCGCACGACGTCGGCACCGATTACGCCGCCATGATGTTCTTCTACGGTGCCAGCGCAACCGACCACACCGTGTACGCCAACTACGCGGGTGAAGACTTGCGCCTGACGATGCCTACCCAGGAGCCGCTCCCTCAAACCGCAGCGTTCGTCGCAGGTAACGGCCACGACAAGGCTGGCTCTTTCGGTCACGAGGCCTTGGAAAGGGGCTTGGCATCCGTGGGGTTCACTGACGAAGAACGTCGGAGCATCTACTTCGGCAACTGGTTGCGCGATCACTCACAGTTGCTGGACCCCAAAATCGTGCGTAAACCGGACGAACCGAAGAACTTTCCGTCAACATTGTCGCGAGCCGCGCTGACCAAGCTGGTCGACTTGTTGGCACTCAAGGAATTTCACGACCTGCAGGACACCCCAGCCGGCCGCCGCGCCTACACCGTGGATGAGGAAAAGCTTGGGGTATACCGGCCTTCCGAGCATATCGACAATCCGCTGAACCCGGCCAGCGACAGCATCGACCCTCAGGCCATCGATCCGGACTTCGAGCCGTTGGTAAAGGCTGACGACCCACTGCTGCGGGTCCATCCGGCGCGCTCCATTTCGAACTACGTCGACCATGCCGCCCGCTACATGTACAACAAGCTGATCGACGCCATGAACGCGGGTAACACGATCGAGGGCCGACGCTATTTCGGCGAAGCGCTGCATGTGCTCGAAGACTATTTCTCTCACTCCAACTTCGTCGAACTGTGCCTGCGCAAAAAGGGCCATGAGGTTCTGCCCTGGACCACGGAAACAGACTGCAAGCATGGCTTGCCGATCGTCACGGGCATGTTTGGTGGTCTGGACGTGATCGCCAGCATCGCCGAGCCGCTGGGCCAGATCTTTTTCGAGACGAAAGCGCTCGATTTCAAACGCACCAAACCGGGGGACCGCAGTGACGCAGAGCAGGCCCTGCTGATCCTGCTGGCCGAACATCCTACCGATGTGCCGCTCTCCTGGCTGAAAACCTACCTGGAATTGCGCGACAAGGCAGCGGCGGCGCCCTTGTTCGGCTTATTCGAAGCCGGACGGTGGATCACTCAACTGCCGCTGACGCTGCTGCAAAATGCAATCAACTCCACGATGCAGGGCATGCTGAACTGGGTTGCGGACAGCGTCGACGAATACCAGACGTTGTCCGGGCATAACCCCAATGAGAAGCCTGGCTTGCACCCGACACATTCACAACTGGCCAAGGATCACGACACCCACCCGTTTCATGAACTGGCAGCCTATCTGGCCACTTACGCGGTAGAGCAGGTGGGCCGCTCGATGTATGAATTCTGGCAGGGCAACACCGAGCGAGACCCGGCTAGCGTGGCCATGAATTTCATTCTGCACCCTGATGCCGACAATTGGCATGAGGACATCGTGGCGGCATGGGAGGCGAAAGACCCGGATGGATCGCGGAACAAGATTCAAGCGGGCAGCCGCCTGGAAGACCTGGTGCAACTGCAGGCGCAACTCGAGAGAGAGGAAAAGGACAGGGTGAGAGTGCTGGGAGAGCAGTACCGCAACGCACCCAACACCGTCTCGGAAATTATCAGCAGCGCTTTCCCGTTCGGTTAAGCGCTCAAAACTGTTCGAGCCGCCAGACCTCGTAGGCTGGCGTCTCGTAAGGGTGACTCTGCTTGAGCGCGGCGACGACCTGAGCGATCAGGTCGTCGTCCACGACCAGCTCCACCTTCCACTCCTCCACCACTTCGACCTGGCCGGTTTGCCCCAGGAACGGCTGGCTACCGTCCAATGGGCGGAACTGGCCCTGGCCAAGTGTTTGCCAGGCGCAGTGGTCGTAGTCGCCAATGCGTCCGCCACCCTCGGCGAACACGGCGGCCTTGACCACTTCGAGGTGGCTGGCGGGGACGAAGAAGGCGAGCTTGTACACCCTTAGTTCACCCAAACGCGCGCATTGCGGAACATGCGCATCAGGGGTGCGTCTTCCTGCCACTCATCCGGGCGCCAGGAGTTCTGCACAGCACGGAACACGCGCTCCGGGTGCGGCATCATGATGGTCACACGGCCATCGCGGCTGGTGAGGCCGGTGATACCACGCGGCGAGCCGTTCGGGTTGGCCGGATAGGCTTCGGTGACCTTGCCATGGTTGTCGACGTAGCGCAGTGCCACGCAACCGGACACATCGGCTTCGAGCAGTGCCTCTTCGCTGGCGAACTCGGCATGGCCTTCACCGTGGGCGATGGCGATTGGCATGCGCGAACCGGCCATGCCCTGCAGGAAGATCGAGTTGGACTTCTGCACCTCGACCATGGCCACGCGCGCCTCGAACTGCTCCGAGCGGTTGCGCACGAAGTGCGGCCAGTATTCGGTGCCCGGAATCAGCTCGTGCAGATTGGACATCATCTGGCAACCGTTGCACACGCCCAGGGCGAAGCTGTCGGTACGCTCGAAGAAGGCCTGGAAGGCGTCGCGGGCACGGGCGTTGAACAGCGCCGATTTGGCCCAGCCCTCACCGGCACCCAACACGTCACCGTAGGAGAAGCCACCACAGGCCACCAGGCCTTTGAAATCGGCGAAATCGACACGGCCGGCGAGGATGTCGCTCATGTGCACGTCGATGGCGGCAAAGCCTGCGCGATCGAACGCGGCAGCCATCTCGACCTGGCCGTTGACGCCCTGCTCACGCAGGATCGCCACTTGTGGACGTACGCCTTTCTTGATGTACGGTGCGGCGATGTCGTCATTGACGTCATAGCCCAGCTTGGCCGACAGGCCTGGGTTGTCTTCTTCGAGCAGCAGGTCGAATTCCTGATCGGCACCGTCGGCGTTGTCGCGCAGGCGCTGGATCTGGTAACTGGTCTCGGCCCACTGGCGCTGCAGCATGCGGCGCTCGTCGTCGAACAGCACTTCGCCATTGAGGCTGATGGAGACGTCACCGTTGTTGACCGGCTTGCCGATCACCGACACACAGCCTTCGCCCAGGCCGGCGGCGCTGAATTGGGCCAGCACGTCCGGAGTGGCATCCTGGCGAACCTGGATCACCGCGCCCAACTCTTCGTTGAAGAGGATGGCCGGTACGTCCTTGCGGTTGTCGGTCAGCGTGTCGAGCTGCAGGTCGAGACCGCAGTGGCCGGCAAAGGCCATTTCCAGCACGGTGGTCAGCAGGCCGCCGTCGGAACGGTCGTGGTAAGCCAGCAGGTGACCATCGGCGTTCAGGCCCTGGATCACGGCGAAGAAGGCCTTGAGGTCTTCGGCGTCGTCGACGTCCGGTGCCTGGGCACCGATCTGGCCGTAGGTCTGGGCCAGGATCGAGGCGCCCATGCGGTTCTTGCCGCGGCCCAGGTCGACCAGGATCAGGTCGGTCTCGCCCTTGTCCATGCGCAGTTGCGGGGTCAGGGTCTTGCGCACGTCGGTAACCGGGGCGAAGCCGCTGACGATCAGCGACATCGGCGCGGTGACGCTCTTCTCGACGCCGTCATCGCTCCACTTGGTCTTCATCGACATGGAGTCCTTGCCGACCGGAATGGTCAGGCCCAGCTCCGGGCAGAGCTCCATGCCGACAGCCTTGACGGTGTCGTACAGGCGAGCGTCTTCACCCGGGTGACCGGCGGCGGACATCCAGTTGGCCGACAGCTTGATGTCGGAAAGCTTGGCGATTGGCGCCGCTGCCAGGTTGGTCAGGGTCTCGCCGATCGCCATGCGGCCGGAGGCTGGGGCGTCCAGCAGAGCCAGCGGGGTACGCTCGCCCATGGCCATGGCCTCACCGGTGTAGACATCGAAGCTGGTGGCGGTGACGGCGCAGTCGGCCACTGGCACCTGCCACGGGCCGACCATCTGGTCGCGTGCCACCAGGCCGGTGATGGTGCGGTCGCCAATGGTGATCAGGAAGCTCTTGCTGGCAACCGCCGGGTGATGCAGGACACGTTCGACGGCCTGGTCCAGGTCCAGCTCGCTCGGGTCGAAATCATCGCCCAGCTCGGCTTCGCGGGTGACCGAACGGTGCATGCGCGGCGGCTTGCCCAGCAGCACGTCCAGCGGCATGTCCACCGGCGTGTTGCCGAAATGGCTGTCGGTGACGGTCAGGTGCTGCTCTTCGGTGGCTTCACCCACTACCGCGAACGGGCAGCGCTCGCGTTCGCAGATGGCTTGGAAGCGCTCGAAGTCTTCGGCGCTGACAGCCAGCACGTAGCGTTCCTGCGACTCGTTGCTCCAGATTTCGTGCGGGGCCATGCCCGGCTCGTCGTTGGGCACGTTGCGCAGCTCGAAGCGACCACCGCGGCCACCGTCGTTGACCAGTTCGGGGAAGGCGTTGGAGATACCACCTGCACCCACGTCGTGGATGAAGGCGATGGGGTTCTTGTCGCCCAGCTGCCAGCAGCGGTCGATGACCTCCTGGCAACGGCGCTCCATTTCCGGGTTTTCGCGCTGTACCGAGGCGAAGTCCAGGTCGGCGGAGCTGGCACCGGTAGCGACCGACGAGGCGGCGCCGCCGCCCAGGCCGATCAGCATGGCCGGGCCACCGAGCACGATCAGCTTGGCACCGACGGTGATCTCGCCCTTCTGCACGTGGTCTTCACGGATGTTGCCCATGCCGCCTGCGAGCATGATCGGCTTGTGGTAGCCGCGGACTTCTTCACCACGCGGGGTGTTGATGGCCTGCTCGAAGGTACGGAAATAGCCAGTCAGGGCCGGGCGACCGAATTCGTTGTTGAACGCAGCGCCGCCCAGCGGGCCTTCGACCATGATGTCGAGGGCGTCGACGATGCGGCCTGGCTTGCCGTATGGCTTTTCCCATGGCTGTTCGAAGCCCGGGATGCGCAGGTTGGAAACGGTGAAGCCGGTCAGGCCAGCCTTGGGTTTGGCGCCGCGACCGGTAGCACCTTCGTCGCGGATTTCGCCACCGGAGCCGGTGGAGGCGCCGGAGAACGGGGCGATGGCGGTCGGGTGGTTGTGGGTCTCGACCTTCATCAGGATGTGCACCGGCTCCTGTACCGCACCGTACTGGCGGGTCTCAGGGTTCGGGAAGAAGCGACCGGCGACGTTACCGACGATTACCGAGGCGTTGTCCTTGTACGCGGACAGCACGCCTTCGCTGTGCATCTGGTAGGTGTTCTTGATCATGCCGAACAGGCTCTTTTCCTGAGCCTGGCCGTCGATGTCCCAACTGGCGTTGAAGATCTTGTGGCGACAGTGCTCGGAGTTGGCCTGGGCGAACATCATCAGTTCGATGTCGTTCGGGTTGCGCTTGAGGCCCTGGAAGGCGTTGACCAAGTAGTCGATTTCGTCTTCGGCCAGGGCCAGGCCCAGGTCGACGTTGGCCTGGGCCAGGGCTGCGCGGCCGCCAGCCAGGATGTCGACCGAGGTCATTGGCTTGGGCTGGGCGTGACTGAACAGGTCGGCTGCCTGCTCCAGCTGACCCAGGACGCGCTGGGTCATGCGGTCGTGCAGCTCGGCGGCGATGACTTCGGCGTCGGCGTCGCTCAGGTTGCCCGCGACGTAGTAGGCGATGCCACGCTCCAGGCGCTGGATCGACTGCAGGCCGCAGTTATGGGCGATGTCACTGGCCTTGCTGGCCCAGGGCGAAATGGTGCCCAGACGCGGGACGACCAGGAACAGGCGGCCGCTTGGCTCCTGTACCGGGACGCTCGGGCCGTACTTGAGCAGACGGCCCAGCACCTGCTGCTGGTCGGCGGTCAGCTCGCCGTCGACGTCGGCGAAATGGGCGAATTCGGCATACAAACCAGTAACAGCGGGGACTTTCTGGCTCAGTTGCTCGAGTAATTTACCGTGGCGAAAGGCAGAAAGGGCAGGAGCGCCGCGCAGGATCAACATCGTCGGGACAGCCTCAGGAAGGGGTGTGCTTAGAGGCCGTGCATTCTAGCCTAATTCGATAACTTTCGGCACCCGCTCTACGCCACGGCTGCCGGGCGGTGGAACCGGACTTTCGGGTCAGAAATTTAGGGTGATTGGATTGAGAGGCGCAGGGCCTGGGGGATCGAACGCCGCCTGCACGGAGCATCGCGAGCAAGGCTCGCTCCTACGCTTGTTTCGAGCCAGTAATGCCAGTGACGAACGCGCGCGAATCCCACAGGCATAACTGTAGGAGCGAGCCTTGCTCGCGATGCTCCGTGCAGGCGGCGCTCGATCTCCCATCCCCACTCCCCCTAAAGCCGGCCACCTTAGGCACAGGCGCAGCACATAACCCGCTACCAGACAAGCTAACCGTTGTCGAGATATGGCGGGGCCGGTCCTTTGCGTATACTGCAACCTATGTTCGCCCACACTGCTTTGCGCCAGCGCTGCGCCAGATGGCTCATCGCAACCGGACTCTTTCTGATGCTCGGTGCCTGTGTTGAAAAACCCAGCACCCTGGAGCGCGTGAAGGAGGATGGTGTGCTGCGCGTGATTACCCGCAACAGCCCGGCCACCTACTTCCAGGATCGTAACGGCGAAACCGGCTTCGAATACGAGCTGGTCAAGCATTTCGCCGATGATCTCGGCGTGAAGCTGGAGATCGAGACCGCCGACAACCTCGACGAACTGTTCGACCAATTGAACAAACCCTCCGGTCCGGTGCTCGCAGCGGCGGGCCTTGTCAGCAGTGAACGGCGCCAGACCCAGGCCCGGTTCTCCCACCCCTATCTGGAAGTGACCCCACAGGTCATCTACCGCAACGGCCGCCCACGCCCCACCGACCCCAAGGGGCTGGTCGGCAAGAAAATCATGGTGCTCAAGGGCAGCAGCCACGCCGACCAGCTGGCCGCGCTAAAAAAACAGTACCCGTCCCTGCAATATGAAGAGTCGGACGCCGTCGAGGTGGTCGACCTGCTGCGCATGGTGGATGAAGGCCAGATCGACCTGACCCTGGTCGATTCCAATGAGCTGGCCATGAACCAGGTCTATTTCCCCAACGTGCGGGTGGCCTTCGACCTGGGCGATACCCGCGACCAGCGCTGGGCGGTGGCTCCGGGTGACGACAACAGCCTGCTCAACGAGGTCAACGAGTTCCTCGACAAGGCGCAGAAGAATGGCACCTTGCAGCGCCTGAAAGATCGCTACTACGGCCATGTCGACGTACTGGGCTATGTCGGTGCATACACCTTCGCCCAGCATCTGCAACAACGCCTGCCCAAGTACGAGAAACATTTCAAAAGCTACGCCAAGGTCGAGAAGGTCGATTGGCGCCTCCTGGCCGCCATTGGCTACCAGGAATCGATGTGGCAGCCGGAAGTCACCTCCAAGACCGGCGTACGCGGCCTGATGATGCTGACCCAGCGCACCGCCCAGGCCATGGGCGTATCCAACCGGCTGGATCCGAAGCAAAGCATCCAGGGCGGTGCCAAGTACTTCATGAAAATCAAGGCAGAGCTCGATGACAGTATTCAGGAGCCGGACCGCACTTGGTTCGCCCTGGCCGCATACAACGTCGGCACTGGCCATCTGGAAGATGCCCGCACCCTGGCCAAGCGCGAGAAGCTGAACCCGAACAAGTGGTTGGACGTGAAGAAAATGCTGCCGCGCCTGTCGCAGAAGCAGTGGTACCGGCAGACCAAGTACGGCTATGCCCGCGGTGGCGAACCGGTGCATTTCGTGGCCAACATTCGTCGTTACTACGACATCCTCACCTGGGTGACCCAGCCGCAGCTCGAGGGCCAGGTGGCCGAGGGCAGCCTGCATGTGCCCGGGGTCAACAAGGACAAACCAGCGGATCAATCGCCGCCGATGTGAACCTTCACGGCCTGACCGCCGGCAAACCGGCTCCTACAGGCTGTGCACAGCCCCTGGGCAGCGCTAGGCAGAGTGAAAAGTCTGGGGATGAAGCTCAGGCAAGGCGAAAACAGCCGAGGAAGCGGCGTTTACGGGTTGTGAATGAGCCTACCGAGGCTGTTTTCAACGCAGCATCACCGCGTATCAAGGCTTTTCGTACAGGGCCTAGGCATTGGCCCGGCGAGCCTTGAAAAACTCACTCAGGAGCTGCCCACACTCTTCGGCCAGCACCCCGCCTTCGAACATCACCCGGTGGTTGAGAAACCCCTGGCTGAAGAACTGTCCCTGGCTCTGCACGATACCCGCCTTGGGCTCCAGCGCGCCATACACCACCCGCGCCACCCGCGAATGCACGATCAGCCCCGCGCACATGCTGCAAGGTTCGAGCGTCACGTACAGGGTGCTGCCAGGCAGGCGATAATTGCAGGCTGACTTGGCTGCCGCCCGAATAGCCACCATTTCGGCGTGGGCACTGGGGTCGCTGTCGATGATCGGCCGGTTGAAGCCCTGGCCGATCACCTGCCCATGCTGCACCAGCACCGCGCCCACCGGCACCTCGCCCATCGACGCGCCCTCGGCAGCCAGGGCCAGTGCCAGGCGCATGAATTCCTGATCGCGGCTGCGATCGATGATCTGCGCACGCATCAGACCACCGCAATCGCGGCCATCAGGCCGGTTTCCATGTGGTCGATGACATGGCAATGGAACATCCATGTGCCTGGGTTATCGGCCACCAGCGCGACTTGTGCCCGCTCGTTCTTGCCCAGCAGGTAGGTGTCGGTGAACCAAGGCTCGACGATGTCGCGGCGGTTGGAAGCGATTACCTTGAAACTCATGCCGTGCAGGTGAATCGGGTGCTGGTACTGGGTCATGTTCTTCAACTCGAAGATGTAGCTCTTGCCCTTCTGCAGCGTAGCGATGGGGCGGTCGGCGCAGGTCTTGTCGGTAATGTCCCAGGCCTGGCCGTTGATCTGCCACAGGCTAGGCGGCTTGCCGTTCTCGGTGTTGACCGACACTTTACCAACCCATTCGAAATTGAAGTTCAGCTTCTGGGCATTCTCCAGGTCCGGTTCGGCGATCGGGTTGGCCGGCAAAGCCGGCGGCCAATCGCTGGGCGCATCAGTGCTGGCCACGGAGCGCAGGGTGCCCAGGCGCACGAAGCCATCGCGCAGGGAAATCTCCTCTCCCACCTCTGGAATGCGGATGGCCAGGCAAATACGCATGCCAGGGCCAAGCCAGTATTCGTCTTCCAGCGGGCGCGGCGTGACGGGATTACCGTCCAAGGCATAGATCTTCGCCTCGCAGTTGCCCTTGAGGTTGAGCCGGTAGGTCCAGGTGTTGTCCAGGTTCAGCAGGCGCACGCGCACCACTTGGCCGGCAGGCAGTTCGGTGACCGAGTCCGGCTGGCCATTGATGGTGATCAGCCGCCCAGCCGTGCCGTTGCGCGCCGCCTCGCGTGGAATGCTGAAGGGCAGCCAGGCGCCCTGCTCGTCCACGTGCCAGTTCTTCAGGCTCAGCGTGCGCTCGTGGCGGAATCCGGTGGGCTCGCGCTCCTCGACGATCAATGGTCCGACCAGGCCACGCCCCAGCTCCTCGGAACTGCTGACATGAGGGTGATACCAGTAGCTGCCGGCGTCCGGCACACGGAATTTATAGTCGAAATACTCGCCTGGTTTTACCGGCAACTGTGAGACGTATGGCACACCGTCCATTTCCAGCGGCAGACGGATACCATGCCAGTGGATGGTGGTTTCCACCGGCAAGTGGTTGATGAAGCGCACCCGCAGCCAGGTGCCCTGTCGCACCCGCAATTCGGTGCCTGGGGCCGACGGACCGAAAGCCCAGGCCTCGGTCTTGAAGCCAGGCACCAGCTCCACATCCAAGGGGGCGGCGATCAACTCGTAGTCGTGCCCGGCGTTCTCGTCTTCGACCTTGCCCAGCCAGTACCGCGCCGCCCCTCCGGCGCCCAGGCCTACCACAACCAGGCCTGTCAGGCCTTTGAGCATTTGTCGACGGGTGAAGGACATCGGTGCGGGTACCTCGTGTTCGGCGCAATCAGTCTGCCAGCAGCCGCTGGCGATGAAGGGCAAATACGATACACCTGCAAATGGGAAATATTAAGTGAAGGATTGTATCGCTGGTTTCGAGCCTCTTCGGGCGGTGGAATCGAGTTGGAGGCGGGTTTGCACCCGCTGTCCTCTCACGCTACCGTATAGCATTGCGTGCAAGTATCGGGCTTTGGTGGTCAATGCAACCTTACCCCGCCGTGCCGCCTCTATCGGCTTGCTGTTCGCCAGGCCAGCACCTTGCCTCGGGCTTCCTTCAGATCCGCAGTCGCGACACCCTTGCCCCTGGCTAACACGTGCCGTCGCCGGGTGTGCAGAGGACTTTCACCTCCAAGTCACCCGCTTGGCCACCACTACCAAGCGGGTTGCACTGATGCGCAACGCGCCGAGCCTGGCGCATTAACGACAAGGGCGCCTTGCGGCGCCCCTGTGGCTCAACTCATTCCCACTCGATGGTGGCTGGCGGCTTGCTCGACACGTCGTAGGTAACGCGCGAGATACCGTCGATTTCGTTGATGATACGGCCGCTAACGGTCTCCAGCAGCTCGTATGGCAGGTGCGCCCATCGAGCGGTCATGAAGTCCACGGTCTCGACGGCACGCAGGGCCACGACCCAGGCGTAGCGACGACCGTCGCCAACGACACCCACCGACTTGACCGGCTGGAACACCACGAACGCCTGGCTGGTCTTGTGGTACCAGTCTGCCTTGCGCAGTTCTTCGATGAAGATGTGGTCGGCGCGACGCAGCAGGTCGGCGTATTCCTTCTTCACTTCACCCAGGATACGCACGCCCAGGCCTGGGCCCGGGAACGGGTGGCGGTAGACCATGTCGTACGGCAGGCCCAGCTCCAGGCCGATCTTGCGCACTTCGTCCTTGAACAGTTCACGCAGTGGCTCGACCAGCTTGAGGTTCATTTCCTCCGGCAGGCCACCGACGTTGTGGTGCGACTTGATCACGTGAGCCTTGCCGCTCTTGGCGCCAGCCGACTCGATCACGTCCGGGTAGATGGTGCCTTGGGCGAGGAACTGAATGTTCTCCAG
Source organism: Pseudomonas taiwanensis DSM 21245 (assembly GCF_000425785.1). Taxonomy (GTDB): domain Bacteria; phylum Pseudomonadota; class Gammaproteobacteria; order Pseudomonadales; family Pseudomonadaceae; genus Aquipseudomonas; species Aquipseudomonas taiwanensis. The sequence goes on from NZ_AUEC01000005.1 coordinate 126,887, forward strand.
CTTGCTGGCTTCGGCATCGAACACGTCGATGAAGGTGCGGCCGATGATCTTGCGCTTCTTCTCTGGGTCGGCTTCGCCGGCCAGATTGTCGAGGAACTGTTTTTCAGCGTCGGCGCGGATGACCTTGACGCCCATGTTTTCCTTGAACATGGCCATGACCTGGTCGCCTTCGTGCAAGCGCAACAGACCGTTGTCGACGAACACGCAGGTCAGCTGGTCGCCGATGGCGCGGTGCAGCAGCGCGGCGACCACGGAGGAATCGACGCCGCCGGACAGACCCAGCAGGACGTTGGCCGAACCGACTTGCTCGCGAACCTGGGCAATGGCGTCTTCGACGATGTTGGACGGGGTCCACAGGGCTTCACAGCCGCAGATGTCCTGAACGAAACGGGACAGGATGCGACCGCCTTGCTTGGTGTGGGTCACTTCCGGGTGGAACTGCACGCCGTAGTAGCCCAGGGCATCGTCGTACATGCCGGCGATCGGGCAGCTCGGGGTGCTGGCCAGCACGTGGAAGTTGCCCGGCATCTGGGTAACCTTGTCGCCGTGGCTCATCCACACGTCCAGGCCCAGTACACCGTCGTCATCGACGTGGTCTTCGATGCCATCGAGCAGGCGGCTCTTGCCTACTACATCAACGCGGGCATAGCCGAACTCACGCAGGTCGGAACCTTCGACCTTGCCGCCCATCTGCTCGGCCATGGTTTGCATGCCATAGCAGATACCCAGCACCGGGACCTTCAGGTCGAATACCGCTTGTGGAGCGCGGGGGCTGTTGGCTTCGTGGACCGACTCGGGGCCGCCGGCGAGGATGATGCCGCGCGGGTTGAATTCGCGGATCGCTTCATCGGCCATGTCGAACGGATGCAGCTCGCAGTACACGCCGATTTCGCGCACGCGGCGGGCGATCAGCTGGGTGTACTGGGAACCGAAATCGAGGATCAGGATGCGGTGAGCGTGAATGTCGAGGGCCATGACTCAATCTCGTCAGTGGAAATCGGAAACGACGCGGGGCTGTCATGACAGCCCCGCTTTCTGTTGTAGCTGGAAGCCTCAACCTACGCGGTAGTTAGGGGCTTCTTTGGTGATCTGCACGTCATGCACGTGGGACTCGGCCATGCCGGCACCGGTGATGCGCACGAACTCCGGCTTGGTACGCATCTCTTCGATGGTCGCGCTGCCGGTGTAGCCCATGGACGAACGCAGGCCGCCCATCAGCTGGTGGATGATCGCAGCCAGGGCGCCTTTGTAAGGGACGCGGCCTTCGATGCCTTCCGGAACCAGCTTCTCGGCACCGGCCGAAGAGTCCTGGAAGTAACGGTCCGAGGAGCCTTGCGCCTGTGCCATCGCGCCCAGCGAGCCCATGCCGCGGTAAGCCTTGTAGGAACGGCCCTGGAACAGCTCGACTTCACCCGGTGCTTCTTCGGTACCGGCGAACATCGAACCCATCATCACGCACGAGGCGCCAGCAACGATGGCCTTGGACAGGTCACCGGAGAAGCGAATGCCACCGTCGGCGATCAGCGGGACACCCGTGCCTTCCAGTGCAGCGGCAACGTTGGCGATGGCGCTGATCTGCGGCACGCCGACACCGGCGACGATACGGGTGGTGCAGATGGAACCTGGGCCGATACCGACCTTGACCGCGTCGGCGCCGGCTTCAGCCAGGGCCTTGGCAGCAGCGCCGGTGGCGATGTTTCCGCCGATCACCTGCACGTGCGGGTAGTTTTCCTTGACCCAGCGAACGCGGTCGATGACACCCTTGGAGTGACCGTGGGCAGTGTCGACGACGACGACGTCAACGCCAGCGGCAACCAGGGCGGCAACGCGCTCGCCGGTGTCCTTGCCGGTACCGACGGCGGCGCCAACGCGCAGACGACCCTGGTCGTCCTTGCTGGCCAGCGGGTAGGCCTTGGCCTTTTCGATGTCCTTGACGGTCATCATGCCCTTGAGGTTGAACTTGTCGTCGACGATCAGGACTTTTTCCAGACGGTGCTTGTGCAGCAACTCGCGGACTTCGTTCTTGTCGGCGCCTTCGCGAACGGTGACCAGACGCTCTTTTGGCGTCATCACGTCGCGGACCTTGGCGTCCAGACGGCTTTCGAAGCGCACGTCACGGGAGGTCACGATACCGACCAGGTCACCGTTCGCCAGCACCGGAACGCCGGAGATGTTGTTCAGGCGGGTCAGGTCGAACAGGTCGCGCACGGTGGCGTCGGCGTCGATGGTGATCGGGTCCTTGACCACGCCAGCCTCGAACTTCTTGACCTTGCGGACTTCGCCGGCCTGCTGTTCGATGGTCATGTTCTTGTGGATGATGCCGATGCCGCCTTCCTGGGCCATGGCGATGGCCAAGCGCGCTTCGGTCACGGTATCCATGGCAGCGGAAACCAGCGGAATGTTCAGCTCGATGCCACGGGTCAAACGGGTCTTGAGACTGACTTCATTGGGCAGTACCTCGGAATAACCAGGTACAAGGAGGATATCGTCGAAGGTCAGGGCTTCTTGGCTGATACGCAGCATCGCGGGAGCTCCCGGGCGGGAAAAATGGAAGCGCGCCATTATACTCATCCACGGCGCGCCGCTCAATGCAAAAAAGGGGCCTTCGGTCAGGCGCGTGGCACTTTTACCTGTACCACCGCCACCGGCTGGTCGAGCCAGTCGGCGAAGCTGTCAAGGAAGGCTTGGGTGAATCCGGCCTCGCCCCAGTTGTTGAAGATGAATCCCAGGTTGGAAAAGGCACATGGCTGGAGGAAGAGAAAGCCATTGATGTCATCTTCGAAACCACACAGCGGGCAGGTGAAGTTATCGCTGACGCCGGGCATCCACTCCTCCAGGCTTTCGAACAGCGGCTCGCCCACTTCGCGGCGGCACTCCGGACAGCCGGCCTCTTCGAGAAAACCTTCGGTCGGGGTATAGATGCAGCGCTTGAGCACCACTTCCAGCCCGTTGACCTGCTCGCCGAAAGGCAGTTTCTCGGGATGCAGCGCGACCTTGCGCGCGCCTTCGGACAGGGCATGGCCCATGCGGTTCCCGGTTCGACCACAGGTGGTCAGGTGCTCCTCGACGATCTTCTCGCGCACCAGCCAGCGCAGGATGGCCCTGGCACGGGCTTCGTGCACGGGCACGGTGGAAAGTTTCGGAACGATGATGCTTTGGGTGTTCATCAAGCAAGCGAGCCTACGGACTGCGGTAATGAGGCAATTCTAACGCTCACGCACTCAGGTAGCGACCGATCAGGGCCAGGCCGCTGGCCAGGACCAGCCAGGTGACCAGGCGCACGAAGGCTTCGCGGGACAGCTTCGTGGTCAGCCGGCGCCCGGACCACAGGCCTATGAACATCACCGGCAGCAGGGAGACTGCCAGCAGTAGCAGGCTCGCATCGGCATAGACACCGGCGATCAGGAACAGCGACAAGCGCACCACCGTGCTGCAACTGATCAGCGCGCTCTGGGTTGCCCTGACCTGCTCTTTCGCGTCCAGCCGTGCGCTCAGGTAAATGGCATACAGGAAACCACCACTGCCGAACAACGCCCCGAACAGGCCGCCGACCGTTCCCATCGGCACCGCCCACCAGCCGGCCAGCCTGGCCGGTCGCACCTTCACAGCCAGGCCATAGATCGCGTAGGCGGTGACGAACAGCCCCATCAGTAACAGCAGCAGGTCGGACTTGAGCCCCAGCAGGAACACCACGCCCAACGTGCAGCCCACCGCCATGCATGGCAGCAGGCGCAGCAGCTCACCGCGCACCACATCACGGCGTGACGGCAGCAGGTTGCCGAATGCGGCGACGAAGTCGAGCAACACCAACAGCGGGATGATGCGGGACAGCGGCATGAAGTGGATCAGCACCGGGCCGGCCACCAATGCCGTGCCGAAGCCAGCGATACCGAAGACGATGTAGGCAACGCCAATGGCGAGGAGAATGGGTAGCCAGTCGAGAGGGCTAAGTGACAGCTGGGTCAGCATCTTGCTTGATTCCTGTGGAGTCCTTGGTGTGTCCGTCACCGGATTGCGCCGAGGCGGACAGGGGCATGCCTTTAGGGTTATAGCGCGTGGGTAATCGAGCGCCGCCCGCGCGGCGCATCGCGAGCAAGGCTCGCTCCTACCGTTGTTTCGGGCCAATAATACCTGTCGAAGGCGCGCACGACCGCCCGGTATCTCGCAGGAAAAACAAGCGTAGGCGGCGCTCGATCGCGACAGCATCATAATTCTCCCGCCATGCACTTGGCGCCCCCCACCCTCCCCCTTATCATGCCCACCATGATCAAAGACCCCTTCGAACGACTCGGCCTGGACCGCGAGGTCCTCACCGTCAGCCAGCTCAACGGCCGCGCCCGGGTGCTGCTGGAAGATGTATTCCGCAGTGTCTGGGTGGAAGGCGAAATTTCCAACCTCGCCCGCCCGGCCTCCGGCCACATGTACTTCACCCTCAAGGACAGCGGGGCGCAGGTGCGCTGCGCGCTGTTCCGGCAGAATGCCGCGCGCGTGCGCCAGGCCCTGCGCGATGGCCTGGCGGTACGCGTACGCGGCAAGGTCTCGCTGTTCGAAGGGCGTGGCGACTATCAGCTGATTCTCGACACCGTCGAGCCCGCTGGCGACGGCGCCTTGCGCCTGGCATTCGAGGCCTTGAAGGAAAAGCTCGGCGCCGAAGGCCTGTTCAGCGCCGAACGCAAGAAGCCGCTGCCGGCCCATCCGCAACGCATCGGCATCATCACCTCGCCCACCGGCGCGGTGATCCGCGACATCATCAGTGTGTTCCGCCGCCGCGCACCACAGGTCGAGCTGAACCTGATCCCCACTGCGGTGCAAGGACGTGAAGCCATCGGCCAGATCGTCCGGGCCCTGCGACTGGCCGATAGCCGTGGCTTCGATGCATTGATCCTGGCCCGTGGCGGCGGCTCGCTGGAGGACCTCTGGTGCTTCAACGAAGAAGCCGTGGCCCGCGCGGTGGCCGCCTGTGCCACGCCAATCGTCAGTGCGGTAGGCCATGAAACCGATGTATCGATCAGTGATTTCGTCGCCGACGTGCGGGCTCCGACACCTTCGGCGGCCGCTGAACTGCTGGCCCCGGACAACAGTGGCCTGCAACAGCGCCTGGACGGTTTGCAGCGGCGCTTGCTGCTGCGCATGCAAAACCGCCTGACCCATGACCGTCTGCGCCTGGAGTCCCTGACCCGTCGCCTGCGCCACCCTGGCGAACGCCTGCGCCAGCAAGCCCAGCGCCTGGACGACCTGGACATGCGCCTGCGCCGAGCGTTCATGCTAGACCTGAACCAGCGCCGCGAACGCCTGGCACGCCTGGACACCCGCCTGGCCGCGCAGCATCCGGGCCGCGCCCTGAAACTGCTGGGCCAGCGCCTGGACAGCCTCGCCGAGCGCCTGCCAAGGGCCATGCGCGAAGTGCTCAAGGACCGCCGTCAGCGCTTCCAGGCGCAACTGCAGACGTTGCAGGTGGTCAGCCCACTGGCGACCCTGGCCCGCGGTTACAGCATCCTGCTCGACGAACGCGGCAAGGCCATCCGCAGTGCCGATCAGACCCACAACGGCCAGCGCCTGACCGCCCGCCTCAACGAGGGCGAACTGCAGGTGCGGGTCGAAGACAACCACCTGACCCCGGTCACCCTCCCCCTACTGGACTGACTCATGCCTCGCCTGATCGCGCCCCTGCTCGCCCTTTCCCTGCTGCTGCTTGCCGGCGGCGCCCAGGCCAGCTACATCACCCGCACCTTGAACAAGCCGGTGCCCGGTGGCGTCGCAGTCATCGACCTGGGCCCCTCGGCAACCGCACCCAGCGCACGTTTCGATGGCAAACCGGTGCTGGTGGTCAAGGAACAGGACAACTGGCTGGCCATCGTCGGCATTCCGCTGACCCAGAAGCCGGGCACCGCCGTCCTCAACCAGGGCGGTCGCAACCTGCGCTTCACCGTCGGCAGCAAGAAGTACCCCGAGCAGCACATCACCCTGAAGAACAAGCGCCAGGTCAACCCCAACCCCGCCGACCTGAAACGCATCGACCGCGAACTGGCCGAACAGATCAACGCCTACCGCAGCTTCAGCCCGGCCCTGCCGAGCAACCTGATCCTCGACAAGCCGGTCAACGGCCCGCTGTCGAGCAAGTTCGGCGTGCGTCGTTTCTTCAATGGCGAAGAACGCAACCCGCACGCAGGCCTGGACTTCGCGGTACCTGCCGGCACGCCGATCAAGACGCCCGCCAACGGCAAGGTGATTCTGGTGGGCGACTACTTCTTCAACGGCCGCACCGTTTTCGTCGACCACGGCCAAGGCTTCATTAGCATGTTCTGCCACCTGTCGAAGATCGACGTACAACCAGGCCAGACGCTGCGCAGAGGTGATGTGATCGGGCGAGTGGGTTCGACCGGGCGGGCTACCGGGCCACATATGCACTGGAATGTCAGCCTGAACGATGCCCGGGTGGATCCGGCGATTTTCATCGGTGCGTTCCAGCCCTGATATCGACGGCGCTTTTTTCGCGGGTAAACCCGCTCCCACGGGGGTATCACACCTGTAGGAGCGGGTTTACCCGCGAACGGGGCCGCCTAATTGAACCCCTCTCCACCTTGTTGCGCCATTGAAAAATACCGCGCAAGAAATCCAAATACACAGACAAATATCAGCGATAAAATCTCGTCACTGCGCTTTTTTTAAGCATTCCTCTCAATTTTTTCTGAACACTTGCCATCCCCCACCCCACTGGTTAGGGTTGAAGGCATGAAAACCTTCAGCACCCTCATTCTGCTCCGACAACATCGCAGCCTCTGCCTGGTCAGCGCCCGACTACCAGGTTGAATCGCGTCGCCTCGCCTCTTCATCTCGTTATCGCTCGGCAGGCCCGATCTCGGCCGCACACAAAAGGATTGCTTCCATGACCATGCTCAAAGACCCTTCGAAGAAATACCGCGCCTTCCCGACTATCGACCTGCCCGACCGTACCTGGCCGTCGAAAACCATCACCCAGGCGCCGATCTGGTGCAGCTCCGACCTGCGTGATGGCAACCAGTCGCTGATCGAGCCGATGGACTCGGAGAAGAAACTGCGCTTCTGGAAGACCCTGGTGCAGGTTGGCGTGAAAGAAATCGAGGCATCGTTCCCGTCCGCTTCGCAAACCGATTTCGACTTCGTGCGCATGCTGATCGAAGAAGGCCACATTCCCGACGACACCACCATCCAGGTGTTGACCCAGGCCCGCGAAGACCTGATCGCCCGCACCTTCGAGTCGCTGCGCGGCGCGAAAAAGGCCATCGTCCACCTGTACAACGCCACCAGCCCGTCGTTCCGCCGCATTGTCTTCAACCAGGACAAGCAAGGCGTGAAGGACATCGCGGTGAACGCAGCCAAGCTGTTCGTCAAATATGCCGCCCAGCAGCCGGAAACCCAGTGGACCTTCCAATACTCGCCTGAAACGTTCAGCGCGACCGAGCTGGAGTTCGCCAAGGAAGTCTGCGACGCAGTCATCGACGTGTGGAACCCGACCCCTGAGCACAAGATCATCCTCAACCTGCCGGCCACCGTGGAAGTTGCCACGCCGAACATCTACGCCGACCAGATCGAGTGGTTCTGCCGCAACATCAACCGCCGTGACAGCGTGATCATCAGCTTGCACTGCCATAACGACCGCGGCACCGGCATCGCCGCCACCGAGCTGGGCCTGATGGCCGGTGCCGACCGCGCCGAAGGCTGCCTGTTCGGCAACGGCGAGCGTACCGGCAACGTCGACTTGGTGACCCTGGCGTTGAACCTCTACACCCAGGGCATCGACCCAGGGCTGGACTTCTCCGACATCGACGGCGTGCGCAAGGTGGTCGAAGAGTGCAACCAGCTGCCGGTACACCCACGCCACCCGTACGTTGGCGACCTGGTCCACACCGCATTCTCCGGCTCGCACCAGGACGCCATCCGTAAGGGCTTCGCCAAGCAGAAGGAAGGCGAGCTGTGGGAAGTGCCGTACCTGCCGATCGACCCGGCCGACATCGGCCGCAGCTACGAGGCGGTGATCCGCGTCAACAGCCAGTCGGGCAAAGGTGGCATCACCTACCTGCTCGAGCAGGAATACGGCATCAGCCTGCCACGCCGCATGCAGATCGAATTCAGCCAGGTGGTTCAAGGAGAAACCGACCGTCTGGGCCTGGAGATGACCGCCCAGCAGATCTACATCCTGCTGCACAAGGAATACCTCCAGGCCAACAGCCCTTATGCGCTGGTCAGCCATCGTCTGCAGGAAGAGAACGGCCACAGCGCCGTGGAAGTGGAAGTCGCCGGTGAAGGCGAGACCACCCTGCACTGGCGCGGCAAGGGCAATGGCGCCCTGGAAGCCCTGGTAGCCGGCCTGCCGGTTGCAGTGGAAATCATGGACTACAACGAGCACGCCATCGGCGCGGGCACCAACGCCAAGGCGGCGGCCTACATCGAGCTGCGCGTGGCCGGTGGCCGTCCGGTGCACGGCGTGGGTATCGATGAGAACATCACCACCGCCAGCTTCAAGGCCCTGTTCAGCGCGCTGAACCGCTCGCTGAGCCAGCAGGAAGCCAAGGCCGCCTGAGCCTTACCCTGATGGACAAGAAAGCCCGCATCATTGGATGCGGGTTTTTTTTGCGTTCGCCACAGCATTTTTAGCGTCGATGCAATCGAGCGCCGCCCGCGCGGCGCATCGCGAGCTGCGCTCGCTCCTACGTTTGTCTCGGGCCAGTAACGCCTGTGAAAGGCGCTCGCGATGTGCCGCGCGGGCGGCGCTGGATCTCACAGGCGCCACCCAACCCACGCCAGGCAAAAAAAAGGGGCGCCGACCAAGCGCCCCATAAGCCGTAAAGCACACAACAAATTCAGTTGGCATCCAACAGCGCAATCGCCTCGGCACTGCATGCCTCGATCCGCGCCCAGTCGCCATTCTTGATCCAGCTGCTGTCGAGCATCCACGTACCGCCCACGCACATCACGTTGGGCAGGGCCATGTAGTTACGCACGTTGGCCGGGTTCACGCCGCCAGTCGGGCAGAAACGAATATCGCCGAACGGGCCAGCAAAGGCCTTGATTGCCGCCACGCCACCGCTGATTTCCGCCGGGAACAGCTTGAAGCGGCGGTAACCCAGGGCATAGCCCATCATGATTTCAGACGGTGTGCTGATACCTGGCAGCAGCGGGATCTCACTGTCCACGCCCGCTTCGAGAATGTCCTGGGTGATGCCAGGGGTAACGACGAACTGCGCACCTGCAGCTTCGACGGCAGCGAACATGCTGCGATCGAGCACGGTACCGGCGCCGACGCACAACTCCGGGCGCTGCTCACGCAGCACTTGGATGGCCTTAAGACCGTGCTGCGAGCGCAGGGTCACTTCCAGGGTACGGATGCCGCCAACGGCCAGAGCGTCGGCCAGAGGCAGGATGTCTTCCTCACGGGCGATGGTGATCACCGGCAGGATGCGCGCCGCTTTGCAGATGGCATCGATCCGTGCAGCTTTCTCGGCCATCGAGAGCTTGGGCTGTGGGCGTTCGAGGGTGGTCATGACAGTGGATCCTTGGCTCATGGGCACCAGTAGATGTCCAGGGGGTCGTGAAGAAAAGCGCGAATCGGCATTTCGGAAAGGTCGTTGCCCGCCAGGGCGGCGCGCAGGGTAGCGAGTTTGCCCTCGCCTTGCACGGACAGCGCGATGAATGCGGCGCTGGCGAGCAGTGAACGGGTCATGGTCAGGCGTTGGCGCGGCACGCTCGGCGCCAGCATCGGCAGGATGCGGCGCGGGCTTGAAAGGTTCAGGCCTTCGCGCAACAACGGGCTACCTGGGAACAGCGAAGCGGTATGGCCATCATCGCCCATGCCCAGCACCAGCACGTCGATGGGTGGCAGTTCGGCCATCAGCTGGTCAGCCAGCTCGGACGCAGCTTCGAGGTTGACCGCACTCTGGTACAGGCCGACAAAACGCGCCTTGGCCGCAGGCCCCTTGAGCAGGTGCCGGGCCAACAGGCCCGCATTGCTGTCGGCATGTTCCACCGGCACCCAACGCTCATCGGCCAGGCTCACCGTCACCTTCGACCAATCCAGCGATTGCACCGCCAGTTGCTCGAGGAAGGGTACCGGGCTGCGCCCCCCCGACAGCACCACGCAGGCGTGGCCCTTGGCGGCGATGGCAGCGCGCAAGCGGTCGGCGACATCCTCGGCCAGCGTGGTCGCCAGGGCCTTGCCGTCGGCTAATTGATGGGCCTTGATCGCCGCCGGCAGATTCAGTTCAGATATCGCCATACCATGCCCTCCCATCGCGGGTAATCAATGCAATCGAGCTCATCGGCCCCCAGGACCCCGCCGCGTATGGTTTGGGCGCGTCCCCGGCGTTGCGCCAGCCTGCGATCAGCTGGTCACACCACTTCCAGGCGTACTCGATCTCGTCCTTGCGCACGAACAGGTTCTGGTTGCCGCGCATCACTTCGAGCAACAAGCGCTCATAGGCATCCGGGATTCGTGTACTGCGCCAGGTGTCGGAAAAATTCAGCTGCAGAGGGCCACTGCGCAGTTGCATGCCCTTGTCCAGGCCCTGCTCCTTGGTCATTACCCGCAGGGAAATGCCTTCATCCGGTTGCAGGCGAATGATCAGCTTGTTACCGATCTGCAAACGCTGTTCCGGAGCGAAGATGTAATGCGGCGTCTCCTTGAAGTGGATGACGATCTGCGAGAGCTTCTGCGGCATGCGCTTGCCGGTACGCAGGTAGAACGGCACGCCCGACCAGCGCCAGTTGCGGATGTCGGCACGCAGAGCGACGAAGGTCTCGGTATCGCTCTGGGCGTTGGCGTTATCCTCTTCAAGGTACCCTGGCACCGGTTTACCGTCGCTGTAGCCGGCAATGTACTGGCCACGCACCACGGCAGTGCTCAGACGCTCGCCGGTGATCGGTGCCAGTGCCTTGAGCACCTTGACCTTCTCATCGCGGATGCTGTCGGCAGACAGGTCGCTGGGCGGGTCCATGGCGATCAGGCACAGCAGCTGCAGCAGGTGGTTCTGGATCATGTCACGCAGCTGGCCGGCCTTGTCGAAGTAACCCCAACGGCCTTCGATGCCAACCTTCTCGGCCACGGTGATTTCCACGTGGGAGATGGAATTCTGGTTCCACTGGGTTTCGAACAGGCTGTTGGCAAAACGCAGGGCAATCAGGTTCTGCACCGTCTCTTTGCCCAGGTAATGGTCGATGCGGTAGACCCGGCTTTCGGGGAAGAACCTGGCCACGGCGTCATTGACCCGGCGCGACGACTCCAAGTCATGGCCGATGGGCTTTTCCAGCACCACGCGGGTACGTGCGGCGAGCCCAACCTTGTCGAGGTTCTCGCAGATCGCCCCGTAAACCGCCGCCGCGGTGGCGAAATAGGCGATCAACGGCAGCTCGTCCGGCAGTTGCTCGGCCAGGGCCTGGTAGCCCTCAGGCTGCAGGAAGTCCAGGTGCTGATAGCTCAGGCGCCCAAGGAAACGCCCAAGTGCGGCCGGCTCGATGTCGGCCTCCGTCACGTGCCGACGCAGATGGGCTTCGATGGTACCCAGATGCTCCTGCGCACTCCCAGGCTCACGGGCCAGCGCCAGCAAGCGGGTATCCGGGTGCAGCAGGTTGGCACGGTCTAGTTGGTAAAGCGCAGGAAACAGCTTGCGCAATGCCAGGTCGCCCAGGGCGCCAAACAAGGCAAATGTGCAAGGTTCGACACTGATCGCAGCCATGATGTTGGTTCTTTCCTAAAGTTGGTCTAGGAATACCGCTTTCACATACGGTTTTCAAGGGATAATGTAGTAAAAAACACAACATTATCGGTAAGCGTAACAGACAAGTGGTGCGCCAACCGCACCGACAGTACGATAGACGACCGTGCAAAAAGCCTGCTGCCCAGGCAGCCGGCTGTCTTCCCGACCCAAGGACATACCATGGACCGCGTGCGAAACCTCCTGGAGCAGATCCAGGGACGCCTCGACGAGCTGAACAAGGCCGAACGCAAAGTCGCCGAAGTCATCCTGCTCAACCCGCAACAAGCCACCCGCTTCAGCATTGCCGCGCTGGCCCAAGCGGCCAAGGTCAGCGAGCCGACCGTCAACCGCTTCTGCCGCTCGTTCGGCGTCAGCGGCTACCCCGAGCTCAAGCTGCAACTGGCGCAGAGCCTGGCCAGTGGCGCAGCCTATGTCAGCCGCGCCGTGGAGGCCGACGACGATCCGGCGGCCTACACGCAGAAGATCTTCGGCAGCGCCATCGCCTCCCTGGACAGCGCCTGCCAGCAGCTCGACCCGCAGCAGGTCAGCCGCGCCGTGGACATGATGATCCAGGCCCGGCAGATCCACTTCTTCGGCCTCGGCGCCTCAGCCCCGGTGGCGCTTGATGCGCAACACAAGTTCTTCCGCTTCAACCTCGCCGTGTCGGCCCATGCCGACGTGCTGATGCAACGCATGCTGGCCTCGGTTGCCCACACCGGCGACCTGTTCGTGATCATTTCCTACACCGGGCGCACCCGCGAACTGGTCGAGGTGGCACGCCTGGCGCGGGAAAACGGCGCTTCGGTGCTGGGCCTGACCGCCGCAGGCTCCCCGCTGGCCAACGCCTGCAGCCTGAGCCTGCACATCCCGCTGCCCGAGGACACCGACATCTACATGCCGATGACCTCGCGGATCATCCAGCTGACAGTGCTCGACGTCCTGGCCACCGGCATGACCCTGCGCCGTGGCGTGGACTTCCAGCCGCACCTGCGCAAGATCAAGGAAAGCCTGAACGCCAGCCGCTACCCCATCGAGGACGACGAACTCAGCTGAGCCGGTGCGCCTGCAGACGCAGGTGGGCGCGTTGCCCCGGCGCCAGGCTCAGGCCCTCGCCGCTGCCGCTGGCAGCCTCGACACAGACGAACCCCTGGCATTCTCGCCCGCTCACACCCATTAGCGGCCGGTTGCCGGGGTGCCAGACCACCGTGTCGTCGCTGTCGCCAGTGTCGATGCACAATTCACGCTGCCAGGCCGGGTCCTGCAACTGAACACGAGGGGTACCCGGAAACACCTTCTGGCAACCGCCCTTGAGCTTGAGCGCGCCGCCTTCGCGGCAAACCTGACGGTTCAGGCGGTCGTAGCCCTCGATGTCTTCAAGCCCAGACAGCGCTATCTCGGACACGTCGCTAATACGCCAGTAAGCCAGCAGCGCATGACTCAGCTGGCAGGGTTCGCTGTCCTGATGCTCGGTGCTCAGGCTCAGTTCCATGCGACTGCCCAGCTTGGCATGCAAGTCGACCTGCCAGTCGCACAGGTCAAGACGCCACTTGAGCGTAACCCCCTCTTCGTCCTCTCGGCTGTCTACCAGCTTCCAGTCGAGCAGGCGCGCCCAACCATGGGCAGGCCACAGGTCCTCACTGGGGTGACGGCCGTACCAAGGCCAACACACCGGCACACCACCGCGGATGGCCCCCACTTGCGGCCACTGTTCGGCACACCACAGCCATGGCCGCTCGCCAGCCGGCTGGAAATGCAACAGCTGCGCCCCCTGGCGACTGAACACCGCCTGGCAGCGGGGGTGATCGATGATCAGCACATCGCGCTGCTGGTAACGCTCCCACTCGAAGGTCGGCCTGGGCCGTTGCGAGGAAAAGAAGCGATGTAGCGGATGTTCAGGCATGGTTCCAAGCTCTTGTTGTTTGAGATAGCGCTGTCTTTCCGTATCCCCAACACCCACTGCAAGCCAGTGGATGCCGGGTAACGGGATTGGATTGGCGTAAATTTACAACAAGTACCCTCAGAATGACGACTGAATCTTCAAGCCAGCGACCAGCGCGTTGTCCACCTCGTCGACACCGCCCGGGCTCTTGATGTACTGAAGGTTGGGGCGCACCGTCAGCCAATTGGTCACATGGAAACCGTAGTAGAGCTCGGCGTTGTATTCGGTGCGCTGCAGCGGCACGAAGCCGGGGTTGTCGTAATCGCTGATACCGCTCTGGGCATTGAGCAGCTCGGCGCGTTTTTTCACATCATCGTTGACATGGATACGGGCGACGCCGAAGCCGATGTCATCCTTGGGCCGGGCATCGAAGGCGCCTTTGTAAACCATCCCGACCTGCTGGTAGTTGTCGACCACGTTGGTGGCCTTGTCGTGAACCGTGAAGTTGGCGAACAGGCTCAGACCACGGTTGACATCGCCACCATGGGCGGTGACCTGCTGCTGCGCCACCACCCACCAACCGTGCTTGCTGGAATGCGACTTGAAGGCCTCGCCGGTCAGCGCCTGCGGGTTGCCGTTGACGTCGTCGTACACGTCGTCCGCCTTGGCCGTGCTGTAGTAGTAACCCAGGCGGTACTCGCCCGGCAGCCGATTGACCTGGGGCGACCAGACCATCTCTACCGGCAGGATCGCGCCCTTGGTACCACTGCCGCTGAGTTTGAAGCCATTGCCGGTTTCCAGGTTGGAAGGGTTCTGCTCGAAGGCCCCCACCTGCACGAAGAATTCCGGAGTGATGTTGTACTTGACCCGCAGCGCCCACTGGCTGACTGGCCAGTTGTACCAGATGCCGCCCACCCAGTTGCCCACCTGCGAGCCACAGAACGCCAGGTTCTGGAAGTCGCACGGGAAGCTGTTGAAGTCCTCCCCCTCGCCAAAGCGGCCGAATTTCACATCCAGGGCACCGTCGAAGTACTTCTGCTTGATCCACATCTGGGTCAGCCGCCAGGTCTGGCCGCGCCCCCAGACTTCCTGCACCGAACTGAACTGTCCGGCACGCGGGTCGCTGATCCGGTCGTTGGACAGGTTACGACCGCTACGCTCGGTGATCGCCAGCTTGAACTCGGTGTCGTTCCAGCCAAAGATCTTTTCCAGGTCCAGGTGCGCACCGAGGGCGAACTGGTCGCTGTAACGGGCCGTCTTGTCGTCGTTGTAGCCTCCGTTGAGGTTGCCAGCCACCTCACCGACGTAATCGAGGGTGAAGTCGTAACCCTTTTCCAGCAGTTCGGTACGCGTGCCACCCCAGTCGCCGGTCATCCACTTCGACTCGCTGGAAAATGCCTCGGCAGCTTGCGCCCCGCCGCTGCCGAGCATGGCCAATGGCGCCAGCAAGGCCAGCGAGCCTAATGTCTTGATGCGATTGCGCTGTTCCATCCTTTTGCGTCCTCTTTGTTCTTATTTGATGGTGTAGACGTTTCAACGTCCCTTGAAGCGGGCCACGTTGTCCTTTACTGCAGCGCTGCTGGCGGCAGGGTCCAGGCGCTCGCCGGTGGCGGCGTCGAACAGCAGCACCCTGGCCGGGTCGAACTGCAGGTTGAGGTTGTCACCGACCCGGCACGCCACATCCGGCGCCAGTCGGCAGCAGACCTTGGTCTGGTTGAGGGTGACGAACACCAGCAGGTCCGGCCCGGTGGGCTCGGTAACTTCGACCTCGGCGCGAATCCCTGGCAAGCCATTGCCCTCGCCGGCTCCCAGCGAGATCTGCTCCGGGCGGATACCAAGGATGATCTCGCGCCCATCGAGCGTATCGCTGGCCGCCCCCAGCGGCAGCTCGCACCGTGCCTGGCCACTGTCGAGCAAGGCCAGCAGGCGGCCCTCCTGCTTCGTCAGACGCACAGGGATGAAATTCATTGGCGGCGAACCAATGAAACTGGCCACGAACTGGTTGGCGGGGTCGTTATAGATCTGCTGTGGCGTGCCGAACTGTTGAATGATGCCGTCCTTCATCACCGCTACCTTGTCGCCCAGGGTCATGGCCTCGATCTGGTCGTGGGTCACGTACACCGTGGTGGTGCGCAGGCGTTGGTGCATGAGTTTCATCTCGGTGCGCATCTCTACCCGCAGCTTGGCATCGAGGTTCGATAACGGCTCGTCGAACAGGTAGATCTTCGGCCGCCGCGCCAGGGCCCGGCCCATGGCTACCCGCTGCTGCTGACCGCCGGACAGCTGGGCCGGCTTACGGGCGAGCAAGTGCTCGATCTGCAGCAACTTGGACACCCGCGCCACCTCCTCATCGATGGCGGCCTGCGGCATCTTGCGAATCTTCAGGCCGAACTCGATGTTCTCGCGCACGCTCATGGTCGGATACAGGGCATAGGACTGGAACACCATGGCGATATCGCGATCCTTCGGACTCATGCCGCTGACATCCTGGTCGTCGATCAGGATCGCGCCCCCGGTGATCTGCTCAAGACCCGCGATGCAGTTCATCAAGGTCGATTTGCCACAGCCCGAAGGGCCCACCAGGATCAGGAACTCACCGTCCTTGATCGACAGCTGAATGTCCTTGAGGGTGTCCGGCAAACCGCTGCCGTAGGTCTTGTTGACGTTGCGAAGTTCAAGCGTTGCCATGACTTACCCCTTGACGGCGCCGGCGGTCAGCCCGCGGACGAAATACTTGCCTGCCACCACATAGACCAGCAGGGTTGGCAGGCCGGCGATCATCGCCGCTGCCATGTCGACGTTGTATTCCTTGGCCCCGGTGCTGGTGTTGACCAGGTTGTTCAGGGCCACGGTGATCGGTTGCGAATCGCCACTGGAGAACACCACCCCGAACAGGAAGTCGTTCCAGATCTGAGTGAACTGCCAGATCAGGCAGACCATGATGATCGGCGTCGACATCGGCAGGATGATGCGGCGGAAGATGGTGAAGAACCCCGCGCCATCAAGACGCGCCGCCTTGACCAGCGCATCCGGGACGCTTACGTAGAAGTTGCGGAAGAACAACGTGGTGAAGGCCAGGCCATACACCACGTGCACCAGCACCAAGCCACTGGTGGTACTGGCCAGGCCGAGCTTGCCGAGGGTGAACGAAGCTGGCAGCAAGACGGTCTGGAACGGCAGGAAGCAGCCGAACAGCAACAACCCGAAGAACAGCTGCGAACCACGGAAGCGCCACATCGACAGCACGTAACCGTTCAGCGCACCGATGGCCGTGGAGATCACCACGGCCGGGACGGTGATCAGGATCGAGTTCCAGAAGTAACCGCTTACCGTGCTCCAGGCCTTGACCCAGCCGATGCCGGTGAACACCGCCGGCCAGCTCAACAGGTTGCCGCTGCCGATGTCTTCCGGGGTCTTGAAACTGGTCAGCACCATCACCACCAGTGGTACCAGGTACAGCAGCACGGCCATCAGCAGCACTGCATGGATGGCGAGACGACCAAGGCTCATCGCCGGTTTGTCCAAAGGGCTATGCATGGCGCTTGCTCCTGAGCTCGGAGTACAGGTACGGCACCAGGATCGCGAGAATCGCCACGAGCATCAGGATGGCGCTGGCCGACCCCATGCCCATCTGACCGCGACTGAAGGTGAAGGAATACATGAACATGGCCGGCAAGTCGGAGGAGTAACCCGGCCCGCCCGCAGTCATCGCCGCCACCAGGTCAAAGCTCTTGATGGCGATGTGCGAGAGGATCATCAACGCGCTGAAGAACACCGGGCGCAGGCTCGGCAGCACCACGGTCCAGTAGATGCGCGGCAGACTGGCCCCGTCGATCTGGGCGGCACGGATGATCGACTGGTCGACACCCCGAAGCCCGGCGAGAAACATCGCCATGATGAACCCCGAAGCCTGCCAGACAGCGGCGATGACCAGGCAGTACACCACCCGATCGGGGTCGATCAGCCAATCCAGGCGAAAACCCTCCCATCCCCAGTCACGCAGCAGCTTGTCCAACCCCATGCCAGGGTTGAGCAACCACTTCCAGGCGGTGCCGGTGACGATCATCGACAGCGCCATCGGGTACAGGTAGATGGTGCGGATGAAGCCCTCGCGACGGATGCGCTGATCGAGCAGCACCGCCAGCAGGACGCCAATGGCCAGGGTGATGGCGATGAACAGCCCGCCGAACACCAGTAGGTTCTTGCTGGCTACCCACCAGCGGTCGTTGTCGAACAGACGGGCGTATTGCGCCAGGCCTGCCCATTTGTACGTCGGCAGGAAGGTGGACGTGGTGAACGAGAGGACGAAGGTCCACAGGATATAGCCATAGAAGCCCACCAGGACGATGAACATGCTCGGCGCCAGCACCAGTTTCGGTAGCCAGCGCTGTAGAGCGTCCAGGGGCGAGGCCCGCAGTCGGGCGGTTGTCGTAGTCATGATTGAAACCCCGATTCAGGAATGGGACGTCCTGGTGTAGGAGTGACCTGTGGAAGCGGGCCTATCTGCGAACAAAGGCCAAGCCCTTGACCTGCAATCGCGGTGTACGCTTCGCGGGTGAGCCCGCTCCCACAGGGACCGTGCCGGATCTACGGCTGTGACATCGGCTACTGGGCAGCCTGGATCGCCGCTGCCAGCTTCTTCGCCGCATCGGCCGGGTCGGCCTTGGGGTCGTTGATGTAGTTGGTCACCACATCGAAGAACGCGCCCTGCACGGCCAGGGTCGTGGCCATGTTGTGCGCCATGCTCGGTTGCAGACCGCCGTTGCCAGCATCGGCAAGGAAGTCCTTGGCAGAGGCCTGGGCGCAGGCATCGAAGCCGTACTGCCCCATCTGCGCGAGCATGTCGTTGCGTACCGGAATCGACCCCTTGTTGGTGCTGAAGAGTTTCTGGAAGTCCTTGCCGAGCACGATCCGGGCAATATCCTGCTGGCCTGCTGCGGTGCCCTCATCCTTCTGCTTGAACACCACCAACGAGTCGATGTTGTACAGGAAGGCCTTTTCGGTACCGGGGAATGGCACGCACTGGTAGTCCTTGCCGGCGGTTTTCTTCGCCAGGGTCCACTCGCTCTTGGCCCAGTCGCCCATGATCTGCATGCCTGCCTTGCCGTTGATGACCTTGGCCGCTTCGAGGTTCCAGTCCTGGCCCTTGCCGTCAGGGTCCATGTAGGTGGCGAGTTTCTTCAGCTCGGTCAGGGTCTTGACCATTCCAGGCCCGGTCAGGGCGTCCTTGTCGAGTTCGACCAGTGCCTTCTTGTAGCCGTCGACGCCCATGACCGAGAGCGCCACGCTCTCGAACACGGTGCTGTCCTGCCAGGGTTGGCCGCCATGGGCGAGCGCAATGAAGCCAGCAGCCTTGAGCTTGTCGGCAGCGGCGTAGAATTCCTCGAGCGTTGCCGGTGCCTTGTCGATGCCGGCTTTCTTGAACACCTCAGGGTTGATCCACAGCCAGTTGGTGCGGTGAATATTCACCGGCACCGCCACGTAGTCACCGTCGTACTTCACGGTGGCAGCGACTTTCTTGTCGAGCAGGGTGTCCCATTTTTCCTGCTCGGCGACAGGCTTGAGCACATCGGCGTCGAGCAGACCGGTGGCGGCCCAATCCTGGATGTCGGGGCCCTTGATCTGGGCCACGGCGGGCGGGTTGCCGGCCACTGCGCGACTCTTGAGCACGGTCATGGCCGTGGCACCACCACCGCCTGCGACGGCGCCATCCTTCCAGGTGAAGCCATCTTTCTCGACCTGGGCCTTGAGCACATCGGCTGCGGCTTTTTCTCCACCCGACGTCCACCAGTGCACCACCTCGACATTGCCTTTGGAATCGGCAGCAAGGGCGCTTAATGGGAGGAGCGAAGCGAGGGAGATCGCGGCAGCGAGGCGGAGCGTGGAATACATGAGAGCACCTTTTCTTGTTGTTATGCCGGGCAAGACTGTCGCTTGCATGGCATGAGTCTAATCAGCGCACGGACCACGCCAGGTAACGAAGCGATGTGCGAATGTCATCGTTTGGTTACATTCACTGTCCACTGCGCGCACAACCGCCTAGGAGCACCCGTGGAGGGCCGCCACCGACCGCCCAGTCAATCGGCCCCACGCGGCAGGTACAACGTCACCCTCAACCCACCCTCGCGCAGGTTGAGCAGACTCACCTCTCCCCCATGGCTATGGGCGATGTTGCGCGCAATCCCCAGGCCCAATCCGTACCCTTGCTGCTGCCCGGCCAAGCGGAAGTGGGGCTCGAACACCTGCTCCAGGCGCTGCTCCGGCACCCCGGGGCCCTGGTCATCCACTTGCAGGACAAACCCCTCGGCACTGTCGAGGATGCGCAAATGCGCCCGCTCGCCGTACTTGATGGCATTGTCGATCAGGTTGCCGATGCACCGGCGCAAGGCCAGCGGCTTGCCCGGATACGCCGCCAGGGCGCGCCCCTCGAGCGTGATCCTGCCATCGCCCAGGTATGGCTCGGCAAGGATTTCCAACACCTGGTTGAGGTCGATCGGCTCGATGTTCTCGTGAATGTCGGTGTCCTTCACGCATTGCAACGCACCCTTGACCAGCAACTCCAGCTCATCCAGGTCCTGGCTGAACTTGGCTTGCAGGCGCTCGTCCTCCAACAGTTCGACCCGCAGACGCAAGCGAGTGATGGGCGTTCGCAGGTCATGGGAAATGGCGCTGAACAGCTGGGAGCGCTCCGTGAGGTAGCGGCTGATGCGCTCGCGCATGTTGTTGAAGGCGCGGCCCACTTCGGCCACCTCGCTGCCACCACCTTCGACCACGGGCGCCACATCGGCCCCCAGCGACATCTCCCGCGCCGCCCGGGCCAGACGCTTGAGCGGCCAGCTCTGCCAGTGCACCAACAGACCGATGAACAGCAACAGCAATGCAGTGGTCAGCACGATGAAACCGATCTGCTGGCGTGGCAGGCGCTCGGCCTCCAGGCTGGTATAGGGCTCGGGCAGCAGCGACGCGATGTACAGCCACTCGCCCTCGCCCAGACGGATCTGCGTCACCAGCACAGGCGGGTTGAGCGGTTCCAGGGTCAGCGAATAGTGCGCCCAGGAGCGCGGCAGCTCGTCGAGCTTCAGGCCGCTATTGAAGATACGCAGGTCATCGGGGCTGACGAACTCGACGGAGATCTCCATCTGCGGCCCGAGCCGTTCGTGCAGCACTTGCTGAAACACCTCGATCACTGCCTGCTTACGCGGCGTGATGGGCAGCACCGGCATCTCCAGTGGCTTGTCGTTGAGCGAGACGAAGAAACGCGTGCCACCCATGCTGCGCAACTGGTCCAGGACCATCGGCCGGAAAGCCACCGGCAACGAGCGGAAATAGCTGACACTGGCACTCATGGAATGGGCAAGGCTGGCGGCGCTGGCACGCAGCCCCTGCAACTGGCTGGCCCGCAACTGAGCCACCCAGATCACGCTCGACAGGCCCTGGGCGACCAGCACCACCAACAGGGTCAGCAGCAGCATGCGCCCCAGCAACGAGCGAGGCAGCAGGCGCCAGCGCCGCTCAGGACGTGCAGTGGACATTGGCGGCCAGCAGGTAACCACTGCCGCGCACAGTACGGATCAACCGCGGCGGCTTGTCGGTATCACGCAAGCGTTGACGCAGGCGGCTCACGCCCATGTCGACGATGCGATCCAGGGGCATCGGCTCGCGGCCACGGGTGGCGTTGCCAATGGTGTCGCGGTCGAGAATCTGCTGGGGGTGATCGAGAAACAGCTTGAGCAAGGCGAAGTCGGCGCCGGACAGGGTCACTTCCTCGCCATCGCGGTGGAACAGGCGGTGACTGACCGTGTCCAGACGCCAGTCGTCGAAGGCCAGCACCACCCCGTTGGGCGTGGCCTGGCCAAACTCGGCACGACGCAATAGCGCCTTGATGCGCGCCTGAAGTTCACGGGGGCTGAACGGCTTGCCCAGGTAATCGTCGGCCCCCAGTTCCAGGCCGATCACCCGGTCGGCTTCGTCGGAGCTGGCGGTGAGCATGATGATCGGCACCCGCGATTGACGAGGGTGCTGGCGAATCCAGCGGCACAGGCTGAAACCGTCTTCGTCGGGCAGCATGACATCCAGGATCACCAAGTCGCAGGGGGTGTTTTCCAGTGCCCGGCGAAATCCCTGACCGTCGGCTTCGGCATGCACCTGGAAACCGGCACGACTCAAGTAGGTTTGCAACAGTTCACGGATCTCCTGGTCATCGTCGACCATGAGGATCGATTTTCCGGCAGTGCTCAAGGTATCCCGCCCTCTCGTTGTCGCAGGTCTTGGTCGCCTGCTGCATGGGCCGCTTCGCGCCCCAATCGCCGGCAAGCCGGCTCCTCTCTGCCAATCGGGGGCGCAACAGCGCCCCTTTTCTGGAAACTCAGTGATCCAGCGCCTGCCCTAACGCCACCCCAGCGCCCAGCAAGCCGGAAAACTCAGCCGTCACCAACCACACCGGGACGCCAGCGAAGTAACCGCTCATGCAGCCCTTGTCAGCGAAGCTCGTGGCAAAACCGCTGCTCAGGAACAACTCGGCAAAACGCGGAATCACACCGCCGACAATATAGACTCCGCCCCGCGCGCCCAAGGTAAGAACATTGTTACCGGCCACCCGTCCGAGGAACCGGCAGAACTGCTCGATCACCTCCAGCGCCCGTGGCTCACCGGCCAGCGCGGCGTCGGTGACCTCGGCAGGGGTCTTGTGTCGCGGGGCTTGGCCATCCAGCGCGCAAATGGCTTGATACAAGCGCACCAGCCCCCCCCCACTGAGCACGGTCTCGGCGCTCACATGGCCAATCTGGCTGTGGATCTGCTGATGGATAGCCGCTTCACGGGCATTGCCCACCGGCAGGTCAACATGCCCGCCCTCGCCCGGCAAAGCCAGCCAACGCTGATCCTCCAGGCGCAACAAGCTACCGACTCCCAGACCCGTTCCCGGGCCGATGACCAGCGCGGGTCGCGAGAGGTCTGGCGTCCCTGGACAAACCTCGCGGAACTCGCCTTCACGCAGACGGGTCATCCCCAGGGCCATGGCGGAAAAGTCATTGAGCAGCAGCAACCGTTCGACCTGCAACGTCTGGCAGAAGGCGCTACGGCTCAGGCGCCAGTGATTGTTGGTGAAGCGAAACTCGTCGCCACTCACAGGCCCTGCCACTGCCAGGCACACGGCCTCAAGGCCGCCGCGGGCGATACCCTGCTCGGCCAGGTAAGCCTCGATGGCCTGTTCGGGGCTGGTGTAGTCCGCTGTCGCCAGTACCTTCACGGCCTTGAGCTGGTTGTCGCGCCACAGGGCAAAACGTGCATTGGTGCCACCGATGTCGCCGACCAGCAATGCCTTCATTTGAGGTTCTCCAGAGCCGAGGTAAAGGCGCTTGCCCCCTTCTCGGCCGGGCTGAACGCCATACGCATGAAGCCGAACAGCTCGCGCCCGCAGCCCAGGTCGTTGCCCTGGGGCGCTGGCGGCAGATCGCGGCTGGCCAGTTCCTCATTGGAAACCATCACCCGCAGCGTGCCTTCGACACCATCGACGCGCACGATATCACCATCGCGCACCCGTGCCAGCGGGCCACCGTCAAAGGCTTCGGGACAAACGTGGATCGCTGCCGGGATCTTGCCCGAAGCACCGGACATGCGCCCGTCGGTCACCAGTGCCACCTTGTAGCCGCGGTCTTGCAGCACCCCGAGGAACGGCGTCAGCTTGTGCAGCTCTGGCATGCCATTGCAACGTGGCCCCTGGAAGCGCACCACAGCAACGAAATCGCGCTCCAGCTCGCCGGCCTTGAAGGCATCGGCCAGGGATTGCTGGTCGTGGAACACCCGGGCCGGAGCCTCGACGACCTGATGTTCAGCCGCCACGGCAGACACCTTCATCACACCACGGCCGAGGTTGCCCTCCATCACCCGCAGGCCACCTTCGGCCGAAAACGGCCGCGCCACCGGACGCAGGATACTTTCGTCCAGGCTTTGAGTCGGGCCTTCGCGCCATACCAACTTGCCATCCTCCAGGAACGGCTCCTGCGTATAACGGCGCAGGCCGTGGCCAGCCACGGTGTTGACGTCCTCGTGCAGCAGCCCGGCATCGAGCAGCTCGCGGATCAGGAACGACATGCCGCCCGCCGCCTGGAAGTGGTTGATGTCAGCCTTGCCGTTCGGATAGACGTGAGACAAGGTCGGCACCACCTCGGACAGGTCGGCCATGTCCTGCCACGTCAGCTGAATGCCCGCCGCCTGGGCAATGGCAGGAATGTGCAGGGTGTGATTGGTGGAGCCACCGGTGGCATGCAAGGCGACGATGGAATTGACCAGCGCTTTCTCATCGACGATTTCGCCCAAGGGCATGAAGTTGCCGCTGGCCTTGGTCATCCGGGTGACCTGCTGGGCGGCCTCGGCAGTCAGCGCCTCGCGCAGTGGGGTGTAAGGGTTTACGAACGAGGCTCCCGGCAGGTGCAGGCCCATCACTTCCATGACCAGCTGGTTGGTGTTGGCGGTGCCGTAGAAGGTGCAGGTCCCGGGGCTGTGGTAGGACTTCATTTCCGATTCCAGCAGCTGCTCGCGGGTGGCCTTGCCCTCGGCGTAACGCTGGCGCACATCGGCCTTCTCCTTGTTGGAGATACCCGAGGGCATGGGGCCACCTGGCACGAAGATGGTCGGCAGATGCCCGAAGCGCAGTGCCCCCATCATCAATCCGGGCACGATCTTGTCGCAGATACCCAGCATCAATGCGGCGTCGAACATGTTGTGCGACAGGGCGACCGCTGTGGACATGGCGATCACTTCGCGGCTGGCAATGGCCAACTCCATGCCCGGCTCACCCTGGGTCACGCCATCGCACATGGCAGGTACGCCACCTGCGAACTGGCCGACCGAGCCGACCTCACGAAGGGCTCGCTTGATCTGGTCGGGGAAGTGCAGATAGGGCTGATGCGCCGAGAGCATGTCGTTGTAGGCCGAGACGATGGCGACGTTGGCCGCGTTCATCATTCGCAGGCTTTGCTTGTCCTGAGCGCCGCAACCGGCCACACCGTGGGCGAAGTTAGCGCACTGCAGGCTGGCACGCATGGGTCCGTCGGTCGCCGCCCCTCGAATCAGCTGCAAGTAGCGTTCACGGGTGGCACGGCTGCGCTCGACCAGCCGTTGGGTAACCTCAAGGATGCGCGGATGCATGTACTGGACTCCAGACTAACGGTAAGGGCGGTTTACCGGGGCATTTCCCCTTCAAACGATTGCCACCTAGGCTCATGGAAACAGGGCCTGACGCATCGACAAAGGGGCTTTCCCAACCACTCGTTGTATATTTAAACAAAATACTGCCATCAAAAAGGCTTGTTTTCTATCTGCCAGTGAATAATCTTGTAATTCCAACAACAAAACCGTTTCAGTGAAGCTCCTTTTTGCCACAAGCTTCACTCGGACTGCCAGAGGTAATGCCATGACCCTTCGTATCGCGATCAATGGATTCGGCCGCATCGGGCGCAATGTCCTGCGCGCACTGTATACCCAAGGCTACCGCCAGGACTTGCAGGTCGTCGCCATCAACGACCTGGGTGACAGCGCGATGAACGCCCATCTGCTCAAATACGACAGCGTGCATGGCACCTTCGACGCCATCGTCGAGGCAGACCATGAGAGCATCACGGTCAACGGCGACCGCATCGCCGTCAGTGCCATCCGCAACCCGGCCGAACTGCCCTGGAAAGCCGAAGCGATCGACGTGGTATTCGAATGCACCGGCCTGTTCACCGAACGGGCCAAGGCGGCTGCCCACCTGGCCGCGGGAGCCGGCAAGGTGATTGTCTCGGCACCGGCCAAGGGCGCCGATGCCACCGTGGTCTATGGCGTCAACCACGACATCCTGCGCGCCTCGCACCAGATCATCTCCAATGCCTCGTGCACCACCAACTGCCTGGCGCCGATCGCCCAGGTGCTGCACCGTGAGTTCGGCATCGAGCAAGGGCTGATGACCACCATCCACGCCTACACCAATGACCAGGTGCTGACCGATGTGTACCACAGCGACCCGTACCGGGCACGCTCGGCCACCCAGTCGATGATTCCGAGCAAGACCGGCGCGGCCGAGGCGGTCGGCCTGGTACTCCCGGAACTGGCCGGCAAGCTCACCGGCATGGCCGTGCGAGTGCCGGTGATCAACGTGTCGCTGGTCGACCTCACCGTCAACCTCAAGCGCGAGGTCAGCAGCGACGAGGTCAACCAACTGTTCCTGGAGGCGAGCCGGCATTCCAAGGTGCTGGGCTACAACGCCCTGCCGCTGGTGTCGTGCGACTTCAACCATAACCCGCTGTCGTCGATCTTCGACGCCAACCACACCCGCGCCAACGGACGCATGCTCAAGGTACTGGCCTGGTACGACAACGAGTGGGGGTTCTCCAACCGCATGCTGGATAACTGCCTGGCTTTGTGCAGCGCGCGCTGATCCCTCGGCCGTGTCGCCGGCAAGCCTGCTCCCAGTGGGAGCAGGCAGGCTTGTCTCGCGAGAGGCCTCTACAGCAACTCATTTAACTGCACTGCCGACAATCTTTACCTTTTACTAACACTTTCGGGCTTGACCCTGCGAGCGGATGATAAGCATTATCATTAACTTTTCATCGGCCAGGTCCCACCGTGAGTCAGTCCCGGTTCAACTCCGTCTTCCTCGTTCAGCGCCTTAGCTTGCTGCGCACCCTGCAGCGCATGGTGGGCAACCCCAGCACCGCCGAGGACTTGCTGCAGGAAACCTACCTGCGGGTTTCCCGTGCTCTGAGCGAGCGTCCCATCGAACACCTGGAACCGTTCGTTTTCCAGACCGCGCGCAACCTGGCACTGGACCACCTGCGCACGCGCCGGATGCAGTCGCGTACCCTGGTCGATGACGTGCCCGAAGAGGTCTTGCACAACGTCGCCGCACCGACCAGCAGCAGCGAAGACGCCGCCCACGCCGAACAGATACTCAAACGCCTGAGCGTGAGCCTTGGCCAGCTTACCCCTCGCCAGCAACGCATCTTCATTCTCAGCCGCCTGCAGGGCGCCAGCTACCTGGAAATCGCCGAGCAACTGAACGTCTCGGCCAGCACGGTACAGAAGGAACTGAAGCTGATCATGGCCATCTGCATGGGTGTGGCCGACCGCCTCAAGTAAGCCGACCGCCCGCCTGATTGGCACGGCCAGGCCCTTGCCATGCCTGACCCAAGCCTTGATCATTCGTGGAAAATCATTTCAAGGATTACCCGTGACCGACAGCCCCGTCACTCACTCGTCACCTGCCGGGCCCGACGCCCGTGCCCGTGCCATGGACGAGGCGCTGGACTGGCTCATCCGCCTGCAATGCGCTGACCAAGACGATACCCGTGCCTTCGAGGCATGGCTGAGCGCCGCGCCGGAAAACGCCGAGGCCTATGTCGAAGCAGAGGCGCTGTGGAATGGTGCCGCTTTGCGCAAGGCGGCGCTGCAACTGAACCAGGAGCAGCGCCGCTCCTTGCATGGGCGCCTGCGACGTCACTGGAAACCCTTGGCCACCGCTGCCGTCCTGATGGTGGGTCTGTTCGCCTTCGGCAACCTGCCGATACGCCTGCAAGCCGATCATCTGACCGTGGTTGGCGAACGTCAGCGGCTGGCATTGGACGGTGGCGCCAAGGTGCTGCTCAACACCCATTCAGCCTTGGCCAGCGACCAGCGCGACGGCCGGTCGATCGCGCGGCTGCTACAAGGCGAGGCTTACTTCCAGGTACCCGGCGGCGCCCAACTGCCGCTGGAAGTGCAAGCAGGCCCACTACGCGCCCAGGTGCGGGACACCGATTTCGCCGTACGCTACCTCGATGGCGAAGCCCAGGTGCGCGTCCAGCGTGGCGATGTGGACTTGCTGGCTGCCAGCGACGAGCGTATCCGCCTCAATGCTGGCGACAGCATCAGTGTCGGCCCCAAAGGGTTCGGCCAGCGCCAACGTCCAGACATGGACAAGGACCTGGCCTGGGTCGACGGCCGCCTGGTGTTCGAAAACTGCCCACTGAGCCAGGTGCTGGCGGAGGTCCGGCGCTACTACCCCGGTTGGATCATCAACCGCAACAGCCAGCTGGACGATGTAGCCGTCACTGGCAACTACCGCCTCGATCAGCCATTGGAAACCTTGCGTGCCCTGGCTCATATCACGTCGGCCCAGTTGCATGAGTACCCGGCCCTGGTCATTCTCAACTAGAAATCCTGCCCTGGCCCCATCGCCGCAATCCGTCGCCAAGCCGAATCACCGACGGCCAGATTATTTTTACGCGATCGCAGCACCCCGCCCGTCACGTTATAGCCAATGCAACTGATTCTTGTTTAAAAACAAGAACAGACATCACCTATAACAGTTCGCGCGTCAGGGAGCGCTTTCGATGTCCACAGCCCCAGCTCGTCCGTCCACCCTTCCCCGCCGTACCGGGCAATTGTCCCTACTGACCCTGGCCCTGCTTGCCAGCGGCGCCTGCTGCTTGCCGGCGCTGGCCGCCGAGCCGGCCCAAGCCAGTAGCCCGCGCATGGGCGACTACCGCTTCGACATTGCCCAGCAACCGCTGGTGGCGGCGATCAATGCGTTCAGCCAGGTCACCGGGTGGCAGGTCGGGTTCAGCGCGCCGCTGGCCGAGGGGATCGCCTCCCCAGGCGTGCAAGGCTCTCTGCCGCCAGATGCTGCGCTCAAGCAGTTGTTGCATGGCACCGGCCTGGGCTTTCGCAAGATCGGCAACGGCAACGTGGTGCTCGAGCGCCAGTCGGCCGGTAAGGCCATCGCCCTGCAGCAGTTGACCGTCAGCGCCACCCGCAGCGCCCAGGAAGTCAGCCAGGTGCCCAGCACCGTGACCGTGCAGAACCGTGAACAGCTGGACCGCCAAAACGTCAACAACATCCAGGACCTGGTGCGCTACGAGCCAGGTGTTTCGGTGGCTGGCACCGGCCAGCGCAGTGGCCTGAACGGCTACAACATCCGCGGCATCGACGGTGAACGCATCCTCACCCAGGTCGATGGCGTGTCCATTCCCGACAGTTTCTTCTATGGCCCCTACGCTCAGACCCAGCGCAATTATGTAGACCCAGAGATCGTCAAGCGGGTGGAGATTCTGCGTGGCCCAGCCTCAGTGCTGTACGGCAGCAACGCCATCGGTGGCGCGGTAAGCTACTTCACCCTCGACCCGGACGACATCATCAAGTCCGGCAAGGACGCCGGTGTGCGCCTGAAGACCGGCTACAGCTCGGCCGACGACAGCTGGCTGACCTCCGCCACGGTGGCCGGTCGCCAGGGCGATTTCGACGCTCTGCTGCACCTGAGCCAGCGCAATGGCCACGAGACCGAGTCCTACGGCAGCCACGGCGGCACCGGCCTGGACCGCACCGAAGCCAACCCGCAGGATGCGCGTACCACCAACGTGCTGGCCAAACTGGGCTGGGACTATGCCGACGATGCACGCCTGGGTTTCACCTACGAGCGTTACAAGGATGACCGCGACCAGAATATCCTCAGCGCCGTGGGCGGACCGTTCATTCCGGGCTTCGGCGGCATGAACGCCTATCGCATGCGTCAGGGTAACGACACCATCACCCGGGAACGCTTCGGCATCGATCACCAGTTCGGTCTCGACAGCCTGGTCGCCGACCATGTGAAGTGGAGCCTGAACTACCAGATCGCCAAGACCGACCAGCGCACAGACGAACTGTACGCGGCATCGGGCCGTGAAGTTATGCGCGAACGCCAGACCACTTACAAGGACCGCCAGTGGGTGTTCGATGCGCAGCTGGACAAGGCCTTCAGCCTCGGCCAGACCGACCACGTGCTGACATACGGCACCACCGTGAAACACGAAAAGGTCACCGGCTCGCGCAGCGGCACCGGCACCTGCCTCAACATCGGAGGCTCCTGCACCTTCGTCGGCCAGGACAGTTCGCGTGACGGCCAGGTGTTGGTCAGCGATTTCCCGGACCCAACCGTCAACACCTACAGCCTGTTCGCCCAGGATGAGATCCGCTGGAACAACTGGACGTTCATGCCCGGCGCTCGCTATGACTACACCCGCATGGAGCCCAAGTTCACCGAAGCGTACCTGCGCGGCCTGCAAGGCTCCGGCACCTCGGCACCTACCGATAGCGACGACTCGGACAAGAAGTGGCACCGCGTGTCGCCCAAGTTCGGCATCACCTATGCCTTCAATGACAACTACACCTGGTACGGCCAATATGCCGAAGGCTTCCGCACACCGACCGCCAAGTCCATGTATGGCCGCTTCGAAAACCAGACCCTGGGCTACAGCGTCAAGGGCAACCCTGGGCTTGAGCCGGAAAAAAGCAAGAGCTACGAGACCGGCCTGCGCGGCAACTTCGATGCCGGTCACTTCGATGTGGCGGTGTTCTACAACAAGTACCGCGACTTCATCGATGAGGACGCCGTGCAAAGCGCCAACCTGGAGCAGACCTTCCAGGCCAACAACATCAGGCATGCCACCATCAAGGGCGCCGAATTCAAGGGCCGCTTGAACCTGGACCACTTCGGCGCGCCGCAGGGCCTGTACACCCAGACGTCGATCGCCTATGCCTATGGTCGCAACGACGACACCGGCCAACCGCTGAATACCGTCAACCCGCTGACCGGTGTGTTCGGACTGGGTTACGAGCAGCCGAATTTCGGCGGCCTGCTGAGCTGGACGCTGGTCAAGCGCAAGACTCGCGTGGACGACACCGCCTTCTATGCTCCGGACGGTTCGAGCACGAAATTCCGCACACCAGGCTACGGTGTCCTGGACCTGACCGGCTTCTACAAAGTGACCGACGACGTCACCCTCAACGCCGGCTTGTATAACCTCACCGACAAGAAGTACTGGCAGTGGGATTCGGTACGCAGCTACGACGGCCAGGGCGAAGCGGCGGTGACCCAGCCGGCCAACCTCGATCGCCTCACCATGCCGGGGCGTAACTTCGCCATCAATGTGGTCTGGGACATCTGATCACCCGTTTTGGTTACCCTATCGCACGGCACCTGCAAGAACCCGCTTGCCGGCGATAGGGCCATCACTGACAAAAACGTTTACGCTCCAATGCACGCTGCTTCGTTATGTCATT
The DNA here is from genome assembly GCF_000425785.1 of Pseudomonas taiwanensis DSM 21245. GTDB lineage: Bacteria > Pseudomonadota > Gammaproteobacteria > Pseudomonadales > Pseudomonadaceae > Aquipseudomonas > Aquipseudomonas taiwanensis. The sequence goes on from NZ_AUEC01000005.1 coordinate 157,550, forward strand.
AGAAGCCCAAATTTCCCAAGGATTGCCCATGACCACCGAACGCCCAGCCCTGCGCTCCAAGCGACTGAACCAAGTAACCCAGGCCCCCCACTCCGATCTGGACGCCCTGGTCCAATCCCACGCACCGTTCGATACCCGCGAAAGCTTCGCCCGCTTCGTCGCTGCCCAGTACCTGTTCCAGTCCGAACTGCAGGCGCTGTACAACGATCCGAAACTGATCGCCATCGTCCCGGACCTCGCCGCGCGTTGCCGCGCCGAGCAGGCCAGGCTGGACCTCGCTGACCTCGATACGCCGGTGCCAGCGCCAGCGCCCGGCGCACTGCGAAACCCCAGCCTGGGTGAAGCCATGGGCTGGATCTTCGTCTCCGAAGGCTCCAAACTGGGCGCCGCGTTTCTGATCAAGCGCGCCGTGGCGCTGGGGTTGTCCGACCATTTCGGCGCACGTCACCTGGGTGAGCCGGTCGGCGGTCGCGCCGAAGGCTGGAAGCAATTCACGCGTATACTCGATGGCCTGGAGCTGTCGGCCGAGGAAGATGCTGCTGTCGAACGCGGTGCTGTCGCGGCATTCGAACGCTTCACCGAACTGCTTAAGCACGCCTACGCCGCCGATGCTGCGCTGGCCTGATACGCTCTACCCGGCCACCCTTGCGGTGGCCAACCGTTTTTCGCAGTGAGACCATGACACGACCTGCCCGCTCGAAACTGTCCCGCTTGCTCTACGCCACCCTGGCTTATGTCAGCCTGGGCATCGGCCTGGTCGCGATCGTCATTCCCGGTCTGCCAACCACCGAATTCATTCTCCTGGCCGCCTGGGCCGCCACCCGCAGTTCCCCGCGCCTCTCGGCCTGGCTGGAGAATCATGGGGTGTTCGGGCCGATTCTGCGCAACTGGCGCAATGGCAAGGTGATCCAGCGTCGCGCCAAGATCAGCGCCACCTTCAGCATGCTGGTGTGTGCGGCCTTGATGCTGATTTTTCTCGAACACCGCTGGCCGGTGTTCCTGGCCATTACCGGCATGACGCTCGGCAACCTGTGGATCTGGTCACGCCCCGAGCGAGCAGCAGCGCTCGACACTGAAGCATCACAGGCTCAGCAACCCTGAATACAGGGCATACGCCGCCAACCCCGCCCCCACCAGCACGGCAGTGAAAATCAGCTTTTCCCAGGTGGTGAACAAGACCTCCCCCTGCTCTCGCTTGGCGCGGGCGAACAGGATCACCCCCGGGGCATACAGCAGCGCCGACAGCAGCAAATACTTGAGCCCACCGGCATACAGCAGCCAGATCGCATAGAGCAGCGCCACCATCGCCACCAGCAGGTCCTTGCGCCGCAGTGCGCCCTGGCCGGAATAGGTTTCACCACGCAGCGCCAGCAACACCGCATAAGCCGCCGACCACAGGTACGGCACCAGGATCATGGACGATGCCAGGTAGATCAGGCTGGTATACGTACCGGCCGAGAACAGGGTAATCAGCAGGAAGCCCTGGATCATGCAGTTGGTCAGCCAAAGCGCGTTTGCGGGCACGTGGTTGGCGTTTTCCTTCGCCAGGAATCGCGGCATGGTCTTGTCCCGCGCCGTGGCGTAGAGAATCTCGGCGCACAACAAGGCCCAGGACAACAAGGCCCCAAGCAGCGAGATCGCCAGGCCGATACTGATCAGCAATGCCCCCCACGGCCCGACGATATGCTCGAGAACCGATGCCAGCGACGGGTTCTGTAGGCCGGCGAGTTCTGGTTGGGTCATTACCCCCAGAGACAGCACGTTCACCAACACCAACAGCGCCAGTACGCCGAGAAAGCCGATCACCGTGGCCTTGCCGACATCCGAACGGCGCTGCGCACGACCGGAGTACACGCTGGCGCCTTCGATACCGATGAACACGAACACCGTCACCAGCATCATGTTGCGCACCTGGTTCAGCACGTTGCCGAACTGCGGGTTGCTCAAGCCCCAGATATCGCGGGTAAAGATGTCGGCGCGAAAAGCGAAGGCGGCGATCACGATGAAGATCAGCAACGGCACCACCTTGGCCACCGTGGTCACCTGGTTGATGAATGCCGCTTCCTTGATGCCACGCAGTACCAGGAAGTGCACCGCCCACAGCAACAGCGAGGCGCAACCGATGGCCACCGGCGTGTTGCCCTCGCCGAACACGGGGAAATAGAAGCCCAGGGTACTGAACAGCAGGACGAAGTAGCCGACGTTGCCCAGCCAGGCACTGATCCAGTAACCCCAGGCCGAGGAGAAACCCATGTACTCGCCAAAGCCCGCCTTGGCGTAGGCGTACACCCCAGAGTCAAGCTCCGGCTTGCGGTTGGCCAGCGTCTGGAACACGAAGGCCAACGCCAGCATGCCCACGGCAGTGATGGCCCAACCGATGAGCACGGCACCGACATCGGCGCGGGCCGCCATGTTCTGCGGCAGCGAGAAGATGCCGCCACCAATCATCGAACCGACCACCAACGCGATCAATGCGCCAAGGCGCAGCTTTTGTCCCGGTTCGCTCATGGGCCTCCTTCTTATGCGCTGTCATTCATTTGAAACAGCTACACACTCATATAACAAAGCCGGTTTATATGAGCGCAAGCCATTAAAGCTATAGCACTCAGAACTGCGTTGTCTATGCCAAGCCTGCGGAAAAAACCGCCATTGAGAGGTCGCCAGAAAAGAAAGTGATAGCACTCGAAATTATCGTGAAAAATTTGCGAAAGCGGCAAAAGCGGCTAGTTTCAGACTTCGCAGGCTGAACAGAGCGTTTGCTCTAGAAAGACATGGAGGTGCCAGCGCACGAGGCCTGCAGCAGAGCTGTCGGCACGCTCCAGGAGCTACGTGAAGGAATTTTCCCACTTCACGTCGTCATCAGCTGACCCACGTCAGCTAATGATCCAGGCGTCAGATTTACTCTGACGTCAACTTTCTCCTGGTAGGAGTTGTTAAATGTCTGATTCGTCCGGAAAACTAAAACTTGGTGCGTTAGTTGCACTTGTCGTCGGCTCGATGATTGGCGGCGGCATCTTCTCGCTGCCGCAAAACATGGCGGCCAGCGCCGGTGTCGGTGCCGTGTTGATCGGCTGGGCCATCACCGCCGTGGGGATGCTGACCCTGGCCTTCGTGTTCCAGACCCTGGCCAACCGCAAGCCTGACCTGGATGGCGGGGTGTACGCCTACGCCAAGGCGGGCTTTGGCGACTACATGGGCTTCTCCTCGGCCTGGGGTTACTGGATCAGTGCCTGGCTGGGCAACGTCGGCTACTTCGTCCTGCTGTTCAGTACCTTGGGGTACTTCTTCCCGATCTTTGGCGAAGGCAATACGCCTGCCGCCATCGTCGGCGCGTCGGTCCTGCTCTGGGCAGTACACTTCCTGGTACTGCGCGGCATCAAGGAAGCGGCGTTCATCAACCTGGTGACCACGGTGGCCAAGGTCGTGCCGCTGGTGCTGTTCGCCCTGATCTGCCTGTTCGCCTTCAGGCTCGATATCTTCACCGCCGACATCTGGGCCCTGGGCACGCCAGAGCTTGGCAGCGTGATGAATCAGGTGCGCAACATGATGCTGGTCACCGTCTGGGTGTTCATCGGCATCGAAGGCGCAAGCATCTTCTCGTCTCGTGCGGAAAAACGCTCGGACGTCGGCAAGGCCACTGTCATCGGTTTCATCACGGTGCTGCTGTTCCTGGTGTTGGTCAATGTGCTGTCGCTGGGCGTGATGACCCAACCAGAGCTGGCCAAGCTGCAAAACCCATCGATGGCTGCGGTGCTCGAGCATGTGGTCGGCCACTGGGGTGCCGTGCTGATCAGCGTCGGGCTGGTCATCTCCTTGCTCGGTGCCCTGCTGTCGTGGGTACTGCTGTGCGCCGAAATCATGTTCGCCGCCGCCAAAGACCACACCATGCCGGAGTTCCTGCGCCGCGAGAACGCCAAGCAGGTGCCGGCCAATGCCCTGTGGCTGACCAACGCCATGGTGCAGATCTTCCTGGTAATCACGCTGTTCTCGAGCAGTACCTACCTGTCGCTGATCTACCTCGCCACCTCGATGATCCTGGTGCCTTACCTGTGGTCGGCGGCCTATGCCTTCCTGCTGGCCCTGCGTAGCGAAACCTATGAACAGGCCCTGGCCGAACGCAAGAAAGACCTGATCATCGGCGCCATCGCGCTGCTGTATGCCATCTGGCTGCTGTATGCCGGCGGTGTGAAATACCTGCTGCTCTCGGCGCTGCTGTATGCCCCGGGCGTGATCCTGTTCGCCAAGGCCAAGCGTGAAGTTGGCCGACCTGTCTTCACCAACGTGGAAAAGCTGATCTTCGCCGCCGTGGTCATCGGTGCTCTGGTGGCAGCCTATGGTCTGTACGACGGCTTCCTGACGCTTTGATCCACGTCTTCGCTCAATTGGAGGAATGAAACCATGTCCGCTGAAAAACAGAAGTACGGTGTCCACTCCGAAGCCGGCAAACTGCGCAAAGTGATGGTGTGCTCGCCCGGCCTGGCGCACCAGCGTCTGACGCCAAGCAACTGTGACGAGCTGCTGTTCGATGACGTGATCTGGGTCGAACAGGCCAAGCGTGACCATTTCGACTTCGTCACCAAGATGCGCGAGCGCGGTGTGGATGTACTGGAAATGCACAACCTGCTGACCGACATCGTGCAGCAGCCAGAGGCCCTCAAGTGGATCCTCGACCGCAAGATCACTCCAGACACTGTCGGTGTGGGGCTGACCAACGAAGTACGCCACTGGCTCGAAGGGCTTGAACCTCGGCGCCTGGCGGAGTACCTGATCGGCGGCGTGGCCGGCCAGGACCTGCCGGATACCGAAGGTGCCGAAGTGGTCAAGATGTACAACGAATACCTGGGCCACTCCAGCTTCATCCTGCCGCCACTGCCCAACACCCAGTTCACCCGCGACACCACTTGCTGGATCTACGGCGGCGTGACGCTGAACCCGATGTACTGGCCGGCGCGACGCCAGGAAACCCTGCTGACCACCGCCATCTACAAATTCCACAAGGCGTTCACCGGTGCCGACTTCCAGGTGTGGTACGGCGATCCGGACAAGGACCATGGCCAGTCTACCCTCGAAGGCGGTGACGTGATGCCGATTGGTAAGGGCATCGTGCTGATCGGCATGGGCGAGCGCACTTCGCGCCAGGCCATCGGCCAGCTGGCACAGAGCCTGTTCGCCAAGGGCGCAGTCAAGGAAGTGATCGTCGCCGGCCTGCCGAAATCCCGCGCCGCCATGCACCTGGACACCGTCTTCAGCTTCTGCGACCGCGACCTGGTCACAGTCTTCCCGGAAGTGGTGAAAGAGATCGTGCCGTTCATCATCCGCCCGGACGAAAGCAAGCCATACGGCATGGACGTGCGTCGCGAGAACAAGTCGTTCATCGAGGTGGTCGGCGAGCACCTGGGCGTCAAGCTGCGTGTGGTCGAGACCGGCGGCAACAGCTTCGCCGCCGAGCGCGAGCAGTGGGATGACGGCAACAACGTGGTGGCGATCGAGCCCGGCGTGGTCATCGGCTACGACCGCAACACCTACACCAACACCCTGCTGCGCAAGGCCGGGATCGAGGTCATCACCATCAGCGCCGGCGAACTGGGCCGTGGCCGCGGCGGTGGCCACTGCATGACCTGCCCGATCGTACGCGACCCCATCGACTACTAACGTCCATCACGCCCGGCCATCCCCACAAGGTGGTGGCCGGAACATCACCGAACTCAAGGAGAAACTGTCATGGCGTTCAATATCCACAACCGCAACCTGCTCAGCCTGGAACACCACACCACCCGCGAGCTGAAGTACCTGCTGGACCTGTCCCGCGACCTCAAGCGCGCCAAGTACACCGGCACCGAGCAGCAGCACTTGAAGGGCAACAATATCGCCCTGATCTTCGAAAAGACCTCGACCCGTACCCGCTGCGCCTTCGAAGTCGCCGCCTACGACCAGGGCGCCAACGTCACCTACATCGACCCCAATTCGTCGCAGATCGGCCACAAGGAAAGCATGAAGGACACCGCCCGCGTGCTTGGGCGCATGTATGACGCCATCGAGTACCGGGGCTTCAAGCAGGAGATCGTCGAAGAACTGGCCAAGTTCGCGGGCGTTCCGGTCTTCAACGGCCTGACCGACGAATACCACCCGACCCAGATGATCGCCGACGTGCTGACCATGCGCGAGCACAGCGACAAACCGCTGCACGACATCAGCTACGCCTACCTGGGCGATGCCCGCAACAACATGGGCAACTCGCTGCTGCTGATCGGTGCCAAGCTCGGCATGGACGTACGCATCGCTGCGCCCAAGGCCCTGTGGCCCCACGACGACTTGGTCGAACGCTGCCACAAGTACGCCGAAGAAAGCGGTGCTCGCATCACCCTCACCGAAGACCCGAAAGCCGCGGTCAAGGGCGTGGACTTCGTGCACACCGACGTCTGGGTGTCGATGGGTGAACCTGTCGAAGCCTGGGGCGAGCGTATCAAGCAGTTGCTGCCCTACCAGGTGAACAAGGAACTGATGAAGTCCACCGGCAACCCACGGACCAAGTTCATGCACTGCTTGCCGGCGTTCCACAACTCCGAGACCAAGGTTGGCAAGCAGATCGCCGAACAGTACCCACACCTGGCCAACGGTATCGAAGTGACCGAGGACGTGTTCGAGTCGCCAGCATGCATCGCCTTCGAACAGGCAGAAAACCGCATGCACACCATCAAGGCGATTCTGGTGTCGACCCTGGCTGATCTCTAACCGCAATCCCTGTGGGCGCTGGTTCACCCGCGAAAGCGTCAGTCCCGGATTCGCCACGGATGCTGCTCACGCATTCACGGGTAAACCGGTGCCCACAGGGGGCGGTGTCCAGCCCCTGAGCTTCACTCACCTCTTTACATGAAAGGACATTCCCCATGCGTATCGTTGTTGCATTGGGCGGCAACGCCCTGCTACGCCGCGGCGAGCCCATGACCGCTGACAACCAGCGCGCCAATATCCGTACCGCCACCGAACAGATCGCCAAGATTCACCCCGGCAACGAATTGGTCATTGCCCATGGCAACGGCCCGCAAGTCGGCCTGCTGTCACTCCAGGGGCTGGCCTACAAACCCGATGAAGCCTACCCACTGGATGTGCTGGGCGCCGAAACCGAAGGCATGATCGGCTACATGATCGAACAGGAACTGGGCAACCTGCTGGCCTTCGAAGTGCCTTTCGCCACCCTGCTCACCCAGGTGGAAGTCGACGCCAACGACCCGGCCTTCAAGGACCCGACCAAGTTCATCGGCCCGGTCTACAGCAAGGAAGAAGCCGAACGCCTGGCCAAGGAAAAGGGCTGGGTGGTAAAGGCCGACGGCGACAAGTACCGCCGTGTGGTGGCCAGCCCGAAACCCAAGCGCATTTTCGAGATTCGTCCGATCAAGTGGCTGCTGGAAAAGAACAGCATCGTGATCTGCGCCGGCGGTGGCGGCATCCCCACCATGTACGATGAAAATCGCAAGCTCAAAGGCATCGAAGCTGTCATCGACAAGGACCTGTGCTCGTCGCTGCTGGCCGAACAGTTGGATGCCGACCTTCTGATAATCGCCACGGATGTGGATGCGGCGTACATTGACTGGGGCAAGCCGACGCAGAAAGCCATTGCCCAGGCGCATCCCGACGAACTCGAACGCCTGGGCTTCGCTGCCGGCTCGATGGGACCGAAAGTCCAGGCCGCCTGTGATTTCGCCCGTCATACCGGCAAAGTGGCAGTGATCAGCTCGCTGGAGAACATCGAAGACATCGTCAAAGGCACCGCCGGCACGCGGGTGAGCACCGCTACGCCGGGAATCAGCTACCGTTGATGGCAGTCGGCGGGTGCTACGGTGCCCGCCGTTATCAACCTTCCAGAGGATTTCGCCATGGCTCAGTTCAAGCCAGGTCATGTACATATCGAGCGCGACGCGCTGAACAAGAATGACCACAGCTACGACCTCAACATCGAGTACGAAGCATCGCAAGACCCACGGGAAGGCCGGGGCATCCAGTTCCGCATGCATGGCAGCATCGAGGGCAAGGATGTCGATGAAAAGTTCTTCCTGGCCAAAGACCAGGTGCTGCCCAGCTTTCTCATGGTACTGAGCCGTAAAGCGCAGGCACACCTTCCCCCACCGAAGAAATTCGAGACGCTCTCTTCGCCCCACAAGATCTACGACGCGATGTTCGAAGACATTCGCATCAAGCTGGACGTGAAATCGGGCGACCCGATCAAGCCAGAACACCTGGAATGACCGCAAGCCGCGCAGGAGCCCGCTTACCGGCGACGCCGCCGGTACAGCCAATGCACGACAGCCAATCCCACAGGTGCTCCGCCGCTTCAGATAATGCGGAATACCTGTGGCAGCTGGCCCGTCGCGGCGATTGGGCTTAATCCCCCTCCCAAGGCATACTACCGCCCTCCACGGCCACAAGCTCTGCCCCCCATGCGCATCCACGTCAGCTTCATAGACCGCGTCGGCATCACCCAGGAAGTCCTGGCCCTGCTCGGTGCCCGCAACCTCAACCTGGACGCCGTGGAGATGGTCCCGCCGAACGTCTACATCGACGCGCCGACCCTCAGCCCTGCTGTACTGGAAGAGCTGCACGACGCGCTGTTCGAAGTCCGTGGCGTGCAGTCGGTGGAGGTCGTCGACATCCTCCCCGGCCAACGCCGCCACCTGCAACTCGATGCCCTGCTGGCGGCAATGAGCGACCCGGTGCTGGCTGTCGACAGCGCTGGCAAGGTGTTGCTGGCCAACCCCGCCCTGATCGCCCTGTGCGGGCGCGAATCGGCTGGCCGCTCAGTGGGGGAGCTGTTCGGGGATCCAGGGCTGCTTCAGGCCCTGCTGGACAATAACTTCCACTTGCCGATGCGCGAAATGCAGCTCAACGGCCAGAGCCTGCTGCTGGACGCCACGCCGATCACCAATGCCGGCGGCCTGTTGACCCTGTACCCACCCACCCGCATGGGTGAGCGGCTTTCGGCCCTGCACCACGACCATGCCGAAGGCTTCGACGCTCTGCTCGGCGAGTCCCCGGTGATCCGCACCCTCAAGGCCCGAGCCTTGCGCGTGGCAACCCTGGACGCACCGTTGCTGATCCACGGTGAGACCGGTACCGGCAAGGAACTGGTGGCCCGCGCCTGTCACGCGATCAGCAGTCGCCATGCGGCGCCCTTCCTGGCCCTGAACTGCGCTGCGCTACCCGAGAGCCTGGCCGAAAGCGAACTGTTCGGTTACGCCCCGGGCGCCTTCACCGGGGCCCAGCGCGGCGGCAAACCGGGGCTGATGGAACTGGCCAACCAAGGCACGGTGTTCCTCGATGAAATTGGCGAGATGTCACCCTACCTACAGGCCAAGCTGCTACGGTTTCTCAGCGATGGCAGCTTCCGCCGGGTCGGCGGTGACCGCGAGGTGAAGGTCGATGTACGCATCATCAGCGCTACTCACCGCGACCTCGAACGCATGGTGGCCGAAGGCAGCTTCCGCGAAGACTTGTTCTACCGGCTGAACGTGCTGAACCTGCAGGTGCCTCCCCTGCGCGAACGTGGCCAGGACATCCTGATGCTCGCCCACTTCTTCATGCAGCAGGCCTGCACCCAGATCCAGCGCCCGCCATGCCGCCTGGCGCCCGCCACCCATTCGGCGCTGCTGGCCAACCCTTGGCCAGGCAACGTGCGCCAACTACAGAACGTGATCTTTCGCGCCGCCGCCATTTGCGAGGGTAACCTGGTAGACATTGGCGATCTGGACATCGCCGGTACCTCGGTGGCGCGGGGGCAGGATGGCGACGTGGCCAGCCTTGAGCAGGCGGTGGGAGATTTCGAGCGCGAACTGTTGCAGCGCTTGTACGCAAGCTACCCCTCCACCCGGCAACTGGCAGGACGACTACAAACCTCGCATACCGCAATTGCGCAGCGCTTGCGCAAGTACGGCATACCCAGCAAAGCCTGAACCTGGCCTGGGCGTTGCGACTCTTCCGTATCGAAATCAATACACCGTATCGAAACCAATACACCCTCCTGCAAATGCCACTACGCAAGGGTTTGATCCGCCAACCCTTTTGCTACCCGCGCCTTCTGTAGCGTTTTCATTCCACCGAAATGTCAGAAACATTTCTGTAATCACACAAGTCTTTGATTTAAATGAGTTTTTAAATACTGGCCGCATATTTGCTAAGGGAATTCCAACCCCAAGAGCGCGGAGCCACCGCGCCCAACGCCCTGCTTCCCGAGGAATTCCCATGAGCGAGTTGCGTTTCACCGAAGATCACGAATGGCTGCGCGTCGAAGCCGATGGCAGCGTCACCGTGGGCATCACTGCCTACGCTCAGAACGCCCTTGGCGATGTGGTCTACGTGCAACTGCCGGAGCTGCAGTCGTACGACAAAGGCGCCGAAGCGTCCACCGTCGAATCGGTCAAGGCTGCCAGCGGCGTGTACATGCCCCTGAGCGGTGAAGTGGTCGCCGTCAACGAAGGCCTCAACGACAGCCCCGAGCGGGTCAACGAAGATCCGCTGGGCGAGGGCTGGTTCTTCCGCTTCGTCCCCGCCGACATGAGCGAAGTGGCTGCCCTGCTCGACCAGGACGCCTACGACCGTCTGATCAAAGCCAACGACGACGCCTGAGGAACCGACCATGACCATCAACCTCGGCACCGCCAACGAATTCATCGCCCGTCACATCGGCCCCCGCGCCGCCGACGAGCAAGCCATGCTCGCCAGCCTGGGCTTCGACTCGCTGGAAGCGATGACCGCCGCCGTCATCCCCGACAGCATCAAGGGCACCAGCGTGCTGGGCAGCGAAGACGGCCAGAGTGAAGCCGACGCCCTCGCCGCACTGAAAGCCATCGCCGGCAAGAACCAGCTGTTCAAGAGCTATATCGGCCAGGGTTACTACAACACCCACACGCCGGCACCGATCCTGCGCAACCTGCTGGAGAACCCGGCCTGGTACACCGCCTACACCCCTTACCAGCCAGAAATCTCCCAGGGCCGCCTGGAAGCGCTGCTGAACTTCCAGACCCTGATCAGCGACCTCACCGGCCTGCCGATCGCCAACGCCTCCCTGCTCGACGAAGCCACCGCCGCTGCCGAGGCCATGACCTTCTGCAAACGCCTGTCGAAGAACAAGGCCAGCCATGCCTTCTTCGCCTCCCGCCATTGCCACCCGCAAACCCTGGACGTGCTGCGCACCCGAGCCGAGCCACTGGGCATCGAGATCGTGGTTGGCGACGAACGTGAACTGACCGATGTCAGTGCCTTCTTCGGCGCCCTACTGCAGTACCCGGCCAGCAACGGTGAAGTGTTCGACTACCGGGAACTGGTCCAGCGCTTGCACGCCGCCAACGCGCTGGTTGCCGTTGCTGCCGACCTGCTGGCCCTGACCCTGCTGACCCCGCCTGGCGAGTTCGACGCCGACGTCGCCATCGGCAGCGCCCAGCGCTTCGGTGTGCCGCTGGGCTTCGGTGGCCCGCACGCGGCCTACTTCGCCACCCGTGACGCGTTCAAGCGTGACATGCCGGGCCGCCTGGTGGGCGTATCGATCGACCGCTTCGGCAAGACTGCCCTGCGCCTGGCCATGCAAACCCGCGAGCAGCACATCCGCCGCGAGAAGGCCACCAGCAACATCTGCACCGCTCAGGTACTGCTGGCCAACATCGCCAGCATGTACGCCGTTTACCACGGTCCGGAAGGCCTCAAGCGCATCGCCGAGCGCACCCATGCGCTGACCGCGATCCTGGCTGCCGGCCTGAAGAGCCTGGGCATCGAGGTGCTGGGCGAGACCGCCTTCGACACCCTGACCCTGGCCACCGGTGCTGCCACTGCCAACCTGCATGAAAAAGCCCGCGCCCAGCGCATCAACCTGCGCCAGATCGACGCCGGCCACCTGGGCCTGTCCCTTGACGAAACCAGCACCCAGGCTGACGTCGAAGCCCTCTGGCAACTGCTGGCTGGCGACAAGGTACAGCCTGACTTCGCCGCCCTCGCCGCCAGCACCGGCTCGCGCCTGCCGGCTGCGCTGCAGCGTCAATCGGCGATTCTTCAGCACCCGGTGTTCAATCGCTACCACAGCGAAACCGAATTGATGCGCTACCTGCGTCGCCTGGCCGACAAAGACCTGGCGCTGGACCGCAGCATGATCCCGCTGGGCTCGTGCACCATGAAGCTCAATGCCGCCAGTGAAATGATCCCGGTCACCTGGGCCGAGTTCGGCAACCTGCACCCGTTCGCCCCCGCCGAGCAAAGCCAGGGCTACCTGCAGATGACCACCGAGCTGGAAGCCATGCTGTGCGCCGCCACTGGCTACGACGCCGTGTCGCTGCAACCTAACGCCGGTTCCCAGGGCGAGTACGCAGGCCTGCTGGCCATCCGCGCCTATCACCGCAGCCGTGGCGAAGGCCACCGCGACATCTGCCTGATCCCTTCGTCGGCCCACGGTACCAACCCTGCGACCGCCCACATGGCCGGCATGCGCGTGGTGGTCACCGCCTGCGATGCCCGCGGTAACGTCGATGTCGAAGACCTTCGCGCCAAGGCCATCGAGCACCGCGAGCGCCTCGCCGCGATCATGATCACCTACCCGTCGACCCACGGCGTGTTCGAGGAAGCGATTGGCGAAATCTGCGCGATCATCCACGACAACGGCGGCCAGGTGTACATCGACGGTGCCAACATGAACGCCATGGTCGGCCTGTGCGCCCCAGGTAAGTTCGGCGGCGACGTTTCGCACCTGAACCTGCACAAGACCTTCTGCATTCCCCACGGCGGTGGCGGCCCGGGCGTCGGCCCGATCGGCGTCAAGTCGCACCTGGCACCGTTCCTGCCAGGCCATGCCGCGCTCGAGAACACCGAAGGGGCGGTATGCGCCGCGCCGTTCGGCAGCGCCAGCATCCTGCCGATCACCTGGATGTACATCCGCATGATGGGCGGTGCCGGTCTCAAGCGTGCTTCGCAGATGGCCATTCTCAATGCCAACTACATCGCCCGCCGCCTGGAAGAGCACTATCCTGTTCTGTACACCGGCGGCAATGGCCTGGTCGCCCACGAGTGCATCCTCGACTTGCGCCCGCTCAAGGACACCAGTGGCATCAGTGTCGACGACGTGGCCAAGCGCCTGATCGACTTCGGCTTCCACGCGCCGACCATGTCCTTCCCGGTGGCTGGCACGCTGATGATCGAACCGACCGAAAGTGAATCCAAGGAAGAACTGGATCGCTTCTGTGATGCGATGATCCAGATCCGCGAGGAAATCCGCGCGGTGGAAAACGGCAGCCTGGACAAGGACGACAACCCGCTGAAGAACGCCCCGCACACGGCGGCTGAGCTGGTGGGCGAGTGGGCTCACGGCTATAGCCGCGAGCAAGCGGTCTACCCGCTGCCGAGCCTGGTGGAGGCCAAGTACTGGCCGCCCGTAGGCCGGGTCGACAACGTGTTCGGCGACCGTAACCTGGTCTGCGCGTGCCCGTCGATCGAGAGCTACCAGGACGCCTGAGGCGGCCTGTGGCACTCAGGGGTCGCGTCGCGGCCCCATCGCGACACAAGGCCGCTCCGACAAAGAGCGGGGAGCGGCCTTGTGTCGCGGTCGGGCGGCACACCAGTCGCACAATCTTCAGGAGGAACCACCATGTCATTGAGCGTCTTCGACCTGTTCAAGATCGGCATAGGCCCCTCCAGCTCCCACACGGTCGGCCCGATGCGCGCCGCCGCGCGCTTTGCCGAAGGGCTGCGCCGCGACGACCTGTTGAGCCACACTGTCAGCGTCAAGGCCGAGTTGTATGGCTCGCTAGGCGCCACCGGCAAGGGCCACGGCAGTGACAAAGCGGTATTGCTCGGCCTTGAAGGCGAGCACCCCGATACCGTCGATACCGAATCCATCCCCGCCCGCCTGCAAGCGATCCGCGACAGCGGTCAACTGCGCCTGCTGGGCGAGCACGACATCGCGTTCATCGAAAAACAGCACCTTGCGATGATCCGTAAACCGTTGGCATATCACCCCAACGGCATGATCTTCCGCGCCTTCGATGCAGCCGGATTGCAAATCCGCAGCAGGGAGTACTACTCGGTGGGCGGCGGTTTCGTCGTCGATGAGGACGCGGCAGGCCACGACCGCATCGTCGAGGACCGCACGGTCCTCACCTACCCTTTCAAGACCGCCAAGGCGCTGCTCGGTCATTGCGTCGCACAGCAGATGCCGGTGAGCCAGGTCATGCTCGCCAACGAGTCCGCCTGGCGCCCGGAAGCCGAGACCCGTGCGGGGCTGCTGCGCATCTGGCAAGTGATGCAGGACTGCGTCGCGGCCGGCTGCCGCCATGAGGGCATCCTGCCCGGCGGGCTGAAGGTCAAGCGCCGGGCCCCGGCGCTGTACCGTCAACTGAGCAGCAACCCGGAAGCCAGCCTGCGCGATGCGCTGTCGGTGCTCGACTGGGTCAACCTCTATGCCCTGGCGGTGAACGAAGAAAACGCCTACGGCGGGCGAGTGGTCACTGCGCCGACCAACGGCGCAGCAGGCATCGTCCCAGCGGTGCTGCATTACTACATGCGCTTCATCCCCGGTGCCAGCGAGAACGGCGTGGTGCGCTTCCTGCTCACCGCCGCTGCCATCGGCATCCTCTACAAGGAGAACGCCTCGATCTCGGGCGCCGAGGTTGGCTGCCAGGGCGAGGTCGGGGTCGCCTGCTCGATGGCGGCCGGTGCCTTGTGCGAGGTGATGGGCGGCACCCCGCAGCAAGTGGAGAACGCCGCCGAGATTGGCATGGAACACAACCTGGGTCTGACCTGCGATCCCATTGGCGGTCTGGTCCAGGTGCCTTGCATCGAACGCAACGCCATGGGCTCGGTGAAGGCCATCAACGCGGTGCGCATGGCTTTACGCGGAGACGGGCAGCACTACGTGTCACTCGACAAGGTCATCCGCACCATGCGCCAGACCGGCGCCGACATGAAAAGCAAGTACAAGGAGACCGCCCGAGGCGGTCTGGCCGTCAACATCATCGAATGTTGACCCGACAAACAACTAAGGAGTCATCGATGTCCGAAACACTGCTCAAGACCCCGCTGCACGCTCTGCACCTCGAATTGGGCGCGCGCATGGTGCCGTTCGCCGGCTATGACATGCCAGTGCAGTACCCACTGGGCGTGCTCAAGGAGCACCTGCACACCCGCGAGCAGGCCGGCCTGTTCGATGTTTCGCACATGGGCCAGATCATCCTGCGCGGCAGCGATGCGGCCAAAGCCCTGGAAACCCTGGTGCCCGTGGACATCGTCGACCTGCCAGTAGGCATGCAGCGCTATGCCATGTTCACCAACGCCCAAGGTGGCATCCTCGATGACCTGATGGTCGCCAACCTGGGCAACGATGTGCTGTTCCTGGTGGTCAACGCTGCCTGCAAGGACCAGGACCTGGCTCACCTGCAAGCGCACATCGGTAACCGCTGCGAGGTGCAACCGCTGTTCGAGGAACGTGCCCTGCTGGCCCTGCAAGGCCCGGCCGCCGTCGAGGTGCTGAAACGCCTGGCGCCGGAAGTGGCCGACATGACCTTCATGCAGTTGCGCTCGGTCAAGCTGCTGGGTGAAGACTGCTACGTCAGCCGCTCGGGCTATACCGGTGAAGACGGTTATGAAATCTCGGTGCCAGTCAACGCTGCCGAAGCCTTGGCCCGCCGCCTGCTGAACGAGCCGCAGGTGCAGCCTATCGGCCTGGGTGCGCGGGACTCGCTGCGCCTGGAAGCCGGGCTGTGCCTGTACGGCCACGACATGGACACCGAGACCACGCCGGTCGAAGCCAGCCTGCTATGGGCCATCTCCAAGGTCCGCCGCGCCGACGGTGCACGCGCAGGTGGTTTCCCCGGTGCCGAACGGGTTTATGCCCAACAGCAGCAAGGCGTGGCACGCAAGCGGGTCGGCTTGCTTCCCCAGGAACGCACTCCGGTACGTGAAGGGGCGGAGATTGTCGACGCCAACGGCAAGACTGTCGGCAAGGTATGCAGCGGCGGCTTTGGTCCGACACTCGGCGCACCGGTGGCCATGGGTTATGTCGATAACGAACACAGCGCTATCGATACGCCTCTGTTTGCCGTTGTCCGCGGCAAGCAGGTTGCCCTGAAAGTCAGCAAAATGCCTTTTGTTCCGCAACGTTACTATCGCGGTTGAAAGCCCTTGGGAGAGGTTCGACATATTCGTTTTCGAACCTGTCCAATAACTTTTGAACATGGCGCCAGGCCAGGCGCCATGCCGTTTCCGACAATTTGGTCGGTTATCGGCAAATCGCTGATTTCCTACAGTGCGAAGGGCTTGTTTTTCTCTCGGGAGTTGGCGTAGAGTCACAGCACTGTGTTTGCATGGGTCGCAACAGTTCGTGACCTGGGCCAGTAGCCGCAATTTGCTACAACCCGTTCGACGTCTCTTACTTTCCTGCAACCCAGCCCAGTACTCTTTCACCCCGAATTATGTGAAAGAAACTGTCATTAAAAATTTAAGCTTCATAGGAAATAAGACAATGGCTGAGCGTCAGAACGGTACCGTCAAGTGGTTCAATGACGAGAAAGGTTACGGCTTCATCACCCCAGAAAGCGGTCCGGATCTGTTCGTACACTTCCGCGCTATCGAAGGCAACGGCTTCAAGAGCCTGAAAGAAGGCCAAAAGGTCACCTTCGAAGCCGTGCAAGGCCAGAAAGGCATGCAGGCTGACAAGGTTCAGGTCGCCGGCTAAG
Organism: Pseudomonas taiwanensis DSM 21245; assembly: GCF_000425785.1. GTDB lineage: Bacteria > Pseudomonadota > Gammaproteobacteria > Pseudomonadales > Pseudomonadaceae > Aquipseudomonas > Aquipseudomonas taiwanensis. The sequence goes on from NZ_AUEC01000005.1 coordinate 174,250, forward strand.
CCGAACCCGACTTCGAAGAAAAGCCCCTGCCAAGTGCAGGGGCTTTTTTTTGCCCGTAGAATACCGGCTTCGCCATTCGGAGCTGCAACGCATGTCCAAGCCTCTGCTCACACCCCAGGGAGATTTCCCACCCGCAGGCCTCGGCCGGCGCCTGGCGGCGATGTTCTATGACTTTCTGTTGTGTACGGCCCTGCTGATCGTCACCGCAGGCGCCTACAAGATGATCCAGATGAGCATCATCGGTGAAGCCCGCATGCGTGAACTGACCGATGCCGGCGCACTGGATGGAGACCCGCTGCTGTCGACGATTCTGCTGTTCGCGCTGTTCGGCTTCTTCGCCAAGTTCTGGACCCATGGCGGGCAAACCCTGGGCATGCAGGTGTGGGGCGTGCGGGTACAGAACGCCGATGGCAGCGCCATTAGCCTGTGGCAGGCGCTGTTGCGCTTCGTGGTGTCGATCGCTTCGTGGCTGTGTCTGGGGATGGGGTTCTTCTGGGCGCTGATCGACAAGCGCAAGCGCGGCTGGCATGACATCTATTCCGAGACACAGTTGGTGCGGGTGCCGAAGCAGAAGAATTGATCGGTAGCGTTCGGGTGTAGGCCGTGAAGGATAGGGTGTCCGATAGGTCGAGCGCCGCCCGCGCGGCGCATCGCGAGCAAGGCTCGCTCCTACGGTTATTTCGGGCCAGCTACACCTGTGGGATTTGCGCGCGACCGCTTTGGTGCAAGGCACAGTATCGCGGGCGTCTGTAGGAGCGAGCCTTGCTCGCGATGCGCCGCGCGGGCGGCGCTCGATCCGGCACACACCGCAACACTCACGGCATGCACCACTGACCTCAACCAGCTCTGCGCAACAGCCACAAACCGGCCACCGCACAGATACCGGCGGGGATCACCACCGCCAGCAGCGGCGGGAAGCCGAACACCTGGCTCGAAGGGCCAAGCAGGTCCTGGCCAATGCGGAACACGAAGCCCACCAGCACACCGGTAAATACCCGCTGTCCCAGGGTCACAGAGCGCAGTGGGCCGAAGATGAAGGAAATCGCCATCAGCACCAGCGCCGCGGTCACCGCCGGCTGCAGCACCTTGGTCCAAAACGCCAGCCAGTAACGCGCGTTGTTCAGGCCCTGGTCGGACAGGTAATGGATGTAGTCCCACAGCCCGGTGATCGACAGCGATTCAGGCGCCAGCACCACGGTGTTGAGCAGTTGCGGCGTGACCGAGACATCCCAACGCTCCTGCGGCGCCTTCACCACTTCAGTGTGGTCGCCACGGAAATACGTGGTGCTGACGTCGCTGAGCACCCAGTGATCCTGGTTGTATTGCGCACGGCGGGCGAAGCTCGACGTGATGATCTTGCGCTCGTTGTCGAAGCGGTAACGGGTCACGCCCAGCAGCAGGCCGTTGGGCTGCACGGCGTTGATGTGCACGAACTCGTCACCCTGACGGTGCCACATGCCGCGCTTGGAACTTTGTGCCTCTCCCCCGCCTTGGGCCAGGGAACGGTCGGCCTGGGCCTTGTTTTCGGTGACCGGCGCCACGTACTCGCCAATCAGGAGGCCCACCAGCATCAGCACCAGCATCGGCTTCATCACCGCCCAGACGATACGGCCGATGGAAACGCCAGCGGCGCGCATGATGGTCAGCTCACTACTGCTGGCCAGGCTGCCCAGGCCGACCAGGCAGCCGATCAGCGCGGCCATCGGCAGCATTTCGTACAGACGACGCGGTGCGGTCAGCAGGACGAAGTTACCTGCCTCCATCACCGTGTAGGTGTCGCTCAGGTCGCCCATCTCGTCGATGAAGGCAAACAGCGAGGCCAGGCCGAGGATGATCCCCAGCACCGCCAGAATGGCCAGCAGCACGCTCTGGCCGATATAGCGATCGAGCTTAGCCATGGGCCACCTCCGCACGACGGGCAGCGCGCTTGAGACGCAGCGGTTCCCAATACATCAGGCCCAGGCCGATGAGCAGGAACAGTCCATGCACCCACCAGATACCCAGGCCAATCGGCAACTTGCCCTTCTCAAGGGCGCCACGTACGGAAATCAGCATCGTCAGGTAGGCCATGTACAGAAGAATCGCCGGCAGCAGCTTGAGGAAGCGGCCCTGGCGTGGGTTGACCTTGGCCAGCGGCACTGCCAGCACGGTCACGATGAACACCAGGATCGGCAGCGACAGACGCCATTGCAGCTCGGCGCGCTCACGCAGGCCTTTCTGGCCGATCAGTTGGGAGGTCGGGATCGCTTCGCGCTCGGTCACTTCCTCGCTGACTTCAGGCTTGGGTAGCAATACGCCGTAGGTGTCGTACTTGATGGCACGGTAGTCAGCCTGGCCAGGGTTGCCGTCATAGCGATAGCCATTTTCCAGGATCAGGTAGCGGTTGCCGTCGGCCTGCACTTCCTGGTGACCTTTCTCGGCGACCAGCACCGAAGGAGCGCGGTCCTTGGTCTTGTCCTGGTTGAAGCGTTTCTCGGAGATGAACACGCCACCCAAGTTGATGCGGTCGTCCGAAAGCTGCTCGGTGTAGGTCACCCGCGAGCCATCACGCAAGGTCTGGAAACGCCCCGGCACCAGGGTGTCGAATTCGGTCAGCGCGTCCTGCTGGCTGATGATTTGCTGCACCTGGGCAACGCCCAGCGGCGCAAGGCTCAGGCTCAGCCACGCGACCAGCAATGCCACCAGCGCCGCCGGGGCCATGGTCAGGCCCAGCAGGCGCTGCTGGCTCATGCCGGTGGCCGACAGCACGGTCATCTCGCTTTCCAGGTATAACCGGCCATAGGCCAGCAGGATGCCGAGGAACAGGCCCAGTGGGAGAATCAGCTGCAGGAAACCCGGCAGGCGGAAACCCATGATCAGGAACAGTACACTCGGGTCGAGCACGCCTTGGGCGGCCTGGGCCAGGTACTTGATGAAGCGCCCGCTCATGATGATCACCAGCAGCACAGCGCTGACGGCGCTCAAGGTCACCAGGACCTCGCGGGACAGATAACGAAAGACGATCAAACCAGACACTCCTGGGTTGTCAGGGGCGGACTGCCAAACAATGGCGCCAGACTATGACGTAGTACAGCCAGACCAATGCTGGTTCGCCAAAGGCGAACCTCCATAAAAGTGCGCGCATTATCCTGTGATTGACCGCGCCTGTCACTTGGCCGCGCATGAAGCCGCACGTCGGGGTTGTCAGCACGCTTGTCGCAGGCTCAAACTGGCAGCTTTTCCACTGGCACGCGACCACGCGGCCAAGCCTGCCCGGCGCACGCGAACATTCAGCGCCTACGGTAAAGATCATTCGGGGACCCTGACATGGAACTGGTTGTAAAAAGCGTAGCTGCTGCATCTGTGAAAACCGCAACGCTGGTCGTACCAGTAGGCGAAGGTCGTAAGCTCGGCGCTGTCGCCAAGGCCGTCGACCAAGCCTCCGACGGCGCCATTGCTGCCCTGCTCAAGCGTGGCGACCTGGCCGGCAAGCCTGGCCAGACCCTGCTCCTGCACAGCCTGCCAGGGCTCAAGGCCGAACGCGTGCTGCTGGTTGGCAGCGGCAAGGAAGAAGCCCTTGGCGATCGCGCCTGGCGCAAGCTGGTAGCCAGCGTGGCCGGTGTGTTGAAAAACCTGGGCGGCGGAGATGCCGTACTGGCCCTGGACGACATCGCTGTCAGCAACCGCGACGCTCACTACGGCAAGTACCGCCTGCTGGCCGAAACCCTGCTCGACGGCGAGTACGTGTTCGATCGCTTCAAGAGCCAGAAGGCTGAGCCGCGGGCCCTGAAGAAAGTCACCCTGCTGACCGACAAGGCCGGCCAGGCCGAAGCCGAGCGCGCCGTAAAGCACGCCAGCGCCATCGCCACCGGCATGGCCTTCACCCGCGACCTGGGCAACTTGCCGCCGAACGTCTGCCATCCAAGCTACCTGGCGGACCAAGCCAAGGAGCTGGGCAAGGCACACAAGTCGCTGAAAGTCGAAGTGCTGGACGAGAAGAAGATCAAGGACCTGGGCATGGGCGCCTTCTATGCCGTGGGCCAGGGCAGCGACCAGCCTCCACGGCTGATCGTGATGAACTACCAGGGCGGCAAGAAAAGCGAGAAACCCTTCGTGCTGGTCGGCAAGGGCATCACCTTCGACACCGGCGGCATCAGCCTCAAGCCTGGCGCCGGCATGGATGAAATGAAGTTCGACATGTGCGGTTCGGCAAGTGTGTTCGGCACCCTGCGCGCAGTGCTGGAACTGCAACTGCCGATCAACCTGGTGTGCCTGCTGGCCTGTGCCGAGAACATGCCTAGCGGCGGCGCGACTCGCCCGGGCGACATCGTCACCACCATGAGCGGCCAGACCGTGGAAATCCTCAACACCGACGCCGAAGGCCGCCTGGTGCTGTGCGACACCCTGACCTACGCCGAGCGCTTCAAGCCTCAGGCCGTGATCGATATCGCCACCCTGACCGGCGCCTGCATCGTCGCCCTGGGCAGCCACACCTCGGGACTGATGGGCAACAACGACGAGCTGATCGATCAATTGCTCGACGCCGGCAAGCGCGCCGACGACCGCGCCTGGCAGCTGCCACTGTTCGATGAATACCAGGAACAACTGGACAGCCCGTTCGCCGACATGGGCAACATCGGCGGCCCAAAAGCCGGCACCATCACCGCAGGGTGCTTCCTGTCGCGCTTCGCCAAGGCCTACAACTGGGCGCACCTGGACATCGCCGGCACCGCCTGGATCAGCGGCGGCAAGGACAAAGGCGCCACGGGTCGCCCGGTTCCATTGCTGACGCAGTACCTGCTGGACCGCGCCGGCGCCTGAAACCGTGAAACCGGTGGCGCCCAGTGCGCCACCGGCCGGTAGACCAAACCATGAGCAAAGTCGATTTCTACATCCTGCCCACCGACGCCTTGTCGGCACGCTTGGATTTCGCCTGCAAGCTGTGCGAGAAGGCCTGGCGTCTCGGCCATCGCGTCTACCTGCATTGCCAGGACGCCGAACAACGCGACGAGCTGGACCTGCGCCTGTGGCGTTTCAAGGGCGAGGCTTTCGTGCCTCACGACCGGGCCGAAGCGCATGCCGATGCCCAAGTGGCCTTGGGCCTGGCTGACGATGCAGGCGACCACCGCGACCTGCTGATCAACCTCGGCGCCTCGGTGCCAGGGTTCGTCGACCAGTTCGAACGGGTTGCCGAGATCGTCGTCGAGGAGCCTGGCATCCGCCAGTCAGCGCGCGAACGATTCCGTTTCTACCGCGAACGGGGCTATGCTCTGCAAGACCACCGCTTACAGCGACTTTGACGACGATGGACAAGCCTTCCGCCCTACCCGATTCCGCCCATCTGCTCGACGACCTGGAGTCGATTCGCCAGCTGCTGGGAGATGCCAACCTGCAACCGCCTCTGCTGACCGAGACGGTGGAACAGATTCCGCTGTTGCTCGATGTACCGGCAGGCAACCCGCCGGTCGAACCTGAGCCTGTGCCTGCAGCCACCGCGGATGACCCGCAGACCCGCCGCCAGGACACGCTGCTGCACCTGGAAAGCGAGTTGCGCGCAGCCGCGCAACAGATCATGCAGGACGTGATCAACGACTTTACCCCGCATATCGAGACCGAAATCAAGCGCCGGCTGGATGCGCGCATGGAACGCCTGATCAAGCGCTCCGAGTAAGGTCCACGTCTCGCGGCGCCCCTTCGCGGGTAAGCCCTCTCCCACCGGCAGGCGCCTGCGCGGTCCCGATGGGAGCGGGTTTACCTGCGAAGCAGGCATCGCCGCGCCAACAGATGACAGAGGCGTGTCGCTTGCGGCCCCCACCTTGGTTATACTTCCCGGCTTTCCCGAATAAATGCCATAGGGTCCCGCCGCGCATGGATAAGACCTACCAGCCGCACGCCATCGAAACTTCCTGGTACAACACCTGGGAGTCCGAGAACTATTTCGCCCCGCAAGGTGCAGGCGAGTCCTACACCATCATGATCCCGCCGCCGAACGTGACGGGCAGCCTGCACATGGGCCACGGCTTCAACAACGCGATCATGGACGCCCTGATCCGTTTCCGCCGTATGCAAGGCCGCAACACCCTGTGGCAGCCAGGTACCGACCACGCCGGTATCGCCACCCAGATGCTGGTCGAGCGCCAGCTCGAGGCCAAGGGCCAGAACCGTCATGACCTGGGCCGTGAAGCCTTCCTCGAGAAAGTCTGGGAATGGAAAGAGCAGTCCGGCGGCAACATCAGCCGTCAGATCCGCCGCCTGGGCTCGTCCGTGGACTGGAGCCGCGAGCGCTTCACCATGGATGACGGCCTGTCCGAAGCGGTCAAGGAAGCCTTCGTACGCCTGCACGAAGACGGCCTGATCTATCGCGGCAAGCGCCTGGTCAACTGGGACACCAAGCTGCACACCGCCATCTCCGACCTGGAAGTCGAAAACCACGACGAGAAAGGCCACCTGTGGAACCTGCGCTACCCGCTGGCCGACGGCGCCAAAACCGCTGAAGGCAAGGACCACCTGGTCGTTGCCACCACCCGTCCGGAAACCCTGCTGGGCGACGTGGCGGTTGCCGTCAACCCGAACGACGAGCGCTATCAGGCGCTGATCGGCAAGTTCGTCGAACTGCCGTTGGTCGGTCGTCGCATTCCGATCATCGCCGACGACTACTGCGACCCGGAATTCGGCACCGGCTGCGTGAAGATCACCCCGGCCCATGACTTCAACGACTACGAAGTCGGCAAGCGCCACAACCTGCCGCTGCTCAACATCTTCGACAAGAACGCCATGGTGCTGGCAAGCGCCCAGGCCTTCAACCTCGACGGCTCCGTCAACGAGCAGATCGACACCCGCCTGCCTGCCCAGTACGCCAACCTGGACCGTTTCGTCGCGCGTAAGCAGATCGTCGCCGACCTGGACGCCCAAGGCCTGCTGGTGAGCATCGATGACCATGCCCTGAAAGTGCCGAAAGGCGACCGTTCGGGCACCGTCATCGAGCCATGGCTGACCGACCAGTGGTACGTTTCCACCAAGCCGCTGGCAGAACCTGCCATCGCCGCGGTCGAAGATGGCCGTATCCAGTTCGTGCCCAAGCAGTACGAGAACATGTACTTCTCGTGGATGCGCGATATCCAGGACTGGTGCATCAGCCGCCAGCTGTGGTGGGGCCACCGCATCCCAGCCTGGTACGACGAGACTGGCCAGGTCTACGTCGGCCGCAACGAAGAAGAAGTCCGTGCCAAGCACAACCTCGGCGCCGACGTGGTGCTGCGCCAGGACGACGACGTGCTCGACACCTGGTTCAGCTCGGGCCTGTGGACCTTCTCCACCCTGGGCTGGCCGGAGCAGACCGAGTTCCTGAAGACCTTCCACTCCACGGACGTGCTGGTCACTGGCTTCGACATCATCTTCTTCTGGGTTGCGCGCATGATCATGCTGACCATGCACCTGATCAAGAACGAAGACGGCACCCCGCAGGTACCGTTCAAGACCGTCTACGTGCACGGTTTAGTGCGTGACGGCCAGGGCCAGAAGATGTCCAAGTCCAAGGGCAACGTGCTGGACCCGCTGGACATCGTCGACGGCATCACCCTCGACGCCCTGCTGGAAAAACGCACCAGCGGCATGATGCAACCCAAGCTGGCCGAGAAAATCGCCAAGCAGACCAAGGCCGAGTTCCCGGAAGGCATCGCCAGCTACGGTACCGACGCCCTGCGTTTCACCTTCTGCTCGCTGGCTTCCACCGGTCGTGACATCAAGTTCGACATGGGCCGCGTCGAGGGCTACCGCAACTTCTGCAACAAAATCTGGAACGCCGCCCGCTACGTGCTGGACAAAGGCGAGGACTGCGGCCAGAACGGCGAAGCCGTCGAGCTGTCGCTGGCCGACCGCTGGATCATCTCGCAGCTGCAGCGCACCGAAGCCGAAGTGACTCGCCAACTCGAGCAGTTCCGTTTCGACTTGGCCAGCCAAGCCCTGTACGAGTTCATCTGGAACCAGTACTGCGACTGGTACCTGGAGCTGTCCAAGCCCGTGCTGTGGGACGAGAACGCCCCGGTCGAGCGTGCCCGTGGCACTCGCCGTACTCTGGTTCGCGTGCTGGAAGTGGCCCTGCGCCTGGCCCACCCGTTCATGCCGTTCATCACCGAAGAGATCTGGCAGCGCATCGCGCCGCTGGCAGGCATCCAAGGCAAGACCATCATGCTGCAACCCTGGCCGGTGGCGAACGAAGAACGCATCGACGTCGCCGCCGAAGGCGATATCGAGTGGCTGCAACAGCTGATGGTCGGCCTGCGCAACATCCGCGCCGAGATGAACATCGGTCCTGGCAAGCCGCTGCCGCTGTTCCTCAAGAACGCCAATGCCGACGATCAACGTCGCCTGCAGGAAAACGAAGCACTGCTGAAGAAGCTGGCCAAGGTCGAGTCGTTCACCGTTCTCGGTGAGCAGGACGAAGCCCCGCTGTCGGCCACCGCGCTGGTGGGTGACCTGCAGGTGCTGGTACCGATGGCCGGCCTGATCGACAAGGACGCCGAACTGGCTCGCCTGAACAAGGAGATCCAGCGTCTACAAGGCGAAGTGGCCCGTGTGGGTGGCAAGCTGTCCAATGCCGCCTTCGTCGACAAGGCACCGCCTGCAGTGATCGAGAAGGAGCGCGCCAAGCTGGCCGAGTCCGAGCAGGCCCTGGCCAACTTCACCGAGCAGCATGCGCGGATTGCAGCGCTGTAACCTGACATTGCTGATCTGACCGGCGAGGGCTTCGCCCTCGTTCGCGGCCAAGGCCGCTCCCACAGGAATGAGGCTGCCTTGAAGTAGCACCACTATCCTGTGGGAGCGGCCTTGGCCGTGAATGGGCCGCACAGCGGCCCTCTGGCCAGCGCAAGCAACACCGGACCCGAGCATGACCCCGAACAAACCCACCCTGCACCCGCGCAACCGCCACCAGGGCCGCTATGACTTCCCCAGCCTGATCAAGGCCCACCCTGACCTGGCCCGTTTCACCATCACCAACCCCTACGGCAAACCCAGCATCGACTTCGCCAACCCCGAAGCCGTGCGGGTGTTCAACCGCGCCCTGCTCAAGGCACAGTACGGCATCCAGCACTGGGATATCCCTGCCGACTACCTGTGCCCGCCGATTCCAGGCCGCGCCGACTACATCCACGTTGCCGCCGACCTGCTGGCCGAGGACAATGCCGGCGACATCCCCAAGGGCGCCCAGGTGCGCGCACTGGACATCGGCGTCGGCGCCAACTGCATCTACCCCCTGCTGGGCCACAGCGACTATCGCTGGCGCTTCCTGGGTTCGGACATCGACCCCGTGGCCCTGGCCTCGGCCAAGGCCATCGTCCAGGCCAATGGCCTGAGCAAGGCAATCGCCCTGCGTCAGCAGGCCAACCGCAAGCGCATCCTCAGCGGCCTGCTGCAAGAGGACGAACGCTTCGACCTGACCCTGTGCAACCCACCTTTTCACGCTTCACGCGACGAAGCCACCCGTGGCAGCCAGCGCAAATGGAAGAACCTGGGCAAGCAGGATCCCCAGCGTAGGTTGCCTGTGCTGAACTTCGGCGGACAGAACAACGAGCTATGGTGCGAGGGCGGCGAGATCCGCTTCGTCACCCAGCTGGTCGAGGAAAGCGCGCAATACGCCGAGCGAGTGCTGTGGTTCACCAGCCTGGTGTCCAAGGCCAGCAACCTGCCTGGCATCGAGGCCGCCCTGAAGAAGGTCGGAACCAAGGCCGTGCGTATCGTCGAGATGGGCCAGGGACAGAAGCAGAGCCGCATGGTCGCCTGGAGCTTCCAGGATGACGCAGCGCGCCAGGCCTGGCATGCGCGGCGTAAATCGCAGGCATGAAAAAACCGCGCCCGGACAAGCCGGGCGCGGTTTCATCAAGACATCGACAATTACTTGTTGATGGCGTCGGTCAGGGCTTTGGCCGGAACGAACTTGACGACTTTCTTGGCAGCGATTTCGATGGCAGCGCCAGTCGAAGGGTTGCGGCCAGTGCGGGCAGGACGCTCGGAGACTTTCAGCTTGCCGATGCCTGGCAGGGTGATCTCAGCGCCGTTTTCCAGTTGGTCAGCAACGATCTGGCCCAGTTGCTCCAGAGCGTTTTTAGCGGTGGCTTTTGGCGCGGCGATCGATTCGGCGATGTCGGCAATCAGTTGGTCTTTGGTCAATGCCATGATGGTGTTCCTTCCCTAAAAAATTCAGAGGTTATGCAGCGTGCTACGTCGTTATCGGGCCAGCCCCTGAATACTGGAGGGCCGCGCCAATCGCGTATGTAGATTCGAAAATCGGCGTTTGGTTCGACACGACGCCAGCAACTGCCAGCAATGCGCCACTTCAGGGGGCGCAAGACCGCGCAAAGCTACCACAGGAATGGATAAATATCCGCTGCCAACTTTGATTTTGTGCTGGTTTTTCGGGGGTTTAGCCCGAAAACGCACAAAATTGAACAAAAAACGAACAACAGGCATTTACGCCAACATCTGGCCACTGCATCACCGGTTCACTCAGGTAAACTTGGCGACTTTGCAGCGCGGCCATGCACCGCCCAACCCCATTCGAGAATTCCATGCCAATCCGTCATTGCATCGTTCACCTGATCGACAAGAAGCCCGATGGCAGCCCCGCCGTGCTCCATGCACGTGATAGCGAGCTTGGCGCATCGGACGCCATCGAAAACCTGCTGGCCGACCTCAACGACAGCTACAACGCCAAGCAAGGCAAAGCCTGGGGCTTCTTCCACGGCGAGTCCGGCGCCTATCCGCTCAGCGGCTGGTTGAAGCAGTACCTCGATGGCGAGAAAGACTTCACCGCCTTCAGCCGGGTGGCAGTCGAACACCTGCAAAAACTGATGGAAGAATCCAACCTCTCCACTGGAGGGCACATCCTCTTCGCCCACTACCAGCAAGGCATGACCGAGTACCTGGCCATCGCCCTGCTGCACCACAGTGAAGGCGTGGCGGTGAACGCCGAGCTGGATGTTACCCCTTCACGCCACCTGGACCTGGGCCAACTGCACCTTGCCGCCCGCATCAACCTGTCCGAGTGGAAGAACAACCAGAATTCCAAACAGTACATCTCGTTCATCAAGGGCAAGAATGGGAAGAAGGTTTCGGATTACTTCCGTGATTTCATCGGCTGCCAGGAAGGGGTCGACGGCCCAGGGGAAACCCGCACCCTGCTCAAGGCATTCAGCGATTTCGTCGAGAGCGAAGACCTGCCTGAGGAATCCGCACGCGAGAAGACCCAGACGCTGGTCGAGTACGCCACCACGCAAACCAAGCTCGGCGAACCTGTCACACTGGAAGAGCTGTCCAGCCTGATCGACGAGGACCGCCCCAAGGCGTTCTACGATCACATTCGCAACAAGGACTACGGGCTCTCGCCGGAGATTCCGGCCGATAAGCGCACCCTCAATCAGTTCCGCCGCTTCACGGGTCGCGCCGAGGGGCTGTCGATCAGCTTCGAGGCGCATTTGCTGGGAGACAAGGTGGAGTATGACGAGGCGGCCGGAACCTTGATCATCAAGGGCCTGCCAACGCAGCTGGTCGATCAGCTCAAGCGACGCAAGGACTGACAGGGCCGGGCCAGTCAAGGGCCCCAACTTCTCAGGCGATACCGGCGCCATAGGAGGCTACCAACGCCTCCTTCGCCGACTTGCGCAGTTTCTTCACCAGCCGCTCCTGGCGCAGCGCCTCGCCTTTGTCCGGCCACTGTTCGACGTAGACCAGCGCCTGGGCCGGGCTGGTCTTGAAATAGCGGGCGCCCTGCCCCTTCTGATGCGCGATGAACCGCCGCTGCGGGTCATCACTGATGCCGCAGTACAAAGAGCCATTGGCGGCGCGTACCAGGTAGACGTACCAGGGTTTGCCGGTGGTGTTTTCGACGACTTCGCTCACGAGGCTTCGCACTGAGGATAAAGCCGACAGCTTACCCGCTCAGCGCGCTTGCTGGAACGCACGCAGCCCTTTGAACGCTTGTTGACGTACCTTGTTCTGTAGCATGGGTGACCAGCCCAGCAGCACACCTGGCAGACCCAACGCCTGACGCGACCAGCGCCACAGGTCGAAGCTGTCGTCATGCTGGCAGATCAGCCCATCACGAATCACGAAGCGGGCCTGGATATCGTTGATCACGACGCGCCCGGTCTGACTGAACAGGTAGGTAGCCACCCAGTGCGCGCAGCCGCTGTCATGGTTGGCCTGGACCTGGTCGAAGGTCAGCGAAAAGTCTTTGGCGCGGGTGGTGAGCATGCGCCACATGTCACCTGCGTCGTCGCCACGCAGCATGCCGAACACCGGGTCGCTGAAGACGATATCGTCGCTGTAGCACGCCACCATGGCCTCGGCGTCCAGGCGCTGGAAGGCCTGGTAGAAGCGGTTGATCAGGTCACGGTTGGCGTCGCTCATGGGCTCAGGTCCATCTTGGAGGGGGCGAAGGCTGCACGATAATCCGCCAGCGCCTGCAACGCCATGCCCATTTGCGCCATGAATACCCATCGCCAGCAACCACCGCTGCCAGCGCCAACTTGCCGGCCACAGGCGCAGTGCAGCCGCCCACCTCACACTTTTTCGCAGGTTACCTGCACATGCTCAGCCCGACCCGCCCCAAGCCCGAACACGAGGGCACCGATACCCAGAACGGCGAAGATCCAACCCACAGCCGCCCAGCCTCCCGTCAAGTCATGGACCACCCCCACGGCGAAAGGCCCCATGGAGGCCAGCGTGTAGCCGACCCCCTGGGCCATGCTGGACAGGTTGGCAGCTACGTGCGCATCCCCAGAGCGCAGTACGATCAAGGTCAGTGCCAGGGCGAAGGTGCCGCCCTGGCCCAGCCCCAACACCACCGCCCACCCCCAGAGGCCGGAAAGCGGCGCATACAGGCAACCGAACAAGCCGGCCAGGGTGAGCAGCATGACAATCACGATCGCCAGGCGCTGGTCTTTGCCCCTGGTCGCCAGCCAAGGTGCACTGAGCGAACTGACCAGCTGCAGGATCACCGAACCGGACAACACCAACCCCGCCTCTGTCGGGCTCAAGCCGCGCCCGATCAGAATCGACGGCAACCAGCCGAAGACGATATACGCCAACGACGACTGCAACCCCATGTACAGCGTGACCTGCCAGGCCAGCGGATCACGCCACAGCCCACGCACGCGATAGGCGACCTTGTGCAGGCCATGTCCTTGGCGCGCCTGGGGCAACCACACCAGCATCGCCAACAATGCCGGCACCAACCAGAACCCGAGCCCCATTGCCCAGCTACCGTCGAAGCGCGTGGCCAAAGGTACCGTGGCACCCGCCGCCATCGCAGCACCGAGGCATAGCGCCATGGTATAGACACCGGTCAGCGTGCCGGCATGCCGCGGGAAGTCTCGCTTGACGATGCCCGGTAGCAGAACACCAATGATGCCGATGCTCGCACCGGCCATCAGGCTGCCCAGGAAGACACCCGCAACCCCCAGGGTGCTGCGCACCAGAATGCCCAGGGCCAGGGTGAACAGGATACCGAGAATCACGCGCTCGCCACCAAAACGACGCGCCAGAATCGGTGCCAGGGGTGCGAACAGGCCAAGACAGAGGACTGGCAACGTGGTCAGCAGCCCGGCCTCGGAGCCCGTCAAGCCCAGGCCTGCAGAGACCTGCCCCAGCACAGGCGCCATGCTCGACAACGCGGGACGCAGGTTCAGCGCCACCAGTACCAGCCCGAGCAACAGCAGCCACGGGCGCGCCAGCGCCACCGGTTGCTGTTGTACTTGCGCGTCGTTGGCTTCAGCGTCGATCAGCAGTTCATCGAACTCCCGCTCGCCGTCGGAAGTATTTCGGGTCATTGGTTCGGCCATGGCCTTCTCGATATCAGGATTCAATGAGGGTTCGGCTCAAGCGCTTGGCCCGCTCAGGATCACGCTGCTCGACGGCCTGGAGAATCTCTCCGTGCAGATCGAAGGTCACCTGGGAGCGCGGCACCGTGCTCATGTTGCGTTGCAGCGCAGCCGCCACCACACCGGAGAAATAGCGATACAGCTCGCTCAGCGACGGGTTGTGCGCGGCATCCACCAGCCGCTGGTGAAACACCAGGTCGCAGTTCACATAGGCATCGATGTCGCCGTGAAAGTGCTTACCGCTGTCTTCCAATGCCTCACGCAGCCCCTGCACATCCGCTTCGGTACGGCGCAAGGCTGCCAGGCCGATGGCTTCGGTCTCCAGGATGTGCCGCGTTTCGCGGGCTTGTTCAGGCGTGCAGCGCGACATGGCCAGCACGGCCTGCAATGGGTCCTGGGCCGTGCGCAGGTAGCTGCCATCGCCCTGGCGGATTTCCACCAGGCCACTGAATGCCAGGACGCGCATGGCTTCACGCACGGTGTTGCGGCTGATGCCCAGCTCCAGGGCGAGCTCGGGCTCGGTCGGCAAGCGCTGGCCGACCTGCCAGTCACCCTGGAGGATCCGCTCACGCATGCGCTCGACCGCCAGCTCGACCAGCGAGCGCTTGGACAATTCACTGCTCATGTTACTCAACCAATCATCCGATGAATTTTCGAAAGCTTAAAGCAAGGCGCCAGCAACAGCAAACCACCTGGCATTTTTGCCAGTTGTGGTCAGCCCGCGTTGTTGCAACGCTTGGCGCGTTGCGCTGGAGGACATGTACCGATGCCGTTTCACCGATGGCCCCTGCTTCTGTGCCTGCTTTTGGCCGGCTGCGACCTGTCGCCAAAGGCCGCTCAACCCAAGACGCTGATCGTTGGCCTGGACGGTGTCCAGTTGCAGCGTTACGAGCAACTGGGAGAAGACACCAACCTCAAGCGGCGTCTGCACTACGGCAAGGCGTATAGCGGAGGCATCACTGGCCGTGCGAGCGAGCAGGCAACCCTCAGTGGCCCAGGATGGATGACACTGCTGACCGGCGTCTGGGCGAGCAAGCACGGCGTGGTGTCCAACGAGCCGTCACAGAGGCTCGACCCGGGCTACCCAAGCCTGTTCCGACGGCTCAGACAGGCCCTGCCCCACGCCTACCTTTCCAGCATTGTGAACTGGTCGCCCATCAACACCGCGTTCCTGCTGGAAGATGCCCAGGGCAACGATGTGCGCGAAAGCGGGTTGACCGACGAGCAAGTTATCGAGCGTACCCTGGCAATCCTCGACAGCACTCCGGCGGATTTCACTTTCATCCAGCTGGATGAGCCTGACCAGGTCGGTCACGACCACGGCTTCGGCGCCCGCTACCAGCAGGCCCTGCAGAATGCGGACAGCCGTCTGGGCCGCCTGCTGGACAAACTGGACGAGCGACGCCACAAGCATCCGCTGGAAGATTGGCTGGTGGTCGTCAGCACCGACCATGGCCGGGACTATTGGGGCACGGGTCACGGCGGCGTGAGCGAGCAGGAAAAGACCGTGTTCATCGCCAGCAACAAACCGCTGAACGAAGAACTGACCGAGCCCAGCACTGCGCAAGACCACCCCGGGCCGAACAATCTGTACAGCTTTGCCGCTCAAACGTCGGTGGTGCCCACGGTGCTGCGGCACATGGGGCTCGACGTGCTACCCGACTGGAAACTCGATGGCACGCCGTTGCTGGGCGACACGGGAGTGCGCAAGGCAAGGGTAAGGGAAAGTGAGTCCAAGCTGCTGTGGAACAGTTCATCACAGCAGATGGTTGTCATCTACCGCAATGGCCAATTGGCCGCTCACGTACAGGCGAGCGTTCAGCAATGGATCGACCCGCAAGGCATGCGCCAGGCCAACGACTACGTCCTGGTGCTGGATGGAATACCGGTGGCTGTGCGCAACAAGCCGACCATTGCCCCTTGAAAGCAAACGCCGGCAAGCCGGCTCCCACAGAAACCGTACCGACCTTGGAGATCAGCACAGTGCCTGCGGGAGCTGGCTTGCCGGCGAGTGGACTACCGGCTCAATTCAGCGCATCGAGCAACGCCTGGTTCATTTCCGGCGTGCCGATGGTGATGCGCAGGAACTGGGCAATGCGCGCCTGCTTGAAATGACGCACGATCACGCCCTGCTCACGCAGCCGCGCCGCCAACTGCGCCGCATCCTGCTGCGGGTGGCGGGCGAAGATGAAGTTGGCGGCCGACGGCAGCACTTCGAAGCCCTTGGCCGTAAGTTGTTCGACCAGTGCCTGGCGGCTGTCGATCACCTTGCGGCAGGTTTCCTCGAAGTAAGCCCGGTCCTCGAAGGCCGCAGCCGCGCCAACGATGGCCATGCGGTCGAGGGGATAGGAGTTGAAACTGTTCTTGATCCGCTCCAAGGCCTCGATCAGGTCCGGGTGCCCCACAGCCAGGCCCACGCGCAAACCGGCCAACGAGCGCGACTTCGACAGGGTCTGGGTCACCAGCAGGTTGTCGTAGCGGTCCACCAGCTTGATCGCGGTTTCGCCACCGAAATCGATGTAGGCCTCATCGACCACGACCACCGAATCACGGTTGGCCTGCAGCAGTTGCTCGACCTGCTCAAGCGGCATCAGGCAGCCGGTCGGCGCATTGGGGTTGGGGAAGATGATGCCGGCATTGGGCTTGGCATAGTCCGCGACGCGAATCTGGAACTGCTCATCCAGCGGCACCTGTTCGAACGCGATGCCGTACAGGCCGCAGTACACGGGGTAGAAGCTGTAGCTGACATCCGGGAACAGCAACGGCGCGCCGTGCTGGAACAGGCCGTGGAAAATGTGCGCCAGCACCTCGTCCGAGCCGTTGCCGACGAACACCTGCTGCGGCGTCACGGCGTAGTAATCGGCGACCGCCTGCTTGAGCCGGTCACTGTTCGGATCCGGGTACAGACGCAAGTTGTCGCTGAGTTCACCGCGCATGGCTTCCAGTGCCTTGGGCGACGGACCGTAGGGGTTCTCGTTGGTGTTCAGCTTGACCAGTCTGGCCAGCTTAGGCTGCTCGCCCGGGACGTAAGGCACCAGGTCCTTGACGAAGGGGCTCCAGAATCGACTCATGCTCAGTTCCCCTTGTCTTGGGTCAGGATACGGTATTCAGCGCTGCGGGCGTGGGCGGTCAGCGACTCGCCACGGGCCAGGACCGAGGCGGTTCGCCCCAGCTCGGATGCGCCCTGCTCGGAGCAGAAGATGATCGACGAACGCTTCTGGAAGTCATAAACGCCCAGCGGCGAGGAAAAGCGGGCGGTGCCGGAGGTGGGCAACACGTGGTTGGGGCCGGCGCAGTAATCGCCCAGCGCTTCGCTGGTGTGACGACCCATGAAGATCGCGCCAGCGTGGCGGATCTGTGGCAGCCATGCCTGGGGGTCGGCGACCGACAGTTCCAGGTGCTCTGGGGCGATGCGGTTGGCCACTTCGATGGCCTGCTGCATGTCGCGCACCTGGACCAAGGCACCGCGGCCATTGATCGACTTCTCGATGATCTCGGCGCGCTCCATGGTCGGCATCAGCTTGTCGATGCTAGCGGCAACACGATCGAGGAAGGCGGCATCCGGGCTGACCAGGATGGCCTGGGCGTCTTCGTCGTGCTCGGCCTGGGAGAACAGGTCCATGGCGATCCAGTCCGGGTCGGTCTGGCCGTCGCACACCACGAGAATCTCCGACGGGCCGGCGATCATGTCGATGCCCACCTGGCCGAACACATGACGCTTGGCGGTGGCCACGTAGATGTTGCCCGGACCGACGATCTTGTCCACCTGCGGCACGCTTTCGGTGCCATAGGCCAGGGCCGCGACCGCCTGGGCCCCCCCGACGGTGAAGACCCGGTCGACACCCGCGATGCACGCGGCTGCCAGGACCAGCTCATTGACCTCGCCACGCGGGGTCGGTACCACCATCACCACCTCGCCCACGCCTGCGACCTTGGCCGGGATGGCGTTCATCAGCACCGAGGATGGATAGGACGCCTTGCCTCCGGGTACATACAGGCCGGCGCGGTCCAGCGGGGTCACTTTCTGGCCAAGCACCGTGCCATCGGCCTCCGTGTACTGCCAGGAGTCCTGTTTCTGCCGTTCATGGTAAAGGCGCACGCGGCTGGCGGCCTTCTCCAGGGCTTCGCGCTGGGCGGGAGTAATGCGGGTCAACGCCAGTTCGAGGCGTTCACGGCCGAGAATCAGGTCGTCGATGCGCTTGGCATCCACACCATCGAAGCGCTGGGTGAACTCCACCAGCGCCGCATCGCCGCGTTCGCGCACGGCCTTGATGATGTCGAGCACACGCTGGTTGACCGCATCATCGGACACGCTTTCCCAGCTCAGCAGATGATCCAGATGTCGGGCGAAATCCGGATCAGCAGCGTTGAGACGGGCAATTGCAGTGGACACGGTCATGGCGAGGGCCTCGATTGTTAGCGAATGCTCAGGCGCCCTAGGCTACCAGTCCATCCGCGCGGGCACCCGAGAAAAATGGCTATGACGCGGATAGACGGGCGCGACAGCGGAGGTCGCGCGCAGAAGTCAGCCGCGGTGTCGCGATTCGACGGCTTGGCGCAGGGTGTCGATCAAGCTCTGGATGCGGGCGTGCTGCATCTTCATGGAGGCTTTGTTGACGACCAGGCGCGAGCTGATCGTGGCGATCAGTTCCTGAGGCTCCAGGCCGTTGGCGCGCAGGGTGTTACCGGTGTCGACCACGTCGATGATCTTGTCGGCCAGGTTGATCAGCGGCGCCAGCTCCATGGAGCCGTACAGCTTGATGATGTCGACCTGACGGCCCTGTTCGGCGTAGTAACGCTTGGCTACGTTGACGAACTTGGTGGCCACACGCAGGCGCCCCTTGGGCTCCGGCGCACCGACGACACCCGCGGTCATCAGCTTGCAGCGGGCAATCTGCAGGTCCAGCGGCTCGTACAGGCCCTGGCCGCCGTACTCCATCAGCACGTCCTTGCCGGCCACGCCCAGGTCGGCGGCGCCATGCTCGACATAGGTCGGCACGTCGGTGGCACGCACGATCAGCAGGCGCACATCGTCCTGCGTGGTGGGAATGATCAGCTTGCGGCTCTTGTCCGGATTCTCGGTCGGCACGATACCGGCCTCGGCCAGCAACGGCAGGGTATCGTCGAGAATACGGCCTTTGGAAAGCGCGATGGTCAGCATTGGAACGTCGGTCCTTAAGCGGCTACTGCCGGCCGGGCGTGTTTCGCCCGACCGCATTCAATTCGAATGGCGCGTCCCTGCGCCAGCGGGCGACTAGCCCGGTACGCGGCGGATTTTCGCGCCGAGCATCTGCAGTTTTTCTTCGATGCACTCGTAACCACGGTCGATGTGGTAGATGCGGTCGATCAGGGTATCGCCTTCGGCGACCAGCGCCGACAGCACCAGGCTGGCCGATGCACGCAGGTCGGTGGCCATGACCGGGGCGCCCTTGAGTACAGGTACGCCGGTGACGATGGCGGTGTTGCCTTCGACCTGGATCTGCGCGCCCATGCGGTGCATTTCGTACACGTGCATGAAGCGGTTCTCGAAGATCGTCTCGATCACGGCGCCGGTGCCCTCGGCAATGGCATTGAGCGAGATGAACTGCGCCTGCATGTCGGTCGGGAACGCTGGGTATGGCGCGGTACGCAGGTTCACGGCTTTCGGCCGCTTGCCGTGCATGTCCAGCTCGATCCAGTCTTCACCGGTGGTGATGTCGGCGCCGGCTTCCTTGAGCTTTTCCAGCACCGCTTCAAGGATGGTCGGATCGGTGTCCTTGACCTTGACGCGACCACCGGTCACGGCAGCAGCGACCAGGTAGGTACCGGTTTCGATACGGTCGGGCATGACGCGGTAGTTGGCCGAACCCAGGCGCTCGACGCCATCGATGGTGATGGTATCGGTACCGGCGCCCTGGATCTTGCCGCCCATGGCATTGATGAAGTTGGCCAGGTCGACCACCTCAGGCTCACGCGCGGCGTTCTGCAGCACGCTGCGGCCCTTGGCCAGGGCAGCGGCCATCATGATGTTTTCGGTACCGGTCACGCTGACGGTATCGAAGAAGAAGTGTGCGCCACGCAGGCCGCCTTCTGGCGCCTTGGCCTTGATATAGCCGCCTTCGACTTCGATTTTCGCGCCCATGGCCTCCAGGCCACGGATGTGCAGGTCCACCGGACGCGAACCGATGGCGCAACCGCCCGGCAGGGCGACTTCGGCCTCACCGAAGCGGGCGACCATCGGGCCAAGCACGAGGATCGACGCCCGCATGGTCTTGACCAGCTCGTAGGGCGCTACCAGGGTCTTGATGGTGCGTGGATCGATCTCGACCGACAGCTTTTCGTCGATCACAGGCTCGATGCCCATGCGACCGAACAGCTCGATCATGGTGGTGATGTCGTGCAGGTGTGGCAGGTTGCCCACGGTCACCGGGCCATCGGCCAGCAGGGTGGCCGACAGAATCGGCAGGGCCGCGTTCTTCGCGCCCGAAATGCGGATCTCGCCGTCGAGACGAGCGCCGCCAGTAATAATCAGTTTGTCCATTGGAATCTCGCCGCCAAGTTGGCTCAGGTGCGCTCAGCCCAGGCTGCGCTGCTGAAAAATTTCATGGTTACCGCATGGATGCTGCCATTGGCGATCCAGGGATTCAGGTGAGCATAGATCGCCTGCTGACGCTTGACCGGGCTCAGGCCAGCCAACTCATCGCTGATCACGTTCAACTGGAAGTTGCAGCCTTCGCCTTCAACTTCGACCCGGGATCCCGGCAATTTCTCTTCAAGGAAGCTTTTAACTTCTACGGCCTGCATGCTCAACCTCAATCGGCGCCCGATGCGCGCGGGTCGGCCATCATACAAAAAAGCCCCTCGCCTGCGAAGCCCATAAAGGGCATGTGCTGACCGAGGGGCCCACCTTCACCGACGAGCGTTCAGCTCGCCAGCACCTCATCCAGATCGTAGACGCCGGCAATTTCGCGCATGTCGTCGGGCATGCCGCGCACTTCCCAGCGTTTGCCGCCGGCCTGGGCATCGCGCATGAAGCCCAGCAGCAGCGACAGACCGACACTGGAAGACTTGCTGACCGCCGTGCAATCCAACACCACGTGCGTTTCGCGACATGCCGCGATCAGCGCCTGGCCCTGCTTGCGCAAAGCCGGGCCGCTGCGGTAATCCAGCACCCCAGCCAGGCGCAGAACGCCAGGCTCGGCCATGCTCACGCCGGTCTCGCTCATTTCACTTCCTTGTCAGGAGAGTTGTCGGCGGCCTCCTTGGCCTTGGCCACTTCACCGGCCCAGCCATTGATGGTCTTGTCCAGGTCGTTGCCGTTGCGCTGCATGGCGTCGGCGAACTGGTCGCGGAACAGCTTGCCGATGTTGATGCCGTTGACGATGACGTTACGTACTTTCCACTCGCCGCCAAGGTTCTCCAGGGTGTACTGCACGGGGTACACGGCACCGTTGTTGCCGGTGACCTTCATGCCGACGCTGGCGCGCTTGCCATCATCAGGCTTGGCCGGGTCGACGGTGATGCCTTGGTTGTTGTACTCAAGCAGTGCATTGCCATAGAACTGCATCAGGCTGCGCTTGAAGTTCTCCTGGAAGCGCTGCATTTGCTCCGGCGTGGCCTTGCGCGAATACTTGACGGTCATGATGCTTTTGGAGATGCCGTCAGCGTCCACCACCGGGCCCAGGATGCGGTTGAGCGCATCGTAGAAGGCATTCGGGTTGGTCTTGTACTGTTCTTTGTTGGCCTTGAGGTCGCTCAATAGCTCGGTGGTAGTGCCTTGAACCACGTCACGCGGCGACTGCGCAGCGAAGGTCAGCAGGGGGAAGGCCGCCAGCAGGACCAGCAGGCCACGTCGCAGAATCGAAATCATGGAAACTCCTTAATTAGCCGGTTGCGCTTCTTTCGGTTCCTTGCCAACGGAGTTGAGCAGGAACTTGCCAATCAGATCTTCGAGCACCAGTGCGGACTGGGTGTCATGGATGGTGGCGCCATCCTTGAGCACGTCTTCCTCACCGCCCACGCTGATGCCGATGTACTTCTCGCCAAGCAGACCAGCGGTCAGGATCGACGCAGTGGAGTCGACAGGCAGGTTGTCGACATTCTTGTCCAGCTGCAGCGTCACCCGACCGGTGTAGGAATCACGGTCCAGGTCGATGGCGGTGACCTTGCCGATGGTTACCCCGGCCATGGTCACCTTAGCTCTGACACTCAAACCGGCGATATTGTCGAAGTAGGCATAAACTTTATAGGTATCGCTGCTCGGGCTGGCCGACAACCCGCTGACACGCAGGGCCAGCAGCAGCAGCGCCAGGATCCCGGCCAGAAGGAACAGGCCGACACCGATTTCCAGGGTGCGGTTTTGCATCAGAAATCTCCAAACATCAAGGCGGTCAGAATAAAGTCCAGACCCAGGACAGCCAGCGAGGCATAGACCACGGTCTTGGTGGTGGCACGGCTGATCCCTTCTGAGGTGGGCTCACAGTCGTACCCCTGGAATACGGCGATCCAGGTGACGACGAAGGCGAACACCAGGCTCTTGATCAGCCCGTTGAGCACGTCGTCGGTAAAGGAAACACTGTTCTGCATGTTGGCCCAGAACGAGCCCTCGTAGACACCCAGCCAGTCGACGGCGACCCAGGACCCACCCCAGATACCGACCACGCTGAAGATCAACGCCAGCATCGGCAACGAGATGAAGCCGGCCCACAGGCGCGGCGCGACGATGTACTTGAGCGGGTCGACACCGATCATTTCCAGGCTCGACAGTTGCTCGGTGGACTTCATGTTGCCGATTTCGGCGGTCAGCGCCGAGCCTGCGCGACCGGCGAACAGCAGCGCAGTCACCACCGGGCCGAGCTCACGCAGCAAGGTCAGCGCGACCATCTGCCCCACCGCCTGCTCGGAACCGTACTTGGTCAGGATGCTGTAGCCCTGCAGCGCCAGCACCATGCCGATGAACACACCGGAAACGACGATGATCGCCAGCGACAGCACGCCGACCGAATACAACTGCTTGGTCAGCAGCTGGAAGCCGCCACCGATACCCCCACGCCCTACCAGTGCGTGGAACAGGAACAGGCAGGAACGCCCCAGCACCGCCAGCACGTCGATCGCCGAGCGACCGAACAGACGGATACGTTCGAGTAAGGATTTTCTGCGCATCAACGCGCCCCCAGCAGATCGGCGCGGTAGTCAGGCGCGGGAAAGTGGAATGGCACCGGACCGTCCGGGTCACCCTTCATGAACTGGCGGATGCGTGGATTGTCGGAGCCCATCAGTTCGTCCGGAGTGCCCTGCCCCAGTACCTGCCCATCACCGACCACATAGATGTAGTCAGCGATGCTGGCGGTTTCGGCCAGATCGTGGGAAACGACGATGCTGGTGATACCCAGCGCATCGTTGAGCAGGCGGATCAGCCGCACCAATACGCCCATGGCGATTGGGTCCTGGCCGACGAAGGGCTCGTCGTACATCAGGATCTGCGGATCCAGCGCAATCGCGCGGGCCAGCGCCACGCGGCGCTTCATGCCACCCGACAGTTCGTCCGGCATCAGGTCGATGGCGCCGCGCAGGCCGACGGCCTGAAGCTTCATCAACACGATGTCACGAATCATTTCGTCGGACAGCTGGGTATGCACACGCAGCGGGAATGCGACATTCTCGAACACGTCGAGGTCGGTGAACAAGGCGCCGCTCTGGAACAGCACCCCCATTTGCTTGCGCGCATCGAACAGGTCGCTTCGGGACAGCGTAGGCAGGTTCTGCCCGGCCACCCAGACTTCTCCACTGGAAGGACGCAACTGCGCGCCCATCAGGCGCAGCAATGTGGTCTTGCCGCAACCCGATGGCCCCATGATGCCGGTGACCTTGCCGCGCGGAATGCGTATGTCGACATTGCTGAAAATGCTGCGCGAACCGCGCTTGAAGGTGACGCCCTTCAACTCGACCGCGTAGGCGCTATCCACACTCATCTAGACTCCTTGCTAGTGCAACCTCGTCCTAATGGACGCCGGCCCCCTTCTTGAAGGCACAAGCGCCCCTGGCGGGCCGAATAGCGGGAAACTATATCACCGCTGACAGGGCTGCCCCAAGGCCATGCCTTGACTCGTTCAGCCCAGGGACAGACTTTCATGACATTCGATAGGACGATGGAAAGGATGAGGGTTTCTTCCATTGCGGCTATAATCGCCGCCTTTTCATCAGGCATTGCTTTCCGAACATGAGCCAATCCAGCGAGCTGATCCAATCCGCCCAGCGCACCCTGCGCCTTGAACTCGAAGCCGTCCAGAGCCTGATGGCCCGCATCGACGCCAATTTCGTCAAGGCTTGCGAACTGATCCTGGCGAGCAAGGGCCGGGTCGTCGTGGTCGGCATGGGCAAGTCGGGGCACATCGGCAACAAGATCGCCGCCACCTTGGCCAGCACCGGCACGCCGGCATTTTTCGTGCACCCTGCCGAAGCCAGCCATGGCGACATGGGCATGATCACCCGCGACGATGTCATTCTCGCCCTGTCCAACTCCGGCAGCACCGCCGAAATCATTACCCTGCTGCCGTTGATCAAGCGCCTGGGCATCCAGATGATCAGCCTCACCGGTAACCCGGACTCGCCCCTGGCGCAGGCCGCCGAGGTCAACCTCGACGCCAGCGTCGCCCAGGAAGCCTGCCCGCTGAACCTGGCGCCCACATCCTCGACCACCGCCGCACTGGTGCTGGGCGATGCCTTGGCCATCGCGCTGCTCGAAGCCCGCGGTTTCACCGCCGAGGATTTCGCCTTCTCGCACCCCGGTGGCGCCTTGGGCCGTCGCCTGCTGCTGAAAGTCGAGAACGTGATGCACTCGGGCGATGACCTGCCGAAGGTCCAGCGTGGCACCCTGCTCAAGGACGCGCTGCTGGAAATGTCGCGCAAAGGCCTGGGCATGACCGTGATCCTCGAGCCGGATGGCAAGCTGGCCGGGATCTTCACCGACGGCGACCTGCGCCGCAGCCTGGATCGCAACATCGACGTGCACACCACCCTGATCGACCAGGTGATGACCGTGCATGGCAAGACCGCTCGCGCCGAAATGCTGGCCGCCGAAGCCCTGAAAATCATGGAAGACCACAAGATCAGTGCACTGGTGGTAGTCGACCAGAACGACCGCCCGACCGGCGCCCTGAACATGCACGACCTGCTGCGCGCCGGGGTCATGTAAGGAGAGCATGGACATGAACCAAGACCTCACGCAACGCGGCAAGGCCATCAAGCTGGCCGTCTTCGACGTCGACGGCGTCCTCACCGACGGCCGCCTGTACTTCCTCGAAGACGGCAGTGAGTTCAAGACCTTCAACACCCTCGATGGCCAGGGCATCAAGATGCTCATGGCCACGGGCGTGACCACGGCCATCATCAGCGGACGCAAGACGCCAGTGGTCGAGCGTCGGGCCAGGAACCTGGGCATCCCGCACCTGTACCAAGGCCGGGAAGACAAACTGGTGGTGCTCGACGGCCTGCTCGCCGAACTGGGCCTAAGCTATGAACAGGTCGCCTACCTGGGCGACGACCTGCCCGACCTCCCCGTGATTCGCCGGGTGGGCCTGGGCATGGCGGTGGCCAGCGCCGCACCGTTCGTTCGCCAGCACGCCCATGGCGTGACCCAGGCACGCGGCGGCGAAGGCGCCGCCCGCGAGTTCTGTGAACTGATCATGCAGGCCCAGGGCACCCTGGACGCTGCCAACGCAAATTACCTGTAGAGCCGCCCATGTTCAGCAAGAAAGCCCGCACCATCGCGCTGCTCGCGGTCATTGCCGCCCTGCTGGTGGCAATCGGCTACTGGAACGTCAGCCCGGAGAGTTTCCTCGACAAGCCTGCGGCCCAGGTGGACGAGAGCGCGATCGACTACTATGCGATCAATGCCCATAGCCTGCAGTTTCTGCCCGACGGCAAGCTGCAGTACGAAATGACCGCCGACAAGGTCGAGCACCTGACCGCCAGCGAAGTCACCCTGGTGACCAAGCCTGACCTGCACCTGTACCGCGGCACCGAGTTCCCCTGGCACGTGCAGAGCGCGCGCGCCGAGGTCAACCCGGATGGCACCGAGGTCGAACTGATCGACCAGGTTCGCGTTGCCCGTACCGACGAGAAGCAGCGCGAAACCATCATTACCAGCTCACGCATGACCGTGTTCCCGCAGAAGCAATATGCGCAGACCGAGCAAGCCGTTAGAATCGACGGCGCCGGTGGCACAACTACGGGCAAAGGAATGAAAGCGTATTTGAAAGAAGGCAGGATGGACCTGCTCTCTAACGTAAGAGGACAGTATGAGGCTCGTTAAAACCCTCCCCCTTTTGCTCAGCCTGAGCGCAGCACTGGGAAGCGCGAGCGCCTTCGCCCTGCCGAACGACCGTGACCAGCCGATCCGCATCCAGGCCGACAACGCTCACCTGGACGACAAGCAAGGCGTGGCGACCTACACCGGCGATGTGATCATCACCCAAGGTTCGATGATGATCAAAGGCAACACCGTGACCATCACTCGCGCCCAGTCGGGCGACATCGACGTGGTGACTTCGGTTGGCAACCTGGCCTACTTCGAGCAGCAGCAGAGCGCCGCCAAGCCCGACAAGATGAAAGGCTGGGCCGTGACCATTCAGTACCAGGCGCAGAAAGACATGGTGATCCTCACCGACCGCGCCAAGGTCGAGAACGAAGGCAACACCACCGAAGGCGAGAAGATCGTCTACAACACCAAGACCCAGGTTGCGACCGCGGGCCGAGGTGGCAACGTGACTGCACCGCGTCAGCGTATCGACATGGTGATCCAGCCGAAGAAGAAGGCCGAGTAAATGGCAACCCTCAAAGCCCAGCACCTGGCCAAGAGCTACAAGGGGCGGCAAGTCGTACGCGACGTCAGCCTGTCGATCGACAGCGGCCAGATCGTCGGTCTGCTCGGCCCCAACGGCGCCGGCAAGACCACGTGCTTCTACATGATCGTAGGCCTGGTCCAGGCCGACCAGGGCCGCGTGCTCATCGACAACCTCGATGTCAGCCACCAGCCGATGCACGGTCGCGCCCGCGCCGGTATCGGTTACCTGCCCCAGGAGGCCTCGATCTTCCGCAAGCTGTCGGTGGCCGACAACATCATGGCGATTCTCGAGACCCGCAAGGACCTGGACCGCGATGGCCGTCGCAAGGAGCTGGAAAGCCTGCTGCAGGAATTCCACATCAGCCACATCCGCGACAACCTCGGCATGAGCCTGTCCGGCGGCGAGCGTCGCCGCGTGGAAATCGCCCGGGCCCTGGCGACCGCGCCGAAGTTCATCCTGCTGGACGAACCTTTCGCCGGTGTCGACCCGATTTCCGTAGGCGACATCAAGCAGATCATCCACCACCTCAAGGCCAAGGGCATCGGTGTACTGATCACCGACCACAACGTCCGCGAGACCCTGGACATCTGCGAAACCGCGTACATCGTCAACGATGGTCGACTGATCGCCGAGGGCGATGCCGAGACCATCCTGGCCAACGATCTGGTCAAGGAAGTTTACCTGGGTCACGAGTTCCGACTCTGACCCCGGCGCGCCTGGAGCACTGGCAATCCCGCCTCATCGAGGCTTAAGTTGTTACAGCGCTCTAGGCAAACGCTACAATTTAAGGCATAAAACTTGCTTGATTTGGCGCTCCGGCGCCCTCGTGTAGTGGATGGCGCATGCGCGCCGGCGAACAAGGTATTTAGCCCCAGCCATGAAACCATCGCTCGTCCTAAAAATGGGCCAGCAACTGACGATGACACCGCAGTTGCAACAGGCCATCCGCCTGCTTCAGCTCTCTACCCTGGACCTCCAGCAGGAAATCCAGGAAGCGCTGGAGTCCAATCCGATGCTCGAACGTCAGGAAGACGGCGACGACTTCGACAACAGCGACCCGATGGCGGACAACGCCGAGAACAAACCGGTCGCCGAAGTTCAGGACAACAGTTTCCAGGAAAGCGCACCAAGCGCCGAGAACCTGGAAGACGGTGAGTGGAACGAGCGCATTCCCAACGAGCTTCCCGTCGACACCGCGTGGGAAGATATCTACCAGACCAGTGCCAGCAGCCTGCCCAGCAACGATGATGACGAGTGGGACTTCACCACCCGCACCTCCGCGGGCGAGAGCCTGCAGAGCCACCTGCTGTGGCAACTGAACCTGGCGCCGATGTCCGACACCGACCGCCTGATCGCCGTGACCCTGATCGACAGCATCAACGACCAGGGCTACCTCGAGGATACCCTCGAAGAAATCTGCGAGGGCTTCGACCCAGAGCTGGACATCGAGCTGGACGAGGTCGAAGCCGTCCTGCACCGCATCCAGCAATTCGAGCCTGCCGGGGTGGGCGCTCGCAATCTTGGCGAGTGCCTGCTGCTGCAACTGCGCCAACTGCCCGCCAGCACACCGTGGATGAGCGAAGCCAAGCGCCTGGTGGTCGATTTCATCGACCTGCTCGGCAGCCGCGACTACAGCCAGCTGATGCGCCGCATGAAGCTCAAGGAAGACGAACTGCGCCAGGTCATCGAACTGGTACAGAGCCTCAACCCACGACCGGGCTCGCAGATCGAATCCAGTGAGCCGGAGTATGTGGTCCCCGACGTGATCGTGCGCAAGGACAACGACCGCTGGCTGGTCGAGCTGAACCAGGAGGCGATCCCACGGCTGCGGGTCAATCCGCAGTATGCCGGTTTCGTCCGCCGTGCCGACACCAGCGCCGACAACACCTTCATGCGCAATCAGCTGCAAGAGGCGCGCTGGTTCATCAAGAGCCTGCAAAGCCGCAATGAGACCCTGATGAAGGTCGCCACCCAGATCGTCGAACACCAGCGCGGTTTCCTCGACCACGGCGACGAAGCGATGAAGCCGTTGGTCCTGCACGACATCGCCGAAGCGGTGGGCATGCACGAGTCGACCATTTCCCGGGTAACCACCCAGAAATACATGCACACGCCGCGCGGCATCTACGAACTGAAATACTTTTTCTCCAGCCATGTGAGCACCTCCGAAGGCGGAGAATGCTCGTCTACGGCGATCCGCGCGATCATCAAGAAACTGGTTGCGGCGGAAAATCAGAAAAAGCCATTGAGTGACAGCAAGATCGCTGGTTTACTGGAGGCACAAGGCATTCAGGTAGCCCGTCGCACCGTCGCCAAGTACCGCGAGTCCCTCGGCATCGCGCCGTCGAGCGAGCGCAAGCGACTGATGTAGCCCCTGAATGTGCCACAGCGTTTGCGGGGCAGGTGCAATACCTGCCTCTTTATGCACGGGCAACAAAGGAGAAGCTGTATGCAAGTCAACATCAGTGGACACCATGTAGAAGTCACCTCCCCTCTGCGCGAATACGTAGAGCAAAAGCTTAAGCGCGTGGAGGGTCACTTCGACAAGATCACCAACGTGCAGGTCATCCTGAAAGTCGAGAAGCTGCAACAGAAGGTCGAAGCGACCCTGCAGATTCCTGGTGGCGAAGTGGTCGCAAACGCGGAACACGAAGACATGTATGCAGCGATCGACGCCATGGCCGACAAGCTCGACCGCCAACTGAAAAAACACAAGGAAAAACAGCAAAGCCTGCTGCAAGGTGCAGCCGCCCGCTGATCCCCCTCATCCATGATCCGACTTGAAACCATCCTGACCCCCGGCCGTTCCCTCGTGAACGTGCCGGGAGGCAGTAAAAAGCGCGCCCTCGAGAAGGTCGCCACACTGATTGCCGAACAAGTTCCAGAACTGGAGATGCAAGACGTCTTCGAAAAACTGGTCGGTCGTGAAAAGCTCGGCTCGACCGGTTTCGGCAACGGTATTGCCATCCCCCACTGCCGACTCGAAGGCTGCACGGCACCTGTCAGCGCACTGCTGCATCTGGATGCCCCTATCGACTACGACGCCATTGATGGCGCACCGGTAGACCTGCTGTTCGTCCTGCTGGTCCCCGAAGCGGCCACCGATGCCCACCTTGAACTGCTGCGCCAGATCGCCAGCATGCTCGATCGCAAGGAGGTCCGCGATCGCCTGCGTGCCGCCGACAGCAGCGAGGCCCTGTTCCAGGTAGTCCTGGACGTACAGAACGAGCACTGAACATGCGCCTGATCATCGTCAGCGGCCGCTCCGGTTCGGGCAAGAGTACCGCCCTTGATGTGCTGGAAGACAACGGCTACTACTGCATCGACAACCTCCCCGCCGGGCTGCTGCCGCAGTTGGCGGAGAACGCGCTGATCAACACCGAGTTGCAGCAGCCCAAGGTTGCTGTCTCCATCGATGCCCGCAACCTGCCCAGCCACCTGACGCGGTTTCCCGAGTTGCTCGAAGAAGCTCGTGGCAGGCACATCCAGTGCGATGTCCTGTTTCTGGACGCTGATGAAGAAACGCTGCTCAAACGCTTCTCGGAGACCCGGCGACGCCATCCGCTGACCAATGCCAACCGTTCGCTGGCCGAGGCGATCCGTGTCGAAAGCGAGCTGCTAGGGCCGATTTCCGACCTGGCCGACCTCAAGATCGACACCACCAACCTCAACCTGTACCAACTACGCGACTCGATCAAGCTGCGCCTGCTCAACCAGCCTGAACCTGGAACGGCATTCCTGGTCGAATCGTTCGGTTTCAAGCGCGGCATGCCGGTCGACGCCGACCTGGTGTTCGATGTGCGCTGCCTGCCTAATCCTTACTGGAAGCCAGAGCTGCGCGAACATTCCGGCCTCGATCAACCGGTTATCGACTACCTGGCTGCCCAGCCGGATGTCGAAGAGATGTTCAACGATATCTCCAGCTACCTGCTCAAGTGGTTACCCCGCTTCGCCGCCAGCAACCGCGCCTACGTCACCATTGCCATTGGTTGCACCGGTGGCCACCACCGCTCTGTGTACCTGACCGAACGTCTCGGCCAGTTGCTCCAGCAATCTTTGAAAAACGTCCAGGTCCGCCACCGCGACCTATAGCCCACAGGATCCGCACCACGATGCCCGCCCGCGAAATAACCATCATCAACAAGCTGGGTCTGCATGCCCGGGCGGCAGCCAAGTTCGTCGGCGTGGCCGGTCGATTCCCCTGCCAGGTCAGGGTCGGCCGAGCTCCGGACAAGATGGTGGACGGCAAGAGCATCATGGCCGTGATGATGCTGGCGGCGGGCAAAGGCACCCAGGTGCATCTGCTCACCGAGGGCGAGCAGGATGATGAAGCCATGGAAGCGCTGGTAGCGCTGATCAACAACTATTTCGACGAAGGCGAGTAATCGCCGGGGCTCGACACAGTGTCTCCGCGTTGTGAGATCGAGCGCCTGCGCGACGCCTCGCGAGCAAAGCTCGCTCCTACCCCGATCGCGAGGGTCTGTAGGAGCGAGCCTTGCTCGCTATACGCCGCACAGGCGCAAGATCAGATACCACCGGCAGTCAGTTTTTCAGGATCCAGCAGCGCTTCGAGCTGATCACGCGACAAGTCGGTGTGCTCCAGCGCCACGTCGATGATCGGGCGACCCTGCTTGTACGCGGTCTTGGCGATCTCGGCGGCCTTGAGGTAGCCAATGATCGGGTTCAGTGCGGTCACCAGGATCGGATTGCGCGCCAAGGCCTCCTTGAGCTTGCCTTCATTGACCTTGAAGCTGGCAATGGCCTTGTCGGCCAGCAGGCGGCTGGCATTGGCCATCAGCTCGATGCTCTCCAGCAGGTTGCGGGCAATCACCGGCAACATGACGTTCAGCTCGAAGTTGCCCGACTGACCGGCCACGGCGATGGTCGCGTCGTTGCCGATCACCTGCGCGGCAACCATGGCGGTGGCTTCTGGAATCACCGGGTTGACCTTGCCCGGCATGATCGACGACCCAGGCTGCAGCGCTTGCAGCTCGATCTCCCCCAGACCGGCCAACGGTCCGGAGTTCATCCAGCGCAGGTCATTGGCGATTTTCATCAACGCAACGGCGGTGGTCTTGAGCTGGCCTGAAAGCGCTACTGCGGTGTCCTGCGAGCCGATCAGCGCGAACAGGTTCTGCCCAGGCGTGAACGGAACCTGGCTCAGGTCACTCAAGTGGTGGGCGAAGCAGGCCGCGAACCGTGGGTGGGCGTTGATTCCGGTACCGACGGCCGTGCCCCCCTGGGCCAGGGCCTGCAAGCTGGGCAACGTCGCCTCGATATGGCCCCGCGCGCCGCTGATCTGAGCCGCCCAGCCATCGAGCACCTGGCTCATGCGCACCGGCATGGCATCCATAAGGTGGGTACGACCGGTCTTGACGAACTGATGGACTTGCAGCGACTTCGCTTCGATCACCTGCACCAAATGGTCCAGCGCAGGCAGCAGTTGGCCATGCAAGGCCAAGGCGGCACTGACATGGAGGGTGGTCGGGATGATGTCGTTGCTGCTCTGGCCGCAATTGACGTGATCGTTGGCATTGACCGGCGCTCCGAGCACACGGCTGGCCAAGGTGGCGATCACCTCGTTGGCGTTCATATTGGAGCTGGTACCCGAGCCGGTCTGGTAGACATCTACCGGGAAGTGCTGGATGAAGTCACCGGCCAACAACTGCTCGACTGCCGTGACGATGGCCTGGCCCTGCGCGACGCTCAGTTGCTCGAGCTCGATATTGGCCTTGGCCGCCGCAGCCTTTGCCAGCAGCAATGCACGGATGAACTGGGCGGGCATGCGCTGACCGCTGATCGGGAAATTGTCGACCGCGCGTTGGGTCTGGGCACCGTACAGGGCCTGGGCCGGCACCTGGAGTTCGCCCATGCTGTCACGCTCGATACGGGTATCACTCATCTTCAAATCCTTGCATCAGTTCATCGGGAGAAATCGAAGGCAGCAGCACGCAGTTCGCCAATTGCAGGGCGTAGGGCTGCCAGCGTTGGTTCTGTTCGCGGCGATCGAGGTTGCGCAGGTCCAACAGCGGGCGCCAGGCCTGGTCCAGGCACAGGCAGCGCCAATGCCAGGGCAGCATGCGATCACAGGCGGTATCCCGCAGGAGACGGAAGGAGGTCAGCGCCACCGTCCAGGCCGACGTTTCGGTACAGCACACCAGATAACGGCCTTCGGCCAGGTAGTGCTCTATCAGGCGCGGCTCGTCGGGTTCGAGGGCGCAACGGATGCGTCGGCTGAGCCAACGCCAGTTTTCCAGGTAGGGCAGTTCGCGCAGGACGGGTTTCATGAACATCATCGCCGAGTTACTGGATAATGATATTCATTATTAATTGATAGACAATGTCACTTCAAGCAGGGAATGACTAAACAAGAAACCCGGCATAGGGCCGGGTTACTGTGCCGCTTGCACAGCCTGTTCACGGATCAACCCGCGAACAGGCCGATGCAGGTGAAAGATCAGCTACCTGCCACAGTCATCCGCTCGATCAACACAGACCCTGTATGAATGTTGCTGCGGGTTTCGAGATCGCTGCCAATCGCGACAATCTGCTGGAACATGTCCTTCATGTTGCCGGCAATGGTTACTTCCTGCACCGCGTGCTGGATCTCGCCATTCTCGACCCAGAAACCGGCTGCGCCGCGGGAATAATCGCCAGTGACCATGTTCAGCCCATGGCCCATCAGCTCGGTGACCAGCAGGCCACGGCCCATGCGGCGGATCAACGCGGCCTGGTCCTCGACACCATGGGTCACGTACAGGTTATGCACGCCTCCAGCGTTGGCCGTGCTCGGCAGGCCCAGTTTGCGACCAGAATAGGTGCCCAGCAGGTACGACACCAGCTCGCCTTTTTCGACGAACGGCTTGGCATAGGTGGCCAGGCCATCGCCGTCGAACGCGGCACTGCCCAAGGCCCGGGGAATGTGCGGACGCTCGTCGAGGGTCAGCCAGGTAGGGAACAGGCGCTGCCCCAAGGCACCGTCGAGGAACGATGACTTGCGGTACAGGTTGCCCCCGGAAATGGCCGAAAGGAAGCTGCCGAACAGGCCACCGGCCAGCTCCGCAGAAAACAGTACCGGCACCTCGCACGTGGGTACCGGTCGCGCACCAAGGCGGCTGGCGGCTCGCTTGGCCGCACGCTGGCCGATACTACGTGGGTCGGCCAGCAGGTTGCCCTGGCGATTCACGTCGTACCAGTAGTCCCGCTGCATCTGACCGTCACCCTCGGCAATCATCACGCAGCTCAGACTGTGCCGAGTGGACGCGTAACCACCGATGAAACCATGGCTGTTGCCGTACACGCGGCAGCCTTGGTGCGTGTTGAGGGTAGTGCCATCGGCATTGAGAATGCGGGGATCGGCCTCGAATGCCGCGGCTTCGCAGGTCAACGCCATCTCAATGGCTTGCTCCGGCTCGATGTCCCAGTCATGGTAGAGGTCCAGGTCCGGGATCTCACGCGCCATCAGCGCCGCGTCGGCCAGGCCCGCGCACTCGTCCTCGGAGGTGTGCCTGGCGATTGCCAAGGCGGCTGCCACTGTCTCGCGGATCGCATCCTGGCCGCTTGCCGAGGTACTGGCCGAGCCTTTGCGCTGGCCGACATAAAGGGTGATACCGAAGCCTTGGTCGCGGTTGAACTCGACCGTCTCCACCTCACGCTGGCGCACGCTGGTGGACAACCCCTGCTCCAGCGATACGGCCACCTCGCAGGCACTGGCACCCTGCCGCTTGGCCTCGGCGATGATCGCTTCGACCTGCTCCTGCAATGCCGGCAGGTTCTTGGGGCCTACGCTCTGGACTGCACTCATGGTTATCTCCACTCAAATTCTGCGTTCGGCAAGGGTCATTCTACGACCGGGCCGGACAAGCGGCCCCCGACTGGTTATCATGGCGGCGATTTCTAGCGGACTGCCACCATGGTTGATTCATACGACGACGCCTTCGACGGCGAAAAAAGCAAAACCCAGATCAAGCGCGAGCTGCATGCATTGGTCGAACTCGGCGAGCGCCTAACCACGCTCAAGGCCGATACACTGGCGCGCCTGCCGTTGACCGACGAGTTGCGCAAGGCCCTGGCCGAAGCCAGCAAGCACACGGCGCACGGCGCACGTAAACGCCACATGTCGTTCGTCGGCAAGCTGATGCGCGTGCAGGACCTGGACGCCATCCACGCCTTGCTCGAACAGATCGACAGCTCGACCCGCCAGTACAACGAGCGATTCCACAACCTTGAGCGCTGGCGCGATCGTTTGATCGACGGTAACGACGAAGACCTCGAGCGCTTCGTCAACGAATACCCCGATACCGACCGTCAGCAACTGCGCTCGCTGATCCGTCATGCCCAGCACGAAAAGGCGCGGAACAAGCCGCCGGCCGCTGCACGCAAGGTGTTCAAGTACATCCGCGACATCGACGAGATCCAGCGCGGCCTGCGTTGAGTCCGACGCACCGCTCCCAGGGCATCTTCTGTGCGACCCCATGGGAGCGGCCTTGCAGCGCGAAAGGACCGCGATGCGGTCCCACGATCCTTCACGCGCCCGTACCACCTACGGTAATCGCATCCAGCTTCAAGGTCGGCTGGCCAACCCCCACCGGAACCGACTGCCCATCCTTGCCACAGGTGCCCACACCGCTATCCAGGGCCAGGTCGTTACCTACCATCGACACTCGGCTCATCGCCTCAGGGCCGTTGCCAATCAGGGTTGCGCCTTTGACCGGTGCGGTGATCTTGCCGTCTTCGATCAGGTAAGCCTCGCTGGTCGAGAACACGAACTTGCCGCTGGTGATGTCCACCTGCCCACCGCCGAGGTTGGCGCAATAGATGCCCTTTTTCACCGACGCGATGATCTCCTGCGGGTCGCTCTCGCCAGCACGCATGTAAGTGTTGGTCATGCGCGGCATCGGCAGGTGCGCATAGGATTCCCGGCGCCCGTTGCCGGTCACCGCCATGCCCATCAGGCGCGCGTTGAGCTTGTCTTGCATATAGCCCTTGAGCACACCGTTCTCGATCAGCGTGGTGCATTCGGTTGGCGTGCCTTCGTCATCCACGCTCAGAGACCCCCGGCGACCTTCAAGGGTGCCATCGTCGACGATGGTGCACAGGCTCGACGCGACTTTCTCGCCGAGACGACCGCTGAAGGCCGAACTGCCCTTGCGGTTGAAGTCGCCTTCCAGGCCATGGCCGACCGCTTCATGCAACAGCACGCCAGACCAACCGGAACCCAGTACCACCGGCAAGGTGCCCGCCGGGGCGGGAATCGCCTCCAGGTTCACCAGCGCCTGGCGCAATGCCTCGCGGGCATAGCCCATGACCCGCTCCTCGGTGAAGAAGCGATAGTCGGTACGCCCACCACCGCCCTGCCCGCCGCGTTCGCGACGGCCGTTCTGCTCGACGATGACACTGACGTTGAAGCGCACCAGCGGACGCACGTCAGCCGCCAGGCTACCGTCCGCTGCGGCGATCAGAATCCGCTCCCAGACGCCGGCCATACTCACGCTGACCTGCTGGATACGCGGGTCCAGGGCGCGGGTGGCGGCGTCGACACGCTTGAGCAGGTCGACCTTTTCTGCGCGCGTCAGCACATCCAACGGATTGTCCGGTGAATACAGTGCCGGCACAGCCTGGCTGCGGAAGGCCTGTACCTTGCCGTTCTGCCCGGCGCGGGAAATCGAACGGGCGGCACGGGCCGCCGAGTTCAGGGCTTCAAGGTTGATCGCATTGCTGTAGGCAAAGCCGGTTTTCTCACCGGACTGGGCGCGCACGCCCACCCCTTGGTCAAGGTTGAAGCTGCCTTCCTTGACGATGCCGTCCTCCAGTGCCCAGGTTTCCGAAATCTGACCTTGGAAATACAGGTCGGCGGCGTCGATACCGGGGCCTGCCAACTCGCCAAGGACAGACTGCAGGCTGTCCAGGCTCAGGCCGCCCGGTGCCAGGAGCTGCTCGCTGACGGTGGATAACATCTGGCTCATAGTCACTCCGAGGTGTGCGCAGGCCGCAAGGCGTCCTGCGAGAAAAAGCGCCGGTGCAACGCAACCGGCATGCGCGCCCGGATGGACGCTTGTTCATCAATATCGCGCTCGGCCAGCAGGACTGCCTCGCCTCGCGCCTGTTCGGCGACGATCCTCCCCCAAGGGTCGACGATCGCCGCCTGGCCATGGGTTTCCCGTGGCCCTGGATGGATGCCGCCCTGTGCGGCGGCCAGCACGTAGCACTGGGTCTCGATGGCCCGTGCACGAATCAGCACTTCCCAATGGGCTGCCCCGGTGACTGCGGTGAAGGCAGCCGGCGCCGTGATCAGCTCCGCGCCGGCAGCGCGTAAAGCGCTGTACAGCTCGGGAAAGCGCAAGTCATAGCATACGCTCAGCCCCACACGGCCGACCGGGGTATCGGCCACCACCACCCGAGCCCCGTGCGCATAGTCGTCAGACTCGCGGTAACGGCCTCGGTTGTCGGCCACGTCGACATCGAACAGGTGTAGCTTGTCGTAACGCGCCACCACCTCACCCTGCTCATCGACCAACAGCGAGCAGGCATGCGCCTTGGCATCGGGTTGACCGGCGGGAGGCAACGGCAAGGTACCGGCGACTATCCATAACTTGAGGTCGCGGGCGGTACGTTTCAACCATGGCAGGATCGGCCCGTCACCCAGAGCCTCCGCCCGTCCGATGGCCGCCGCATCCTTGCGCCCCATGGCCGCGAAGTTTTCCGGCAGGACAGCGAGCCTGGCGCCACCGAAGGCTGCCTGCTCAAGCAGTGCGCCAGCACGTTGCAGGTTGGCCAGTACATCGTCCTGGCTGACCATCTGGATCACCGCTGCCTTCATGGGCACTCCCGACGCTATTTGTTGAAGGGTTTCACAAATGTGATTCTAGGCTCTTTCCACGGCCCCTCGACGCGGTAGTGCACGCTGGCAAAACGCGACACGCGGTCACCGATCAACCGATCGACCAGGAACAACGCCCCGCCAACCGCTGGCGCACCGACAATCAGGGCGGCCAAGGGCAGGTTGTTGGTCACTGGCAACGTCACTTGCAAGTTGGCATCGACACGGTCACGAACCATGTCCAGCGTACCGTCGAGCTCGAAGTTGCTCGACGGCCCGGTCACCGTGATCGGCTCGCGAGTTACATAGACACCATCACTTGCCACCAACAAGCCTTTGACCCGGTCATAGGCCAAGCCTTTGTCGAACAGATCGGAGAAGTCCAGGCGCAAGCGACGGCCGATGGAGTTGAAGTTGAGCAGGCCGAACACGCGCAGGGCCTGGGCACTGCCTTCCACCTCGACGAACTGGCCGGTGCGCAACGCCGCGTCCATGCTCCCCGAGAAACGCTTGAGGCCAACCCAGGCCGGTGAGCCAGGCCAACGGCCATCGACATCCAGGCGGAAATCGCGGCTGGTGACCGTAGGCGCGAAGCCCCAGGCCTTGAGGACATCAGCCAGGTTCTTGCCATCGAGGCGACCTTTGTACCAGCTGCTGCTGGCCCCCGGCAGGCCTTCCCAGCCGCCACTGCCATCAATGCGCAGCCCTTTGAAATCGAGGTCGATATCACTGGCCGACACCCCACGGGCGGTCGGGCGCAGCTTGACCGCCGCATTGCCGTAGAAGTCATCCCCCCGGTAGAGCTTGTCGATGGTCAGGTCCAGCGCCGGGACCTTGCGAGGGTCGAAGGTGGCCAAGGGGTCGGGTCCATCTTCGGCCTGGACCTGAGCCGGGTCGGCCGCGGGCAGACGCAAGGTCTGCAGGCGGACGGTCATGGGCGCGGCCTTGGCATCCGGAACCCTTGCGTTACCGATGACTTCCTTGCTGTCCAGACGCAGATCCCATGCTGGGCCGCCGCGAGCCAGGCGAACCACGGCCTGGTTCAAGTCCATGCCGAACGCCTTGAGCTGGCCGATGCTCAGGTCGACGCTCTGCAGGTTCTGCCGGGCATTGCCGCTCGGGTCATCGCCAGCCAGTCGGTTCATCTGTTCCTGCCAGGGCGCCAGGTCCAGGGACTCCAGGCGTCCGCGCACACGCAAACCCGGGCTGGCCGGTACCTGCGCGTCGCCCGTGCCGAGCAGCAACTCACCGCGCCCTTGGGTCAGCTTGTCGGCAGGCGCGGCGTAGGCAAAACGCGCAAGGTCCGCGTAGCCTGCATCGAAGCGACGCTCTGCGCCTTGCAGGCCCATGCTGAAACGGCTGTCACGGGTTTCGGACGCGGCCTTGCCGAACGGTGCCGGCAGGTCTATCGCCAGCCCTTTGAGCGACGAGTTGACACTCAGGCTGTTGTCGCGGCTGCCCAGATTGACCTGCAGTCGGTAAGGCACATCACCCGAAGCAGGCAGCGCCTGCTTGAACTGCAACCAGTCAGTCAGGGACTTGAGCGCCACCTGGCCAGTGGCATTGATCCGGGTCTGCATCTGCCCTGGCTTGCCTTCGGCGACAATCTGCGCGGACACCGGTTTGCCGAATGCTTGCAGGCTGATGTCCTTGCCGCTCAGGCCCTTGTCCAGGTCAAAACTGAAGTCGCCCTTCAATTGGCTCAGTTCAAGGCTCGGCGGTGCCACCTTGAGTTGCGCATCGGCGGTAGCGAAGTCCACCTGCACGTTGGGCCGATCACCGCGGACCAAGGGGATGTCGAGCTTGACCTTGCCCTTGAGCGGCCCCTCTCCTTCCCAGCCGGCGAATATCTCACCTGTGCCGATCGGCGCTTCCTTGAGGATCTTCAAGCCATCGCCAAGGCTGCCGTCGAAATTGCCATCCAGGTACAGATGGCTATGCTGATCGCCGTCGACATGGGGAATATCGACACTGACGTCGCTCACCTTCGTATCGAGCAATGTACCCTGACTGGCCTTGATGCGAATGCCGCTGTCCTCTATCAGCACATCCCCGGCGACCTGCTGCACCTGCGGCCAACCCGGCTGGAAGTCCAGCGCCGCATCGCGGACCTTGAAGAACAGGCTGATGCTTCGCGCCTCGGGCGCTGCCCCATGGTTGAGCGACCCTTGGTACTGGAAATAACCTTCGTCCACGGTCCCCTTGACGATGGCGGTGCGCAGCCACTCGTCCAGGGCCGGACTAAGCACTTCGGGCAGGTACTTCGCGGTATAGCGGCCGTCGCCTTCGGTCAGGCCGACACGCAGGTCCATGTAGTCTTCGCGCCCTTCCTCGAACAGCAGTCGAATGAGGAAATCGCCGGCAATCTTGCCCTCCTCGCCCAACACCTTGAGGTAGGGAGCGATGAGGGTGAAGCCCTCCTTGTCGAGGCTCCAGGTAAGGCGGGCATTGGCCTTCTGGTAGTGCCAGGGTTTGGCGAAGATCGGATACAGATGCAGCATGAATGCATCGGTATCCAGTCGCAGTTCACCGTGCCCCAAGTTACCGCTGATACTGCCGCTGACGTTTCCGGCGGCAGGAGCACCGTGGTACGCGTCGAAACCTACCTTTTCAAGATTGGCGGCGAACTGCAGCCGCTCGTCGCCCTCGACCTTTGGCCGGATATCGAGGCGTACGTTGCGCAGTGCGCCGGTGACCTTCAGCGCGTCGACCACGGTCATCAGTTTTTCAGGCAGTGGCGCCAGGGCATCGACCAGCGGGGTGAGCGGAGTCAGGTCGAGCCGATCGGCCTGCACCTGCCAGCTCTCCTGTGCGGGCTCTTCGCCATCGCGATGACGCACTTGCAGATGCGACTCCCATCGCGTCTTGCCAATGCTGGCAGCCAACGAATCGACCACCACATCGAAGCCCTGCTCCTGGCGCTGGAACCAGGCAGTCAGCGCCAGGTTATCCAACGTGGCAGATTTGCGCCCGGCATAGGCACCCATGAGCTTGGGTGCATTGAGCCGTACAACTGCCTGTTGCAACTGACCCTGGCTCCAGTCGATCCACAATTCGCCACCCGAGCGCAGGGTGTGTGCTTGCCACTGGCCCAGCAGGCGCGGCGGCAACCAACGCGCCCAATCACTCTGCGGCAGGCTCAGGTAAGCCTGGACCTGCCCGTCACGCCATTGGTTGGCCGAAGCCCGGCTGCGCAGGTTCACCGCCAAGGGCTGGCCATCCGGGAGGGTCGCGCGCAGGTCCAGAGCCTGACGCGAAGCACCGGCCTTCAGGCCAAGACTCACATAGGTCAGGGTCAGCGGGTCACGTTGCCAGGGGTGCAGGGTAACCTGGCTGTCGAACACATCGATGCGCCCCAGCTGGCGCATGCGCTGGAGAATCTCGGCAGGATCGATTGCGGCGTCGTCTTTTTTCGGCAGACCTTCCAGCGCCCAGCTGCCCTGGGCGTCCTCACGCAGGATCAACTGCAAGCCACCCAGCTGAATACGCGCCAGCTGCACTTCACGGCTGGTCAGGCTGGCCCAGAGGTCAGGCACCAGCTTGACCTCATCCAGGCGCAATGCCGCCGAGCCTTCGCCCACTTGTAGATCGCGCACGCGCAATACAGGTGCCAGGCCGCTCCAACGCCCCTCGAGCGCACCGATGTGCACCGGCAGGCCCAAGGTTTGCTCCGCCTTGGCTTCTAC
Source organism: Pseudomonas taiwanensis DSM 21245 (assembly GCF_000425785.1). Lineage (GTDB taxonomy): Bacteria > Pseudomonadota > Gammaproteobacteria > Pseudomonadales > Pseudomonadaceae > Aquipseudomonas > Aquipseudomonas taiwanensis. The sequence goes on from NZ_AUEC01000005.1 coordinate 215,435, forward strand.
ATCGGCGCGGTATTCGGCAACCAGCGGCACCAGTTGCCGCCCCGCGCTCACGTACAGTGCCACCAGCACCGCAAGCAGAGCACACAAGCCCAGCCCCCAGCGGGTCAAGGCGACAAGAACGCGGGTCAGACGTCCCATGGCCATGGCCCTCCAAGTCGTTTATCCATGATGGCCCCTGGCAGCGGTTTTGCCAGCTCGACCTGCATGGGGTGGGGTTCGAAACGCGTCAGAGCAGCACCACGTCGTATTGCTCCTGCGAATACATCGACTCGACCTGGAAGCGAATGGTTCGACCAATGAACGCTTCCAGCTCGGCCACGTTGCCGGATTCTTCATCGAGCAGACGGTCGACCACCTTCTGGTTGGCCAGCACACGGTAACCTTCGGCCTGGTAGGCACGGGCCTCACGCAGGATTTCACGGAAAATTTCGTAACAGATCGTCTCTGGGGTTTTCAGCTTGCCCCGCCCCTGGCAGGCGATGCAGGGCTCGCACAGCACCTGCTCAAGGCTTTCCCGCGTGCGCTTGCGGGTCATCTGCACCAGTCCCAGCTCGGTGATGCCGATGATGTTGGTCTTGGCATGGTCGCGCTCGAGCTGCTTTTCCAGGGTACGCAGTACCTGGCGCTGGTGCTCTTCATCCTCCATGTCGATGAAGTCGATGATGATGATCCCGCCGATATTGCGCAGGCGCAGTTGCCGGGCAATGGCGGTTGCCGCTTCGAGATTGGTCTTGAAGATGGTCTCTTCGAGGTTGCGATGACCGACGAAGGCGCCAGTGTTGACGTCGATGGTGGTCATCGCCTCGGCCGGGTCGACCACCAGGTAACCACCGGACTTGAGCGGCACCTTGCGCTCCAGCGCTCGCTGGATCTCATCCTCGACGCCATACAGGTCGAAGATCGGTCGCTCGCCCGGGTAGTGCTCAAGGCGGTCGGCAATCTCTGGCATGAGTTCGGCGACGAACTGCGTGGTTTTTTGGAACGTTTCCCGCGAGTCGATACGGATTTTCTCGATCTTCGGGTTGACCAGGTCGCGCAAGGTACGCAGGGCCAGGCCAAGGTCTTCGTAGATGACCGTTGGCGCACCGCAAGTCTGTATCTGGCTGCCGATCTGCTCCCACAGCCGGCGCAGGTAACGGATGTCCTGGAGTATTTCCTCGGCGCGCGCGCCTTCGGCGGCTGTGCGCAGGATGAAGCCCCCGGCGTCCTTGATGTTCTCGCTTGCCATGCAGTCGCTGACCACCTGCTTGAGGCGGTCACGCTCGGCTTCGTCCTCGATCTTCAGGGAGATACCGACGTGACTGCTGCGGGGCATGTACACCAGGTAGCGCGAGGGAATAGACAACTGGGTCGTCAGGCGCGCGCCCTTGGTGCCGATGGGGTCTTTGGTCACCTGCACCACCAACGCCTGCCCTTCATGCACCAGGGCGGTGATGCTCTCGACCGCCGAACCTTCGCGCTGAGAAATTTCAGAAGCATGGATGAACGCGGCCCGTTCCAGGCCGATGTCGACGAACGCCGCCTGCATGCCTGGCAGCACGCGCACTACCTTGCCTTTGTAGATATTGCCAACGATGCCTCGGCGTTGCGTGCGCTCAACGTGCACTTCCTGCAGCACGCCGTTCTCCACCACTGCCACACGTGATTCCATCGGGGTGATGTTGATCAGGATCTCTTCACTCATGGCAGGCTCTCGTCAAAGGTCTTGGCTAATGATGGATGTCGTACGCAGGGCTGGCTACTGTGGGTGTGTTACCTCTGGCAAAAGCCCTGGCACCTGCCAACTGGCAATGCCGAATTGCGCAAGCAGATCGGAAGTCTCGGCGAGCGGCAGGCCAACGACCGAGGAGTAACTGCCGACCAAGGCGGTAACGAACACCGCGCCCAGTCCCTGTATGGCATACCCACCGGCCTTGTCCAGGGGTTCGCCGCTGGCCCAGTAGCGTTCGGCCTCATCACCGGTAATCGGGCGAAAACGCACGCTGCTCGAAACGCACAGACTGAGGCAGCGCTGGCCATCGCTCACGGCGATGCCAGTCAGGACCTGGTGTTCGCGCCCCGACAGGTCGGCCAGCATGGCCAAGGCATGTTCGCGGTTTTCCGGTTTGCCGAGAATACGACCATCGAGCACCACCGCAGTGTCTGCGCCAAGGGTTACAGCCGGGCCGTCGACTCTGGCGAAACCGGCCTTGGCCTTGGCCTGGGCCAGGCGCTCGACATAGGCCTCGGCGCTTTCGTGAGGGAGTGGGGTTTCATCGACAGGTGCGCTGACCGTGGTGAACGGCACGCCGATCTGGGTCAGCAGTTCACGACGGCGTGGCGAGCCCGAGGCCAGGTAAAGCGGAGTCATGCGGACATCTCCCTGTCAGTCGCGGCATCGCCGTCAGTTTATGTGCAATCGGCGGCGCAAGTCGCGCAGGGCGAAGCTGACCCAAGGCCATAGCAAGGCACTGATCACCGCCGACCACACCAACGCCAGGGTCGGCAGGCGGTTGCCGGTGAGCGCACTGAGCCATAGCTGGATCAATTGGGCGATACCGAAGATCACCAGAATCACAAGGCTCTGCTGCCACATGGGGAACATGCGCAGGCGTTGCTGCAGGGACAATACCAGGAAGGTGATCAGGGTCAGAATGAGGGCGTTTTGCCCCAGCAAGGTACCATAGAGCACATCCTCGGCCAGGCCGAGCAGGAAAGCCGTGGTCATGCCGACCTTGTTCGGCACCATGAGGGTCCAGAACGACACCAGCAGTGCCAGCCACATGGGCCGGAACACTTCCAGGAACTGAGGCATCGGCGAGACGCTCAGCAGCAGACCGATGACGAATGTCAGCCAGATCACCCACCCGTTGTTACGGCGCGAAGCTGCCATCATGGTCTCCGGTGTTGAGCCGGCGCGGCAGGCGCGGCGGTTGGGGTAGAGGGCGCGGCCGTCGGGGTCGGCGCTGGCGTGGCCGGTACGGCGGGAGCAGTGCCGGCAGGGGCGGCGCCGCTGGCCGGGGCAGCGTGATCGGCGGGTGCAGCTGGCTGGCCACTGGCCGGAGCGCCCTTGCGGTCGGCTTCTTCCTGGGCGATGGCGGCGTCGGTGGCACGCTGCTCCGGGCTGCGTCGATCGCTGAACACCAGCAGCATATAGCGGCTGCGGTTAAGGGCGGCGGTTGGAATCGCGCGCACGATGGCGAACGGCTGGCCCGAGTCATGGATCACTTCGTTGACCGTGGCCACCGGGTAGCCGGCCGGGAAGCGTTGCCCCATACCGGAACTGACCAGCAAGTCGCCTTCCTTGATGTCGGCAGTGTCTGCCACGTGGCGCAACTCCAGGCGCTCGGGGTTACCCGTGCCGCTGGCGATGGCGCGCAGGCCGTTGCGGTTGACCTGCACCGGAATGCTATGGGTGGTGTCGGTCAGCAGCAGCACCCGTGAGGTGTAGGGCATCAGTTCGACCACCTGGCCCATCAGGCCACGGGCATCGAGTACCGGCTGGCCAAGAAACACACCATCACGCTCGCCCTTGTTGATCAGGATGCGATGGGTGAACGGGTTGGGGTCGACACCGATCAGCTCGGCCACCTCGACCTTTTCATTGACCAGGGCCGAGGAGTTCAGCAGCTCACGCAGGCGCACGTTCTGCTCGGTGAGGGCCGCCAGCTTTTGCAGGCGCCCCTGCAACAGCAGGGCCTCGGTCTTGAGCTTTTCGTTTTCCGCGATCAGTTCGGTGCGGCTGCCGAACTGGCCGGCCACGCCTTGCCACAGGCGCTGCGGCAGGTCAGTGACCCAGTAGGATTCCATCAGCACCAGGCCCATCTGGCTGCGGACTGGCTTGAGCACGTCGAAACGTGCGTCGACCACCATCAGCGCGACGGACAGCACTACGAGTACCAGTAGGCGAACGCCCAACGAGGGGCCCTTGGAGAAAAGCGGTTTAATGGGCCGTTCCTCGTGGACGACTCAGGAGGTCATTGGACATGGGACAACGCACCAGCCTGGTTGCGGGTTGACGGAAACGACGCCCGGATGGACGCCTGCCCAGCGCATACAGGTAGCACTGCTCGTGCTACCTGTAAACCGGGCGCTCAGAAGCAGCGGGTGGGAATCACTCGCTGGAGAGCAGGTCCATCGCGTGCTTGTCCATCATCTCCAGGGCGCGACCGCCGCCACGGGCAACGCAGGTCAGCGGGTCCTCGGCGACGATCACCGGCAAGCCGGTTTCCTGTGCCAGCAGCTTGTCGAGGTCACGCAGCAGTGCGCCACCACCGGTCAGCACCAGGCCGCGCTCGGCGATGTCGGAAGCCAGCTCGGGCGGCGACTGCTCCAGGGCGCTCTTGACGGCCTGGACGATGGTAGCCAGCGACTCTTGCAGGGCCTCGAGCACTTCGTTGGAGTTCAGGGTGAAGGCACGCGGTACGCCTTCGGCCAGGTTGCGGCCACGGACGTCGACTTCACGCACTTCGCCACCCGGGTAGGCGGTACCGATTTCCTGCTTGATGCGCTCGGCGGTGGACTCACCGATCAGGCTGCCGTAGTTGCGGCGCACATAGGTGACGATGGCTTCGTCGAAGCGGTCGCCGCCCACACGCACGGACTCGGCATAGACCACGCCGTTCAGCGAGATCAGCGCGATTTCGGTGGTACCGCCACCGATATCGACGACCATCGAACCACGGGCTTCCTCGACCGGCAGGCCGGCACCGATGGCTGCAGCCATCGGCTCTTCGATCAGGAACACCTCACGTGCACCGGCACCCAGGGCCGACTCGCGAATGGCGCGGCGCTCTACCTGGGTCGACTTGCACGGCACGCAGATCAGCACGCGTGGGCTGGGCTGCAGGAAGCTGTTCTCGTGAACCTTGTTGATGAAGTACTGCAACATTTTTTCACAAACGCTGAAGTCGGCGATGACGCCGTCCTTCATCGGACGAATGGCAGCAATGTTGCCAGGCGTACGGCCCAGCATGCGTTTGGCTTCGGTACCGACGGCGACGACGCTTTTCTGGTTGCCGTGGGTACGGATGGCAACAACCGAGGGCTCATTCAGGACGATACCGCGCTCACGCACGTAAATAAGGGTGTTGGCAGTACCCAGGTCGATGGAGAGATCGCTGGAAAACATGCCACGCAGTTTCTTGAACATGGGAAAGTGACCCTGGGGAAAGCGTGGGTAAAAAAGTGCGGCAAACTCTAACAATGGCAGGGATTTTGGGCAAGGAGCCAATATGTTAAATTGGCAGTTTTTCCGAGCAAGCCAGCAGATGATCGCGGCCGTATGACCGCCAAAATGCCGACATGTTCCTCACCACGGACCTCATTCCGTTCTTAGTTTTTCTGGAGATCCCCATGGCGCTTCAACGCTGCGACGTGGAAAAGATCGCCCATCTGGCCCGTCTGGGGCTGAATGAAGGCGAACTGCCACGCATTACCGATGCCTTGAACAGTATTCTCGGGCTGGTCGACCAGATGCAAGCGGTCGATACCAGCGGCATCGAACCCTTGGCCCACCCACTGGAAGCCAGCCAACGCCTGCGCCCTGACCAAGTCACCGAGCGCAATCAGCGCGACGCCTATCAGGCCATCGCACCGGCGACCGAAAGCGGTCTGTACCTGGTTCCAAAAGTCATCGAGTAAGGGAAAGAGCCTGCCATGCATCAATTGACCCTGGCCGAGATCGCCCGCGGACTCGCCGACAAGTCGTTTTCCTCCGAAGAGCTGACCGGCGCCCTGTTGGCGCGCATCAAGCAGCTCGACCCGCAGATCAACAGCTTCATCAGCGTCACCGAGGACCTGGCCCTGACCCAGGCCCGTGCTGCCGACGCCCGTCGCGCCGCCGGCGAGAACGGCGCCCTGCTCGGCGCACCGATCGCCCACAAGGACCTGTTCTGCACCAACGGCATCCGCACCAGCTGCGGCTCGAAGATGCTCGACAACTTCAAGGCGCCCTACGACGCCACCGTGGTCGCCAAACTGGCCGAAGCCGGCATGGTCACCCTGGGCAAGACCAACATGGACGAATTCGCCATGGGCTCGGCCAACGAGTCCAGCCACTACGGCCCGGTGAAAAATCCATGGAACCTTGAACACGTTCCCGGCGGCTCGTCCGGCGGTTCCGCCGCAGCGGTGGCCGCACGCCTACTGCCGGCCACTACCGGCACCGACACCGGCGGCTCGATCCGTCAGCCAGCGGCGCTGACCAACCTCACCGGCCTGAAACCGACCTATGGCCGTGTTTCGCGCTGGGGCATGATCGCCTACGCCTCGAGCCTCGACCAGGGCGGCCCACTGGCCCGCACCGCCGAGGACTGCGCCCTGCTGCTGCAAGGCATGGCCGGCTTCGACGCCAAGGACTCCACCAGCATCGAAGAGCCGGTGCCGGACTACAGCGCCAACCTGAACGCCTCGCTGCAAGGTCTGCGCATCGGCCTGCCGAAGGAATACTTCGGTGCCGGCCTCGACCCGCGCATCGCCGACCTGGTCCAGGCCAGCGTCAAGGAGCTGGAAAAGCTCGGCGCGGTGGTCAAGGAAATCAGCCTGCCGAACATGCAGCACGCCATCCCGGCGTACTACGTGATCGCGCCAGCCGAAGCCTCCTCCAACCTGTCGCGTTTCGATGGCGTGCGCTTCGGCTACCGCTGCGAGAACCCGAAAGACCTGACCGACCTGTACAAGCGTTCCCGTGGCGAAGGCTTCGGCGCCGAAGTCCAGCGCCGCATCATGGTCGGCACCTACGCCCTGTCGGCCGGCTACTACGACGCCTACTACGTCAAGGCGCAGCAGATCCGTCGCCTGATCAAGAATGACTTCATGGCCGCGTTCAACGACGTCGACCTGATCCTCGGCCCGACCACGCCGAACCCGGCCTGGAAGCTCGGCGCCAAGAGCAACGACCCGGTCGCCGCCTACCTTGAGGACGTCTACACCATCACCGCCAACCTGGCGGGCCTGCCGGGCTTGTCGATGCCGGCCGGTTTCGTCGATGGCCTGCCGGTCGGCGTACAACTGCTGGCTCCCTATTTCCAGGAAGGCCGCCTGCTCAACGTCGCGCACCGCTACCAGCAAGTCACCGACTGGCACACCCGCGCCCCCAACGGCTTCTGAGGAACTGACACATGCAATGGGAAGTTGTGATCGGGCTGGAGATTCATACCCAGCTGGCCACCCAGTCGAAGATTTTCTCCGGCAGCGCCACCACCTTCGGTTCCGAGCCGAACACCCAGGCCAGCCTGGTTGACCTGGGGATGCCCGGCGTACTGCCGGTGCTCAACCAGGAAGCCGTGCGCATGGCCTGCATGTTCGGCCTGGCGATCGACGCCGAGATCGGCAAGCGCAACGTGTTCGCGCGCAAGAACTACTTCTACCCCGACCTGCCCAAGGGTTATCAGATCAGCCAGATGGACCTGCCGATCGTCGGCAAGGGGCACCTGGACATCGCCCTGGAAGACGGCACCATCAAGCGTATCGGCATTACCCGTGCGCACCTGGAAGAAGACGCCGGCAAGAGCCTGCACGAAGATTTCAGCGGCTCCACCGGCATCGACCTGAACCGCGCCGGCACACCGCTGCTGGAAATCGTCTCCGAGCCAGACATGCGCAGCGCCAAGGAAGCCGTCGCCTACGTCAAGGCGATCCATGCTCTGGTGCGCTACTTGGGCATCTGCGACGGCAACATGGCCGAAGGTTCGCTGCGCTGCGACTGCAACGTGTCGGTGCGCCCGAAAGGTCAGACCGAGTTCGGCACCCGCTGCGAGATCAAGAACGTCAACTCGTTCCGCTTCATCGAACGCGCGATCAACAGCGAGATCCAGCGCCAGATCGACCTGATCGAGGACGGCGGCAAGGTGGTCCAGGAAACTCGCCTGTACGACCCGAACAAGGACGAGACCCGCTCCATGCGCAGCAAGGAGGAAGCCAACGACTACCGTTACTTCCCCGACCCAGACCTGCTGCCAGTGGTCATCGAGGACAGTTTCCTGGAAACCGTTCGCGCCGGCCTGCCGGAACTGCCACAGCAAAAGGTCGAGCGCTTCCAGAGCCAATACGGCCTGTCTGCGTACGATGCCAACGTGCTGGCCTCCAGCCGTGAGCAAGCCGACTACTTCGAAGAAGTGGCACGCGTTGGTGGCGATGCCAAGCTGGCCGCCAACTGGGTCATGGTCGAACTGGGCAGCCTGCTGAACAAGCTTGGCGTGGAAATCGACCAGTCCCCGGTCAGCGCCGCGCAACTGGGTGGCATGCTGCTGCGTATTCGCGACAACACCATCAGCGGCAAGATCGCCAAGACTGTGTTCGAAGCGATGGCCGCCGGTGAAGGCGATGCCGATGCCATCATCGAGAGCAAAGGCCTCAAGCAGGTCACCGACACCGGCGCTATCGACAAGATGCTCGACGAGATGCTGGCAGCCAATGCCGAGCAGGTCGAACAGTACCGCGCCGCCGACGAGGCCAAGCGCGGCAAGATGTTCGGCTTCTTCGTCGGCCAGGCGATGAAGGCGTCCAAGGGCAAGGCCAACCCTGGGCAAGTGAACCAATTGCTCAAAGCCAAGCTCGAAGGGTGATTGTTTTCCCCCTGTAGCCTGCGAGGGCCTGGCCCTCGTTCGCAGGTAAACCCGCTCCCACAGGACCGCGCCACGCTCAAGGGCAGCGCGCCCCTGGGGAGCGGCCCCACCGGCGAATGTAGCACCGGAGCATCCGACTTGCTAAAACGATCCCTCGGCACCCTCGCTCTCTTCTCCGTCCTGGCCGGCTGCGCCAGCCACGACATTGACCCCAGCGGTTACGATAAGACCGGCACCGCCTCCTATTACGGCGCTCGCCACCACGGCAAGCGCACCGCCAGCGGCGAACCTTTCAACCAGCATGGCCTCACCGCCGCCCACCGTAGCCTGCCCTTCGGCAGCCGCGTTCTGGTCACCAACCTGGCCAACCAACGCAGTGTGGTTGTGCGAATCAACGACCGTGGCCCGCACACGCGCGGCCGCCTGATCGACCTTTCACGTGCCGCCGCAGAAAAAATCGGCATGCTCCGTAGCGGAACGGCGCGAGTCCGGGTACAAGGTCTGAGCGACTGACTCGACTGGAGCCTCGACCATTTTCGACCTGGCCACCCTCCCCACCTTCAGCCTGCTGCAACTGGGCCTGGCCCTGCTATTGCTGATCGGCGGTGCCGAACTGATGGTGCGCGCCGCCCTGCGCCTGGCCCAACGCCTGCATGTGCGGCCGCTGATCATCGGCTTGAGCCTGGTGGCTTTCGGCAGCACCGCACCGCAACTGACGGTGAGCCTGCAAGCTGCCTATCAGGGCGCCCCGGACGTCGCCGTGGGCAGCGTGATCGGCAGCAACATTTTCAACGTGCTGGTCATTCTTGGCCTGGCGGCACTGATCATCCCCTTGCGGGTATCACGCCAACTGGTGCGCCTGGACATTCCGCTGATGATCGCCGCCAGCGCCTTGGTCTACGCGCTTGCAGCCAATGGTTACCTAGGCCGCCTGGAAGGGGGCCTGTTGCTCTTCGGCCTGGCGGGCTACCTGGCCATGCTCTGGCACCAGTCCCGCCACTATGCCCGCACCTACCCCGCGCCCAGCGTGGCCACGATCAGCACCCGGCGCTTCTGGTTTACCGTGACGCTGCAGATCCTGTTGGGCCTGGGCCTACTGAGCCTGGCCGGCCACTTGATGCTGGAAGCTGCCGTCGAAGTCGCCACCGACCTGGGACTGTCCGAACGCATCATCGGGCTCACCGTGGTGGCCGTGTGCACCTCCCTGCCAGAACTGGCCACCGCAATGATCGCCGCCTTGCGCGGCGAACGGGAAATCGCCGTGGGCACGGTCGTCGGCAGCAATCTGTTCAACCTGCTCGCGGTGCTCGGCCTGACCGCGACGATTGCCCCCGAGCCGCTTTCGATCTCGCCCAACGCCCTGGCCTTCGACCTGCCCGTGATGCTGGGCGTCGCAGCCCTGAGTCTGCCGGTGTTCTATTCCGGCTACCGGATCACCCGCGCCGAGGGCCTGGTGTTCCTGTGCCTGTACCTGGCCTATGGCCTGCACGTGGTGGCGTTCACCACAGGCATGCCACTGGCCGGCCGCCTGGAACGGCTGATGCTGTTCTATGTCTTGCCGGTGCTGGGCGTGGTGCTGCTGTACACCACGTTGCGCGCCTGGCGTCGCCAACACTAAGGAAAACAACATGGCCGAACACAACACCGGCGAACAGATTCGCCGCCAGGTGATGGGGGATGCATTCGTCGACCGCGCCCTGAACAACGCCACCGACTTTACCCAACCGCTGCAGGACTTCGTCAACCAACACGCCTGGGGCAGTGTCTGGGCTCGCGACGGGTTGCCGTTGAAGACCCGCAGCCTGATCACCCTGGCGACCCTGACGGCACTCAAGTGCCCGCAAGAGCTCAAGGGGCATGTGCGCGGGGCCTTGAACAATGGCTGTACGGTGGAGGAGATCCGCGAGGCGTTGCTGCATTGCGCAGTGTATGCCGGAGTACCCGCGGCGATCGATGCCTTCAGGGCAGCCCAGGAAGTAATCGACACCCACCAGGGTTGAACGATATATCGCCGTCACGCCGGCTCCCAACGTGCAGGAGCCGACGTGCCGGCGATAACGCCAGACCGTCTTACTTGGCTTGGCGCGCCTTCTTCATCTTGAAGGCCACCCACAACACAGCGATCCACGCCGGAATCAACAACACCGAGATACGAATCGGCGGGGTCAGGTACATCACCACCAGAATCAGCACGATGAACGCCAGGCACAGGTAGTTGGTCACCGGGTGACCCCAGCTGCGGTAGAACGGGTTGATACCCGCCGCCAGCTTGGCTTTACGGAACTTCAGGTGGGTAATGCTGATGCTGGCCCAGTTGATCACCAAGGCCGACACCGCCAGGGCCATCAACAGACCGAAGGCTTCACCTGGCATCAGGTAGTTGATCAGCACGCACATGCCGGTGGCGAACGCCGACACACCCAGCGCCGTCAGCGGCACGCCACGACGGCTGACCTTGAGCAGCTGCCGCGGCGCATCACCCTGGCTGGCCAGGCCGAACAGCATGCGGCTGTTGGCGTACACACAGCTGTTGTAGACCGACAGTGCAGCCGTCAGCACCACGATATTGAGGATGGTCGCGACCAGATCGCTGTCCAGCTCGTGGAAGATCATCACGAACGGGCTGCCGCCCTGCACGACCTTCTGCCACGGGTACAGCGACAGCAACACTGCCAGTGCACCGATGTAGAAAATCAGGATGCGGTACACCACCTGGTTGGTCGCCTTGGGGATGCTCTGGCGTGGGTTGTCTGCTTCGGCGGCGGTAATACCCACCAGCTCCAGGCCACCGAAGGAGAACATGATCACCGCCAAGGCCATGATCAAGCCAGTCACGCCGTTGGGGAAGAAACCACCGTACTGCCACAGGTTGGCCACGCTGGCGTCCGGCCCGCCGTGGCCACTGCTCAACAGCCAGGCACCAAAGCCGATCATGCTGACGATGGCTACCACCTTGACCAGCGCGAACCAGAACTCCAGCTCACCATAGACCTTAACCTGGGTCAGGTTGATGGCGTTGATCGCCACGAAGAAGATCGCCGCCGTGGCCCAGGTGGGAAAATCCGGCCACCAGTACTGCACGTAGATGCCCACGGCCGTCAGCTCGGCCATGCCTACCAGCACGTACACCACCCAGTAGTTCCAGCCCGATACGAAACCTGCGAACTCGCTCCAGTACTGGTGGGCGAAATGGCTGAAGCTGCCGGCGACCGGCTCTTCGACCACCATCTCGCCGAGCTGGCGCATGATGAAGAAGGCCATGAGGCCGGCAATGGCGTAGCCCAGCAGCACGGACGGGCCGGCCAGCTGGATGGTTTGGGCAATGCCCAGGAACAGCCCGGTGCCGATGGCCCCGCCCAGCGCGATCAACTGGATATGGCGATTCTTCAGCCCGCGCTGTAACCGCTCGGGCGTGCTCTGGTCTTGCATGAAGTGTCCTTTAGTCAGGAGGCCGTGTTGTTGGAGTTGTTTGCAGTCAAGGATCTAGATCCATCCGCCCCACTGCAAGATGAAAATGCCAATGTTGGTGGTAATCGCCGCCATTAGTGTGGTGATCACGATGATAGAAGCCGCCAGCTCATGATTGCCGTTGGCCGCCCGGGCCATGACATAACTGGCCGCAGCGGTCGGGCTGCCGATGTACAGGAACAGGATGCCCAGCTCGGCCCCACGGAACCCGCACAACCAGGCACCCAAGGTGCCGATCAACGGCAGCCAGAGCATCTTCACCAGGCTGGCGTCGATCGCCAGCCTGCCGCTGTCACGCAGGGCCGCCAGCGACAGGGTACCGCCGATACAGATGAGCGCCAGCGGCAGGGTCATCTGCGCCAGGTAATCACCCGAAGTCAAAAGCCAGTTAGGCAGCGGTACTTGCCCGTACGCCATGGGAGTGGCCACCAGCACGCTGATGATCAACGGGTTGCTGAAGATGCTCTTGCAAATGCTCCAGGGGTCGGACTTCAGGTCGGGGCTGTACACCGCCAGCACCACCGCCGACAGCGAGTTGTACATGAGGATGACCAGCCCCGCGAGCACCGCCCCCAGCGAGATGCCGTAGTCACCGTAGAGACTGGCCGCCAGGGCCAGGCCAATGACCCCGTTGTTGCCACGAAATGCCCCTTGGGTATAGATGCCCCGGTCGGCCAGCGGGCTACGCCAGATCGCCATGCCCCAGGCCAAGGCGAAACCGACCAGCGTGGCGACGATGAAATAGAGGATGACTCCAGGTTTGACTGCCGAAGCCAGGTCGGCGTGGTAGATACCCAGGAACAGCAACGCCGGCATGCAGACGTTGAACACCAACTGCGAGGCGACGCGATTGAAGTTGTCGTCGATCAGGTGAATGCGTTTGAGCAACACGCCCATGAACAACATGGCGAACACCGGGGCCGTGATGTTCAGCGTCTGGATAAGAAGGGCGAGCATGCGCAAGCGATCCTGATGGGAGTTGCCGTTAGGTGGCTAATGATACGCCAACGCGTCAGGAAATGCGGGGATCGTGGAGGACTATCGCGGACGTTTCTGCCTTTGCTGGCCTCCTCGCGGGCAAACCCGCTTCACAGGGATGTGCACCCCGTGGGCGTGAGTTTACCCGCGAAAGGGGCGGTGCAGGCAGCAGGAGGTCAACGGCGGACCGGGCGCTTCTGCAATTTGCGCTGCAAGGTCCGGCGGTGCATGCCCAGCGCCCGCGCAGTGGCGGAGATATTGCCTTCGTGTTCGTTGAGCACGCGCTGAATGTGTTCCCACTGCAAGCGGTCGACCGACATCGGGTTTTCCGGCACCAAGGTATCGAGGTCGGTATGTTCCGAGAGCAGCGCCGTCAGCACATCGTCCGCGTCGGCTGGTTTGCACAGGTAGTTGCAGGCACCGCGCTTGACCGCCTCGACCGCCGTGGCAATGCTCGAGTAACCGGTCAGGATCACCACACGCATTTCCGGGTCCAGCTCCAGAAGCTTGGGCAGCAGCACCAGACCGGAATCGCCTTCCATCTTCAGGTCCAACGTGGCGTAGTCCGGCAAGTCCTGCTGGGCCAGAATCAGCCCTTCTTCAGCGGAACTGGCCGTGCTGACACGGAACCCCCGACGGCTCATGGCACGGGCCATGACCCGAGTGAAGGTGGCATCGTCATCCACCAGCAACAGGTGGGGCAATTCTTCGCCTTCGACCTGGTTTTCTTCGCTCATCTTTCATCTCCTCGCTTGCCATAGGGCAGGCGCAGTTCGGTCAGGGTGCCACCCTGTTCATGACTATAGAGTTTCACCGAACCGCCCGCACGGGTCACGCTGGCCTTGCTCAAGAACAGGCCCAGGCCGAAGCCTTTGCCCTTGGTGGTGATAAAGGGTTTGCCGATGGCCTCGGCAATGGCCGGCGGCACGCCCGGGCCATGGTCACGGATGCTGATGACGATGTCCTGGGCGTCCCAGTCCAAGCGCACTTCCAAGTCATCCGGACAGGCATCGGCGGCATTGTTCAGCAGGTTCAGCAGGGCCTGGGTCAAATCCGGCGGCGGGGTCAGGCGAGGCACCTGGCCGTCTCGCAGGCGCTGGAACCGGTAGCTGGCTTCCGGGCGCATCAGGTGCCAGCGGTTGAGCGCCTCGTCGAGCCAGGCGGTAACGTCCTGCTCGACCACCGCCATGCGTCGGTTGGCCTCGGCTGCCCGCACCAGTTGCTGCAGGGTTTCCTTGCACAGTTTGACCTGGTCCTGAAGGATCTGCAGATCTTCCTGCAGCATCGGGTCAGAATGGTCCTGGCGCATTTCATTGAGCAGGACGCTCATGGTCGCCAGCGGCGTGCCCAACTCATGGGCCGCGCCTGCCGCCTGGGTGGCCACGGCCAGCAACTGCTCGTCGCGCAGGCTTTCTTCCCGCCGCTCGGAACGCAGTTGCTCCTGGCGACGCAGCTCTTCGGCCATGCGGGCGGCGAAGAAGGTGATCACCGCTGCCGCCAGCGCGATGCTCAGCCACATGCCGTACACCTGCATCTTGTCCCGCGCCATCGGCAACCCTTCGAGCGGGTAGAACTGCACCAGCAACAGGCTGTAGGCCGTCAGCGCGATGCCAGAGAGAATCAGCGAGTAGAGCCATGGCAGGGTCACTGCGGCAATCGCCAACGGCACCAGGTAATACGACACGAACGGGTTGGTCGAGCCGCCCGAGTAATAAAGCAACGCACTGTGAATCAGCAGGTCACAGGCCAGTTGCAAGGCGTATTCCAGCTCGGTGACTGGCAGCGACAGGCGCAGGCGCAACGCGGTGAACGCGCACAGGATGGATGAGAGTGCCAACGTCGCCGCCAGCGAGAACCAGGGCAGCGGCAGCAGTTCGGTCCAGTAGGCGACGCCCACCGAGCCGGCCTGGGCAGCCAGGACCAGCACGCGAATGACGGTCAGGCGCCAGAGGTTCTGACGGGTAGCGGATAGCGGTTGTACGGCGGCGAGCATGAGCTCTCCTGATGAGTGCTCCAGGAAAATCGGCTGGAGTATACCGAAGCCAGGCGCATCGCTGCAGCGATGCGGCAAAGCGCCACACTTTGTCACAGGTTCATGATGGCACTTTTGAACCCACTACACTGTTCCCGGTCTGATGGGCCATGCGTGGAAAGGAACGCCCAAGCCCACGCCTTTTATTGCCAAGGAGTCCTACATGCAAATTTCCCGTCGCGGCGCCGCCCTGGTCATGTCTTGCGGCCTGCTCGCCAGCTTGCCTGCACTGGCCGCCGATGAGCCACGCTACAACCAGGTGTCGCTGCGCGCCGAAGTCAGCAAGGAAGTCCCACGCGACTTGATGGTGGTGACCCTTTACAGCGAAGCGCAGAACACCGACCCAGGCAAGCTGGCCAAGCAGATCACCGAAACCCTGAACACATCCATCCAGCAGGCCCGTCAGGTCAAGGACGTGAAGATCAGCCAGGGCAGCCGCAACAGCTACCCGGTATACGACAGCAAAGGCCAGAAGATCACCGGCTGGCGCGAACGTGCCGAGCTGCGCCTTGAGAGCGCCGACTTCCCGGCCTTGTCGCAGCTGACCGCCGACTTGCTGCAGAACATGAAAATGGGCGGCATGGACTTCTCCATCGCCGCAGCCACCCGCAAGGCCAGCGAGGATGCCCTGCTCAAGGACGCCGTCGAGGCCTTCAAGGCACGCGCCCAACTGGCCACCGAGGCCCTGGGTGGCAAGGGCTACAAGGTGGTCAGCCTGAACCTCAACAGCAGCGGCTACCCACGCCCGTACCTGCGTAGCGCGCCCATGGCGATGAAAGCCATGGGTGCCGACGAAGCGGCCCCGGCGCCGGACATCGAGGCCGGCACCAGTGAAGTCAGCATGAACGCCGATGGCCTGATCGAAGTGCAAATGCCCTGACCCATCCCTTGAGGGGCGCCATGCGCCCCTCTCGCGGCACAAAGCCGCACACGCAGCGCTCTAACTTAGTAATTTCAGACATTTCCTACGCACGAAAACGGTGCGTCCTACGTATCATCCCGCCTCGAAATAATCAGCAAAATGCCATCTTTCGGCCTGCGCAAACGTTCAACTTGCGTGAAAGTTACATGAATGCGACATCCATGTACGGTCGTACTACTTTTCTGGCGCCAACTATCCTCCTGACTGTTGCATTGGGAATACCCCCTGCATAAGTATCCGCAGGTCGGCTCACGAGGCCACCTCAACTGAAAAAAATGACAACAATGAGGCCACCATGCTCAAACACGCAGTCATTCCGTTCCTGGTCGGCGCAGGCTTGCTAGCCGGCGCCCCCTTCGCCCAAGCCGCATCCAACCTGGTGTTCTGCTCCGAGGGCAGTCCAGCCGGCTTCGACCCTGGGCAGTACACCACGGGAACCGACTTCGACGCCTCGGCTGAAACCGTGTTCAACCGCCTGACCCAGTTCGAACGCGGCGGTACCGCGGTCATCCCGGGGCTCGCGACCAAGTGGGAAGTGTCTGACGACGGCAAGACCTATACCTTCCATCTGCGTGAAGGGGTCAAGTTCCACACCACCGACTACTTCAAGCCAACCCGGGCGTTCAACGCCGACGACGTGCTGTTCACCTTCAACCGCATGCTCGACAAGAACCACCCCTTCCGTAAAGCCTACCCCACCGAATTCCCGTACTTCACCGACATGGGCATGGACAAGAACATCGCCAAGGTGGAGAAACTCGACGATCACACCGTGCGTTTCACCCTCAATGAGGTCGATGCCGCGTTCATTCAGAACCTGGCCATGAGCTTCGCCTCCATTCAGTCGGCCGAGTACGCCGACCAGTTGCTCAAGCAAGGCAAGGCCGCCGACATCAACCAGAAGCCCATCGGCACGGGCCCGTTCGTGTTCAGCAAGTACCAGAAGGACGCGCAGATCCGCTTCAAGGGCAACAAGGACTACTGGAAGCCTGAGGACGTGAAGATCGACAACCTGATCTTCGCCATCACCACCGATGCCTCGGTGCGCATGCAGAAACTGAAGAAGAACGAGTGTCAGGTCACCCTGTTCCCGCGCCCGGCGGACATCGAGCCGCTCAAAGAGGACAAGAACCTGCAGATGCCACAGCAGGCCGGTTTCAACCTGGGCTATATCGCCTACAACGTGATGGACAAGGTCAAGGGCAGCAACGAACCCAACCCGCTGTCCCAGCTCAAGGTCCGCGAAGCGCTGGATATGGCCGTGGACAAGAAGAAGATCATCGAATCGGTCTACCAGGGCGCCGGCCAGCTTGCCGTCAACGCCATGCCGCCGACCCAGTGGTCCTACGACGACAGCATCAAGGACGCCGCCTACGACCCGGAGAAAGCCAAGCAACTGCTCAAGGAAGCGGGTATCAAGGAAGGCACCGAGATCACCCTGTGGGCGATGCCGGTTCAACGTCCCTACAACCCCAACGCCAAGTTGATGGCCGAAATGCTGCAGTCCGACTGGGGCAAGATTGGTATCAAGGCCAAGATCGTCAGCTACGAATGGGGTGAGTACATCAAGCGTTCCAAGGGCGGCGAGCAGGGTGCGATGCTGATTGGCTGGAGCGGCGACAACGGTGACCCGGACAACTGGCTCGGTACCCTCTACGGTTGCGATGCCATTGACGGCAACAACTTCTCCAAGTGGTGCTACAAGCCCTATGACGACCTGATCAAGCAGGCCAAGGCCACCTCCGACCAGGGCAAACGCACCGAGCTGTACCAGAAGGCGCAACACATCCTCAAGGAACAGGTACCCATCACACCTATCGCGCACTCCACCGTGTATCAGCCAATGAGCGCCAAGGTGAAGGACTTCAAGATCAGTCCGTTCGCGTTGAACTCGTTCTACGGCGTCAGTGTAGACAAGTAGCACCGCAACCTTCGCCCCTTCCCCTACATGCAGCCCACCCCCGACGCTACCCGCGTCGGGTTTGGGTCCCTGTTGCCGCAATTCGTACCCCGAGGCGGCGAGAACAGCTGGAAAAGGAATTGCCATGCGCCACGTTACCCGTCTTTCGACCCTGCTTGCCCTCAGCCTGCTGGCCCAGGCCCCTGCCCTCCAGGCCAAGAGCCTGGTGTTCTGCTCGGAGGGCAGTCCGGCAGGGTTCGACACAGCCCAGTACACCAGCGCCACCGACAATGACGCCGCCGAGCCGATCTACAACCGACTGGTCGAGTTCGAGCGCGGCGGCACAGCGGTACAACCCGCCCTGGCTACCCGATGGGAAGTATCCGATGACGGCCTGCGCTACACCTTCCACCTGCGCGAAGGGGTCAAGTTCCACGCCAACAAGGTTTTCACCCCAAGCCGCGACTTCAATGCCGAGGATGTGCTGTTCACTTTCAACCGCATGCTCGACAAGCAGCACCCGTTCCGTAAGGGCTACCCCACTGAGTTCCCCTACTTCGTCAGCATGGGCCTGGACAAGAACATCGCCCGTGTCGAGAAAACCGACCCGCACACCGTGGTGTTCACCCTCAACCGCGTCGATGCCGCGTTCATCCAGAACCTGGCCATGAGCTTCGCCTCGATACTGTCCGCCGAGTACGCCCAACAACTGCTGGCCAGCGGCCGCCCCAGCGACATCAACCAGCAACCGATCGGCACTGGCCCCTTCGTATTCCAGCGCTACCAGAAAGACGCGCAGATCCGCTTCAAGGGCAACAAAGACTACTGGGCAGCGGATGAGGTCAAGATCGACAACCTGGTGTTCTCGATCAACGTCGACCCTTCGGTGCGCATTCAGAAGCTGCGCCGCAATGAATGCCAGGTCACCCTGCACCCGCGCCCGGCAGACCTGCCAGCGCTCAGGGGAGACGACCGGTTGCAGGTGCTCCGGCAACCTGGCTTCAACCTCGGCTACATCGCCTACAACACCCAACATCCACCGTTCGACCGGCTGGAAGTCCGCCAGGCCATGGACATGGCGGTGAACAAACAGGCGATTCTCCAGGCGGTGTATCAGGACTCCGGCCAACAGGCGGTCAACGCCATGCCGCCCACTCAATGGTCCTATGACCAAACCATCAAGGATGCCCCGTTCGACCCGGCCAAAGCCAAGGCCCTGCTGCAACAGGCCGGTGTCAAGGAAGGCACCGAAGTTACCCTGTGGGCCATGCCGGTGCAACGCCCCTACAACCCCAACGCCAAGCTCATGGCCGAGATGCTGCAGGCCGACTGGAGCAAGCTCGGCTTCAAGGTGCGCATCGTCAGCTACGAGTGGGGCGAGTACCTCAAGCGCATGAAGAGCGGTGAACACGATATCGCCCTGATCGGCTGGACCGGTGACAACGGCGACCCGGACAACTGGCTGGGCACCCTCTACAACTGTGATGCCATCGGCAGCAACAACTACTCGCTGTGGTGCGACCCGCAGTACGACAGCCTGGTGAAGAAAGCCAAGCAAGTCACCGACCGCGCCGAACGCACGGCGCTTTACCAACAGGCCCAGCAGCGCCTCAAGCAGCAGGTGCCGATCACGCCGGTGGCGCATTCCACCGTCAACCAGCCGATCAGCGCCAAGGTCGCCGACTTTCGGGTCAGCCCGTTTGGCCGCAACGACTTCTCGGGTGTGAGCATCGACTGACCTGCAACCGATACCGGTCCTATCGCCGGCAAGCCAGCGCCTGCACGGGCTGTGGCTGCTGGAGCCGGCTTGCCGGCGAGAAGGCCGGTACAGACGAAGAACATGCCCGGCGATCCCGTGGCAACCCTGGCAACACCGCAGCAAACACCCCAGCCCACGAGGCCTGGTGAGAACTAAAAGAAAAGAAAGGGAGCTTTACTTTGAAACGTTTCACGATAACCGCGCTGGCCTTATCCATCGGCACCTTCTGCGCCATGGCACAGGCCGAAACCCAGAGCCAGGACTACGTTCCGTTCAGCCTGAAAAGCACCAGCGAGCAGGACGATGCCAAAGGCTTCATCGACGGCCAGAGCCTATCCGGCAGCACCCGTAACTGGTACGCCCGCGAGCGCGCCACCCGCGCTCCGCTGTGGAAGTATTACAAGAGCGATGGCACCCGCCACGACACCCACAGCCGGGACAACTGGCTGCAAGGCACCATCCTCAACTACAGCTCGGGCTTCACCCAGGGCACCGTGGGCTTCGCCGTGGAAGCGGCCGGCTACAACGCCATCGCCCTGGAACAGGGCCGCGCGGCAGTCGCCGGCCCCAACAACCGTACCCTGACCCACAGCGATGGCGACCCCATCGGCCAGTGGAGCAAGATGGGCCTGGCCAACGTCAAGGCACGCGTGTCCAACACCACCCTCACCGTGGGCCGCCAATCCGTCGACACACCGATGATCGCCTTCATCGGTAACCGTGCCCTGCCATCGAGCTTCCAGGGTGCATTCCTGCACAGCGCCGAGTTCGACAACCTTTCGTTCGATCTCGGCACCTTCGACCGGGTCTCCCCGCGTACCGAGCAGAGCCTGAGCAAATTCCGCAGCGAGTACAGCGCCACCGGTGTCGAAACCGACCGTGCCAGCACCGCCGGGGTCAACTACCAGCCGCTCAAGAGCCTGACTACCAGCCTGTACGCCACCAAGGTCGATGATTTCTGGAACCAGTACTACTTCGGTGCCAACCACGTGCTGGGCGACAGCGCGGTGCTTAGCCTGACCACCGGCCTGAACTACTACAAGACCGTGGACGAAGGCAGCAAGAAGATGGGTGACATCGACAACGACACCTACAGCCTGTCGCTTGGCCTGACTCACCAGGCCCACACCCTCGCCGCCTCGTGGCAGCAGGTGAACGGCAACGAGTACTTCGACTACCTGCACGAGACCAACGGCATCTACCTGGCCAACTCGCTGCTGTCGGACTTCAACGGCCCGAACGAGAAATCCCTGCAGATTTCCTACGTACTGAACATGGCGCCCTACGGCGTGCCTGGCCTGAAGTTCAACCTGTACAACGCCCGAGGCTGGGGCATCGACGGTACTCACTACCGCGGCACCGCCTACGACGTGAATGGACTGGATGGCGAGACCCATTACGAGTGGGGGATCGGCACCAGCTACGCGGTACAGAGCGGGCCACTGAAAGACACCAGCATCCGCGCCACCTACACCGCGCACCGGGCCAGCAAGGCCCAGGGTGATGGCAGCCTGGACGAACTGCGTATCGTCACCACCATTCCGTTCAACATTCTGTAACCGCTGACGCCACGGCCCGCTCCACCTCGGGCCGTGGCGGCTACGCTGGAAACAATGCAAGCAGGGAGTTTCCATGAAATCGTTACCGCTCCGCGCTGCCCTCGCAGCGGTCATCCTGGGCAGTGCCACGCACCTGGCGGCCAAGCCGCTGGTGGTATGCACCGAAGCCAGCCCGGAAGGCTTCGACATCGTCCAGTACACCACGGCGGTCACCGCCGACGCCGCGGCCGAGACCGTATTCAACCGTCTGGTCGACTTCAAGCCCGGCACCACTGATATCCAGCCCGCCCTGGCCGAGCGTTGGGACGTCTCGCCAGACGGCCTGACCTATACCTTCCACCTGCGCGAAGGCGTCAAGTTCCACACCACCGACTACTTCACGCCTACCCGCGATTTCAACGCCGACGACGTGCTGTGGAGCCTGAACCGCCAGCTCGACCCGAACCACCCGTGGCACGCCAAGAGCAGCGTCGGCTACCCATACTTCGAAAGCATGGCCTTCAAGGAACTGCTCAAGTCGGTGGAAAAGACCGACGATCGCACCGTGGTGATCACACTCACCCGACCGGAGGCACCGTTCCTGCGTGACATGGCCATGGCCTTTACCTCGATCTACTCCGCCGAATACGGCGACCAGTTGCTCAAGGCGGGAAAGACCGGCGACCTCAACAGCAAGCCCATCGGCACAGGTCCCTTCGTCTTCCAGCGCTACAACAAGGACGCCCAGGTCCGCTACAAAGCCAACCCGGACTATTTCCGCGGCAAGCCACCGGCCGACTCGCTGATCTTCGCCATCGCCACCGACAGCAACGTGCGCCTGCAGAAACTGCGCGCCAACGAATGCCAGGTGGCGTTGTACCCCAAGCCAGACGATGTGCCGTCGATCAAGGCGGACCCCAAGCTGAAGGTCGACGAGATCGAAGCACTGGTCACCGGTTACATCTCGATGAATACCGAGCACAAGTACCTGAGCGATGTGCGCGTGCGCAAAGCCATCAACATGGCCTTCGACCGCCAGACCCACGTTGACCAGCTATTCGGCAAGGGCAACGCACTGGTCGGCGTGAACCCCTACCCACCGACCATGATCGGCTACAACACCGACAACAAGAACCCGCCTCGCGACTTGGCCAAGGCCCGCGAGTTGCTCAAGCAAGCGGGTGTACCCGAAGGCACCGTGATCACCCTGTTCACCCGCAATGGCGGCGGCCCGACCAACCCCAACCCACGGCTGTCCGCCGAGATGCTGCAGGCCGACCTCAAGCAGATCGGCCTCAAGCTGGATATCCGCGTGATGGAATGGGCCGAGATGCTGCGCAGGGCGAAGAACGGTGAAGCCGACCTGGTGTCCACCGGGTGGGCCGGCGACAACGGCGACCCGGACAACTTCCTCAGTCCACTGCTCAGCTGCGATGCCGCCAAAAGCGGCGAGAACTACGCGCGCTGGTGCAACCCCAGATTCCAGGAGCTGATCACCCGCGCCCGCGAAGTGATCGACAACGACCAACGCGCAAGGCTCTATGCCGAGGCTTTGAAGGTGTACGATGACGATCAACCCTGGATCAGCATGGCCCATCCGAAGATGTTCACCGCCATGCGTGACAACGTGGAGGGTTACGTGATCAACCCTCTGACCAACAACAACTTCGCCACCACCAAGGTGAAGTAGAACAACAACGACCGCCGGGACCCCACACGGGCACCGGCGGCACTGCCCTGACCGGCTGATGAGGTACCTCCGACAATGTTGAGTTTTATTGCCCGGCGTCTAGGCCTGCTGATTCCGACCTTCTTCGGTATCACCTTGCTGACCTTCGCGCTCATACGCCTGATCCCCGGCGACCCGGTGGAAGTCATGATGGGCGAGCGCAGGGTCGACCCTGAAATGCACGCCCAGGCCATGGAACGCCTGGGCCTGAACAAGCCCCTGCCGGTCCAGTACCTGGACTACGTCGGCAAACTCGCCCAGGGAGACCTGGGCGAGTCGCTGCGCACCCGCGAAAGTGTCTGGACCGAGTTTCTCACTCTGTTCCCGGCCACCCTCGAACTGGCCTTCGCCGCCCTGGTGTTCGCCGGAGTCGTCGGCCTGCTGGCCGGGGTGATCGCCGCGCTCAAGCGCGGTTCGCTGTTCGACCACGGGGTGATGGGCATTTCCCTGGCCGGCTATTCCATGCCGATCTTCTGGTGGGGCCTGATCCTGATCATGTTCTTCTCCGTGAGCCTGGGCTGGACCCCTGTGTCGGGGCGCATCGACCTGCTCTATGACATCGAGCCGAAGACCGGCTTCATGCTCATCGACACATTGCTCAGCGACGAAGAAGGCGCCTTCAAGGATGCCGTGATGCACCTGATCCTGCCAGCCATCGTGCTGGGCACCATCCCGCTGGCGGTGATCGCCCGCATGACCCGCTCGTCGATGCTCGAAGTGCTGCGCGAGGACTACATCCGTACCGCCCGCGCCAAAGGCCTGTCACCGGCCCGCGTGGTCTTCGTGCACGGTCTGCGTAACGCGTTGATCCCTGTGCTGACGGTGTTCGGCCTGCAGGTCGGCACCTTGCTGGCCGGTGCGGTGCTCACCGAAACCATCTTCTCCTGGCCGGGCATCGGCAAGTGGCTGATCGAAGCCATCGGCGCCCGTGACTACCCCGTGGTCCAGAATGGCATCCTGTTGATTGCCTGCCTGGTGATTCTGGTCAACTTCGTCGTGGACATCCTCTACGGCCTGGCCAACCCACGCATCCGTCATCAGCGCTGAGGTCTTCGCCATGACTAGCCCGATTCCAAAATCCGTCACGCCGGCCAGCCCGGTGGACCAAAGCCTGCTCTACCCGTCACCGTACAAAGAGTTCTGGCAGGCCTTTTCACGCAACAAAGGTGCAGTGCTGGGCCTGGCCTTCATGTGCCTGGTGGTGTTTTGCGCTGTGTTCGCCCCATGGGTCGCGCCGCACGACCCCAGCGAGCAGTACCGCGACTTCCTGCTGACCCCTCCGGTGTGGCTCGAAGGCGGTACCTGGCAGTTCATCCTCGGCACCGACGAACTGGGCCGCGACTTGCTCTCGCGGTTGATCCAGGGCGCTCGGCTGTCGCTGCTGATCGGCCTGTCGTCGGTGGTGATGTCGCTGATCCCCGGTATCCTGCTCGGCCTGCTGGCCGGGTTCTTCCCGCAGATCCTCGGCCCTTCGATCATGCGCCTGATGGACGTGATGCTGGCCCTGCCCTCGCTGCTGCTGGCCGTGGCCATCGTCGCCATACTCGGCCCAGGCCTGATCAACACGGTGATCGCCATCGCCATCGTGTCACTGCCGTCCTACGTGCGCCTGACCCGCGCGGCGGTAATGGGCGAGTTGAACCGCGACTACGTCACCGCCGCGCGCCTGGCCGGTGCCGGCCTGCCACGCTTGATGTTCGTCACCGTGCTACCCAACTGCATGGCGCCGCTGATCGTGCAGGCGACCCTGAGTTTCTCCTCGGCGATTCTCGACGCCGCGGCCCTGGGCTTCCTCGGCTTGGGCGTGCAACCGCCCACCCCGGAATGGGGCACCATGCTGGCTTCGGCACGTGACTACATCGAGCGCGCCTGGTGGGTGGTGAGCCTGCCCGGCCTGACCATTCTGCTCAGTGTGCTGGCAATCAACCTGATGGGCGACGGCCTGCGCGATGCGCTGGACCCGAAACTCAAGAACGCCGCCTGAGGAGAACGCCATGTCACTGTTGCAGATCAACAACCTGAACGTGCGCTTCGGCGACACCAATGCAGTACCCGTGGTGGACGGCCTGGACCTGGCGGTAGATGCCGGCGAGATCCTGGCCATCGTCGGCGAGTCCGGCTCGGGCAAGTCGGTGACCATGATGGCCCTGATGGGCCTGATCGACGCCCCCGGGCGTATCACTGCCGACGCCCTCACCTTCGACGGCACCGACATGCTCAAGCTCAGCGGCCGCCAGCGGCGCAAGGTGGTGGGCAAGGACATCGCCATGGTCTTCCAGGACCCGATGACCGCGCTCAACCCCAGCTACACCGTGGGCTACCAGATCGAGGAGGTGCTGCGCCAACACCTGGGCCTCAAGGGCAAGGCCGCTCGCCAGCGTGCCCTGGAATTGCTCAAGAAGGTCGAGATTCCGGCTGCCGAAAGCCGCCTGGACGCCTACCCGCACCAGTTGTCCGGCGGCATGAGCCAACGGGTGGCGATCGCCATGGCGATCGCCGGCGAGCCCAAGCTGCTGATCGCCGACGAGCCGACCACCGCCCTGGACGTGACCATCCAGGCGCAGATCATGGAACTGCTGGTCAACTTGCAGAAAGAGCGCAACATGGCGCTCATCCTGATCACCCACGACCTGGCCGTGGTGGCCGAAACCGCCAAGCGCGTGTGCGTGATGTACGCCGGGCAAGCCGTGGAAGTGGGCCAGGTACCAGAGCTGTTCGACGTACCCGCCCACCCTTACAGCGAAGCCCTGTTGGCGGCCATCCCCGAGCACAGTCTCGGTGCCGAACGCCTGTCCACGCTACCCGGCATCGTACCCGGTCGTTACGACCGCCCAGCCGGCTGCCTGCTGTCGCCGCGCTGCCCGTACGTGCAGGAAAACTGCCGGCGCCAGCGCCCACCCCTTGATCCCCAGGCGCATAGCCTGGTGCGTTGCTTCTATCCGCTGAACCAGGAGGTGGCGTGATGGCCGTCGTTCTTTCCGCTCGGGAGCTGACCCGGCATTACGAAGTATCGCGTGGTCTGTTCAAAGGCCATGCCCTGGTACGCGCCCTCAATGGCGTGTCGTTCGAGCTAGAGGCTGGCAAGACCCTGGCCGTGGTCGGCGAATCCGGCTGTGGCAAGTCGACCCTGGCCCGCGCCCTGACACTCATCGAAGAGCCCTCCTCCGGTTCGCTGCAAATCGCCGGCACCGAGGTCAAGGGCGCCAGCAAGGCTGAACGCAAGCAGCTGCGCCGCGATGTGCAGATGGTCTTCCAGAGCCCTTACGCGTCGCTCAACCCCCGGCAGAAAATCGGCGATCAACTGGCAGAACCGCTGTTGATCAACACCTCGCTGAGCAAGGCCGAGCGGCGCGAAAAAGTGCAGAAGATGATGGAACAGGTAGGCCTGCGTCCCGAGCATTACCAGCGCTACCCACACATGTTCTCCGGCGGCCAGCGCCAGCGGATTGCGTTGGCCCGGGCGATGATGCTGCAACCGAAGGTGCTGGTGGCGGACGAGCCAACCTCAGCGCTGGACGTGTCGATCCAGGCCCAGGTCCTTAACCTGTTCATGGACCTGCAAAGGGAGTTCAACACCGCCTACGTGTTCATTTCGCATAACCTGGCAGTAGTGCGCCATGTAGCGGATCAGGTGCTGGTGATGTACCTGGGCCGGCCGGCAGAGATGGGGCCGAAGGAGGATATCTACGAAAAGCCGCTGCATCCCTACACCCAGGCGTTGCTGTCGGCGACTCCGGCGATCCACCCGGACCCGCTGAAGCCGAAGATCCGCATTGCCGGCGAACTGCCCAACCCGCTGAACCCGCCAGAGGGCTGCGCGTTCCACAAGCGCTGCCCCTACGCGACCGAGCGGTGTGCCAACGAGGTACCGGCCTTCAGGCAGGTGGCCTCCCGGCAGGTGGCTTGCCATTATGCGGAGCAGTTTCTCTAGGCCCAGATAGCGCCCCTCGCCGGCAAGCCGGCTCCTACAGGCGCTGTAGGGGCCGGATTGTCGGCAATGGCCGTCTCAATGCATGAAGAACCAGATCAGAATGATCACTGGAATCGGCACCCCAATCATCCACAGCAGTATCGAGCGCATGGCTTTTCTCCTGTTCGGCGGTGAACAAACCGGTGCACGCGCCATGCCAGCGCCCGCGAAAACCCATAGCTATCCGAATCAACGGCTTACGCTGCCTGCCGCTTGATAGAACCGTGCAATATGCCGGACCCACGCCCTTGCACCTGGGTGTTCTGCAATGCACTATCCATTCATGACCGCCCTCACCCTCCCCGACGGCCCAGAACAGACCCCACGCACGGCTGACACGGTGCTGCGCTATCACCTGTGCTGGAAGCACCGGGACCTGGATGGCGTCATCGCGCTCTACCACCCTGACATCCAGTACCACGACTTTTTCCAGAATCGCGTGCTCGGCTACCACGAGCTGCGCGACTACGTGCGCGCCTGCCTGCCCCATGAGGCTGGCGAAGACATCGTCCATAGCGACCGCATCCGCGTGGACGGCTGCACCGCGTTCATCCAGTACCAGGTGACGGTCCAGGGCGGCGACGGCCTGGTGGCGTTCCAGTCCAGCGAGGCAATTACCGTCAAGGACGACCTGATCTGGCGAGTCAACGAATATGCCACCCTGGTGCGCCAGAATGGCCACAGCCCTGCCAGCGGCGGTTTGCGTCCTGCCACCAGCCGCTTGGGCCTGTCACCACGCCAACTGTCGACCATGGCTCAGGACCTTGAGCACTATTTCCAGCGCCAACGCCCCTACCTTGACCCGGAGCTGAATCTGCAACAGGTCGCCGACGCCAGCGGCTACAGCCGCAACCAGATCTCCTACCTGCTCAACCAGGTGCTCGGGCAGAGCTTCTATCGCTACGTCAACCAGGCCCGCCTGCAACACTTGATGGCGATCCTTGACCACGGCAGCGCCGACACGCCGATAGACGACCTGGCCTTCAATGCCGGCTTCAACTCACTTTCGGCGTTCTACAAAGCGTTTCGCGAACACACCGGCCTGACGCCCAAGGCGTACCTGAAGCAAAATTCCCTGCGTGCACGCACGTAAGACAGCCATCGTCGAACGCTACTAGGATCGCCCACAGACATTGATGGATGTGGAGCCGAACCCGATGCAACCCCTGCGCACGCTCAGCCTGTGGATGGACCAGCTCGACGAGCCACTGTGCGCGCGCCCCGCTCTGCGCGAAGACCTGGACGTCGATGTGTGCATCATCGGTGCGGGCTATACCGGCCTGTGGACCGCCTACTACCTCAAGCGGCAGGCGCCGCAACTGAGCATTGCTGTAATCGAAGCCAACATCGCCGGCTTCGGTGCCTCGGGGCGCAATGGCGGCTGGCTGATGGGCAACCTGCTGGGCGAGGACCGGTTGCTCGCCACGCTGTCACCGCAAACGCGCCGCGCCAGCATCGACCTGCTGCACGGCATTCCCGATGAAGTGCAAAGCGTGCTGCAACGCGAGGCCATCGACTGCGATTACCGTAAAGGTGGCGTCCTGTATTGCGCTGCGCGCTACCCCGAGCAGGAGCGCAACCTGCGCGCCTACCTTGATGACCTGTATCGCCAGGGCATGACCGAGGACGACTATCGCTGGCTGCGCCCCGAGCAGTTGGATGCCCAACTGCGGGTCAGCAATGCCTATGGCGCCATCTACAGTCCGCACACCGCGACGATCCAGCCGGCCAAGCTGGTGCGCGGCCTGGCCCGTGCAGTGGAAGCGCTGGGCGTGCCGATCTACGAGAACACCCCGGCCATCGACTGGCAGCCCGGTGCAGTTCGCTCGCCCCTGGCGCATATTCGCTGCCACTGGGTAGTGCCTGCCGTGGAGGGTTACGCCGCCAGCCTGCCCCCGCTGGGCAAGCACCAACTGCCGGTACAGAGCCTGCTGGTGGCTACCGAGCCTCTGCCGGAATCGACCTGGGAACGGATCGGCCTGTCCCAGGGCCAAGCCTTCAGCGAGAGCAGCCGCCAGGTCACCTACGGCCAACGCACCGCCGACAACCGCCTGGTGTTCGGCGCCCGCGGCGGCTATCGCTTCGGCGGCCGTCTGCGCGAGAACTTCAACCTGAACGATCAAGAGATCGAGCTGCGTCGCTACCTGTTCAGCGAGCTGTTCCCGCAGCTGGGACACGTACGGATCACCCATTCGTGGGGCGGCAACCTGGGCATGGCCCGGCGCTTCCGCCCGCACATGCTCTGCGACCGCCAGCGCGGTATCGCCCTTTCCGGTGGCTATGGCGGTGAAGGCGTCGGGGCCACCAACCTGGGCGGCCGCACGCTGGCGGCGCTGATTCTCAACCAGCACAACGAACTGACCGCACAGCCCTGGGTGCTGGACAACCGGCCCGTGTCGAGCCTGGCCAGCTGGCCGCCCGAGCCGTGCCGCTGGCTGGGCTACAACGCGATCATCCAAAGCTTCGTCCACGAGGACCGGACCCTCGCCAACCCCGCCAGCGCGCCCTGGAGGCGGCGCCTGGCCAGCTCGCTTGCGGACTTCATGGAAGGCTTCATGCACTGATTACCTTCACCCTACACAGGATTCACCGGTCATGAGCATCACCCAGTTCAAACACACCGAAAGCGCCGTGCTCGACACCTCCAGCCCGGTTGCGGTGCCACTTGGCGAACCCGTAGCAGTGACCTCGGTCACCTGCGTCGAGCGCAGCGATGGTGTCGAAACCGGCATTTGGGAGTGCACACCCGGCCGCTGGCGACGGCAGATCGTGCAACAGGAGTTCTGCCATTTCATCAAAGGCCGCTGCACCTTCACCCCCGATGGTGGCGAGCCCCTGTCCATAGAAGCCGGAGATGCCCTGATGCTACCGGCCAACAGCACAGGTACCTGGGACATCCAGGAAACCGTGCGAAAAACCTACGTCCTGATTTTCTGATCCGCTGATCGCCTGCCTTCGATAACAACAGACAAAGCAAGGTACTCCCGACATGCGCACACTCCTCGTCGCCCCCCTGATGCTGGCCGCCAGCGTGGTCAGCGCCGCTGACACGGTGAAGATCTACAACTGGTCCAGCTACGTGGCCCCTGACACGCTCAAGAACTTCCAGCAAGCTACGGGCATCGTTCCAACCTACGATGTCTATGACAGCAACGAGACCCTCGACGGCAAGCTAATGACGGGTAACTCCGGCTACGACGTGGTGTTTCCCTCCAACCACTTCATGGCCCGGCAGATCCAGGGCAAGGCCCTGAAGAAGCTGGACAAGTCGCAGTTGCCCAACTGGCACAACCTCAACCCGGTGCTGCTCAAGGCGCTGGAGGTGAACGATCCCGGCAACCAGTACGGCTTCCCGTACCTGTGGGGCAGTACCGGCATTGGCTACAACATCGACAAGGTCAAGGCAGTGCTTGGCGACAATGCGCCCGTGGACTCCTGGGACCTGATCTTCAAGCCCGAAAACATCAGCAAGCTCAAGCGTTGCGGCGTCGCGGTGCTGGACAACGGCCCCGAGCTGCTTCCGATCGCCTTGCACTACCTCGGCCTGCCGCACCACAGTCAGGACCCAAAGGACTACGACAAGGCCAAGGCGCTGTTGATGAAGGTGCGCCCGTACATCAGTTACTTCCACTCCTCGAAGTACACCGGCGACCTGGCCAATGGCGATATCTGCGTGGTGGTGGGTTTCTCGGGGGATGTACTGCAAGCGAAGAACCGCGCCGAGGAGGCGAAGAACGGAGTGAAGGTGGGCTACTCGATTCCCAAGGAAGGCGCGCCGATGTGGTTCGACATGGTCGCCATGCCAGCCGATGCACCCGATGAG
Source organism: Pseudomonas taiwanensis DSM 21245 (assembly GCF_000425785.1). Classification (GTDB taxonomy): domain Bacteria; phylum Pseudomonadota; class Gammaproteobacteria; order Pseudomonadales; family Pseudomonadaceae; genus Aquipseudomonas; species Aquipseudomonas taiwanensis. The sequence goes on from NZ_AUEC01000005.1 coordinate 246,100, forward strand.
AAAGCCGGGTATGCCTACATGAACTACCTGTTGCAGCCGGAAGTGATGGCCAACATCAGCAACCATGTGCAGTACGCCAACGGCAACCTCAAGGCAGACGGGTTGGTAGAGCCGGCGATGAAGGGTAATACGATGATTTACCCGAGCGAGGACGTGATGGACAAGCTCTATGCGCTAGAGGCGATGCCAGCCAAGATCGACCGCATTCGGACGCGGATCTGGACCAGCATCAAGGCCGGTAACTGAGCCCCTGTGCAGTTTTCACTGGCCTCAATGCCGGCAAGCCGGCTCCCACCGACTGTTGCACAGCCCTATGGACTGGCGCTGTACCTGTGGGAGCCGGCTTGCCGGTGATAGGGCCAGATCAGACACCACACGGTGCTGATCCTACCCCGAGGATCAGTGGTGTTCGCGGGTAGCGCGGAACTTGATGTCCGGCCAGCGCTCTTCCATCAACGACAGGTTGACCCGGGTCGGTGCCAGGTAGGTCAGGTGGCCGCCACCGTCGATGGCCAGGTTCTCCATGGCCTTGTTCTGGAATTCCTCGAGCTTCTTCTTGTCGTCGCAGCTGATCCAGCGCGCCGACCAGACAGTGATGGGCTCGTAGGCGCACTCGACCTTGTACTCTTCCTTCAGGCGGCTGGCGACCACGTCGAACTGCAGCACACCCACGGCGCCGAGAATGATGTCGTTGCTGCGCTCGGGGAAGAACACCTGGGTCGCGCCCTCTTCGGCCAACTGCTGCAGGCCCTGGCGCAATTGCTTGGACTTGAGCGGGTCCTTCAGGCGCACGCGACGGAACAGTTCCGGCGCAAAGTGCGGAATACCCGTAAAGCCCAATGCCTCGCCTTCGGTGAAGGTGTCACCGATCTGGATGGTGCCGTGGTTGTGCAGGCCGATGATGTCGCCGGCATAGGCCTCTTCCAGTTGCTCACGCTCGGAGGAGAAGAAGGTCAGCGCATCGCCTACGCGCAGGTCCTTGTTGATACGCACGTGGCGCATCTTCATGCCCTTCTCGTACTTGCCCGAGCAAATGCGCATGAAGGCGATACGGTCGCGGTGTTTCGGGTCCATGTTCGCCTGGATCTTGAACACGAAACCGGTGAACTTCTCTTCAACAGGCTCGACGGTCCGCTCGTGGGCCACACGACCCAAGGGTCGCGGCGCCCAGTCGACGACAGCGTCGAGCACATGGTCGACCCCAAAGTTGCCCAGCGCGGTACCGAAGAACACTGGGGTCAGCTGACCGTTGATGAATTCTTCCTGGTTGAACTCGTGGCAGGCGCCCTGCACCAGCTCCAACTGCTCGACGAACGACTCGTACTGGTCGCCCAGGTGGGCACGGGCCTCGTCGGAATCCAGCTTCTGGATGATCTTCGCTTCGGTACGCTCGTGGCCATGGCCCGGGGTGTACACCACGATGTAGTCGCCGGTCAGGTGGTAGACGCCCTTGAAGTCCCGGTAGCAACCGATCGGCCAGGTGATTGGCGCAGCCTTGATCTTCAGGACGGCTTCGATCTCGTCGAGCAGTTCGATCGGGTCGCGGATGTCACGGTCGAGTTTGTTGATGAAGCTGACGATCGGTGTGTCACGCAGGCGGCAGACGTCCATCAGGGCGATGGTACGTGGCTCGACGCCCTTACCGCCGTCGAGCACCATCAGCGCCGAGTCCACCGCGGTCAGGGTGCGGTAGGTATCTTCCGAGAAGTCTTCGTGGCCGGGGGTGTCGAGCAGGTTGATCATGTGCTCGCGGTATGGGAACTGCATCACCGAGGTGGTGATGGAGATACCGCGCTGCTTCTCCATTTCCATCCAGTCGGAGGTGGCGTGGCGGTCGGACTTGCGCGACTTCACGGTACCCGCAACGGAAATCGCCTTGCCCATCAGCAAGAGCTTCTCGGTGATGGTGGTCTTACCGGCGTCGGGGTGGGAAATGATTGCGAAAGTGCGGCGCTTCGCGACTTCGGCGGCCTGGTTGGTCATGGGAAATCGCCTGACTGGAGATCAAAAAAGGGCCGAGATTATACCCGAATCCATAGCCATACCCAAACAGTGGCCGCCGAAACCGACCTCAATGGTCGTCGAGCAGTTCTTCGCCGATGTGCGTGATCTGAAGCTGCAGGTCAAGCGCGTGGCCGTCGCCCGCCCGGGCATAAGCGAACCAATGCCCGCCAACGTCCTCCCGACCTGTGGCACCCAACTCGAGGTTGGTGGTTCGTGTCCAGATCCGCACGGGTAGCGACTCACCCGCTCGCGGCGCCTGATCCAAGCTGCTGAAGCCCCCGTCTTGGTTCTGCGCCATCAGTTTCCAAAGGCGGTCGTCGCTGACCGGGGTGTCGTACAGGCAGCCGTAGCCGTTGCCATTACGGTCCAGGTGGCGGGTCCTTGCGTTGAAATCACGCCCCGTGCGACGGCTCCAGGATTGAATGTCGTAGTAACGACGCCCCCTGGCTTCATCCACCATGCAGCGGAACCAGAAGTAATGAGGCTCACCGACCGTCAGCGAGGTCAGGATCAGCCAATCGTCTGCGACGCGGGCTACCTGCACGCCCTTCTCCACCAGTTTTGCGCAATCCAGATAGCCCTCCAAGCCCGCAGTGGTGGAGGTGACATGGGCGATAAAGGAGCGATCGTAGTCATGTTCAAGCATATGAAACTACCTCAAGTGTTTTTTTCCAGGGTCGCAAGGAGGGCGCTTCCAACCTCCTGCGAGCCCCGTATTCAGCGGCCTTGGCGTTTCGATAGGCAGGAGGAAACAATCAACCTGAAAAAATCCGCGCTGGCCAAATGCCGGCTCAGATGGGAACCTTTGGCCCCCTGGAGACGTCCACAATCCTGTTACCCCCTCGGCAACGTCCATTGGGTCAGGGCTGGTTTCACCGGCATTTCGAGCCTGACGGGGCTTGGCTAAATGGCGTGTCGCGTCCGCGTCGAGACCGCACGCTGCTACTCGCGACCACACTGCCTGCCGCCAGGAATGGCCGGCCGCCACGGGAGTGTGTTCGCCGACTACACAAGGAGTCCGCCTGTGGCTGCACGCTACGGAAAAGGGCTGTTGGGATGGGCCACCGTGCTCGTCATCCTGGCCCTGCTGGTCCATTGGATCGGCATCGACACGATCGCGCGTTATCGCGACGATCTTGGGTTCTACCTGCAAGCGCACCTGGTATTGGTGCTGGCTTCGATGGCGGCGGCGCTGGCCGTGGGCATCCCTGCCGGCATTGCCTTGAGTCGACCGCACCGGGTCGACAAAGCCGAGCGCTTCATGCAGTTCTTCAATGTTGGCAACACCATTCCCCCCCTGGCCGTCCTGGCCATCGCGCTCAGTGTCCTGGGCATCGGCGCAGGTCCTGCGATCTTCGCGCTGTTCCTCGCCTCTCTCCTGCCCATCGTGCGCAATACCTACGAGGGTCTGAAGAACGTCCCCGCCTCGCTCAAGGAAGCTGCCACCGGCATTGGCATGACCCCGCGCCAGCAACTGTGGCAGGTGGAACTGCCCAATGCCGTGCCGATCATCGTCGGCGGTGTGCGCGTAGCCCTGGCCCTGAACGTTGGAACGGCGCCGCTGGCGTTCCTGATCGGTGCCAACAGTCTGGGCAGCCTGATCTTCCCAGGCATCGCCTTGAACAACCAGCCACAACTGCTATTGGGCGCTGCCTGCACGGCACTGCTGGCATTGGCGTTGGACGCGGCGGTGAGTTTCGCCAGCAGACGCTGGCTGGAACCTGGCCTGGCCCGATAACGAGAGGGAACCCATGAAAAAGACAATCGCCTTGTTGCTGGGCGCGGCCCTGCTGTTCGCAGGATTTGCCCAGGCAGCGGACAAACCGCTGATTCGTATCGGTGCTCGCGTATTCACCGAACAGACCGTGCTGGCCGAGATCACCGCCCAGTATCTGCGCGCCCATGGCTATCAGGTGCGTGTCACCGGCGGGCTGGGCAGCAGCCTGGCACGCCAGGCCCAGGAAACCGGCCAACTCGACCTGATGTGGGAATACACCGGTGTCTCGCTGGTGTCGTACAACCACATCGACGAGCGCATGCCCAGTGCCGAAGCCACCTACGCCAAGGTCAAGGAACTGGATGCCGGGAAGGGCCTGATCTGGTTGACACCCTCCAAGTTCAGCAACACCTACGCCCTGGCCTTGCCACGCAAGGTTGCCGAAGCGTACCCGCAAGTGACCAGCATCTCGGCACTCAACGATGTGCTGCGCGCGCAGCCCGATGGCAACCTTCTGGTGGCCCTGGATACCGAGTTCGCCAACCGCCCGGATGGCCTGGTCGGCCTCAAGGAAATGTACGACCTGCAAGTGGGCAGGGCGAACATTCGGCAAATGGACGCGGGCCTGGTCTACACCGCCCTGCGCAACAACCAAGTATTCGCCGGCTTGGTCTACACCACCGATGGCCGCCTGAGCGCATTCGACCTGAAGCTTCTCGAAGACGACAAGCATTACTTCCCCGACTACACAGCCGCACCGGTGGTTCGCAAAGCGGTGCTCGACGCCAACCCGGAACTGGCCAGCCTGCTCAAGCCACTGGCCGAACAGCTTGACGACGAAACCATGCGCCAGCTCAACGCCAAGGTAGATGTCGAGCACCAGAACCCGAGTGCCGTCGCCGCAGCCTTCCTGCAGGCGCATCCACTTAAGGAGGTGCAGCCATGAGCCTGCTCGATACGTTCGCCCACCTCGACTGGGCCCTGGTCCTGCAACTGACCTGGCAGCACATCATGCTGGTCAGTGTCGCCGTGGGCCTTGCGATCATCGTCGGCGTGCCGCTGGGCGTCCTGATGACCCGCTTCCCGGCTGTTGCCGGCCCGCTGCAGGCAAGCGCTACGGTCATGCTGACAATCCCTTCGATCGCCCTGTTCGGCTTGTTGCTGCCGTTCTACTCCAAATTCGGCCAAGGGCTTGGGCCGATGCCTGCGATCACCGCGGTGTTCCTCTATTCACTGCTGCCGATCCTGCGCAACACCTACCTGGCACTGACCAACGTCGAACCTGGTATCCGCGAGGCCGCGCGTGGCATCGGCATGACCTTCGGCCAGCGCCTGCGCATGGTCGAGCTGCCCATTGCAGTGCCGGTGATCCTCGCCGGTGTACGCACCGCCGTGGTCATGAACATCGGTGTCATGACCATTGCCGCCACCATCGGTGCCGGCGGCCTTGGGGTGTTGATCCTCACCTCCATCAGTCGTAGCGACATGTCGATGCTGCTGGTCGGCGCCGTGCTGGTCAGCCTGCTGGCGATCATCGCTGACCTGCTCCTGCAAACCCTGCAACGTGCCCTGACTCCAGAAGGACTGCGCTCATGATCGAACTCAAGAACCTCAGCAAGACCTTCAACGTGAACGGCAAGGACGTCAAAGCCGTCGACTCGGTCAGCCTCACCGTCAACGAAGGCGAGATCTGCGTGTTTCTTGGCCCTTCCGGCTGCGGCAAGAGCACCACGCTGAAGATGATCAACCGCCTGATCACCCCGACCTCCGGCCAGGTGTTCATCAATGGCGAAGACACCAGCGGGCTGGACGAAGTGACCTTGCGTCGGCGTATCGGCTATGTGATCCAGCAGATTGGCCTGTTCCCCAACATGACCATCGAGGAAAACATCACCGTGGTCCCGCGCCTGCTCGGCTGGGACAAGCAAAAGTGCCACGAGCGCGCCCGCGAGCTGATGCACATGATCAAGCTCGAACCCAAGCAGTACCTGCAGCGCTACCCACGTGAGCTTTCCGGTGGCCAGCAGCAGCGTATCGGCGTGATCCGCGCCCTGGCCGCCGAGGCGCCCGTGCTGTTGATGGATGAGCCGTTCGGCGCGGTCGACCCAATCAACCGCGAAATGATCCAGAACGAGTTCTTCGAGATGCAGCGAGCACTGAACAAGACCGTGATCATGGTCAGTCACGACATCGACGAAGCCATCAAGCTGGGCGACAAGATCGCCATCTTCCGTGCCGGCAAGCTGTTGCAGCTGGATCACCCGGATACCTTGCTGGCCCATCCGGTGGATGATTTCGTCAGCAATTTCGTCGGCCAGGACAGCACCTTGAAACGCCTGTTGCTGGTGCGCGCCGAAGATGCGGCGGACAACGCGCCGTCGGTGAGTCCGCAGACATCGGTGAGCGATGCGCTGGAGCTGCTCGACGAGCATGACCGTCGCTATGTGGTGGTCACCGATGCAGCGAACAAGGCGCTGGGGTACGTACGTCGGCGCGACATGCACCGCCAGCAAGGAACCTGTGCGGACTTCTTGCGCCCGTTCAACGCCACGGCGTCGCATGATGAGAACCTGCGCATCCTGTTGTCACGGATGTACGAGTTCAATCGGGCGTGGTTACCGGTGCTGGATGCCGAGCAGGTGTTCCTCGGCGAGGTGACGCAGGAGTCGATTGCGGCCTATTTGAGTTCGGGCAGGTCGCGCGGGGCGAAGACCAGCATCGTATCGCCTGCCGAGGCCGTGGCATCCTGATCTGAATTGCTGTGCGAACCCGCCCCACAGGGACAGCACCGTCACTGTGGGCGCGGGTTCACCGGCAAAGCAGCCGACGCGGTATCAGAACCCTACACTGGCCTGCACATAGAAGGTACGCGGCTCACCCACATAAATGCCGGCGTTGTTATCGCTGGAGCGGGTGTAGTACTGCTTGTCGAAGAGGTTCTTCACCCCTGCCGCCAGCTTCAGGTTGGCCATTTGCGGCCCGAAGTCATATCCACCACGGGCATGCCAGGTCACGTAACCGGGAATGTCACCGTACTGCCCGTCAGCACTTGGCTCGGTGATGTAGTCGCCGTTGAAGCTACCATCGGCGTTGATCCCGGTACCCGGCGCGCGCTGCTTGGACTGGGCATAGGCATCCAGATTCCAGGTCCAACGATCGACCTCGTAGCGCAGGCCGGCAGTGGCCACCTGGCGCGAATAGAATGGCAGGTCGCGGCCCTTGAAGCCGGGAATCTCCCCCTCGTAGGTCGCGCGGGTGTAGGTGAAGCCCGCATTGGCCGACAGCCCTTGCAGGCGCGGGTCCAGACCGGCCAGGTCATAGCGAACCGACGCTTCGATACCTTGGTGCTTGGTGGCGCCGAGGTTGGTCCACCCCACATCGTTGCTGATGTACTGCAGCTCATCGTCGAAGTCGATGTAGAACGCGGTCAGCTCCCCGGCGAAAGCACCATTGTCATAGCGCGTACCGATCTCGTAGGTCTTGGCCTTCTCCGGCTCCAGGCCGTTGGCGGTGCTATTGCCCGTGCCGCCCTGACCCAGCTGGAAGTACTGCAGGCTGCCGAACGACGTCTCGTAGTTGGCGAACAGTTTCCAGGCATCGGAAAGGTGGTACATCACGCTCAGCGCTGGCAGTGGCTCATTGCTGGTAATGCTGCGGTTCTTCTCCGGCACCGGCTTGCCATTGGCACCAAGCACCGGGCGATCACGCCAGTCGGTGTTGATGTGTTCGAAACGGATACCCGGCGTGATGGTCCAGTTGCCGACGTCGATCTTGTCGTCGATGTAGTAGGCGCTGGCCTCGGTGCCACCGCTACGGTCCTGGAACACATGGCCATCGGAGCCTGGGATCGGCGTAGGCACATTGTCGACCAGCCCCAGACGCGTGGACTGCTCGCGCATGGCCTCTTTCAGGTAGCGGTAGCCCACGCTGACTTCCTGGGTGGTGGGCCCGGCGAAGAAGATCCGGGACACACGCGGTTCGATGGCGAAGGTGTGATAATTGCGCGGGTAGGAAGACAAGGTCTTCATGTCGCGCGAGGCAATCGAGCTGCCACGGAAACTGTCGGTGTAGTACGTCAACACCTCGAATTGAGTGGCATCGTCGAGCTGGCGCAGCCATTTGAACGAAACGTCCTTGCGACGGCCGGCGAAGTAGTCGTAGTCGCGCACCGACTGGAACGGGTTCTGATCGTACTGGGCCTGGGTCAGGCCTCCGGGCATGTCGGCACGGCCATCGTAGTAGTGAAAGTTCAGCCAGAACTCATCGCTGTCGGTTGGCGCCCAGTGGGTCTTGAGAATGACGTCGTCGATGTCGTTGCCGTTGTTGCTTTCCCGATAGCCGTTGCCGTTGACACCGGTGTACAGCAGCGCGACGCCCATGCCGTTGTCCGCAGTGCCGCCAACGAACGCCGACTCGGTGTGTTTCCAGCCGCCATGCTGCGAGGTCTCAAGCGTGGTGGACAACTGCGCCGAAGCCTTCTCGGGGATCGCCCGGGTCACGAAGTTGATCACCCCACCGACGTTCTGCGGACCATAACGCACAGAGCCTGCGCCACGGACCACGTCGATGCTGTCGAGGTTGCCCGAGGAGATAGGCGCCATGGACAGCTGTGGCTGGCCGTAGGGCGCGAAGGCCGCTGGAATGCCGTCGATGAGCACGGTCGAACGCGGCGACAGGCGCGAGGTCAGGCCACGCACGCCAACGTTGAGCGAAAGGTCGCTGCCGCCGGTGCCGTTGGAGTCCTGCACCTGAACCCCCGGAATGCCCCGCAGCACGTCACGCACGTTCATCGCGCCTTTCTCCACCATCGCCTCGCGGCGCACCACCGTCCGTGCGCCGGGGTGGTTCTGCACCACAGCCTGCTCGGCATCGCCCAACCAGTCACCCACCACCTTCACATCGGTCGGTGCCAGCTCCAGGCTGCCGGAGGTCAAGCTGCCAGCGGCCTGGGCCGGTTTCACCACCACAGTGCCCTGGGACATCTCATAGGTCAGGCCGCTGCCTTGCAGCAGTTGCTGCAGCGCCTGTTCCGGCACCAGTTGGCCCGATACCGCCGGGGCCTGCTTGCCGGCTACCAGCTCAGGGCTGAAGAACAGCTGCAGGTTGGTTTGCTGGCCCAGTTGGCTCAAGGCAGACGCTAACGGTTGGGCCTGGATCTGAATTGCGGCAGCGGCCTGCTCGGCATGGCTGTCGAAGGCCACGGCACTGACCGCAAGGGCCAGCGCCAGCGCGCGGAAACGAGGGAATGGCTTGTTGTTGTTCACGTCTTCGAAGCATCCTGAAAGTCGGGATAAACGCCAACCGCATGCAAATGTAAATGCTTGGCAGTTGCAGCTGGCGGGGAAGACGAACGACGGGGAAAAAACCTGAATTTATTTTGCGACTATTTCGCGTGAACCGTCTTGGTGGGTCCTGATGGCCACCGGCAGGATACTTGGCAAAGCGCGCAACAGTGCGTCGGTATCGTCGGTGCTGAAAGTGCTGGACAAGCGCAGCCCGGCGACCTTGCCAGGTGCGACTCGCAGCGGTTGAGCCCGGTAACGCTTCACTTCCGCCACCACTTCCTCCAGGGTGGCGTTCTCGAACACCAGTTTGCCCTGGCGCCAGGCGGTCAACGCAGCCGCATTGATCGCGTAGGGCTCGGCCACCTTGCCCTGCGCATCGATGGAAGCGCCCTGCCCGGCGCTCAACTGCGCCAGCGATGCATCGCGGCCCTGCACACGCACCGAGCCCTGCTCGACCGCCACACGGGTCAGCGACGGGTCCAGGCGTACATCAAAACGGGTACCGGTCACGGTAACGCTGCCCTGGGCGGTGTCGACGACGAATGGCCGGCTGCTGTCGTGGGCAACCGTGAACATTGCCTCGCCGGCTTCGAGCACGATGTGCCTGCGACCCGTGCTGTATGCCACTTGCAGCCGCGTCGCGCTGTTGAGCGCAAGTAGCGAACCATCTGGCAGTTCGACCTGACGGCGCTCACCGAAGGCTGTCTGCAAGGTGTCCTGATGGTTCAGCCGCTGGTACTGCCAACCGCTCCAGCCCAGGCCCAGCGCGGCGACGGCAACACCGGCAGCCAGCGCCTGGCGCAGCACGCCCCGCCGCGGCAAATGGCGCACCGGCTCCGGTTCACATAATGCCTGCAGTCGCTGTGGGGGGATGCGCTCGGCTGCGCACCAAAGCAGCGCCAACGCGTCATATTCTGCACGGTGGCTGGGATGTGCTTCGAGCCAATCGTGCAACCGAGCCTGCAACGCACTGTCGCGCGGCGCATCGTGGACGCGAGCGAACCATTCGGCTGCCTGCTCGCGGACGGTACCGGCACCGTGCTGTTTCATCGCAAAGGTCTCCTGACTCATCGGGTGGACACATCCAGGTGCTCACGCAGATGCCGGAGCGTGCGGATCATATACTTTTCGACCATGTTCTTGGTCAAACCCATGCGCTCGGCGATTTCCGCCTGGGTCAGGCCTTCGAGCTTCTGCCAGATGAATACCCGCCGACAGTTCAGGGGCAATTCGGCCAGGGCGCGCTCGACGCTGTCGGCCAGTTCCAGGGCATGTACATAGGCTTCAGGGTCGTCGCTGGCGGTGGCACCTTCCTCGAAGGTTTCCTGCTCCAGTTGCTGACGCCGGTCTTCGCGGCGAAAACCGTCCACGGCAATGTTGCGGGCAGTTTGATGAAGATAAGCGCGAGGCTGATCGACCTGCTCACGCGTGTTCTCAAGAACCCGCACAAAGGCATCGTGGGTGAGATCCTCGGCCTGCTGACGACTGCGCAACTTGCGCGTCCAGGTGCCGATCAGCTCGTGGTAGTGGTCGAGGAAGCCTTTGTGTCCGGACACGGTCTGGGTCGTCAGGGAGGCGGATAAGGGTGCGAATAGTAATTTTTCTCATCAGACTCAGCAAATCCGCCAGTCGGTAACAAAAAATTTATGGGTGATGTCATGTACGGGAGTGCTTGAGAATGTGGCCATAAATATGAACACCTCTGGCCCCTTCGCGGGTAAACCCGCGCCGACCTAAATTGTGAAAACCCTGTAGGAGCGGGCTTACCCGCGAAGGGGCCTACACGCTCCATTCCACAATTTTTTACGCTTGAAACAGTGCCGGGAACATCAGGCGGTCATGCGAGTCGGTTATTCAACGGGTAGGGCGTCGATCCACGACGATCGCACCCGGATTGCCTGTTGATTCTGCATTCTTCACGCCCTAAAGTGCGCGCCGAACGTCCATGCTGGAAACGATCCATCCGGCTCAAGTACTGAGTAGGCGAACCAAAGTGGGGATACGGAGGACGTTCAGTTTGCAGCCACTTAATCTTTCAGTTTGCCCATGGAGTCCCTGAGCATGTCGATCCAGGTCGAAGACTATTTCGCGCGTGAAACCTTCCAGAAGATGAAGGCGTTCGCCGACAAGCAGGAAACCCCGTTCGTACTCATCGACACCCAGATGATCAGCCAGGCCTACGACGACCTGCGCGCCGGTTTCGAATTCGCCAAGGTCTACTACGCGGTCAAGGCCAACCCGGCGGTCGAGATCATCGATCTTTTGAAAGAGAAAGGTTCGAGCTTCGACATCGCCTCGATCTACGAACTGGACAAAGTGATGGGCCGCGGTGTCAGCGCCGACCGCATCAGCTACGGCAATACCATCAAGAAGTCCAAGGACATCCGCTACTTCTACGAGAAGGGTGTGCGCCTGTACGCCACCGACTCGGAAGCCGACCTGCGCAACATCGCAAAGGCCGCACCGGGTTCGAAGGTCTACGTGCGGATCCTCACCGAAGGCTCCACCACTGCCGACTGGCCGCTGTCCCGTAAGTTCGGCTGCCAGACCGACATGGCCATGGACCTGCTGATCCTCGCCCGCGACCTGGGCCTGGTGCCCTACGGTATCTCCTTCCACGTTGGTTCGCAGCAGCGCGACATCAGCGTCTGGGACGCTGCTATCGCCAAGGTCAAAGTGATCTTCGAGCGCCTGAAGGAAGAAGACGGCATCGAACTGAAACTGATCAACATGGGTGGCGGCTTCCCGGCCAATTACATCACCCGTACCAACAGTCTCGAAACCTACGCCGAAGAAATCATTCGCTTCCTGAAGGAAGACTTCGGTGATGACCTGCCGGAAATCATCCTCGAGCCGGGCCGTTCGCTGATCGCCAACGCCGGTATCCTGGTCAGTGAAGTGGTCCTGGTTGCGCGCAAGTCGCGCACCGCCGTCGAGCGCTGGATCTACACCGATGTGGGCAAGTTCTCCGGCCTGATCGAAACCATGGACGAGTCCATCAAGTTCCCAATCTGGACCGAGAAGAAGGGCGAAACCGAAGAAGTCGTGATCGCAGGCCCGACCTGCGACAGCGCCGACATCATGTACGAGCACTACAAGTACGGCCTGCCGCTGAACCTGGCGATCGGCGACCGTCTGTACTGGCTGTCGACCGGGGCCTACACCACCAGCTACAGCGCAGTGGAATTCAACGGCTTCCCACCGCTGAAGGCTTACTACCTGTAAACCAGAACGGGGCCGCAAGGCCCCGTTTTCGCAGGCGCACCACGTGGTGGTTCATCGACGCCTATACAGTGAAACATTGCTGAAATTGGGGACATTGACGTCCTGTACAGCCATCTCGAACGTCAGCACGTTAGGTTTGCCAACCCCCACGTAGTGGTCATCCCAAGGCTTTCGATTGGCCACGCTGACCATTGCCAAGCCTGGCGCAGCCAACGTCACGCCTTGATAGACCTGGATCTGCGGCTGTTCGATCTTCGTGCCGTCGACCCGCACCCGCCAACTCACCGGCTCATCGCTTTTGGCGTAGTAACCAATGTAGCTTTGCCCACTCAGGTCCCAGATGTCGTAATGCGCATAGCCTTCGCCCGATTCGACGGCGCGTACCTGATAGCCGTGTCGATCTCCTTCGAAATACCCGAACCAAAAGCGTTGCGGGCTTTTGACCTCGCTACTGGAACTGACGGTCAACCACTGGCAGCGCCGCTCCCGAGGCGTCCCCTCCATCGAGTCCAGCCACCCTTCGTAGCCTGGGGTGACTGAGGTGAAGGTGGCAATAAACGAACGGTCCTGAACGTACTTCATGCTTAACCTCGCGATTGAGTCGAGAGCCGCGACTTTCAGCCTGCTCGCTCAATCAACGAAGTCGGTCAGACTTCCTCGCGCAGCTGTATTTCCTGGGCATAGCCGTCTGCTACAGCCGCCATTGAAGGGCCTGCCGAGCGCAAGGTGTTCAGGCTGCTACGCAAGAACGGCACGTTACCTTGGGCGCGGGCAAGTTCGATCCATCTCAGTGCTTCCTGGTTTTCACCTCGTTCGAACAGCACCAATGCCAAGCTGAACATGCCCCGGAAATCCCCCGCCTCGGCTGAACGCCGATACCAGCGCACCGCCCGAACAGGGCTGGGCGCAGTGGCAATACCGTGTTCCAGATAACGGCCAAGCAGGTTCATCGACTTGGCATGGCCAAGGTGCGCGGCCTTCTCGTAACAGGCCAGAGCCTGGGCCTGGTTGACCGCTACTCCGCGCCCGGTGGCCAGCAGGTTACCCAGGTTGTAAAGCCCCCAGTCGAGCCCGGCATCGGCAGCGTGCGCATAATGGATGGCAGCCTTGACAAGGTTCACCTCGCCGCCCCAGCCATGTTCCAGGCAGCGTCCAAGCATGTTGTGCGCCATGGCATTGCCCGCCTGCGCAGCGATGCCGAACCAACGTCGAGCCAACAGGGCATCCTGTTCGATGCCTCGCCCGTCGAGCAGTATCTGCCCCAGTAACAACTGGGCCTGGACCACGCCCTGCCCCGCTGCCGCGAGAATCGCCTGGGCGGCCTTGCCAGGGCTGTCTTCGAGCATGGCCTGCAAGCCCGCGACATCCACCACGTCCTCACGACGCAATTGGTAGGACACGGTTCAGACCTCGGCCCAGCGGCGCAACAAGTTGTGGTAGGTGCCGGTCAGTTGCAGCAAGGCAGGATGCTCCGGCACATCGGTGGTCAATTGCTGGATGGCATTGTCCATCTCGTACAGCAATGTACGTTGCCCGTCGTCGCGCACCAGACTCTGGGTCCAGAAAAATGCCGCATAGCGTGCGCCACGGGTCACCGGGTTGACCTTGTGCAAGCTGGTGCCGGGGTACAGCACCAGGTCACCGGCCGCCAGCTTGACCTGCTGCACGCCGTAGGTGTCCTGGATGACCAACTCACCGCCGTCGTAGCTGTCGGGGTCGCTGAGGAACAGGGTCGATGACAGATCGGTACGCACTCGCTCGGGGCTGTCCTTGGGCTGGCGCAGTGCATTGTCGATATGGAAACCGAAGTTGCCCCCTTCGCGGTAACAGTTGATCAGGGGCGGGAAGACCTTGTGCGGCAACGCCGCCGACATGAAACGCGGGTTCTTCCACAAGCGGTCGATCAATGCGCAACCCAATTCCTTGGCCAGTGGGTGCCCTTCGGGCAACTGCAGGTTGTGCTTGGCCTTGGCCGACTGATACCCCGCCGTGATCTTGCCATCAGCCCAGTCGGCCTGCTCAAGGGCCTCGCGGATGCGAGTGAGCTCGTCGGCGTCGAACAGGCCGGGAATGTGAAGCAGCATGGCAACGCACCATCAGGAAGTGTAAAGGCTCAATGATATTGATTACCTTTTACGCTGTACAAGCCCCGTCCGCCGCTTAAGACGTTTCAGCGCGTGCAAACCGTAAAGACAAATTGTAAAGAATGTAAATTCATAGCGAATGGTAACGACTCTCAATTGTGAGTCACAATTGCTTACATTAAGATCCGCAGCCTTAACACCTTGGGGAAGGTTCTTTGCAATGCGTCACTACGTGCCATCTACCGTAAGTTCACCGCGCCTTATCGTTTCGGCCATCGGCGTCGCCCTCAGCGCGTCCTCTGCCTATGCCGCCGAGCCCTCCGCCAGTAACGCCATCACCCTCGATGCCACCAGCATCGAGGGCAAGGTTGAACAGGCCAGCACCGATTACAAAGTCGAAAAGGCCTCCTCGCAGAAGTACACCGCTCCCCTGGTGGACACGCCCCGTTCAGTCACCGTGATTCCACAGCAAGTGATCAAGGACACCAATGCCCTGAACCTGCAGGATGCTCTGCGGACCGTGCCAGGCATTACCTTCGGTGCCGGCGAGGGCGGCAATCCCCAGGGCGATCGCCCGTTCATTCGCGGTTTCGATGCCCAAGGCGACACCTACCTCGACGGCGTACGAGACACCGGCGCACAAACCCGCGAGATCTTCGCCGTGGAGTCGGTGGAAGTTGCCAAAGGCCCGAACTCGGCGATCGGTGGCCGCGGAGCTGCCGGCGGCACCATCAACCTGGTAAGCAAGCGGGCGCACTTGGGCAACTCGCTCGACGCCGCGTGGACCTGGGGCAGCGACCAGACCCAGCGCTACACCCTCGATGGCAACTACCAGTTCAGCGATACCGTTGCCGGCCGCCTGAACCTGATGACTCACGAAAGCAACGTAGCCGGGCGCGACAAGGTCAACTACGACCGCTGGGGTATCGCACCGTCCTTGGCCTTTGGCCTGGGCACGCCGACCCGCGTCAACCTTGACTACTACCACCTGGAAAGCGACGACCTGCCAGACTCGGGTATCCCGTACACGATCCCGACCGGCGGTAGCGGCGACCGCACCTCGGCCCACCCAAGCAAGCCGAATGACGGTGGCGACAGCGACAACTTCTACGGCTTGACCAATCGCGATTTCCGCAAAAGCCGTGTCGACATTGCCACCTTCGCCATCGAGCACGACCTGACAGACGCGCTGACCATCAAGAACACCCTGCGTCATGGCAACAGCATGCAGGACTACATCCTGACTCAGCCCGACGATAGCCAGGGCAACGTCAATAACGGCGAAGTCTGGCGTCGGGCCAATACCCGCGTCGGCAATACCACGACCACCACCAACCAGACGGACCTGTTCGGCGAGTTCTATGTGGCGGGCTTCAAGAACAACTTCTCGACGGGTATCGAACTCAGCCGCGAAGAATCGAAACGGTCTTCCTACAATGTCGCCACACTGGATGGCACCACCAAGGTCAACAACAAGAACGTGTGCAATGGCATCGGTGCCCCGTACAACTGCACCTCGCTGGGCAACCCGACGCCGGACGATCCGTGGAATGGAGCGATCTCACGCAACTACGCGGGTACCGACACCAAGAGCGACACCCGCGCCATCTACGTGTTCGACACACTTGAGCTGACACCTCAGTGGCTGCTGAACATGGGCCTGCGCTACGACCACTTCGACACCCAGTACCGTGGCTACGACGCCTCGGGTGCGACCGTGGTGAACAAGAATGGCATCGCATCCAAGGGCAGTGACACCAGTGAGTTCTTCACAGGCCAACTGGGCCTGGTCTGGAAGCCAGCCGACAACGGCAGCATCTATGTCTCCTACGCCACTTCCGCGACGCCGCCAGGTGCCTTGCTTGGCGAAGGTATGGAAGGCAACCCGCTGGGCAATACCACCGACCGCTCCGGCAACCTGCTGAGCAGCGACATGGAGCCGGAAGAGACCACCAACTACGAAATCGGCACCAAGTGGGACCTGCTGAACGAGCGCCTGTCGCTCACCGCCGCCCTGTTCCGCACCGAGAAGGAAAATGCTCGCGTTCAGGTGGACACCACCTCGTACGAGAACGTTGGCGAAACTCGCGTACAGGGCATCGAGCTGTCGGCCAGCGGCAAGATCACCGAGAAATGGCAGGTGTTCGCCGGCTACACCTACATGCAGGCCCGGCAGATCGACGGCGGCCCCCTGGGCAAGGCCAATGATGGCAACCAGCTCCCTAACACACCTAACAACAGTGCCAGCCTGTGGACCACCTACGCGATCACGCCGAAGCTGACGGTCGGTGGCGGTGCCTTCTACGTCGACGACGTCTACGGCAGCGTGGCGAACACCACCATGGTCGACAGCTATGTCCGCTACGACGCCATGGCCGCCTACAAGCTGACCAAGAACGTGGACCTGCAGTTGAACGTGCAAAACCTGACCAACGAGGTGTACTACGACAAGGCGTTCTCCACCCATTTCGCCAACCAGGCCGCAGGCCGCACCGCATTGCTGACCACCAGCGTTCATTTCTGATGACGGGATTGGGGTAAAGCCGGCCCCTGCAGTAGCCGGCTTGCCGGCGATAGGGCCCACACTGGCACTAAACAATCCCCGACCCGGCCCCGTTCATTTCAGTGAGCGGGGTTTTTGCGTATCAAGGCATAATCCACGCCGCCCGGCCCCGCGCGGCCCCAAATGGTGATCGATGTGTTGAAGAAGTCGCTGTTCCAATTGCACTGGTTCTTTGGCATCACCGCTGGCCTGGTGCTGGCCCTGATGGGCATCACCGGCGCGGTGTATTCGTTCCAGGAAGAACTGCTGCGGCTGTTCAATGCCGATGTCCTGCGGGTCGAGGTGCGCCAGGAAGGCGTGCTGCCGCCAGCAGAGCTGGTCCGACGGGCCGAGGCTGCACAAGGCGACAAGGTCTCGATGCTGTGGGTCGATACCCGCGAAGGCAATGCCGCGCGCCTCTTCTTCACCCCTGCCCCCGGCGAGCGCCGTGGCGAACTGCGCTATGCCGACCCCTACACGGGAGAGCTCAAGGGTGAAGTCGCCGGGCAAGGCTTCTTCAACCTGATGCTGCAGTTGCACCGTTTCCTGGCCATGGGCGAGACCGGCAGGCAAATCACCGGCGCCTGCACCCTCATGCTGGTGTTCTTCTGTTTGTCCGGGCTGTACTTGCGCTGGCCGCGCAAGGCGCTGAACTGGCGGGTCTGGCTTACGTTCGACTGGGCCAAGAAGGGCCGCGCGTTCAACTGGGACCTGCACGCGGTGGCTGGGACCTGGTGCTTGCTGTTCTACCTTCTTTTCGCCCTCACCGGCTTGTTCTGGTCCTACGACTGGTACCGCGAGGGGCTGAACAAGTGGCTGGCCGACACGCCGGCCGGTGGTGAGCAGCACAAACGTGGTGCACGCCATGGCCTGCAGAAAGCCGACAAGGATACACCGCCGCTGGTGGTTGACTACGACGCGATCTGGAGCAACCTCAAGGCATCCGCAGGCCCAGGCCTTGCCACCTACAACCTGCGCTTGCCGCCGGCTGGCGACCGGCCAGCCACACTCTTCTACCTGCTGGACAACGCCCCTCACGAGCGCGCCTTCAACACCGTCACCCTGGACCCGGCCAGCGGCCAGTTCAAGCGCGTGGAGCGCTACGATGACAAGTCGTTCAAGGCCCAGCTGCTGCAGAGCGTCTACGCGCTGCACGTGGGCAGTTATTTCGGCCTGACCGGGCGAATCATCGTCACGATCGCGAGCCTGACCATGCCACTGTTCTTCGTCACCGGCTGGCTGCTGTACCTCGATCGTCGCCGCAAGAAACGTCAGGTTCGTGCCGCACGGGGCACCGTCGCCACTACCGCGGACAAAGCCGATAACTGGTTGATCGGCTTCGCCAGCCAAAGCGGCTTTGCCGAACAGCTGGCCTGGCAAAGTGCTGGGCAGTTGCAGGCTGCCGGATTGCCCGTTCAGGTCCGCCCACTGGCCGACCTGCAAGAGAACGACCTGCGCCAGGCGCGTCGCGCGCTGTTCGTGGTCAGTACCTTCGGCGATGGCGAAGCGCCTGACAGTGCGCGCGCGTTCGAACGCAAAGTGCTCGGCCAGCCATGGGCATTGAACAACCTCACCTATGCCCTGCTGGCCTTGGGTGACCGACAGTACCCACACTTCTGTGGTTTTGCCCGGCGCCTGCAGGCCTGGCTCGGCGAGCGCGGTGCCAGCAGCGCCTTCAGCCCGGTGGAGGTGGACAACGCCGACCAGGCGGCACTGCAACAATGGCAGCACGCGCTTGCCAGGCTGACCGGCGCCAAGCCAGTCGCTGCCTGGCAAGCGCCAGACTTCGAAAACTGGAGCCTGACCCGCCGCGAGCTACTCAACCCCGGCAGCCTGGGACAACCGGTCTTCCTGCTGGGGCTGCGCCCTGAACACCCGGCGAATTGGCAAGCCGGCGACCTGGTCGAGGTGCTTCCACTCAATGGCCAACGTCGGATCGGTGAATTCCTCGATGGGCTGGGCCTGGACCCCAATACCCGCGTGCAATTGGACGGTCTGAGCGAGACCCTGGGCCAAGCCCTGGCCAGTCGCCAATTGCCCACCCACCGCAGCCACCTGCTCGGCCTGCATGCCCAAGCCTTGGTCGATGCGCTGGTACCGATCGGTAGCCGCGAATACTCCATCGCCTCGATTGCCAGCGACGGCGAGCTCGAGCTGATCGTACGCCAGGAACGTCATGGCGACGGCACCCTCGGCCTGGGTTCGGGCTGGCTGACCGAGTACCTGCCGGTCAATGGCACCGTCAGCTTGCGCCTGCGCCGCAACAGTGGGTTCCACCTGCCAGAAGCGCCGGCCCCCATGATTCTGATCGGCAACGGCACCGGCCTGGCGGGCCTGCGCAGCTTGCTCAAGGCACGCATCAACGCGGGCGAGCAGCGCAACTGGCTGCTGTTCGGCGAGCGCAACCGTGCCCACGACCTGCTTTGTGGTGTCGAGCTACAGCAGTGGCTCGACGTGGGCGATCTGAAACGACTGGACGTGGCCTTCTCGCGGGATCAGGCCGAGAAGGTCTATGTACAGGATGTCCTGCTGCAACAGGCCGATGAGTTCAGACGCTGGATCGACGACGGCGCCTGTGTATATGTCTGCGGCAGCCTGCGAGGAATGGCCACCGGGGTCGATACCGCGCTCAACGCCATCCTCGGCGAAGCGACTGTGCAGCAATTGATCGAGGATGGGCGGTATCGGCGGGATGTGTACTGAGCGGAAATCGATGTAACCGGCACCGGCCTCTTCGCGGGTTTAGCCGCGAGAAGGCCGGCCCAACTGTCAATGCAACTCGAAGGTATCGGCATCCAGGTTCGCCGGGAACTTGGCCCGGTAGGCCGCCAGCTCCGCTGCACTCAACACCGCAGTAAACACCCCATCCGCCTCCCCGGCGCTCAGCAGACTCTCGCCCTGGAAGTCCAGCACCTGGCTGTCACCCGAATAGGCGAAGCCCTTGCCGTCGGTACCTACCCGGTTCACTGCGGCCACATAGCACAGGTTCTCGATACCACGCGCCGGCAACAGGCGGTTCCAATGCAGGCGACGGGCCGCCGGCCAGTTAGCGGTATACAGCAACAGGTCGGTGTCCTGGGCGTCACGGCTCCACACCGGGAAACGCAGGTCGTAGCAAATCAGGGGTCGCACCCGCCAGCCCTTGAGCTCGAACTGCACCTGGCGCTCACCCGGGGTGAAGTGCTTGTGCTCGCCGGCCATGCGGAACAGGTGGCGCTTGTCGTAATGCAGGATTTCACCATCCGGGCGCGCCCACAGCAGGCGATTGCGGTGGCTGCCGTCCGCGGCCTGGATGATCAGGCTGCCGGTGATGACTGCGTCGTGTTTCTTCGCCTGGGCCTTGAGCCATTTGTAGGTGGGGCCGTTCTCAGGCTCGGCCAGGGTTTCCGAGGCCATGGAAAACCCGGTGGTGAACATCTCGGGCAGGATCACCAGATCCACATCGCCCACCTGCGCCAGCAGCTCATCGAAGTGCGCGTAGTTGGCTTCGCGGTCGTGCCAGGCGAGGGTGGTCTGCACCAGGGCGACTTTCAGGTTAGGCAGTGCACTCAGATCGCGCATAGTTTTTCCGCTGCCTGACGCAGCGTCTCCTCTCGTTTGGCAAAGCACAGGCGAACCAGGCGTTGCTCGGGGATGGGTTGCTGGTAGAACACCGACACCGGAATGGTCGCCACGCCATGTTCGCGGGTCAGCCACAAGGCCATGTCGACGTCGTTCAGGTCCGGGCGGATCTGCGAGTAGTCCACCAGTTGGAAATAAGTGCCCGCCGTGCGGACAAAGGTGAAACGCGAGTCTTGCAGCAAGTCGCAGAACAGGTCGCGCTTGGCCTGGTAGAAGCCAGGCAACGCGTCGACATGCCCGGGGTCTTCGGCCATGAAATCGGCCAGGGCACATTGCAACGGCGTCACACCACAGAAGTTGACGTACTGATGCACCTTGCGCAGCTCTGCGCTCAGGGCTGGCGGGGCAACGACATAACCGGTCTTCCAGCCAGTGACGTGGTAAGTCTTGCCGAACGAGCTGACCACGAACGCGCGGCTGTAGAGTTCGGCATGGGCCAGCACGCTGGCGTGGCGCACACCGTCATACACCAGGTGTTCGTAGACCTCATCGCTGACCAGGTAGATATCGCGCCCGGCGATCAAACTGGCCAGCTGGTCGAGATCTTCACGGGTAATCAGCGCGCCGCTGGGGTTGTGCGGAGCATTGAGAATGACCATGCGCGTACGCGGGCTCAGGGCGTCGCTGAACCTCTGCCAGTCGATGCGAAAATCGCCATCGCTCAACTGAACATGCACGCACCGGCCACCGGCCAGGGCCACCGAAGGCGCGTAGCTGTCGTAGCACGGATCGAAGACGATGACCTCGTCGCCCGCTTGGATAACGGCCTGGATGGCACAGAAGATCGCCTCGGTGGCACCTGGGGTGATGGTCACTTCATGGTCGACATCGACTTTTGCACCGTACAGGCGCTCAATCTTGGCGGCGACCTCCTGGCGCAGGGCTGGCAGACCGGTCATCGGCGCATACTGGTTGTGCCCTAAAGCCACATGGCGGCCAACCGCGTCCAGCAGCGCCTGGGGGCCGTTGAAGTCGGGGAAACCCTGCGAAAGGTTCAACGCGCCGGTCTGTACGGCCAGCTGGGACATGGTGGTAAAGATGGTCGTGCCAACATTCGGCAGTTTGCTGCGGATCATGAAGCCCTCTTTCCTGGGGGTATCCGGCACGGGGTTGGAGTCCGAGCATAGCGGATCGAGCGGTCAGGAAAAAGGATGAAACAATGAGGGTATTGCGCTGGGTCAAAGGGCCAAATCGCCGGCAAGCCGGCTCCTGACCTTGGCGGTAGGAGCCTGCTTGCGGGCGACCACGCCCGCGGGAAATCAGCGCTTCTTGTCGCGGCGCTTCTTCTCGGCCTTCTTGTGGTGCGACATCAGGCGGCGCTTCTTGTTGACCTGGCGGTCGGTGAGGGTGTTCTTCTTGCCCTCGAACGGGTTCTCACTCCCTTTGTACTCGATGCGAATCGGCGTACCGACCAGCTTGAGCACACGGCGGTAAGTGTTTTCCAGGTAACGCGAGTACGACTTCGGAATCTTGTCGGTCTGGTTGCCGTGGATCACGATCAACGGCGGGTTGGCACCACCGAGGTGGGCATAGCGCAGCTTGATGCGGCGGCCATTGACCAGCGGCGGCTGGTGCTCGCTGACCGCATCCTCGAGGATCTGGGTCAGGCGGCTGGTCGGCCAGCGGGTAACCGCCGACTTGAACGCAGCCTGAACCGACTTGTACAAGTGGCCCACACCGGTGCCGTGCAGCGCCGAAATGAAGTGGATGTCGGCGAAGTCGACGAAGAACAGCCGGCGCTCCAGCTCGGTCTTCACATAATCGCGTTCACCCGGCTCCATGCCATCCCACTTGTTCAGGGCGATGACGATGGCGCGGCCGGCTTCCAGGGCGAAGCCCAGCAGGTTCAGGTCGTGGTCCACCACGCCTTCGCGGGCGTCCATGACGAAGATCACCACGTTGGCGTCCTTGATCGCCTGCAGCGTCTTGACCACCGAGAACTTCTCGACTTCCTCGTGGATCTTGCCGCGCTTGCGCACCCCGGCGGTGTCGATGAAGGTGTACTTCTCGTCATCACGCTCGAACGGGATGTAGATACTGTCGCGGGTGGTGCCCGGCTGGTCGTACACCACCACGCGCTCTTCACCGAGCATGCGGTTGACCAGCGTCGATTTACCGACGTTGGGGCGACCGATGATGGCGATCTTGATGCCATCTTTCTCGCTCGGCCCCGGAATACGCACAGCTTCCTCGCCTTCGGCGACGTCGGCATCCAGCGCTTCCTCGACCTGGTCGCGTGGGAGATGGCCGAGGACGGCCTCCATCAGCGCATTGATACCACGGCCCTGCGAGCCGGCCACTGGAATGGCGTTGCCCATGCCCAACGGCGAGAACTCGGCGCGAGCGACATCGGCGTCGATGTTGTCGATCTTGTTGGCGACCAGGATCGCTTCCTTGTTCCGCTTGCGCAGGTGCTCGGCGATCATCTGGTCGGCGGCGGTCATGCCGGCGCGGGCATCGACCAGGAACAGCACGTAGTCGGCTTCCTCGATGGCCATCAGCGACTGCTCGGCCATCTTCTCGTCCATGCCGACTTCGTCGCCGGTGATACCGCCGGTGTCGATCAGGATGTACGAACGACCCTGCCAGGTGGCATCGCCATACTGGCGGTCACGGGTCAGGCCCGACAGGTCACCGACGATGGCATCGCGGGTTTTGGTCAGGCGGTTGAACATGGTGGACTTGCCGACGTTCGGCCGTCCCACCAGGGCGATTACGGGAACCATGCGGCTCTCCACTCTTGAATTCTTGAAAATGCAAAGGCCGCTGCAAGGCAGCGGCCGGAGTTCGGGCGGCGTTTCCTACGCCGCAACTCAAGACCTGTAGCGGTCTTGAGCATAGCTTCAGCGGATGGTCAGTGCCTCGAGCTTGCCGCTGTTGCCAAAGACGTAGATGGTGTCGCCGACCACCAGGGGTCGGGCGCGCAGGCCATCGCTGTCGATTCGCTCGCGACCGACGAAACGGCCGTCGACCTGGCTGAGCAGGTGCAGGTAACCCTCGAAATCACCTACCGCCACGTAGCTGGAGAACACTTCCGGCGCCGACAACTGGCGGCGGGCCATGGAGTCATTGGTCCACAGCGCGCTGGAAGAACGCTCGTCGACACTCTCGACGGTGCCCGACGCTTCGCTGACGTAGACGTTGCCAAAGCCTTGGGCGACACCTACGTAGCTGGACGCATCGCGCTGCCACAGCACGCGACCGCTTTCCAGGTCCAGGCCCGCGACACGGCCCTGGTAGGTGCTGACGTACAGGGTACCACCGGACAGCAGCAAGCCGCCGTCGATGTCTACCACGCGGTCCAGCTCCGAACGGCCCTGTGGAATGGCCACGCGGCTTTCCCAGACAGGCACGCCGTTGCTGATGTCCACCGCAATGACTTTGCCAGTGGACAGGCCAGCAACGGCCAGACGGTTGGTCACGATCGGCGCGCCGGTGCCACGCAGGGTCAGCACCGCCGGAGTGCTTTCATAGATCCAGCGACGGTCGCCGGTCGCGGCATCGAGGCCGATCAGACGGTCGTCCTGGGTCTGGACCACCACCACGTCACCATTGTTCGCTGGCGGTGCCAGCACTTCACTGGTAACGCGCGAGCGCCAGCGCTCCTCACCGGTGCTGGAATCCAGCGCGATGACTTCGCCCTTGAGCGTGCCGAGCATGACCAGGCCGTAGCCTACGCCTACAGCGCCGGAAACCGGCAACTCCAGATCCTTCTTCCACACCACGTCACCGGTGATGCGGTCGAGGGCGAAGACTTCGCCATTGACATCGGATGCGTAGATGCGGTCATTCTCGATGGCCGGCACCAGGGTGTTGTACGTCTCGCCCTGGCCGTCACCGATCGAACGGCTCCACTGCTTCTTCAGCACCACTTCCTCGGTGAACTTGGTCAGCTCGGCCGGAGGCAGTTCCTTCTTGCTGTTGCTGCTGCAACCTGCGGCCAATACGGCCAGGGTCAGCACTGCTGCTTGTTTCCAACCGATCACGTCAGGCGTCCCCTTTGGCCAGGTCATCCAGCTTCAATTGCAGGCCACCGACCGCGGCGTCATCGGACAGCGCGGCCTTGGCTTTTTCGTAGGCGCCGTGAGCATCGTCGGCACGACCCAGCTGCACCAGCAGGTCGCCCTTCAACTCTTCGCGGCTGGCCAGGAACGCCTTGTCGGCGTCGCCATCGAGCAGCTTGAGCGCCTCCTCGGCCTTGTCCTGGGCAGCGAGCACACGCGCCAGACGCTGGCGAGCGATTTCACCCAGGGTAGCGTCGGCAGGTTTGTCCATCACGCTCTTGAGCTCGGCGGCGGCGTCGTCGAGCTTACCGCTCTCGACCGCCACCTTGGCCACGAACAGGCTGCCGTATTGGGCGTAGGCGGTACCACCGAACTCGCTCTTGAGCTTGCCAGACAATTCCGCCACCTTGGTGGCGTCAGGCTGGCCACTCGGCGTCAGACTGGTTTCCAGCAGGGCCTGGTACAGCGCCGAGGCACCTTGCGACTGATTGTTCTGGTACTTGTGCCAGGTATTCCAGCCCAACACCACCACACCGGCCAGCAGGGCACCGGTCAGCAGCGGCTTGCCGTTGCGGTTCCACCAGTCCTTGGCTGCGGCCAGGCCTTCATCATCGGTACTCGACACCCCAATACTCCTTTTCAGCAATTCGGCTGTTTGACTGCTTCACGCTTGCGCGATGGCAGCTTCCAGGTGCTCGGCCAGAGCATCCCAGGCAATGTTCTGTTGTTCACCCTGGCCACGCAGGGGCTTGAAACCAATGGTGCGCTGCGCGAGCTCGTCGTCGCCAAGAATCAGCGCAAACAGCGCACCGCTCTTGTCGGCTTTCTTGAACTGGCTCTTGAAACTGCCCCCCCCGGCGTTGACCGCCAGGCGCAGGCCCGGGAGACGGTCACGCAGGCCTTCGGATAGCTTCAGCCCGGCCAGTTCGGCCTGGTCGCCGAAAGCGCACAGGTAGACGTCGATCTGGCGGCTGATGGACTCTGGCACCTTGCCCAGGGTCTCCAGCAGCAGGATCAGACGCTCGATACCCATGGCGAAACCAACGCCCGGGGTCGGCTTGCCGCCCATCTGTTCGACCAGGCCGTCGTAGCGGCCACCGGCGCACACAGTGCCCTGGGCGCCGAGCTTGTCGGTGACCCACTCGAACACGGTCTTGCTGTAGTAGTCCAGGCCACGCACCAGCTTGGTGTTGATTACGAACGGAATGCCAGCGGCATCCAGACGGGCCTTGAGGCCCTCGAAGTGCACACGGGACTCCTCGTCCAGGTACGCTTCCAGTTTTGGCGCATCGACCAGCACCGCTTGGGTGTTCTGGTCCTTGCTGTCGAGAATGCGCAGCGGGTTGCTCTTCAGGCGGCGCTGGCTGTCTTCGTCCAGCTGGTCCAGACGCGCGGACAGGAACTCGACCAGGGCATCGCGGTAACGTGCGCGCGCTTCGCTGGTGCCCAGGCTGTTGAGCTCCAGCTTGACGGCATCCTGAATGCCCAGCAGGCCCCAAAGACGCCAGGTGAGCATGATCAGCTCGGCGTCGATGTCCGGACCGTCCAGGTTGAACACTTCCACGCCAATCTGGTGGAACTGGCGGTAGCGGCCTTTCTGCGGGCGCTCGTGACGGAACATCTGGCCGATGTACCACAGCTTCTGGACCTGGCCGTTGCCGGTGATGCCATGTTCCAGTACGGCTCGCACGCAAGCGGCTGTGCCTTCGGGGCGCAGGGTGAGCGAATCGCCGTTGCGGTCCTCGAAGGTGTACATCTCTTTTTCGACGATGTCGGTGACTTCACCGATGGAGCGCTTGAACAGCTCGGTGAACTCGACGATCGGCGTACGGATCTGGCTGTACCCGTAGGTGTCCAGCAGACCAGCCACGGTACCCTCGAAGTAACGCCACAGTGGCGACTGCTCGGGCAGGATGTCGTTCATGCCACGAATGGCTTGCAGCGATTTGCTCACGGGGAATCCTTACGAATCTGTGTATCAGCCGCGGGCGATCAGCGCCGCGTCGGCCTCGACCTTCTCGGCCGCTTTCTGGCGGATGAGTTTTTCCAGCTCATCGACCAGGTTGTCATTGGTCAGTTTCTGCGCGGGCTTGCCGTCGATGTAGACCAGGTTCGGAGTACCACCGGTCAACCCCACATGGGACTCCTTGGCCTCACCTGGGCCGTTGACCACGCAGCCGATCACCGCGACGTCCAGCGGTACCAGCAGGTCTTCCAGGCGCCCTTCCAGCTCGTTCATGGTCTTGACCACATCGAAGTTTTGCCGCGAACAGCTCGGACACGCGATGAAGTTGATGCCACGGGAACGCAGGTGCAGCGACTTGAGGATGTCGTAACCGACCTTCACTTCCTCGACCGGATCGGCGGCCAGGGAGATACGGATGGTATCGCCGATACCTTCGGCCAGCAGCATACCGATGCCGACGGCGGATTTCACCGTTCCCGAACGCAGGCCACCGGCTTCGGTGATACCCAGGTGCAGCGGCTGGATGATCTGCTTGGCCAGCAGGCGGTAGGCTTCGACGGCCATGAACACGTCGGAGGCCTTGACGCTGACCTTGAAGTCCTGGAAGTCCAAGCGGTCGAGATGCTCGACATGGCGCAGGGCCGACTCGACCAGTGCAGCTGGGGTCGGTTCGCCGTATTTCTTCTGCAGGTCCTTTTCCAGCGAGCCGGCGTTGACGCCGATACGGATCGGGATGCCACGGTCGCGAGCGGCATCCACCACCGCGCGCACTCGGTCTTCACGACCGATGTTGCCCGGGTTGATGCGCAGACAGTCGACACCCAGCTCGGCCACGCGCAGGGCGATCTTGTAGTCGAAGTGGATATCGGCGACCAGCGGCACGCTGACCTGCTGCTTGATGCGACCGAACGCCTCGGCGGCGTCCATGTCAGGGACCGAGACGCGCACGATGTCGACGCCAGCATCGACCAGACGCTGGATCTGCGCCACGGTGGCAGCGACATCATTGGTGTCGGTGTTGGTCATGCTCTGTACCGCGATGGGGGCATCCCCCCCTACTGGCACATTGCCGACCCAGATTTTGCGGGATTCGCGACGTTTGATCGGAGATTCGCCGTGCATGACTTACTGTCCCAACTTCAGGCGAGCGGTCTCGCCACTGGTGAACGGGGCAACATCGACGGCCTGACCGTTGTAGCTGACCTGAGCGCCACGGGCAAAGCCCAGGCGTACCGCGAACGGCGGCTTACCGGTCAGTTCCAGGCTGTCACCCTTGCGCTTGATGGCGCTGAACAGCACCTTGCCGTTGCCATCTGTAACTTGCGTCCAGCAATCGGCGGTGAATTGGATCGCTACCTTGGCACTCCCGGCCGCTACTTCGGCTGGGGTGGCCACGGGGGTTGCCGGCGCACTGGCGACAGGTGCCGCTGGCGTGGCAGGTACGACTGGAGCGACCGGTGCAGGCACTACGGCCGTGGCCGGCGCGTGCTGGACCGGGGCTGCTGCGGGTGCGGGCGCGACAACCGGCGCCTGGGCGGACGGCGCAGTCGCAGCGACAGCAGGGTTGGCTGGCTCGCTGGCGGCCTGCGCAGGCTCCTCGGCGGCGGGCTGCTCCAGTGGCAGTGGCGCACTCTCAGCTTGCTCGCCAGCGGTAACCGCCTGGTCTTCAGGTTCGTCCAGCGGGTGGATCTGTGTGGTGCCGTCGGCGCTCTCGACCTCGACGTGCTCCAGGGCGATCTTGGCCAGGTCCTTGCCACGCAGGCTGCCCTGGTCCTGCCACCACAGGAAGCTGCCGCCGACGACGGCCAGCAACAACAGCAGGCTGACCCCGCGCAGGATGTTATGCGACAGGCGCACCGGTTCTTCGATGCGCCCCAACGAGTGCACTTCACTGCCCTTGGCGTGGGTACCAGTGAACTGATCGAAGGCTTCGACCAGCGGGGCCTGATCCATGTCCATCAGCTTGGCGTAGGCACGGATGTAGCCACGGGCGAAGGTATGCCCCGGCAGCTTGTCGAAGGCACCGGTTTCCAAATGGTTCAGCGACGTGACCGTGAGGTTGAGCTTGCGGGCGACCTCGGCTTGCGACCATTCCCGGTTCTCGCGGGCCTGGCGCAAGAGTTCACCGGGGTTTTGGCGAGACGCTGCTGCTACTTCGGGATGCGCGGCTTTCATCGTTGCTCCGACAGGTATTGCTGATATTCCGGCGTACCGGGATAAAGTCGTTGTAATTGCTCGCCCAGCTCAGCCAGTGCGTTGCGTTCGTCGAACGCGCGGGCAAGGCGACTGCCCAGCAGCAGGCTGCGGGCGTCGTGGCCACTCAACTGGCTGAAACGATCGTAGTAGTCCCGGGCCGGCACATAATGCCTGTTTTCGTAAGACAACTCAGCCATTTCCAACAACGCCCTGGGTTGTCGCGGGTTGAGTTGCAGGGCCTTGCCCAAATACGCATGGGCCTGGTCGCGACGGTCGAGCCTGAGGGCTGTGAGGCCGAGGTTTTCGTACACGCGCGAACGCTCAGGATACAGGCTATCGGCACTGGCCAGGCGAAACATCTGCTCGGCCTCGTCGAACCGCTGCTGAGCATATAGGAAACTGCCGTAATTGTTGCGAATTCGCGTGTCGCCGTCACGCGCATTCAAGGCCTTGCGAAAATGCGCTTCGGCCAGGGCGGGCTCGCCCTGCGCTTGGAACACCAGTGCCAGCGCGGCGTGGGCGTCGGCATCGTTGGCATTCAGGGCCAAGGCCTTGCTCAACGGCACCTTGGCCTGTTCGGCAAAGCCTTGTTGCAAATATCCGAGTCCGAGCTGCACGTAAGCCTTGCCAGCCTCGGCACGCCCTTGGCGATTGGCCAAGAGGTCGCTCGCGCCGCCCGACACACAGCCGGCCAGCAGCACAAGTGTCAGCATCGATAGCGCGGCGCGCAGGTTCATGGCCGGGCCCGCAATCAGTGGCGCACGGCGCTGTCTTGCAACTCGTTGTCGGCAGACAACTGGCGGACGGCGATGTAGCGCTCGCTACGACGGGTGCGGTCATTGACCTGCCCGACCAACTGACCGCAAGCCGCGTCGATGTCGTCGCCCCGGGTAGTGCGGGTGGTGACGTTGAAGCCTCCGTGGTGCAACAGGTCCTGGAAGCGACGGATGGCGTTATTGCTGGGTCGCTCGTAACCCGAGTGCGGGAACGGGTTGAAAGGAATCAGGTTGATCTTGCACGGCACGTCACGCAGCAGCTCGATCATCTGCGCGGCATGCTCAGGTTGGTCGTTGACGTCCTTGAGCAAGGTGTACTCGACGGTCAGCACGCGCTTGCCACCCAGGGTGGCCATATAGCCCATGCACGACTCCAGCAGCACCTTGAGCGGGTACTTCTTGTTGATCGGCACCAGCTGATTGCGCAGCTCGTCATTTGGCGCGTGCAGCGACAGCGCCAGCGACACGTCGATGTGCTTGGCCAGCTCGTCGATCATCGGCACCACGCCCGAGGTGGACAAGGTGACACGACGCTTGGAAATGCCATAGCCCAGATCATCCATCATGATCTTCATGGCGGCGATGACATTGTCGAAATTGAGCAGAGGCTCGCCCATGCCCATCATGACCACGTTGGTGATGGCGCGGTCGATCTTGGCAGGAACGGTCCCGAAGGATTTGTTGGCAAGCCACACTTGGCCGATGACTTCGGCGGCGGTGAGGTTGCTGTTGAAGCCTTGCTTGCCGGTGGAGCAGAAACTGCAGTCCAGGGCACAGCCGGCTTGCGACGACACGCAGAGCGTACCGCGATCGTCGGTAGGGATGTAGACGGTCTCGACGCAGCTGCCGGAGGCAACGCGGACCACCCACTTGCGGGTACCGTCGGCGGAAATGTCTTCACTGACCACTTCCGGCGCCCGAATCTCAGCAACGGCCTCGAGCTTTTCGCGCAAGGCCTTGCCGACATTGGTCATGGCGGCGAAATCGTCGACGCCAAAGTGGTGAATCCATTTCATGACCTGACCGGCACGAAAACGCTTCTCCCCGATCGACTCGAAGAATTTTTCCATTTCCTGGAGGGTCAGGCCCAACAGGTTGATCTTGCCAGTCATGTCACTCATGGAATCACCCAAGACCTGCTTCGCTTAGCGAATGCGGTCGCACAGCTCGGTAGCGGAGAAGAAGTAAGCGATTTCGCGGGCAGCCGAAGCTTCCGAGTCGGAACCGTGAACGGCGTTCTCGTCGATGGAAACGGCGAAGTCAGCGCGGATGGTGCCGGCAGCAGCTTCTTTCGGGTTGGTAGCGCCCATCAGCTCACGGTTGGCCAGAACGGCGTTTTCGCCTTCCAGAACCTGAACGATGACCGGGCCCGAAGTCATGAAGGCAACCAGATCAGCGAAGAAGCCGCGCTCTTTGTGCTCGGCGTAGAAGCCTTCGGCTTCGGCTTTGGACAGTTGCTTCATTTTCGAAGCGACGACGCGCAGGCCGGCTTTCTCGAAACGAGTGGTGATCTCGCCGATGACGTTCTTGGCGACGGCGTCAGGCTTGATGATGGAGAAAGTACGTTGAACAGCCATGGAAAACTCCAGAAAAATGAGTGTTGCGAAAAATTAAACCCGCGAATTATACGCGGGTTCCAGGGGATTGCCTAACCTGCAGCACACGCTCAGTCGGCTTCTTCGATCCAGGCCGCCTGGATGGCCTCGAGCACTTTCTCACCGCCGCGTGACGGATCGTCGCTGAACTCTGGCAATGCCAGCACCCAACGGTGCAGATCGACGAAATTCACATAACGAGGATCGACGTCCGGCTTGCTTTCCGCAAGCTGGATGGCGATCTCAAGTACATCAATCCATTTCAGACTCATGCGCAAAACCTCAGTGCGGTGCTTCGGCGGCGTGGTTGAGCGAGTATTTTGGAATCTCGATGGTGAGGTCTTCCTCACCGACGATCACCTGGCAGGCCAGGCGCGACTGCGCCTCCAGACCCCAGGCCTTGTCCAGCATATCCTCTTCCAGCTCGTCGGCCTCTTCAAGCGAGTCGAAGCCTTCACGCACGATGCAATGACAGGTGGTGCAGGCACACACGCCGCCGCACGCACTTTCCATCTCGATGTGGTGCTCGTGGGCCAGTTCCAGGATATTTGTCCCGGGCTCCACCTCCACTACCAGCCCCTCCGGGCAGAACTTCTCGTGCGGCAGGAAAATCACCTGTGGCATCGGTTACTCCTCGATCTCATTCAGGTTGCGCCCGGCCAGTGCGGCTTTGACCGTCGAATCAAGGCGACGGGCGGCAAAAGCATCGGTCACCTGCGACAGACGCTTGGTCTGCTGCTCGATGGCCGCGCCATCGGTGCCGCTAAGCAAATCACGCAATTCTTGCATCTGATGCTCGATAGCCACGCGCTCATCACTGCTGAGCAAACGATCGCCATCGGCGTCGAGGGCGCCCTGCACCGCTTCAAGCAGGCGCTCGCCGTCGACCTGGTGCTCGCGCAACTGTCGGGCCTGCTTGTCGGAACCGGCGTGCTCGAAGGAATCCTTGAGCATGCGTGCGATCTCGCCATCGGTCAGGCCGTAGGACGGTTTGACCTGGATGCTGGCTTCGACGCCCGAGCCGAGTTCGCGGGCGGCGACGCTCAGCAGGCCATCGGCGTCGACCTGGAAGGTGACGCGGATCTTCGCCGCACCGGCGACCATGGCCGGGATTCCACGCAGCTCGAAGCGCGCCAGGGAGCGACAGTCGCTGATCAACTCGCGCTCGCCCTGCAGGACGTGGATCATCATCGCCGACTGGCCATCTTTGTAGGTGGTGAATTCCTGGGCGCGAGCCACCGGGATGGTGGTATTGCGCGGAATCACCTTTTCCATCAGCCCGCCCATGGTCTCAAGCCCAAGGGACAGCGGGATGACGTCCAGCAACAGCAGTTCGCCACCCTCGCGACGATTACCGGCCAGGGTATCGGCCTGGATGGCAGCACCGATGGCTACCACCTGGTCAGGGTCGATAGAGGTCAGCGGCGTACGGCCGAACAGTGCACCGACGGCGTCGCGCACGCGCGGAACGCGGGTGGAACCGCCTACCATGACCACGGCACCGACCTCGTCGAGCTCAACGCCACTATCACGCACGGCGCGGCGGCAAGCCTTGAGACTGCGGGCGACCAGTGGCTCGATCATGGCTTCGAAGGCAGCGCGGCTCAGCTCGCCTTGCCAGGCGCCGTGGCTGACACTGACCACGTCGGCATCGGTCAGGGCCTCCTTGGCAGCGCAGGCGCTTTGCAGCAGCTGACGCTGGGTGGCCGGGTCGAGGTCGGCGGACAGGCCGGCCTGCTCGATGATCCAGCCTGCAATGGCATGGTCGAAGTCATCGCCGCCCAGGGCGGTATCGCCACCGGTCGCCAGCACCTCGAAAACACCTGCGGTCAGGCGAAGTATGGAGATATCGAAGGTACCGCCACCCAAGTCATAGATGGCCACCAGGCCTTCGGCTTTCTGGTCCAGGCCGTAGGCCACCGCCGCGGCAGTGGGCTCGTTGAGCAGGCGCAGCACGTTCAGGCCGGCCAGCTTGGCGGCGTCCTTGGTGGCTTGGCGCTGGGCATCGTCGAAGTAGGCCGGCACGGTGATCACCGCCCCTACCAGCTCGCCACCCAGGGTGGCTTCCGCTCGCTCGCGCAGCACCTTGAGGATGTCGGCGGAGACTTCCACCGGGCTCTTCGGCCCCTGGACCGTGTCGATGAACGGCATGTGCGACTCGCCGCCGACGAAGCGGTACGGCAGCTGCTCGCCCAGTTGCTTGACGTCGGCCAGGCCGCGCCCCATCAGGCGCTTGACCGACAGCACGGTGTTCAGTGGATCGCTGGAGGCCGCCTCGCGCGCTGCCAGGCCGACTTCGCTACGGCCATCGAGGTAGCGCACGGCGGAAGGCAGGATGACATTACCCTGCGCATCGGGCAGAGGCTCGCTGCGACCGCTGCGCACGGCAGCGACCAGAGAATTGGTGGTACCCAGGTCGATACCCACCGCCAGGCGACGCTGGTGAGGTTGCGGGCTTTGACCGGGTTCGGCGATCTGCAGTAGGGCCATGCTTATCTGAATACCTTAGGCGTCATCACGGGAGACACCGGGTTAATCGTCGAGGCGCTCTTCCAGTTGGCGCACTTCTTGGGCGAGCTTGTCGAGGAACTGCATGCGGCGCATCAGGCGTTCAGCCTTGTCGCGCTCGGCAGGCACATCCCAGCAGGCGGCGAAATCCTCGTTCAGCGTGTCCTGGGCAGCCTTGAGGCGCCTCTTGAACACGGCGACACCGTCGAGGTCGGCTTCGTCCTGCAGCTCTTCGAGTTCTTCGCGCCACTGCATCTGCTGCAACAGGAAGTCGGGGTCATGGACCGTGACCTCCTGGGGCACTTCGTGACCACTGATGGCCAGCAGGTAGCGGGCTCGACGTGGCGCACTGCGCAGGGTCTGGTAGGCGTCGTTGAGGGTTGCGGACTTCTCCAGCGCCACCCGCTGCTCCCGCTCGGAAGCGTCGGCGAAGCGGTCCGGATGCACCTCACGGGCCAGCTCGCGGTAGCGAGTGGCCAACTTGTCGAGGTCCAGGCGGAAGCAGGGCTGGAGGTCAAACAGCGCGAAATGACAAGGAGTACCCACGGCCAGCCTCAGACGTTGAAGCTTTCGCCGCAGCCACACTCACCGCGCACGTTGGGGTTGTTGAACTTGAAGCCTTCGTTCAACCCTTCCTTGACGAAGTCCAGCTCGGTGCCGTCGAGGTAGACCAGGCTCTTGGGATCGATGATCACCTTGACGCCGTGGTTCTCGAACACCTGGTCTTCGTCAGCCAACTCGTCGACGAACTCCAGCACATAGGCCAGACCCGAGCAGCCGGTGGTGCGCACGCCCAGGCGGATGCCCTCGCCCTTGCCGCGCCCTTCGAGGGAACGCCGCACGTGGTTGGCGGCGGCTTCTGTCATGCTGATAGCCATCGGAACTCCTTACTAACCGTGCAACAGGCGGCTTAGATCAAGCCTTTCTTCTGCTTGTAATCGCGAACGGCGGCCTTGATGGCATCTTCGGCGAGTACCGAGCAGTGGATCTTGACCGGCGGCAACGCCAGTTCTTCTGCCAGCTGGGTGTTCTTGATGGTTTCGGCTTCGTCCAGGGTCTTGCCCTTCATCCACTCGGTGGCCAGGGAGCTGGAAGCGATGGCCGAACCG
This sequence comes from Pseudomonas taiwanensis DSM 21245, assembly GCF_000425785.1. Taxonomy (GTDB): domain Bacteria; phylum Pseudomonadota; class Gammaproteobacteria; order Pseudomonadales; family Pseudomonadaceae; genus Aquipseudomonas; species Aquipseudomonas taiwanensis. The sequence continues at coordinate 280,732 of NZ_AUEC01000005.1, forward strand.
CAGCCGTAAGTCTTGAACTTGGCATCTTCGATGATGCCTTGCTCGTTGACCTTGATCTGCAGACGCATCACGTCACCGCACGCGGGAGCGCCGACCATGCCAGTCCCGACATCCGGGTCCTCGGCGTTCATCTTGCCGACGTTGCGTGGGTTTTCGTAGTGGTCGATGACCTTTTCACTGTATGCCATGGTGCAATTCCTTCCTCATCAGGGAGCCGCTCTTGCCGGCGACTGCTTAGTGGGCGGCCCACTCGATCTTGGAGATGTCAACGCCGTCTTTGTACATGTCCCACAGCGGCGACAGCTCACGCAGTTTGTTTACCGCTTCGCAGACTTTCTGCGCGGCGTAGTCGACTTCTTCTTCAGTGGTGAAACGACCGAAGGAGAAGCGGATCGAGCTGTGCGCCAGCTCGTCGTTGCGGCCCAGGGCGCGCAGGACGTAGGACGGTTCGAGCGAAGCGGAGGTGCAGGCCGAACCGGACGAAACGGCGATGTCCTTCAGCGACATCAGCAGCGACTCGCCTTCGACGTAGTTGAAGCTCAGGTTCAGGTTGTGCGGCACGCGAGCGGTGCGGCTGCCGTTGACGTACAGCTCTTCGAGGTCGGAGACCTGGCTGAAGAAGCGGTCGCTCAGGGCCTTGATGCGCGCATTCTCGGTGGCCATTTCCTGCTTGGCGATGGCGAAGGCTTCGCCCATGCCGACGATCTGGTGGGTCGGCAGGGTACCCGAACGCATGCCGCGCTCATGACCACCGCCGTGAATGATGGCTTCCAGGCGCACGCGCGGCTTGCGGCTGACGTACAGCGCGCCAATACCCTTGGGCCCATAGACCTTGTGGGCCGAGAAGGACATCAGGTCGACCTTCAGCTTCTGCAGGTCGATTTCGACCTTGCCTGCCGACTGGGCAGCATCGACGTGGAACAGCACGCCGCGAGAGCGGGTCAGTTCGCCGATCGCGGCGATGTCGTTGATCGAACCAACTTCGTTGTTGACGTGCATCAGCGAGACCAGAATGGTGTCGTCGCGCAGGGCCGCCTCGACCATGGCCGGGGTGACGATACCGTCTTCGCCCGGCTCCAGGTAGGTGACCTCGAAGCCTTCACGCTCGAGCTGGCGAGCGGTATCCAGGACCGCCTTGTGCTCGATCTTGGAGGTGATGATGTGCTTGCCCTTGGTCTGATAGAAGTGCGCAACGCCCTTCAACGCCAGGTTGTCGGACTCGGTGGCACCACTGGTCCAGACGATCTCGCGCGGGTCGGCGTTGATCAGCTCGGCAACCTGGCGACGGCCGTTCTCAACCGCTTCCTCGGCTTTCCAGCCAAAGACGTGGGAGCGCGACGCCGGGTTACCGAAGTTCCCGTCGACCAGCAGGCACTCGGCCATTTTCTGGGCAACGCGTGGGTCGACCGGCGTGGTCGCGGAGTAATCGAGGTAGATCGGCAACTTCATTGGGTATCTCCTATCAGGCGGTTGGCGTCGCTCGTCGCTGTCGGTCAATCAGGTCAGTCGACGGCGGACGTCTCAATCTTGTCCAGCTGGGCGGAACGGCCTACGACACGGCGCAGGTCCTGGCGCTGGGCGACTTCCTGCACCTCTCGGCGCATGACGAGGTCGGCCAGGCTGATGCCACTGAGGAATTCGTGGATCTGCTGGCTGAGGTCACACCACAAGTGGTGGGTCAGGCAGGTGTCGCCGGCATGGCAATCCCCCAGGCCCTGGCAACGGGTGGCATCGACCGATTCGTTGACCGCGTCGATGACCTGGGCCACCTGGATGGTTTCCATGCCCCGCGACAGCTGGTAGCCGCCGCCTGGGCCGCGCACGCTGGAAACCAGACTGCTGCGGCGCAGCTTGGCGAACAGCTGTTCCAGATAAGAGAGGGAAATGCCCTGGCGCTCGGAAATGTCGGCCAAAGACACCGGCCCATGCTGCGCGTGCAACGCCAGGTCAAGCATGGCGGTCACGGCGTATCGGCCTTTGGTAGTCAGTCGCATGGCTAATGGGTACCACGGGAGTTACAGGATGTGAGCGAGTATGCGATTCCCGAGCATTTAAGTCAACTATTAGACCTACTGCTTTAGTCGGGTTTGCATGCGGGAGGCGGGCGCGATTGTAGCAGCAATGGGGCGTGAGCACACGCCCCATGTATCAGTATGCCTTCAGCCTGGCGCGATCAATGCGGCTGAGTGTCGCGCTGGGCCGGCTGCACGATCTCGGCGAAGTCGTCATCGGGCAGGGCCGGCAACTTCGTGGCACAGTAGTCGCTGCCCATCTTGGTCAAGGCACCGCACATGCCTTCCAGGCGGTCGTCGACCGCCTGCAGGTGGTCGAGCATCTGACCGATGGCGCGGGCCACCGGGTCCGGCATGTCGCCACTGACGCCATAGGCATCGAAGCCGATCTTTTCGGCCATGGCCTTGCGCTTGGCCTCGACTTCGTTGTCGTCGGACTTGACGATGATACGCCCCGGAATACCCACGGCGGTCGCACCGGCCGGCACCGCCTTGGTCACCACCGCATTGGAGCCGATCTTGGCCCCTGCCCCGACAGTGAACGGTCCCAACACCTTGGCGCCAGCCCCCACCACGACACCGTTCTCCAGCGTCGGGTGGCGCTTGCCTTTGTTCCAGCTGGTGCCACCCAGCGTCACGCCCTGGTACAGCGTCACATCATCCCCGATCTCGGCGGTTTCGCCGATCACGATACCCATGCCATGGTCGATGAAAAAGCGCCGACCGATGGTCGCCCCCGGGTGGATCTCGATCCCGGTCATCCAGCGGCCGAAATTCGAAACCAGGCGAGCCAGCCACTTGAAATCGCGCTTCCAAAGGGCATGCCCGAGCCGATGCAGCCAGATGGCGTGCATGCCCGGGTAGCAGGTGAGCACCTCGAAGGCATTGCGCGCCGCAGGGTCACGGTGGAAAACGCTTTGGATATCTTCACGCAGACGCTCGAACATCTGTCAGTCCTTCCGCTTATGCGGCTCGCCCCGTGCGACCTTCTGGGTCTCGGTGAGGATGCCGCGCAAAATGCTCATTTCCGAACGATTGACCGCGCTGCGCCCATACAGCCGACGCAAGCGTGGCATCAGGTGCTTGGGCTTCTCAGGGTCAAGGAAGCCGATGTCCACCAGGGTTTTCTCCAGGTGTTCATAGAACAGCTCCATCTCGTCCATGGTCGCCAGCTCGTTGCTGCGCAGCGAGTTGGCTTCGAACTTCTCGACTTTCGAGGGCGCACCCTCTGCCGCCAGCCAGGCCATGCGCACTTCATAGGAGAGCACCTGGACGGCGGCAGCAAGGTTCAGCGAGCTGAAGTCGGGGTTCGACGGAATGTGCACGTGGAAGTGACATCGCTGCAGTTCTTCGTTGGTCAGGCCGGCGTGCTCGCGCCCGAACACCAGGGCGATCTCTTCGCCACCGCGGGCATGCTCCACCGCCTTGGCCCCGCACTCGCGGGGATCGATCAACGGCCACGGGATGCTGCGCTCACGGGCACTGGTGCCCATGACCAGGCTGCAGCCGACCAACGCCTGCTCGAGGCTGTCGACCACCTGGGCATTGTCCAGCACATCGTCGGCGCCGGAGGCGCGGGCGGTGGCATCGACCGCCGGGAACTCTTTTGGCTGCACCAGCACCAGACGCGACAAGCCCATGTTTTTCATGGCACGCGCAGCGCCGCCGATGTTGCCGGGGTGGCTGGTATTGACCAGAACAACACGAATATTTTGCAGCAAGGTGTTGTGCTCTCAGATGCAGGTTTGGGGGGTAACGATCTTACAGAACCGACCAGCGTAACGCCATGAAAGCAAATGTGACACTTCTGCCGCCAAAGTTTTCTGCTAGAATGATCGGCTTTCTTCTTTAACATCTCCAGGTGACCCTCCCATGCAGCCTATGCTGAATATCGCCCTGCGCGCCGCTCGCAGCGCCAGTGAACTGATTTTCCGCTCCATCGAACGCCTGGACAGCATCAAAGTCGATGAGAAAGAGGCCAAGGACTACGTCTCCGAGGTCGATCGCGCCGCCGAGCAAACCATCGTCAATGCCCTGCGCAAGGCCTACCCGAACCACTCCATCCAGGGTGAAGAGACCGGCTTGCACGCGGGTACCGGCGAAGAAGGCAAGGACTACCTGTGGATCATCGATCCACTGGACGGCACCACCAACTTCCTGCGCGGCATCCCTCACTTCGCCGTGAGCATTGCCTGCAAATACCGTGGTCGCCTGGAGCATGCCGTAATCGTCGACCCTGTGCGCCAGGAAGAATTCACCGCCAGCCGTGGCCGTGGCGCCCAACTCAATGGCCGCCGCCTGCGCGTCAGCTCGCGCACCAGCCTGGAAGGCGCCCTGCTGGGTACCGGCTTCCCGTTCCGTGACAACCAGATGGCCGACATGGACAACTACCTGGGGATGTTCCGCGCGCTGACCGGCCAGACCGCCGGCATCCGCCGCGCTGGCTCCGCCAGCCTGGACCTCGCCTATGTAGCCGCCGGCCGCTTCGACGCCTTCTGGGAGTCGGGCCTGTCCGAGTGGGACATGGCAGCAGGCGTACTGCTGATCCAGGAAGCAGGCGGCCTGGTAAGCGACTTCAACGGTGGCCACGACTTCCTCGACAAAGGCCACATCGTTGCCGGCAACATCAAGTGCTTCAAGGCGGTACTGACAGCCATCCAGCCGCACCTGCCAGAGCACATGAAGCGTTAAGCGCGCATTGCACGCACGAAAAAGCACCCCGAGGGGTGCTTTTTTTGTGCCTGTAGCAGCGGCGCTGACTAGGTGAACCGCGCCGACCTGAGCCCCTCTTACTGCTGGGCGTCGCTCAGGATCAGCTGGCCATTCTTGTCCACCGGAATGGTCGAGCCAGGTTCGTGATCCATTTTCACCCGACCCACTTTGTCACCGATGGAATAGGTCACGTTGTACCCGACCACCTTCTCACTGACGTCATGCACCGTGCTGCAGCGCGTCTGGGTGGTGGTGTAGGTGTCGCGCTCCTGCATACCTTCTTGCACCTTGTTACCGGCATAGCCACCACCGACCGCACCGGCCACGGTGGCGATCTTCTTGCCGGTACCACCCCCGATCTGGTTACCCAGCAGGCCACCGGCAATGGCACCGACTACGGTACCGGCGATCTGATGCTGGTCCTTGACCGGAGCCTGACGGGTTACCGCCACGTCCTTGCAGACCTCTCGCGGCGTTTTCACCTGCTGCTTGATCGGCTGAACGTCGGTGACTTGAGCATACTCGGGGCCTTTGTTCACCAAGCTGTAGGTCGCCACAGCACCTCCGGCGGTAACACCGACAGCACCCAGAACCGCACCCACCAGCATTGATTTGTTCACGTGAACCTCCTGATCGTACCCGCGGGACTCACCCGCCTTCTCCCTGCCTTGGAACGAAAAAAAAGGCGCGAGTTCAACACTCGCGCCTTTTGAGGTGCCGGATGGCGAAGGATCGATCGTTAAGGACGGTCGTCCACACCCTCGGTCTTGGCAGGCGGAATCAGGTCTTCACTGCTCAGATTCAGCCAGATCAGCACCACGTTGGCGATGTAGATCGACGAATAGGTACCGGCCATGACACCGATGAACAACGCCAGCGAGAAGCCAAAGAGGTTGTCGCCACCGAAGAACAGCAGGGCCGCGATCGCCAGCAAGGTCGATACCGACGTGGCGATGGTGCGCAACAGGGTCTGGGTGGTCGAGACGTTGATGTTCTCGATCAGCGAGGCCTTGCGCATCACCCGGAAGTTCTCACGCACCCGGTCGAACACGACGATGGTGTCGTTCAGCGAGTAACCAATGATCGCCAGCACGGCCGCCAGCACCGTCAGGTCGAAGGTGATCTGGAAGAACGACAGGATGCCCAGGGTCACCACGACGTCGTGGATAAGCGAAACGATGGCACCGACCGCGAACTTCCATTGGAAGCGGAAGGCCAGGTAGATCAGGATGCCGCCCAAGGCCAGCAGCATGCCCAGGCCGCCCTGGTCGCGCAGCTCTTCACCCACCTGCGGGCCGACGAACTCGACGCGCTTGACGGTCGCCGGGTTGTCGCCGCCAGCCTTCTGCAAGGCGGCAGCCACCTTGTTGCCCAGCTGCGGGTCATCGCCCGGCATACGCACCAAAAGATCGGTGGTGGCGCCGAAGCTCTGCACCACGGCTTCGTGGAAGCCCGAATCGACAAGCTCTGCCCGGACGGCCTTGAGGTCGGCGGGGCGCTCGTAGGTCAGCTCGATCAGCGTACCGCCAGTGAAGTCCAGGCCGAAGTTGAGACCCTTCTGCCACCAGCTGAACAGTGCCAGTACGGTGAGGAGCACAGTGATGGCGAACGCGACATTGCGCACGCCCATGAAGTTGATGGTTTTCATCGCAGCTCCCTCAAACCCACAGCTTCTTGATGTCACGCCCGCCGCAGGTCAGGTTGACCATGGCGCGGGTCACCATGACGGCGGTGAACATCGAGGTGAAAATCCCGAGGGACATGGTGACCGCGAAGCCCTTGACCGGGCCAGTGCCCATGGCGAACAGGATGCCACCCACCAGCAGGCTGGTCAGGTTGGCGTCGATGATCGCGGTATAGGCGCGGTTGAAACCTTCGTGAATGGCACGCTGCACCGACATGCCGGCATTCAGCTCCTCACGAATACGCGAGAAGATCAGCACGTTGGCGTCCACCGCCATACCCATGGTCAACACGATACCGGCGATACCAGGCAGGGTCAGGGTCGCGCCCAGCAGCGACATCAGGGCCAACAGCAGCACCATGTTGCCCGCCAGGGCGATGGTGGCGATCACACCGAAAGCGCGATAGATGGCGATGATGAACAGCGAGACGAACAGCATGCCCCACAGGGACGCATCGATACCCTTGGTGATGTTGTCGGCACCCAGGCTCGGGCCAATGGTACGTTCTTCAGCGAAGTACATCGGCGCGGCCAGACCACCGGCACGCAGCAGCAGCGCCAGCTCGGAAGATTCGCCCTGGCCATTGAGGCCGGTGATGCGGAACTGGCTGCCCAGAGGCGACTGGATGGTCGCCAGGCTGATGATCTTCTTCTCTTCCTTGAAGGTCTGGACCGCGACGTCCTTCTCAACGCCGTCGACCATCTGCTTCTCGTAGCGAGTGACCGGCTTCTGCTCGATGAAGATCACCGCCATGCTGCGCCCGACATTGGAGCGCGTGGCACGGCTCATCAGTTCACCACCATGGCCATCAAGGCGAATGTTCACCTGTGGACGGCCATGCTCGTCGAAGCTGGCCTGGGCATCGGTCACCTGGTCACCGGTGATGATCAGACCCCGCTCGACTGCAGCGGAACGACCGCCTTCGCGGAACTCGAAGACCTCGGTAGTGGCCTTGGAGGCACCGGGTTCGGCACCGAAGCGGAACTCGAGGTTGGCGGTTTTACCCAGGATACGCTTGGCCTCGGCAGTGTCCTGCACGCCTGGCAGCTCGACCACGATACGGTTGGCGCCCTGACGCTGTACCAGCGGCTCGGCCACGCCCAGCTCGTTGACGCGGTTGCGCACGGTGGTGAGGTTCTGCTTGATCGAGTATTCGCGGATCTCAGCGACTTTCGCCTGGGTCAGCGCCAGACGCAGCACCGCGACATCGTTGCGCTCGGTGGTGGTCAGGTCGAAATCATTGAAATTCTTGCGGATCAGGACACGTGCCTGCTCGCGGGTAGCATCGTCAGCGAAGCCCAGCATGATCCCGCCATCCTGCTGCGGCAGGCTGCGGTAGCGGATGCGCTCTTTGCGCAGCAAGGTCTTCACCTCGCCTTCGTAGACCTTCATGCGGGCCGTCATGGCCTTGTCCATGTCCACTTCCAGCAGGAAGTGCACACCACCGGACAGGTCCAGGCCGAGCTTCATGGGGCTTGCACCCAGGTTGCGCAGCCACTGCGGGGTGGTTTGCGCCAGGTTCAGGGCCACGACGTACTCATCGCCCAGTACCTTGCGTACCACATCCTTGGCTGGAAGCTGGTCTTCCTGGTTGGTCAGACGCACCAGACCACTGCCCTTTTCGCCCAGGCTCGCGCCCTTGACGGCGATGCCGGCATCGACCAGCGCCTTGGTAGCGCGGTCCAGGTCGGCCTGGCTCACGTGCAGCGCGGAACTGGCGCCGCTGATCTGCACCGCCGGATCATCCGGGTAGAGGTTGGGAGCGGAATAAATAAAGCCGATCGCCAGTACCAGCACGATCAGTGCGTATTTCCACAGAGGGTATTTGTTCAGCATCACGCCGCCCGTTCAAGACGCGGGGCGCGTTGCGCGCCCCGACTGGTAAGAAAAAACGGTAACTCAGATAGCCTTGAGCGTACCTTTTGGCAGGGTCGCAGCCACGGCGCCCTTCTGGAACTTCAGCTCGACGTTGTCGGAAACTTCCAGAACCACGAAATCATCGGAAACCTTGACGATCTTGCCAGCGATACCGCCGTTGGTGACAACTTCGTCACCTTTCTGCAAGTTGCTCAGCAGGTTCTTCTGCTCCTTGGCACGCTTGGCCTGAGGACGCCAGATCATCAGGTAGAAGATGACCAGGAAGCCAACCAGGAAAATCCACTCGAAGCCAGTACCGGCGGGGCCGGCGGCAGGTGCAGCAGCATCCGCGTAAGCGGCGGGAATCAAGAAGCTCATTGGGCACTCCAGTTGCTAAGTTTTAATAATAAGAGCGAACAGTCAGTCCAAAGGCGGCACAGGCAGCCCGCGTTTGGCATAAAAGGCGTCGACAAAGGCGGCCAATTTACCCTGTTGAATAGCCTCGCGTAAACCGGCCATCAAGCGCTGGTAATGGCGCAAGTTGTGGATGGTATTCAGCATGCTGCTCAACATTTCGCCGCACTTGTCCAAGTGATGGAGATAGGCACGGGAGAAGTTGGTGCAGGTGTAGCAATCACAGGTCGGGTCCAGCGGCGAATCATCGTGGCGATGGAACGCATTGCGGATCTTGATCACCCCTGTATCGACGAACAGATGGCCGTTACGCGCGTTGCGCGTCGGCATCACGCAGTCGAACATGTCGACGCCGCGGCGCACACCCTCAACGAGATCTTCCGGTTTGCCTACCCCCATAAGGTAACGAGGTTTGTCAGCAGGCATCTGCGCCGGCAGGTAATCCAGCACCTTGATCATTTCGTGCTTCGGTTCGCCCACCGACAGGCCGCCAATGGCAAGGCCGTCGAAGTCGATGTTGACCAACGCTTCCAGCGAGCGCATGCGCAGGTCCTGGTACATGCCACCTTGGACGATGCCGAACAGTGCCGCTGTGTTGTCACCATGGGCGTTCTTTGATCGCTGGGCCCAGCGCAGCGACAGCTCCATGGAGGTGCGCGCCACGTCGTGCTCGGCCGGATACGGCGTGCACTCGTCGAAGATCATGACGATGTCCGAACCCAGGTCGCGCTGGACCTGCATGGACTCTTCAGGGCCCATGAACACCTTGGAGCCGTCCACCGGCGAGGCGAAGGTCACGCCCTCTTCCTTGATCTTGCGCATGGCACCCAGGCTGAATACCTGGAAACCACCGGAGTCGGTGAGGATAGGGCCTTTCCACTGCATGAAATCGTGCAAGCCGTTGTGCTTCTTGATCACCTCGGTACCTGGACGCAGCCACAGGTGGAAGGTATTGCCGAGGATGATCTCGGCGCCGATGGCCTCGATGTCACGCGGCAGCATGCCCTTGACCGTGCCATAGGTACCCACCGGCATGAACGCCGGGGTTTCCACCGTGCCACGTGGGAAGGTCAGACGGCCACGACGGGCCTTGCCGTCGGTGGCCAGCAGTTCGAAGGACATTCGACAGGTGCGACTCATGCTTGATCCTCTGGGCCGCGTGGCGCCGGATTGCGGGTGATGAACATGGCATCACCGTAACTGAAGAAGCGGTACCCCTGCTCGACCGCCGCCGCGTAGGCGGCCATGGTTTCGGGGTAACCGGCGAAGGCCGAGACCAGCATCAGCAGCGTGGACTCCGGCAGGTGGAAATTGGTGACCAGGGCGTCGACCACATGGAAGGGACGGCCTGGGTAGATGAAGATATCGGTGTCGCCGCTGAAAGCCTTGAGCACACCATCGCGGGCCGCGCTTTCCAGCGAACGTACGCTGGTAGTACCGACCGCCACCACTCGGCCACCGCGCGCACGGCAGGCATCGATGGCATCGACCACCTCCTGGCTCACCTCAAGCCACTCTTTGTGCATGTGGTGGTCTTCGATCTTGTCGACCCGCACTGGCTGGAAGGTGCCCGCCCCCACGTGCAGGGTGACGAAGGCCCGTTCCACGCCTTTGGCGGCGATTTTTTCCAACAACGCTTCGTCGAAGTGCAGCCCGGCAGTGGGTGCCGCTACCGCGCCCGCACGCTCGGCATACACAGTCTGGTAGCGTTCACGGTCGGCGCCTTCGTCCGGGCGGTCGATGTAGGGCGGCAACGGCATGTGCCCTACCCGCTCAAGCAACGGCAGCACCTCTTCGGTGAAGCGCAGTTCGAACAGCGTTTCGTGGCGCGCGACCATCTCGGCCTCGCCACCACCGTCGATGAGGATCAGCGAGCCGGCCTTTGGCGCCTTGCTGGAGCGCACATGGGCCAGAACCCGGTGGCTGTCGAGCACCCGTTCTACCAGCACCTCCAGCTTGCCGCCGGAAGCCTTCTGGCCAAACAGCCGCGCCGGGATCACCCGGGTATTGTTGAATACCATGAGGTCGCCAGGGCGCAGGTAGTCGAGCAGATCGGGGAACTGCTTGTGCGCCAGCGCCCCGCTAGGTCCATCGAGGACCAGCAGACGGCTACCATGGCGCTCGGCCAGCGGATGACGAGCGATCAGGGAATCGGGGAGTTCGAAAGAAAAATCGGCGACGCGCATGATGGTGTTCGGTTCGACAGGGCCGCAAAGTTTAGCCCAATGTGTGAAAATTGACTATGAAACACGATTGACCGACCCAAGACACCTCTCTATACTGCGCGCCACACGCCCTGATGGCGGAATTGGTAGACGCGGCGGATTCAAAATCCGTTTTCGAAAGGAGTGGGAGTTCGAGTCTCCCTCGGGGCACCAAATCCGAAGAAAACCGACCTTATGGTCGGTTTTTTTGTGCCTGTAACCAGGCTCCTGCCCTGTACCCTTGCTACCGCACCGAACCTGCCAATGACACGCCATTAATTGGCGCCACGCCAACGACTGTGCCGCCTGCAGCCATGCCTGGATTCTATTGGCCAGCAGCCAAGCCTCTACTTAGGATGTTATTCGTCGGATATACGCAGAAAGCATTGATCGAATGATGTCATCTGGCCATAGTTGCGCTCCCGTTTTTCCACCTCTGTGTGTGCCATGAAAAAAACCGCGCCCTGCCTGGCTGCAATGATGCTGCTCAGTGGGTGCAATGGAATGCCAACCTCCTACGTCTCAGATCCCGTCTACGACCAGGCTTTCGTGGTCACCTCAGGTGCTCCGCTGCCGATGCTGCTGATGGCCTCGGCCATTCAGTGGAATGAAGACTATGCGGTAACCGCCAAACACACGCCCTTCCTGCGCAACGTGGTCCACGAAGGCCTCGGCGACGTGGTGTTCTTCAAGCACAAGGCGGCGCAGGTTCCCACCTGGCGCCAGTATGTGCCGGGCGAGTCGGTCACGGCGGTAGGTTTCAACAGCTTCATGGTCCCCGTTCAGGGCACCGGTCATGCCCTGCCATCGCTGGTACGCCTGGAAGGTACGCCAGGCAGTGTGTTTTATTCGGTACACGACGGGCCGATGGTCAAGGGCATGTCTGGCGGCCCGGTGTTTGCTGGAGACGGCAAGGTGGTGGGTATCAGCGTCGCGTTCATCCCCACGAAGCAGATCGACGCGCAGAGCCGGCCGGACCTGGCCGGGCGTGAGCGCGTCAGTGTGTTCATGTCCTACAGCGAAATTGCCAAGGAATGGCGACGTTTCCAGTACCTGCAGGCGCGCAAGGCCAATCCTCGCGCGACGCCGCCAGCCATCAAGGGCTATGTGGCAACCGCCAACCCAGGAGGCTAAAGCGTTCAGGGGCAGCTTGTCCGATCGGCGCCACCGATGGAAGATGACGGACCATGAGCAATCATCAGTAAGGAACGCTGCCCCATGCTCCTGACACATCGCCCCGCGCAAACCGCCGATATACCCGTCATCTGCTGTTTCCCCCAAGGTCCGGACGAACTGTTCTACATGTTCCCCAAGGCCAGCTACCCGCTGACACCTGCTCAGTTGAGCGACGCCATCGCCCAGCGCAGTGGCTCGACGGTGGTCGAGGGCGAGGGCGTGGTTCTGGGCTTCGCCAACTTCTACAAGGCAGAAAGGGGCGGGGTTTGCGCATTGGGCAATGTCGTCGTGGCGCCGGCGGCGCGTGGCCGAGGGGTGGCGCGCTATCTGGTGCAACGCATGGTCGATCTGGCCCGCGAACAATTCGCGGCGCGGGAGGTGTGGGTGTCGTGCTTCAACCACAACACCGCGGGCCTGCTGCTTTATCCATCGCTTGGTTTCGCGCCCTTCGCAATCGAAGAACGGCACACCCCGGATGGCAAGCGGGTGGCGCTGGTGCAAATGAAGCAAGTGATAGGTTGACCCTTCACCTTTGCCAGGCTCTGCGTGAAAAGTCTTGAGACGAAGGTCAGGCTGTTTTCAACGCAGCCTCACCGAGTAGCAAGACTTTTCATACAGCGCCTAAAACCCTTGGTCCCGTTACAGCGAACCTTCCCTTCTCCTCGACGTCCGAACCTGCATCGCCCACGTTTCGAGGTAGCGCGTGTGAAGAACCTCATCGCCCGCCAGTACCGCCTGGTGGTGAAGACTTTCGGTTACATCGGTTGGTCGCTGTTCTGGCTGCTGATCTGGGATGTGCTGGTCACCATCGACTTCATGCTGTTCTTCAACAGCAAGTTCACCCTGCCACTGATCCCGCTGACCCTGCTGGGTTCGGCGCTGGTGGTGCTGGTGAGTTTTCGCAACAGCAGTGCCTATAACCGCTGGTGGGAGGCCAGGACACTCTGGGGCGCGTTGGTGAACAGCTCTCGCAGCTTTGCCCGGCAGACGCTGACTTTGATCGACGACCCCACGGAGGGCCTGAACCCGGCCAAGGCAACCCTGCTGCGCAGGCACATCGCCTACGTCAACTGCCTGGCGGCACACTTGAAGGGCGCGGCCTGCCCGGATGAACTGATGGCGTTCATCCCCTTGGACGAGTTCGAGCGGCGCAACCGTTCCAACAATTTCGCCAACGATATTCTCAGCGGTTCGGCAACCCTGTTGGCCAGGGAATACCAGGCTGGCCGCCTGGACAGCATCCGTCTGGCGCGGCTGGAGTCCACCCTGGTGGACCTCTCCAATGCCCAGGGCGGCATGGAACGAATCGCCAACACGCCCCTGCCCTACCCCTATGTGTATTTCCCACGGCTGTTCATCACCTTGTTCTGCCTGATCGTGCCAATCGGGCTGGTGGAATCGCTGGGGTGGTTCACGCCCCTGGCGTCGACGGTAGTGGGGTTCATGTTGCTGGCCATCGAGCGTATCGGCACCGACTTGCAGAGCCCGTTCAAGTTCAGCGAGCACCAAATCCAGATGGACACCATCTGCGAAACGATCGAGCGGAACCTGGAATCGATGCAGCGCGAGGCGCAGCGCGGGGAACGGGTGTAGGCGCCGGCTTGCCAGCGGGGGGGCCGCAAAGCGGCCGGTCCCTCTATCAGGCGCGCACGAACCGCTGGCGCAACAGATCACTCAACGCATCGACCAGCAGCACCAGCACCAGCATGGCAATGATCACCGTACTGGCCTGCGCTTCCTGGAACAGGCTCAAGGTGGTGTAAAGCATCTGCCCCAATCCCCCCGCGCCGACGAAACCCAGCACGCTGGCCATGCGGATGTTGTTTTCCCAGCGGTACAAACTGTAGGCCAGCAGCTGAGGCCAGAGGTTGGGCAACGTCCCGAAACAGAACGCAGCCAGCTGGCTACCACCTTGCAAACGAATGGCCGCCGCCGGTTCCGGTGACGCATTCTCCAACGCTTCGGCGAACAGACGCCCCAATACCCCGGCGGTATGCAGTGCCAGCGCCAGGGTACCGGCATTCGGCCCAAGCCCGGCAGCCAGCACCGTCAACGCAGCCCATACCAGTTCAGGTATGGCCCGCAGGGCGTTCAGCAGCAGGCGCGCGGCAGCCTGTAGCAGCCAGCCGAAACGCCCTGCCGCAGGCAATGCCAGCAGCATCCCCAAGCCCATTGCAAGCAGGGTGCCCATCCCGGACATGGCCAGGGTTTCCAGGGCACCACGCCCCACTGCGCGCAGGTGCTCGCCAGTCAGGTCAGGCCGCAGGAACCGCCCGGCATACTCACCCATCTGCCCCAGGCCACCGTTGCCGACCACCGCATGAAGATCCAGCTCAAGGTATGCGAAAGACGCCACCACCGCCGCGATGATGACAGCGACCACCAGCAGGTTGATCACCCGGTTCATGCCAACCTCCCCCGCAGGAAGCGGCTGAGTTGGTCGGCCAGAAATACCAGCACCAGAAACGCCAGCAGCATGCTTGCCACTTCAGCACCGGCGAACATGCGCATCGAGAGGTCTATCTGCTGGCCAAGCCCACCGGCGCCGACGAAGCCCATCACCACCGAAGCGCGCACCGCGCACTCCCAGCGGTATACGGTGTAGGACACGACCTCGGCTCCAGCCGTGGGCAGAATGCCGTAGAAGAATGCGGTCAGTCGGCCACTGCCGGCCTGCAGCAACGCATGGGCCGGGCGCTGGTCGACCGACTCGAAGATCTCTGCGTAGACCTTGCCGAGCATACCGCTGTAGGTAATGGCGATGGCCAGTACCCCGGCTGTCGGCCCCAGCCCCACGGCGCGCACGAACAGCAGCGCCCAGACGATCTCCGGCACACTGCGCAGGAAGATCAGCAGGCCGCGCACGGGCATGCGCAACAACCGCGACCACAGCCCTGCCCTACCGCCCCTGGAGGCTGCGCGCAACGACAGGGCGCGGCTGGCCATCAGGCTGGCCGGCACCGCCAGCAGCAGCGCCAGGGCCATACCGGCAGTGGCCACGGCCAGGGTCTGCAACGTCGACTGATACAACAGCGCCAGGAACTCGTGGTCATGGGCTGGCGGCCAGAACGCGCGGGTGAAACTGGCGATCTGCTGCCGGTTCTCTGCCTGCAGCAACACACCAGGATCGAGCTCGCTCAACTGCAAACCGGGCCACAACAGGGCCACGGCAATCAGGCTCAGCAATAAGCGCGGCAGCAGCGCCGGGTCGCGGACATCGGATTTCAGCATCGTGGAATCTGTACCGTCAACGTCGGGCTGGTCGTGGGGGGCGACGCCAGTTGCTCGTTGGCATACAGCGCATCCAGGCGTGCTTCGCTGACCGCCGCCGCGGGGCAATCGAACGCCACCTGGCCATCACGGATGCCTACCACCCGAGGGAAATGCGCCAGAGCCAGGTCCACGGCATGCAGGCTCGCCACCAGGGTCACGCCATTGGTCATGGCGTGGCGGTTGAGCAAGGCCAGGCTGTGATCGGCCAACACGGGGTCCATGGCCGACACCGGCTCGTCGGTCAGCAACAGTTCAGGCTGCTGGTAAAGCGCCCGGGCGATGCCGACCCGCTGCAACTGGCCGCCAGACAACTGCCCGCACTGCACGAACAGTTTATCGGCCAGCCCCAGCTCGGCCAGCGCCTGACGCGCCCCCGGCACGTCGCTTGGGTAAAGCAGGTTGAGCAAGCCACGCAGGGTGCCCCACCGTCCGAGTCGGCCGGCCAGCACCGCCGTTACCACTCGCTGGCGCGGCGGCAAGGGCGGTGCCTGATGCACCAGCCCCACCCTCGTGCGCAAACGCTGACGAGCCCCTGCGGACAGGCTCCAGGGTTGTTCGCCAAACACCTCCAGGCGGCCGGCACTGGGCTCGATGGCCGTCGCCATCAGGTGCAACAGGCTGGATTTGCCAGCCCCTGAAGGACCGATGATCGCAACCCGTTCACCCTGCTCGATCCGCAGGTTGACGGCATTCAAGGCACGAACCTGGCCGTGCCGCAGGTCGACGTTGTGAAGATGGATAGTCACTTGAGCAGGCCGGCCTCACGTGCCGCTTGCTCGGTGCCTGCATAGTTCTCAGGCTGGGTCTCGATGAAGCGGCTGGCGGCCTGCAGGTCGAGGATCGCCTTGTGCTCCGGGTTGGCCGGGTCGAGGTCGAGGAAGGCCTTCTTGATCTTTTCCTTCAGCTGCGGATCCATGTTGCCGCGCACGGTCCAGTTGTAGTCGTAATAGGCCGGGGTAGTGGCAAACACCTTGACCTTGCTGGTGTCGACCTTGCCGGCATCGACCAGCTTCTGCCATACGCTGGCATTGAGCACGCCACCATCGACCTTGCCGGCCTGAACCCAGGCAACCGTCGCGTCGTGCGCACCGGAGTAGGCCACGCGGCTGAAGTAGCTCTCCGGCTTGATGTTGTCTTCCTTGAGCATGAAGTAACGCGGCATCAAGCTACCGGAAGTGGACGAGATCGAACCGAAGGCGAAGGACTTGCCCTTCAGGTCGGCCAGGCTCTTGACGTCCGGATTGGCAGTGATGAACTTGGAGGTGAATTGCGCGTCCTGTTCACGTTGTACCAATGGCGTAGCTTTGGGGTCCTTCAGGTGCACCTGGACGAAGGTGAAGCCTCCCAGCCAGGCCAGGTCCAAGCGGTCGGACGCCAGCGATTCGACCACTGCCGGGTAATCGGCCACCGGCACGAACTTCACGTCCATGCCCAGCTGCTTGGACAGATATTCTCCCAGCGGCTTGAACTTGCGCAGCAGTTCGGTTGGCGCTTCGTCTGGGATGGCACTGACTCGCAGGGTATCGGCAGCCTGGGCGATGACGGCGCAGCAAGACAGCGCAAGTCCGGCTGCAATGGCCAGAGGGCGTTTGAGCATTGGGGTTCTCCGGTTCAATAGCGGGGAAAGGGCCGGCATCCGCGCCGACCGTGGCAAGTATAAGAGTCCATGGCGCAAAGACCAGCTTTGCTACAATCGCGCAACATCATTGAGCGCACGAGGTGCATATGAGCGAGCCGATTCGCCTGACCCAATACAGCCACGGTGCCGGCTGTGGCTGCAAGATCTCTCCCAAGGTGCTGGACGTGATCCTCGCCGAAAGCGGTGCACAGGCCCTCGACCCGAAGCTCTGGGTGGGCAATGCCTCCCGCGACGATGCCGCCGTCTACGCACTGGACGATGAACGTGGCGTGGTCTCGACCACCGACTTCTTCATGCCCATCGTCGATGACCCGTACGATTTCGGCCGCATCGCCGCCACCAATGCGATCAGCGACATCTACGCCATGGGCGGCGACCCCTTGATGGCCATCGCCATTCTTGGCTGGCCGGTCAACGTACTGCCACCGGAAGTGGCTCGCGAGGTGATCCGTGGCGGGCGCGCCGTGTGCGCCGAAGCAGGCATTCCATTGGCAGGTGGCCACTCCATCGACGCCCCGGAACCGATCTTCGGCCTGGCCGTCACCGGCGTGGTCAGCAAGCATCACCTCAAGCGCAACGACACCGCTACCGTGGGCTGCCGTCTGTACCTGACCAAACCCTTGGGCATCGGCATCCTCACCACCGCCGAGAAGAAAGCCAAGCTGCGCGAACAGGACCACGGCCTGGCCCGTGACTGGATGTGCACCCTCAACACCCCCGGCAGCCGCTTTGGCAAGCTTGACGGCGTCAAGGCCATGACCGACGTGACCGGTTTCGGCCTGCTCGGCCATTTGGTGGAACTGGCCGAAGGCAGTGGCCTGACCGCGCACCTGAACTACACAGCCGTACCGCGTCTACCCAGTGTCGACCACTACCTGGCCGAGGGCTGCATCCCAGGAGGCACCCTGCGTAACTTCGACAGCTATGGCCACAAGATCGGCGCCTTGAGCGACGAGCAGAAGCACCTGCTGTGCGACCCGCAGACCAGCGGCGGCCTGTTGGTAGCCGTTACTCCAGAGGGTGAAGCGGAGTTTCTCGACGTAGCTGCAGCGCTTGGCCTGAAGCTCGCGCCGATCGGCGCGCTGGTCGAGCGACAGAGCCACGCGGTCGAGGTGATCTGATGCGCCCCGACTGCACCGATTTTCGCCAGCTGTTCCTCGACGACGCGCCCATGATGGACATGCGCGCGCCCATCGAGTTTGCCAAGGGGGCCTTCCCGGGCTCCGTCAACCTGCCGCTGATGACCGATCAGGAACGGCAGAAGGTTGGCACCTGCTACAAGCAACAAGGCCAGGCCGCCGCCATCACCCTGGGCCACCAACTGGTCAGCGGCACTACCAAGCGCGAGCGCCTGCATGCCTGGGCCAGCTTTGCCAAGGCCCACCCCGACGGATACCTGTACTGCGCCCGCGGCGGCCTACGCTCGCTGATCGTCCAGCAGTGGCTGCGTGACGAGGCCGGCATTGACTACCCACGCATCAAGGGTGGCTACAAAGCCATGCGCACGTTCCTGCTGGAAACCACCCTGCAGGCGGTGGCGCAATGCGATTTCGTGCTGGTGGGCGGCCTGACCGGCACCGGCAAGACCGATGTCTTGCACCAGCTGAGCAACGTGCTCGACCTGGAAGGCCATGCCAACCATCGCGGATCCAGTTTCGGCAAGCGTGCCACCGCACAGCCTTCGCAGATCGACTTCGAGAACCGCCTGGCCATCGACGTACTGAAGAAGCGCGCTCGCGGCATCGACCAGTTCGTGCTCGAGGATGAAGGCCGTATTGTCGGCAGTTGCTCGGTGCCGCTGGAGTTGTACCAGGGCATGCAGCAATATCCGATGGTGTGGTTGGAGGACAGCTTCGAGAACCGCGTGGAGCGCATCTTGCGCGATTACGTGGTCAACCTGAGCGCCGAATTCATCGCACTGCACGGCGAGGATCTTGGTCAACGACTGTTCGCCGAGCGCATGCTGCAAAGCATGAGCAATATCCACAAACGCCTGGGCGGCGAGCGTTTCCAGCGCTTGTCCGAGATCATGCGCCAGGCGCTGGACGAACAGCAGCGCTGCGGCGCGGTGGACCTGCACCGGGGTTGGATCGAGGGCTTGCTCAACGAGTACTACGACCCGATGTACGCCTACCAGCGCGAGGCCAAGGCCGAACGCATCGAGTTTGCCGGCGATGCACGCGAGGTGCGTGAGTACCTGAAGGCGCGGAAGCGATAAAGGATGGCTGCGCGACTTGCGCACTGACACCATCGCCGGCAAGCCGGCTCCGGCGAGGACTGCGCCAGGAATCGGCTTGCCGGCGAGCGTGACGGAGCCCCCACATCACTGCCCAGGGCTGAGCACCCGATCCAGCTCCCCCGCCCGCTCCCGAGTCATGTCCAGCATGCACATTCCACCTTCAAGCAGAGCCATGGTCCCGCCACTGGCCTGCACATGGAACTGGCAGTTGCCGTCGCGATAAGCGATCCACTGGCGCTGCACCTCCCGCAGACGCTTCTGCTGACCGGCATCGAGCTTGGCCATCAGCCGCTTGTAGACCCGGTTCAACCGCTGGTCCTGCAGCGCGGTCTCCTGTTGAATGCATGCACTCATTGCCGCCGTACTGGCCGCCTTGTCCATGCACTGGCCATAGCCCTGCGAGTTTTCCTCGGCCCATGCCTGCGGCAGCAAACCGGCCACTGCAAGGCCTATCAAAAAATGTCTGATCATCATCGTCCCTCCTGGCGAGCATCAGAATGCCCGCGGCTGCTCCGGCGGCATCAGCACCTTGCCAGGCTCGAAGCGCAACGATGGCATCTGCGTGGCGGCATAAAAGGTCACCCCAAGCGCCGCAATCAATGCCACATCCAGCCAGTTCCAACCTGGCACATCGTCACGGCTGCGGGCCTTCCAACACTGCCAGGCCTGGCCGGCACAGAACACGACGATTGCCGCCAGCCACAGGTAGAAGCCCGCACCAAAGCCGGTTCGCTCATGGAACTCATAGCTGATGTTATCGGGCAGGCGTTCAATGCCGAAGCTGCTGGCGGCGAGGTACAGCGCCCCCAAACCCAGCCCCAGGGCCAGCCGTCGGAAGCGCCGATGGCTCAGGAATGCCAATGCCAGCAGCGGATTGGCGAACCACTGGAACAACCCGAAGGGCACGCCCCAGGGCCCGTAAAGCAGCATCTGCAGTGCTGGCATGTGCCGATCAGCGCCCATCAGGGCGCCATCGAACGCCAGGCAGAGCAGGTACAAGGCGAGACTCAAGGTGAGGTAGAAAGCTGGCAAACGGCGGCTCCGTGCTCAATCGTCGAGATTGCCGACCATACAGCACCGGGCGGTCAGACGACAGGCGGCTCAAGTAACAGACCGTATATCCCCGAGTCGGACAGCTCGCCCGCCACGCACCAGCGTGCTCGCAGCGTGCCTTCCAATACGAATCCCTGGCGTTCCAGGGTACGGGCCGAACCGCTGTTGCGCGGGTCGATTTCCGCTTCAAGGCGGCGCATGTGCAAGGTGTGGGCGAGGTAATCGATGAAGCAGGTCAGCGCTTCATCCATGTAGCCCCTGCCCTGCACGGCGCTGGCCAGGCAATAGCCGATTTCGCCACGACGGGAGACGTCATCGATATTGAACAGCTGCACCATGCCGATCAGTGCGCCGTTGTCACGGCGATACATGCCCAGCTTGAGCTGGTCGCCATTGGCGTACGCTTCGCGGTCGGCGGCCAGTGCGCTCTGGGCTTCGGCAAGGTCTTGCCAGGGTGCGTGGTGCCAGTAACGCATGACCTCGGGGTCGGCCATGATCTTCAGCCATTGTGCAGCGTCGGCGTGGCGCATCGGGCGCAACTGCAGGCGCGGGCTGTCGAGGCAGAGGTCACTGGGGAAACTGCGGGGTGGGGTCACGCCGGATCTCCTGTCCATGGCTGGGGAGATGACAGTTTAACGTCATGTGGGGTGGGTGGGGGTATGGCTTGGGTTTGGAGTGGGCGGCGGGTGCATGTCTGGCGTTTGCGGTGGTGCTGAAACCGAGCGCCGCCCGCGCGGCGCATCGCGAGCAAGGCTCGCTCCTACGTCTGTTTCGGGCCAGTAACGCCAGTGACAGGCGCGCGCGACCGCCTTGTTTGTACGGCACGGTATCGCGCTATGCAGCCAGGCGTTCGCGTGCAAATCCCGCAGGACTCATTGGCCCGAAACAGACGTAGGAGCGAGCCTTGCTCGCGATGCGCCGCGCGGGCGGCGCTCGATCTCAAGAACGCTGCAGCTCTATCGGCGAACACGCCTCAAGCCCAGCACCACCGGCAGCTCATCGAAGGCGTGGTCGAGCCGGATGCCGGGCTGGATGACGTACAGGTCGCGACACGGCCAGACCGAAGTCTGCACGCGCACCGCCCCCTGCCCTACTGAAGCATTCGGTTTCAGATTCAGAACCTTCTTACAGCTGACGCTTCAGGCCACCTCGGCCCCATCATCCGGCCAATGCGGCTCGTTGGCCTCTGGTGGCGTCAACGGAGGCAGGCCATAGAACGCCCGCGCATCGTCGCAACTTGGATTATGCACCCCACCCTCCCAAGACGCCTCGAACTCGCGGCATGGGCTGGAACGGTTGGCGTAGATGGTGCACGCGACTTCCTTGCCAATCTCGCCCTGCAGGCTCACGCAGCGGCAAGGCTTGGCGTCGGTGCCGATCATGGCAACACGCGTCGGGTTGATTTGCACCACCAGGTCATCCGGCACAAGGCCGCCGGCAGACTGGCATTCGCCCCAGAAAAAGGACACACGGAAATACCCGCAGCAGGCGCCGCAGTCAAGGCAAGGGTTGTATTCGGACATGATGGCACGGAGGGAAGGTTGTTGTTATCGGGGTTGGCCCGCGCGCCATTTGTAATCGAAGCCAGGTCGGCTGAGAAGAGGGGTAATGCAAAAATAGTTTGCCGTTGATCCGGCAATGGCAGGGGCCGCTTCACAGCCCCTGCCCGTGTGCTATTTACGGGCCAGGCCGTCAGCTCGGAACATCTGGCGAATGCCGCGAATCGCCTGGCGAATCCGGTCCTGGTTCTCGATCAGGGCAAAGCGCACATGGTCATCGCCATAGTCCCCGAAGCCAATCCCCGGCGACACACAAACCTTGGCCTCGGCCAGCAGCTTCTTGGAAAACTCCAGCGAACCCAGGTGTGCGTACTGCTCCGGGATCTTCGCCCAGACATACATCGACGCCTTGGGGTTCTCGACCATCCAGCCCAGCTCGTGCAGCCCCTTGACCAGCAGGTTGCGCCGCTGGCGGTACTGCTCGGCGATATCACGCACGCATTGCTGGTCGCCCTCAAGTGCAGCAATCGCGGCCACCTGCAGCGGGGTGAAGGTACCGTAGTCGTGGTAGCTCTTGATCCGCGCCAGGGCGCTGACCAGCTCCGGGTTGCCGACCATGAAACCGATACGCCAGCCGGCCATGTTGTAGCTCTTGGACAGGGTGAAGAACTCCACCGCAATGTCCTTGGCCCCCGGAACCTGCATGATCGACGGCGCTTTCCAGCCATCGTAGACGATGTCGGCGTAGGCCAGATCGTGCACTACCAGCACGTCGTACTGCTTGGCCAACGCCACCACGCGTTCGAAGAAGTCCAGCTCCACGCATTGCGCGGTAGGGTTGGAGGGAAACCCAAGGATCATCATCTTCGGTTTGGGAATCGACTCGCGAATCGCTCGCTCGAGCTCGTTGAAAAAGTCCACACCCGGCACCAGCGGCACAGAACGCACCTGCGCGCCGGCGATGACCGCGCCATAGATGTGAATCGGGTAGCTCGGGTTGGGCACCAGCACCGTGTCGCCATGGTCGAGGGTGCCAAGCATCAGGTGCGCCAGGCCTTCTTTCGAACCGATGGTGACGATGGCTTCGCTTTCCGGGTCGATGTCGACCTCGTAGCGATCCTTGTACCAGTTGGAGATCGCACGACGCAGGCGCGGAATACCGCGCGAGGTGGAATAGCCATGGGTGTCTTCTCGCTGTGCGACCTGAACCAGCTTCTCGACGATGTGCGGCGGCGTGGCCCCGTCGGGGTTGCCCATGCTCAGGTCGATGATGTCCTCGCCACGGCGACGGGCCGCCATCTTGAGCTCGGCAGTGATGTTGAAGACGTAAGGGGGGAGACGATCGATGCGCGCGAAGCGGCGCGGCGAACCTGGATTGGCCATGGTTTCCTCTGAGAACGTAAGCGCCCGGAACCGTCCGAGCGACGCTGGCCGCTGCGGCGGCCTGAATCAGAAGATAATGCCGATACAGGTTATCTGTAAATGATAATTTCCTGTTTTGTTAGACCTTTTCAGACGATTTTATTGAATATTTCAAGTTCATGGTTTGACGAGCAGCCCTTTCGCCGACCAACCCGCTCCTACAGGATCAACCACATGCCTCGGAACGAGCTCACCGGCGAACGGGGCTGCACAGGAAGACGCCCATGAAAAACCCCGGCACATGGCCGGGGTCTTCGTGAAACAGGCGTCTGAATCAGCGTGCGTAGGTCATCAGTACGTCCGCAGCGGTCTGGCTGTCCACCGACATCATCACGCTAAGCGCAGTGACGGTGAGGATGGAGAAACCGAATACCTTGCGAGCCCACTTGTTGTCGTCCTCGGCCTTGTAGCCACCCCATGCCATATAGAGCCAGTACAGGCCCATGGCTGCTGCCACGGCCAGGTAGCCGAGGCCGGCGTAACCGCCGAGGGTAAGCATCAGGGTTGCGAGCACGAAGGCCAGCACGTACAGCACGATCTGCTTCTTCGCCGCCAGGATACCGCGAGCCACCGGCAAGACCGGAATGTTGGCAGCGCTGTAGTCCTTGAAGCGGAAGATGGCGATCGCGAAGCTGTGTGGCATCTGCCACAGGCTGAACATCACCAGCAGGGTCACTGCAGCCAGGTCGAAGTTGTTGCTCACGGCGCAGTAGCCGATCACCGGAGGCATGGCACCCGAAAGGCTGCCGACCAAGGTGCCGTGCACCGATTTGCGCTTCAGCCACAGGCTGTAGAAACCGACGTAGACGATGAAACCGATCAGCGCACAGAACGCCGACAGCGGGTTGGCCTGTACATACAGCAAGCTGAAGCCAGCCACCCCAAGCAGGGTGGCATAGGCCAGCGCGAGGGGCAGCGGCATGCCGCCCTGAACCATGACACGGTTCTTGGTGCGTTCCATCTTCTGGTCGATGTCGCGGTCGATGCAGTTGTTGAACACGCAACCGGACGCCACCACCAGAGAAGTCCCTACCACCACCGCCAGGAACAGGGCGAAATCCACATGGCCCTTCGCGGCAAGGAAGAAACCGCCTGCCACGGAAAGCACGTTACCGAAAATGATCCCCGGTTTGGTGATTTGGATAAAGTGCTTCACGGACATGCAGTCTTACCTCACTTGGCCATCATTTCGATGTGGATGTTGAACATGATCCACAGCGACAGGCCGACCAGCAGTGCAATAACCAGAGTGGTGAACAGGAACGTCGACACGTTGGAACGCTGCTCTTTCGAGCGGTCCATGTGCAGGAAGTACACGAGGTGCACTACTACCTGGATGACGGCCATGGCCACAACAACCAGAACGGTCAGGTTCTTCGGCAGGCTTGGGAACATCACCAGGCCGAACGGAATCGCAGTCAGGATGATCGACAGCACGAAGCCGATCATGTAGGACTTGACGCTACCGTGGTTACCTTCGTGATGAGTGTCGTGTGCGTTAGCCATTACAGAACCCCCAGCAGGTAGACGACGGTGAATACGCAGATCCAGACCACGTCCAGGAAGTGCCAGAACAGGCTCAGGCAGCTCATGCGGGTCTTGGCGGTCGGCGTGATGCCCTTGGTGCTGATCTGATACATCAGAACAGCCATCCAGATCAGGCCGGCGGTTACGTGCAGACCGTGGGTACCTACCAGCGCGAAGAACGCCGACAGGAAACCGCTGCGGTTCGGGCCGTAGCCTTCGTTGATCAGGTGATGGAACTCATAGATTTCCATCGCGATGAAGCCAGCACCGAACAGGAAGGTGATGGCCAACCAGCCCAGCACGCCGCCCTTGTTGCCTTTGAACATCTGCAGCATGGCGAAGCCGAAGGTGATCGACGACAGCAGCAGGAAGGCGGTTTCAACAGCTACGAAATCGAGCTGGAAGATGTCATGACCCGACGGGCCGCCGGCAAAACTGCCGGACAGCACCGCGTAGGTGGCGAAGAGCGACGCAAACAGGATGCAGTCGGTCATCAGGTACAGCCAGAAACCGAGGACGGTCATCTGGCCCGAGTCGTGGTGGTGGTCGTCATGCCCATGGTCGTGACCATGAGCAGCACCGTGCATTACTTGACTGGACATTGATTACACCCGCTCAAACGATTCGACACGTGCGCCGGCAGGCAGAGCACCTGCTTTGGCCAGCGCTTTCATGCGCTCGCCTTCGATGCGCGCCACTTCTTCGGCCGGAACCATGTAGCCCTGGTCGTCACGCGCAGCGTGGCGAACGAAGACAGCGATGGTTGCAACCAGGCTCGCGCCAACCAGCCACCAGATGTGCCAGATGAAGGCGAAGCCGAAGACGGTCAGGAACAGGCCCATGAACAAACCGGTAGAGGTGTTGCTCGGCATGTGGATCGCTTCGTACTTGGCCGGAGCCTTGTAGGCGACACCGGCTTCCTTGGCTTCGTGCCAGGCATCCAGGCCAACCTTCTCAGGCATGTGGGCGAAGTTGTAGAACGGAGGTGGCGACGAAGTCGACCATTCCAGGGTACGACCGCCCCACGGGTCGCCGGTCACGTCCAGGTTCTGGTTGCGGTCGCGGACCGAAACGTAGAGTTGGATCAGCTGGCAAGCGATACCGAACAGGATCAGCACGGCGCCGACGACGGCAACGTACAGGTAGGGTTCCCACAGTGGGTTGTCGGAGTGGTTCAGACGACGGGTCATACCCATGAAGCCCAAGGCATACAGAGGCATGAACGCTACGTAGAAGCCCGAGATCCAGAACCAGAAGGCAGCTTTGCCCCACTTCTCGTTCAGGGTGAAACCGAAGGCTTTCGGGAACCAGTAGGCGAAGCCGGCGATATAGCCGAATACCGCACCACCGATGATCACGTTGTGGAAGTGAGCGATTACGAACAGGCTGTTGTGCAGCACGAAGTCAGCACCCGGAACAGCCAGCAGAACGCCAGTCATGCCACCGATGGAGAAGGTGATCATGAAGCCCAGGGTCCACATGATCGGCGCGGTGAAGCGCAGACGGCCCTGGTAGATGGTGAACAGCCAGTTGAACAGTTTCACACCGGTCGGAATGGAGATCAGCATCGTCGCCAGACCGAAGAAGGTGTTGACGCTGGCGCCTGCACCCATGGTGAAGAAGTGGTGCAGCCATACAGCGAAGCCCAGAACGGCGATTGCGCCCGATGCGTAGATCATCGAGTGGTGGCCGAACAGACGCTTGCCAGCGAAGGTCGAGGTCACTTCCGAGAACACACCGAAGGCCGGCAGGATCAGGATGTAAACCTCAGGGTGACCCCACGCCCAGAACAGGTTGACGTACATCATCGGGTTCCCACCAAGCTCGTTGGTGAAGATGTGGAAGTCCAGATAACGGTCAACAGTCAGCAGCGCGAGTGCAGCGGTCAGGATCGGGAACGAAGCCACGATCAGCACGTTGGCCCAGGTGCAGGTCCAGGTGAAGATCGGCATGTCCATCAGCTTCATGCCAGGGGCGCGCATCTTCATCACGGTGACGAGGAAGTTCACGCCTGTCAGTGTCGTACCCAAGCCTGAGAGCTGTAGCGCCCAGATGTAGTAGTCGACACCCACCCCAGGGCTGTACTGAATGCCCGCGAGCGGCGGATAGGCAACCCAGCCGGTCTTGGCGAATTCACCAACGCCCAGCGAAATGTTGACCAACAGCACGCCTGCCAGCAGCAGGTAGAAGCTCAGGGAGTTCAGGAACGGGAAGGCAACGTCACGTGCACCGATTTGCAGAGGAACGGCAAGGTTCATCAGGCCGGTGAAGAACGGCATCGCCATGAAGATGATCATGATCACACCGTGAGCGGTGAAGATCTGGTCATAGTGTTCAGGCGGCAGGTAGCCTTCGGAGCCACCGGTGGCGGCGGCCAGCTGGGTACGCATCATGATGGCGTCGGCGAAGCCGCGCAGCAGCATGACCATCGCGACGATGATGTACATCACCCCGATTTTCTTGTGGTCGACCGTGGTCAGCCACTCAGTCCACAAGTAGGTCCACTTGCGGAAGTAGGTGATAGCACCGACCAAAGCGATACCACCGAGCGCGATAATGGCGAGTGTCACCATGACTATCGGCTCGTGATAGGGTATCGCCTCCAGGCTTAATTTACCGAACATCTCTTACTCCTCTGCACCGGCAGCTGGTTGCATACTCGATTCCACACCCTTGGTAGTGGCCAGATCTTTGCTGCCTGCTTCTTCGTGGCTCGGACGACCGCGGTTCATGCCTTCGTACTTGTCGACGATGATCTGGAACTGGTCAGGCGAGGCCTCGCTGTACAGCGCGACTGGGTTGTTTTCGCTTGGTTTGGCCAAGGCTTCGTATTCGGCCTTGTCCAGCTTCTTCGGCGACTGCTTGACCTCGGCGACCCACTTGTCGAAGTCTTCCTGGGAGGTTGCAGTGGCCTTGAATTTCATGCCGGTGAAGCCAGCGCCGCTGTAGTTGGCGCTGATACCGTCGAACTCGCCGTTTTCGTTGGCGATCAGGTGCAGCTTGGTGGTCATGCCGGCCATGGCGTAGATCTGGCCGCCCAGGCCCGGGATGAAGAACGAGTTCATCACGGCGTCGGAGGTGACGCGGAAGTTGACCGGGGTGTTAGCCGGGAAGACGATCTTGTTGACCGTGGCGATACCTTGCTCCGGGTAGATGAACAGCCATTTCCAGTCCAGCGCGACCACGTCGATCTGCACCGGCTTCACATCGGAATCCAGTGGACGGTACGGGTCCAGCTTGTGGGTGGAGTGGTAGGTGAACCAGCCCAGGGCGATGATGATCAGGATCGGGATGATCCACACCGCGGCCTCGATCTTGGTCGAGTGCGACCAGTCAGGGGTGTAGGTGGCGGCCTTGTTGGAAGCGCGGTACTTCCAGGCGAAAACCACGGTCATGATGATGACCGGAATCACCACCAGCAGCATCAGGCCGGTAGCGATAAGGATGAGGTTCTTTTGCTCAATGCCGACCTGACCTTTCGGGTCGAGCAGGGTCCAGTTGCACCCACTGAGTAAAAGCATGCCTAAAAAGGGCAATATGCCAAACAGTCTGGGGTAACGCTTTTTACTCATCTCACGACCTCTAGATCAGCTTGCTTCAATGCAATTTGTGTTTTGGTAGCCAACACTTCGTCCTGCCAAGTGCGGCATTTCGCGCCCGTACTCGCTCCTGCCCGGGGTCCGACTGCAGGAACCTTGGCGTCAAGCGGGTTAGCGGTGCTTATGGTTTCGTAGGCAACAGGCCTGTACTTCAGACCAAGTCCGTTTGGTGCGGGAAAACGCGGAGGGGGGTCCGCCCGGTATCGCCGTTGGGCGAAACTTGACGAAGTCAGCAAAAAGGAGCGCTGCGGCTTCCTTCAATCCTGCGACTCGCAAGCAGTGCCGAACGGAAATTGGGGGCGATTGTAGATAGGTCGCTTACCCTTGACTATGACTTATTGAGCAACAGTCTTTTACAGAATCCGCAACAATGACCCTGAAAAAATCAACTTCGCGACAGTTTGTCGCACCCCGCTTGATAGCCCTGGAAGCCGCATTCTGCAAGGCTTTGAGATTGACCTGGATCAAGCGGGAGGTGACTTTTCGCTCTTCTCACGCGGCGTAAAAGACCACGTGGAAATCGGGACTTTTGTCTAAGCCCCACGTCGGTTGCGGTAGATCCCCAGCGGTACCAGAACGGTGGTAAGGACGAATGCAACCAGCGCCCATTGCGCCAGCGACAAACCGAGGATCGGCGGGTACGGCGTGCTACAGAAGCCGTCGACCTGAAACGCCAGCGGCCACAGCTTGGCCAACGGCAGGTCATCGACGATCGGCTGCAGGGTATCGATGCCGCAACTGACCATCGGGTTGGCGAGTATATACACATGGTTGCCCGCCGCAACGATTCCGCCAATCGCGCTGAGCACCACCAATGCCTCGAAGAAGGTCAGGCTGCGACGTCCCGGCATGGCTGCGGCGATGAACGCGAACACGGCAATCAACAGCAATGCGTAGCGCTGCAGGATGCACAACGGGCAAGGCGCCTCACCGAGCACCACTTGCATGTAGAGCGCGCCGCCAATCAGGGAGAGGCAGATCACCCCCAGCAGCACCAGAAAGCGCCGTTCCCGATTAAGGCGCGATGTTTGTTCGTTCATTGCCGATTCCTTCGATGGAGAGTGGCAGCGTGTGATTCGCCTGCCTTGCGCAAGTCTACACGCCGGTTTGACCTTTGAGCATGTCGAGGACGAGGCATGGCAGCGCTGCACTATCCAGAGATGGCTGAGACCTGTTGCTGCGGCGTCGGTTCAACGTCGGCCAGCAAAAAAGCTACCCAGGTGCCGCGCAGGGACAAGCCCCTCGACACCCGGGAGTGAAGGATACAGTGATTAAAGGAGGATTAAAGGTGAAAGATGGTCAATGCTGATTCATCATTCCTTCTATATAGGCAACCACCTGAGGGAGCGACTCTGCGTCGCGAGGCCGCTCCCACCGGGTCACCGTGGTACCTCTGTGATCAGGCCTGCAGGGTCAGCACATCACTGCAGCGCGGCCGCCGGCCCGAAGAACTCGTAGCGGCTCTGCTGCTCCGGAACGCCCAGCCCCTTCAGGTAGCCTTTGACCGCCGCCATGAAGCCCTTGGGCCCGAGGAAGTAGGCATCCACGTCACGCTCGACCGGCATCCATTCGGCCAGCAGATCCTCGCTCAGCAGGCCAACCGCATGGGCGTCGTTGCTGCCATCCGCTTCGGCATAGCAATAGAAGTGCTGCAACTGAGGGTGACGTTCGGCCAACGCGCTGATCCAGTCGCGGAAGGCATGCACAGCGCCATTGCGCGCACAGTGAATGAAATGCACTGGACGCTTGGTCTCAAGCGCCGCCTCCAGCATCGCCAGGGTCGGGGTGATACCCACACCTCCACTGATCAATACCAAGGGCTTGTCGCTGGCGGTCAGCGTGAAGTCGCCCGATGGT
Organism: Pseudomonas taiwanensis DSM 21245; assembly: GCF_000425785.1. Classification (GTDB taxonomy): domain Bacteria; phylum Pseudomonadota; class Gammaproteobacteria; order Pseudomonadales; family Pseudomonadaceae; genus Aquipseudomonas; species Aquipseudomonas taiwanensis. Next base: position 310,900 of record NZ_AUEC01000005.1, read on the forward strand.
GGGAACAGCTGCAGGGTATCGCCGACGACAAGCTGGTCGTGAAGGTAGTTGGATACCTTGCCACCGGCCTCGCGCTTGACGCTGATCCGGTACTCCTTGCCGTCGCACAGCGCCGACAGCGAATAGTTGCGGCGCTGCTCGACCCCGTCGATGAACAGCTGCAGGCCAATGTATTGGCCCGGCTCGGCCTTGAGCACCGGCTTGCCATCCAGCGGAGCAAAGTAGAACGAAACGATTTCGCTGCTCTCTTGCGCGCGGCGGACCAGGCGGAACTCACGGGCGCCACGCCATCCACCGGCGGCCTCTTCCTTCTGTTTGTACAAGTGCTCTTCCGCGCCGATCAGGATATCGGCCAGCTGGCCGTAGGCAGCGCCCCAGGCCGCGATCACTTCGGGGGTGGCGATTTCCTTGCCCAACACTTCCTCGATGGCCCGCAGCAGGCAGCTGCCGACGATCGGGTAATGCTCCGGGAGAATCTGCAGGGCGACGTGCTTGTTGATGATCTGGCCAACCAGGCCGCCCAGCTGTTCAAGCTGGTCGATATGGCGGGCATACATCAGCACACCGTTGGCCAGCGCGCGAGGCTGGTCACCGCTGGCCTGGTGAGCCTGGTTGAACAGGGGACGCACTTCGGGGTATTCGCTGAGCATCATCTTGTAGAAATGAGTGGTCAGCGCTTCACCACCGCTTTCGAGCAGCGGGACAGTGGCCTTGATGATTGCACGTTGTTCAGCATTGAGCATTGCGACGACTCCTAAGCCTGTGGCTTCGAATGGTTGCACTGGCTATTTCAGCATTCGTGCCAACTCGAAAGGCCCATGAAATCAATGCCTTGACACCGATCATGTCAAAACGACCCACCCCAGCGTATAGTCATTACGACCAATAGGAGTCAATATGACTGCAAAGCCTCTGCTCACCGCCCTCCTCCCGCTGGTCAGCGACCTGTCCCGCGACCTGCCCGACCAGGAGCGTTACCGCCGCCTGTTACAGGCCATGCGCGGCCTGCTGCCGTGTGACGCCGCCGCCCTGCTCCGCCTGGATGGAGAATGGCTGGTGCCACTGGCAGTGGACGGACTGTCGCCAGATACCCTTGGCCGGCGTTTCAAGGTCAGTGAGCATCCACGCTTCCAGATCCTGTTGAGCCGCCCCGAGCCTACGCGCTTCGCCAGCGACTCCGCGTTGCCCGACCCTTATGACGGCCTGGTGCATGCCCCGGACGCCAACCTTGAAGTCCATGACTGCATGGGCTGCCCGCTGATGGTCGATGAACGTCCCTGGGGCCTGGTCACCCTCGACGCGCTGACCCCCGGCCAGTTCCAAAGTCTTGAACTGGAAGCCCTGCAGGCCTTCGCCAGCCTGGCAGCGGCTACCGTGACCGTGGCCGAGCGCATCGAACACCTGGCCCTGCGCGCCGAGGATGAACACCACCGTGCCGAAATCTACCGTCAGGCCAGCGGCCAGCATCAGGAACTGATAGGCCAGAGCAAGGCACACAAACGCTTGGTGGAGGAGATCCGCCTGGTCGGCGGCAGCGACCTGACCGTGCTGATCACCGGTGAGACCGGGGTGGGCAAGGAGTTGGTGGCCCAGGCCCTGCACCAGGCCAGCAAACGCGCCGACCAGCCAATGATCAGCCTCAACTGCGCAGCCTTGCCAGACACCCTGGTGGAAAGCGAGCTGTTTGGCCATGTGCGCGGCGCCTTTACTGGCGCCCATGGCGAACGACGCGGCAAGTTCGAACTGGCCAACGGCGGCACGCTGTTCCTCGATGAAGTCGGCGAGCTGCCATTGACCGTGCAGGCCAAGCTACTTCGGGTGCTGCAAAGCGGTCAGTTGCAACGCTTGGGGTCGGACCGTGAACATCAGGTCGATGTGCGCCTGATCGCCGCGACCAACCGCGACCTGGCCGCGGAAGTGCGCAACGGCAACTTCCGCGCCGACTTCTATCACCGCTTGAGCGTCTACCCCCTGCAGGTGCCACCGCTGCGCCAGCGAGGCCGCGACGTGCTGTTGCTGGCCGGCTACTTCCTCGAACAGAACCGCTCACGCCTTGGCCTCAATAGTTTGCGCCTGTCCAGCGACGCGCAGGCCGCACTGCTGGGTTACGACTGGCCTGGCAATGTCCGCGAACTGGAACACCTGATCGGCCGCTCGGCGCTCAAGGCACTGGGCCAACACGCCGACAGACCACGGATTCTGACCCTGGAAGCCCGCGACCTGGACCTGCGCGCGGTCGCGTCTTCCAATGAGGCTCAATCCGCCCTGCCACAGCAGGAAGCGCCCTTACCTGAAGGCGGCCTGCGTGACGCGGTGGACGCCTATCAACGCCAGGTGATTGAAGCCTGCCTCCAACGTCATGACCACAACTGGGCTGCCGCTTCCCGTGAACTGGGCCTGGACCGCGCCAACCTCAACCGACTGGCGCGCCGGCTAGGGCTTCGCTGAGGCCCGTACACCAAAGCATTAGTCGGTAAAGCTATCTAGCCGATTGCCAGTTGGCTGCTTAACTGCATAAGGAATCGGTACCTCGGCCTTTGAGTGGCCAGTACTGTTGAAGGCATGCCGCGCCCGCTCGGCCCTGGGCCAATGGACGTCGACCATGTCGCCGTACAACTGCAGGGAGCACTCATGGACAGTATTGTCGTTGCCGATAAGCAAACTTCAGTCGCTACCCAGAATGCCTGGGGCAATATCAGCCTGAAAAGCCCCGCGGTCGTGCAAATGCCGATTTCGCCCAACCAGGTGGCCACCGTCACCCAGCGCGGGCAGGACCTGATCGTTACGCTCAAGTCCGGCGAAAAAATAACGATCGGTAATTTCTTCGCCGTCGACCAGGCGGGCGTTGCCAGCGACATGGTCTTCGTCGGCGAAGATGGCACCCTGTGGTACGCCAACTACGATGCCGAAGCGTTCACAGGCTTCACGTTCGAAGAGGTGAGTTCGCTCGACCAGGTGGTGGCGGGTATCGGCGTCGCCGGCAGTGCGACGCCAACCTGGGCGATCGCGGGCCTGAGTCTGCTGGGCGTCGGAGGCGCAGCCGCGGCAGTCGACAACGGGAGCAGTGGCGGCGGTGGCGGCGGATCGGCACCGTCCGACACAACGCCTCCGGCTACCCCCATCGACCTGCTGGTTTCCCCGGATGGCCTGCGCCTGACCGGCCGGGGCGAAGCCGGCACAACGGTCAACGTCCGCGATGCGGCCGGTAATCTGATCGGCAGCGGCACAGTGGGGGCCGATGGACGCTTCGAAATCAGCCTCGACCCGCCGCAGATCAACAGCGAAAACCTTCAAGTCATCCTAACCGACGCCGCAGGCAACGCCTCCCCGGCAGGCACCGTCGTCGCGCCGGACGCGACCGCTCCGCTGGCGCCGACCAACCTGGCGATCGACGAACAAGGCACCACCCTCAGCGGCCGTGCCGAGCCGGGCGCCACGGTTCAGGTACGCGGCCCTGGCGGCACGCTGCTGGGCAGCGTCGTGGCAGGTGCCGACGGTCAGTTCAGCATCACCCTGCAACCCCCTCAAACCGACGGCCAGGCCCTGACTGTCACCGCCCAGGACGCTGCTGGCAATACCTCGCCCGCGGCAAGCATCACCGCGCCGGACGACGTCGGCACGCCCCCGGACACCACCCCGCCCGACGCCCCGTTCAACCTGGTGATCGCAGCGGGTGGCCAACAACTGAGCGGTCGCGGTGAAGCGGGAACCAGGGTCGAGGTGCGCAATGCCGACGGCACCTTGATCGGCAGTGGTGTGGTGGGCAATGACGGCAATTTCACCATTCCTCTCTCTCCAGCCCAGGCCAACGGTGAAGCACTGAACGTCGTGCTCATCGACAACGCCGGCAACACATCGTCGCCCAGCCCGATCACCGCACCGGACACCACCCCACCCAGTCCTGCCACCAACCTGGCACTGAGCGCCGATGGGGTTACCCTCACCGGGCGCGGCGAAATCGGCACCACGGTACAGGTTCGCAATGCCCAGGGCGTGCTGCTCGGTTCTGCCGTGGTTGGGCCTAATGGCCAGTTCACGGTGACTTTGACCCCTGCGCAGACCGACGGCCAGATACTGGACGTGACGCTGCGCGATGCCACAGGCAACACGACGACCACCCCGCTCACCGCTCCGGACCTGGACGGCCCGGCACAACCCTCCGGGCTGGCACTCGATGTCGCCGGCACCCACCTCACCGGGCAAGGGCAACCCGGCTCGATCATCACCGTGCGCGCGGCCAATGGCACCGTGCTAGGCACTACCACGGTCGGCACCGACGGGCGCTTCGAGGTCACCCTCTCGACACCGCAGCGCAACGGTGAAAGCCTGACCGTGGACGCCACCGACAGCCTCGGCAACAGTGCCGGTGCCGTCAACTTCACCGCACCGGACACCTCACCTCCATTGCCGATCACCACCCCCAGCATCGACAGCACCGGTACAACCGTCACAGGCAGCGGGGAACCTGGGGCCACCGTGACCGTTCGCGCCCCCGATGGCAGCGTGCTCGGCACCGGCCAGGTCGCCAGCAATGGCAGCTTCACGGTCACCCTCAACACACCGCAGACCAACGGCCAGGCGCTCTCCGTCGAGCAGCGTGACCCTACCGGCAATGTGTCGACCTCGACCGACCTCACCGCTCCTGACAACCAGGCCCCCCCCCCACCGGCAGACCTGTCTTTGTCCGGCGATGGCAGCACCCTGTCCGGCACGGGCGAGCCTGGCGCGCAGGTCACGGTCAAAGATGGGTCTGGCGGGGTCTTGGGCACGGCAGTGGTACAGGCCGACGGCAGCTTCCAAGTCATCCTCGACCCGCCGCAGCTCAATGGCCAGACGTTGTCAGTGAGTCAGGCCGATGCCGCCGGCAACGGCTCGACAGACACCCCGTTCGTAGCCAACGACCTTGAAGCGCCCACGCCTGCCCAAAACCTGGCACTGGATGCCAGTGGTACCTTGCTCACCGGGCAAGGCGAGCCTGGCACCACGGTGGTGGTGCGCAATGCCAACGGCCAAATACTGGGTAGTGACCAGGTCAATGCCAACGGCAGCTTCACCGTCACCCTCAGCCCGCCACAAACCAATGGTGAAACGGTGTCGGTGGTGCTGATCGACACCGCGAACCACAGCTCTCCGTCAGCCAGCTACACCGCCGACGACAGCAGTGCGCCAACGTCACCGACAGGGCTGCTGGTCGGCCCGGGCGGCACCTACCTGCAGGGCACTGGCGAGGTAGGTGCGACGGTGGAGGTGCGCAACGCTCAAAACGTGTTGCTGGGCAGCGTGGTGGTTCCGCCAGGCGGCGCCTTCACGGTTGCGCTTTCACCGGCACAGCTCGACGGGCAGTCACTCAACGTGACCTTGACCGACGGCAGTGGTAACACCTCCATGGCCACACCGGTCACCGCCCCCGACCTCACGCCACCGGCCGCCCCCAGCGACCTCGCAGTTGTCCTGAACGGCACGGCGCTCACGGGTAACGCCCCAGGTGCGACCTCGATCACGGTACTGGACCCCAACGGCAACCTCCTTGCCAGCGGGACAGTCCAGTCCGACGGCAGCTTCAGCGTGCCCCTGTCGACTGCACAGCAGAACGGCGAAACCCTCACCGTCATCGTGGCCGATGCCGCAGGCAACAGCGCCGCCCCGGCAGCGGTGACCGCCCCGGACACCACGCCCCCCAGCGCAGCGACCAACGTCTCCCTGAGCCCGGATGGCACCCTCGTTGCCGGCAATGCCGAGCCAGGCACCGTTGTCATTGTCCGGGACGGCAGTACGCCCTTGGGCAGCGCGACCGCGGGCCCTGACGGTACCTTCCAGGTCGTGCTCGATCGCCCGCTCACCAACGGTGAAGTGGTCGACCTGGTGGTGCGCGACGGCGCCGGACAGGAAGCGAGCAGCCTCTTGAACGGACCCGACGGCAGTGAAGTCGCCAGCCCCACCAACCTGGCGCTCAGCGCCGATGGCTTCGTCCTCACCGGCCAAGGCACCGTCGGCACCCTGATCACGGTGACCTCCAACGGCAATGTACTGGGCACCGCCACCGTCGGCAGCGATGGCACCTTCCATGTGTTCCTCAACGCCGCCCAACTCAACGGACAAACCCTGCAGGCCTACGCCCAGGCGACGGTGGGCGGCACGGCGTCGGTACCCGCCGTGATCGTGGCGGCCGACAGCACTGCACCGGATGCGCCGACCCAGGTCGACCTGAACCCGGCCGGGACCGTTCTCACGGGTCGTGGCGAGGTCGGTGCCACCGTCAAAGTGTTCGATGCTCAAGGCACGCAAGTAGGCAGCGCAGTCGTTGCGAGCAACGGTCTGTTCAGCGTCACCTTGGTGCCTGCGCAGACCAATGCCCAACAGCTGACCATCACCCAGACGGATACCGGCGGCAACACTTCACTGCCCGCGACGCTCCAGGCGCCCGACCTGCAAGCACCACTGGCCGCCAACCAACTCAGCCTCAACAGCGCCGCCACCGTGGTCAGCGGCCAGGGCGAAGCCGGCGCGACTGTCACCGTGCGCGACGCCAATGGCACTGTCCTCGCCACCGGCACGGTCAACCAGAGCGGCGTGTTCCAGGTCACCCTGCCCAGTGCGCAGACCACCGGCAGTGCCCTGCAGGTCACCCTTACCGATGCCGCCGGCAACGTGTCCGCCCCCGCCAGCCTGGCAACGCCGGACCGCACGCCACCGAATGCCGTCGCCGACGTCGTACTCAGTGCCGACGGTCGGCACCTGACGGGCAGTGGCGAGATCGGAGCCATTGTCCAGGTGCGCAATGCCGCGGGTACCGTGCTAGGCACCGCTACCGTAGGCGCCGATGGACGCTTCACGGTGGCCTTCAGCACACCTCAGGCCGATGGCAGCACCCTTGGCGTGACCCAGGCAGACAGCGCCGGCAATACCTCCCCGGCAGTGAGCGTCAACACCCCGGACCTCACGCCGCCTGCCGCACTGACCAATGTAATCTTGAACAACAACGGACTGACCCTGACCGGTCTTGGGGAAGCGGGCGCCACGGTCACCGTTCGCGGTCCGGATGGCACCGTCATCGGTACCGGCCTGGTGGCCGCAAATGGCAGCTTTACCCTGACGCTCGATAGCGCGCAGCTCAATGCCCAGCATCTGAGCGTGACCCAGACCGACGCAGGCAACAACACATCCGCCGTCGTTACGGTGATCGCGCCCGACCACACCTCACCCGCCGCCCCCAGCGGTCTGTCGCTGGCCTCCAGCGGGCTGCAGTTGAGCGGCATTGCCGAGGCAGGCAGTACGGTCACGGTACGCGATGCCTCAGGCAATGTCCTAGGCACGGCCATCGCCAACAGCAACGGAACCTTCCAGGTCACCCTCGACAGCCCACAGACCAATGGCCAGACATTGCAGGTGAGTGCAACCGATGCCGCAGGCAATGTGTCGCCCACCACTCCCTATACCGCCGCGGACACCACCCCGCCAGCGCCAGTGTCGCAACTGGCGGTGTCTGCCGATGGCAGCACCCTGACGGGGATCGGCGAGGCCAATGCCTCGGTGACCGTTCGCGCACCAGATGGGTCGATTCTGGGTACGACCACTGTGGGTGTCGATGGTCGGTTCAGCGTGACGCTGTCGCCCGCCGCTGTCGCTGGCCAGGACCTTGGCGTGGTGCAGACCGATGCCGCACAGAACGCCTCGCCCGCACAGACCGTCACCGCTCCGGGCAATCTTGCCCCGGACATTCCCGATGACCTGGTGCTATCGGCCAATGGCCTGACGGTAACCGGCACCGGCACGCCCGGTAGCGCCGTGAACGTCTATGGTCCCCATGGCGTGCTGCTGGGCTCCGGCCTGGTGGCTGTCGACGGCACTTTCACCGTCGGCCTCAGCAGTGCTCAGGCCAACGGCGAAGTGCTGCAAGTGGTTGCCGTGGGTAGCGATGGCAACACATCCTTGCCTGCCACCCTGGTGGCACCCGACACCACCGCGCCGCAACCGCTGACCAACCTGGCCATTTCCAGCAACGGGCTGGTGCTGAGCGGGCGTGGCGAGCCTGGCGCCACCGTCAAAGTACTGGGCGACGGTGGGGTCGAGCTCGGCCAGGGTGTGGTCGATGCCTCGGGCCAGTTCAGCATTAACCTCAGCCCTGCGCAGCTCAACGGCCAGCACCTCAGTGCCAGCCAGACCGATGCGGCGGGCAACGAGTCCAACAGCGTCAGCCTCACCGCCCCCGACCTGGTCGCCCCCGCCGCGCCGCAACAACTGGCCTTCGCCGGTGGCGGCACCCTGCTCAACGGTACTGGCGAGGCCGGCACCAGCGTCAAGGTGCTGGCTGCCGACGGCAGTGTGCTGGGCACTGCGGTGGTTCGTGGCGACGGCACCTTCCAGGTCAACCTGACACCCGCCCAGGCCAATGGCCAGACCGTGCAGGTGATACTCACCGATGCCGCCGGCAACCAATCCGATGCCACGTCCCTTACCGCGGCGGACACAACGCCCCCCGCGGCGCCAAGCGAACTCGCCATCGCCAGCGACGGCGCCACCCTCACCGGCCGTGGTGAAGCGGGTGCACGGGTGTCGGTGAAAGATGCCAACGGCAACGAGATCGGCAGCGCCGTGGTCGATGCCAGCGGCGCCTTCACCATCACCCTCAACCCGCCGCTGGGCAATGCCGAGCTGCTCAGCGTCAGCCAGAGCGACGCCGCCGGTAACGCCTCGCCTGCAACCTCGCTGCAAACGCCGGACTTCACTCCACCTGACGCCCTTACCCAGGTGGTCATCAATGCCGATGGCAGCCTGGTCAGCGGCCGTGGCGAAGCAGGTGCAACTGTCACCGTGACCAATGCCGCCGGGGAGGTGCTCGGCACCACCGTCGTACTTGCCGATGGCAGCTTCCAGGTCGCACTGACACCGGCGCAGATCAACCAACAGGCGCTGTCGGTGCAGCAGGCCGACCCGCCCGGCAACATCAGCGTCCCAGTGGTCGTCACCGCCCCCGACCTGACACCACCCGCGACGCCTGACGCACTACGCCTGAACGCTGCGGGTGACCAGCTCAGCGGCAATGGCGAAGCTGGCACCACAGTGCGGGTGTATCAAGGCAACACCCTGATCGGCGAGGCCACGGTGGACGCCGACGGCACCTTCGTGGTCGACCTGACGCCCGCACAGCTCAATGGCCAGCAATTGCAGGTCACCCTGGAAGATACCAGCGGCAACGTTTCGCCGATCGGCACCCTCACCGTGGCCGATGTCACCCCGCCCGCCAGTGTCCTGGCGACACTCAACGGCAGCGGCACCCAGCTGACCGGCACAGGAGAAGCCGGCGCCAACATCACCGTGGTCAACGACCAGGGCGATGTCGTCGGCCAAGGAGTGATCGATGCCGACGGCACCTTCGTGCTGGATCTGAGCACCCCTCAGATCGACGGCCAGGTGCTGACCATCATCGCCCAGGACGCCACCGGCAACCCGTCGTCGCCATTCCAGGTCACCGCACCGGACCTGACACCGCCCGCACAACCGACCGGCCTGAGCCTGACCGCCAATGGCTTGCAGCTCAGCGGCAGCGCCGAACCGGGCAGCACCATCACTGTGCGCGGGCCGGACAACACGGTGCTGGGTGAAATCGAAGTTCCCGTCAATGGCGTGTTCACCGTAACGCTTTCACCCGCTCAGACCAACGGCCAACTGCTGTCGGTGGTGGCCACCGATGACGCCGGCAACACCTCGCCGACTGCCTCCTACCAAGCTGCCGACACCACGGCGCCAGACCTTGTCACCAACTTGAGCATCAGCCCCGGTTACGATGTGCTCAGCGGACGCGGTGAGCCCGGCGCAACCGTGACCGTCACGCTGAACGGCAACCCTCTCGGCAGCGCAGTGGTGGCCGCCAACGGTACTTTCCAAGTCACCTTGCAACCGGCGCCAGGCCCGGACGAGGAACTGCGAATCACCCAGCGTGACGCAGCCCAGAACACATCGGGCGAAGCCAGCTACGATACGCCGCTGGTGCCGGCACCTGCCGCCCCCACCAACGTGGATCTGGCCGCAGATGGCCTGATCTTGAGCGGCAACGCCGAGATCGGCACCACCATCGAGGTGCGTGACGCGTCAGGGACACTCATAGGCACTGGCCTGACAGGCGCTGGTGGCACCTTCACCCTGACGTTGGACAGCGCCCAGCTCAATGGCGAAACGCTGTCGGTCACCGCTGTGTCCGCATTGGGGGGAAGCTCGATACCCGCCATCGTGCAAGCGGAGGACAGCACGGCCCCGGCCAACCCCATCGTCACCGCACTTTCAACCAATGGCCTGGTGCTCAGCGGTACGGGTGAAGCAGGCGCAACCGTGACGGTCCGCGATGCAGGAGGGGCCATCATCGGTACCGGCCAGGTGAATGCCGGAGGGGCCTTCTCCATCACCTTGTCGAGCCCACAGCTCAACGGCCAGGTGCTGGGGGTGACTCAAACCGACGCGGCGCTGAATCCATCCGGCAGCACCAGCTTCACAGCACCTGATTCACAGGCACCAGCGCCTGTGAGCAACCTGGCGATCAATGCCGGCGGCACCGTGCTTACCGGTACCGGCGAACCCGGGGCGACTGTCACCGTGCAAGGCCCCGGCGGTGTCGCACTGGGCAATGCCACGGTCGGCAGCAACGGCCAGTTCAGTATCACCCTCACCACGGCGCAGAACGACGGACAGCAACTGACCGTGCGCCAGGCCGACGCGGCAGGCAACACCTCCAGCAGCGCCAGCATCAACGCGCCCGACACCACGCCGCCCACTGCCCCGGTCGCCAGCATCAACAGCAACGGTACGGTGGTTTCAGGCACTGGACAGGCCGGTACCACAGTTACCGTGCGCAACAGCGCCGGGACGATTCTCGGCACCGCGACCGTCGGCACCAACGGCCTGTTCGTGGTCAGCCTGGCCGCAGCACAGGTGGACAACCAGGCGTTGACCGTCACCCTCACTGACGCGGCGGGCAACACCTCCCAGGGTACCGCGCTGACCGCACCGGACCTCACACCGCCAGCGGCGGCCAGCAACCTGGTCATCAGCGCCGACGGCAGCGTGCTGACCGGTAATGGCGAACCCGGCGCCACGGTCACGGTGCGCAACGCCAGCGGCACCGTGCTGCAGACCGCCACCGTGCAGCCCAATGGCAGCTTCACCGTCACCCTGAGCCCTGCACAGGACAACGGCCAGGTGCTGTCGGTGACGCTAACCGACCCGCGCAACAACGTCTCGGGCAATACCAACATCACGGCACCGGACGTGGACGCCAACGCCCCGGTGGTGGCCAGTGACAACCTGGCGACCGCCACCGTCAACCTGGCACCGGTGGTGTCCACGCAAACCTATCAGGACAGTTTCTCGACCCTGCTGGCGGGCTTCTCCAAGACCTATACCTGGACGGTCGCTGCCGGCACCACGGTGGATCCTACCCTGACCCTCAACACCAGTAGCGCCCTCGCCTTGCTGGACAACGCCACCTTCACCTTGCAAGTGAAAAACGCCAGTGGCGCCTGGGTGACGCTAGCCACCGGCAACACCCAAGGTTTGCTCGACCTGATCCTGCTGCCGCTGGGTCAGGGTGTTCGGGTCGACATCGGCGACTTGCTGGCCGGTGAATACCGGCTGACGGTGAGCAGTGGCGGCATCGGCCTGCTGACCACGGTTACCACACAACTGGACATCGAAACCACCAGCCAGACCCAGTTCACCGGAACCGGAACGCCTACCTCCGGCAACGTCATCAGTGACCCGGGCACCGATGGCGCCACCGACCTGCTCGGGCCGGACAGCGGTGCAGTCCTGCAAGTGCTGAAGAACGGCAGCTATGTCGCGGCTGGCAGCGCCACCGAGGTGCAGGGCCTGTACGGCACCCTGGTGATCCGTGCCGATGGCAGCTACACCTACACCCCAAACGGCAGCCCATCCAGCGTCGGCAAGGTCGATATCTTCAGCTACCAGCTGGTTCACGCCAATGGCCTGGTGGATGGCGCCACGCTCTACGTGCGCATCGACAGCCCGCAGGCCACCGAGATTTGGAGCAACACCAACTACGGCGCTCCCGCCACGGTTGTGGATGCGGTCAATGACATCGACAGCACCGGCATCAGTCTGGTGAATCGCGAATCCACCAGTTCCACCACCTTCACACCGCTGAGCCTGCCGGTGATCGGCACACGGCAGGCAACCTACAGCACCACCGTAGCCACCGATACCACGGCCGACCTTCAGGTCGTGCTCAACTCGACCAACCTGCTGGGGCTGCTCAACGGCACGACCATCGACCTACTCAAGCTCAACCCAGCAACGGGCCTTTACGCAGTGGTTCAGTCGGTGAACGGCAGTTCGCTGGTCAGCCTGCTGGGGGGCGGCTCCGCCTACACCTTCCAGGACCAGACCGCAGGCTCTTACCAGATACGCGTGACCGCCAGCGGCATCGGCCTGGCCAGCTCCCTCACCACCACGCTCAACACCACGACGACCCATCTCACCGAATTCGTGGTCAGCGGCTATACCTCGGTCACCGGTAACCTGCTTACCGACACCGCAGGGGGTGGAGCCGATAACCTCGGCTCGTCCCTGACCGTGCTCAGCGTCCTGGTGGCCGCCAACACCTATGCGATCCCGGGCTACAACGGCGTCAGCGTGACAGGCACCTATGGCACCTTGCTGGTGCAGGCCGACGGCAGTTACACCTACACCCTCAAGGCGGGCTTGACCTCGGCCATCATTGGCCAGCACGACACCTTCACCTATGAATTGACCCACCCCAACGGCACCACCGATACCGCCACCTTGACCATCAACCTGGACAGCGCCGCCAGTTTCAGTGCCACGAGCGCGCTGCTGGCCGACACCAGCGACGATGGCGTTGCGCTGGCCAGCGTTGCAGCCGCATCCAGCGACGTGATCGCCGGTACCGACGGCAACGACCACCTCGATGGCAGTCAGGGCGGGGCCATCAGCCTGCAGGGGGGAGCCGGCGACGACACCCTGGTGATCGTCGACCAGGACTTCACCAGCGTAGAGGGTGGGGCCGGCACCGACACCCTGCTGTGGGCCGGGGGCGATGCCAGCATCGACCTGGGCAACCTGGCCGAGCGCGTACACGACATCGAGGTCATCGACCTCAATGACACCAGCGCCGTCACCCTCACCCTCAACCTGGCGGACGTCGTGGCCGTCACGGAGACCGGCAAAGACACCTTGGTGATCAAGGGTGATGACAAGGACACGGTGCACCTGACGGACACCTGGACGCTTGCTGGTACCCAGACCGCCGATGGCATCGACTATAACCAATATACGGCCCAGGAGGATCCCAGCCACCACCTGTGGGTGCAAAGCGGCATCCACGTCGTCTGAGCCTGCAGCAAACCGCCGGGTTACCGCCCGGCGCCAAGGATGACCAGCAGTAAGGGAATGATGTGAAGCGAAGCAGTACGCTGTCACCGCTGTTAACAGGCGCCTTTGGGCTCCTGGCCCTGTGTATCACTCCAGCAGCCTGGTCGGCCGACGATATCGACCCGCAGCTGCGCAGCATCGGGCCGTCGCGTCTGCGCGACGCCCCCGAAGCCATACCTGCTCGCCCGCCTTCCGGGCAGGCCGAAGCCGACGGCGACCGCCTGGGCATGGCCGAAGCCGTGCTGCTCGCGGCGCAGTGGCACCCGAGCATCGCCGAGGCCGTCGGTAACCTGTACAAGCAAGGCGAAGGCATCAACGTGGCCCGCGCCGGTTACTACCCGCAGGTCACCGGGGGTATACGCGCAGGGTATGACACCGGGTATGGCAACGACCGGGGCAGCCAGGCGCTGAACCTGTCGCTGAAACAGATGCTCTACGACTTCGGCAAGGTCGACAGTGCAGTGAACGCGGCAAAAGCCGCGGCAGCACGGGCACAAGCCAATATCTTGCTGGTGGTGGACGAACTGGCCCGCGACACCGCCTACGCCTGGATCGAAACCCGTCGCTACGAGCAGTTGATGGCCATTGCCCGCGATCAGATCCGTGGCATCGGCGCCATTGTCGGCCTGGCACGCCAACGCAGCGACATGGGCGCGAGCACCCGGTCCGACGTGGTCCAGGCCGAGTCCCGGGAAGAAGGAGCACGCGCGACCTTGGAGGAGTACCAGTCGCAATACCAACGCTGGCGCTCGACACTTGCCGCGCTGCTCGGGCGCATGTCCCCGCCGGCGCTTGCCGAAGCGCCTCCGGCCGAACTGAACCAGGCCTGCAAACGGCCAGAGCAGGGCGACGACCGCCTGCCCGCCGTGCTCATGGCGCTAGCCCTGCGCGCGCAGTCCCAGGCCGAGCTGGCGCAAGCCAAGGCCGAGGCCTATCCGACCCTGTCGCTGCAACCGCAGGTCAACCATTACCTGGACAACGAGTACGACCGCGACAACTCCCGCCTCGACCGCACGCAGGCCGGGATCTACCTGAACCTTGAGGTGCCGATCTACCAGGGCGGGGCCATCAGCGCCCGCACCCGAGCTGCCGGCCATGCCCTGACTGCGGCCGATTCGGCGGAAGATGCTGCCCGCCTGCAGGCCCGTCGCGGGCTGGCCGAAGCCAAGGCGCAGACCTCTGGATTGGGGCGGCGACTCAGCTCGCTCGAAGCACGCCAGACCAGCATTCAGGAAGCCCGCGAGCTGTACGGTCGCCAGTACCTGGACCTGGGTACACGGCCCTTGCTCGACCTGCTCAATGCCGAGCAGGAGATCTACCAGTCACGCTTCGACCTCGCTGGCACACGCGCCGACCTGCTGCGCCTGGATGTTGATTGCCTGTACAACAGTGGCGCCCTGCGCACAGCCTTCGGGCTGGAAGGGCGCAACCTGCAAGGGGTGCAGATCGAGCCATGAATGAAACCATCAACCTTGCCCAGCCCGCGCAGGCCACCGTCCAGACCGGGCATCCGGACCTGGGGCCGTGGCTCGAAGCCATGCTGCAGGTGGCGCACCACTACCGTCTTGATGTCTCACCCCAGCGCATACACCTGGCCGCTGTGGAAGATGCCCGGCCGCTGGACGAAATCCTACGTCACATGGCCCGCCAGGCGGGGCTTACCCTGCGCTTCACCCATTTCGATGGCAAAGGCCTACGGCAATGGCGCACGCCCTTGGTGCTGGAGCTGGACGACGGCCAGCTGGCCGTGGTCGAGTCGGTGACCCAGGACGACGAACTGGCGGTGGTCTTCGCCGGCGACCAGGGCCTGGCCTCGCGGGTATCGCAGGGCACGCTGGACGGGCGGATATCCCGTGTCGCATTGCTCCGCCCCGCTCGCCCCCTGCGCGACGTTCGCACCGACGACTACACCGCGCCTTACGACCGCCACTGGTTCGCCCGCATCGTGCTGCGCGACCTGCGCCCCTATGGCCAGGTCATGGTCGCCTCATTGGTAGCCAACGTGCTGGCCTTGGCTGGCGTATTGTTTTCCATGCAGGTGTACGACCGGGTGATCCCTGCCGAGTCATTGCCGACGCTGTACGTGCTGTTCGCGGGGGTGGTGCTGGCGCTGGTGTTCGACCTGAGCATGCGCTTGCTCAGGCTCAAGGTGACCGACCTGCTGGGCAAGCGCGCCGACCTGCGGGTCAGCGACCTGGTTTATGGCCATGCCCTGCGCCTGCGCAACTCGGCGCGGCCCAAGTCCACCGGCTCGTTCATCTCGCAGTTGCGCGAGCTTGAGCAGATTCGCGACCTGATCACCTCCAGCACCGCCTCGGTGCTGGCCGACCTGCCCTTCTTCCTGCTGTTCCTGTTGGTGTTCTGGCTGATCGGCGGGGTCCTGGTGCTGATTCCCCTCGTCGCGCTGCTGGCCATGCTGCTGCCTGGCCTGCTGGCGCAGCGGCGCCTGGCCGCATTGGCCAATGCCTCGATGCGCGAGTCGGCGCTGCGCAACGCCATGCTGGTGGAAAGCATCCAGGGCCTGGACGAGATCAAGGCCCTGCAGGCAGAGGCGCGCTTCGAACGCCAGTGGAACCAGTACAACACCGCTTGTGCCCACAGCAACCTGCGCCTGCGCACCTTGACCAACGGCCTGGTGACCTGGACCCAGAATGTCCAGGGTGCAGTGTTCGCCGTGGTCATCGTCATCGGCGCCCCCATGGTGATCGCGGGCGACCTTACTACTGGTAGCCTGGTGGCGGCTTCGATGCTGTCATCGCGCATGATGGCGCCACTGGCCCAGTTGACCCATGTATTGACCCGCTGGCAGCAGGCCAAGGTGGCCCTCAAGGGCCTGGACAATCTCATGCAGTCGCCGGTGGACCATGCCGAAGGCGAGGCGCGCGTCCACCTGCCGGCCCTGCGTGGGGAATACCGGGTGCGCCAGGCGATCTTCCGCTACAGCCCCGAGGCGGCACCGGCGCTGACCATCGGCCAGCTGGACATCCAGCCCGGCGAACGCATCGCCCTGCTGGGGCGCAACGGTTCAGGGAAATCCACCTTGCTCCAGGCCTTGGGCGGCGCCATGGACCTGATGCAAGGCGAGCTCAACCTCGACGGTATTGCTCTGGCCCACCTGGACCCAGCCGACCTGCGCCGCGACGTAGGCTTGCTGCCCCAGTACTCGCGGCTATTTCATGGCACCCTGCGGGAAAACCTCACCCTGGGCGCGGGACAAGCCAGTGACCAGGAACTGGTGGCCGCGCTGTCCGCCACCGGCGCGCTGGACTTCGTCCGCCGACTGCCCAAGGGCATGGACCATTTGATCCTTGAGGGCGGCCAAGGGCTGTCCGGTGGCCAGCGCCAGGCCCTGGTGCTGTCTCGTCTGCTGGTACGCCAGCCACAGGTGCTGCTGCTCGACGAACCCACCGCCTCGCTGGACGACATCAGCGAACGCCACCTGCTCGATAGCCTCGACCGCTTCTGCCAGGGCCGTACCCTGGTGATCGCCACCCACCGCCTGAACGTGCTGCAGCGGGTCGATCGGATCATCGTGCTCGACGGCGGTCGCATCGTCATCGACGACAAACGCGACGCCGCCCTGGCCAAGCTCAAAGGAGGCCAGGCATGAGCAGCCATGAACTTCCCTCGTCCTACCTGGATGGCGAGGACGACCGCGCCGTGCTGCGCGCCGGTCGCCTGATCACCCTGTGCGCGCTGATGCTGGCGGGCTTTCTGGGGTGGGCGGCGTGGTTCGAGGTGGTGGAAGTGTCCACCGGCACTGGCAAGGTGATTCCCAGCTCACGGGAGCAGGTGATCCAGTCCTTCGAAGGGGGCATCGTCACCACCATGAATGTGGCCGAGGGCGACCTGGTCGAGCGCGGCCAGGTGCTTGCCCAGTTGGACCCGACCAAGACCGCCTCCAGCGTGGGCGAAAGCGAGGCCAAGTACCGCGCGGCCACCGCCAGCGTCGCCCGGTTGCGAGCCGAGGTGACCGGCAAGCCGCTAGCCTTTCCCGACAGCCTGCGAGCGTCCCCCGACCTGATCGACGCCGAGACCGCGCTGTACCAAACCCGCCGCCAGGGCCTGGAGCAGACCCTGGCCGGCATCGAGGACTCTTTGCGGCTGGTACGCAGCGAACTGCAGATCACCGAGAACCTGGCGAAGATGGGTGCTTCGAGCCGGGTCGAAGTGATCCGCCTGAACCGTCAACGCTCGGAACTGGAACTCAAGGCCAACGAAGCACGCTCCGACTACCTGGTACGCGCCCGTGAGGAGCTGGCCAAGGCCAGCGCCGAGGCCGACAGCCTGGCCGAGGTGATCCGTGGGCGCAGCGACTCGCTGACGCGCCTGACCCTGCGTTCCCCAGTGCGGGGCATCGTCAAGGACATCGAAGTCAACACCTTGGGTGGCGTGGTACAGCCGGGCGGCCAAGTGATGAAGATCGTGCCGATGGACGAGCGGCTGCTGATCGAAACCCGCATCGCCCCCAGGGACATCGCATTCATCCACCCCGAGCAGGCCGCCAAGGTCAAGATCAGTGCCTACGATTACTCGGTGTATGGCGGCCTGGACGGCAAGGTGGTGGGGATTTCGCCCGACACCTTGCAGGATGAAGTGAAACCGGAGATCTACTACTACCGAGTGTTCATCCGCACCGAACAGGACAGCCTGCAGAACAAGGCCGGCAAGCGCTTCGCGATCGTACCGGGGATGATCGCCACGGTGGATATCCGTACGGGCGAGAAGACCATCCTCGATTACCTGATCAAGCCACTGAACAGGGCGCGTGAGGCGTTGCGGGAGCGTTAAGGTCTGTCGATGTTTTTTTGGAAGGTGTGAGATCGAGCGCCGCGCGATCCGCGCTCGATTCACCGCAGAAAATCCAGAATCGTACACCCCCACCCTCCCCCAACCTAAAGCCAGGCGATAACACGCCGATAACCCGGCATCCCCTCTCTGAACGAAGGTCACCATGGCCACGCAAAACGCCCGCGCGGACGCGTTGTCCCTGCTGCTGTTCACCCTGCGCAGCGGCAAGCTGATGGCAATCAACCTGCTCAAGGTCAGCGAAATCATCCCCTGCCCGCCCCTGACTCGGTTGCCTGAATCGCACCCCCACGTCAAAGGTGTGGCCACCCTGCGCGGCAACTCGCTGTCGGTGATCGACCTGTCCCGTGCCATCGGCGAGCGGCCGTTGGCCGACCCGGACGGCGGCTGCCTGATCGTCACCGAGATCAGCCGCTCGCGCCAGGGCCTTCATGTACAGGCGGTCAGCCGCATCGTTCATTGCCTGAGCACCGATATCAAGCCGCCGCCCTATGGCTCGGGCAATCGCTCGTTCATCACCGGCGTGACCCGGGTCGACAACACGTTGGTACAGGTGTTGGACATCGAGAAAGTCATCCACGGCATCGCCCCGCCCGAACCTGAGGCACACCCGGGCGAGGTGAGCGAGCAAGATGCCAGTCTGCTGGCCGCGGCCAATATCCTAGTGGTGGACGACAGCCAGGTAGCGCTGCAGCAATCGGTGCATACCCTGCGCAACCTCGGCATCGAGTGCCACACGGCCCGCAGCGCCAAGGACGCCATCAATGTCCTGCTGGAACTGCAAGGCACCGCCCAGGAAATCAACATCATCGTCTCCGACATCGAGATGTCCGAGATGGACGGCTACGCCTTTACCCGGACCCTGCGCGAAACCCCGGACTTCCAGCACCTGTACATCCTCCTGCACACCTCGCTGGACAGTGCCATGAGCAGTGAAAAGGCCAGGCTGGCCGGAGCCAATGCCATCCTCACCAAGTTCTCCTCGCCAGAGCTTACCGATTGTCTGGTGGTGGCGGCGCGGGCGGTGGCGCACACCGAGCACTGATATATTCAGCGACAATCTCCCCGGCTTGCCGCCGGGGACGTGTAAGGCATAATCACGCCCCTCGGATGTTTCTTGCCGGTATTGCGTATGAAGTTTTTCAGCTCGCTCCTTATCTCCTGCACCCTGTTCAGCGGTGCAGCCCAGGCCTCCAGCAGCCAGGCCTGGAACGAACAGCGCCAGCAGATGCTCAAGGCTTGTCTGGCCGCCAGCCAGTTCAAGGATGCCCACGCCCGCGGCAAGCCTGCGGAGTTCGATGATCAGGTCGGTTTCAGCGCCCTGCTGATCGAAGGTGTCTATCCGCAGAAACACATGCAGCAACGCACAGGCACCGAGTTGTGCCTGTACGACCGCCAGCATCAACGAGCCTTCGTCAGCGAATGGAGCCCGGGAGCTCAGTGAACGACCGTCTACGTTTTGCCTGTACTGGCTGTGGCAAGTGCTGCACCGGCCACCATGTCCCCCTGACACTGGATGAAACCCGCCAGTGGGCAGCGTCCGGCGGCCAGGTCATCATCTTGATCGAAGGCTTCGTGGCCGACGGCCCTGGCATGCCCATCGAGCAGCGCGAGCACGTAATGCGCCGCTCCCTGGCGGTGCCCTGCGGCAGCGGCGAGGCACGGGTATCGGTGACCTTCGCGGCGTTCAACCCAGGCCGTTGCCGGAATCTGGACGATAACGACCTGTGTACCATTTATGAGTCACGCCCGCTGGTGTGCCGCATTTACCCGGTGGAGATCAACCCGCACATCCCCCTGCGCCCCGAAAGCAAGGACTGTCCGCCCGAAGCATGGGAACAGGGGCCCACGCTGATTCATGGCACGCTACCGGTCGACCCGCAACTGGTGGCACTGGTGGAGGCTTCACGCCAGGCCGACCGCGACGACATCGCCGCCAAGGTTGCCCTGTGCCAGGCGCTGGGCATCACCACCAGTGCACTCAAGGGCCGTGGTTTCACGGCTTACTTGCCGAACATGGACGCCTTCGCCACAGCCCTTCGACAGGAATTTCCTGCTGTGCAGACCGCCTGGACCCTCCATGTACCTGATGCCGAACTGGCGGTCGCCCTAGGCGACCTGGGTCTGCAAACCACCGCTGAAACATCGGACTATTACGCCTACATCGGATTCTGATTCAGCGCTTGCCCTGCATGGGTAAACAATCCGTTTACCCACCCCGCCCGATGTCATCCCCTTCCTACACCTCGTGTCGCCCTGCGTCCTACATACCCAGGAAGCGTTTTCCCGTAACGTTTTAATCCATCACAACGGCTTCAGATATTGCGCCCGACACGGCCAACTCGACTTAGCAGTCAACTGCGCAAGAAGTTGCGCACTCAAATGTGAATAAACCTGTGCATACATTCCTGTAGGCCTTAAGAAATATGGCGTACAGGCAACTGCGCAACTTTTTGCACACCACTGCGCAAGAAGTTGCGCACTTTGCTGGTATTTCGTTGCACAAAAGCCCCTCATTGAAACGACTTAACCTTTAGAGCCCGCGATATATAAGGACTCGCCTGGAATTGGCACGTTTTCTGTATTAACCAGACATGGGAAAGCGGAAATTTCCCAGTCGATATCGACTTATCCACAGCAAGGAGAGCAGCACCATGGCAACACCCGCGTACATGTCCGTCACCGGCGAAAAACAAGGCCTGATCACCGAGCGCGCGTTCACCGTCGAGTCGGTGGGCAACACCTACCAGGAAGGCCACGAGGACGAGGTGATGGTCCAGGCCTTCGACCACCAGGTGATCATCCCCCGTGACCCGCAGTCCGGCCAACCGACCGGCCAGCGCGTGCACAAACCGGTGAAGATCACCAAGGTCTTCGACAAGACTTCGCCGCAGCTGCTGGCGGCCCTGGCCTCCGGCGAGCGCATGACCAAGGTCGAGATCAAGTGGTACCGCACCTCGGCGGCCGGTACCCAGGAGCATTACTACACCACCGTCCTGGAAGACGCGATCATCGTCGACATGAAGGACTACATGCACAACTGCCAGGACCCGGCCAACGCCCACTTCACCCACCTGGAAGACGTGTCCTTTACCTACCGCAAGATCAGCTGGACCCACCTGATCTCCGGAACTTCTGGCTCCGACGACTGGCGCGCCCCGGTCACAGGCTAAACCTGGATCACACCGCTGCCTGCCGCGTTCGCGCGGCGGGCTGCGGTCGTTTTCACTACGTTTTCCTAAAGGAGGACAGGGATGTTTGCCGCCGCGAACCAGACCCATTTCAGCTTGCACATCGACGGCCTGGAGCACGATTTCCAGGTCCTCGCCTTCAACGGCACGGAAGCCATCAGCCACGCCTATGCCATTGACCTCGAGCTGGTCAGCGAACGCCCTTCGCTGGACCTGGAACGCCTGCTGCACAAACCCGCCTTCCTCCAGCTCGGCGATGCCGGCCGTGGCCTGCACGGCCTGA
>NZ_KE384451.1:0-105282 GCF_000425785.1 Pseudomonas taiwanensis DSM 21245
GCGTTTGCAAGATCGAGCGCCGCCCGCGCGGCGCATCGCGAGCAAGGCTCGCTCCTACGTTTGTTTACGGCCAATAACGCCTGTGACAGACGCGCGCGACCGCCTTGTTTGTACGGCGCGATATCGAGCCATGCGCCAACGCGTTCGCGCACGAATCTCGCAGGAATAATTGGCCCGAAACAAACGTGGGAGCGAGCCTTGCTCGCGATGCGCCGCGCGGGCGGCGCTCGATATACGCATCACCGCTAAACCATGACAGCCACCTAGCATCCCCAACCCATATCAAGAATCAGGCGAAGACGAAATACTTGCGCACGGTCTCGACCACTTCCCAGGTGCCCTTCATTCCCGGTTCGATCACGAACACATCACCGGCTTTGAGGTGCTTGGGCTCTTCACCTTCCGGGGTGATGATGCAATAGCCATCGAGGAAGTGGCAGAACTCCCACTTTTCGTAATTCACCTCGAACTTGCCTGGCGTGCAGATCCAGGTACCCATGATCTTGCTGCCGTCGGCAGACAAGTAGGCGTTGAGGTTGACGGTGTGCGGATCGCCGCCGATGCGCTTCCACTTGGTGGCGTCCACGACCGGCGTCGGGCAGGTCTCGCGCAGGACGGTGATGAAATCGGACATGGCACAACTCCTGGTGACTGGCTGAATGACGTATCACCATAGGGCCATTGGCCGAGCGCCAGTTGCCTGGGCTCGACGTCCAGCTGCCTGACCGCGCTATGCCGTCGACCCGTGCAGCGCCACGGCTCACGCCCACCAGTAGCGCACAAAGTGAAAGAACACCGGCGCAGCGAAGCACACTGAATCCATCCGATCGAGCATGCCTCCGTGGCCCTCGATCATGTGCCCCCAGTCCTTGACCCCACGGTCGCGTTTGATCGCCGACATCACCAGCCCACCGAAAAAGCCCATGGCATTGACCGTCAAGGCCATCAATGCAGCCTGCCAGAAGCTGAACGGGGTGATCCAGCACAGTAGGGCGCCGACCAAGGTCGCCAGTGCCACACCGCCGGCCAGGCCTTCGATGGTCTTCGACGGTGACAGGTTGGGCGCCACCTTGTGCTTGCCGAACAACTTGCCGCACACGTACTGCAGCACGTCGCTGATCTGCACCACCAGAATCAGCCAGGCGATCAACAACAGGTTGCGGCCTTCGTAACCGGGTATATCGAGGGTCAGCAGGGCGGGTACCGAAGACAGGCAGTAAACCGCGATCATCAGGCCCCACTGTACCTTCGAGGCCCGTTCCAGAAAGCGCGTGGTGTCACCGCCGAAGCTGGCCAGAATCGGCAGCAGCAGGAACAGGTACACCGGGATGAAGATGCTGAACAACCCGTACCAGTCCATGGCAATCAGCAAATATTGCACCGGCAGCGCCACGTAGAATGCGGCCACGAGCGCCGGGTAGTCGCTGCGTCGGGTCGGGGTGAGGGTCATGAACTCGCGCAAGGCGTAGAACGAAACGCCGTAGAACAACACGATCACACCGTACTTGCCGAACAGGAAGGCGATGCCGATCACCAGTACCATCACCCACCAGGCATTGATGCGGGCGTTGAGGTTGTCGATTACCGCATGAGGGGCAGGGCCTGCACGCCATTTGAGCAAGCGACCGATCACACTGGCGAGCAATAGGAGCGCGCCAATACCGGCGAACAGCAGAAGGGTGTTGTCGTCCATGTCAGGCATCCTTTGGTGCCAGATTCAGCAGGGCCTGACTGGCCCGCTCTAGAAAGTCCTGCTTGCCCTCGTCGGCCTGCAGGTGAATGGGCTCACCAAAACTCAAGGTGCACAACAGCGGCAACGGTAGGGCCCGGCCCTTGGGCATCACACGGTTGAGGTTGGCGATCCAGACGGGCACCAATTGCATGCCGGGATTGGCGGCGGCCAAATGGAACAACCCACTTTTGAAGGGCATCAGCGGCTCATCGCCCAGGTTGCGGGTGCCCTCCGGGAAGAAGATCAGGGAGTCGCCCTGGGCCAGGGCGTCGAAGATCGGTTGCAGTGGGTTGCCCTGGCCTTCGACCCGGTGCCGGTCGATCAGCACCCCGTTGAACACTTTGCGGATCAGAAAGTCGCGCAGCCCAGGCTTGGCCCAGTAATCGGCGCCTGCCACGGGCCGGGTATGCCTGCGCAGCGGCGCAGGCAGTGAGGCCCAGATCAGCACGAAATCGCCGTGGCTGCTGTGGTTGGCGAAATACAGGCGTTGCACCGGTTGCGGTGCGCAGCCTAGCCACAGGGCGCGGGCGCCGGTGATCAGGCGCGCTGCGCTGGTGATGATGAAGGCAGTCAGGGCGGCAAGCATGGCTCGGTGATCATCCAATGAAAGGCACTGTCAGCAGGGTAGCCAACGTCAGCAGCGCCTGCAGGCCAAGGCACAGGGTCTGACGGCGCAACAGCGCCAGTGCCGCCTGGCTTCGGGCAGACCAGTCGCGGGCGTCTTCGGGCTGGGTTTTCAAATGCAGGTCGAACAGGGCATGGTCCAGAGCCTGGGTATCGGCCGCCAAATCGGTGCTGGCGCCAAGTCGGGCGAACAGGTCGGCGTCCAGCGCGACACGTACCGCCCAGTATTTGTGCAACACACCGAGGGCGAGCAGGGCAGCGCACAGCAGGCTGGCCGATGGCGTCAGCGCTGCACCCAGCAGCGGCGCCAGGCCATAGGCCAAGGCCAGCAGGCTGATGCCATCGGACAGACGCTCCAGCTGCGCGCCACGACCGAGCAGGCTGGCCACCACCATCAGCTTCATGGCGGGCTGCCCAGCCGTTGCAGCGCCAGGCGATGGGCGGGCGACAGCACCACGCCCTCGCGAGCCTTGCGGATCAGTACCTGTGCATGGGCGATGTCGCTGCATCGACCAGTCAATAGCAGCCAGGCGGCGACCGCGCTGGCACTGCGCGAGTAGCCCAACGCGCAGCAGACCAGCAAAGGGCCTTGGTGGCGCGACCGCTCGATCGCCGCGGCGGCTTGCTGCAGCAACTGGCTGTTCGGCGCGATCAGGTCGAGCGTGGCCAGCACGTGGTAATCGACCCCCTGGGTCATCGGGCAAGGCAGTTCCGCACAGAGGTCGACGATTGCGGCATAGCTCGAAGCTTCAACTTGGCCTGGAATACGCCCCAGGAAAACCCCGTCGCAGACTGCGTCGGCATTGGGGTGACGCCATGTCCACAGTCGCGAATTGATCCATGCCGCCAGCGTGTAGGGGGCAAGCAGCGCGCTGGCGGCAATCGACAAGCGTCCGTCATCACCTTTCTGAAAACCCTGTGCGCCCAGCGCCGCGTAGTTCAGCGCTACCAGCAGCAGCGCCACGGCCGGCCAAAGCAGCCATAACCCGGCACCACCCACCAGCAGCGCAATTACCACGCTGCCCATCGCCCCGGCCCCATAGCGCAGCGCCAGGCGCCAGCGATACGGTTCGCGAGCCAGGTGGGCATGCTGCCAGGGCAACTGGCCCTTAGGCGGCCAGAGCCAGAGGCAGGCGAATCCGGACAATGCTCCGGTGGGCAGGTCGATGAAGTGATGCTGCCAAGTGGTGAGCACGGACACCCCGATCAGCGCCATCCACCCATGCATGACCCAACGCCAGAGCGGGCGATGCAGATGCCGGGCGAACATCGACCAGATGATGACCAAGAGTGCGATGTGCAGCGAGGGGGCCTGGTTGAATGGCTTGTCGAACCCCATCAGCACCTCGAACAGCCAGCCGAACAGACCATCCATTGCCGGCCGTTCGAAGGTGAAACGCAGGGGCCAGAGCAGAAAGCAGCTGACACTGATCACCTGCGCGGTGAGCAGGGCCAGGGCATGGCGGTCCATTTCGCGGCGTGTACGCGGCAGCAGGAAGGACAGGCCATAAAGGAGGTCGATCGACCAGTACGGCAGGATGGTCCAGGGCCAGAGCGGTATGTGCCGTTCCCAGGCGAACACCAGGCTGCCGACATCGTCGCGGCCCTCGGTGTGACTGTTGGCCAGGCCATAGCTGAGGAAGAAGACTGGCCCGAGCAGCAACAGCCACAGCACGCCTCGCCGGATAAGCCCAGGCTCACGCATCGGCTTCACTCACGAACTCGCTGCGCCAGGCTCACGCTGAAGATGCCCCATTCATCGATGCGCTGGGCCAGCTTGCGAAAACCCGCGGCTTCCACCAGTTGGTCCATCTCTGCCTGGCTGCGTCGCCGCATCACCCAGGCCTCGCCACCACGATGGCTGGTAAGGGCGCGGGCGATCATCTCAAGCTGCGGGTGCCAGGGTTGGCCGGTGTAGACCAGGTAACCGCCATTCTCCACGGCCTCGGCAAGGCCAGCCAGCGAGTTGCCAACCAGGGTGTTGCTGGCGAACAGTTCATACAGGCCGGACACCACGGCCAGGGTCGGGCGTGGCTCCAGCGCAGCCAGGCCCTGTCGGTCGAATGCATCGGCCTGTACGAAGCGAGCGATGTTGGCCAAACCCTTTTCTTCGATCAGGGCACTGCCCTGTTGCACGTTCAGTTCGCTGTAGTCGCGCAGCAAAATCGAGTCCGGCTGCCGATCATGTGCCTGCAAAGCTTCGAGAATGTAGCGGCCATGGCCTGCCGCGATATCGACGATATGCACGGGTCGCTGTTGCTCGCGCAGGCGATCGATGGCCAGTCGCAGCAATTCCTCGACGTGCAGCTTGCGTTGGCGGATGCCTCGCCAGCCTATGGCGTTCAGGTAGTTCTGGTCGATCAGACGGCCCAGTGACCCCTTGCCCGAGGGCTGGTTGCGGTAGACGTAGTCGAGTGTGCTGCCAGAGTCGAAGCCGGTGTCGAAGCCCAGCCTCACGCCTTCGGAGAAGCCCCTGCCCAGGCGCAGCCCTGCGCGGGTGGCGCGCCAGTAAAGCTCGCGGGGCGAGTTGCGGGGTAGCGGCGCGGCGAGGCTTTCGGCTTCGGCGCAGCTGGCGCCGGTCTTGTCCGCATCGAGCAAGCTGGGCGCTGCCACGGGGTTGTCGAAGCTGTGCTCGACGAAGCGCTCGATGCGCCTGAGTACATGGCCGCGGTCGCGTTCGCCCAGGGTGTCGTGGAAGAAGCCGGGAAGCACATGCATTTCCTTGCGCAGGCACCCAAGGCGCTCGAAGAAGCGCTCCTGCGGTGCGCGCTCGACCACCAGGTCGGCCCCCGACACCAGCAGTTGGGTCGGCACCTGGATCGCCTGGGCATCGGCGACCACGCGGTCGGCTGCCTCGTACAAGCCCAGCAGCATGGTTACCGAAATGGGCCGGCTGATCAGCGGGTCGGCGATGTACGACATGACCCGCTCCGGGTCGTGGGTCAGCAGGCGCGGCTTGACATAGCTGTTGACGAAGAAGTTGCCGCGCAGGGCCTTGAGCAACTTCAGGCCTGGGCGGGCGAAGGGCACGTACAGCTTCACCTTGAAGGCCGGCGAGGCAAGCACCAGGCAGCGCACCTTGGGGGCGTAGTCATGGGCCCAGGTGGCGATCAGAACCGCGCCGACGCTCTGGGCAAGCACCACGATGTCTGGCTCGGCAATACCGTGGCGCGCCTGGATGTGCTCGATGAAGGTCTGCACATCACGCACGCTGGTGGCAAACCCTGGGCTATCGCCGCGAGCACCGGGCGACTGGCCATGGCCACGCGCATCCCAGGCGAAGAAGTCGTAGCCAGGCATGTCCAGCTCGTCGGCCAGATGAGCCATGCGCCCGCCGTGTTCATGGCCTCGGTGGAACATCACCACCGCCCGTCTTGGCTGATGTTCGTTTCGGGTGGCGGGCCAATGACGGTAATGCAGTTCGACACCATCATGGGTAGGGAAATACAGCGATTGCGCTTGGCGCATGGCGAAGGTCCTTGTCCGGCGACACTAGGCTCAGCGGGTTTCTACCAGACCCTGGCGAACCCGGTTGTAGAGGGTATAGAGCGAGAGGGCGAGGATGACCAGCAGCAGGCCGTCGATCCACGCCGGGCTCAGGAGGTGGAACGCCACGCCCGCGCCCAGCAGGCCGAAGGCGAAGGCCCGGTCGCTTTTGCCCATGGGGCCGTCATAGCGCCGCGAAGCACCCACCAGCGGCCCCATGACCCCGGCGTATTCGCTGATCAGCGCACTGATCACCACCAGTACCACCAGCAGTGGCGTCACCCCAGGCAAGCATGCGAATGGCAGGTAGAGCGCGGTGTCCGCGATCACGTCGCACAGCTCGTTCAGGTAAGCCCCCAGTTTCGATTGCTGGCCGAATTCACGGGCCAGCATGCCATCGACCGCATTGAGCGCCATGCGCAGCAACATCCATATGGGGATCAGGATGAACAGCCATGTGACAGGGCTCAACCACGCCAACAGCAAACCCAGCAATACCGACACCAGTGCCGCTGCGACCGTGACCTGGTTGGCCGTGACGCCACGGCCGTGGAGACGGTCTACCGCAGGGCGCAACAGGGCCTGGAAGTGTGGTTTCAATTGGTAGATCGATAGCACATCAGGCTCCCATTGCAGTTCGGTATTGCAGGACGACTGGAGCAAGTGGCCTCGAGCCTGAGGGCTACGGCTCGATGAGCTGCCTCAGGTATCCTCTTGCCAGAGCAATGGTAGTCAATGGTTGGAGGATCGCGGGTGGGTTCGTTGTGAAACGGCGCACTATGTGATCTTTCTGACGTATGAAGCAGACGAGTCCTACATCGGCTGCGTGAGGGGCCGCTTGTCACCTTTGGCGTGTAGCAAGCTGCTGACCAAGCCAGCCGTATAACCTGGCAGCGCGGCGAAGTCCCGCGCACAGAGCAGCAGTTGCCGCTTGGCCCAATCCTCCTGCAGTCTTCGCCAATGCAACGCGAGTGTCGCTTCCCAACGGCGTACCGAGGCCAGCGGCACGATGCCGATACCGGCGCCCCCGGCCACCATACGGATCAACCCATCGAAACCCTCCGCCCGTACCCGCACCTGCATGCGTCGCCCCTGTCGCAGCGCTTGTTCTTCAAGGTGCAGCGCCAATGCACTGCTCGCATCCAGGCCCACATGGCCATGGGCGAGGCTGGCGTTGAAACTGACATCTTCAAGGCTTGCCAGCGGGTGGTCAGGGGACATCACCAGCACCAATGGATCTTCGCGAAACGGGAGAGTCTGCAAATGATCACTGGGCACGGCGGTGGAGATGATGCCAAGGTCGGCCATGCCCTGGGTGATCGACTGGACGATGCGCAGGCTCGGCAGCTCTTGTACATCGATGCTGACGCCCGGTTGCTCGGCCAGGTAACCGGCCAGCAGCTCCGGCAGGTATTCGGTCAGTGCCGCCGTGTTGCACAGCAGGCGTACCTGGCCTTGCTGCCCCTGGGCATATTGCGCCAGGTCGAACTGCAACCGCTCGACCTGCTGCCCGATCATCCGGGCATGCTGCAACAGCGCCTGGCCAGCAGGCGTCGGCTGCACGCCCCGGCGATTACGGGCCAGCAGCGCAATCCCGAGCGAGCTCTCCATCGCACGGATACGCGCACTGGCCGCGGGCAGGGACAGGTGGCTGCGCTGGGCACCTGCCGTGATACTGCTGCACTCCAGCACATGCTGGAACAGGTTCAGGTCGATCAAGTCGAAGTGCATGTGCCTCTGTCCTGGCAAGAGTCAGGCTGAGTATATGGCAGATGTTCAAACCAGCGGATACTGCCCATCATGGGCGCATGAACACACTGATCGCTTTCTACCAAGACATAGGACCGGCGCTGTCGTTGCTGGTGGTGATGACCTTCCTGCTGGCCGGTACGGTCAAGGGTGTCATCGGCCTGGGCCTGCCGACCATCGCCATGGGGCTGTTGGGTCTGGCTATGACGCCGGCACAGGCTGCGGCGTTGTTGATCGTTCCGTCGACGTTGACCAACCTGTGGCAATTGGGTGCTGGCGGGCACCTGCTGGCGTTGTTGCGCCGTCTGGGCCCCCTGTTGCTGATGATCGTCGTTGGCACCCTGCTTGGCAGCGCCTGGTTGGGTATCGACAGCGGACCTTGGGCCGTTCATGCGCTGGGCGCGGCGTTGCTCGCCTACGCGCTGTACGGCCTGGTCGGCCGTGGTTTTCAGCTATCGCCAGCGCAGGAAAGATGGCTAGGCCCCCTGTGCGGACTGGTGACCGGCGTGGTGACGGCGGCAACCGGCGTGTTCGTGATGCCGGCGGTACCTTTTCTGCAGGGCCTTGGGCTGAACCGTGACGAAATGATCCAGGCCTTGGGCCTATCGTTCACGGTGTCTACGCTGGCCCTGGCCATTGGCCTGGCCAGGCAGGATGCCCTTGGCGGTCAAGCCTTGGGCGCATCGCTGCTGATGCTGGCGCCAGCATTGCTGGGCATGCTGGCCGGCCAGTGGTTGCGCCAACGCATCAGCGCGGTAGGGTTCAAGCGTTGCTTCTTCGTGGGCCTGGCCGCGTTGGGCGGCCACCTGCTGGTCAACGGCTAGCGGATGAAGGGCTGAGCATCTCGATGAGCTGGATATCGAAATCGCGCTCCAGGTAGTCCATGCGCTTTTCAAAGAATTCGCGCATGTGCGGCAAGGCCGAGTGCTCATCCAGGGCGGCCTTGCTGGCCCAGACTTCGTAGAACACGAACAGGGTCGGGTCTTGCTTGTCGCGCAGCATGTGGTATTCGACGCAGCCCGGTTCCTGGCGGCTCGGTTCTACGTACGCCCGGAACAGGGTTTCAAAGGCTTCGGACTTTTCAGGACGGGTTTTGGCCTTGAGGATGAAGGCGTGCTGCTCGCTCATGGGGGGTGCCTCTAAGGTTGAATGACTGAAACGATTCTAAGGCAACAATGGCCGAACCATTGATGATTTCAAGGCAAAAGTATTTTGCCCCAAGGCCGCTTTTTCTCAGCTTGCCCGCTCCGTAACCTGCCGCCATCCCATTCGGCTCGATCGGCAGGCGCAGCGCCTCGGATCGACACCCACGTTCGAGGTTACCCATGAAAAAGATCCTGTTGCTCAACGGCGGCAAGCAGTTCGCCCATTCCGACGGTCGTCTGAACCAGACCCTGCACGATGCGGCGGTTGCCTACCTGGACCGCGCCGGTTTCGATGTGCGGGAAACGTTCATCGATGGCGGCTACGACGTCGCTGAAGAAGTGCAGAAGTACCTGTGGGCCGATGTGGTCATCTACCAGATGCCAGGTTGGTGGATGGGCGCGCCGTGGACCGTGAAGAAGTACATCGACGAAGTCTTTACCGCAGGCCATGGCAGCCTCTACGCCAACGATGGTCGCACCCGGTCGGATGCCTCGCAGAAGTACGGCAGCGGCGGACTCGTGCAGGGCAAGCAGTACATGATTTCGGCGACCTGGAATGCTCCTGAGCAAGCCTTCGACGACCCGACCGACTTCTTCGAAGGTAAAGGTGTGGATGCGGTGTACTTCCCGTTCCACAAGGCCAATCAGTTCCTCGGCATGACTGGTTTGCCGACGTTCCTGGCGGTGGATGTGATGAAGCGGCCTGACGTACCGGCGGCGCTGGCAGCGTATGAGGCGCACCTGGGAGAGGTGTTCGGCAAGCAAGGGTAACGGTTTCGCGGTGCCTGTGCCGGCCTCATCGTCGGCGAGCCGGCGCCTGCAGGCACTGTGCTTGACTTGCGCAGTGCCCGGCGACCCGCTATCAATCACAGCACTTTTCGATACAGGCCTGCCACGTGAAAACCCGATCCGAAGAACTCCAGGTTTTCGTCGCCGTCATCGACAGCGGCTCCATTTCCGCCGCTGCCGAGCAACTGGGCCAGACGCCGTCTGCTGTCAGCCGCACCCTGTCGCGTCTGGAGGCCAAACTCGATACCACGCTGGTCAACCGTACCACCCGACGCATGGACCTGACCGAAGAAGGCCGCTTCTTCCTTGAGCGCTCGCGGCTCGTCCTCGAACAGATGGATGAAATGGAAGAGCGTCTGTCGATGAACCGCCAGACCCCCTCCGGCCGCCTGCGTATCAACGCCGCTGCCCCGTTCATGCTCCATGCCATCCTGCCGTGGATTGGCGAGTTCCGGCGCCTGTACCCCGGCATCGAGCTGGAGCTGAACACCGACGACCTGATCATCGACCTTCTGGAGCAAAGCACCGACGTGGCCATTCGCATCGGTGAACTGGCCGATTCGAGCCTGCATGCGCGTTCGCTGGGGTGCAGCCCCGTGCAGGTGCTGGCCAGCCCGGCCTACCTGGAGCGGCACGGCGCGCCGCAGCGAGTGGAAGACCTCGACGACCACTGCTTGCTCGGCTTCAGCCAACCCGAGGTGCTCAATCAATGGCCGCTGCGCCATGCGCACGGCGATCGCTGGACGATTCGTCCGGCACTCATCGCTTCGAGCGGCGAAACCCTGCGCCAGTTGGCCTTGGCGGGAGAGGGCATCGTCAGCCTCTCGCACTTCATGACCCACGAGGACATTCGTACCGGTCGTCTTCAGGTCGTGCTGGGCGATGCC
Source organism: Pseudomonas taiwanensis DSM 21245 (assembly GCF_000425785.1). Lineage (GTDB taxonomy): Bacteria > Pseudomonadota > Gammaproteobacteria > Pseudomonadales > Pseudomonadaceae > Aquipseudomonas > Aquipseudomonas taiwanensis. The sequence goes on from NZ_KE384451.1 coordinate 10,413, forward strand.
AACAATGGCTACCGGCAGCCGATCAACGCGGTGTACTACCGCAACACGCAATTGGCCCTGCGTATCCAGTGCTTCCTGGATTTCATCCAGAACAAATTGGCGATGTACGCCTGCTGAGTTGCCTGGGGGCGACAATTGCTGTCCAAGGGCGGCGAAAGCTCCTAGGCTCTGTACGAAAAGCGTTGATACTCGGTGATGCTGCGTTGAAAACAGCCTGACCTTCGTCTCAAGACTTTTCACACAGAGCCGAAGGTTGTTTGCACGGTCGGTAAGTTCCGGTATTACTGACCGATCAACAAAAACAACACCAAGGAAGTGTTATGCGTAACGTCCTGTTCACGTCCATGGCTCTCGGAGCCGCGATTCTGAGCTGTTCTTCGGCTTACGCCGTAACCCTTGAGGGCGCAGCGGTGGCTGCACCTGATCAATATGGTGCGCAGGTGGCCGCCGATATCCTGAAGAAAGGCGGCAACGCAGTGGACGCCGCAGTGGCCACTGCCTTCACCCTGGCGGTGACCTACCCTGAGGCAGGCAACATCGGCGGTGGTGGTTTCATGACCCTGTTCGTCGACGGCAAGCCCTATTTCCTCGACTACCGCGAAGTGGCGCCCAAAGCTGCAACGCGCAACATGTACCTGGACGAAAAAGGCGAGGTGATCGAGAACCTCAGCCTGGTCGGCGCCCGCGCAGCAGGCGTGCCTGGCACTGTCATGGGCTTGTGGGAAGCGCACCAGAAGTTCGGCAAGTTGCCCTGGAGCGAACTGCTGACCCCCGCCATCGGCTATGCCAAGAATGGCTTCAAGGTCGCGCAGAAACAGTACCAGTACCGTGACGACGCCCAGGGCCTGTTCAAGGCGGGCACCAACTTCAACGACTACTTTTCCAGCATGAAGGTCGGCGAGCTGTTCAAGCAGCCGGAAATGGCGCAAACCCTCGAGCGCATCGCCGACAAAGGTGCCAGCGAGTTCTACCAGGGCAAGACCGCCGATTTGCTGGTGGCGCAGATGCAAGCCGACAAAGGCCTGATCACCAAGGAAGACCTCAAGGACTACAAGGCCATCTGGCGCCAACCGATGGCAATCGACTGGCGTGGCAATGTGGTCTACACCGCTCCGCCGCCCAGCTCGGGAGGCGTTGCCCTGGCGCAATTGCTGGGCATCAAGGCCAACCGCGAAGCTGACTTCAAGGGCGTGGAGCACAACTCGGCGCGCTACATCCACTTGTTGGCCGAAATCGAAAAGCGGGTGTTCGCCGACCGTGCCGACTACCTGGGCGACCCGGCCTTCACCCAGGTGCCGGTGGACAAGCTGATTGCCAAGGACTATCTGGCCAAGCGCGCAGCCCAGGTCAACCCGAATGCCATCTCCGATACCGATGGCGTCAAGCCGGGGCTGGAGTCGCACCAGACCACGCACTTCTCCATCGTCGACAAGCAGGGCAACGCCGTCAGTAACACCTACACCCTGAACCTCGACTACGGCAGCGGCGTAGTGGTCAAGGGGGCGGGCTTCCTGCTCAACGATGAGATGGACGACTTCAGTGCCAAGCCTGGCGCAGCCAATGCCTTCGGTGTGGTGGGAGGCGCGGCCAATGCCATCGAACCTGGCAAACGCATGCTCTCGTCCATGAGCCCGAGCCTGATGACGCGCGATGGCAAGGTGGTGCTGGTGATCGGTACGCCAGGCGGCTCGCGGATCTTCACCTCGATCTTCCAGGTGATGAACAACTTGTACGACTATGGCATGCCGCTTGAGAAGGCAGTCGCGGCCCAGCGCGTGCACCATCAGTTGTTGCCCAAGGACACCCTCTACTATGACAGTTATGCACCGCTCACCGGGCCAGTGGCGGATGAGCTGAGGAAGATGGGTTATGTGCTGGAGGACCAGGGCTGGGAGATGGGTGATATCCAGGCGATCCGGGTGACGGGAGAAAAGCTTGAGACGGCCTCTGACCCGCGTGGACGTGGGGTAGGGATGATCGTCAAGTGATACTGGACTGACCGTGCTGACGCATTCGCGGGTGAACCCGCCCCCACCGGTACGGCGCCTTGCGCCGATTCCGTGGGAGCGGTTCTACCCGCCAAGGCCATCTCTCGGTCAAACGCGGAACTGACTGACCAGCATCTGCAGGTGCCCACCCAGGCGAGCCAGCTCCACGCTGGAGGCCGCCGTCTCGTCACTGGCCGCCGCGGTCTGCTCCGACACATCCCGGACATTGAGGATGCTACGGCTGATTTCCTCGGCCACGGCGCTCTGCTGCTCGGCCGCTGCCGCGATCTGCTGGTTCATCGACTGGATGTTCGACACCGTACTGGTGATGCTTTCCAGCGATGCACCGGCCTTGCGCGCCAGCTCGACGCTGCTGTCGGTCAGGGTGCGGCTACCTTGCATGGCGTTGGCCACCTGCTGGGTGCCACTTTGTAGGCTGGCCACCAGCTCTTCGATCTCTTCGGTGGATTTCTGCGTACGCTGGGCCAAACCGCGCACCTCGTCGGCGACCACCGCGAAACCACGGCCGGCCTCGCCAGCACGGGCCGCTTCGATGGCGGCGTTCAGGGCCAGCAGGTTGGTCTGCTCGGCGACCGACTTGATCACGTCCATGACGCTGCCTATCTTCTGGCTCTCCTGCTGCAGCAGGTTCATGGCCTCGGTAGAACGGTGTACTTCCTCGGCCAGGCGCTCGATCTGGCTGATCGCTTCACCGACCACGCGATCACCGGCCCGGGCTTCGCCGTCGGCACCGGTGGCGGCATGGGAAGCGTGTTCGGCATTGCGCGCCACTTCCTGAACCGTGGCGGCCATTTCATGCATGGCCGTGGCGACCTGGTCGGTTTCGACTTTCTGGCTGTTGGCGCCGGCGCTGGTCTGCTCGGTGACGGCCGAAAGCTCCTCGGCGGCGCTGGCGATTTGGGTAACCCCGTCGCGAATGCCGGAGATCAGTTCGCGCAGGGTGGTGCCCATGCGGGCGATGCCCTGCTGCAGCACACCGATTTCGTCGCGGCGGGTCACCCGCAGATCGTGGGTGAGGTCGCCGCCAGCGATCCGTTCCACCGCGTGCAAGGTTTCGCGCAGCGGGCGGGTGATCTGGCGGGTGATGATGACCGCCGCCAGCACACCTACCAGCAGTGCCAGCAGGGTGGCGATGGTCTGCAGGCTGCGGGCCTGGGTGCTTTCCGCGTCACGACGCTCAAGTTGGATCTTGTACAGCGCATCGCTGCGCTTGACGATGTCCGCGCCCTGTACGGTCATTTCCGCGCGTGCAGTGGTGATACCGGCGACGGCATCGCGGAACTGACGCACGGCATCCCGGTAGGCCTGCACCGACTGCTCGAACTGCTGCAGGCGGTTGGCGTCGCCAGGCAGTTGGCGCTTGAGGGTTTCGACTTCAGCCAGCGCCGCGTCGAGCTGGCGCAATGCGGCTTGTTCGTTGGCAGCAGTGTTGTCGGCAATGTAGCCGCGTACATCGATGCGCACCTGCAACAATTGCTGGCGGGTCTTGCTGATCAGTTGGTACTGGGCCAGACGCACGCTGTCGGTCTCTGGGCGGGCCATGACCTCCTCGCTGAGGGTGTCCATGGCTTGGTCAGCCTTGATGGCCGAGCTGTTCATGGCTTCGCGGGCCGCCAGGGAGTTCTTGTAACCGGCGCGCATCTTGTTCAGCGACACCTTGTACTCGCTGATGGTCTGGCCCAGTTCATTGAGCAGCTTGACGTTCTCTGGGCTCTTGAAGGTATTGGCCAGGTATTGCTGCTGCTTGCTGAAGGCATCGAGCTTGGCCTGGGTATTGGCTGCCGCTGCGTCATCGCCGTTGGCGATCATGTATTGCAGGCGCGCGACCCGAAGGTCGGTCAGGTCTTTGTTGAGCTGACCGATGTCGCCCATCCAATTGCTACGGTCGATCAGGCTGCCCAGACTGGTCCAGCCAGTCAGGGCCAGCAGGCCGGTCAGGACAAGGACCAGGCCAAAGCCCAGGCCCAGCTTGAGGTTTACGCTGATGTTGGCGAACCAGCTGTTCATGCACGCTCTCCAGAAAAATGATTTCGCTCGCTTGATCTTCGATCGCTAGGCGTTGTTCTTCTGGGTGCCTGCTGATTCGTGCAGCAGTTATCGGCAAGAAAAACGGAAGCTGAAACGCTTTTTCAGCTGATTTGTAACCTTATGAAAACGTTTGCGTTTTCATAAGGCCGTGGGTGGACTTACCCGTGAATCTCAAAGATTCCGCGCACTGAAGGTATCGCAGCTGTTCACATCCCCCTGGGCGAAACCGGTCTTGAACCAACGCACCCGTTGTTGCGAAGTGCCATGGGTGAACGAATCGGGCACCACGCGCCCTTGGCCCTGCTGTTGCAGGCGGTCGTCACCGATGGCATTGGCGGCATTGAGCGCTTCTTCGACATCACCCGGCTCAAGCCAGTTGAGCCGCTGCTGCGCCTGATAAGCCCAGACGCCGGCCAGGCAGTCGGCCTGCAGTTCCTGGCGTACCAGCAGGCCATTGTCGCCCTCCATGCGCTGGCCGTTGCGCCGCGCGGCATCGACCTTGGCCGACACGCCGAGCAGGGTCTGCACGTGGTGACCGATCTCATGGGCGATGACATAGGCTTGGGCGAAGTCGCCTGCGGCAGCGAAACGGGTTTCCATTTCACGGAAGAAGGTCATGTCCAGGTACACCCGTTGGTCCGCCGGGCAGTAGAACGGGCCCACCGCCGCCGAGGCAAAGCCGCAGGCCGAGTTGACCTGGCCGCTGAACAGCACGAGCTTGGGGTCGCGGTATTGCTTGCCGGCCTGGGAGAACAGAGCCTTCCAGGTATCTTCGGTGTCGCCGAGGATCGAGGCGACGAACTCGGCCTGCTCGTCGTTGGCCGGCGGCGCCTTGCCGCCAGCCCCACTGGGGACTTGTTGCTGCTGTTCCATCTGCCCGGCGAGCTGGCCAAGGATCTGCAGAGGGTCCTGTCCGGTGAGCCAGCCAATGCCGACGATCAGTAGGATTGCACCCAGCCCCAGCCCCTTGCCGCCGCCAAAGCGCATGCCGCCGCCACCACCTTCGCCTCGGGCATCGACCACATTGTCGCTGCGTCGGCCTTTTCGCCATTCCATGAAGTGCGCTCCAGAGCGTGAAACATGAAGACATAGGTTAGTTCAGTGCAGCGCAACCTGTTAGCCCTGGGTAGAGATGCATAACCATTTGGTTATGTAATTGGCGCGTGTTTTCAATATTCATCCCGCGCGACTTATCTGAAACTGCAAGTCCGCCTGTCATCCACAGGCGTTCTGATAATTCCAAGAGAGGAAATCGGCATGCCCGCTCAGGACAACAGCCGCTTCGTGATCCGTGATCGCAACTGGCACCCCAAGGCCCTCACGCCCGACTACAAGACGTCCGTTGCCCGCTCTCCGCGCCAGGCTCTGGTCAGTATTCCGCAGTCGATCAGCGAAACCACCGGTCCGGACTTTTCCCACCTGGGCTTTGGCCCGCACGACCATGACCTGCTGCTGAACTTCAACAATGGTGGCCTGCCGATCGGCGAGCGCATCATCGTGTCCGGCCGCGTCGTCGACCAGTACGGCAAGCCTGTGCCGAACACCCTGGTCGAGATGTGGCAAGCCAACGCCGGTGGTCGCTACCGGCACAAGAACGACCGTTACCTGGCGCCGCTGGACCCGAACTTCGGTGGTGTCGGCCGCTGCCTGACCGACCGTGACGGCTACTACAGCTTCCGCACCATCAAGCCCGGTCCGTACCCATGGCGCAACGGCCCGAACGACTGGCGTCCGGCGCACATCCACTTCTCCATCAGCGGCCCGTCGATTGCCACCAAACTGATCACCCAGCTGTACTTCGAAGGTGATCCGTTGATTCCGATGTGCCCGATCGTCAAGTCGATCGCCAACCCCGAAGCCGTGCAGCAGTTGATCGCCAAGCTCGACATGAGCAACGCCAACCCCATGGACTGCCTGGCGTACCGCTTCGACATCGTGCTGCGTGGCCAGCGCAAGACCCACTTCGAGAACTGCTGAGGACCCCGACATGCCCATCGAACTGCTGCCGGAAACCCCTTCGCAAACCGCCGGCCCATACGTACACATCGGCCTGGCCCTGGAAGCGGCCGGCAACCCGACCCGTGCTCAGGAAATCTGGAACTGCCTGGCCAAGCCAGACGCCCCAGGCGAACACATCCTGTTGATCGGCCATGTATATGACGGCAACGGCCACCTGGTGCGGGATTCGTTCCTGGAAGTGTGGCAGGCGGATGCCAACGGCCAGTACCAGGATGCCTTCAACCTGGAAAATGCCTTCAACAGCTTCGGTCGCACCGCCACCACCTTCGATGCGGGTGAGTGGACCTTGCAGACGGTCAAGCCGGGTGTCGTGAAGAACGCTGCGGGCGTGCCCATGGCGCCGCACATCAACATCAGCCTGTTTGCCCGAGGCATCAACATTCATCTGCACACGCGGGTGTATTTCGATGACGAGGCAGATGCCAACGCCAAGTGCCCGGTGCTCAACCTGATCGAGCAGCCGCAGCGCCGCGAGACGCTGATTGCCAAGCGTTGCGAGGTGGATGGGAAGACGGCGTACCGTTTCGATATCCGTATTCAGGGGGAAGGGGAGACAGTCTTCTTCGACTTCTGATTCAAGCCTGGGGCTGCCTTGCAGCCCCTTCGCGACCCAAGGCCGCTGCCACGGATATTGCGATAGCGCGATATTCGTGGCAGCGGCTTCGTCGTTGAGCCGTCAGCGCCGGACCAGCAACACCCCACTCTCCATGTGGTGGGTATAGGGGAACTGGTCGAACAACGCACAGCGCTCGATCTGGTGCGTGTCCTGCAACTGGGCAATGTTGGCCGCCAATGTTTCCGGATTGCACGAGATGTACAGGATCCGCTCGAAACGCCGGGTCAGCTCGCAGGTGTCCGGGTCCATGCCGGCCCGTGGCGGGTCGACGAACACCGTGCCGAACTCATAGCGCTTGAGGTCGATGCCTTCCAGGCGGCGGAACGGGCGAACGTCGTTCAAGGCCTGGGTCAGTTCCTCGGCCGACAGGCGCACCAAGCGCACGTTATCCACCGCGTTCTCGTCGAGGTTGCTCAGTGCGGCATTGACCGAGGTCTTGCTGATTTCGGTGGCCAGCACCTTGCGCACGCGGGTGGCCAGCGGCAGGGTGAAGTTGCCGTTGCCGCAATACAGCTCCAGCAGGTCGTCGTCGCGCTCGCCAATGGCGTCGTAGGCCCAGTTCAGCATCTTCTGGTTCACCGCGCCATTGGGCTGGGTGAACGCACCTTCCGGCTGGCGGTAGCTGAACACGCGGCCCGCCACGTCGAGCTTTTCCACTGCATAGTCACGCCCGACCACCAGCCGCTTGCCCTTGGAACGACCGATGACGCTCACCCCAAGGTCGCTGGCCAGTTGGCGCGCAGCCACTTCCCACGCCTCGTCCAGCGGGCGGTGGTAGCACATCGTGACCATCGCATCGCCGGCCAGGGTGGTGAGGAACTCCACCTGGAACAGGCGGTTTCCCAGTGCCTCGCTGGCCTGCCAGGCCGCTTTCAGGCGCGGCATCAGCGCGTTGATGCGCTCGCTGGCGATGGGGAAATCGTCGATCAGGATCGCCTTGTGTTTCTCCCCGGGGGCGAACATCGCATAGTGACGCTGGCCGTCCTCGCGCCACAGGCGGAACTCGGCCCGCAGGCGGTAGTGTTCGCGGGGCGACTCGAAAACAACCGGCTCCGGCGCGCCGAAGGGCGCCAGCAGCTCTCGCAGCCGGGCTACCTTGGCGTCCAGCTGCGTGGCGTAGGAGGAGGGGTCGAAGACAGCACTCATGCGTTGAACCAGCCCAACTTGATGACGAACAGGATGGAGAGGATCACCAGTGCCGGGTTCAGGTCGCGGTGGCGGCCGGAGATCAGCTTGACGGCGGTCCAGGCGATGAAGCCGAAGGCAATGCCGTTGGCGATCGAGTAGGTCAGCGGCATGGCCAGGGCAGTGACCACCACGGGGGCCGCTTCGGTGACATCGTCCCAGTTTATTTCCGCCAGGCCCGAGGCCATCAGCACCGCGACGAACAGCAGCGCCGGGGCAGTGGCGAAGGCCGGTACGCTACCGGCCAGCGGGGCGAAGAACAGCGCCAGCAGGAACAGCACGGCAACCACGATGGCGGTCAGGCCTGTGCGGCCACCGGCACTCACGCCCGCAGCCGATTCGATGTAGCTGGTGGTGGTCGAGGTGCCCAACAGCGAGCCGGCCATGGCCGCGGTGCTGTCGGCGATCAGGGCGCGGCCCATCTTCGGCATGTGGCCGTCCTTGCCCATCAGGCCGGCGCGCTTGGCCACACCGATCAGGGTACCGGAGTTGTCGAACAGGTCGACGAACAGGAAGGCGAAGATCACGCTGACCAGGCCAATGTCCAGGGCGCCTTTGATGTCCAGCTGCAGGAAGGTCGGTGCCAGCGATGGCGGCATCGAGACCACACCACCGAACGGGGTCACACCCATCAGGATGGAGGCAAGCGTGACCGCCAGGATACCGATCAGGACCGCACCGCGGACCTTGAGCGACTCAAGGCCAACGATCAGGAAGAAGCCCAGGGTGGCGAGAATCGGAGCGGGTTGCTTGAGGTCCCCCAAACCCACCAGGGTGGCAGGGTTATCGACGACGATGCCGGCATTGTGCAAGGCGATCAGCGCCAGGAACAGGCCGATGCCGGCGGCGATCGCCGAGCGCAGCGGCAGCGGGATGCTGTTCACGATCCATTCGCGGATGCGGAAGATCGACAGCAGGAAGAAGCACACCGCCGAGATGAACACTGCACCCAGCGCCACCTGCCAGGTGTGCCCCATATGCAGGACCACGGTGTAGGTGAAGAACGCGTTCAGGCCCATGCCCGGTGCCAGGGCGATCGGGTAGTTGGCGATCAGGCCCATGGTCGTCGAGCCGATGGCCGCGGCCAGGCAGGTGGCGACGAAGATCGCCCCTTTGTCCATGCCGGTCTCGCCGAGGATACTCGGGTTGACGAACAGGATGTAGGCCATGGCCAGGAAGGTGGTGACGCCCGCGAGAATCTCGGTGCGCACATTGGTGTTGTGTGCTCTTAGTTGAAACAGCCTTTCCAGCATGCCCGCTCCCCAAGGCGCCCCCGGCGCCGTGAATGTATCGACCCCATCAGCAAAGCACACGTCGTGGCGAACGGTGGTTTATGTGGGGCGGAAAAAAGCCGCGCATCATACCAGCATGGGGGGCCGGGGAGTATGGCCGTCGGGAGGGCTGTTCGGCCCTATCGCCGGCCAAAGGTACCTCGGCGACGTGCAGGCACCGGTGCAGGCCACGCTTCAGCTGTTGTGAAGCCGATCCCGCTTGGCCAACGTCGGGAACAGTTTTATCCACACCCCAGTCACCACCAGCGTCCCCACGCCACCCAGCACGACCGCCGGCACCGTGCCGAACCAGTGCGCCGTGACTCCGGATTCGAACTCTCCGAGTTGGTTCGAGGCACCGATGAACAACCCGTTCACCGCGCTCACCCGCCCGCGCATTTCGTCCGGTGTCTCCAGCTGTACGAAGGCGCCACGGATCACCATGCTGATCATGTCGGCCGCGCCCAGCACCACCAGTACCGCCAGCGAGAACCAGAAAGAGGTGGACAAGCCAAAGGCGATGGTCGCCACGCCGAACACGCCGACAGCGGTGAACATGGTCCGGCCCACTTTGCGCTCCACCGGGAAGCGTGCAAGCCATAGCGACATGAGCAGCGCTCCCACTGCAGGCGCCGAGCGCAGCAGACCAAGGCCCCAGGGGCCGGTGAGCAGGATGTCCTTGGCGAACACTGGCAGCAGCGCGGTGGCTCCGCCCAGCAGCACCGCGAACAAGTCGAGCGATATCGCCCCGAGAATATCGGGGCGGCTGCGGATGAAGCGGATCCCAGCCATCAGCGATTCCAGGCTGGCGCGGCCACGCTGAGTCACCTGCTGGCGGGATTCGAGGCTGAGCATTAGCAGGCAGGCGGTGGCATACAGGGCCACGGTTGGGCCGTATACCCAGATGCTGCCGAAGGCGTACAGGAACCCCCCCACGGCTGGAGCGATGATGGTCGCCGCCTGAGTCGCCGAGGCCGAGGCCGCCACCGCCCGCGGGAACAGTCCAGGCGGCACGACATTGGGCAGCAGGGCCTGGGTGGCCGGCATCTCGAACGAGCGGGTCGCCCCCAGGAGGAAGGCCAGCGCGAAGATTAGCTCGCGGGTGACGTTGTCGGTCAGGCTGCCCACGGCCAAGGCCAGTGCGATCAGCCCCTGGAGGCTTTGGCAGAGCGCGGCGACCTTGCGCCGGTCATAGCGGTCGGCGACATGCCCGGTGTGCAGCATGAACAGCACGCGGGGAGCGAACTCCACCAGACCGACCAGGCCCAGGTCGAGGACATTTCCGGTGAGCTGGTAGAGGTGCCAGCCGATGGCCACGGTGAGCATCTGGAAGCCGCTGGCGGTGAACACCCGGGCGAGCCAGAAGGCCAGGAACGGACGGTGGTGACGCAACAACTGCGGTGCGGAATCGGACATCGGAAACCTGTGGGCCTCGGCGCAGTAGAGGGGGCGGCAGGTTATCATCTGTTTGTAACAAGCGGTTACTGTTTGCCCAAATCGGCACTTTTTCACACCCTGGTAAAGTGGGTGGGGCAACCGGTCACGCGGCAATCCACCACACCGCCCAACGGTCCAATCGGGACTATGCTTCCAGAAAATTGTTGACTTGGATCAATCGTTGCGGTTGCAACGATACCGTCAGCGATTTTGGCCTTTTGGCCGGATTCCCTGCAGTCGAACAGAACAATTCCAACGCGCCGCACTCGACTACCGTGGGGGCAGTGGGTGATTGGGCCACACGCCCGGTCGCCGGATTATCTGAAGAGGAAGCACCATGTTCGGCTTAGAAGCCCTTGAGCTCGCCCGAATCCAGTTTGCCTTTACCGTGTCCTTTCACATTTTGTTCCCAGCCATCACCATCGGGCTGGCGAGCTACCTCGCGGTCCTCGAAGGCCTTTGGCTCAAGACCCACAACGATGTCTACCGCGACCTCTACCACTTCTGGTCGAAGATCTTCGCCGTCAACTTCGGCATGGGTGTGGTGTCCGGCCTGGTCATGGCCTATCAGTTCGGCACCAACTGGAGTCGATTCTCCGATTTTGCCGGTGCCGTTACCGGGCCATTGCTGACCTACGAGGTGCTCACGGCGTTCTTCCTCGAAGCCGGTTTCCTGGGTGTCATGCTGTTTGGCTGGAACCGTGTCGGTCGCGGCCTGCACTTCTTCGCCACGGTCATGGTGGCGCTCGGGACCCTGGTCTCGACCTTCTGGATCCTGGCGTCCAACAGCTGGATGCAAACACCCCAGGGCCACGAAATCATCGATGGCCGGGTGGTACCGGTGGACTGGCTGGCGGTGGTGTTCAACCCATCGTTCCCCTACCGCCTGATGCACATGGCCACCGCCGCCTTCGTCGCCACCGCCTTCTTCGTTGGCGCCTCGGCGGCCTGGCACCTGCTGCGCGGCCGGGATAACCCGGCGGTGCGCAAGATGCTGTCGATGGCCATGTGGATGGCCTTGATCGTGGCACCGGTGCAGGCAGTGATCGGTGACTTCCACGGCCTGAACACCCTCAAGCACCAGCCAGTGAAGATCGCCGCCATCGAAGGGCATTGGGAGAACGTGCCCGGCGAGCCGACCCCGCTGATTCTGTTCGGCATCCCTGACATGAAAGCCGAGACCACCCGCTTCAAGATCGAGATTCCCGCACTCGGCAGCCTGATCCTGACCCATAGCCTGGACAAGCAGGTTCCGGCGATGAAAGAGTTCCCGCCTGAGGACCGCCCCAACTCGACCATCGTGTTCTGGTCGTTCCGGGTCATGGTGGGCCTGGGCTTGCTGATGATCTTCGTCGGCCTGTGGAGCCTGTGGCTGCGCAAGCGCGGCACGCTGTACAGCAACCGCCCCTTCCTTTACCTCACCTTGTGGATGGGGCCATCCGGGCTGATCGCCATCCTTGCCGGTTGGTTCACCACTGAAATCGGCCGTCAGCCGTGGGTGGTGTATGGCTTGATGCGCACCTCCGAAGGGGTTTCCAACCATAGCTACTCCCAGCTTGGCTTCACCCTGGTGGCGTTCGTGGTGGTGTACTTCGCCCTGTTCGGTACCGGTCTTGGCTACATGATGCGCCTGGTACGCAAAGGGCCTAAGACAGGTGAGGGCGACGAGCACACGCCCGGGGGGCCTGGCCAGAAACGCACACCGGCGCGGCCGTTGTCCGCCGCCGATGATGGCAAAGAAGCCAACACCGTCAGCCTGAGCAAGGGGAACTGAGCCATGGGTATCGACCTTCCGCTGATCTGGGCGGTGATCATCATCTTCGGCGTCATGATGTATGTCGTGATGGATGGTTTCGACCTGGGAATCGGCATGCTCTTCCCCTTCGTCAAGGGCGAGCGTGACCGCGATGTGATGATGAATACCGTTGCGCCCGTATGGGACGGCAACGAGACTTGGCTGGTCCTGGGCGGGGCAGGACTGTTCGGTGCCTTCCCGATGGCCTATTCGGTGGTGCTCGAAGCGCTGTACCTGCCGCTGATCCTCATGCTGATCGGCCTGATCTTCCGGGGAGTGGCGTTCGAGTTTCGCTTCAAGGCCAAGGCCGACAAGCGCCACATCTGGGACAAGGCCTTCATCTGGGGTTCGCTGGTCGCGACGTTCTTCCAGGGCGTTGCGTTGGGCGCTTTCATCGAGGGCTTCAAGGTCGTCGATCGGCATTTTGCCGGTGGCACCCTCGACTGGTTGACCCCGTTCAGCCTGTTCAGCGGTCTGGGCCTGATCGTCGCCTACACACTGCTCGGCTGCACGTGGTTGATCATGAAGACCGAAGGGGCGCTGCAGCAGCAGATGCATGACCTGGCCAAGCCCTTGGCGCTGGTGCTGCTGGTGGTGATCGGTATCGTCAGCCTGTGGACGCCGATTGCCTATCCGCAAATCGCCGACCGCTGGTTCAGCATGCCCAACCTGGTCTGGTTCATGCCGGTGCCGATCCTGGTGCTGGTGACCTTCTACGGGTTGCTCAAGGCGGTGGCGCGCAATGCCCACTACACCCCGTTCCTGTTGACCCTGGTGCTGATTTTCCTCGGCTACAGCGGATTGGGTATCAGCCTGTGGCCGAACATCATCCCGCCGTCGATCTCGATCTGGGATGCCGCGGCACCGCCGCAGAGCCAGGGCTTCATGCTGGTGGGCACCTTGTTCATCCTGCCGTTCATCCTGGGGTATACCTTCTGGAGCTACTACGTGTTCCGCGGCAAGGTGACCCCTGACGACGGCTATCACTAGGAGGGCCGCACGATGACCGGTAAACATGGCCTGGAAGAGAAAAAGCCACTGTGGCAGCGACTGGGTTGGCTGGTGTTGATCTGGGCGTTGAGTGTCGCGGCACTGGGCGTGGCGGCTTACGTGATGCGCCTGTTCATGGGGGCGGCGGGTTTGACCACCCACTGAGCCTTTTGGCCTGATCGCCGGCAAGCCGGCTTGCCGGCGATCAAGCCCTGGACCTTAGCGACTCACTTGCGGGCTTTGAGAATCACGAACTTCGGTGTCGCCGCCACTTGCTCCACACCCCGGAACAGCCGCGACAGCTTGCTGTGGTAACCCAGGTGCCGGTTACCGACGATGTACAGCGCGCCGCCCACCACCAATGCCTCACGGGCCTGCTGGAACATGCGCCAGGCAAGAAAGTCGCCTACTACTTGCTGTTGGTGGAACGGCGGGTTGCACAGCACGACGTCCAGCGATTGTCTTTCCTGTCCTGCCAGCCCGTCGCCCGGCATGACGGTCACCGCGCGGTCGCCCAGCGCGGCTTGCCAGTTTTCCCGGGCCGATTGCACGGCCATGTATGATTCATCGACCAGCGTGTAAAGGGCGTCCGGGTTTTCCAGAGCGCTGGCGATCGCCAGCACGCCATTGCCGCAACCCAGGTCCGCCACGCGGGCCTGGCCCAGATGACGCGGCAGATGTGGGAGGAAGGCGCGGGTGCCGATATCCAGCCCTTCGCGGCAGAACACGTTGGCATGGTTGACCAGTTCGAGCGTCGGGGAGTCCAGGCGGTAGCGTGTCGGGTAGGGCGAGGTGGCGACTGTGCGCTCGGCGACCGTGGCCGTCAGCAGCCGTGCTTTTTTCTGAGCCAGTGACGCCTGTACCGGGCCGATGTACTTTTCCATCAGGTCGCCCGCAGCGCGCGGCAGGTGCTTGATCATGGCGCCGGCAATCACCTGGGCCCCGGGCGTCAGGTGACCTTGCAGACGGATCAGCTGCTCTTCGAGCAGGGCCAGGGTCTTGGGTACGCGCACCAGCACACGGTCGAAGGGGCCTTGCCAGTGTTCGCTGGCCGGGACGAAGGGCACGCTGTCATAGGCCTGGCCATTACGCGCAAGGTTCTTTTCCAGGGCCAGGCGGGCCAGGTGCGAGTCGCCGCTGCTGACCACCTGGAAGTGGCCGGCCAGACTGACGGCCAGGGCGCCGAAACTGTCATTGAGCACCAGTACTCGGCAGCCTGCGTCGTTCGCCTGAGCGTGCAAGTGCTCGAGCAGATACTCATCGGCGGCATCGAAAGCCTGCAGCGGGTCGTTGGCCTGCTCCGGCTGGCGGATCAGGTCGAGTTCGGCGTAGGGGGTGTTCAACAGGGGCATGGCGTCTGGCTCGGGTACGGATCTGCCCAAGGCGGATCGCCTCGGACTTTGCTGCGGATTCTACAGGGCTTTGCCGAAGGTCGCAGGAAAGGCTGTCAGATCCACCCGCGCAATGCGGCAATGGCAATGGCGCCTGCCTTGTTGGCGGCATTGGTCTTGGTGATGACGCTGCGGATGTGAAAGTTCACCGTGCTTTGCGACAGGGACAGGATGCAGGCAACGTCGGCGGCGGTCTTGCCGGCGGCCGACCACTTCAGCACTTCCAGTTCTCGCTCGCTCATCTTCGGTTGCGGGGGGCACAGTTCACTCAGGTGGTATTCGCCAATCACCGCGTGCAACGTTTGGCACAGCCACAGGACGCTCGCGCCTTTCTCATAGAGCTCTTGAATAACTATCGGGTTGCACGGTCTGGACACACTCAACTGGCTTTCGTTGTGCTGTAAATCGTGCACCGATTGGGTCCAGCCGTGACGCAGGCCGTGCAGGCAGGCGGCTTCACGAAACTGCGGCGCTTCACGATACAGCTCGTCCGACCAGAGCACCGGCATGGTTGAGTGGTGACTCATTTGCGCGGCCGCGTCTTGCTTGTGAAAGTCATCGCACTGACAGCGTGTGATCCATTCGTTCGGGTAGTTGCTATAGAGATAAAGCTTGGGCGTCTGCGTGGCGATCTGGATGCGAAGCTTCAGGCCGACGTATTCCATGCCGAGGTCCTGGGCCAGATGCACCGCCAGGTCGAACAAGCGAGAGGGGTCGCGCTCGGTGGCAAGCTCATGTAGATGCTCGGGCTTCCAGTGAAGCATCGGGTCACACTCCCTTAAGGCTCTTGAAGAATCCAATTCATTTGCACACAGCGATTGATTGTAGGAAAAGTCCGACTATTAAGTTGGGATTTTTTTGTTATAGCGATCAAGTTTTTCTGTGAATTTGACGTGATAATCCGACTTTGGCCCTACAATCCGACGGTTTTTATCCAGGCTGCTTTGCGCGACACTGGGGGCACGCCCACCATGGAAGCCCGTCATGACCGCCAGCGCCGAGAAGTTCACCCGTCAGACCCTGCTCGATGTTCAGCCGCTGACCCCCAGCCTGTTCAGCTTGCGCGTCACCCGTGACCCGGGCTTCCGTTTCCGCGCGGGTCAGTTCGCGCGGCTGGGCGTGACCAAGGCTGATGGCAGTGTGGTATGGCGTGCCTACTCCATGGTCAGCGCACCCCATGACGAATTTCTCGACTTCTTCTCCATCGTGGTACCCGGCGGCGAATTCACCAGTGAGCTGAGCCGGCTGAAAGAGGGCGATTCACTGCTGATCGATCGCCAGGCTTTCGGCTATCTGACCCTGGACCGCTTCGTCGGTGGGCGTGATCTGTGGCTGTTGGCAACCGGCACAGGTATCGCGCCATTCATGTCGATCTTGCAGGACTTCGAGGCCTGGGAGCGCTTCGACAACATCAAGCTGGTGTATTCCGTGCGCGAGGCCAGGGAGCTGGCGTATGTGGATGAGATCGCCGGGTTGGAGCTGCGTGACTACCTGGCGGAGTACGCGGGCAAATTGCAGTTCATGCCAGTGGTCACCCGCGAAAGGCACCCAGGCGCGTTGAATGCGCGTATCACCACGCTGATCGAAAACGGCGAGCTGGAAAAAGCGGCGGGGCTGGAACTGTCGCCTGAACATTCGCGGATCATGCTGTGCGGTAACCCGCAAATGATCGACGAGACACGCAAGGTGCTCAAGGCACGGGATCTGCACTTGAGCTTGAGTAAGCGCCCGGGCCAGGTGGCGGTGGAAAACTACTGGTAAGCGTCTGAAACGGTGCCGGTTCCGTAGCGGCCGGCTGGTCGGCGATGGGGGGCGCAAGGCGCCCCCAGCCATGTCACGGCAAGCGATTCTGGTTCTGCGTCTTGAGTAGATCGCGAATCTCGGTGAGCAGCGTTTCCTCGGCGCTCGGCACTGGTGGAGCGGAGGGCGCCACGGCTTCTTCACGCTTCAGGCGGTTGATCGCCTTCACGCCCATGAAGATGGCGAAGGCAACGATCAGGAAGTCGATGACGGTCTGGATGAACTTGCCGTAGGCCAGCACCACCGCCGGGACATCGCCCTCTGCGGCCTTCAGGGTCACGGCGAGGTCGCTGAAGTCGACACCACCGATGATAAGGCCCAGTGGCGGCATGATCACATCGCCCACGAAGGACGAGACGATCTTGCCGAAGGCGGCGCCGATGATGATACCTACCGCCATATCGACGACATTTCCCTTGACCGCGAAGGCCTTGAACTCACTGAGCATGCCCATGCTGGACTCCTTGTAACAAATGGTTAGGTAAACGCAGTGTAAGCCAACAAATCGCTTTATGCGTTGCATTCAGGCTTACCGACTGCGGCTGCAACGAATAGTTTTGTCGCATCCCGGGGCGTTCGAGACACGTCCCGCTCGGCTATCATGGCGGTTTTTTCCAGGAGACCGAGTCCATGGCCAAGGCCAAGCGCTTGTATGGCTGCACCGAGTGCGGCGCGACCTTCCCCAAATGGGCCGGCCAGTGCGGTGAGTGTGGGGCCTGGAACACCCTGGTCGAAACCATGATCGAAAGCGGCGGTGCAGCTGCACCGAGTGGCCGTACGGGATGGGCTGGGCAGCAGGCTCAGATCAAGACCCTGGCCGAAGTCAGCGTCGAGGAAATCCCGCGTTTCACCACCAGCAGCGCTGAGCTTGACCGCGTACTGGGTGGCGGTCTGGTGGACGGCTCGGTGGTGCTGATCGGGGGCGATCCGGGTATCGGCAAGTCGACCATCCTGCTGCAGACCCTGTGCAACATTGCCACGTCCATGCCTGCTCTATACGTCACGGGCGAAGAGTCCCAGCAACAGGTGGCCATGCGCTCGCGACGCCTGGGCTTGCCGCAGGACCAGCTCAAGGTGATGACCGAGACGTGCATCGAGACCATCATCGCCACTGCGCGCGTGGAAAAGCCTCGGGTGATGGTGATCGACTCGATCCAGACCATTTTCACCGAGCAATTGCAGTCGGCCCCCGGTGGCGTGGCTCAGGTGCGCGAGAGTGCGGCGTTGCTGGTGCGCTATGCCAAGCAAAGTGGAACCGCGATTTTCCTGGTCGGGCACGTCACCAAGGAAGGTTCGCTGGCTGGCCCACGGGTACTGGAGCACATGGTCGACACCGTGCTGTATTTCGAGGGTGAGTCCGATGGCCGACTGCGTTTGTTGCGGGCGGTGAAGAATCGCTTCGGCGCGGTCAACGAACTGGGCGTGTTCGGCATGACCGACCGTGGCCTGAAGGAAGTCTCCAACCCGTCGGCGATTTTCCTCAACCGCGCCCAGGAAGAAGTGCCGGGCAGTGTGGTCATGGCTACCTGGGAAGGCACCCGGCCGATGCTGGTGGAAGTGCAGGCATTGGTCGACGACAGCCACCTGGCCAACCCGCGCCGGGTCACCCTGGGCCTGGACCAGAACCGCCTGGCGATGTTGCTGGCAGTGTTGCATCGTCATGGCGGTATCCCTACGCACGATCAGGATGTGTTCCTTAACGTGGTGGGTGGGGTCAAGGTGCTGGAGACAGCCTCCGACCTGGCCTTGTTGGCGGCGGTGATGTCCAGCTTGCGCAATCGCCCGCTTGCCCATGGCTTGCTGGTATTCGGTGAAATCGGCCTGTCCGGCGAGGTTCGCCCGGTGCCCAGTGGCCAGGAACGCCTGAAAGAGGCGGCCAAGCATGGCTTCAAGCGCGCCATCGTGCCCAAGGGCAATGCGCCGAAGGAGGCGCCGGCAGGATTGCAGATAATTGCAGTGACACGCCTGGAACACGCACTGGACGCACTTTTCGAGTAGCGTTTAACCCGTTGCGGCCCTTTGGCGGGTACTGCGCTGCGTTGAGCACCTACGGCGAGGGGGCCAAGGCAGGCCAATGAAAAAGGGGCCGACGATGCGCATCGGCCCCCACCTTACCGCTCAGTCAGCGGTCAATGCTCGGCAACCGGCGTTCGTCTGGGAGCTGCGTTGCCATGCTCGTCGAGCTCCATCACGGGCACTTCAGTCCCCTCGGCATCGAATAGCTTGCCGTCCTTGAAGTAGTCGCCATCACGCAACGCCGAGATATCCGAGTACTGGATGGTGCGCTCATAGGCTGCGGCAAACACCGACTGCTGGTCCGAGTTACCCGCAGTGAAGTGGTTGAAGATCAGGTTGAGCAGAATCGCCATGATCGCCGCCGAGCTGATGCCCGAGTGGAAGATGGTCTCGAACCAGTTCGGGAAGTGATGGTAGAAGGTCGGTGCCGCGATCGGGATCATGCCAAAGCCCAGCGAAGCGGCGACGATGATCAGGTTCACGTTGTTCTTGTAATTGACCTTCGACAGGGTACGAATCCCGCTGGCCGCCACGGTGCCGAACAGCACGATGCCGGCACCGCCCAGTACAGGCGTGGGTACCGCGGCAATCACGCGTCCCATGATCGGCAGCAGCCCGAGTACCACCAGGATCACGCCACCGGTGGCCACCACATAACGGCTCTTGACCCCGGTCACCGCGACCAGGCCGACGTTCTGGGCGAAGGCGCTCTGGGTGAACGAGCCGAAGATCGGTGCCAGGATGCTCGATGCCATATCGGCGCGCAGGCCGTTACCCAGGCGCTTGGAATCGACCTTGGTGTCGATGATCTCGCCGACGGCGAGGATATCGGCCGAGGTTTCCACCAGGGTCACCATGATCACGATGCACATCGACAGGATCGCGGCGATGTGGAAGGTCGGCATGCCGAAGTGGAACGGGCTTGGGAAGGCGAACAGCGGGCCTTCGGTGACCTTGCTGAAATCGGTCATGCCCAGCGCCCAGGCAATCAGGGTACCGACCACCATGGCCAGCAGGATCGACAGGCGCGAGATGGTCGCGCTGCCCAGCTTGCTCAGCAGCAGGACGATGGCGAAGGTCAGCGCCGCCAGGCCAATGTTGGCCACACTGCCGAATTCCGGTGAGGCGCTGTTGCCCCCCATTACCCAGCGTGCGGCCACGGGCATCAGGGTCAGGCCGATGGTGGTGATGACGATACCGGTGACCAGTGGTGGAAAGAACTTGGTGATGCGCGAGAACACCGGGGTGATCAGGAAGCCGATGAACGACGCCGCCATGACCGCGCCTAGCACGCCTGGCAAACCGCCGCCTCCCTCACTGCTGAGAATCGCGCCCATGGTCGCCACGCCGGCGAACGACACCCCTTGCACCAGTGGCAACTGGCAACCGAAGAACGGCAGGCCAAGGGTTTGCAATAACGTGGCCAGCCCCCCGGCGAACAGCGACGCTGCGATCAGCAGGCCGATCTCGGCGGGGTTCAGGCCGGCAGCCTGCCCGAGGATCAGGGGGACCGCGACGATCCCGCCATACATGGTCAACACATGTTGCAGACCATAGGCCAGGTTGGCACCAAGACCGAGGTTTTCGTCCTCGGGGCGCTTGGCGGGAGACGTGCTAGGGGACGACGTAGTCATGGAGCAGGCTCTCTGTTTATTGTTGTGCGACTACTGTAGACATTTCCTACAAATCATTGCCACAACAATTGTATACAATATTTTGATTAGAGCAGGAACACAGATGCCCGCAAGGGGCGTTTTGCGTGAATGCAGAATGCGTTCCAACTTGTGAAAAGCTGTATCAGAGGGGTGTGTACAAAGCGCCGGTAACCCGGAAGAAAGCTGTCTGGGTAGACAAGAAACGTGATGTGGGAACTACGTTAGCTAGCTAAGAGATTTCATTCTTCGATGAGTTGGCGCAGTTCGCGCATCATTTCGGTGCTGTCGGCCACGTTCAATTCCACAAGACGGTGCAAATGCGTCATGGACTCGATGTCGATGTATAGGCAAGTGAAGCCGAGGCGGTGAGGTTCCTCATGGCGCAGTTCCACCTGCATCTTCACGCGGTTCTGTGGGTCGAGTTCGATGATCGCGTCGAAATCCTGGGTCAGGTCGGCATCCCAGGGTTGAGGGCATTCGACCAGCAAGCCCTTGAGCGACAGATCGAGCAGTTTCACCGGCCAGCGGCGATTGCCCTGGCGCAGTTCGGTGGGGGCATCGAAGGGGATGCGCTGAAAGCGGCGGCGTTCGTCGTGTGCGCTCATGTGAAAGCCCTCGTGGGTTCTTCCTGACTATAGTTATTGCTGTAGATGAATCAGGTACTCGAATCTGGCCGCAGAGGCTCTAGGCCAAAGCAGGTATGGCAATGCGCGATGACACGCCCTAGACTCGATGGGCGGTCTTTTCCAATCCACCAGCTGGAAGCAAACCATGAACAACAATAATAGCCTGCTACGCCACATTCCGTGGTTGGCGCTGGCAGTCATAGGCGCCTGTGCGCTGGGTGTGGTCGCCCTGCGCCGCGGCGAGGCGATCAACGCCTTGTGGATCGTGGTCGCGGCAGTGGCCATCTACCTGGTCGCCTATCGTTACTACAGCCTTTTCATCGCCACCAAGGTGATGCAGCTCGACCCTCGGCGGGCAACCCCGGCGGTACTCAACAATGATGGTCTGGACTATGTCCCGACCAACAAGCACATCCTCTTCGGTCACCACTTCGCTGCCATCGCAGGCGCTGGCCCCTTGGTCGGTCCGGTTCTGGCCGCGCAGATGGGCTACCTGCCCGGCACGCTCTGGCTGATTGCCGGTGTGGTGCTGGCCGGTGCTGTGCAGGACTTCATGGTCCTGTTCCTGTCTACCCGCCGCAATGGCCGCTCGCTGGGCGACATGGTGCGCGAGGAAATGGGGCGTATCCCAGGGACCATCGCCCTGTTCGGCTGCTTCCTGATCATGATCATCATCCTGGCGGTGTTGGCGCTGATCGTGGTCAAGGCCCTGGCCGAGAGCCCATGGGGTATGTTCACGGTCATGGCGACGATCCCGATCGCGATGTTCATGGGCATCTACATGCGCTACATCCGTCCGGGCCACATCGGCGAGATTTCGGTCATCGGCGTGGTCTTGCTGCTGGCGTCGATCTGGCTGGGGGGCCAGATCGCCGCGGATCCAGTCTGGGGCCCGGCGTTCACCTTTACCGGCGTGCAGATCACCTGGATGCTGGTGGGCTACGGCTTCGTCGCTGCCGTGCTGCCGGTATGGCTGGTGCTGGCGCCGCGTGACTACCTGTCGACCTTCCTCAAGATCGGTACCATCGTTGGCCTGGCCATCGGTATCCTGATCATCGCCCCTGAGCTGAAGATGCCGGCGCTGACCCAGTTCACCGACGGCACTGGCCCGGTGTGGAAGGGCACCCTGTTCCCGTTCCTGTTCATCACCATCGCCTGCGGTGCGGTGTCCGGCTTCCACGCGCTGATCTCCTCGGGGACCACGCCCAAGCTGCTGGATAATGAAACCAATGCCCGTTACATCGGCTACGGCGGCATGCTGATGGAATCGTTCGTCGCCATCATGGCCATGGTTGCCGCGTCGGTGATCGAGCCGGGCGTGTACTTCGCCATGAACAGCCCGGCCGCAGTGGTCGGTGCCGACGTCGCTTCGGTGGCGCAAACGGTCAGCAGCTGGGGCTTCATGATTACCCCAGAGCAGTTGGAAGCCACTGCCCGCGACATTGGCGAACACACCATCCTGGCCCGTGCCGGTGGTGCGCCGACCTTGGCGGTAGGTATCGCGCAGATCCTGCACCAGGTGCTGCCGGGTGAGAACACCATGGCCTTCTGGTACCACTTCGCGATTCTGTTCGAGGCCCTGTTCATCCTGACCGCGGTGGATGCCGGTACCCGTGCTGGCCGCTTCATGCTGCAGGACCTGCTGGGCAGCTTCGTGCCCGCCCTCAAGCGCACCGAGTCGTGGACCGCCAACCTGATCGGTACCGCAGGATGCGTGGCGCTGTGGGGTTACCTGCTGTACCAGGGCGTGATCGATCCGCTGGGTGGCATCAACACCCTGTGGCCGCTGTTCGGTATCTCCAACCAGATGCTGGCCGGTATCGCCTTGATGCTCGGCACTGTGGTACTGATCAAGATGAAGCGCCAGCGCTATGTCTGGGTCACCCTGCTGCCAGCGGTGTGGCTGCTGATCTGCACCACCACGGCGGGCCTGATCAAGCTGTTCGACCCGAACCCGGCGGTCGGTTTCCTGGCCCTGGCCAAGAAATACAGCACCGCACTGGACGCCGGCCAGGTACTGGCCCCGGCCAAGGACATCGGTCAGATGCAGCATGTGATCTTCAATGCCTACACCAACGCCGGCCTGACCGTGCTGTTCTTGTTGGTGGTGTTCAGCGTGCTGTTCTTCGCCATCAAGGTTGGCTTCGCCGCCCTGGGTCGCAAGGAGCGCACCGACAAGGAAACCCCGTTCCAGGCGCTGCCTGACGCGTAACCCAAGAGGAATACCGAGATGTTCAACGACCTGGGTCGACTGGGGAAGTACCTGGGGCAGGCAGCCCGCCTGATGGTCGGCATGCCCGACTACGACAACTATGTCGAGCACATGCAGACCAAGCACCCGGACAAGCCGGTGATGACGTACGAGGAGTTCTTCCGGGAACGCCAGGAAGCGCGTTACGGTGGCAAGTCCGGACCCAAGTGCTGTTGAACATCGACCTCTGCTAGCTTGTCCCGGCCTCATCGCCGGCAAGCTGGCTGCTACAGGAACCCAACAGGCCTCAGGGCGCGTTCGGTTGTAGTAGTAGCCAGCTCGCTGGAGATGGGGCCGCTGTCTTTTCCGCCAAGGAGATTTTCTGCGTGCAGACGCCTATTCCCGTTACTGTTCTCACCGGCTTCCTCGGGGCTGGCAAGACCACGCTGCTCAAGCACATGCTCAAGGCCGAGCACGGCCTGAAAATCGCCGTGATCGAAAACGAGTTCAGCGAGGCCGGCATCGACAGCCAGTTGCTGGGTGACGAGCCGGTTCAGGTGATGACCCTGGCCAATGGCTGCGTGTGCTGCAGCATCCATGGTGACCTGACCCGCGCGCTCTACCTGCTGCTCGAACGCCTGGATGCTGGCGAAATTGCCTTCGATCGCCTGGTGATCGAGTGCACCGGCCTGGCCGATCCGGCACCCGTGGCCCAGACCTTCTTCGTCGATGAGGAGCTGCGTGATCGCTACATCCTCGACGGCATCATCACCCTGGTCGACGCCGCCCATGCCGACGTGCACCTGACCCAGACCATTGCCCAGGCACAGGTCGGTTTTGCCGACCGCCTGTTGTTGAGCAAGACCGACCTGGTCGAACCGGCAACCGTGGAGGCACTGCGCGAGCGCCTGGCGCGTATCAATGGCCGGGCGGCCATTCGTGTGGTGGAGCACGGACGTATCGATCTTGCCGAGCTTCTGGATGTTCGCGGTTTCAACCTCAATCCGGACTTGGGCACGAACCTCAAGCCATTCTTGCGCCCGGTACTCAAGCCGGCCACGCCGGACCGCATCAGCACCCTGGTGTTGCGTACCGAAACGGCGCTGGACATCGACCGCCTCAGCGCCTTCATGAACGAGCTGCTGGAAAACCACGGCAAGCAATTGCTGCGCTACAAGGGCGTGTTGAACATTGCCGGGGAGGACCGCAAGCTGGTGTTCCAGGGCGTGCTCAAGCTCTATGGCTTCGACTGGGATGCCGAATGGGCCGAGGATGAAGTGCGTGAAAGCGTGATGGTGTTCATCGCCGACGAGCTGCCCGAAGTCAAGATTCGGGCTGGGTTCGAGGCGCTGGCCGAGGGTTGAGCCGGGTGGGCGCCTGGGCCTCGAACCACTGTGGCCATGAGCTGCGGTGGCGTGTCTGGACTTCGATGCACGGGATCAGCCGCTCGCTGAGCACCGCGGTCTGCCGCACCGCCTTGGCGGTGCGATACTTGACGCTGTGGATGCATTCGCGGTCGCCGAACTCGCAGCGATTCAGCGCGGTGCCGCCGCAGGGCCCGTTGGCCAGCCCCTTGGGGCAGGTTTCCGGACAGATATAGAGCGTGTCTTCGAGGCGGCAGTGGCCGCATGTGTCGCAACCCACCAACGGGCGCTTCACGCCACGTTCCAGCGTGTGCAGCACACGGGCGCCAAGGCGTGTTGTCCACAGCGGTTGTCGCACCGCCCAGCCAAAGGCCTTGCTCAGCCAATTGCGGCGGCTGAACAGCAGTCGGTGCATCCCGTGCATCACGTGATAGCGCAGCTTCTCTCTACCCGAGGCAGCGACCCGCGACTCACCCTGGCGCCAACCGGCCTGAGGAGGATGGAACACTACCGCAGGCAGCCCCGGCATCTGCCAGCTGGCCTGCCAGGCGGGTGCCCATTGCTGCAACGAGTGGATTTGCCCTTGCCAGTGCTCGATCCGTGCCTCCAGGGCCAGCAGTTGCTTGAGCGCGTGAATACCTGACAGGTGCACGCCGGCGTAGCCCATCAACCGGGTGCCAATGATCTGCAGCGCCAGCCGATCGATGCTGCGGGCCTGGGCGAAGGCCTTGGACTGTGCGGCTTCCGCTTCAAGGATGTCGCGCATGGAGGGCGTGACGGTGACGCCGGCCACATGGTCGAGCATCGCCGCGCGCCCATGGGTGAGGCTCATCAGGCAGGCTAGCATCGGCTTGGGCGTGGCCTGGCGGCTCATCCAGCGGATGGCTTCCTGATGTTTGTCAGCGTCGAAGCCCAGTTGAAGGGTGAAGAAATCGGCGCCTGCTGCCAGTTTTTTCTCGGCCTTGAAGTACTGGGCACCGCCTTCTTCCTCGCGGTACTTGAATGGATTGAGCGCGGCACCGAGCAGCCAATGGGGGCAGGCTTGTCGCGCGATCTGCAAGGCTGCTACCGATTCCAGGTAACGTATCGAATGTTGTCCGGGTTCATGGCCTGGCAGGCGGTCGCCAGTGAGCAGCAGCAATTGATCGAGGCCGGCGGCGTCCATGCGTTGCAACTGGGCAAGCAGATGATGGCGCTCGCGGTCCTTGCCAGAAAAATGCGGCAAGGCAGGCAGCGGTTTGCCGAAAGAGGCGAGGGCGTCCAGGGGTGACATGTCCAGCGGGCTGCCGACACGGTCGCCGATGGCCACGGTCATCGGCCAGCCACACAGATGCGCACGGTCCATGATCGCTTCCATGGCGGCGAAGCGTTCCGCGGAGGGTTTGGGGACGAACTCCATGACGCAGACGAAGGTATTTTCGCGAAGCGCCGTTTTCAGCAGGCTCATGGGGGTACCTGGTTGGGGCAGGGGAGCATTGTGCGGCAGGTTGTGAAGAGGGTCATGTCTGATAGCGTATGGAATTGCTTTGAAAGAGACATTCATCCTCATGCCGCGGGTGTAATCCGCTTTGTCGGCAAAAAAGAAGCGCGAACCCAATCATGAGTAAATCTTGTGTTCATCTCAAATTTAATGAGTTTGTCTCAAGATTACCCGTGCCTGACAATTCCCTCATTCATTTTCTGCATTCTGAGGGACAAGAACATGGCACTGGCACACAACCTCGGCTTTCCGCGTATCGGCCGCGATTGCGAGCTGAAAAAGGCCCAGGAAGCGTTCTGGAAGGGCGAGCTTGACGAAGCCGGACTGCGAGAGGTCGGCCGTGCGCTGCGTGCCAGTCACTGGCAGTTGCAAAAGGACGCGGGTATCGACTTGCTGCCAGTGGGCGATTTTGCCTGGTATGACCAGGTACTGACCCACTCCCTGACGTTTGGCGTGATCCCTGAGCGATTCCGTGGCCAGGACGGCGCCAGACCTACCCTGCAGACGCTGTTCGCCATGGCACGTGGCGTCAGTGCCAACTGCTGTGGCGGTGCTCACGCTCAGGAAATGACCAAGTGGTTCGACACCAACTACCACTACCTGGTCCCGGAGTTCACCGCAGACCAGCTGTTCAGCCTGAGCTGGGAACAGCTGTTCGAGGAAGTAGACGAAGCCAAGGCCCTGGGGCATGGGGTCAAGCCGGTGGTGATCGGCCCCTTGACCTACCTGTGGCTAGGCAAGACCAAGGGATCGGACTTCGACAAGCTCGACTTGCTCGATCGCCTGCTGCCGCTCTACGACCAGATCCTCAATCGTCTGGCTATCCAAGGCGTGGAGTGGGTGCAGATCGATGAGCCGATTCTGGCCCTGGACCTGCCACAAGATTGGAAAAACGCGTTCGAGCGTGCCTACAACATCCTTCAGCGTGCACCGCTGAAGAAGCTGGTCGCCACTTATTTTGGCGGCCTTGAAGACAACCTGGGCCTGGCTGCCAACCTGCCCGTCGATGGTTTGCACATCGACCTAGTACGTGCGCCGGAACAGTACCCGACCATCCTCGACCGTCTGCCGGCCTACAAGGTGTTGTCGCTGGGGCTGGTCAACGGTCGGAACGTCTGGCGCTGCGACCTGGAAAAAGCCCTGCAAGTGGCGCGTAATGCCCATGACCGCCTGGGTGATCGCCTGTGGGTCGCACCGTCCTGCTCGCTGCTGCACAGCCCAGTGGATCTGGCCCGTGAAGACCAGCTCGATACCGAGCTCAAAAGCTGGTTGGCTTTCGCTGTACAGAAGTGCGAAGAGGTGGCGGTGCTGGCCCAGGCGCTCAATCAGCCGCAAGCGGCCGAAGTGGCGGTGGCCCTGGAGCGTAGCCGAGCGGTGCAGGCCAGCCGCGCTGCTTCGCCGCGTATCCACAAGCCCGCGGTGCAGGCGCGTCTGGCGGCCATCAGGCCCGCCGACAGCCAGCGCCAATCGGCCTTCGAACAGCGTATTGTCAAGCAACGCGCAGGCCTGGCCCTACCAGCGTTTCCGACCACCACCATTGGCTCGTTCCCGCAGACCTCGGCTATTCGCCTGGCGCGCCAGTCGTTCAAGCAGGGCAAACTGACCGAGGCCGACTATGTCGAAGCCATGCACAGCGAGATCCGTCACGCTGTCGAGATCCAGGAAAGCCTGGGCCTGGATGTGCTGGTGCACGGTGAAGCCGAGCGCAATGACATGGTCGAATACTTTGCTGAACAACTCGATGGCTATGTGTTCACCCGTTTCGGCTGGGTCCAGAGCTACGGTTCACGCTGCGTGAAGCCTGCGGTGATCTACGGTGACCTGAGCCGTCCCAAGCCCATGACCGTGGGTTGGATCAGCTACGCCCAGAGCCTCACCAGCAAGGTGATGAAGGGCATGCTGACCGGGCCGGTGACCATGCTGATGTGGTCGTTCCCACGCGAGGATGTGAGCCGGGAAACCCAGGCCCGCCAGCTGGCGCTGGCGATTCGCGACGAAGTGGTCGACCTGGAAGCCGCGGGCATCAGGATCGTACAGATCGACGAAGCAGCGTTCCGCGAGGGCTTGCCTCTGCGCCGCAGTGCATGGGCGGCGTACCTGGAATGGGCGACCGAGGCCTTCCGACTGTGTGCGTCGGGCGTGCGTGACGAAACCCAGATCCACACCCACATGTGCTACAGCGAGTTCAATGACGTGATCGAGTCGATCGCCGCCATGGACGCGGATGTGATCACCATCGAGACCTCGCGTTCGGACATGGAGTTGCTGGAAGCCTTCGAGCAGTTCGACTACCCCAACGAGATCGGTCCAGGCGTATACGACATCCACTCGCCGCGAGTGCCGAGTCGTGAAGAGATGGTCAAGTTGCTGCGCAAGGCGGCTCAGCGTATTCCAGCCGCGCGCTTGTGGGTGAATCCGGATTGCGGGCTGAAGACCCGTGGCTGGCCGGAAACCGAAGCGGCGTTGGTCAACATGGTCGCTGCGGCACGCGAGCTGCGCGCCACGGCGTGATGACCTTATCGCCGGCAAGCTGGCTCCTACAGGTGCGACGTAGGCGGCAGGCGTGCCGGCGATGAGCCACGAATCAGCGCTCGATGGCCAGGGCAACGCCCTGCCCACCACCAATGCACAGGGTAGCCAGCCCTTTCTTCGCATCGCGTTTGATCATTTCGTGCAGCAGCGTCACCAGTACGCGGCATCCGGAAGCCCCGATCGGGTGGCCCAGGGCAATGGCTCCACCATTGACATTGACCTTGTCGGTATCCCATTCCAGCGCCTTGCCCACGGCCAGGGCTTGTGCTGCGAAGGCTTCGTTCGCTTCGATCAGGTCCAGGTCGGCCAGCTGCCAGCCGGCCTTGTCCAGGCAACGCTGGCTGGCGGATACCGGGCCGATGCCCATGATCGCCGGGTCTACCCCCGCGCTGGCGTAGGCGGCAATCCTCGCCAGCACCGGCAAGCCCAGGGCTTGGGCCTTGCTGGCGCTCATCAGCAGCACGGCCGCAGCGCCGTCGTTGAGGCTGGAGGCATTGCCTGCGGTCACGCTGCCATCCTTCTTGAATGCCGGGCGCAGTTTGGCCAGGGATTGTGCAGTCGTGTCGGGGCGAGGTTGCTCGTCACGGTCGAAGACCTTGGGGTCGCCTTTTTTCTGCGCCAGCACGATCGGGGTGATCTCGTCCTTGAAGCGCCCGGACTCGATGGCAGCCACGGCCTTGCGTTGGGACTCGGCGGCAAAGGCATCCTGCTGCTCACGGCTCAGGCCGTACTTGTCCACCAGGTTCTCGGCGGTGATGCCCATGTGGTAGTCGTTGAACGCGTCCCACAGGCCGTCGGTGATCATGCTGTCGATCAGTTGGCCATGGCCCATGCGCTGGCCGGTGCGGGCCGACGGCATGACATAAGGCGACAAGCTCATGTTCTCCTGGCCGCCGGCAATCACCACCTCGGCGTCGCCGCAGCGAATAGCCTGGGCCGCCAGGTGCAGGGCCTTGAGGCCCGAACCGCAAACCTTGTTCAGGGTCAGCGCTGGCACACTGTAGGGCAGGCCGGCCTTGATCGCCGCTTGGCGCGCAGGGTTCTGGCCGGCTCCCGCGGTGAGTACCTGGCCAAGGATCACTTCGTCGACCTGGGCCGGGTCCAGTCGGGTTTGCTCCAGCAGATGCTTGATCACGGCCGCGCCGAGCTCTACGGCAGGCACGTTGGCCAAGGCACCCTGGAAGCTGCCGATGGCGGTGCGGGTTGCGGCGACGATCACCACGTCGTTCATTTTGTTGTTCTCCGGGCAAGGGGGCGCCGCGCGTGCGCATTACCGCCAGCATCGGTCGGTTGGGTTCATTTGTTAAGTTTGTTTTTCTTTGGCATTGATATGAAAAACAAATAAGTGCCCGGCCTCGCCGCTCTTCGCGCGGATACTTCAACCTGGTCTCACCGGATGGGCGCCAGAACGCCTCGCGCGGTTTGAATCCCCCCAATCACCCCGTAATATGTGTCGGATAACCGGTGGGGGTAGTCTCACCCTCTAGATCAATCGGAATCGCCCGTGGCGGCGCTTCCTGGCATAAACCTGACGAGGTACAGACATTGGCCATCATTCATCCTAAGGTCCGCGGTTTCATCTGCACCACGACCCACCCGAAGGGCTGCGAGCTCAACGTCCGTGACCAGATCGAAGCCACCCGCAAGCTGGGCGTGCGCGAGGATGGTCCGAAGAAGGTCCTGGTCATTGGTGCCTCCAGTGGCTACGGCCTGGCTGCTCGCATCACCGCAGCCTTTGGCTTCAAGGCCGATACCCTGGGTGTGTTCTTCGAAAAACCGGGCACCGAGACCAAGGCGGGTACCGCCGGCTGGTACAACGCCGCTGCCTTCGACAAGTTCGCCAAAGCCGAAGGCCTGTACAGCAAGTCGATCAACGGTGATGCCTTCTCGGACGAAGCCCGCGCCAAGGTCATCGAACTGATCAAGAACGAAATGGGCGGCCAGGTCGACTTGGTGATCTACTCGCTGGCTTCGCCTGTGCGTAAGCTGCCACAGACCGGTGAGCTGGTTCGTTCCTCGCTCAAGCCGATCGGTCAGCCGTACAAGTCGACCGCTATCGACACCAACAAGGACACCATCATCGAGGCCAGCATCGAGCCGGCCACCGAGCAGGAAATCGCCGATACCGTCACCGTCATGGGTGGCCAGGACTGGCAACTGTGGATCGACGCCCTGGCAGGCGCCAACGTGCTCGCCGAAGGCGCACGCACCGTTGCCTTCAGCTACATCGGCACCGAAATCACCTGGCCGATCTACTGGCATGGTGCCCTGGGCAAGGCCAAGCAGGACCTGGACGAAACCGCCCTGCGCCTGGACAAGAAACTGGCCGGTGAGATCAAGGGCGGCGCCAACGTGGCAGTGCTCAAATCGGTGGTCACCCAGGCCAGCTCGGCCATTCCGGTGATGCCGCTGTACCTGTCGATGGTGTTCAAGATCATGCAGGAAAAGGGCGTCCACGAGGGCACCCAGGACCAGCTGGACCGTATGTTCCGCGACCGCATGTACCGTGCCGATGGCCAGCCGGCCGACGTCGATGAAAAGGGCCGTCTGCGCCTGGACGATTGGGAGCTGCGCGACGACGTACAGGACGCCTGCAAGGCGCTGTGGCCGCAAGTGACCACCGAGAACCTGTTCGAGCTGACCGACTATGCCGGTTACAAGAAGCAGTTCCTCAACCTGTTCGGTTTCGAGCGTGCTGACGTCAACTACGACGAAGATGTGGCTACCGACGTGAAGTTCGACTGCATCGAGCTGTAATCGGGTCCGGCCCGTACTGCCCCTAATCGCCGACAAGTCGGCTCCTGCAAATCCTGTAGGGGTCGGCGTGCCGGCGATAGGGCCGGTACAGACATGCCATTTTTTGCTAGCGTTGGCGCACAACAACAGGACGCGCGCCATGAGCAGCCTTACCCAGCCCGCCACTGCTTTTCGTCACGCCACCGCCGACGGCTACAGCCTCGGAGGTTTCCTCTGGCGTCACGCCGAACCCGACGCCCAGCGTCCCCTGGTGATCATCAACGCCGCCACTTCGGTGCGTTG
The DNA here is from genome assembly GCF_000425785.1 of Pseudomonas taiwanensis DSM 21245. Taxonomy (GTDB): domain Bacteria; phylum Pseudomonadota; class Gammaproteobacteria; order Pseudomonadales; family Pseudomonadaceae; genus Aquipseudomonas; species Aquipseudomonas taiwanensis. The sequence continues at coordinate 41,857 of NZ_KE384451.1, forward strand.
CCGCTACTACTCGCGTTTTGCCGACTACCTGTTCGCCCACGGCTGGGATGTGCTGACCTACGACTACCGTGGCATCGGCGAGTCACGCCCGAATTCGCTACGCGGGTTCAAGGCGTCCTGGAGTGACTGGGGGCAGTTGGATTTCGAAGCCATGCTGACCTATGCCGCACAGCAGTTTCCAGGGCAGCCCGTGGATGTGGTCGGGCACAGCTTCGGCGGTTGCGCAGTAGGACTGGCGCCGTCGGCCGGGCAGGTGCGGCGAGTGGTGATGGTAGGGGCGCAATTCGCCTATTGGCGTGACTATGCGGCGGACCAGCGTTGGCGGCTGTTGGGTAAATGGCATGTGGTGATGCCGTTGTTGACGCGGGTTTTCGGGTATTTCCCCGGCAAGCGTCTGGGCTGGATGGAAGATACACCGGCGGGGGTGGTACAGGACTGGACGGCGCGCACTCCACGTTACGAGCAGCGCCCCAGCGGGAGGCAGCTGCAAGGCTTGCCCTTTGCCCAGGTGCGCGCTGCGACGCTGGCGATCAGCCTGACCGACGACCCGTTTGGCACGGTGGCGGCGACAGAGCGCCTGCTGGGGTACTTGAAGCATGCACAGCGGTTGCACCTGCGCCTGGCGCCTGTGGATATCTCAGTCCGAGAGATCGGCCATTTCGCATTCTTCCACGACCGCTTCCGCGAGCCGCTGTGGCCGATTGCGCTTGCCTGGTTGCAGCGGGGGGAGGTTTCGGCCGAGTGGGCGGGGCAGATCTTTTCGGCCTGATTGCCGGCAAGCCGGCCCCTGCAGCGGTCTTGCAGGACCCGGCTTGCCGGCGATGAATCACGCGGGGCTCACGCCAGGCGCGAGAGTGGCTGCTCGGCGAACTTCACGCCAGCCAAACCCTGCTTGATCAGTGCACGGATATTGCCGTGGTCGCTGCCTTCAGGGGTCGCCAGCACGCTGCGGTAGTGCTCGCCGAATGCCAGCAGTGCTTCCTCATCGCTCAGGCCTTCCAGCAGGGCCAGGCCCAAGGTCTTGCACGAGCCTTCGTTCTGGCCGGCGGCGTTCTCGACACCGCCGTTGTTGAAGGCCTGCGGCTGGTAGCTGTAGTGGGCGGCAATGAACGCCAGGGTGTCGGCAAAGACGTGTTCGCCGCTGGTCAGGCTGGCGCGCAGGGAATTCAGATCAGTCACGAGGTTTTCCTTTTTCAAACGCCGCTTGCTGCTCGGCGCTGGCTTCTTTCTGGTATTGGGCTTTCCACTCGGCGTAGGGCATGCCGTACACCGCTTCGCGCGCATCATCCATGCTCAGTTCGACCTGGCGCTCGTCGGCGGCGGCCTTGTACCACTTCGACAGGCAGTTTCGGCAGAAGCCGGAGAGGTTCATCAGGTCGATGTTCTGAACATCGGTGCGTTTTTGCAGGTGTTCGACCAGGCGCCGGAATGCGGCGGCCTCGAGTTCGAGTTGCTGTTGAGGCGTCATGGGGTTCTCTCAGGTCATGCGATTCTTCAGGTGACGGCCGCCATTGATGACCACCTGGCTGCCGGTGCTGTACTGGCTGGCAAGCAGGTATTTGACCGTCTCGATCAGTGGGCCGGCGCCGGGTTCGAATTCCAGCAGGGCCTTTTTCAGCGTCTGCTGGCGGTACGCTTCATCGCCGCCTTCCTTGAGGATCAACAGGCCCGGGAGGATACCGTTGACATGCACCTTGGGCGCATATTTTTCGGCGAATGACAGCACCATGTTCTGCAATGCGGCCTTGGTGGCGGCATAGCCGATGTGGCTCTTGCTGCCGCGCGAGGAGGTCTCGTCGCAGATGTGAATGATATCGGCCTTGTCCACCTTGGACAGCAGGCCGCCCAGTGCCAGGTTCAGGTGGTAGGGCGCTTCGACGTGAAGGCGGAACATGGTCTCGAGGTTGTCGAGGCCGTCATCCAGCCACAGCGAAGCGTTGTGGATGATCGCTCGCAATCCGTCGTAATGACTGTGCAGGAAGTCGATCAATGCCTGGCGATCGGCCTGCTGGCAGAGGTCGGCCTTGAACGGGACGATATTCGGGTGCGCAGGTTGCGGCTGGAGGCTGCGGCTGGCACTGATCACCGTATGGCCGGCCTGTGCCAGTTCGAGGGCCAGAGCCAGCCCGACACGCTGGCTGGCTCCGGTAACGAGGATTGGGCTGTTCATGTTCGGGCGGTCAACTTGTCTGTCCTTTCATTGCTGACCAGCATACCCGAACTGTTTCCCTCTTGCGTGGCCTGGCCTCAACGGCTGCGTAGCGCCGCGCCGGTGTGTGGCGTGGCATTAAGCCAGTTGGCCAGCAGGCGGGTGGAGAGAGGAATGAAGACATAGACCATCACGGGGGTCAGCATCAGTGTGCTGAGCATCACCCGGGGTACCAGGTCCAAGGCCGCCAGCCAATGGCCGAACAGCAGATTGAACAGCAGCGAAACCGGGAAGAAGGCGAGCCAGATAGCAACGGCTTGCTTCCAACGCGGCGGTTTTTGCACCATATTAGTGCCGAACCAGTCGTCAATGCCGGTTACGCGCCTCTCTTTGGGGCGCTCGAACAGGCCGTTGCCCCGCTGCAACCAGGCTCGGCGCGAGGCGGAATGTTCCCAAGCGTGCAGGGTGGGTTCGTCGCTGAAGCGGAAGATGATCTGAAATTCATCGCCATCGTGGGGCGGTGCGAGGATGCCCGAACCAAGATAGCCGGGAAAATCGGTGGCCAGTTGCTCGCCTTCGTGTAGCCAGGCCAGCAAGTCCTGGTAGCGGCCATGGGCGGCGCGACGTGACACCATCAGGGTGACGGGTGGCGTAGACATCGTGTATCTCCTGACGACGGGGCTGGCGGGTAGCTGGCCCCTTGGCTGTGTCGCCCGGGGTGGTGGGCGACGCAGGCGAACATGCAAGAATCGGGCACGGATTATCGCGACTGTTGAGCGCCAGGCAAGTCTCAGGCGGCGAACGGTCACAGACCGATAATCTATTCTGTCGTAGTAGTATGCGCGTTCAATCAAAGCGCACAGGGTGCTTAGTGCAGATGAACAAAACGGCAATGGAGGCCGGCCTGGAACACCAGGACCTGTTTCCAATCCGCGAAGTTTCCCGCCTCACGGGCGTCAACCCGGTGACCCTGCGTGCCTGGGAGAGGCGCTACGGGCTGATCCAACCGACCCGAACCGACAGTGGCCATCGTCTTTATTCCCAAGCCGATATCGACGACATTCGCCTGATCCTGGGCTGGCTCGAGCGTGGTGTCGCGGTGAGCAAGGTCGGTGGCATTCTTGCCCGAGGCCAGGCCGTGGCGCGCGAAGCCCGTCCCGCCGTCACAGCCAATGCCCAGGGGCCGTGCCAGGCCCGGTTACGCGAGGCCTTGCGCACCTTCGACAGCGCGATTCTGGGGCAGTTGTTCGACCAGGCATTGGCCCATGGCACCCTACAGAACGCTTTCACGGAGCTGTTTCTGCCGGTCTGGCACGATCTGGCGGCAGGGCATGGGATGTTTGGGCAGACCAGCGAATGGCTGTTCCTTGATCAGTTCTTGCGAGGACGCGTGCTGTCGCTGCTGCAGTCTTCGCGCAAGAGCGGTACTCAGCGAGTGCTGATGGCGGCTCTGCCCGGGCCTTGCCAAGAGCTGGAGTTGCTGGTGGCCGGCCTGCTCTTGAGCAGTGATGACGTGGCGGTGACCTTGCTGGCCCCAGGGCAACCGCTTGAAGAGCTCACGCTGGTCTGCGAGCGGTTGCGTCCCGCTGCCTTGGTGATGTTCTCCAATCACCTGACGCTGGACCTTGGCAAACGTTTGGTGCGCCTGGTGGTGGGGCTGGAGTGCCCACTACTCTTGGCTGGAGAAGCCGCGGAGCTGGCCCAGGACAGTCTGGCAGGAAGCCCGGTGGCGTGTCTGGGCGCTGAGGCGGGGTTGATGCGGCGGCGCTTGCGGCAGTTTCTGGCCGGTCAGCTCGATACCTGAGCGTACAGTTCAGGGTGGGCCTGGCGATGTGCCTGGAGAATGTACTCGCGCAGCCGCTCGATTTCTTCAGCCGGGCTTTGGCTCAGGTCATAGGCAGCCAGATCTGGACCAATGCGCCGGCCCAGAGTCCCCTGCAACTCGATCGGTGTGATTCCACCTGGGGCGAAATACAGCTCGAAATGCGCTGGGGCATGCTTGAGGTCACGAACTTCCAGCAGCGCCCCTTTGAAGGAGATTTCGCGCACCCACAGTCCGCTGACCTTGTCGTGAGCATCGAGCAACGCGCTCGGCTGGTCCAGCGTCAGGCGCCAGGGACGCAGCATCGGGCCGTCCTCGTAGATTTCCGGTGAGCCCAGTTGCAGGTGCAGGGCGTGGAACTCGTCTTCGACCAGTTGCAGCGGGAAGCTGATCTGCTGGTTGTTGAATTGGGCCTGCAACGTCACCTGCTCATTGGCCACCAGGCGGGTGAGCAAGGTCTGGATGCGGCGGTCGCCATTGACCAGCAGGCTCGACATGGGGTCGGCCAGGTTCAGCTGCGGCGTGTGCTGCATGCCCTGTATGAAGTCCAGCTCGTCCTGGGTCAGGAGCGCGTTTGCTTGCATGATCGAACTCGGAGGCGATTTCTTCAACGGGATGGACAATGCTCCTGGGGCTTGGTTCAGGTACGTTCGTCGGAATTCAGGCGGGCATTGAGTTCGGCCAGCTCGCGCTCCAGCTCGACCTGCCGGCTGACATCCTTCTGGATGCCGATGAAATAGGTTCGTTGCTCGGCGTCGTTCTTGACCGGTGTGATGGACAACTCGTTCCAGAAAGCCGTGCCGTCCTTGCGGTAGTTGCGTAGCACTTCTCGGCACGGGCGGCCTTCGGCGAGGGCTTTGCGGATGCGCGCACGGCCGAGTTGATCGCGATCGTCGGCCTGCAGGAAACGGCAGTCCTGGTAGAGAATCTCGTCCCGGCTGTATCCGGTCAGGCGTTCGAACGCCGCGTTCACGTAGATCAGGATGGTGTCTTCGCCCTCCTGTTCGGCAACCACGATACCGTCGTTGGACGCATCGACCATGGATTGCAGCAATTGCGCGTTGATCATGTCCGGGCCATCAATTGAAAAGGAGGACTATGGTAGAGGCGGCCTTTTGCCAGCGCCGGATGTTAGTATCCTATGTTTTCACTCAGTTTCGGAATCCTCTCCCCGATGAAAGTCGCCATTATTTCCGGGTCGGTGTATGGCACCGCCGAAGAAGTCGCCCGTCACGCCGAGTCCTTGCTCAAGGCAGCAGGTTTCGACGCCTGGCACGCTGCGCGGGCTACGTTGCAGGATTTGCAGGGCTTCGCGCCAGAGGCCTTGCTGGCGGTCACCTCGACCACCGGCATGGGTGAGCTGCCGGACAACCTCATGCCGCTGTACTGCACCATTCGTGACACCTTGCCCGCTGCCTGGCGTGGCCTGCCGGGCGCGGTGATCGCCCTGGGCGACTCCAGCTACGGTGATACCTTCTGCGGTGGCGGCGAGCAAATGCGCGAGCTGTTCGCCGAACTGGGCGTGCGTGAAGTGCAGCCGATGCTGCGTCTGGATGCGAGCGAGACGGTAACCCCGGAGGCCGATGCCGAGCCTTGGCTGGCCGAGCTGGCCCAGGCGCTCAAAGGCTGATTCCAGCGGCTCCTGCCAGGTCCGCTGCGGACCTCGCAGGAGCCGGCTTGGCGGCGATGAGGTCGGTCAAGACGCTCAAGGCGCCTGCCGCACCATTTGCAACCATGCCTGCGCCGCCCGCGACAGATAGGCCCCGCGCCGCCAGATAAAAGCGATGTCCCAGCGCAGCTCCGTGGGCGCGCGCAGTGCCAGGCGCACCACTCCGGGGCGCTCCAGCGCTTTTGCCACCACCCGGGGCAGCAGCACCACGCCTTGGCCCGCTGCCACCAGCGCAGCCAGAAAGTCAGCCTGGCCGCTGCGTCCACCTTCCTTCGGCGTGAATCCCTGCTGCTGACAAGCCTTGAGCAAGCGGTCGTTCAGTACGAAGCTGCGCTGGTACAGCAGAAACGGTGTCTCGGCCAACTGATGTAGATCGATCTGGCCCAGGCCCGCCAATGCATGCCCAGCCGGCAACAGCACATCCAAAGGCTCGTTACAGAACGGTTGGTACGCGAAGGCCGGGTCACTGGGCGTCAGGCTGCCGCCAAGTTCCAGTTCGCCGGTTCTCACCGCTTGTTCCATGCTGTGGCTGCCGCCTTCGAGCAGTTGGATCGAGATATTCGGGTAGCGCCGTCGATACTCGGCGAACAGCCCCGCGAACAAGGCATCGCTGCCTAACAGCGGCAGGCCAAGGCGCAGTTCACCCCGGCCCATCTGGTTCAGGTCGTCGAGTTCTTCGAGTAGCGCCTGGCGTTGGCGCAGCAAGGCTTCGCCACGCTCAAGGACGATGCGCCCGGCAGCGGTCAGGTGCAGCTGCGAAGCCTGGCGCTCCAGCAGGGGCTGGCCTACATCTTGCTCAAGTTGAGCGACCTGTTTGCTGACCGCGGACTGGCTGATGTGCAGGGTGTGCGCGGCTTGCGTGAACCCCCCGCGGTTGACCACTTCGATGAAGCTACGCAGTTGTTTGAATTCCATGGCCTGAATTCCAAAATGGAATGCCGTGCAGTCTAACAATTCGCTTCTGGCCTAGGCAGGCAAATTTTAAGATGAGGGCCTGTCGAGGACTCCCCCATGAAACCCGCGTTACTGAAAAAGATCCTGCGTCTGCTTGGCGAGCTGGCGGTGCTGTTGGCGTTGTTCCTGCTCGGCGGCCAATTGGCCGCCTGGTTGGGCTGGCCCATCCCGGGCGGTGTGATGGGGCTTGCGCTGCTGTTGCTGCTGTTTGCCAGCGGCGTGATCAAACCCGCCACCTTGCAACTGGGCGCCGGCTGGCTGATGGCTGAGATGCTGCTGTTCTTCATTCCGGCACTGATGAGCCTGCTCGACTACGGCGCCTTGATGCGCCACGAAGGCTGGCGAATATTGCTGGTGATCGCCGTGAGCACACTGATGGTGATGGTGGTCACTGCCGTGACCGTCGAGTGGGTGTGTCGCTGGAGGCTGCGCCATGAGTCTTGAGCCCATGCCGCTATTCTGGTTGGCCCTGACCCTGGCCGCCTACCTGGGCAGCCGCTGGCTGTACCGGCGTAGCGGTCGCTACCTGCTGTCGCCGTTGATACTGGTGCCAACGCTGCTGTTGGCGGTCGCCATTCCGCTGCACACGGCCTACGCCGAGTACGCACGCAACACCCATTGGCTGATGAGTGTCCTTGGGCCGGTGACCGTGGCATTCGCGGTACCTATCTGGCAGCAGCGGGCCCTGTTGGCCCGGCACTGGCCAGCATTGTTGATCGGCATGGTGGCTGGCAGCGCGGCTTCCATTGCCAGCTCCTGGGGGCTGGCGCACCTGTTGGCGCTGGACAATGCGATCAGCCTGTCGCTGGTGCCTCGCTCGATCACCACGCCCTTCGCCATGCCGCTGGCCCACGACTTGGGTGGCGTCCCGGAGCTGACGGCCGTGTTCGTGATGTTCACCGGCGTGCTGGGGGCGATGTTCGGTGGTGTGCTGCTGCGTTGGTTGCCCTTGCGCACGCCTTTGGCCAGAGGGGCCCTGTTCGGGGTTGGGGCTCATGGCGCTGGGGTCAGTCGGGCGCAGGAAGTGGGCCGCGAAGAAGGTTCCGTGGCCGGCCTGGTCATGGTCCTGACGGGGCTGCTGAACCTGTTTGCGGCGCCGCTTCTGGCCATGCTGTTGTGACCGTTCGTGCCACTGACTCGCTGAGTCATCAAGCTGGCTGTCAACGCAAGTTTCTCTGCTTCGGCGGCTGGCTAGACTGAGGTTCGATGTAGAGAGCACATGTAAGTGCCGAGGTGACATGCAATGACCGCAGCCTTGCCCTATTCCACCAACCCTTATCCGACGGGACGATTCTGATGCCTTTGGCCGAGATTCCATTGTGCGTCTGGCGTACCCGGGGACAGCATTTCTCATTCCGGAGCCAGAGCATCCGCTACTGGACCGCAGGGCAAGGAGAGCCCCTGCTACTGTTGCACGGATTTCCCACCGCGAGTTGGGATTGGCACTACCTGTGGGCGCCGCTGGCTCAGCGCTTCCGGGTCATTGCCTGCGACATGCTGGGTTTTGGCGACTCTGCCAAACCGCTCAAACACACCTACAGCTTGATGGAGCAAGCCGACTTGCAGCAGGCTTTGCTTGCCCATCTGCAGGTCGACCAGCCGGTGCACCTGCTGGCGCATGGCTATGGTGGCAGCGTCGCCCAGGAGTTGCTGGCGCGACACTACGAACAGCGCGCGGACATCGCCAGTTGCGTGTTCCTCAACAGCGGATTGTTCCCCGAGCGCTGCCAGGTGTTGCTGATTCAAAAGCTCCTGCTCAGCCGGCTGGGTTGGCTGGTGGGCCGTTCGTTCGGGCGGGACGACCTGGTGCGCAGCGTCACCCAGATCTATGGCCCATGCACACATCCCAGCGAGAGCGCGCTGGACGATTGCTGGAGTCTGATCGCGGCCAACCGGGGTACACGCATTCTGCACAAGCTGGTGGGCTATGTACCCGAACGCAGGCTGCACCGCGAGCGCTGGGTCGCGGCAATGCAGCGCGCAGGGGTGCCGATGCGCTTGATCAACGGTGTGGTCGACCCGATCTCGGGCATCCGCATGGTCGAGCGCTACCGGGAACTGGTACCCGAGCCGGACACCGTGCAGCTACAAGGCATTGGCCATTACCCGCATACCGAGGCACCCGTGCAGGTGCTGCGTCACTACCTGGCGTTTCGCGAACAACCGTTGAGTGTCCTGCCGCTGAAGGTCGCCTGGTCCTAACCAGGCGATCATCGCCCTGCGTTATCGCCCGGCATTCAGCCTGAGTGAGCTTGATTGTTCGCCCTGCGGGGCTGGCGGACACTCGCTGCATCCAACCTGACCAGGAGCCACGAACATGAGCGAGCCGGTGCAACTGCAAGACCGAGTGGTGATCGTCACGGGAGCCGGCGGTGGCTTGGGCCGCGCCCATGCATTGTTGTTTGCCGAGCGTGGCGCCAAAGTCGTGGTCAACGATCTGGGCGGCTCGACCCACGGTGAAGGTGCCAGTGCTTCGGCGGCTGATCGCGTGGTGGCCGAGATCCGCGCTGCAGGGGGAACGGCGGTGGCCAACCATGACTCGGTCGCCGACGGCACCCGTATCGTCGAGCAGGCCCTGGACAGCTTTGGTCGGGTCGATGTACTGGTGAACAATGCCGGCATCCTGCGTGACAAGACGTTCCACAAGATGGAAGACAGCGACTGGGATCAGGTCTATCAGGTGCATGTCGAAGGCGCCTACAAAGTGACCCATGCAGCCTGGCCGCACCTGCGCGCGCAGAACTGGGGACGCGTGATCTTCACCGCCTCGACGTCCGGCATCTACGGCAATTTCGGCCAGGCCAACTACGGGATGGCCAAGCTCGGCCTCTACGGCCTGACCCGTACACTGGCCATCGAAGGACGCAAGCATGGCGTTCTGGTCAATGCCATAGCGCCGACGGGGGGGACCCGAATGACCGAGGGGTTGATTCCGCCGCAAGTGTTCGACCGGCTCAAACCTGAGCTGATCAGCCCGCTGGTGGTGTACCTGGGTAGCGAGCAGTGCCAGGACACAGGTCAGCTATTCGAGGTCGGCGGTGGCTGGATTGGCAAAGTGCGCTGGGAGCGTAGTCTGGGCGTCGGCTTTGACCCACGGGAAGGTTTCACCCCCGAGCAGGTGGCGCAAAGCTGGGAACAAATCGGCGATTTCCAGGGTGCGGTACACCCAGAGGACAGCCTGCAGGCATTGCAGCAGATGATGGCGAATCTGCAGAAATATCCGCTGGGTTGATTGTGGCAAGCCAAAAAAAAGACCGCTGCAAAGGCAGCGGCCAATCGAGACGTATGATCAAGGAGCTTCAAAATCAACGTCAGTGAACCCTGTTCGGCGCGAAAGGCGGGGGGGGAGAGCCCTTCGTGCCAGCCAGTGAGACAAGAATAAGCGCTTGATCCTGGGGGAAAAATAGTCGCTGGTGACATTCACCTTTACGTTTCGGGTAAAAGTGCCCCTAGCGCAATTCCTGTCTCTTTTCAGGTTTTCACCTCCGCCCTGCAGGCTCACTCAACCCTCGGCGAATAGCCCATCCGCCAACTGACCTCTTGAGCCGCCGCCAACAGCTGCCGTGCCGCCGGGCCAGATTCGTCGGCATGGAAGATCGAGGTTGGCCCCACCACGGTCATCACGGCGGCAATCTGGCCCATGGCATTGAATACGGGTGCCGACAGCGCATCGACCCCCGGCATCAGCAGGCCATGCACATGGTGCAGGCCGCGCGCGCGGATACCGGCCAGCACGGGTTCATAATCCGCAGGCGTTTGCCCCAGCGAAGCCAGCTCGCGGTCACGCAATTCTCGCGTTTCGCGTTCGGGCAGGTAGGCGGCGAAGACCAGCCCGGTCGAGGAACTCAGCAACGGCAATACCGAGCCGATCTGGGTCACCACGGTCACCGCACGCACCGCCGGCTCGATGCTCACCACGGTCGCTCCCTGGTTGCCCCACACCGCGATGAAGCAGCTTTCGTTGAGTTCGTCGCGCAACTGCGACAGCGGCAAGGCCGAGATTTTCAGCACATCGATGCTACCTAACGCGGCTAGCCCCACCCGCAAGGCCTCGCGTCCCAACCCATAGTGGTTGGTGGCTGCATCCTGCTCAGCGAAGCCGCTGGCGATCAGCGCCTGCAAATAGCGGTGCACCTTGCTTGCGGGCATCTGCACATGCTCGGCCAGACGCGACAACGACGTGGAAGGGGAGAGCTCGGCCAGGGCCTTGAGGATGTCGGTGCCGACTTCTGCCGAGCGGACCTTCTGCTTGCCGTTGTCGGCGGAGGGGCTGGCTTTGGCCATGGACTGGGGCTTCCGGAGTCTTCGAGTGGCGTCTTTATAGCTTGACGCCTTTCGGGGAGCAAATTACGTTATACGTAATCTGATTACGATAAAAACAATGCAGACGCGCTGCCTTCTCCCGCAGCCAGCTGCCAACAACGGCTCTGCACGAGCCCGGAGGCATCGATGAACAGTGACACGTCCCCCGACCTTCACTACTTGAGCGGCTTTGGCAACGAGTTTGCCAGTGAAGCGTTGCCTGGCGCATTGCCGGTGGGGCAGAACTCGCCGCAGAAAGCCCCTTACGGCCTGTACGCCGAACTGCTTTCCGGCACCGCCTTCACCATGGCCCGCAGCGAACTGCGTCGCACTTGGTTGTATCGCATTCGTCCCTCGGCACTGCACCCGCGCTTCGAGCGCCTCGAGCGCCAGCCACTGAACGGCCCGCTTGGTGCGAGCACTCCCAACCGCCTGCGTTGGAACCCACAGCCAATCCCCACCGAGGCCACCGATTTCATCGAAGGCTGGCTGCCAATGGTGGCCAACGCGTCGGCGGAAAAACCCGCTGGCGTCAGCATCTATATCTACAGCGCCAACCGTTCCATGGAACGGGTGTTCTTCAATGCCGACGGCGAACTGCTGCTGGTGCCGGAGCAGGGACGGTTGCGCATCGCCACCGAGCTTGGGGTCATGGAAGTCGAGCCGCTGGAAATCGCGGTGATCCCGCGGGGCATGAAGTTCCGTGTCGAACTTCTCGACGGCCACGCCCGTGGTTACCTGGCAGAGAACCATGGGGCGCCGCTGCGCATTCCGGAGCTGGGGCCAATCGGTAGCAATGGCCTGGCCAACCCGCGTGATTTCTTGACGCCGGTCGCCCATTACGAAGAGTCCACCGGGCCGGTACAACTGGTGCAGAAGTTCCTCGGCGAGCACTGGGCCTGCGAGCTGCAGCACTCGCCGTTGGATGTGGTCGCCTGGCACGGCAGTCATGTGCCCTACAAGTATGACCTGCGCCGTTTCAATACCTTGGGCACGGTCAGCTTCGACCACCCGGACCCATCCATTTTCACCGTGCTGACATCACCGACCAGCGTCCACGGCATGGCCAACATGGACTTCGTGATCTTCCCGCCACGCTGGATGGTGGCCGAGAACACCTTCCGACCCCCATGGTTCCACCGCAACCTGATGAATGAGTTCATGGGCCTGATCCAAGGCGCCTACGACGCCAAGGCCGAAGGTTTCCTGCCTGGCGGCGCTTCGCTGCATGGCGTGATGAGCGCCCACGGGCCGGATGCCGAAACGTGCGAGAAAGCCATCGCCGCAGACCTTGCGCCGCACAAGATCGACAACACCATGGCTTTCATGTTCGAGACCAGCCAGGTGCTGCGCCCAAGCCGCCATGCCCTCGAATGCCCCCAATTGCAGGCCGACTACGATAGTTGCTGGGCAACCCTGCCGAGCACCTTCAACCCGAACCGGAGATAACCGATGAACCAGACCGCCATTGCCCGCAGCTGGGTAGAGCACGCCAACGGGCATAGCGACTTCCCGTTGCAGAACCTGCCATTGGGAATCTTCAGTCGTCCTGGTGAGGCACAGCGATGTGGCGTCGCCATTGGCGATGCCATCCTCGACCTGGAGGCGGTACTGGCCGCCGGCCTGTTCGAAGGGCAGGCCAAGACTGCGGTCGAGGCTACTCGGGGTGGGCAACTGAATGCCTTCTTCGCGCTGGGCCGCAGCGCCCGTGTCGCCCTGCGCGAGCGCCTGTTGGTGCTGCTGGGGGAGCACAGCGAGCATCAGGCTGCCCTCAAGGCCGCGCTGTATCCGGCCGGTGACTGCCAGCTGCACCTGCCAGCCAAAGTCGGCGATTACACCGATTTCTACGTCGGTATCGAGCACGCCAAAAATGTCGGCAAACTGTTCCGTCCCGACAACCCGTTGCTGCCCAACTACAAGTATGTGCCGATCGGCTATCACGGCCGGGCATCGACCCTGCGCCCCTCCGGTACCGAGGTGCGTCGTCCCAAGGGCCAGACGCTGCCGGCCGGGCAGAGCGAGCCGACCTTCGGCCCCTGCGCGCGGTTGGACTACGAGCTGGAGCTGGGCATCTGGATTGGCCAGGGCAATGACCTGGGCCAGGCGATCCCAGTGGGGGATGCCGCCGAGCACGTGGCCGGCTACTGCCTGCTCAACGACTGGTCGGCGCGTGATATCCAGGCCTGGGAGTACCAGCCGCTGGGCCCGTTCCTGTCCAAGAGCTTCATCACCAGCATTTCGCCCTGGGTGGTGACCGCCGAGGCGTTGGAGCCTTTCCGTTGCGCCCAGCCAGCACGCCCTGAAGGCGACCCGCAACCGCTCTCGTACCTGCTGGACAAACGTGACCAGGCCAATGGCGCACTGGACATCGAGTTGGAGGTGCTGCTGCTCACCGAAGGCCTGCGCGAGCAAGGCCTGCCGGCCCACCGCCTGACCTTGAGCAACACCCGCAGCATGTACTGGACCGTGGCGCAGATGGTGGCTCATCACAGCGTCAACGGCTGCCAGCTACAACCGGGCGACTTGTTTGGCTCCGGGACGCTGTCCGGGGCCACGCCTGGCTCCTACGGCAGCCTGCTGGAGATCACCGAAGGTGGCAAGCAGCCGGTAGCCCTGGCCAGTGGCGAAGTGCGCAAGTTTCTCGAAGACGGCGACGAAATCATCCTGCGTGCCCGCTGCACGCGCGAGGGCTTCGCCAGCATCGGTTTCGGTGAATGCCGCGGCAAGATCGTAGCGGCCAATTGAGCGAGGGTCGGCACATGGAGCTGTATACCTACTACCGTTCCACCTCTTCCTTTCGGGTGCGTATCGCCCTGGCGCTCAAGGGCCTGGACTACCAGGCCCTGCCGGTGAACCTGCTCAAGGGTGAGCAGCTCGGTGCAGGTTATGCCGCCATCAACCCACAGGGCCGTGTGCCGGCCCTGCGCACCGATGGCGGTGATGTGCTGGTGCAGTCCCCTGCGATCATCGAGTACCTCGAAGAGGCGTATCCACAGCCTGCACTGCTGCCTGCGGGTACCGAGGACAGGGCCAGGGTGCGAGCTGTAGCGGCGATCATCGCCTGCGATGTCCATCCATTGCACAACGTCAGCGTGCTCAACCAGCTGCGGCAGCTGGGGCATGACGAGTCGCAGGTCAACCAGTGGATCGGCCACTGGATTGGCCAGGGGTTGGCGGCGATCGAACAACTGATCGGTGACGAGGGCTTCTGTTTCGGCGCTTCGCCAGGGTTGGCGGATGTGTACTTGATTCCACAGCTGTACGCGGCCGAGCGGTTCACTGTCGACCTGGGTGCCTACCCGCGTATCCGCCGAGTCGCGGCCCTTGCGCAGCGACACCCCGCCTTCGTGACGGCTCACCCATCCCGCCAGCCGGACACACCGGCTCAGTGAATCGACCGGTTTACCGCCGGTAGCTGGCCGATGCGCTCGGTCAGCTTCAGGCGCTGGATCGGATCGTCGGTCAGCAGCAAGGCATGCTCCAGGTCGAAGCGTTCGGCCTGGGGGCAATCCAGATGCTGGTAAAGCGAGGCCCGGGCCGTGTAGTCACTGGCCTGGACTGGCCCCAGTTGCATGACCCGCTCAGCATCGATCAACGCGGCCAGGTGGTTATCGTCGCTGATGTGCAATTGACGCAGGTTGCGCGACAGTCGCTGCAGCATCTGCGTCGGGCTTGCCACCCGCAGATGCTCGGCGGTCAGTGGCACATGCGGGCCGAACTGGCGGGCCAGCAGTTCGCGGCAATCCGCCGGGTACAGGCGCCGGCCGCCGCAGGGGTCGAGCAGGTGATCGGCACCGGGAACGCGCAGCAGGAAGTGCCCGGGAAAACCAACGCCCTCAAGGGGGATGGACAGCCGTTGCGCAAGCTCCAGGGCCAGTATGGCAAGGGTCAACGGTTGCCCGCGACGACGTTGCAGCACCTTGTCCATCAAGGCTGCCTGTGGGCGTAGCGGGTGGTATTCGTCCTGCTGGAAGCCAAGGGCATTGAGCTGACGCAACAGTGGCTGGGCCAGTTCACACAACGGCAGCATCGGCAGGTTGGCGCTGATCTCACGCTGCAGGTTGTGCACCGTGACAAGGCACGCGGCCGGGTCGACATGTCGGTCGTGCTCGGCGGCGATCCAGAGGGCGGCTTCCAGCAGGGCGACCGGCTGGCGCTCCAGGCAGGTCTGGCAGGCTTGACGTGGGTTCATCGCGCTTCTCCACATACGCTTAACTATTAGCTTTGACGCCCTCGTTCGTCCAGTGGTCCGCCAAAGTGCCTTGGATGGGCTGCCTGCCTATACTCAAAGGAGCACCTCTTGGGGGAGCCAGTTGATGTTCGCGCTGATGCAAAGCACCCGCACCCAGTCAATGCACCTGTGGATCGACCCGACCACAGGGTTGAAGGCTGTGGTGGCGATTCACAGCGAACACCTGGGGCCGGCCATGGGGGGCTGTCGCTACCTGCCGTACGCCGATGACGAAAGCGCCATGACCGATGCCATTCGCCTGGCTCAAGGCATGAGCTACAAAGCGGCGCTGGCTGGCTTGTCGTTCGGTGGCGGCAAAGCGGTGATCATGCGCAACCCGCATGTGGAAAACCGAGCGGCGTTGTTCGAGGCCTTTGGCCGTTTTGTCGACACCTTGCAAGGTCGCTTCATAACCGCCGTGGACAGTGGCACCTCGACCCTGGACATGGACTGCATAGCCCAGAGCACGCCCCACGTCACCAGCACCACCGCCTCGGGTGACCCATCGCCGCATGCTGCGATGGGCGTGTTCGCCGGTATTCGCGCCACGTCCCAGGCTCGCCTGGGCAGTGGCAATCTGGAGGGCTTGCGGGTAGCGGTCCAGGGGTTGGGCAATGTGGGCTATGCCTTGGCCGAGCAACTGCATGCGGCCGGTGCGGAGTTGCTGGTGAGTGACCTGGACCCTGGCCGCGTACGCCTGGCGGTTGAGCAGTTCAACGCCCACCCGGTGACCAACGACGCCTTGATCAGCACCCCCTGCGACATCTTCGCTCCGTGCGGCGTGGGGCCGGTTCTCACCGGCCAGAGCGTGATGCAGCTGCGCTGCGCGGCGGTAGCGGGATCGGCGAACAACCAGCTCACCACATTGCAGGTGGCGGACCAGTTGGAGGCCCGCGGAATTCTTTATGCGCCCGACTACGTCATCAATGCTGGCGGGTTGATCTATGTGGCCCTCAAGCACCGTGGTGAAGACCTGACCACCATCACCGCGCATCTTGCGCGGATCCCCTCGCGCTTGACCGAGGTATTCGCCCACGCCCAGGCAGAAAAGCGCTCGCCAGCGCGGGTGGCGCAGATGCTGGCGGAACGGCTGTTGTACGGTTGAGAGGCGAAGGCTCATGCTCCTTCGCCTGCTGCGCGCCAGCCGCTATTCGCTCGGCTGAACCAGTTCGCCCAGGGCCGACGCGTTGCTCTTGAACGCAGTAGCGAACACTGCGCGGTTCTTGGCCATGAAGATGCCTGCGTCTTCGGCCTGTTTTTCACTCAGGTTGGCGACATTCTTCAGCAAAACTTCGGTGAGCGCCTCGGCGAGTTCGAGCATTTGGTCATGCGCATCGGCGAGTTTGCGGTCCACGAAAAGGGTCTCCAGGTCTCGAGAGCTGCGGTAAAGGGTTTCAACAGCCATTGTTTGGCCTCTTCAGCGAAGGAGAAGGGAAGGTGCTAGGTGATATCTGTATATTCATACAGTATCGACGCTAATGCAATCCTGCATGCTGGCGAACTGGCATTTTTATAGCCCAGTTTGGCGTCGGCGGCCTCTCTCAGGTGTCTTGCGGCGTTCGGTCGCCTTCCAAGAGAGGGGGCCTGGCCCTTTAACTGCATGGCACAAGCGTCACAGGCGTGATGCATCATCCTTCATGTCGTATCGGGGAATGGACAATCGTGAACATCAAATGGGCTGAAAAACTGCGCAAGGGCCTGCACGGCTCGGCCGACTCGCTGGGCAATCTGTGCGTCGAGGCGTTCCACTACTTGGCGCTGTTCGGCATCGGCGCTATCACCGCCTATGCGGCAGTGATGACCTTCCTGGACATGCTGGGCAAAGGCGGCATCAGCGTGGATGACATCCTGCTGCTGTTCATCTACCTGGAGCTCGGGGCGATGGTGGGGATCTACTTCAAGACCAACCACATGCCGATCCGCTTCTTGCTGTATGTCGCCATCACCGCGTTGACCCGCCTGCTGATCGGTGACGTATCGCACCACAAGGCGCCGGACGAAGGGCTGCTGTACCTGTGCGGCGGTATCCTGTTGCTGGCGTTCTCGATTCTGGTGGTGCGCTACGCGTCGTACCGCTACCCGTCGACCAAGGTGCTGGACGCTAACGGCAAAGAATTGGAAGAGGGCAAATGAGGGGCTAGATAGTTAGCGCGGGTGTTAACGTCCCCGGCGGTTCAATGATGTCCGGCGTCGAGTCCTTGATCGCGACACAGGGTCGCGAGCTGCGTACGCCGAATGGAGAACCCCATGACGATTGAAGCTGAAAGCGTCCGCGCTTACCTGACCGAGGCCTTCCTGCCGCTGGGAATCGACCTGGATACGGTGTATGTCACCGAAATTGCCGATGTGATCGATTGCGATGTGGTCGTCTCGCGCAACCTGGTCGATGAAGTCTTGCACCATCTGCGTCGGGGTGAGGAGCCTACCTACGATCAGGGGTTGTTTGGCCTGTTCCACCAACCTGCCACTTTCGACCTTCGTTACCGTGTGCGCGGCCTGCATTTGCTGGACCTCGAAAAAGAGATCGGCAACATGCTGGGTCTTGGCTGACAGCCCACCCCTGCTTCAGTTAGCGACGCCCACGGCGGAGAAATTGCGCGGTTCGGGACGTGGGTCGCGGGTTAGCGCAGCAAGCACCTGCAACGGGTTCTGTCCCAACTCGATGGCCAGGCCCAGGCGAATGCTGTCGATGACACGCTGCAAGCGCACCGGGTCGTTGCGCTGGGCCTGGCTGATCAGGCGCTTGACGACCATGCCGCTATCGTCCGAAAGCGTCAGCATGATACTGCCGTCCAGGCGTTCGATGCTCAGGTTGACCCGGTAGTCGGGGGCGAAGGCGGCGCTGATCTGCTCGAAAGGGTTGTTCATGGTCAGGCTCTGCACGTGATGATTGCAGAAGTTGACCGGCAATCGCTGGCTTGGTTCAGGCGCGATGGCCGACGGAAACGAAAACGCCCGGCGCAAGGCCGGGCGTTGTTGTACATAGGGCTTGATCAGGCGTCAGGATCACTCAGTTCCAGTGCCCCGCGCTTGCTGCGTAATTTGCCGTAGAAGTGCTCCAGCGCATTGTTCAGCTTGCTGGCGGCGCCATCGACGGCCTGGTCCAGCGAGGTGGCGGTGTGGGTCACGGAAATCGGCTGATGACCTTTCGGGCGAGCCTCCATCTGGCAGCGTTTGTCATGCGGTCCGGGCTTGGCGCCGTTCTCGTCGCGCAGGTGCACCTCGATGCGGGTGAGGTCGTCCTCGTAACGTTCGAGAGTGCTCTGCAGTGTGCTGCGGACCCACTCATTGAGCCGGATGTTGCCTTCGATATGGTTGCTGCTGTTGACCTGGATTTGCATGATTCAATCCTTATTCAGCTTGCTCGCATGGAGGCGTGCCTAGGCCATTGAGGCCCTTGGAATTTCTTCGCCTCTTGACCCTAAGGTCAGGCAACGGCGCGACGATTACAACCCCTTTTTGAAAATAAATTTCCTGTTGCAATTAGCCTGTTGCGGCTACTGCGCAAACAGACTTGCGGCAGTCAGGTCAGGAAAACCGCATTCCCGGCCTTTGCTTATGAGAATTGAAATCATTATTATTGAATGCGGCCTGGCCAGCTATGGCGGCAACTTCACGGCTATCTCAATGACCTGTTTCTGCCGCCCGGGGCGGGTGGCGCTGGCCCTATGAACCCATGAACGAATCAGACTCCGACAGCACAGGCGGGCGTGCACGTTTTCTGCAGGTATTCCTGGCCCAGCGCGCCCGCATGGAAGCGCTGGTCAGCCGGCGGATCGGTTGCCGCGCAACAGCCGCGGACCTGGTCCAGGAACTGTTCCTGCGCTTCTGGCGTCGGCCCGAGGTCAAGGTCGAGGCGCTCGACACTTATCTGCTGCGCTGCGCTGGCAACCTGGCCATCGACCATCTGCGCAGCGAAGGCAGCCGCGAGCGCGTTGCCGAAGCCTCGCTGCCGTTGGACGAAACGCCTGTCGCCCAGGCACCAGAGCAGGCGCTGGAGGTCGAGCACGACCTGCAATGCATCGAAGCTGCGCTGCGGGCGCTGCCCGAACGCACACGGCAGATCTTTCTGCTCAACCGCATTCATGGCTGCAAGTACGGTGAGATCGCCCAAGCCATGCAACTGTCCCAGAGCGCCGTTGAAAAGCATATGATGCGCGCCCTTGAAGCGTGCAAGGCGAGCGTCGCCGAGCCCGTGTCGTCCACACGCAGGCCAGGGAGCGCCCGTCGATGAGCCGCCGTCCGAATTCGATTTCCGCCGCCCAGTCCCAGGCAGCGTTGCACTGGCTCAGCCGCATCAATGAACGGCCAGAGGAAGCGAACGGCGCGGCGTTCAAGCGCTGGCTGCTGGCCGACCCCGCACACCGTGATGCCTATGCCGATGCCCAGGAACTCTGGCGGCTGAGCGCCGCACCGGCTGCCCGACTGGCGCAGGAGGAGCGTGCAGGCTTGCAGCAGTACCTGGACGCGATGGTAGCGACCCCGCGCAGGCGCCGCTGGTCGCGAATGGCAGGGCCCCTGGCTGCAGCGGCATGCCTGGTGTTGGCCTTGGGCACTGCCGGTGGTTGGCATCCAGGCAACTGGCTGCAAGACCTGCAGGCCGACTACAGCAGCACCGGGCGAGTGCGCCAGGTCAGCCTCGCCGACCAGTCGCAGGTCGTGCTGGATGCCGACAGTGCGATTGCCGTCGACTTCAGTCAGGGGGAGCGTCGCGTACGGCTGTTGCGCGGGGCCGCGTACTTCCAGGTGACCCACACCGGCAAGCCGTTCCTGGTAGAGGCGGCAGGTGGTGAAGTGCGCGTGCTGGGAACCCAGTTCGAAGTGCGCGAGCAGGGCGCCGGTGCCCAGGTCACCGTGCGCAGCGGTCGCGTGGCGGTGACGCCGGCTCAGGGCCGGGCTGCTCGTGAGTTGACTGCCAATCAGCAACTGGTCTATGCCGAGGGACGGCCAGGCGAGACCTTGAGTGTGGACAGCGAAACCCGCTTGGCTTGGCGCCAGGGCTGGCTCAATTACTACCAGGTGCCGTTGGCGCAAGTGGTCGAGGATCTGGGGCGTTATTACCCAGGCCGTATCCTGCTGCTCGATGAGCAGTTGGCTCAACGCAAGGTCAGTGGCAGTTTCCCGGTCCAGGACCCTTTGTTGGCGCTGGACTCACTGGGCAAGGTGCTGGGCTTCTCGCGTCAGACGGTCCTTGGGCGTCTGACTGTTGTTCGGTAAGTGTGCAAGCCCAGGGAGGAGCCGGCCTGCCGGCGATGCGGCCGACACAGGTAAAAAATGTTCAAAACAAGGTGAGGTAACGGAACCTGGCGTACGTGTAATGAGTGGAAGTGCGATTCATTCGCAGTAATAACCCTCTCACAGGTCAGCGTCCATGAAGTTCACCCCGCGTTGCATTCCTCTCTGCTTCGGCCTCGCGGCGCTTGGCGCCTTGCCCGTCGCCCCGCTGGTGCAGGCCGCCGAGCAGGTTCAGTTGTATGCCTTCGCTCAGCCCAGCCAACCTTTGGCTCAGGCAATCAACGCTTTCAGTCGCGCCACTGGCCAGAGCGTGGTTTATACCCTTGAACTGCCTGTCATTCAGGCGCCGGCACTCAACGGCAGCTTCAGTGCCGAGCAGGCATTGCAGCAGTTGCTAGGTAATTCCGGCCTGACCTGGCGGCGTGTCGATGCCCGTACCTTGACCCTCGAACCTATGGACACCTCGGGCGCGCTGAACCTGCAAGCCACCACGGTGACCTCGCAGATGGACACCCACAGCTACCAGCCACCAGCGGTAGCATCAATCATGCGTGGGCAAGGACCGACGCAGGACATACCCCAGGCTATCAACGTGGTTCCGGCGCAGGTCATTCGCGACCAGGCCCCACGCAACCTCGACGATGCGCTGACCAACGTCAGCGGCATCACCCAGGGCAACAATTTCGGCGGCACCGCCGACACCGTGATGAAGCGCGGCTTTGGCGACAACCGTGACGGTTCGATCATGCGCGATGGCATGCCCATCGTGCAGGGCCGAAGCCTCAATGCCAGCACCGAGCGGATCGAGGTGCTCAAAGGTCCGGCCTCGCTGCTGTATGGAATCCAGGACCCAGGTGGCGTCATCAACGTGGTCAGCAAGCGGCCACAATTGGAGCAGTACAACGCGCTGACCGTTCGAGGCTCCACCTATGGGAGCGGCAAGAACGGCAGCGGTGGCGGGTTCGACAGCACCGGCGCGTTGGGTGACAGTCAATTCGCCTACCGCCTGATCGTCGATCATGAAGACGAAGACTACTGGCGCAATTACGGCGTGCATCGCGAGTCTTTGGTCGCGCCGTCGCTGGCCTGGCTGGGCGAAGACACCCAAGTGGTACTGGCCTATGAGCACCGCGAGTTTCTCTACCCCTTCGACCGCGGCACCGCCTTCGGCAGCGATGGCCATCCGTTGAACATCCCGGCCACCCGGCGCCTGGACGAGCCGTTCAACGACATGCAAGGGCGCTCTGATCTCTACCGTCTGGAGGTCGACCACCAGCTGGCCGATGACTGGAAACTGCACGTCGGCTACAGCTTCAACCGCGAGACCTACGATGCCAGCCAAGTTCGCGTGACCGGCGTGAACGAAGCCAATGGCACCCTCAAACGCAGCATCGATGGCACCCACAACGCCATGAGCCGCGACCAGTTCGTCACGGTCAGCCTCAACGGCAATGTCGAACTGGCGGGCATGCAGCATGACCTGTTGCTCGGTGCCGACCACGAGGACCGCAAGATCTTTCGCGGCGACCTGATTCGCCAGAGCAGCCAGTCGACCTTCAGCTACCTCAACCCAGTCTATGGCCAGGAAGTGGAGGGCAGCACCGTACGGGCCAGCGACAGCGACCAGACCGACAAGCTGCGTACCGATGCGCTGTTCTTCCAGGACGCGCTGCACCTGGACGACCATTGGATCCTGGTGGCCGGCGCGCGTTTCCAGCAGTACGACCAGTACGCCGGACGCGGTCGCCCGTTCAAGGCCAACACCGACACCAGCGGCCAGGCCTGGGTGCCGCATGCAGGCATCGTGTACAAAGTGGACGAGCAATTGTCGTTCTACGGCAGCTACAGCGAGTCGTTCAAGCCTAACTCGAGCATTGCCCCGTTGACCGGCGGGCTGGTACTGGACTCGTCCATTGCGCCGGAGGAGGGCAAGTCCTGGGAGATTGGCGCCAAGCTCGATGTGCCTGGCAAGCTCACCGGTACCCTGGCGCTGTTCGACATCACCAAGCGCAACGTGCTGGTGGCCAACTTCGATACCAGCAGTGGCGAAACCGTGTACAGCAACGCCGGCGAAGTCGGTTCGCGAGGCGTCGAACTCGATCTCACCGGCCAGTTGAGCGAGCGCTGGAGCCTGATCGGCAGCTATGCCTACACCGATGCAGAAGTCACCAAGGACCCGGAGCTCAAGGGCAATCGCCTGCAGAACGTGGCCAAGCACAGCGGCTCGTTGTCGGCGGTGTACGACTTCGGCAGTCTGTTCGGCGGCGACAACCTGCGCCTGGGGACAGGAGTGCGTTATGTGGGGGAGCGGGCAGGCAACGCGACCAACACCTTCGACTTGCCGTCCTACACCGTGGCCGATGCGTTCGCCAGTTACGAAACCAAGCTGGACGAGCACAAGGTACGCCTTCAGTTGAACGTGAAGAACCTGTTCGACAAGGTGTACTACAGCTCGGCCGTGAATCAGTACTTTGTCGCGATAGGCGATGCGCGGCAGGTGAGCTTGTCCAGCACGCTTGAGTTCTAGGAATGTGGGGCTGCAGTGCGGCCCCGATTTCACGTGTCGAAAGCCAAGCGGTATTCGCCGGGTGTTGCACCGAACGCCTGCTTGAACCGATTACTGAAATGGCTGGCACTGGCAAAACCGCACGACAAGGCAATCTCCCCGAGCGCCATCTCGCCCCGCCGCAACAGCTGGCAAGCCCGGTTCAGGCGCCGGGCCAGCAGGTACTGGTGCGGCGGTAGCCCGAAGCTGGTGCGGAACATGCGTGCAAAGTGATATTCGGAAAGGTTGCAGTACAGCGCCAGCTCGCCCAGGGTAATCGGCTGGTCCAGATGCGCTTCGATGTAGTCGGCCAGTTGCCGGCGCGCACTGGGCGCCAGCCCACCTTTCAAGCGCAACCCTTCGCGCAGGCCAACCTGACCGAGCACTGCATGGTCGACGATCTCATGGGCCAGGCTGCTGGCCAGCAGTCGTTCGCTGGGTTCGTCCCAGTTCAGGGTGATCAACTGGCGAAAGCGCCCGGCCTGCTGCGGGTCGTCCAGGAACGTCGCTTCCCGTAACTGCAGTTCGCGAGGTTCGCGGTCGAGCAGACGTATGCAGCCGAGGGCGAACTGCGTTTCGCTGACGTACAGGTGCGCCAGGCGTATCGAGCCATTGACCACCCAGTTCGACTCGTGGCCGGCGGGCATGATGCACAGCTTGTTCGGCGCGCCTTTGTCGTCCGGGCGCTGGCGCCGGAAAGTCCCTGTGCCGTCGGCGATGTAGCACGACAGCGTGTGGTGGCTCGGCGCCTGGTAGTCGCGGGCATCGTCGCGGTTGCTCCACAGCGCCGCTGCCAGCCCATCGCCCAGGTGCGCGCTCAGCTCCAGCCTGGCGTTGGGCGAGGCGTGCATGGCGTTGAAGACTTGCAGCTGGGACAGTGGGGTCATGGGCGTTTCCTCTGGCAGCCATCGTACTGCGGTTGCAAGGCCGTGGCAGCTACCGGCGAAGCAAAAGCGCAAGTTTGTGCAAGCGCCAAAGGTCGACAGAAACAACACTGGTGTCTCATCCCCGGCAATACCGGGCTTCTCCAGGAGCCAGCTTGCCGGCGATAGGCCGCCAAGCGGCCTTGGCAAGCATGGACGAATACCCAAGGAGCCACCCATGAACCTGTCCTTGTATTTACTCACTGTGCTCATCTGGGGCACCACCTGGATCGCTCTCAAACTGCAGTTGGGCGTGGTCGCCATCCCGGTATCGATCGTCTACCGTTTCGCCTTGGCCGGCCTGATCCTGTTCGCCATCCTGCTGTTCACGCGCCGGCTGCAGCCGATGAACCGGCGTGGCCATCTGGTTTGCCTGGCGCAGGGTTTGTGCCTGTTCTGCGTCAACTTCATGTGCTTTCTCACGGCCAGCCAATGGGTCGCCAGTGGCCTGATTGCGGTGGTGTTCTCCACCGCCACCCTGTGGAATGCGCTTAATGCACGGATCTTCTTTGGCCAGAAAATCGCCACTAATGTGCTGGCTGGCGGGGCGACGGGCTTACTCGGCCTGGGCCTTCTGTTCTGGCCTGAACTGTCCAGCCACACGGCCAGCCGCGAGACCTTGTATGGACTGGGCCTGGCCCTATTGGGCACCCTGTGCTTCTCGGCCGGCAACATGCTTTCCAGCCTGCAGCAGAAAGCGGGGCTCAAACCCATGACCACCAACGCCTGGGGCATGGTCTATGGCGCGTCGATGCTGGCGCTGTATTGCCTGGTCAGCGGTATTCCCTTCGCGATGGAATGGAACCTGCGCTACATCGGTTCGTTGCTGTACCTGGTGATTCCAGGTTCGGTGATCGGCTTCACCGCCTACCTGACCCTGGTAGGTCGCATGGGGCCTGAGCGAGCGGCCTATTGCACGGTGCTGTTCCCGCTGGTGGCATTGAATGTGTCGGCGTTCGCGGAGGGGTATCAGTGGACGGCACCCGCCCTGTTGGGGCTGGTGGCGGTGATGGCGGGGAATGTGCTGGTGTTTCGTAAGCCCAAGGCACGTGACGTGGCTGGGGCGGTGGCAGTCAGGTAGCGCCCATCGCCGGCAGGCCGACTCCTACGGAGGACAGCGCGGTAGGAGCCGGCTTGCCGGCGACAAGGCTGGAAGAACTCAACAACGATACATCAATGCTTCCAGACCTGCGGGTTCACCAAGTCCCGTGGACGCTCACCCAGCAGCGCCGCGCGCAGGTTGTCGATCGCTCGGTTGGCCATGGCTTCACGGGTCTCGGCGGTGGCCGAGCCAACGTGTGGCAGGGTCAGGGCGTTTGGCAGCTTGAACAGCGGCGAGTCGCTCAGCGGTTCTTTCTCGTACACATCCAGGCCGGCGCCGCGAATGGTTCCGGCTTGCAGCGCCTCGACCAGCGCTGCCTCGTCCACCACCGGGCCACGGGCGATGTTGATCAGGAACGCACTTGGTTTCATCAGTTTGAGCTCCCGTGCACTGATCAGCTTGCGGGTGGCATCGGACAGCGGCACCACGATGCAGACGAAATCGGATTCGGCCAGCAGTTGATCCAGGCTGCGGAACTGAGCGCCGAGTTCCTGCTCCAGCGCGGTCTTTCGGCTGTTGCCGGCATACAGAATCGACATGTTGAAGCCGAAGCGACCACGACGGGCCACGGCCGCGCCGATGTTGCCCAGACCGACGATACCCAGCGTCTTGCCGTGCACATCGGTGCCGAAGTGGGCCGGGCCGACGGTGGCCTGCCACTGGCCAGCCTTGGTCCAGGCGTCGAGTTCGGCGGTGCGGCGGGCGCAGCCCATGATCAGCGAGAAACCCAGGTCGGCGGTGCTTTCGGTCAGCACATCCGGGGTATTGGTCAGGGCGATGCCGCGCTCGTTGAAGTAATCCAGGTCATAGTTGTCGTAGCCGACCGACACGCTGGAGACCACTTCCAGCTTGGCCGCGCCTTCAAGCTGGGCGCGGCCAAGCTTGCGACCGACGCCGATCAGACCATGGGCCCCGGGCAGGGCTTCGTTGAACTGGGCAGCGATGTCGCCGAGCTTAGGGTTCGGCTGGATCACGTTGAAGTCTTGCTGCAGGCGCTCGGCCATGGCCGGGGTGATACGGCTGAAGGCCAGGACGGTCTTTTTCATCGGGCTACTTCTCTGCAAGGCGGTAGGACAGTGGTGGCGGCTTCGCGGATGAACCGGATCGTTGCGAAGAGGCCGGTATTGGTTAGCAACCTACCATTGTCCACCGCCTTGGCGCAGCAGCTTTTTCAGTTGGCGATCTGCAGCTCGTGGGTTTTCAGGTCCGCTTCGTGGGCCGCGAGAATCTCTGGCAGGGAGTTACGCAAGTACTCCACCCAGGTCTTGATCTTCGCATCCAGGTACTGGCGAGAGGGGTAGATGGCATACAGGTTCAGCTCCTGCAGCCGGTACTCGGGCATCACCCGCACCAGGCTTCCGTCGCGCAGGCCGTCGATTGCCGAATAGATCGGCAACACGCCCATGCCCATGCCGCTGCGAATCGCGGTTTTCATCGCATCGGCCGAGTTCACCTGGAACGGCGAGGTGGAGATGTTGACCAGTTCCTGGCCTTCCGGACCATCGAACAGCCACTTTTCCAAGGGAATCACCGGGCTGACCATGCGCAGGCAGGCGTGCTTGAGCAGGTCGACCGGTTTGTGCGCGAAACCCTGCTTGGCCACGTATTCAGGCGAAGCACAGACAATGCTGTAGGTGATCCCCAGGCGCTGGGAAACGAACCCCGAGTCGGGCAGTTCGCTGGCCAGCACGATGGACACGTCGTAGCCCTCGTCGAGCAGGTCCGGTACGCGGTTGGCCATGGTCAGGTCGAAGGTGACGTCCGGGTGCGATTCGCGGTAGCGGGCAATGGCGTCGACCACGAAGTGCTGACCGACACCGGTCATGGAATGCACTTTCAGTTGCCCGGCCGGACGGGCGTGGGCATCGCTGGCTTCGGCTTCGGCTTCCTCCACGTAGGTGAGGATCTGTTCGCAGCGCATCAGGTAACGCTTGCCCGCCTCGGTCAGGGCGATACGCCGGGTGGTGCGGTTCAGCAGCCGGGTTTGCAGATGGGCTTCCAGATTGGATACCGCCCGCGAAACGTTCGCGGTGGTCGTATCGAGCTGCGCGGCGGCAGCCGTAAAGCTGCCCAGCTGAGCTACGCAACTGAAAGCACGCATGTTTTGCAGGGTGTCCATGGGTCACTCTCGATGTAGAGGACAAAATTGTGACACGAAGTAACGAAAATGTTCCTTCGACCAAAGCCGGATTATCGCCGTTTTGGTAACAAAGATTCGCAGGAATGTGCGCTTATCGCCAGTGCGGCTGCCCCCTAGAATTGCCCGGCCTCTCCACTTCTTCCTCGGGAAATCGCAGCTGTGCCGCGTCGCATCATCGGAACGCTCCAGGCGTTCAGCGTCTGTGCCCTTAGTCTCGCCTTGAGCGGCTGTATTGGAACCTGGGGCATAGCCCCGAAAAGCAAAACCCTGCAAGCCAACACCCTGATCACCGATGCGGCCATTCGCGAAGCCGCAACCGATGCCCATTGGCCCGATCAACAGTGGTGGCACGCCTACCACGACCCGCAACTGGACCGTTGGGTCGCCCTGGCAGTGGCCGGCAGCCCGAGCATGGCCATGGCCGCCGCGCGAGTGCGTCAAGCCAAATCCATGGCGGGCGTGGTCGAGTCCGCAGAAAAGCTGCAGGCCAACGGCCAGGCGACGCTCAAGCGCCACAACTGGCCCGAGGACCAGTTCTACGGCCCCGGCGCGTTGTCGGGTGCCAACACCTGGGACAACAATGCCGCCATTGGCTTCAGCTACGCCCTCGATCTGTGGGGGCGCGAGCGCAATGCCACCGAGCAGGCCGTGGACCAGGCGCACATGAGCGTGGCCGAGGCGCGTCAGGCGCAGCTCGAGCTACAGAACAATGTGGTACGTGCCTATATTCAACTGAGCCTGCATTTCGCCCAGCGCGATATCGTCAAGGCCGAACTCGATCAGCAGGAGCAGATTCTGGCCCTGGCCCAGCGTCGTCTGGACGCCGGCATCGGTACCCATTTCGAAGTCAGCCAGGCCGAAGCGCCCCTGCCTGAAACGCACCGCCAGCTCGACAGCCTCAACGAAGAAATCGCCCTGACCCGCAACCAGTTGGCGGCATTGGCCGGCAAAGGCCCAGGGGAGGGTGCCAGCATCGAGCGACCCACCCTGACCCTGGGGGCCGACCTCAAGCTGCCATCGGCCTTGCCTGCCGAGCTGGTCGGGCAGCGCCCCGACGTGGTTGCCAGCCGCTGGCAAGTGGCGGCTCAGGCGCGGGGCATCGACGTCGCCCATGCCGGGTTCTTCCCCAATGTGGACCTGGTCGGTAGCCTCGGCTTCATGGCCACCGGCGGCGGCCCGCTGGAGTTTCTCACGGGACGCAAGTTCAACTACAACGTAGGCCCGGCCATCAGCCTGCCGATTTTCGACGGTGGTCGCCTGCGCTCCGAGCTGGGCGTCGCCTCGGCCGGTTACGACGTGGCCGTGGCGCGCTACAACCAGACGGTGATCGGCGCGCTGAAGAACATCTCCGACCAGTTGATCCGCCGCGAGTCGATGAAAGAGCAGTCGCACTTCGCCGCCGAGTCCGTGGCCGCCGCGCAGAAGACCTATGACATCGCCATGGTTGCCTTTCAGCGTGGCTTGACCGATTACCTCAACGTGCTCAACGCCCAGACCCTGCTGTTCCGTCAGCAACAGGTGCAACAGCAGGTGCAGGCTGCACGACTGGCCGCCCACGCCGAGCTGGTCACCGCGTTGGGCGGCGGCCTTGGGGCCGGTGAAGACGTACCGGACCAGGCGCGTCAGGCCGCGCCGAAAACCCCCGCCACGCTGGCCATCTTCGACAAGCCGGAACACGCTGAATGAGCACATCGAGCTTGCCCCTGCGCTGGCTGCAAAGCCTTGAGTGGCGTCGGGGTTTCTTTGCCTGGGCGCGTACCGATGGTGTGACCTGGGTCTACATCTTCAAGATCATCGCGGCTGCGCTCATCACCCTGTGGTTGGCCATGCGGTTGGAGTTGCCGCAACCGCGCACGGCAATGATCACTGTGTTCATCGTCATGCAGCCGCAGAGCGGTCATGTATTCGCCAAGAGCTTCTACCGGGTGCTCGGCACCTTGGCCGGCTCGGCGATGATGATCGCGCTCATTGCCCTGTTCCCACAGAACACCGAGTTGTTCCTGCCTTGCCTGGCGGTGTGGGTCGGCCTGTGCTCTGCCGGTGCCATGCGCTACCGGACCTTCCGCGCCTATGGGTTCGTGCTCGCCGGCTATACCGCGGCGATGATTGGCCTGCCGGTGCTCGAGCACCCAGACCAGGCCTTCATGGCCGCCGTGTGGCGGGTGCTGGAAATTTCGCTGGGCATCTTGGTGTCGACGCTGGTCAGTGCCGCCGTGTTGCCACAATCGGCCAGTGCTGCCATGCGTAACGCTCTCTACCAGCGCTTTGGCGTGTTCGCCGGGGTCGTGGTCGAGGCGCTGCGCGGCGAAAGTCAGCGTGACCGCTTCGAAGCCAGCAACGTGCGCTTCGTCGCCGAGGCCGTGGGCCTGGAAAGCCTGCGCAACGTCACCGCGTTCGAAGACCCGCACATGCGACGTCGCAGTGGCCGGCTGGTACGCATGAACAGCGAGTTCATGGCCATCACCACGCGCTTCAATGCCCTCAATCGCCTGCTCGAACGCTTGCGTGCACGCGGGCCGCTGCAGATCGTCAGTGCTATCGAACCCGGTATCGAGACCTTGGCCAAACTGCTCGACCCGTATGTGGGCCGGGCCTTGACCGATGCCGATGCCCTGCGCCTGGCCTTGGAGTTGGCGGCCTACAAGGAAGGTCTGCAGGCCCAGGTGCGCAGCCTGCGCGCCGACTACCTGCAAACCGAGCCCAGCGAGTCGGACCTGCTGGACTTCCACACCGCGTTCGAGTTGCTGTACCGGTTCGTCGACGAGATGTTCAGCTACGCCGAAACCCATGCCTCGCTGGCGGCGCACAACCATGCGCGTGAGCAGTGGGACGAGCCTTACGTGTCGCGCACTAACTGGCTGGTGTCGCTGGCCGCGGGCGTGCGTGCCTCGGCGGTGTTGCTGCTGTTGGGCAGCTATTGGTTGCTCAGTGACTGGCCTAGCGGCGCCATGATGACCTTGGTCGCCACGGTGACGGTGGGCCTGTCGGCGGCCTCGCCAAACCCTAAGCGCATGTCGTTCCAGATGGCCTGCGGCACGATGCTTGGGGCTTTCATCGGCTTCTACGAAACCTTCTTCGTCTTCCCCTGGATCGACGGCTTCCCGTTGCTGTGCGTGGTCCTGGCACCGGTCTTCGTGCTAGGCGCGTTCCTCGCATCGCGCCCGGCCTATGCCGGGTATGGACTGGGGCTGCTGGTGTTCTTCTCCATCGGGTCGGTGCCCAACAACCTCACCACCTACAACCCTTACAGCTTCATCAACGACTACATCGGCATGGTCATCGGTATGCTGGCCTGTGCGGCTGCGGGGGCGATCATCCTGCCGCCGAACAGCCGCTGGCTGTGGAGCCGCCTGGAGCAAGATTTGCGCGCGCAGGTGCTGTTCGCCATCGGCGGACGCCTGCGCGGTTTGGGCAGCGCCTTCGAAAGCCGAACCCGCGACCTGTTGCACCAGGCCTA
The DNA here is from genome assembly GCF_000425785.1 of Pseudomonas taiwanensis DSM 21245. Taxonomy (GTDB): domain Bacteria; phylum Pseudomonadota; class Gammaproteobacteria; order Pseudomonadales; family Pseudomonadaceae; genus Aquipseudomonas; species Aquipseudomonas taiwanensis. The sequence goes on from NZ_KE384451.1 coordinate 72,386, forward strand.
CGGCCTTGCCGCTGGCAAGCCCGAGGTGCAAAGCCAATTGATGCGCTGGATGTTCGTGGTACTGGAAATCGGCCACGCCATCATCGAACTGCGCAAGGAACAGGCCCGTGCTCCGGTGCATCCGGCCTATGCCGAATCGCAGCCTTGGCGCCAGGCTATCCGCGTGATGGGCCGTGCCCTGGCCCGGTTGTTCCTGCAACCTAGCGCCAGCAATCACGAACGTGCCCTGGTGGCGGTGGACCATGCCATCAGCCGTGTGCAGGCCACCGACGAACCCTTTGCCCGGCACTTCGACACTTCGGTGCTGCGCCGGGTGCAGAGCTATTTGCATTTCATCCGTACTTCCCTGCTCGACCCACAGTCGCCACTGGCCCCGGCGAAAGGATTGCACCATGCCCCGTGAGATCGCCTTCCATGGCGTTTACATGCCCACCATGACCCTGATGTTCCTGCTCGCCCTGGGCCTGGCCTGGGGTCTGGACCGGTTCATCGCCAGCCATGATGGCTATCGTTTTTTCTGGCATCCGGCGCTGCTGCGCCTGAGCCTGTTCGTCTGCTTGTTCGGCGCCATGGCGCTGTCTCTCTACTGGTGAGAATCCTCCGATGAAAAAGTTCTTCAGCTTGATCGCCACTCTGCTGGTGCTGGCCGCCGCCGTGGTGATCGGCCACCAGTTGTGGAAGCACTACATGACAACGCCGTGGACCCGTGACGGCCGCGTGCGTGCCGACATCATCAACGTCGCCGCCGACGTGCCCGGCTATGTAGTGGAGGTGCCGGTCAAGGACAACCAGCGGGTCAGGAAGGGAGACCTGTTGATCCAGATCGACCCTGAGCACTACCAACTGGCGGTCGACCAGGCCAAGGCCCTGGTCGCCTCGCGTAAGGCCACTTGGGAAATGCGCAAGGTCAACGCCAAGCGCCGTGCCGACATGGACAACCTGGTGATCTCCAAAGAGAACCGCGACGACGCCAGCAACATCGCCAATTCCGCGCTGGCCGACTACCAGCAGGCCCAGGCACAGTTGGCGGCCGCCGAACTGAACCTGAAGCGTACGCGCATCGTTGCGACGGTGGACGGGTATGTCACCAACCTGAACATTCACCGGGGCGACTATGCACGTACCGGAGAAGCGGTGATGGCAGTGGTCGATGAGAACTCGTTCTGGGTCTATGGCTTCTTCGAGGAGACCAAGCTGCCGCATGTGAAGGTTGGTGACCAGGCCGAGCTGGAGATGATGAGCGGCGAGCGCATCAAAGGGCATGTGGAGAGCATCGCCCGCGGTATCTACGACCGCGACAACCCACAAAGCCGCGAGCTGATCGCCGATGTGAATCCGACCTTCAACTGGGTGCGCCTGGCGCAGCGGGTGCCGGTGCGGATTCATATCGATGAAGTGCCGCAGGGGTATCTGCTGGCGGCGGGGACCACTTGTACGGTGGTGGTGAAGCCTGGGGAGAGGTGAGATGTTCTGGGGCCAGGCATGGGATTTGTGGCGGGTTTGAGATCGAGCGCCGCCCGCGCGGCGCATCGCGAGCAAGGCTCGCTCCTACGTCTGTTTAGGGCCAATTATGCGTGAGTGCATGGTGCGATACCGTGTCGTACAAACAAGGCGGTCGCGCGCGCCTGCCACTGGCGTTACTGGCCAGAAACAAACGTAGGAGCGAGCCTTGCTCGCGATGCGCCGCGCGGGCGGCGCTCGATCTCACTGACGCTACAACACTCACGGCGAGCCCTCCGCAGCCCCCACCAAAACAGGCACCTGCACCCGATCAATCACCTTCGCGCTGATCGACGGATCCAGCAACCGACCCAGCCGGGACAGGTGCCGGTGCCCCATGATGATCAATTCGCACTCCAATTCCTGGGTCTTGGCGACAATCGCCTCGACAGGCTGCCCGGCAACCATGCAGCCCCGGGCAGCAAAACCAGCTCCTTGCAAAGCCTCTACAGCCTCGGCCACCGCGCGGTCGCCCAAGCGCTGCTCTTCACAGGCAGCGGGGTATTGCTCCAGTTCTTCGGCGGTGTAAGGCGCGGGTGTGTCGTGCACGGCGAAAGTGGAGTCGATGGCCAGCAGGATATGCAGTTCATGTTCGCCTGGGCGGCAGTAGCGTTGGGCCAGGGCGAGCAGCCCGGTGGAAGCGGGGGAAGCGTCGATGGCGATGAGTACGGGGCTGGGCATGTGCGATCCTTGTGGGGGTGATGTGTTGCCGGCGATGGCGCCGGTACAGCCACTGCATTCCTTATGGCCCATCCGCACGCCGAGATAAATGCCCCATCATGCATGGCCGCATTGCGTCTGGTGCAATCGTCCGACCTGTTAACATGATGGCCCCCACAGCTGTCACGGAAAACGGTCATGCAACTCCCGGACATGAACCTGCTCGTCGCCCTCGACGCCCTGCTTGATGAAGGCAGCGTGGTCGGCGCGGCGCAACGCATGAACCTGAGCCCGGCGGCGATGAGCCGGACCCTGGGGCGGATTCGTGATGCGCTGGGCGATCCGATCCTGGTGCGTGCCGGCCGTGGTCTGGTGCCGACGCCCCGGGCACTGGCCCTGCGCGAGCAGGTCAGCCAGCTGGTGGAACAGGCCGGGCAGGTGTTTCGCAATGGCGACGATGTCGACCTGCCAAGCCTCGACCGGGCCTTCAACATTCGCACCAATGACCTGTTCATCGCTCTGTATGGCGCCCGTCTGCTGCACAAGATGCACGAGCAGGCGCCGCGCACCGTCTTGCGTTTCGTTCCGGAAAGCCCCGGGGGCGATGACGACAGCGTGCTACGTGATGGGCGCACTGACCTGATCATCAGCTCGACCGTGGACTTGGGTCCGGAAATCAAGGTACAGAGTCTGTTTCATACGCATTACGTTGGGCTGGCGCGCAGCGACCACCCGATTTTCCAGCAACCGATCACGCCGCTGAGCTTTGCCAGTTATCCACAGATCAGCGTGTCGCGGCGTGGCCGTGCCAATGGGCCGATCGACGTCGAACTGGCCAACTTCAAGGTGGAGCGGCGGGTGGCATTGATCACCCCCAGTTTCCACTCGGCACTGTTCTCGCTGCCGGACTCGAACCTGATCCTGCCGATGCCGGCCAATATTCTCAGCAGTGTGGAGAGGCTGGGGTTGCCCCTGCGCTCGTTCGAAATTCCAGTGCCGCTGGAGCGGGTGAACGTGATGCAGGCGTGGCATCCGCGGTTTCACAACGACCCGGCGCACCGCTGGTTGCGGCAAACCCTCAAGGCTTGCTGCAACATCGACCCTTGATGCTCACGTCGCTCGCTTCGCAGGTAGCTCCGCGAAAGTACGCACTGCTCCAACGATTGCGTCTGACGCAACATAAAACTGCCAATAAGTCGATTTTCGTCAGCATTCGACTTTCATAGACTTCTCCAGCCCGAAATTTGTTGCTGGAGATGTCACCCCGTGAGTTCCCTGTCTGCGCCCGCCACCGCGATAGTCGCCGCCCCAGCGCCGGCCGCGCCCGTGCAGACGGCGTTCGGCCTGCGGGTGGTGGTTGGCCTGTTCGGTGTACTGCTGGCGGTGCTGTGTGCCGGTCTGAACGAGTCGGTGACCAAGATTTCCCTGGCCGATATTCGTGGCGCGATGGGCATCGGTGCCGACGAGGGCGCCTGGTTGCTGGCGGTCTACAGCGCGGCATCGGTTTCGGCCATGGCCTTCGCGCCGTGGTTGGCCACCACCTTCTCCTTGCGCCGCTTCACCATGACCGCAGTCGGCCTGTTCGCCGTGCTCGGTCTGCTCCAGCCGTTCGCCCCGAACCTGCACAGCCTGATGCTGTTGCGCATACTCCAGGGCTTCGCTTCCGGCGCGTTGCCACCGATGCTGATGAGCGTGGCGCTTCGCTTCCTGCCGCCGGGCATCAAGGTCTATGGTCTGGCGTGCTACGCACTGACCGCCACCTTCGGGCCCAATCTCGGCACGCCGCTGGCCGGGCTGTGGACCGAATATGTCGGTTGGCAGTGGGCGTTCTGGCAGATCATCCTGCCCTCGGCCGTGGCAATGTTCTGCGTCGGCTGGGGCCTGCCGCAGGACCCGCTGCGCCTGGAACGCTTCAAACAGTTCGACTGGCGTGGCGTGGTGCTGGGCTTGCCGGCGATCAGTTGCATCGTGCTGGGGCTGTCGTTGGGCGACCGTTGGGGGTGGTTCGATTCCCCGTTGATCTGCTGGCTGCTGGGCGGCGGCCTGCTGTTGCTGGTGCTGTTCATGTACAACGAATGGTCCGAGCCACTGCCGTTCTTCCAGTTGCGCATGTTGCAGCGGCGCAACCTGAGCTTCGCCCTGTTGACCCTGGCGGGTGTGCTGATCGTGCTCTCTGGTGTGGGCAGCATTCCATCGGCCTACCTTGCGCAGATCCAGGGTTATCGCCCTGCGCAGACCAGCCCGCTGATGATGCTGGTGGCCATGCCGCAACTGATCGCCCTGCCGCTGACGGCAGCGCTGTGCAATATCCGTGCGGTCGATTGTCGCTGGGTGCTGGGCATTGGATTGGCCATGCTGGCGATGTCCTGTGTCGGCAGTAGCCTGCTGACCTCCGAATGGATTCGCGGCGATTTCTACCCCTACTACCTGCTGCAGGTGTTCGGCCAGCCGATGGCGGTACTGCCGTTGCTGATGTTGTCCACCAACGGCATGACCCCGCAGGAAGGCCCCTTCGCCTCGAGCTGGTTCAACACCGTCAAAGGCCTCGCCGCCGTGATCGCCACAGGCCTGCTGGATGCGCTTGGCACCCTGCGTCGACATTTCCATTCCAACCACCTGGTGGACAGCCTGGGCAATGCCCCGCTGATCGACGACAACACCGCAGGCCTGGCCGGGCGCATTCACGAGCAGGCGCAGGTGCTGACCTGCGCTGACCTTTACCTGGTCATGGCCTGTATCGCCGTGGCGCTGATCTGCCTGATTCCTTTCGTGCCTACCCGGGTCTATCCACCGCGTGCGGTGGCCTGAACCCTGGATGAATTCGAGAACGCTGAAAATGAGCAACAACCGCAAGACTATCGTGATCGGCTCGGTGCTGGCCGTGGCTGTGCTGGCCGGCATCGTCGGCCCCTGGATGCTGGGCAGCGATCATCGTCAGAGCACCAATGACGCCTATGTGACCGCCGACTACACCGTGGTCGCCCCCAAGGTCGCAGGGTTCATCAAGGACGTACGGGTGGAAGACAACCAGCAGGTTCACGCTGGCCAACTGTTGGCGACCATCGATGACCGCGATTATCGAGCCGCACTCGATGCCGCCCAGGCGCAGTTGTTGGTGGCCAAGGCGCAGAGCGCCGATGCCCGCGCAACGCTCGATCGGCAGGCGGCCCTGATCGCTCAGGCTGAAGCGGCCGTCAAGGCCGCCCAGGCCGAGGCAGCTTTCGCCGACCATGAAGTCAATCGCTACAGTCGCCTCGCCGAACAGGGCGCCGGAACCGTGCAGAACGCCCAGCAGGCGCGCAGCCGGGTCGACCAGGCCCGTGCTCGCCTGGCCAATGCCCAGGCTGCGCTGGTGGCCACGCGCAAGCAGGTCGATGTTCTCACCGCCCAGGTCGCCAGTGCCGATGGCCAGCTCAAACGCGCCGAGGCAGGTCTGGAAAAAGCCCAGCTGGATCTCTCCTACACCCGTATCACCGCCCCCGTCGACGGCATGGTGGGCGAGCGCGCGGTGCGGGTTGGCGCTTACGTCAATCCAGGCGCGCGGCTGCTGTCGGTGGTGCCGCTGGAGCGCGCCTACGTCGTGGGCAACTTCCAGGAGACCCAGCTGACCCATGTGCAGCCAGGGCAGCCGGTGAGCATCAGCGTCGATACCTTTTCCGGTGAAACCCTCAAAGGCCACGTCCAGAGCATTGCCCCGGCCACAGGCGTGACTTTCGCCGCTGTGAAACCTGACAACGCCACTGGCAACTTCACCAAGGTCGTGCAGCGTATTCCGGTGAAGATTGTGTTCGAAGATGGCCAGCCGCTGCTTGCCCGCCTGCGCGTGGGCATGTCGGTGGAGGCGACCATCGACACCCATGGCGACAAGTTCGAAGGCAAAGAGGTCAGTGCGCGATGAAACCGGCCTTGCGTTTGAGCCCCGTGTTGCTGGCTGTGGTGCTGGCCGGCTGCACCCTCGGGCCGGATTTCCAGCGTCCGGATAGCCAGGCGCCACAGAACTGGGCGTCATTGCAGGGTGACGCTGCTCCCAGCCAGCCGCAGGCCGAACCTATGGAATTACGCTGGTGGGATAGCTTTAACGACGCCCGCCTGAGTGCCTTGATCCAGAAAGTCGCCGAGCGCAACCTCGACCTGCAGATGGCCAGTGCTCGCCTTGTGCAAAGCCGTGCGCTGCGCAGTACGGTGGCCGCCGATGAAGCACCGTCTGTGGACGTCGACGCAGGCTACAGCCGCGCCCGTAACAGCGCCGAGGGGCTGAGCGACCCGTCCGGCAACGCCGGCAAGTCTGCGTTCAACCTGTGGCAGGGCGATTTGGTCGCGGGTTGGGAACTGGACCTGTGGGGTCGCGTACGCCGCCAGGTGGAGGCTGCCGATGCCACAGTCGAGGTGGCCGAGAACGACCGTCGCGCTGTGCTGCTGGCCCTGCTGTCCGAAACGGCCGGCAACTACATCCAGCTACGTGCCGTGCAGCACACGTTGGCGGTGACCCAGGACAACCTGGAGGTGGCACGGCACAGCCTGAAACTGTCCGAGGACCGCCAGGCCGAAGGGGTGGCCACCCGACTCGACGTCGCCCAGGCCAGCGCCCAGGTGGCTTCGATCGAGGCACGCCTGCCTAGCCTCCAAGCCAGGCGCGATGACCTGATCAACGCCCTCAGCTTGCTGGCCGCCGAACCGCCACGCAGCTTGCAGGCCGAGTTGCTGGAGGGAGGTGAGCTGCCGACGCCGCGACAGAGGTTTGCCATTGGCCTGCCGTCAGAGTTGGCCGAGCGACGCCCGGATATCCGGCTTGCCGAAGCCCGCCTGCATGTCGCCACGGCCAGCATCGGTGTGGCCAAGGCCGACTTCTACCCGAGCATACGGCTGTCGGGCAGCATGGGTTTTCAGGCCATGCAACTGTCGGACTTCGGTAGTTGGGATTCGCGGCGTTTCGCCTTTGGTCCGCAATTGTCGCTGCCGATCTTCGAAGGCGGCAGGCTCAAGGGCACCTTGGAATTGCGCGAGGCGCAGCAACAGGAGGCCGCGCTGAACTACCGCAAGGTCGTGCTCGGTGCCTGGCATGAAATCGACGATGTACTGCGTCTGTACAACGCCAGCCAGTTGCGTCGCGACCACCTGGCCGAAGCGGTGCGGCAGAACCGCATCGCCCTGGAGACTGCCCAGCGTCAGTACGTGGAAGGGGCGGTGGACTTTCTCAATGTGTTGAGCGTGCAGGGTGCCCTGTTAGCCAGTGAAGAGCAGTGGATCGACAGTTCGGCTGCGGTTTCCCAAGCGTTGGTTGGCCTATACAAAGCCCTGGGTGGAGGGTGGCAGGCATTCGATATGCAGCCGCATAAAGCATGAGGATTGGCGCCGCCGCTGCTTTGAGGGAGGGGCCCTGTGTCTTGGAAGGGCTGCACAGCAGCCCCCCATGACGGCATGGGCTCAAAGCGGACGCAAAAGCCCAAAGCGCTTGCGCAACACCCAGTCCAGCATGCGGCGCGGCAGCAGCCGGGCCATCAACGGTAGTGCAGTGCTGCCATTGCCCAATCGCACAACGGCGGGCACCTTGCGCTTGCCCGTCGCTGCTAGCACCCCTTTGGCGAACACCGCCGCAGGCGTTGGGCGGTCCTGCGATGCCCGGGCCCGTGCCTGAACCTGTTCGCGCAAAGGCCACCACGCCGAGTCCGCTGCCAGCACCTGATCGGCCTGGCGTTGGGCATTGCTGGCGAACTGCGAGGCAATCGCCCCTGGCTGCACCTCCATCACCTGAATGCCAAAGGGCGCCAACTCAAGGCGCAAGGCATCGCTCAGCGCGTTCACCGCGGCTTTCGAGGCGCAGTAGGCTCCCGCAAACGGGGTCACCAGCACGCCTGACACGCTGCCGATGTTCACCACCAGACCACGGGCGCGGCGTAGCAGCGGGAACAGCGCGCGCGTCACGCCGATCACCGCGAAGACATTGGTTTCGAATTGCTGGCGCAGGGCATCAACCCCACCGTCGAGCAGCGGCCCCATGGCGCCGTAGCCGGCATTGTTGATCAGCATGTCCAGTCGGCCATGACGGTCCTCCAACTCGTCAGCCAGTCGCTTCAGGGCCTCGCTGTCATTCACATCCAGCTCACGTGCGGCGAAACCGGCTGCGGCCAGCACCGCGACGTCTTCGGGCTTGCGGGCGGTGGCCCAGACTTCATAGCCAGCATCGCGGAAGGTATCGGCCAGGGCGCGGCCGATGCCGCTGGAACAACCGGTGATCAGGACGGTGGGCATGCTTGGGACCTGTTGTCAGTGAGTGGGTTATTTCCCGTGCCGCGTCTTCGCGGGTTACCCCGCCGAAGGGCCGGTAGAGGCGACGCATCAGTTGGCAAATGTACCTTGCAGGTGCTCGGCCCGGAATTCCAGGGTCTGTGGCCGGTACCCCGAGCGCAGCGGCGGAAGTGGCAAGCAGTCTTGCCACTGTGCCCCCGGCTGCAATTCGCCCGGTCCGCGGTAACGCGGTGCATTGTAGGTATTCTCGGCAAGGTTCACCGTATCGCCAGGGGCGTAGGCTGCCACGCGCCAACGCAGTTCGGTCAGCGGGACATCGTTGCCGTTTTTCATGGTCACCCGCAGTGCGCGGTCGGCGGGGCATTCTTGCGGTGCGTAGGTCAGGCGCAGGTCCAGGCGTGCCAACTGCGAGGTTTCACGGTTGTCCTGCCAGGCCACCCACAATGCCACCAGACCCAAGCCGCACACGGCGGCCATGGAAATCGGCAAGGCCTTGGCCGGGTAGCGCAGCAGCAGGACAAGCCAAGTGAGTATCAGAGCGGCGCCGATAAGCATCAGTCAGTGACCTTCAATGCACAGGTTCATCCATCCTAGCGGTAAATCGATCCAGCTTGAAGGACGCGACGCTGTCTACGGCACACCTGGCATTTCTGCCAGTTTCGAATGCCTCTCTGCGCTCGTAGCCTTTCTCCAAGGCGGCACGTTCTCACATGCAGCATCTACTTCATAACGCTTGCGCCGCCGCAGGAGACAAGAAAGTGAATTCAAGCAAGGAAAAAGTGGGGCAGTTGGTTGGACAAATGACTGCCGTGATCAGTGGGCGCGATGCAAGGTTCAAGGCCAGCACGATCAACTATCTGCCAGGCAATGCGGTGTTCGCGATCGACGATGAAGCCATCGATAACGAGCCATTCATTTATATTCACCTGCCCGAAACGCCAGAGGTGAAAACCTACGATATCGAGCCTCTGGAAGCTGGCAAGGTTTGGGCGCACCTTGGCATCGAAGGCGCCGGTTACGCGCAGACCGGCAGGCTGGCCATCGAGGTGTTGGGAAGCTCGGGCGAGCCGAAGCAGGCAAGCTTCGACTTCAAGGGCGGCAACAGCTCGTTTTCGGTGAGCGATGGTCACTTTGAAATCGACAGTCAGGTGAGAACCCTGGCAGCGAAGGCTTCCGGGACCGCCACGGCACAGGTAAGCCCGGTCCTTGAAAGCAATGGTGGGTTCACGGCTGATCAAATCCGGCCACTCTACAACTCGGCAGGTGAACTGTCGGGCGTTCTGGTTAGCCAGCGAGAGGGGCTCAAGGGTGGCCTGGAGGATTTTGGCGCGTTTTTCCTGTTCACTGCTGACAGCGTCACCAATTACTTCGCCGTTGTTGACCGTGGGCTTTATGCGGGGCAGCCAAGCGGTGGCAACCCGCCGATCGGCAAGTTCGAATACAGACAGGGTCAAAGCCTGCTCATCGAATTCGAGTTTGAATTCACCAGGTCCGGCAAGAAGTACGTGCTGAACAGCGGGCGAGTCGAGCTCGATCTGCGTCCCAAGTAACGCCGCATTGAAAAAGCCCCGTGGTCGTCCAAGGCCACGGGGCTTTCTTTACGTCCGCTATTTACTGCGCGATGGTCTTCACCGAAATGCCGCGCTCGATGGGTGTGGATGTACGCCCATACACGTCTTCGAATCGCTCGATGTCATCCTCGCCCAGGTAGCTGCCAGACTGAACCTCGATGATCTCCAGTGGGATCTTGCCCGGGTTGCGCAGGCGGTGGACCGAGGCGATCGGGATGTAGGTCGATTGGTTCTCGGTAAGCAGGAACACATTCTCGTCACACGTCACTTCGGCGGTGCCGGACACCACGATCCAGTGCTCGGCGCGGTGGTGGTGCATCTGCAGCGACAGGCTGGCGCCCGGCTTGACGGTGATGTGCTTGACCTGGAATCGCCCGCCCATGTCCACCGAGTCGTACGAGCCCCACGGGCGATACACTTCCAGGTGGTTCTGGGTTTCGCTGCGGCCTTGCTCGTCGAGCGTCTTGACCATCTGCTTGACGCCCTGGACCTTGTCCTTGTGGGCGATCATCATCGCGTCCTTGGTCTCGACCACCACGATGTTCTCCAGGCCAATCACCGACACCAGCTTGCCGTTGCCATGGATCATGCAGTTGCGGCTGTCCTGCACCACCACATCACCCTTGGTGACGTTGCCGTCGGCGTCCTTTTCGTGCACGTCCCACAGCGACGACCAGCAGCCCACATCGCTCCAACCGGCGGACATCGGCACCACGCAGGCGCGCTGGGTCTTTTCCATCACGGCGTAGTCGATGGAGTTGTCCGGGCAGCAGGCGAAGGTGGCTTCGTCGATGGTCAACACGTCGCCGTCTTCAGCGCTGCGCTCCAGGGCCAGTACGCAGGTGTCGTAGATGTCGGCGTCATGTTTCTTCAGCTCTTCGAGGAAGCGGCTGGCGCGGAACAGGAACATCCCGCTGTTCCAGAAGTAACCACCGGCCTGAACGAATTCGGCGGCGCGTTTTTCATCGGGCTTTTCGACGAACTGCGCAACCCGCGCCACGCCCTCAGGCAGCAGGGCATCCTGGCTGGAGCGGATGTAGCCGTAGCCGGTTTCAGGCTTGGTGGCCGGCACGCCGAACAGCACCATCTCGCCACGTTCAGCAGCCACGGTGGCCAGGGCCAGGGCGCGTTGCAGTGCCTTCTGGTCCTCGATCACATGGTCGGCCGGCAGCACCAGCATCAGCTCGTCGCGGCCTTCGTTGACCAGCTTCATGGCCGCCATGGCTACCGCTGGGGCGGTGTTGCGACCGAACGGCTCCATCAGGATGCCTTGGGTCTGCAGCTTCAGCGCGGCGAGTTGTTCCTGAACGATGAACTTGTGGTCCTTGTTGCAGACCACGATAGGCGCGTCCATGCCTTCGAACACCAGGCGCTCCAGGGTTTGCTGGAACAGGGTGTGTTCACCGGTCAGGGCCAGGAACTGCTTGGGGAACTGCTTGCGCGACAGAGGCCACAGACGGGAACCGCTACCACCAGAAAGAATTACCGGGATCATCATGTTTCTCCAATAGTCGTTTAGAGGCAGGGGGATCAGTTGCTAGCCACGGGGCGAGTTACCCACACCGGCGACAAGTTGTTGCCGGAACCCGTTACGTACAGCACTGCGGCTTCGCCGCGCTCCAGAGCGACCGGCTTGAGGTCGCTGACTTTCTTGTCGCCTTCGAACAAGGCCAGGTTGACCTTGACCGGATTGATTTCACGTTCGCCACGGCCCTTGGCGGTTACCGAATCCACCACGGCAGTCTTGCCATCGGCGGTTTTCAGGGTCAGGGTCTGGTCGCTGAGGTTCTGGACCCGGACAAGTGCTTTCTGCTTGTTCTTGAACGGCGGTTCTTCGATCAACTGCGGGTTGCCGCCGGCGTTGTTGACCAGGGTGTAGTACTTGTCGGCGGCCAGTTTGACCGGGACGCTCTTGCCGCCGACCTGGGCGGTGTAGTCACCCCCCGGCAGGAAGCTGAAGTCGCTGCTGGCCTGGGCGCCGACCTGCTTGATCTGGGTGTTGCCGACAGTGGCGGCGGTGGGTGCGCTGGAGGCATTGTACAGGCGCACGAAGGTCGAACCCTTCGGTGCGGTTGGGCCGTACAGCGCAGCGTCGGCGCCGGCGAAGGCTTGCATCGAAGCCAGGGAAAGGCCTGCCGCGAGGGTGAGGGCTTTGGCAATGGAAGTCTTGGTAGTCATGTGCGTGTTCCTCTCTATCAGTGGTTCGTCCGGGAGGACGACAAGGCCAGGTTTTCTTCGGATTTACGTGCGCTCTTGAGCTGTGCGATCCAGTTCGGGTCGAAGCTGCTGAGGTCGTTCTTCATTGGCAGATATCGTTCTGGGAATTCCCACACCACCACTTGTGGCGCGGCATTTTTGAAGGCATCGCTTTGCAGGTACTTGAGCATCGGCAACACCGGGCCATGGCCGTCTTCGGCGTAGTTGGCCACGTCGCTGCGCAGGGCTTGCTGCAGGGCACCGAGGAAGTTCCAATGCGGGTTTGCGCTGTAGCTGGTCCCCACCAGGGCCACTGGAATCCGGGTGTCGGCGAACAGTGCGTCGTCGGCCTCGCCCTCGGTTTGCGCAGGGCGCGTGGTGCGCTGCTGCAGGTTGTCGGGGGTCGGCAGCAGGTTGCTGAAGAGTGGGTCCAGCGGCAGGAAGTTGGTCAGGTCGCCCTTGTACGGTGCGCTGTTGCCAGCCTCGGTGATGAACGTCTGCGGCTCGCCATTGAGCAGGTTCTGACGGCCAACGGCTTCGGCCAGGGCCTGTGCGACGACTTCGGCGCCCATGGGCGTCCAATGGGTGTCGGTACGCAGGAACACCTGGCCACGGGCCTTGGCCTGTTCCAGGGCCGCCTGCAGGTCGGGAGCGAACACGTTGGCCTGGCGGGCCTGGGCATGGAAGCGGTTGTACAGGTCATCGTGCAGGCTGGCCGGTTGTTCCTTGCCCAGGTACTCCGAGTAGATCCGCGCCTTGGCTGGGACGATTGCCAGCACCAGTTGCACGTTGTGGCGCTTGAGGGTTTCGCTCACGCCACGGATGAGGGCGAGGTTTTCCTGCATCAACTGTTCGGCGCCGGCAGTCGGCTTGAACTCTTCGTCACTGAACAGCCACTGGTCGCGCCCCAGGACCACGCCCGGGCGGCCTTCGTTGAACAACTTGAAGTCCAGCGCCGCCCAGACGTTGGTGCCCAGGCGCTTGATCGGGAACTGCTCGTCGTAATGGGTCTCGGCAGCCTTGGCCAGCTTGCCGTCGAGCATGGTCATCTGCTCGGTGCGCTGGAAGCTTTGCAGGCCACCGGTGGACCACACGCCCATGCCCACCAGCAGACCGAGGAACGACAGGGAGTAAGTGATGCGTAATGTCCGGGTCATGGTCATCAGCCTCAGAACTGGAAGTAGAGGAACGGCGAGTAGCTCTGCGCCGAGAGCTTGAGGATCGAAGCCACGAACAGCAGCAGGATCAGGGCGCGGGACATTACCCGGGTCCAGTCCAGGCCGATCGAGCCATCGGCATTGACCTGCACCGGGCTTGCCACGGGGCTCGGCTTGGCATTGCGGTAGAAGTCGCGCAGGCCGAAGAACGCCAGGGTGATGTAGGCGATGACCAGCGTGGCCACCTGCAGGCCAGTGAGCTGGGCGCGATTGAGTTCGGACAGCTGCCACTGGCCGAAGCTGAACATGGCGCCATACATGCGGCCGGCCACTTCCAGGTTCTCGGCGCGGAAGATCACCCAGCCGACCACTACCAGCAGGAAGGTGAAGGCCCATTTGACCGGGTTGAAGCGTTGCGGATTGGTGTCGATGCCCAATGCACGCTCGATGGCCAGCCACATGCCGTGCCAGGCGCCCCAGATGATGTAGGTGAAGTTGGCGCCGTGCCACAGCCCGCCCAGCAGCATGGTCAGGAACAGGTTGCGGTAGGTATTGAAGGTGCCTTTGCGGTTACCGCCCAGGGTGATGTACAGGTAGTCCCGCAGCCAGGTCGATAGGCTGATGTGCCAGCGGCGCCAGAACTCGGTGATCGACTGGCTGATGTAGGGCTGCTTGAAGTTCTCCATGAAGCGGAAGCCCATCATCAGACCCAGGCCGATGGCCATGTCGCTGTAGCCGGAGAAGTCGAAGTACAGCTGCGCGGTATAGGCCAGGGCGCCGAGCCAGGCGTCGCCAGTGGTGGGGTTCTGCAGGGCGAAGCAGTGATCGGCGACCACCGCCAGGGTGTCGGCGATGAACACTTTCTTGATGAAGCCCTGCATGAAGCGGGTGCAGCCTTCGGAGAACTTGTCCAGTGTGTGGGTGCGGTTATTGAACTGGTCGACCAGATCCTTGAAGCGCAGCACGGGGCCTGCGATCAGGTGCGGGAAGATGGCCACGAACGCCGCGAAATCGATCAGGTTGCGGGTGGCCGGGGTGTCGCCGCGATACACGTCGATGATGTAGCTGATCGACTCGAAGATATAGAACGAGATACCGATCGGCAGCAGCACGTGGGTGAGGATGAACGGCTCCAGGCCAAACGAGGTGATGATCGCGTTCAGGCTGTCGACGCCGAAATTGGCGTACTTGAAGTAGCCCAGGATCGCCAGGTCCACGCCTACGCCAAGCAGCAGCCAACGTTGGGCCGGCTTGGTGCGCACGCCCGCGGCACCGACTTTCAGGCCGATCCAGTAGTTCCACAGGGTGACCCCGGCGAACAGGGCGAGGAAGTCCACCCGCCACCAGGCGTAGAAGATGTAGCTGGCAACCAGCAGCAGCAGGTTGCGATAGCGTTGCCCGCTCAAGTAGTACAAGCCGAGGAAGACCGGCAAGAACAGGAACAGGAACACGTTGGACGAGAAGACCATCCCGGTTCTCCTTTTTGTTCACAGCATCCAGGGCAAAGCGCCCCCCAAACCCCCCACTCGAAAAGTGGGAGATACCTAGTCCCTTGCAGGAGCGGATTCATCCGCGATTGCGATGGTCATGGCAGCGGTTGTGAGCCTGCCGACGCCAGCGCGGATGAATCCGCTCCTGCAGGGCCTTTGCGTTACTTCTTGCGCGCTGCGCTCGGGTCGTAGACCCGGGTCAGGTTGCCACCCAGCCGGAAGCTGTCGAATGGCTGCATGTCGCGCTTGCGCTCAAGGGTGTCGGCGTTGCACGAATACAGCTGGCACCAGGGCTCCAGCCAGGCGTACTTGTTGTCGATCTTGAGGTCGTCCATGTCCTGCTTCTCGCCATTGCGGGTCTTGAACGCACTCGGATCCCTGGCCCCGGCCAGCACTTTCTGCCCCAGGCGCTGCAGGGCGTTGTTGTTCTCGCCACGCAGGTCCACGCCATTGGCCTGGGCGAAGCTGGCGATCATCGCCAGGGGGGGCAGGGCATAGTTGTGGTAGGCCAGGGCGCGCTGCTTGCGCTTGAGCTCGTTTGGCAGGAAGCCCTGGGCATCGACCTGGTTGGCGCCGACCTTGTATTCCTTCACCGCCCAGTCGAACAGGTCACGGCGGTCGGTGGCCACGGCGGTAGCCATGACCGACCAGGCCGCCCAATAGCTGTGGTTGTTGATCTTCTGCAGGGGCAAGTTGCTCCAGTCGCGTACGGTCTGCTCGGCCAGGCGGGCGAACCACTTCTCGATCAGTTCGGCCTGGGCCTGGTGCGCCGCCAGTGGTTGCGAGTTAGAGAACTTAAGGCGCAGCCAAGACCCGCTCATGCTGCCCAGTGCCCATTTGCGCATGGACTTGCCGGTGTGGTTGTAGTTGGTCGACATCAGGGCATCGGCCCGTGCCCAGGTGCTCAGCCAGTTCAGCGTGCAGTCGAGCTGCGCGGGCCGACCGTCTCGCATGTACTGGTTGACCATCTTGGCCACGCCACGCTCCAGGGTGGTGATTTCCTTGGTGGAGTCGCGGAAGGCCTGTTCCGAGTCCAGGTTCAAGGTTGCCCGGGCACTGTCCGAGCCCTCGTACTTGCTGCGAAACTGCAACGCGCCGGTATAGGGTCTGGGCGGTGCCGCGCAACGGAAATTGCCGTCGCTGGTCTTGAGTTTCTCGATGCCTTCGTAATAGCCCTGGGGCGGTACCAGCGCGGCATGCGCGGCGCCGCCGAACAGCGCCAGGGCAAGAAGTGCGGGTGCGGTGGTTCTGCTGAGCTTGGTCATGTTCGCCTCACTGGCCAGCTTGCGCGGTGTGCATAGGGCTGGCGAAGTTGTTGCGTTTGCAAAGCTTGGCTTCGACTTTGCGGGTGCCGTCCTCAGGCCCCTGGACCTCGACGGCCAACAGGTTCTGGCTGGCCCAGTCTTCGTCTTCGCGCATCTGGAAAACGAAGCGACCGTCGGTTTCGGAGGTGTCCGGCTTCTCGATCTTGATGTCTTCGTGGCGGCCATTGAGGTACCACAGGGTGGCCTGCAGGGTCTTGACCGAGGTGTCCTCGAACTTGAAGTCCATCTGCAGGTTGCGGTTGATCAGGTCTTTGATCACGCCGCCCTTGCCGTTGACCATCAGCTCGTTCTTGCCGGGCTTGAGTTCGGCGCTGGCGCTCATCAGCGCAGGACGCGCGTCGCAACCATCGTCGAGCAAGGCGAGGATCTGGCGCCAGATGGTTTCCTGGTCGAGGCGATACAGCGGAGAGAACTCCCAGATCAGGATCTTCGGCGGGTGCTTCTGGAACTCTTCGCTGCCCAGGTACTGGATCATCGAGCCTTCCAAACCGCCGCCTGGGAAGGCGACGTTGAGCACATCGGCGCCGATGTACTGTTGCAGGAACCCGGAGAAGTTGTAGTTCTTGCCGCTGTGGCTGGTGCCGACCAGGGTGATCTGGGCATTACCGCTGTCACCGAACAGGTCGTCGCCGCCGCTCGAACCCTTCGGTTCGGTGGCGAACTGGTCCATGTACTGCACGGCGTAGCTGGTGCCACAAAGCTGGCCGGCAACGTTATGCAGCGTACCGGTCTTACCCATGCGGCCCGACTTGTGGGTTTCGAATTCCTTGCGTGGAATGCCTTCGAACGCCGGCATCTTGTGCACGGTCTCGGCCACGATCTTCGCTGCGCGCTCGGCGCCGTAGGGCGTCCAGTGCTGGTCGCCGCGGAAGTAGAAGTCCTTGCCCTGGTCGGCTGCGGCCAACTGCTCGTTGGTTAGCGGCGAGAGGTCGGGTACGTTGTAGCCCATCTTGGCAAAGCGCTGCAGCATGGCCTGGTAGTTGCTCAGGGCCTTCTGATAGTTGAAGGCGGCTTTTTCTTCAGGCTTGAGCATGTTGCGGTTCACCAGGCCGCGGGTCGGCTGGTACACCACGACCAACTCCACGCCGCGCTTCTTGAAGGCGTCGTGCACTTGCTGAAGGCGTTTGTAGCCAGACGGTGTGGTGTCGAACTCGGTACGCAGGTCTTCGCGGGTCCGGAACAGCCAGTCGCCCTGGGCTTGCACCAGGGTGGTGAAGTTCTGCTGGTAACGCGTGGTGTAGCGGCTGGGGTCATGCGCCTCGGGGCACAGTTGGCAGCACGGCTCGGCGGTGAAGGTCGGTGCCTTCACGTCGTCGGCGCGCACGCCCTGGCTGATGGCCAGGAGGGCAGCGGACAGACCGAGCAGTTTCATCAGGTGTGGGGTCATGGTCGGGCTTCCTTAGTCGATCATTTCGGTCTGGCGTTCGACCGGGTCGATCAGCACAGCCTTCTGCTGGCGCGCCAGCAGGTCGAGGATTTCGTCCTGGCGCTCGCCGAGGATGCCGTTGAGGCTGATGCCGTTGGCCTTGCGCGGGGCGAGCATCGAGACCTTGTACAACTCCACCGAAAGGGGCGAGTCGATCGACAGCGGCCCCGAGCCGTTGGCCGCCAGCTCACCGCCGACCACGATCAGCGAGACCTTGGTGTCGAACGGGTCGAGGGCGATGTCACGGTCGGTATCCGACAGATCCTTGATGTGCCCGTAGACGCCCACCAGGCCGTTGGCCATGGCGACGTTTTCGTACAGACGAATGTTCACGCTGTTGCGCACGCGGATGCCGTGGCGACGGTTGTTGATCAGCTTGTTGCCCCAGATCAGGTTGTCGCCGCTTTCGTACAGGGTGATGCCGTCGGTGTGGTTGCGGTAGATCTCGTTGTAGGCGATCAGGTTGTTGACGCTGTTACGGTCGATCACCACACCCGAGAGCTTGTTGTCGTAGCTCTTGTTGTTGATGATCCAGCTGTCGTTGACCTCACGCGAGACGATGATCCCGTGCTTTTTCTTGGTGCCGTAGACAGTGTTGCCGGCGATGATCAGGCGGTGCGAACGGTCGTGCGGGTCGATGCCGTAGACGATGTTGTCGCGGTAGACGCTGTCCTTGACCACGAAGTCCTGGGTTTCGTAGCAGTAGAAGCCGTACCACATGTCGCTGAACTCCGAACCGATGATCCAGCCGGTCGGTTCAGGGCGGCCCATGCGCTTGGCCATGTTCGGGGTGTACTGCGAGATGCTCACACCGTAGGACTTGGACTTGGCATAGCCGAAGCTGGCCATCTTGGTGTTGACGATGTAGGTCTCGGTGCCGCCCCAGGACAGCAGGAACGGGCGGAATTCGCTGGGCGAGCGGAAACTGGCCGGGCCGTTGTCCTTTTCGCGCCAGCCGGTCACCTGGGTGTCGGTGACGAACAGCTTGCCGTCGTTGACCAGGAACGAACCGCCTTCCTGGGACAGGCGCAACTGCTTGACCTTGCCGTCGATCTCGAGGATGCCCTTCTGCCCGACCACGATCGGCAAGCGTGCCAGGTACACACCAGGCTCGACCTCGCTCAGGTACTGCTTGGGTACTTTCTTGCTCAGTTCGACCAGGTCGACATGGCCGTTGTCGACGAAGATCGCCTGGGGAATGCCATGCTGGCGCTGCACCCACTCGGCGGCTTTGTTGTCACCGCCGATGAACTCCTTGAGCGATTCTTCCTGCAGCATGCGGCGTACGCTGACGGTGCCCTTGTGGCTGCGGTCGATCTTCTTCTGCACGGCCTCTGCGGTGTAGCCGGACAGGTCGGGCAGCTTGGGTGGGTCCATGTGCAGTGGCTCGACCGGTGCACTGGACACGGTGTAGGTCTTGGCCTGCTGCAGTTCCTTGGCCTTGTTGGCGGGGTTGTCCGCGAACGCTAGGCCCGAGGCCAGCAGCAAAGCGCTGGCCAGGAGGCTGTGGCGAAGGTTCGGGTGAAGGGTCATGTGGTTCCTCTCCCGGCTCAATAGCGCCAGATCACGTCGACGAAGGCGCGGTGCATGTACGAGTCCGCTTCCTGGCCATAGGCGTCGCCCGGCTTGAACACACCGGCACGCAGACGTACCAGGGCCGAAGGTTCGTCGATGGCCTGGCTCATCGACGCCGGCAGCAGGCCTTGCTTGAAGTACTTGGTGACGACCACGTCCATCTCCTGGCCCAGGTCTTTCTCGCCATTGACCAGTGGGCGGTTCACGCCGTTGTCGTTGACCACGGCGTTGATGCCGCTGGAGCCGATGTTCTGTTGGTCATCGACACGCCAGAACTTGTGGTAGATGAAGCTTGCGTCGTAGTCGTCGCGCAGTTGCCAGGAGGCGAACAGGGTGGCCGCCTGCAGGTTGCCCAGCTCGCCACGGAACGCCTCGCCGAAGCGGTGGACGCGCGAACGGGTGCCGGTGAAGTTGGACCGGTTGCTTTCAAGGCCGGTCTGCTCGAAGTTGTTCGAGCCGTCGCTGCCGCCACCGCCGCTGCCACGGGCATAGGCCGCGCCGACTTGCCAGTTGGGGTCCAGGCGCAGGCGGATGCCGAGGTCGGTGCCCCAGGCGTTGACGTCACCGCTCTGCTTGCCGGTTGCCACCTGCTCGTTGCCCACTTGTTGGCTGCTCAGGGTGTCGCGGTCGCCCGTCAGCCAGGTGACGCTGCCCCAGTAGTTGACGGTGTGGTCGTTGCGCCAGTTGTAGGCATCGCTGTTGGCTTCCAGGCCCAGCCAGGTGAGGTCGCCAGTGCGGGTCTTGTCCAGTGCGTCGACGGTTTCGCCTGGGTTTTTCAGGCTGCCGCTGTCGTGGCTGTGGTGAGCGCGCAGGCCGACCCAGTGGCCAGGGGTCCACTGTGTGGCGACATTGCCGTAGACATGGGTGCGGTCCTTGTCTTCCGGCGCCAGTTCGGTGAGGTCGGTGCGGTATTCGCTGAAGCGCTGGGCCACGCCCAGGTCAGCCTTGAGCAGGGTGGTGTCGAAGGTCCAGTTCAGGGCTTCGATATTGGTGTCGCGCCACATGCCATCATCGCTGCGCAGGCGTTGGCGACCCAGGCGAAGCTGCTCGCCGGGGTAGGCGGTGAGGCCGCTGTAGCCGACCCAGAACTCGCGCAGGGCCAGGTAGCTCTTGTCTGGCGTGCGGCTGTCCTCGCCAGTGTCGGTGGTGGTGCCGTCGTCGTTCTGGCGCAGGGTGTCGGTTTCGATGGTGTCGGTAGCGGTCACGGCCTGGCCCATGGCGTAGGCACTCCAGTTACCGCGTTCGCCGTACACCCATGGACGCAGGTCCAGGCCCAGGCCATTGACGTCGCCGCCGGAGCGGGTGCCCAGGTCACGGTCGTCCTCGGACTGACCGGTGATTTTCACGTCTAGACCAAAGTTCTTCTCGGCGGTCATGTCCGCCAGGGTCGGGCACGACCACAGCAGGGCGAAGCTCAGGCCGATGCCGGCCTTCACGAAGGGATTGAGCGTCATAGCATGTCCTCACCGTCTACTTCTTTTTCATCGTCTTGCAGCGCTTCGATGGCCAGTGTGCTGGTGGCACCCCGGCCCATGCTGCCGCGTGCCTGCTTCTCCTGGGCCAGCAGTTGCTGGGCCTGGCTGCGTTGTTCAGGCGTGAGTTGCTGATCGAGCTGTGCAAGCAGTTCAGCCGACTGCGGCGTCGGGTTGGCCTGGGACAGCTGGGCGAACACCCAGGCGTTGGCCGGGTTGCTGCGGATACCATGGCCCTCGCTGAACAGCTGGGCCAGGGCGTAGTCGGCGCTGTTCTGGCCACCACGGGCGGCATTGAGCAAGTGGTCGACCGCTTTCTGCGGCTCGACATCGCCCAGGTATCCACGGCGGTACAGTTGGCCCAGGTAGTAGTCGGCACTGACTTCGCCGGCGTTGGCCGCCGCTTGCAGGTGTTGTTCGGCCTTCACGGCATCGGCCGGTACGCTCTTGCCTTCGTAGTAGAGACGGCCAAGCAGCAGTTCAGCACGGGGCTGTTGCGCTTCGCGACCTTTGTCGATGTAAGCCATCAACTGGTCGGTGTCGCCCAGCTCGGGGAAGTCGTACACCAGTTGCGCGAGGCTGACCCAGGATGCCGGATTAGATGGCGCGATCTGTTCGAGCAGGTCCTTGGCGGTTTTCTCATCGGTCTGGCCGAGGTTGCGGTCGGCCAGGACGCGGGCGACGCTGTCGACGCGGCTGGCCGGCACCGAGCCGCGGGCGTAGGCCGACTTGAGCTGTTGCAGCAGGGCAGCCTGCTGGTCGGTCTGGCCCCGCTTCTGGTAGACGGTCGCCAATTCGGCATAGCAGACGTCCAGGGTGTTCAGGGCTTCCTTGCAGAGCGCCTCGACCTTGTCCAGATTCTGGTCATAGGTGCCTTGGGTGCGGTACAGCAGCACCTGGGCCAGGCCGGCTTCCGGATAGCCAGCCGCGCGCCACTGGTCGATCTGCTGCTGGGCGTTGACCTTGGGGAAGCTCTGCGGGTACAGCAGGTAAAGCATCGCCAGTGGGATCAGGGTCTTGTTTTCGCCCTGCGCCGAAGCCTGCTTGAGCAGCCGTTCAGCTTCCTCGCGCTCGGCCTGGGTGCTGTCGAGTTTGGCCACCAACAAGCGGCCAAGGCGCGCCTGGGCACGCGGCGAGGTTGCTGCCGCGGCGCGGTAGGTCGCTTCGGCTTCCTTGAACTGCGCAGGGTCGCCACTGGTGACCTTGATGTCGGCCAGGCCCACCTGCGCGTCGCTGTAGCCCAGGTCGGCCAGCGCTTTGTAGTTGCGCTCGGCCAGGGCAGTGTCGCCACGCTTGAGCGCTTCGTTGGCCAGGCGCTGGTCGGGCAGACCGGCGCAACCGGCCAGGCTGACGGCCAGCGCCAGTGCACACCATGCAGATGGGCGAGCGCTGCGCGCTCCAGTGGACGACGCAGGCCCTGTGGCTGTGGCCTTGAGTCGCGATGGAGGGCAGAGCCCTCGCAACGGCGTCATGCAATTCATCAGCTCGATCCTCTTAAAGCCCACGGGCAACGGCTTTGTCGATCAACCAGTCCAGCGATGGACCACGGTCGCTGGTGACCGAGGCCGGGCGGCCGGCCAATTCGGCCGGCAAGGCGCCGTCAGGCTTGATTTGAACGCGGATATCGGAGGCCAGGTCTTCGCTGTTGAGGCTGGTGCTGCTGACGATATGGCCGGTGCGCACGTCGTCTTCGCCGGCGATCTGGAAGTTGACACGGGTGCCTGGTTGGACCTTGTCGAACTGGCGGTAGCTGAAGCGCGCCTCGATCAGCGGGTTGCTGGTACGCGGGATCAGCTGGAAGATCGGCTGGCCCTTGGCGGCGTACTGGCCGTCGTCCACCAGCTGGCGGGCGACCACGCAATCGCAGGGACTGGTGAGAGTCCCGGAGAGTTGCTTGCCGAACAATTCCTCGACCTTGGCCGGCTCCAGCTGCGAGTCGTCCAGATGGCCCTTGAGCATGTCCAGCATGCTGGTGCTGAAGCTGGCCAGCGGGGCGCCTTTGGCGATCAGGCCACCGCTTTCGACCAGGCTGCTCACCGTACCGTCGCGGGGCATGGTGACGTTGGTGGTCGGCACTGCCACCACGCCGGCTTCGGCATGGCTCACGAAATACATGCCATACAGCGACTTGGCCACGAAGCCGAAGGCGGCAATGCCCACCACGAACACGCCCAGGGTCACGGTCACCGCTTTCAGGCGGCCGAAGGCCGACAGGCCGGTACCTGAATCCTTCTGCTTGCGGGCCTTGGTGAAGTTGTCGCGCTGCAGGGTGCTCAGTACATCGCCGATGCTGATCAGCTCACCGGACAGGTGGCTGGTGATGATGTGGCGCAAGGTGGCGATGTCGCGTGGTTCCAGGTTCTGGAACTGCGCGCCGGTACGGCCGGTGTCGGCGAGGTAGGAGCGCACCTGGAATTCGATGTCCATCGACAGGCCAAGGTTGTCGACCACGAACTGCAAGCGCCCGCGCAGCACATCGCCAACCTTCAGTGGCTGCTTGGTGTGGAAGCTCAGGCCACCGGCGGAAAGGTCGTCGACCTTCACATCATGGGGCTGGCGCTGGGCATCCAGGAAGCGCAGCTTGGCGGGGATGCGCACCCGGGCGTGTTGGCGCTGGGCTTCGGACTCATGCACGACGTTGACATTCACGGCGGTATTCATGGTGGTTTGTTCCTTTAGTTCCGATCCGGGTTGGGCTCACACGACCATGAACAGCACAGCAACGAAGATGCTGGCAGCCGAGAAGGTCATGGTCCGCGAGGACCAGGTGTTGAACCATTGTTGAAAACTGGCGAGGTCGCGCTTCAGGGCAGTGGGCTGACGGGTCCAGGACTGCTTGTCGAGGCGGAAGAACACGTAGATCTTCATCAGCGCGCCGACGATCTGGTTGTAATAGAGAATCAGCGGGTAGGCCGGACCCACGTTGTGGCCGGAGCACAGCAGCATCACCGTCAGGATCAGGCGGGTGATGCCGATCCACAGCAGGTAAACCAGCAGGAAAGCCATGCCGAACTTGAGGCTGGCGATCACCGCCACGGTAAGGCCCAGCAGGCTGGTCCACATCGACACGCGTTGGTCGAACAGCACGATGCTGGTGAACAGCCCCAGGCGACGAACACCCAGTCCCAGGGCGCGGGAATTTTGCCGCAGGTTGTTGCCGTACCAGCGGTACATCAGCTTGCGACTGGCCTTCAGGAAGCTCTTCTCGGGCGGATGTTCGACCGTGTTGATGGCGGCATCGGGCACGTAGAAGGTGTCGTAACCCAGGCGCATCAGGCTGAACCAGCTGGACTTGTCGTCACCGGTGAGGAACTTGAACCGGCCCAGGCGCCAGTGCATCAGCGAGTCGCTTTCGACGTCGGCGATGAACTCGGGGTTGGTCACCACGCTGGCGCGGAACATCGACATGCGCCCGGTCATGGTCAGCACGCGCTTGCTCAGTGCCATCGAGCACATGTTGATGTGACGCTGAGCGAAGCGCAGCTTGTGCCACTCGCTCATGATGTAGCCGCCGCGCACTTCGCAGAATTCGTTGGTGGTCAGGCCGCCAACGTTGGGGTAGAGCTTGAACCAGGGCACGGTCTTGTTCACCACGCCATCGGCCAGCACGGTATCGCCGTCGATGACCGCGACCACGGCGTTCTCGTCCGGCAGCATGCGCGAGATGGCGCGAAAGCCATAGGCCAGGCCGTCGCGCTTGCCGGTGCCGGCGATGCGCACGATGTCGAGTTTCACATGTGCTGGCGGGTTGTACTTGGCCCACAGGCTTTTCACCAGCAGCTCGTCGGACATCTCCACCAGTGAGCACACCACGGTCGTCGGGTAGCCGCAGTTGATCGCTTCACGGATCACCGAGCTGTACACCTGGGCCGTGGTCAGTGCGTCGATGCGGAAGCTGGTCACCATCAGGTAGACATGCGACGGGTCAGCCGCCTTGCCCAGTTTCTGCACCTTGCGGCGCAGGTAGGGGTAGACCAGGTACAGGAAGATCATGCCGCGGATGAAATGGGTGGCGCCCATGGAGTAGCGCCAGATGCCGACTGCGCCGACCAGGAAGATGAAGTGCTTCGACTGCGAGTCGAAGATATCGCTGGGCAGGGCCAGGGCGATCAGCATGAGCAGGCTCATGTAGAGCAGCCACCCGGCGCACTGCAACAGCACTGTCTGGAGCCTTTGCATGTTCAGCATCCGTCGCGAAATCAGAAAAAGGGAGGGCAGCGGCGGTGGGGAGGCCACCGCTGCCCGGCCAAGGGCTTACCAGCAGATACCTTCGGTACGGCTGGCAGCGCAGGTGCCTTTGCTCATGAAACCGACCAGGTCGATCACTTGCTTGCCGGCCGGCGCTTGCTCGGCAAGGGCGCGGAACTGCTCGTCACGGTTGCCCAGGACGATGATGTCGGCGTTGTCGATGACCTTTTGGAAGTTGGCGTTGAGCAGCGACGAGACATGCGGAATCTTCGACTCGATGTACTCTTTGTTCGCCCCGTGAACGCGGGCGTACTCGACGTTCTCGTCGTAGATATCCAGTTGATAGCCCTTGCCGATCAGGCGCTCGGCCAGTTCCACCAGCGGGCTTTCACGCAGGTCGTCGGTGCCGGCCTTGAAGCTCAGGCCAAGCAGGGCGACCTTGCGCTTTTCATGGGCTTCGATCAGCTCGAAGGCGTTCTGGACCTGCGATTCGTTGCTGCGCATCAGCGAGTCGAGCAGGGGAGCGCGTACATCGAGGCTGGCGGCACGATAGGTGAGGGCGCGTACGTCCTTGGGCAGGCAGGAACCACCGAAGGCGAAGCCTGGGCGCATGTAGTACTGCGAAAGGTTCAGCACTTTGTCCTGGCAGACCACGTCCATCACATCGCGGCCATCGACACCCACCGCCTTGGCGATGTTGCCGATTTCATTGGCGAAGGTGACCTTGGTGGCGTGCCAGACGTTGCAGGTGTACTTGATCATCTCGGCCACTTCGATCGGCTTGCGGATGATCGGAGCGTCGAGCTCTTCGTACAGGCTTTGCAGGATGTCGCCGCTGGCGCTGTCCAGTTCGCCAATGACGGTCATCGGTGGGTGGTCGTAATCCTTGATCGCGGTGCTTTCGCGCAGGAACTCAGGGTTGACCGCGACGCCGAAGTCGACCCCGGCCTTCTTGCCCGAGCAGTCCTCGAGAATTGGGATGACCACGTTCTTGACGGTACCAGGCAGCACGGTGCTGCGTACCACGATGGTGTGACGACGGGTGGTGTCGCGCAGCACATAGCCGATTTCGCGGCACACCGACTCGATGTACTCAAGGCCCAGGTCGCCGTTTTTCTTGCTCGGGGTGCCGACGCAGATCATCGATACATCGCTGGCACGGATGGCCTCGGCGAAGTCGGTGGTGCCACGCAGGCGGCCGTTGGCGATGCCTTGCTGCAGCAGTGCTTCCAGGCCTGGTTCGACGATGGGCGACTTACCCTGATTGATCAGGTCGATCTTGGTGCTGGAAACGTCCACACCAATCACGTCATGGCCACGTGCCGTCAGGCAACCTGCACAGACTGCACCCACATAACCCAAACCAAAGATGCTGATACGCATCGCTATCACCTCATGTGTTTATCACGCCAGCTCCTCCGGGAAGAGCCGGACTGGGTTGATTAACAACAGTTTTCGGGCGCACGGATCCATGGCGAAAGCACACTTCGCCGAGCGCAGGCATGAATGAATCCAGAGCGCACGAAGTTGTGCACTCAAAGTTGGCAGTCAAAAGCCAATAATTAAAAGGCGTGCCCTGAAATGCAGCCGTCTTTATTGCAAGGCGCTACTTGGCGCGATGCTGTGCTTGTTCTTTCAAGTGAAAAAATCCTTTGAAATCAACCACTAGGACGATTTGTTAGGGGCGCGTCTCTCCTGTAAAGACAGGGTTCTCGGGCTTTCCGTAGCCACTGTCGAAGTTTCCATGGCGGGTATGGATACCTGCCGTTGTCATCTGTAAGTCATCTCTCACACCCACGGCGCAAGATATTCGTTACGGCACTATGAGCGATGGGTCGTAGCAGAAGTTCCGAGGTGGGTTCCGCTCGGATGAAAGATTTCTAAATATTTTTTCAGTGGCTAATACTTTCATTCTGATAGCACGTCCCGGTTTCGTACCTATATACAAAGGGCGAAGTCGGGGTGGGATGTTCTTGTGCCAGCATCCAAAAAATTTTTTCAAAAATCGTCAAAAAACTACGGGCGGTCTTATGGCGTTTGGCGATAAGGGGGTTGCTGCTGGATTTTTGGCGCTGGAAAAATGGCGCTTTGCCGAATGAAGCCTGCGCTGCCGTGGTGCAGGGTCACATTCAGACATATTCAAAGCCCATAAAAAGTCTAAGGCTTTCTCGATGGCTGCCGTTAAGCCCTATGGACGCCCTTCGGGAGCTGTCCACGTACGAAGGAACGTCTTGGACATGCTTGGGACCACCTAAGGGCGCCTCATCCATCAACACACGGAAGAGTCGAGAGAGCGCCAACGTATGAAGAAGACATCGCTGTCACTGTTTGCCACGGCTTCGCTGATTTTTGCCGGAGGGGTGCAGGCGGGGCCGCCTGTAGAGGTAACGTTCAAGAATCTGGGAACACAGCCAGCTGTGTTGAAGCTAGTGACATCCAACGAGAGCAGTACTTACCAGATAGCCAATCCCAAACCTGACCAGACCGTTGAGCCTGGATCGGCGACCTACATGCGCGTTCAGCGCATTATCAGCCCGGACGTGAATGCCGCAATGGTGCGTTACACCATTGGTAGCAAAGCCTGTGCCTTCGGCACAACGTACCAACTGCGAACACTCCCAGGTGGAATCCAGAAGCCCGAATGGACAAAGGCTGCAACGCCGAGTGGTGGGGCCACTTGCCAGGCAACCATTATCAGGACGGCTGCTGATTATTCGTGGGTCGTTGAGTTCACCATGAAATAGCACACGGTAATAGCCTGGCCATGAAGGCACCTCATTGGCGAAGTGATGAGGTGCCGCTATTTCAAGATGCAATGGATATGTTGAGGTGCAATTAATGGATTCCATAAAACGGGATTTACTATCCAGTAGTGTACGGGCTGTTGTCACTCATGTGAAACGCTTGGATGAAAGTTCGGGCAAGTCAGTCATTGCTGTCGATCCCACGGAGGATGCTGGAAAAGAAGTAGAACTGTCAGCGTTCGCACAGCAACTAGGTGCTGCTGCCGAGCGTGCTGCAGCCCGAGACAGCCAGCTTTCACGCAAAGAGCTCGCCGCATTCGCAGCCAGGATCCTAGATAGCATAGGAGGGGCTGGGTACTTGCTTGCGAAAGACTTCTATGACAGCCAGCTCCCCGACACCGATGATCCTGAACTCATTGAACGTGCCAAAAAGGCAAACGCATTTGCCATGGGGACAGGTGATAATCCCTTCAAAGGGCTCAGTCGCGATCAGTTGAGTCTGATTATTTACGATGAGAGTGGGGCATTCACCATCAGTGAACGGCGTGCCGCATTGAGTGAAAGAACTGAGCAGCACAATGCGTGGGCTCGGCATATTATCGACAAGATGAATTCGGAGTATCGGAAAACGGGGCGTATTGATAACGGATTGCAGGAGACTCTCGATTACTACAAATCGCTCCCCCCTGTAGAGGTGGCGCAGTACGGTAACTACGAAGCCGGAATCATGATGCAGATGGGCTTGCAAGAAGTTGAGAGGCCCGAATTCAACATCTCTCTAATGGACCTGATGGCCAACGAATGGAAGCTCGCTACCGAAAGCGACCCATCGTCAAAGGACCCAGAGGCCGCCCTTCCAGCGACTGACACTGACGAGGAGGGAGCACGCGGATGAGCCCAATCCTTTCCCTGGATGGCGTTACCCGTTTTCTGGGCAATCAGCCCATCCTGCACGATGTCTCGCTGTCGATCCCTTCTGCCCAGACCTGTGCCATTGTCGGCCCTTCCGGTTCAGGCAAGAGCACCTTGCTTAATTTGATGGGCCTGCTGGATCAACCCTGCCAAGGCCGTGTGCTATTGGCCGGCCGCGACATGACAGCCGCGAACGCCGACCAACGCGCGATCCTGCGCAACCGCATGATCGGCTTCGTCTTCCAGAGTTTCAACCTGATACCGCGCCTCACGGTGCTGGACAACGTTGCCTTGCCGCTCTGTTATCGGGGTGTTCGGCAAGCAGCGGCACGCCGGGCGGCGCAGGTGCAATTGGAGGCGGTCGGGCTTGGGCTGCGGGTCCGGCATCGCCCCGCAGACCTCTCGGGTGGCCAGCGCCAGCGGGTGGCCATGGCCCGAGCCTTGGTGACAGAACCTCGATTGCTGCTAGCCGACGAGCCGACAGGCAACCTGGATGCGGCTACGTCCAACGAGGTGCTGGAATTGTTGTTGGCGCTGAACCGGGAACGGGGCGTGACCTTGGTCATGGTCACTCATGACGCCACCCTGGCCCGTCGTATGGAGCGGTGCCTGCAGGTGCAGGATGGAGGTGTCGCGAGTGCCTGAGGCCTACGGCCCTGATTGGCGGCATCGCGTGGGTGAGGCGTTGGCCAGTTTGCGTTTGCTGGGGCGCCGTGCCTGGCTGGCGTTGCTGGGTATCGCGGTAGGCTGCGCTGCCGTGGTGGCTTTGCTCAATATTGGCCACAGTGCGGCGCAGCATGCCAGGCAACTGTTTCAGGGCCTGGGCAGCGAGCTCATGCTCATCGACCTGACACCCGCAGGCCGTTTCCCTGGATTTTCCGGGCTGCCGGCGGAAATCAACGCGATCGCGCCGTTGGCAATGGCGGTGGTCACTGTGCAGTCGCGTGGACAACAGCGAGAAGTGCTGGTTGCCGGCAGTACTCCACATTTGGTGCAGGTCCTCGGCTTGACCGCTGGCGAGGGGCGTCTGTTGTCGATGTATGACGATTCCAACCCCCACGTGCTTTTGGGTGCGACATTGGCTCAGACCCTCGATGTCAACGTAGGAGATCGGCTGGCGCTGGGCGCCTACCTGTTCAATGTCGTGGGGATACTCGCGCCGCTGGGCTACAACCCGATGCTACCGGTGCAGCTGGACGATGCCGTGCTCATGCCGTTGCAGGGCATGAGGCGCCTATTGGCCTCCCCTGAGATCGGCACACTGCTGGCGTTGGGGCGTGATACTGCAGTCATGTCGCAGGCTGCCATTGCCCTGAAGGACTACCTGAATGCTCGGCTTGCGGGGCATGAAGTCGAGGTACGTCTTCCGCAGCAACTGATCGAAGGCATGGCCGACCAGTCGAGCCTGTTCCGTTGGTTGCTTGGCGGGTTCGCGGGCATTGCGTTGTTGCTGGGTGGCGTTGGGGTAATGAACGTGATGGTGATGAATGTCGCTGAACGACGCCGAGAGATCGGTGTGCGTTTGGCGTTGGGCGCACGGGCTCGGGATATCGCCTGGCTGTTCCTGCTCGAAGCCATTTTGTTGGCCGGTGCGGGTGCATCAACGGGAGCGCTGGTCGGGCTTGTAGGCGCTTGGCGCTTTGCAGTCGCATCGGGGTGGCGTTTTACCGTGGACGGCTCGTCGTTGCCTTTGGGGGTTGGCAGTTCGCTGATTGTGGGCGTGTTCTTCGGGTTGCAGCCCGCGCTCGCCGCTGCGCGTTTGCAACCGGTGGTGGCGTTGCGTGATGACTAGGTGGCTGGCGATCGCCTGTGGGTTGTTGATGCCTTTGCAAGGGGTTGCCGGTGACCGCTTGCAACTGTCTCGGCCAACGCAAATCCACGCGGTATCGGCCAAAGCCTTCGCGGTCGATGTCGGGGAGGAACTGGCCCTGGAACTGGTGGATGCCATCGCCTTGGCCCTGCGTGACAATCGGGCGATTCGCAGCGCCTACCTCGAGCGTATCGCTCAGAAGTTCGACTTGCGTGTGGCACGTGATCACTTTGCCCCGCAACTAACGCTCAAGGCGCGTTTTCTGGGCAGTCGTAACCAGGACGATCGCTATCGCGAGGCAGAGGTGACGCCGTCGGCCAGCCTGCTGACGCCCTATGGCACTCGCTTGAGCCTTGACTGGGCCTATGGCCAAACGCGTGCCGAGGAAGCGGGTAATCGCTACCGTGATGGCGCCAACCTCATGGTGGTCCAACCCCTGTTGCGTGGTGCCGGGCGAGCGGTGGCAAGCGCACCGTTGCGCCAGGCGCGGTTGACCGAGCAGACCAACCGGCTGGCGCTCAAGGACAGTGTGGCGCAGGTGATCACTGACACGATCAAGGTCTACCGTGACCTGCTGCAAGCCCAGGAACAACTGCGCATCGCTCGCGATAGCCTGGCCAGGGCGCGGCAACTGGTGGAGGTCAACCAGGCGTTGATCGCTGCTGGGCGCATGGCAGCGTTCGAAATTGTCCAGGCTGAAGCAGAAGTTGCCAATCAGGAACTGGCATTGCAAGGCAGTCTCAATCAACTGCATGCCCGCCGCCTGGCACTCGCTCAAACCCTTGGCATAGCGCTTTCCACACCGCTACGGGCGACGGAAAAGCCAGTGGTACGGCCGCTGCAGGTGGATGGCCAACAGGCGATAGGCAAGGCCGAAGCGATGCAGCCTGCGTACCTGATGCAACTGATTGCCGGCGAGCAGGCCGCGATCGATTTGCAGGTGGCGCGCAATGACCAGCGGTGGGACCTGTCGCTGGTCAGCGGTGCCACTCAGGCACGAGCGCGCCCTGGCAAGGACAAGGCGTGGGAACACTACGTTGGGTTGGAACTGGACATTCCCATCGGTGACTTGAGTCGTCGTCAGAAGGAAGTCCGGGCGCAGGTCGCCTTAGAAAACCATCAAGTGAGCCTGGCGGAGTCCCATCAGCAACTGCAGCGCGATGTCGCCAATGCGGTTCGGGACATCAATGTCCGTTGGCGTCAGTTAGAGATCGCTGGGCGTGCGTTGGCACTGTCACGTCGAAAGCTGCAGATCGAGCAGGAAAAACTGGCCGTGGGGCGTTCGAGCAATTTTCAGGTGCTCAGTTTTGAAAACGACCTGCGCACTGCCCAGAGCATTCACCTGGATGCCACGATCGCTTACCTCAATGCTCAAGCCGAACTGGACCAGACATTGGGTACCACGCTCGATAGCTGGGATGTGACGCTCAATGACTAGGCGACACCTGTTGGCGTGCGCGTTCGTGACGCTTGCTGGAGCCTTTATGGTGTTCTGGCTATCGCGACCTGTGTCGACAGTGCAGGGCGGTGTCGAGCGCTGGCAGCGCGTGGAGCCGCACCTGCTGGAGAGTCAGTTGGGTCTTGTCGGGCGGATTCACGCCGGTCGCCAGCTCATCCTGGCCGCGCCTTTCGATGGCTCGATTGCCGCGTTGTTCGTCGAGGATGGGCAACAGGTGCAGGCTGGCGAGACGTTGATGATGCTGGATACCGAGGGTCTGGAAATCCAGTTGCGCGAAGCGCAAGCGCAAGTGCTCAAGGCCGGTGAGGCGCTGCGGCAGATGCAGGGTTGGCAGGACGGGCCAGAGGTGGCGCAGGCCCGACGTGCGCTGGACCGCGCCCGTGGCGCATTGGCTGTGAGCCAGGCGGAGCTTGACGATACCCGACGTTTGTTCGATCGCGGCATCGTTGCGCGAATGGAGGTCGATAACCTCATTCAGCAGGTACGGGTCCAGCAACAGGGCGTGCTGGAGGCAGAACATGCGTTACGGCTGACCCGCGCGCGTGGTCAAGGCAATGGCCTGCGCATTGCGCAGATGGAGATGACCAATGCCCAGGCGCGTTGGCAGGCATTGGCGCGCATGTGCGAGCAACGGGTGATCAAGGCGCCTTTCCCGGCATTGGTGGCGCGGGCAAGCCATGCTGTTGCAAGACCGCAGCGGCACCTTCAGGTGGGGCAACAGGTTGCTCAGGGGCAGCCTTTGCTGGCCTTGGTCGATGTGGGGCGGTTAGAGGTGTTGGCGAAGGTGGAGGAGGGGGACCTGGGCAAACTGCGCGAAGGCATGTCGGTTGAGGTCAGGGTGGCCGGCCAGCAGCTTGCAGGGCGGGTGCAGCGCATCGCACTTCAGGCCAGGGAGGACGGAGGTGACGGTGCCTGGTATGACCTGGTGGTATCGCTCGATACACCGTCCCAACCGTGGGCGTTGGGTTTGCGGCTAGGCATGAGCGCGCAGTTGAAGGTGGTCGTGCATCGCAGCGAGCGGGGGATTGCCGTGGCGCCTGAGTCGTTGCGTGTGGATGAATCAGGACGAACCTATGTGGTCTACCGCGAGGCGGAAGGCCAACCCGAGCGCAATGTCTTCGTCGAGATTGGCGCAACCGTGGCCGAGGGCGTTGAGGTGCAGGGGC